>CAVRCF010000001.1:0-1287753 GCA_963719505.1 Halobacteriovoraceae bacterium
AAGAAAATTTAACAGATAAAAAGCATGAAAGTTTTTTCGAATATTTTTGGCTTCCCAAATAAGAGACCATTCTTTAGCGATATCCATCGCGGTAATGCCTTTCTTTCTTTTCGGAGCAAAAGTCACCTTCAACATATAACCCAGCTCTAGAATGCTACCTTTTTGCTGTTTTCCTCCGCCGCGTCCGCCATAGAAATACACATCAATAACCTTTCCTGAACGCAGTAAAAGCTTGCCGATAATATCTCTATCTCGGTAATTGGTTTTGTGAATTAAAATACCTTCTAAGTTCATAGGGATAGATCATATTTTTTAATTTGATAAAGAGCAAATAGACAAGTGAGTTTAATTTCTCAAAAGCTCCTAAAAACTTGTAATCACAAGTGTAGATATCAAAGACTTCATCTCTTCTTCCCGCGCGACCAATCATTTGGATAAAAAAATCATAGTTTTTAACAGGATAACCAATATAGACCAGCGAAATTTTAGGAAGATTTACCCCATGACTAATGGCCGTGGTACCGATGATAAAGTCTGGCTTTGGGCAATCTTGAAGCTTCAACCCAAAAATTGAGGTTTCTCCACCGACAGCACTTATAACTTCAAATCCCTCGCTTCTGAGTGACCTCTCAAGGGCATGAACTTCATTCTTATAAGCGCAGAAGATAAGTTTTGTGTAAGGAACCTTCTTGGCTTTAATCTCAGGCCAAAAAGTCTGCTTAAAAAGATGAGGCACGTAAAACCTTCTGCGAGGATTATTTTTAAGCGTGTGGTTTTTAAGGTTAATAAGATAATTAGCGTCACAGTTTCTTTGACAATCATTTTTCCAGCTCTCAATAAGAGAGTCATTCATCGTCGCGCTCAAACAAAGAGTACTTGCCTGTGAGATCAAAATGTCCTCAAAGCTTTCACGAAGCTTTGGCCTAAAGCTATCGCCCCAATAGCTGAAAAGATGAATTTCATCAAAGACGACGTTTAGTCTTCCATCAAACTTTTTAAGAATCTCCTCATTCAAAAGTTCAGGAGTTATAATAATAAGTTTTAAGCTTAAACCACTTTTCGCAAGTTCACGTGCTTCCTTGGCCGTCTTAATATTGAACACACCCGATAGATCTCGCGCTCGAAGGTAAAACTCATTGGCCAGAGCTCTAAGGGGGGCTAGATATATCCAGTACTTATCTGAGTTCTCTATTAATTCCAATAACAAAGTCGTCTTTCCCCAACCGGTTGGAGCAATCAGGAGAATATTGGAGTGGTGTTCGAGCATCGTGTTGATTTCTTTCATGAAAACCCTTGTGCAAAGGACTAACCAACAAATGTCGCATTGCAAATCATTGGCAAAGAAGATAAAATCAGTTAAATCTGTATAAAAATAGTGAAGGACATATCATGCTTAGAAAAATTGAAAAAGTACTCGACGATCAAATTAGACCAGCTCTTGCAAGTCACGGTGGAGATATCCAAGTTATCGATTTCGACAACTCTAAGTTATTTGTCAAACTCACTGGTGGGTGCCAAGGATGTTCATCTTCAAAAGCAACATTGAAAGATGGAATCGAGAGACTACTGGTTGGAAAATTTCCTGACTTTATTCATGAAGTTGTTGATCTGACTGACCACGCAGCAGGTGATCAGCCTTTTATGTAACTAATAAAAGCCAATCGGCTTTTCATGAGCATCAAAGATAACATTTTGCGGAGATTTAATTTTAGACTTATGGTCTAGATATGGTCCCTTACAATTATTTTGTTGAATCTGAGACCTAAATTCCTCACCTCTATTATTAATACATGTATAGAACATTTTATAAAGTGCCTCTAGCTCTAAACCTTTTATTTGTTTTAACGTTCCATTCTCATTAAAACTCATGACCGCTGCTGCATCTTTTAATCCTCTCGATCTTAAAAGAAAACTCTCCATCACAAAATTAATTCTTTTGGTAGAGATTTTCAAAGGCATCGTAATGGTGCGAAGTGCGGAGTTGGTAAAACACACATCGGTAAAGTTAACAGTGGCAAGCCCCCTGTGCCAAGCTCCAATAAAAGCAAGTCTCTTGATATTTGCTCGAATCGTAATTCCATCGGTACAGACTTCTTCTCCATTGAACGCGAAACGACTTGATTTTAAGTCTAGCTTCAAAGTTCTATCAAAAAGAAGAGAGCTATTATTTTCAATAATATAATGTTTTTTCTCTGTTGTTTTTAGCTCTTTTAAATAGTCTGAAAATGAATAAGAACTAAACTGTGATGAAGCGACAAGAGCATTCATATAACGAGTGCCAACAGACTTCGTTGCTCCATCTTCAATCATTATTCTATACCAAGCCTCGTGTAAAATAGTCATCGCCTGATCAAGTAGAGAAAGTTGATTCCAAAGAGTAGAATTGAATTCGTACCAATTATCACGAAGTCGAACTGGCTTTAACTGAGAAACAAGCTGTCTTAGCTCACATGCCACGGGAAGAGTTCTATGTTCTGAGTCACTAATCTCCCCAACAATGTCAGGGCTAATATAAATGACCTCACCTTTATAACTCTGTCCTGGTATTCCAAAAATTTTATAGGCTTCAAAATCATTTACCATTTCCATGGAGTAATTATAAAGTTTCTTAGCTAGATATTTGTCTCTCGATGAAAGCCTTTTCACGGCCACACCAACATAGGCTCTCAAACTTTTGGCCTTTGCCACTTGATCTAAATCGATAGTAAAACCAAGTTTTGTGGCCTCATAAGAATCGAGTAGAGTAACTGAACCGTCGTTACACACAACCGCATCACCACCGTTTCCAGCACCTGTACTTGCAAAAGAGTGAACGCTAATTAAAAGCAAAATTGCACTAAGAGAGAGTTTCATATTAAATCCTTTGGGGTTTCTTAACGCAAAACAGTAAAGAAGGGAAGCTTACTTGTAAATTCTTCAAGAAAAACCTTCCCTAAACACTCGATTTTATTTAACTTTTACCTCTTCATAGATTTTTCGCCACCTCTTAAAAGCCTGCTTAGAAGCCGTACGAAGTTTCCAGTTCTTCCAATCTGTCTGGATCACTCCAGAGTTTGCTGCGGTTTTTAAATCATTTGGTCCCCAGTGGTACATACTGGCATATTGAATATGACAAAATTCACGATCATCATTATAAGCGTCAAAGTAGCTGCTAATGTTTTCCATCTTCGCACACCTATACCCTGGAGCATTCATTTTCCCAGTGAATATTTTTTCCCAATCAGTCGCTGTTTTAGGGACTTTAGTAAACTCTCTATCCATCACAATTTTTTTACCACCCACACTCACCATGGGTGCTACGTGATACCACCACTTATCAGAAACTTCTGTTCTAAACTTTTTTGTGTAAAAAATAAAAATTTTCATCGATTTTATTCTATGATTATCCCACATAGATTTTGACCAAATATGAGCCCGATTAAAACACTGAGAAAATCTTCGAGTTTTTGTCTCTAAACCATTAAACACTTTTGTCGCTGTCTCCATAGAGTCAAGATCCGTCGCCTCATAGTCGACCATGGGATGTGCGCCCCTTTGAGTTCCTTCGTCATTATTGTCATTTTTTGAAAGACTTAAAACTCTTACATCAATGATTCGCTCTTTTAGACCCAAAAGATCAAACTGGGCTCCTCGCTCAACTTCTAAGATAACTTCTCGGTTCGCGAACTGAGCCTCCTCTAGAAGATCCAATATCCTCGTCTGAGACTTCTCCACCTCGAAGACTCTTCCATTCCAATCCACAAGAACATCGAAAGTATTCGGATTTTTCCCGCTCTCGATGGAGATAATATTTGTTTTTATATTTGCAAAACTTTGCAGACTTAAAAGTAATAAGATAACTATTTTCATTTCCAATCCTTACTGACATTTATAAACATGTATTTGACACAAGTTTAGCTGTTGATACTTTTTTATTTCTTTTTACTTTTACGATTGCCGAACAACCAAGTTCAGGAATCTGAACCTCCCACTTTGCTTTGTAGGACTGTCGACAATAGTACTGAGGCTCATTATTTGGACCAGTACTAAAACAAGAATTTTGCTCATCAAAAAACATTCTTTCAAATAGGTTTGGATAATATTTAACAGATTTTACTTCTCCTATTTTTGCGTTAAAAACTTTTGAGATAAGTTTTTCGGTTTGTTCTAGTGAGCTTGGGGTTTTAAATTGAAGTGATTGATCGTAATCAAAGTCACAGCTGCAGGCACTTGCTTTAAAAGTCATCATTGTTGTCATTAAGATAAATAGTGTTTTCATGTTGAACTCCTTTAAGTTTTCTTGACTATAGAAAAACGAGAGGAAGTTGGCTTTTAATATGAGAACAAACTGGTCTCGAATTGAGACCAGTGTGTAACATTGCCAAAACTCCTTTAAAATCAATACCTTAGTATCAAAACTGAGACTGTTAGAAAACTAACACTCCCTTGAATATATTTCAGCTCTACAGTTTCTTATCAGGAGACTTGATACCATAGACTTAATTATTAATTTTTTAGGAGCCACAATGAGAAACCTTGTTCTATTAACCTTTGCCATTGCGTTTTGTTTTCAAGGAATGGCCGCTACCAATAATTTTTGCGATTCAGCTTATCAAAGTAAAATAGAAAGAATTGAAAGCAAGACTGTTCTTCGAGCTGTGGGAACTTTTGCCACCTCTGGAGCTATTGGTTATGCCGTCTTAGTTTCAGGAATTGGGTTGCCCTCTTTAGTTTTTGGGGCTGCCGGTGGAGCGGCGGGCTTTGTTACGACTTTGATGGGAAGTGCTTTGGCCCTTCCTTATATCTTAGATGATAAACGATTAACTAATAAATTTCTTCCAGCAATAAATCTCAATAGAGAAAAAGGCTTGAGGGCTTCAATGGAGCTTTTTAAACTTCAAGAAAAATCTAAAGAAGAATTAAAAATGGAAGCCTTTGAAAGTTTCCAACAAATAAATCCAGATGTCTCTTACCAAGATTTTGTTCATGTCACTTTAATGGACGTTATGCTCAAAAAAGTGAATAAGAAAAGACAGCGTAAAGACAAAAGTAAACTTAGCTATGACCAATTAAGAGAAAAGCTTGTCGATCTGAGTAAGACAGAAGCTTTTTGTCCAATGATTGCTGGCAAACACAGACCGAGAACGATTCTTCAGATTAAAAAAATTATCGATGAATTGAACTAAGAAGCTTTCCTTGAATGCCAAAAAGAAGCTAAAATCCATATCACAGAAATGATGCTATGGGTGTATCCAACCGCGCTTATATTCTCAGTGGAAACTTGTAGAATATACCCAGAGGCAGTCATAAATATAAAAAGAAGAATGATAAAGACCCCAGATTTCTTTCTCTTGGGGTTATTTTTTTTTAGTTTTGGGTAGATATGCCTACCATAAAGATATCCAATTGATAAAACGAGAAGGGGAACGGTGATAATATGAAGGTGAAGGAGGTCTCCTGTGAGTACATGAGGTCTTTGCCCATACTCTGTCTCCACACCAAAGAGATACTTTAAAATTAAGTACCCAGCGCCAATCGTAGAGATTGTAAAATTGGATAAAATGAAAACTCTTCTTTCAAACTTTGTCATTGAGAATATTATCAATCACAATATATTTCTCTACAAGTCTTTTTATTGCATTCTCAGAGATGGTCGCCCCTGTGAGGGCATCGACCTGCATCTCTTTCTTTTTATTCTTAAATTGATTAAGCCATTTCTGAGGTGGAAGATAATTCTTAGGCTCCATAAAAGAAGCAATTTTAAGTACTTTCACGTCACTGTTTTCAATTTCAATGATGACTGTCTCATTCATTGTTCGAACGATGTGCGAATCGACATAAACAAAAGTTTTGTCACATGAATTTTTATAACGAAGAAGAAGGGGAGATACTTTAAAGTTGACCTTCTCTTTTATCTTTTTGATTTGTTCTTTCGTAAGAAAGACATTCTCTTTATCCAACTTACACTTATAATTTTCTTTCAAAAGGTCTTGATAAGTCTTGTTCTCAAAAGAGCAAAAGCCCTGAGAAAAACTCAAGGCCCATGCAATTGTTAAAATGGTAATTTTAGTAAACAAAACCAAGTCCTAGGTTGAGTTCATTCACACCTGTTTCACTTGCTCGGTGCTTATATGTATAATCTGCTTTAAAAACGAGCCTATCAATAGGTTTATATGCAACACCGACAACGGTATTAATTCGATCTAACGTTGAATCACTCGCTAGATCATCACTATCGAATTCACCTCGAAGGTCGTATTCAGAAAATCTAATAAAGGGAGTGTAGAGGCTACCCTTCGTTCCTTCGATATCGTACTCAACTGTAATATAATACCCCTCAAGAGAATCAGCAACATTATTGGTATTCACTTCATTCCAATCATCTGAGTTATCGAACATAACTTTCGTATAAAGAAAGTTCATTCCAAACCCTCTATTTTTATAAGTCCCATGCATTTCTGCGATTGTCATCTCTAGGTTTTCGGTTCCCGTACTTGATCCTGACCCTTTTAAAACCGAGCCTCCAATCATCGACTGAGTATTAAAGTTGTACTGACCATTGAGAACAATAACTCCTGTTGAAGCTGTCTTTTTCCCCCCAGCTCCACCTTTCTTTCTACCACCGCGAATCCCATCGCTCGGGTTTGCAGCGATGCCATCTGCATCAGGACCATTAAAAACAAAAGCGTTATAAGAGATATTACCAATTGATCCAAAGGCACCAATACCATTTTCTCTCCAAGTTGAAGGAATAAGATATTTTTCAAGTTCTGGTCTATTCACCGAGTTAAAATAAATTGGCTCGTGAAGCTCGTTAACAAGACCCATTGGAATCAAAGAGAGACCAAAGCGCATATTAAAAGCATCACTGTGGAGATAGTCGACATACATAAACTCGGTGTAAATCTCATTGACGTGCTCAATTTCAATTTCCGTGTTAAAAATCCAGTTATCGTTGTACTTATAACCAAGATAGATAATATTTCGAAGAGCTTCAGTTTGAGGATCTCTATCAACAGACTCACCATCCTCGTCCTCAGTAGATTTTAAATTGTATACAATTTCCCCATATCCACCAATTGATAGACCTTGAGGTATAAAATAAACCTTAGATGCCGACTGTCCTAAACCAAAAGCTGTCTGCCCCGTTCCAACATTTAACTGAGATGACTTTAATGCCGCTATCTCATCAGCTAAAATATTTACTTTCCTTTCTAATTCATCATTTGTCGCTGCTAATGCACTCATGGCCAAAAGCAAGGATACCAAAACTCTCATTTCTACCTCGTTTGAATTTAATTTGTTCTAATAATAGAGTATCTGTTCGGTATGTCAAACAATAAAAAAGAAGCAAAAAAAACCCAAGGACAATGCCTTGGGTTCGTATAATCGATGTATAAGATCTTATTTAACTCTGTGGTCTCTCCACTTTGTTGAGATTGAAGGCGAGAACACTTTTAAAGCTCTTAGATAATGCTTATCTAAACCTCTAATTCTTGCAGATCCTTTGTTATTAACTTTCTTAGCAAGAAGAAGCGCTAACTTATCGTACTCACCTTGTTCTGAAGAGTTGATAAATCCTCCAGCTTTTGAAGCTCTATACTCAGTTTGAAGGTCACCGATAATTGTTTGTGAAACTTCATTTTGTCTCTTCCAAGAAATTCTTTGAGTCTCTAGAGATTTTTGAACTGACTCATCAATCTTTTTCACTAACTCAGAGATTCTTTGAGCTCTTGAAGTTCCAGCCGTATTTTGATTTTTACCAGTGATGATTGAATCAAAGTACTTTGCATAAGCTTTACTTGCGTCTCCACGAGTAGAGATTTTAAAGTCTTGCTTATCAACAACTCTTGCATCGTTTGTTCCTAAAGTAACATAAACTGTTCCTCTGATTTCACCTTTTTTCGATAAGATCGATTGGATCAAGTCCAGTAAAGTTAACTGGAACAGATACTGTGTCTCCCGCAGAGATTTTAAGCATATTCTTTTCCATTTGTGCGTTTGCGTTGTGAAGAACAACTCTCACTTTTGGAAGTGCAGGAGTCTCAACACTTGAAGGGTTTGTGATATCTACCTTAAGGTCGATTTGCCCATCAAGAAGTCTTACATCCGAGTTTACTCGTGCAACTTCTGTATAGTCTCTGATCATAAGACCTTCAGACTTCGTTACATTTAGTTCCCTAGAAACTTCGTTAAGAAAGCTTGGATTTTCAACGTTCATACTCACATTAACTTGTGATCTCAAAGGAGCATCCAAAGATATTTGCCCAATTAAAGAAGAGTTATACTGTGAGCGCTGTAGTGGAGCTGGAGTAAAAGTGTAACCAGACTGATTTCCAATCACATTTTGATTGCTGCCAATTCTCATTGTTACAGGAGCCGACACTTCACCAAGGTTTGTCACAGAGAAATCGACTTTAACTTGTTCACCTGGGCGAAAGATATTGTCATTGTTATTTCCGATAACATCTACAGCATTAAGCTCAACCACTGGATTGTTTTCAAAAACATTTATTAAATTTGCAAAGCTATCCATATAAAGCTCTTTTGCAAGTTTGTCATATGCACTTCTAGACTCTACTTTATATTTATCATCATAAGCTTTTTTCTTTGCTAGTGAATCAGCGACATCTTCACCGATAAACTGACCAATTGTTTTCGCATGAGCATACTTTGCAAGACCTTCTGACATGGTACTCAAGAGATGCGTACTGCTTAGCATAGTATCTATTATAAGCTTCTTTAAAGGCTGTATTATAAATACCTTGAAGTTGATTAACTTCGGCAGTTGTAAGCTTCACTCTCTTTGTCTCTGTATTATATCCAGTGATTCTTTCTTCCATTTGATATTGAGGTTTCCCATCAATCACAACTTGAACACCAGCGGCATCAAGAAGTGGTACTGGACGTCCAGCAGCATCCAAAACCAGTTCAGAAACTGTGATTGGCGTTGTCACTGTAATCGTTTTTTCTAGGTTTCTAATTTGCTCATAGTTTTGATATTGAGCGATGGTTGCTTCTTCATTGTGATAGAGCTCATTTGCCCAGTCACCATTTTTCCAACCATATTGTTGAAAGTTAGCTTGCCTTCTTGCTTTGAAATAGTCCCAGATCGTCAGCTGAGGCATTCCTCGTCTTCCGAAAATAGTTTGATTAATATCACAAAGGCTTTTTGCATGTTGACCTTGTAGGTAATAAGCTTTTCTAGCTGCAAGCTTATCTTCAAAAGAAGAATTGGAGTCGATATAACCGTCGTTAATGGCACCATTAAAGTCTCCACCTTCAATATTACCATTCATGATATCGTGCTCATACCCATCATCATATCCGTTGAAGCTTGGAATTTTTGAAAGGTCAGGAGTCTTATTAGGCAGAACTTGAATACCATTATCTCTTTGTCTTAAAACATCTCTATAGCGACCAATAATTTCATCAGCTGATTCAGTAACCGCATTTGATGATGCACGTCCCTCACCTCTTGCAACTGCTGAGGTCATTGTCGCTTGAGCAAGGTAACTTTCCGCTTCTGCTATCATCTCTTGAGTAGGATTTTTACCAACTAAATAACCATCCCAGATACCTTGATAGAATCCATCAACACAGCCAAGATACTTACCAGCTCTTTTCGCATATTTTTCGGCCATCCATCTCGATGCACTTACACCATCACGACATACATCTCCTGAGTGCTCATTACCATCATTTTTAGTGTGGGCACAAAGTGTTCCTTGAATCTCCGCTGGAGGATCAAAGATTGTATTAAGGTCATTTACTGTCCCATTATATTCCTGGGAAAACGCAGCTGGTGAGAGTGACATAATTGTCAGAAGCAGAAGGCTTTTTTTCATGATAATCTCCTCGATTATTTTTTTTACTCTTTATAGATTTTTTCAATACTAACAGCTTGCAAAACCTCCGCCACTCAATAGGAAGCATTTACAGGACGTGTCTATTTTTTAGACACTCTTTGATTCCTATGTTGTTTCTGGGCAATTATGTCCGGTTAATTTCTGAGCGATTATGTCCTATCAGACTTTAAGCGCTTTTTCTGTGTTTCGACTTATCACCATAGTCACTTAATCTTTTCCTATTACTAACTTTACATTGAACTTTTCTGCCCATCACATCGAAGCTGTAGCTTCCATCAAGGTGAATATTTATATTGATTTCTCGTCCATAGAAACACCTTTTTTCATCCAACACCCAAGTCACATTCTCCCAACTAAATACATTTCCAACCATAATTTTTCGCCTAATCTTTTTACAAAATATAATATCTAGGTCTCCAAAAACATTTTTTCTCCAGGCTTTTTCTTCTTCTTCTTCGGCTTTGACTGAGAATTGAAAATTGTATGCAGGAATAAAAATCTCTTTTAAGTAATAATTGGCTTCTTCAATATTTGTTATGTGATTAAATTCTAACTCCGCTACCAGTCTGTCTTGGAATGTTCTCCAGAGTCTCTCTATTCTTCCCTTTGCTTGAGAAGAACCTGCTAAGATTAATTGAATTCCTGTTTGATCAAATGCTCTCGAAATTTGTGATTCCCACTCGCGCTCTTTCTTACCATAAATACCTGCTTGGTCCATATAGAAACTTTCTGGCAATCCATAGTTATCAACGATCTCCCTAATCACCTTCAGAGAGTTATTTGACGTCTCTCCATAGAAAAATTCAGCACCAACAACAATCCCGGTAGCATCATCAATTCCTCCAATCAAATCAGTTCTTTCATCACCGAACCAAGTATGATCACTTCCATCAAACTGAATCATCATCCCTTCTTTTGGAAGTCTTGCTCTTGGTTTATGGCACCGTCTTCCTCTTCGTTTAGGATGTTTTACAAGGCAATGTTTCCTAGCAATTGAGTGAAGTGCATCTTTTTTGATTTTAATTTCCTCATACTCTTCTATCTTTTCTCGAAAATGAGTTAGATTAAAGTTTCGATATTGATTTTTTAGAAGAGAGACTATTTTTTCTTCAACTTCGAATGGAGTTTTATTGTGAGGAGTTCGATTAATGTTTCCATGTAAGACACCAATCGAACCCTTGGCCTTAACTTTATTGATAATTCTCTGAGATTGTCGATACGATTTTCCAATCTGTTCAGAGAAGGAAATTATAGTTAACTTACCTTCAATAACATCCATGGCCAGGCGATACTGCTTCAATTCTTTTTGTGACATAGTGACTTTTCCCATTCAATTCCCCTAATAACTGATTGGAATCAGGGTACATAAATATTATTGAATAGGACATAATCGCTGAGAAATAAGGATAGGACATAATCGTCTAGTTTCTATACACTCTTTGATTCCTACTATAAATATCCTTGCAGAGTATTGTTTTATAAAGGGATGGCTATTTTTATTCATCAAAGATTGAAATTTAATAGCTCTTTTGTTTCATTTTCACTTCCAAAGAGACTCTATTCTTTTTCAAATTCATGATTAATCTTTTTACACATGCAAAATGACAGGACAAAAAATATGTAACTGCTCAATAAAGTGTTCTTCAAATCTTTAAAAATATTTATTTTGAACTAAACATCAGAAATTGTTTGGCCATCCATCTCTTTTTTGTAAATATATCTCCATGGCATTTGATGAATTAAAAAACATGGCAATGGGATGGGTAAATACTTGGAATAAAGGCAAACTCAAAAGAAAGTTAAAAGAGACTGCTCAGCGTGCTGTAGACCTTACTATAGAAAATTCAGAGTTGGAAAAAAAGAATAGTGAACTCATAGATGAAGTTCGTCGTCTCAAAGGTGAAAAAGAAAAACCTAAAATAAAGCCAACAAATACTAGTGACCTAAATCCACCTCCGAAGAAAGAACATAAGAAAAAGTCTAAAAAGAAAGATATCGAAGTTGATGAAGAGATTGAAATTTCTCCAGATAAAAATGAACTCCCTAAAGACGCTAAATTCATCGGTTCTAGAGATGTTGTGGTCCAAGAAATAGTATTTAATCGCAGAAATATAAAATTCTCTATTAAGAGATATTACTCTGAAAGTCTTAGTAGAGTTATCGAAGGTGAGATACCTTCAGGTTTCAAGCGGCCATCAGTTTGGTCCTAAACTTCGGGCCCACATTCTTTATTTGAATTACAAATTAAGAGTTCCCCACGAAAAGATTAGAGAAATGCTCTCTGAGCTAAAAATTGATATTAGTGCTGGAACTATAAATTCAATTCTAAATAACCTGACTGATGACTTTCAGGTTGATCTGGAATCCGCAAGACATGCAGGACTAAAAAGAGATTCGAAAGTTCATATCGATGATACTGGGGCGAAAGTTAATGGAGTAAAAGCTTACACATTTGGAGTAAGCCATAAGTACTTTACTAGCTTCACTACGAGTTTTGAAAAGAATCGTTGGGCATCGGTGGGAGCACTCTTTGGAGGTGAGCAAAGGTTTATTTTCGATAGAGCTGCAATTGATTTTATTGGTAAGAAACTAAAACGTCCCAAGGTTACAGTATTTTTTAACCTTCTAGAAAAGAAGATAAGTTTTAGTCGAGAAGAATTAGAGGTCTTTTTTGAAGATTCGACTTTCTCAGATGTAACTAAAAAACAAAAAGATATCGTTAGAACTGCTGGTGCACTTAGTTATGCGAACTCTAGAGCGAATGGACCACCAATAAGATTTTTAATCTCAGATGAAGGGACAAATTTTAATGGGCTTCATAGGAACCATCAGCTTTGTTGGGTGCATGAGATTCGTAAATATAAGCTATGTGAGGTTTTCAAAAGAATAGAGAGTGAAACCCTTGAGAAATTGGTTCGTCAGTGGAGAGCTTTTTATAAGCTCATGAAGAGGTACAGGAATAATCCTGACACCGTTAAGAGAATACAGATTCGATCAGAATTTGAGAGGATCACGTCTTTAAAAACATTAGTTAAACCACTGGATGCACAGCTTGGAAGAACAAGAAAGAATAGAGATAAACTTTTACTATTTTTGAAATACCCACAACTTCCTCTGGATAATAACCTTTGCGAAAGAGACCTTCGAGAACGAGTGATAAAAAGAAAAATCTCACTTCAAAACCGCTCATTGAAAGGAATGAAGTCTTGGGACTTGATGCTTTGACTGGCCTCAACTTGTAGAAAAATAAATTTGAGTTTTTGGCGATATTTAGAAGATCGAATCTCCCAACGAGAAGAAATTCCATACCTGGGCAAGCTAGTTCAAGCTATTTAAATCCTATAAATTTAAACACAATATTGAGCAGTTACAAAAATATTGTCAATTTTCTAAACAGTAGAGAATTATTTTCAACTCCTCTATTAAGTTTATAAAAGTGAAATAAGATTATTATGCAAAACAAAACCATCAGGACCAAACCAGGAGACGTAATGAAGCGAATTTCATTTGTACTAATTTTATCATTTTTATGCTCACTAGGGGCACATGCAAACAACTTAAGAACAATTAGAGCTAGTATCGATAGTATTGACTCTCTCGTTAACACAAATGCGAGACGTATCAATAGAAGACAAGCAATTGCATCCGATATTAATAATATATTGCAAGAAGCCCAAGTTCTTATCGAACAAAGTCTTGCTAGAAACAATCAAGGCCCAATTGAACAAGTTGACATTCAACTTGTAAATGTAGCGCTTCAGGCTTGTAGTAATTTAAATACCTACTCTGGTAGAGCGAACTGTTTTAAAGGTTATCTAACTAATATTGGTGGGATTCTTCTTGACCTTAAAAGTGGTTGTGAAAAAGCGAGCAGCTCTGAAAATAAAAGTAATTGTTACACTTATGGTTTAAAAGCTATTAAGGCCAACAAGTTAGAGATTAATGAAGTTGCTTTAGCGTCTTGTAGTAACCTAAATACATATTCAGATAGAAAGGCTTGTTATGCTGGTCTTGTTAATGAATCTAACGAAATTGGAATCATCGTTTTGAAAGACGCTTGTAAGTCAGCGAGCTCAAGTGAAAATATATCGAACTGTTTTAAAGCTGGATTAAACGTAGCCAACGTGGTTGAAAATCCGATTGGAGCAATCCTAAGTGGGTGTAAGGACTTAAACACTTATAGTGACAGATCAAGCTGTTTTAAAGGTGGAGTTAACTCGACTGAGTCACTAGGTCTAAATATTAAAAGATATGTAAATGGTTGTTACAATACTTCTTCAAGTGAACAAGCATCTAACTGTTTTAGAAATGGATTAAACGCTTTATAGTATTTTTCCTCCCCCACTTTCTGTGGGGGAATTTATTTTGTCAGCGCAAAGAAGTGAATATTAAGCTGATAAGTCTCATCACCTTCTCCTTCCCCTACTTCATACTCTTGAATAATTTGATCGGAAAGTTCTCTTAGGGACTGCTTAATCTTAGGGATATCTGTCTTTTTAATATTAAAACACACGCCATTATACTCACGAGTCTCGACAGGTTGATTTTCAATTTGCTCCGCTGCAAGTTGACACAATTTTTTATGATACTCACGCACCGCCTGATTCATAACATCTTTTGTCGTATAAATATGCTGCACTTTTTTTACTAGTTTACTCCCCTCTTTAACAAGAAGGCCAAGGCTGTCGAGACGAGCTAAAGTCTCTTCGATACTTTTTAAGTTTGTGCTTTGGACAAGTTTGGATTTGATATAACCCAGAGTTGATTTAAATCCCTTTTGCTGACTCATCTCCAAAATAAAACCGTGCATGGGTTCGGAAAAGAATTTGTAGGCTTCAACTTCAGAGACTTCTCGAGTCTCTTTTGGGCCCATAGCTTTTAATCGTTCACTATACATTTCTTTTTCTTCAATAGACTTTGCCCTTTGCAGATCAACGAGTGCCTCAAAGAAATTGGCTTCCTTCTTCTCCATCTTAAAACTTTTGATCAGGAGGGGAACATATTTTTTGGGGATGTTTCTTTGACCTTTAAGCATAGCATGCAGAGGTCCATGGGACTTCATTCCCAATTGCTTGGCCCAGGATCTTAACGAGAAGGCTGGATTCTTTAAACGTTTTTGTTCGAAAGCATCGCTTAGATACTTTGCGGGGTCTTGATAATTAAAGATCGTTAACATGGAAACTTATCGGTGGAGTCAGGAATTACTTGAGACCAGATAAAGAGTAAAAAGAGACCGGCTAGGAGCCGGTCTAAAGTTTTAAATTTTTGGTATTATTGAATCAAGGGCTGCTGGATAAGTACAATTTGGATCAACCTTTGATAGTGTTGGAATCGGGAAAGGTTCGCTTTCTGCTTCACAAACAACTCCTGATAAAATCTCATCATAAACTTTTTCGTTTAGTTCTTGAGAGCTAAGACCGAGATTAATATTTTGAAAATCTTGATGTAAATACAACTCTTCAAAAACGGATGTAAATCTCTCACTAATACTTCTCTTATCTGCACTTGTTGCCCTAGACTCAGTAGAAAGTGTATCTCGGAGATCGTCAGTAGTGTACCTAATAAAGTCACTAACTTCATTGTAATATTCTAGAGCTGAAATTTCTCTAGCTATAAATCTACTAGCCAATGGATCAAGCTTTTCCTTCATGTTCCTATTGTAAAAGCGAACATAAGTTAAAGTTGAGCTTGAATAATGAGCTCTAACAATATTAGCCTCTCTATCCTCTTTGTCATAAAAGCCTAAGTTATACACAGAGTTTGCTATAAACTTCTCAGTAAAGCTTTCATCATATGATATAAAAAAACGAACTAAGTTCCTGGTGGACGCGGATGACTTATGATCGAAATGTTTTCTTGCAAGTCCATAGATTAATTCATGTAAAACAAGTGTCGCTTTAGATTGATACGAGTGCTTAGAGTGATTAAAGAGCCTTTGATCAATATGCACCTCATAAAATCCATTCTCACGACTATCTAGAAACACTTGGGCTGCCATAGTAGATATAACGCAGTTAGAGTTTGGAAGAGTAACTGTGCCTAAATCATTTTGGTATTTTACAGCGTACTCATGAAAGATAAATTGCGAATCAGGTATTAGCAGTCTTGCCTGAGGAATAGCAAAACTCATCGTCATATTATATTTATCGAATCTTTTACCTAATCTATCTATGTACTCGTAGATTCGTTCATCTTCTTTGATCTCTAATATTTCAGGTTTTTTAGAGTTTAAACCTCTTCTTTTTTTCGCTTCATACAAATCATACATTTCAATAGATTCTATAAAAGGAAGGAATTTGTCTGGAATTGTATTTTGATTTTTCTTGATCTCTGCAACGACATCAAAAAATTCTTCACCAATTGCAATTCGTCCTTCGGGAAAACACACCAGAGCATTTCCACCTCCACTTCCCCACTCTCCTTTATCGTAATTGATAAAAGCGTGAGCACTGAAGCTAGTTAAAAGCATAATAGATAATATTAATTTCATAGGTTTCTCCTTCCGTTCTTATACCTGTGATCATTTAATCTTTAAAATGGACTTTGGTAAATTAAAAGGATATTAATTTATCAATTAAAGTTTCCTAAAAGTTAACTAAGAAGGGTAAAAATTTGAAATTATATGAAAATAAATCATATCAAGAGATAATCAGCAGCTATATAAGCTTTCAAAAGTCCCTTGGGTTCAAGATTACTTTTCAAAAGATCGCTGAAATCATGCGGATTCAAAAGTCCTACCTCTCAAAAGTGATGGCCAAAAAAGCAAGCCTCAGTCGTGACCAGCTTTTTCTCTTTTCAAAAGAAATAGGACTAAGCCACGAACAAATGGAGTATCTCTTCTTACTTTTAGATTATGAAAGATGTGCTGTAAGCGAATATAAAGAACACTTAAAAAAGAAAATAGACAAACTCTCTTCTGTTCACACTCAAAGTGATAAGTACTTGCAAAAAGAGACCGTGGAGATCTCTGATGCTCAAATGAATAAGTATTATCTCAATTGTGAAAACCAACTTATTCATCTCTCTTTATCTATTCCCAAGTACCAAAAAAATATTGAACTTTTAAGGGACGACCTAAGACTAAGCTCAAAGCAGTTCTCAGATGCTCTAAGCCTCTTACAAGACCTAGGTCTAATTGAGGTTCTCGACCACGAAATTAAGCTTCTAAAATCTAATCTTCACCTCAAGCACGACTCTCCCTATTTTTTTACAATGGAAAAACCAGCTAAGCCTCAAGGCCATGGAATGGGAAAAAGGGTTGGAGCAAAACGATAAATACAACTTTACGGTGAGTTTTACGGCCAACGAAGAAGCAAAAGAGAAAATCAGGTTGGAGTTTTTAAAGATGTTAAATTTTATTGAAAAAGCCGTGACTCAAGCCCCTTCAGAGAAGCTCTATCAGATGAATTTTGATCTTTTCAAATGGCTATAGGCGTTAAAGACAAACCACAGACGATTATGTAGAAGAGCCTATGAAAAAATCATGCACTCTCATCCTTTTTATATTATCCCTAAACAGCTTTGCTCAAATAGCGACCAAGGTCTATGAGGTTGAGTTTAAAGCCCATCTTTTAACATCATCAAAAGACCTGCCGCACGAGATAAATAAACAGATCAATCACTCCTTGGGTCCGGCCATTACAAATCAATATATTGGTAAACGCTCATCTCTAACAGAGAAGTTTAACTATACTATTCTTAATCAAACACTCCTTGAGAATGGATTTTCAAAAATTGAATATTCTTTCAAAGGCCGATTAGTCACGGAAGTAAACTTGGATATAAACACATATGAAGTTATTCTTCCTCTTAATCCATCCACTATTTACAAACGTGCAAATTATAGATGCGCTTCAAGATCTGGAGAAGACTACTTCTATCAATCTTGGTCACCCACTTTTAAAAAATGCCGACTGGAAAAAGGAATTGATTTCGACTCTTTCGCTCTTTCAAGTTTTAGTGAACTTGGGACTCAATCTCTTCACCGGACTGAAGATTTTAAAGTCGGTAACGAGCTAAATCTCTTTTTCTATTTTGGTTCAGACTTTCATTCAATGAGACGATTTGGTCACGGTGAAACTTCGTATAAACAGTCCATGAAGTCTTATCTCAAAATGGGGTTTCGCTACGAAAACAATGATGCTGAGGAGTTAGAGATTTTTGGACAAGAAAGATTTATTAGTCGTTATCAAAAACTCACTGGACCTCTCAATGGCATTCAAACAAATGTACACTTTCTTCTAGGAAACCCTGATGATGCAACTCCAGAGGCTAAGTATGAATTTTTCAAGTTTTTTAAATATGCTTTTGAAAACGGGTCAGGAATTTATTACGGTGGTCATGCAGGTTTAGGTGAAAACTTAAATTTTGATCTTTTAGAGAAAGAATACAATGAGAAAATCACTTATAACCAAAGTCAAAAGCAGATGATGATCTTTAGTGGGTGCTCAACCTATCTTCAGTCCAGTGGTTTCTTCTTTAACAAAAAACCAAAAAATCTTGTTCTTGCAACAAATGGTCTAAGCGTAAAACTCAGAGTGAATAAATATTTACCTGTAACTTTTTTAAATATTTTTCAAAGCTCTGAAGCCTTTACCAATGAAGACGTCTTTACAGAAATATATAATCAATTTAGAAACTCTGGTGCAAAATGGGGTTACTACCCTATGACCGCGGTTGAATCAAACTAAACTTAAGTTCGGTTTTACATTCATGCGCTTTCTCACTTTTTCGACTTCACTTAGATCAATCTCAAAAGTCGCAACACCCTCTTTCTCGCCAAGGTCAATTAAAACCTCTCCCCATGGACTTATTAATAAGCTATGTCCGTAGGTTTTAATTTTCTCGTTATGATCACCCCACTGATTTGTCGCTACCACATAGGATTGATTCTCAATGGCGCGAGCACGATTTAGAACCTCCCAATGAGCTTTTCCAGTAGGCACAGTAAAAGCCGATGAGATCGTGAAGAGGTTTACTCCCCGGTCAAAGTAGCTTCTATAAAGCTCAGGAAATCTGAGATCAAAACAAATACTCAAACCCATCTTCCATTTACCAATCTCAAGAATCTGTGGCTTATTTCCCGCACTGTATACCATGCTCTCATCGATAACAGTTTTGCTTTCAGTTTCACTAAGGTCTACGCTGAAAAGATGCATTTTATCATACGAGGTGAGCTCAACTCCCATAGGAGAAAAGTTATAGTTTCTATTGATGACTTTTCCCCCATTTGGATTCTTGGTGGCAGCCGAGCCGCCAAGAAGATAGACTTTATTCTTTATCGCAAGCTGTCTAATTTTCTCATAGTGGGCATTTCCCTTCTCGACTAAGTAAGAAGTTGGCTCCATGCCATTACTCATTGAATAAAACACCTCAGGTAGAAATACAGCCTCTATATCCATCTGAGCTTTGGCTTCATCGATAAATTTTTGAATCTTCCCAAGGTTGACTTCAGGGTCTAACGCTGAGCAAAGTTGAATGATTGCGATTTTCATAGTTTCTACCTTTATATTTTCCTCTATATTCTATAGTATATCAGACAAATGAATCTACTAAAGACACTTTTAAAGTTCCTTGTGGCCTTTGCCCTTATATATTGGCTAGTTAATTCTGGAAAGCTTGATTTTTCCATTTTAACTGAAGTCCTAAAGAGTCCCTTAAGAGTCCTCATCGCAGGGCTTGGGATGCTTTTTGTCTTATGCCTGGTGAATGTACGCTACCGACTTATTCTTTCTCATAAGTCCGAAGTTAAAATCCCCTTTTTTAGACTTCTCAAATACAACTGGATAGGCATGTTTTTTAACTCTGTTTTACCTGGAAGTGTGAGCGGAGACTTTGTTAAAATTTTCTATATAAAAGATGAAGATCACAGCCTCACGAATAAGTTTATGTTGGGGTCAATCATCATCGATCGCGTGCTGGGACTTTTTGGCCTCATTATTATTTTAGGGCTCTTTACTGTTTTTAATTATACAGAGCTTTCAAGTTTTTCTCCTGATATTAAAAAGCTTCTGGATTTCAATTTATTTTTATTTTCCTGCGTTATCTTGGGACTTCTCTCTCTTTTCTACTTCCAAGATCTTCCCTCCTTAATCGTAAAGCCTTTTCGTCGTTACTCACTATTAGATAAAGTTTCGATCAAGCTTCTTGGAATATGGGATGATCTTTGTGACTTTAAAAATAGAATGGTTTATCTCACCTTGATTAGTACCTTCTTACAGCTTTTTGCCGTCATCATTTTCTGGTTTATAACCAAAGAATTCGCTCAAGGAGATTTTCCTATCAAGTACGCCTTCTCTATCATTCCGGTGGGATTTGTAGCGATCTCTATTCCGATTGCTCCCTCTGGGCTAGGTGTTGGACATGCGGTTTTCCACACTCTGTTAGGCTATATAGGTATCAAAAATGGAGCGGATCTCTTTAATATTTATTTCTTTTTAGTTTTAACTTTTAATCTGTTAGGAGCTATTCCTTACCTTTTATCAAAGTCTAAAAAACAAATATCTTTTCAAAATTTAGATGACCATAGTGAAGAGATTTAACTTTTAACCTTTCAAGAGTCATGAGAAATTCTTCTTCAGCTTCTCTTGAATTTAGTTTTCTTACTTTTTTGGCCTGTTTTTTCAACTGAGTCAAAACTTCTCTTGGCAGAGTCGTCACACCTTTAAGAAGATAATTTCTATCCTCAAGACTTACTAGTCTTCCAATAAAAAGATCATCTTCTAAAAGAGCAAGATTACACTCTTCTTTTTTGAGAACATATTTTTCATCATGAAGAATGTCTTTTAAAACGATTTGCTTTTTAAAGTTAATTTTTACAAATTGAAAAAGGGAAAAATTAATATTGTAGAGGGATTTAGAAAGATCTGCTTCTAATTCAAAGTTTTGAATATAGTCATCAATGATCCTTCTGTTATCAAGACGGCGAAAGTTAAAAATATACCAATCATTGAAGGTGTTCATTCTCGACTCGTACTCATTAGTCTCTTCGTCTATTTGCCCGGTCAACTTTGTAAAGTCTTCCTTAGCTTTAACGAGAAGGTCATAGTACTCACCTTGAGTATAGATATCCATAATTTTGTCGATATGGTTTTCCAAGTTCATTACTCATCAACCTTTAAAACTGCCAAGAAAGCCTCTTGTGGGATCTCAACATTACCAACCATTTTCATTCTCTTCTTTCCATCTTTTTGCTTTTCTAAAAGCTTTCTCTTTCTTGAAATATCCCCACCATAACATTTGGCAAGAACGTTTTTACGAAGGGCTTTTACAGTTTCTCGGGCTATAATTTTCGTCCCTACAGCTGCTTGAATTGCAATATCAAATTGTTGACGATCAATAATCTTTCTTAGCTTTCCAACAAGATCACGACCTTTATAATAAGCATTTTCATCGTGACAGATCAACGATAAGGCATCTACTGGATCCCCGTTGAGAAGAATATCAAGTTTTACAAGCTTAGACTGAACATTGCCTTTAAACTCGTAATCCATACTCGCATACCCTTTAGTAAGGGATTTTAGTTGATCGTAGAAATCAAAAACCATTTCACTCAAAGGCAGATCATACATAATTTGTACTCTCTCTTTAGTGATGTATTTCATATCCGTTTGAATTCCACGTCTTTCTTGGCACAGCTTAATGATTTGTCCCACATAATCATTGGGAACGTGAATTGATATCTCAACCATCGGCTCTTGAATCATTTCAATTTCACCCATCTCTGGAAGACTGACTTGGGTTACTGACGACAAGCTCTTCTCCAGATTTTGTCATTACAATATAGCGAACACTTGGAGCTGTAGAGATAAGGTTGAGATCAAATTCTCGCTCTAACCTTTCTTGAATAATACTCATGTGCAGAAGACCTAAGAATCCACAGCGATACCCAAGACCTAGCGCCTGAGAACTCTCCGGCTCATAAGTAAAAGAAGAGTCATTAAGAGCTAATTTTTCAAGAGCGTCTTTTAACGTTTCATAGTCTTCACTGGCCACCGGGAAGATTCCACAAAAAACCATGGGCTTTACTTCTTTGTATCCAGCCAGTGACGGAGTATTTCTCTTCTTATCCATGACTATGGTGTCACCGATTTTTATATCTCTTAGCTCTTTAATCCCACAGATAACCATTCCAACTTCACCTGCTGAGAGTTCTTGTTTCTCAGTATAAAATGGAGTGTTAACCGCAAGACTAATGATTTCATAAGACTTATCTGAATGCTTAAAATAAATTTTATCTTTATTTCTTAATTCGACCGTGCATCATTCTGACAAGAATAATAACCCCACGATAGGGATCAAACCAGGAGTCAAAAATAAGTCCTTGTGTATCTTTATCTGCATCTCCCATTGGAGGAGGAATAACTTCAACAATTTTTTCTAATAACTCAGCAATGCCCAGATCCACTTTTGGCAGACACCAGAGGTGCCTGACTTGCATCAATTCCTATAATCTCTTCAATTTCAGCTCTTACACTTTCAGGATCTGCGTGAGGAAGGTCGATTTTATTTAAAACGGGCAAGAATCTCTAAATCATTTTCAATGGCCATATAAACATTGGCCAGTGTTTGCGCCTCGACACCTTGAGAAGCATCTACGACTAAAAGAGCGCCATCACAAGAGGCAAGAGATCTAGAAACTTCGTACGAGAAATCCACGTGACCTGGAGTATCGATAAGATTTAAATCGTACTTCTGACCATCTTTGGCAATGTATTCAATTCTTACGGTTTGGGCTTTAATGGTAATCCCACGTTCTTTTTCAATATCCATATTATCGAGAAGACGCTCTTTCATCTCTCTGTCTGTAACGGAGTTAGTCTCTTGGATAAGTCTGTCCGCAAGAGTCGATTTACCGTGATCGATATGAGCAATAATTGAAAAATTTCGAATATGTTTATTACTCACTAGTGCCTTTTACTGCCTTGATTTGATGCCACAGAATACACGAGGAGCATGAATTATTCAACTAGAGGAGTGGACTTATTTTTAAGCTGACGCTACGCAAACATCTCCGAAGAAAGGATCATCATATAGTAATCCAAAGAAGACTCTTTCGCTCTAATAGGAATAACATTGGCATACCCGTTAAAGACTTCGACTTCTTTCTCCACTTCAATCGTCTCACCCTCGTCATCTTCCATTTCGGTTTTGACTTTGTGAGTAATGATAATCTCAGCGTTGTCTATCTTCGCTCTTCTTTTCAGGGCCAATTCGTAAGCCTCTTTTATTGAGTCTGGGATTGAGGTGTCTTCCATTTTCTTACTAAGGATATCTTCTGACTCAACATTTAAGATTTTATACATCTGGTTATTGAGATAAATAAGCTCTCCATTAGCATTTGCGATCAGAACATTTTTCTTAATCATATTCGCTAGAATATCAAACTTACTATGCTCAACTGAAATACGATCTGTCCGAAGCTCTTCGAAATATTTCATATTTGAGATCATTTTATTAATCTCCCCGGCTAAGTTCACCAATCTCATCGTCTTGGTTATAATAGATGGAGACATCAAAGTTACAGTCTTGCAGTTCTCTGACAGCATCATTAATTTTTTTAAAAGGCAGTGCAATTCTTCCTGGAATAACAAGACTCATTAAAATGGTAATAAGAAAAGTGATAATCAAAACGATCAACATATACCGTCTGGTCTCAGAGATAATTGTTTTGATTTGTTTATCTCTTTGTTCGTTTTGATAGTACTGCATATCTTGAAACTCAGAAAATGCATCGAGAATTTTATCTGCCAACTCTCCTATCGTATAAATTCCAGCTTTATCTCTTTTACTAAAAAGTGAGACTTTACTCAGTAACGTTTTCAACGAGTCAACGTAGCCAATCATTTTGGAGATGGTTGTTTTGACTTCGACTTCGTTATAAAAAGAATCCAATCTTTGCAACTGAGAGTGAAAGCCATCACATAGAGCGTTTAGTTTATCGAGATCTTCTTCCGTCGCTTGATTGGTAAGAATTTTTTTTTGCATCTTTAAAATTGACACAGCAGAGATTCTAACTTCATCGGTCAAGAGACTGATCTGATTTGTATTAATGGTAATATCTTCAATTTGCTTATTTAGAGAATTAAGAAAGTAGAAGACGGTAAAACCAATGGCCAACACCATGGCATTGGCGACAATAAAACTTCCTGAAATTCTATTTTTTAACGATAAGTTCATTTTATTTCCTTAACTTTCCGCTAATTCAGCAAAGAGCTTGTTAAAATTCTCTTCACTTCCCACTAAAACCACAATATCGTCAGCTTCAATAACATCCATTGGAAGCGGACTATCATTAATCTCAACTTTGAAAGCTGACTTTCCCTCTTCTGTTATATAAGGAACTCTTTTTTGTAGAGCCTACTATATTTAATGAATAGTTTTGTCTAATTTGAGACTCAACAAGAGTTTTCCCTTCAAACTTTTTACCAAGTTTAATCTCAACAATAGAATAACCAGCAGCAAAGTTATACCGCTGAAGGACGTGAGGAGCAACAATTTTTGAAGCGACAATCTCTCCCATCTCCTCTTCAACTTTGACAATTTCACTGGCCCCAATCTCTGATAAAACATGCTCATGAAGTTTATTTGTGGCCCTCGCAATAATCTTTCCGACACCCAGTTTTCTCAGCATCGCGACGGCTAGAATACTCATTTCAATATCATCACCAATAGCGACGATGGCAACATCGACATCTGAGATATTTGTTGCCCTTATCGACCTCTCCTCGGTGACATCAACACAAATAGCATGAGTGACTCGGTCTTTGATTTTATCCACTAGTTCTTGATCACTATCAATGGCAATAACTTCAGCTCCTTTTTCAAAGAGTCTGGTCGCTGTTTTAGCTCCAAATGTACCAAGTCCAATAACTGTAACAATCATAACTTATCCTATTAAAATCCTACCATCGGGATATTCAATTTTTCCTTCTGCTTTTCTATTGCGTCCAATGGCAAGTGCCAAAGTTAATGGACCCACTCTGCCAATAAACATCAGGACTATTAAGCAGAGTTTTCCAGCTGCCGTCAAATATGGTGTCACTCCAAGGGAGAGACCAACCGTTGCAAAGGCACTTACCATCTCAAAAAAGAGGGACAAGAAGTCGTGTTCCGTCTCAATTCTCATCATTAGAAGAATAAAAAAGGAGACGATCATTAAAGAGATAATAATAATGGCCGTTGCCCTTACGACAACAGCATTGGGCACAGTTCGATCAAAAAATTCAACTCGCTCTTTTCCTTTTAAAGTGGCCTTTACGGACTGAAATAGGATCGCAAAAGTTGTGGTTTTTATTCCGCCACCGGTCGAGCCAGGACTTGCACCAATAAACATAATCAAACAGAATAAATAAAGAGAGTGTGGATGGAGGTCATTAAGGGGAAGTGTATTAAAGCCCGCTGTTCTCGTTGTAATTGACTGGAACAAAGAGACTTGAATTTGTTCAAATAAACTCATTCCATTAAGAGCATGAATATATTCACTAAAGAAAATATAGACCGCGACTCCACCGATGAGTGCCAAACTTGTCGAGAAAACAATCTTTGAATGCACTGATAGATTAACGAGTTTTCTTTTTCTAAAAAGAATCGATTCAAGTTCTTTTAAAACAATAAAACCAAGTCCCCCCAAAATGATAAGGGTCGACACTGTTCCATGAATCAAAGGACTGGATGCAAAATTTTCTAGCGAATTATTAAAAAGTGCAAACCCAGCATTACAAAAAGCGGAGATGCTGTGAAAGATTCCATAATAGAGTGATTGTCCAAAATCATAACCTTCCATGGTGAAGCCAATCGTTAAAATAATAGCTCCGAAAAGCTCGATCACAAGAGTGTATTTAATAATATCCACAATCATGGCTAGAAGATCTTCAAAAGAAGAAATATCCAAAAGGTCTTGCATCATGACCTGATTTTTTACGGCCAAAGACTTTCCAAGAAGAATTGTCATAGAACTTGAAAGGGTCATAAACCCCAGACCACCAATTTGAATGAGTAAAAGAGTGATAACCTGTCCAATAAAACTGAAATTATCTAAAAGGGAGAGAGTTGATAGACCTGTTACACAAGTCGCACTGGTCGCTGTGAAAAAGGCATCCACCAAACCGATGCTCTTTCCTTCAGCAGCTGAAATAGGAAGTGCTAGTAGCAAAGTTCCAATTAAGATAATGCCTGAAAAAGATAAAATAACGATTTGAGCAGGCGCAAGTTTCAAGCGATCAATCACTGTAAGATTACCGTCACCTCTTTCAATAACATTCTTCTTTGCGGTCTTTACTTCATATAAAGACAAAACAGTTGAAAACAGATGAACAGCACTTAACCAGAAACAAAACTCAACATCACCATAGGTGATCAAAAGCGGGATAAAAATTATCAATGAAAAAATATGTTTTCTTACGAAGTCATCAAAGCCCGAACTATTTCGATAGAAATTAAAGATCGTTCCCAACACAAAGATTGGAGCAATATAAGTAAACACCATAAGTGTCGCTTGCAAATGGTCTGAGCTTAAAATAGAGTGGCCAATCTTCCCAGAGTTGGAAAGCGAATAGAGCATAAGAAACAGTCCGTTAATTATTAACTCTAAGAGATATGGCAATTTGTGATATAGTCTATTCATAATATAATTAGTATTTTACGCTTTTTTAAATTTTTTACACCCAAGAAAATATGACTATAATCAATAAGATAGAATTTATAATTGACCATATTGATCCACTAGGACAAGGCGTTTATAAAAAAGATGATCAAATCTACTTTATTCCCAAAACACTTACAGGAGAAACAGGATCCGCTGAAATATTAAAGAGAAAAAAAGGTGTCCATTTTTGTAAGGTTATAGAGCTTTATAAAGAATCAGTCAAAAGAGTCGCCCCCGCTTGTCCCCATTATGAGATTTGTAATGGCTGTCATTTCCAGCACACTACATATGACCATGAAATAGAGTTAAAAAAAGCTAGCTTTGAACGAATGCTTGCCCCTTTGCGTTTTTCTGCCCCTATAGAAGTTCTTTTAACGGATCAAAGAACGCAGTATAGAAATCGTATTCAGCTGCATTATCATAAAAAAGCACAGGTTTTGGGTTTTAAGGACTCTAAAAATAAAATTATTGACGTGAGAAACTGCCTGATCAGTGAGCCCCAAGTTCAAGTGGAGACTCAAAAGCTTTATCAAGACAATAATTGGCTAAAGATGGCCCCAAAAGAAAACACAGGCCATGTCGAGATCTATCACTCTCCTCAAGGATTAAAAACCACTTGGAATCAGCGCTATGCCAGTGGTGGCTTTACTCAAGTCAATAAACAAATGAATGAAAAGATGGTCTCTCAACTCAATTTAAATCTTCAAGAACACTCTATAGAGAATCTTTTAGACCTTTTTGGCGGGGCTGGAAATCTATCGGATATGTATCCAGATAGGAGATCGGTTGTGGACATTTATCAAAAAAAAATGCCCGATGAGTTTAGCAGCATTGATCTTCACAGTGAAAATGCCCTTTTAGATTTTCAAAAAGAATCTCATCCATCATTTGATACTTTTATTATTGATCCTCCAAGATCTGGATTTCCAGATATTTCAAAGTGGACTTCAGATTACAAACCAAAGCATATTCACTATATAAGCTGCCATCCGCAAACAATGGTGAGAGATTTGCGCTCTCTTTTGGAGCAAAACGAGTACAAAGTTGAAAAAGTCTACCTTATCGATTTATTCCCCAACACCTTTCATTTTGAAGCTTATGTCTACTTGAAAAAAGCTTAAACATTGTTCAAGGTTTTAAGCTTAAAAGGTTTTACAAAGTGCATCGTAAACTCTTAAAATATAAGAATGAAAAAGCTATCAATAACTCTAATGATCCTCTTAATATCCCTCTCTTGCGCCACTAAAAAGAACGCCAAGACTTCCGATGAAAGAAAAGCAAATTTGTACTACACTCAAGGAACCCAAAATCTTCTTGATGCCCAGTATACTGAAGCTTTAAAGAATTTATTAGAATCGTATAAGTACAGACCAGATGATACAAAAACTCTCAATAATCTTGGAATGGCTTATTATTTTAAAAAGAGTGTGGGCAACGCCAAAAGATTCTTAAAGAGATCCCTTGAAGTTGATCCAAAAAATTCTGATGCACGCATGAATTTGGCCAATATTTATATGGAGCAAAATGATTTTGCCGCAGCTGAAACTCAGTATAAGAGAATTTTACAAGACCTTATTTTTGCAAAGCAATTCAAAACCTTTCATAACTTGGCCAAACTCGAGCTTAAAAAAAATAACAAAGCTCAAGCAAAGCAGTACTTGGCAAAAAGTATTGAAGCCAACGAAAACTATTGTCCTGCTTTCTTTGACCTTGGGACCATGCAAATGGAAGAGGGTGAGTTTGCTAAAGCTGAAAGAAACTTCAAAGAAGCCAGCATGGGTCTTTGCTACAAGAAACCAGAACCTAGGTTTTTAAGGGCCAAAGCACTGGTTCAAATGAATCAATACTTTGAGGCAACACAAATACTAGAGGCAATGACCGAGACTTTTGCCATGACAAAATGGGAGCAGATTGCAAGAAAGGGAATAGATAAAATTAAAAAGGCTCATAATAAGAAAGTCTTAAACACTCTTGAGGCAAAAAATACCAAAAAGACAATTCTATCCCCAGACTTTTAATTCTCCCAATATTTGCTATCATATTGAAATATGGAAAATAAAATAGTTGGACAGCTTTTAAAAGAAGCGCGCGAAGCAAAAAATTTATCAATTGAAGACGTTGCTAAAAAAACGAAAATCAATTTAAACCTCTTAAAGCATTTAGAGGCCAATCACTTGGATAAACTTCCAAATAAAACCTATGTTCGTGGTTTTGTGAAGAACTATGCCAAACTTGTTGGTATCGATAAGGACTTGGCCCTTGCAAGCCTAGATGAAAGTTACGGCGACTCAAAAATTAAAAAACCAACTCCTACTATAGAAGAATCCAATAATATTGAAGAAAAACAAAGAAGAGAAGAGAATACCGATATTCAGGATAATCTCAAAAGCATCGTTTCTTCTTTTATAAATAAAAAGGTCCTTTACGGGATCGCCGCATTGGTTGTCTTAATCATTGTTGGGAAAAGCCTTGGTGCCTTTTTTACCCAATTAAGTGACGAGCAAGTAAAAATTGTCAAAGAAGACAAGCCCATCACACCTGAAAGTGAAGATTTGGTTAATCCTGATGTTGTAGCACCAAGCGAAGATGAACTCGTCGCCGACTCTCCAACTGATCAAGAGGAAAAAGCAAAAGCTCAAGCAGCTCTTGAAGAAAAAAGACTAGCAGAAGAAAAAGCTGCGAAAGAAAAAGAAGAAGAAGAGCAAAGATTAAAAGAAGAAGAAGAAAAGAGAGCTCAAGCTGAAGCAGCAAAGAAAAAAGCAGAACAACTAAAGAAAGAACAAAAACTTGACGGCAAATACCCAAAAGTTGACTTCTACCCTGCCCCTAAAAATATGTATGCAATTGTTCAAGACTCGGAAGAAGCAAAAGATGAAGATATTTTTCCAACCCGCTTTAAACAAGCAATGGAAGATAATCTTGAGAATGTTTATATCAAAGCCCAAGATGGTGATTCATGGGTTAGTTATCAATCTGATGAGGATGATATTAAAAGGTTTGTTCTCAAACAAGGGCGTTCAGTTCTCATTAAGGGTAAGAAAATTCTTCTTTTTATGGGAAATGTTACAGCATCAAGAATCTTTTATAATGGAAAGTTAATTGAAGTAAATACAACCTCTGGAGTGAAGTCGCTTATTTTCCCAGAAAGTCTAGCTGCTGAATACCAACTTCCTCTTTTCCCAGCTTATAAAGGCATACCGATCAAAGCGGATGTCTACAAAGCCAATATGGTTACCGAATAAAAATTAAAAAATTATTAATTAAGAAATAAGGCGATCTATCTCTTGCATGATTTCTCGTTGAATATCAACGGTCTCATCGAGATCAGAGTGCTGTTCTGGACGAAGGAAGTTTTCAACCTTTGTCGTTTTATAATTGATTGCTATATTTGGCCCGTCATCGATAAAACTATTATCAGCTGTGAGATAGTTTTTATTGGTTAGGACATTTTGAGGAATAAAGTCATTATTCACGCCAATTGAATTAAGAGTCACAAGAAGATCGACGGTTCTAAATTTATTTTCAAGTGTATTTAGGTCTTGAGCTATTTCAACTGCTGTATCAGAGCCAAATCCATGCCCTACTAAGATAATAGGCTGATCTTTCTTTCTCGTTTTTATCTCATCAATCATTTCATTTTTTTGATCCCAGCCATAATATCTGGCTTCGTCAACGGCATCAGTCATTGACTTCATTCCATCTTCTAAAACATCAAAGTCGAGAGCGCGAAGGCCACCGATAAAAAAGACAGCTGGCTTTTCTACGCTTGCCTTCTCAGCTTTTGGAATTATTTTAGAAGCCTTTTTCGCTGTATCAACTTTATCAGCAGCCTCTAAAAGATCTGTTGGGTTGGGAATATCTGGAGGCGTTGGAATCTTTTGAAGCTCGACATTTATATCGGAAACTTCAGACTCAATAGGTGCTGCCTGGGCCACTGGTTTTTCCAAAGGATTAACCTTGGGAGCTTTTATATCTTTACCTAAAAGCTTAGCTTTATCGGATAAGGCCAGTTTGTAATCAGGATGACTTTTAGGAAGAGCTACTTTTGGACGAAAAGCATTTTTCACTTCTTTTCCATTAATAAGCTTTGTCTTCACCGGTAAATGTACATCATCGATTTTACCCATAGTCTATTGTAAGCAAAAAGGTCTAGGGTTTTAATAGGGCATAAAATGCTACAAAAAAGCCCTCGATTGAGGGCCTAAGTCATTATAAATTCGACATTAATTCTTTGAGAAGAGCTTGAGACTTTTTGTCTAAATTAAGCTCTTTTGATTTTGCCTTCATCGCTTTGAGAAGGTCAATTGCTGTTGGTTCAGCAGCTTTTTTCTTAACAGTGGTTTTTCTTTTTGCTTTAACAACTCCACCGCCAGTATTGATCGCTCTTTTTAATTGAAGACGTTTTGTTAGTGATCCTTCAATCATTCTTGCTTTCAATTGGTTTTTTAAATCTCCAGGCTCAAGTGCGCCCCATTCAAGGAGAACATACTTTTCAGTATTGTGAACCTTAGCCGCTTCCTTAACACTTTTTGGAAGTCTCGCAATAAGAAGACATCTATGAACCTCTGACTTAGAAATTCCAAGAGCCGCTTGAATTTTTCTCTCACTAGCACCCGTTAATTTCTTATAACCATAAATAGAATCGGCTTGATCAATATAGTGAAGTTGTTCACGGGCAGAGTTCTCTGAAAACTGAATGGCCATAAGTTCTTCATCAGTCTTATCTTCTAAGATAAAACAAGGAGCAACCTTCATGTCTTCAATTGTTCCCATCGCTCTAAAACGACGCTCACCACAGATAAGAACAAACTTGTTTCCTTCTCTGTGAACAACCAGTGGTTGAATCAATCCATTTTCTTGAATGTTTAAAGCTAACTCACGAATTGAATCATTATTAAACTTTGTTCTCACCTGAGATCTAACAACAATTTTTGATAGATCTAAGTCATCTAATCTTGCACCTTTCAATAGTTTTTCATCATTGAGACGAAAAATTGAATCATCCAGGTGACTTGCTATATCTTTTTTTACACGGTCTTTCTTCGATACTCTCGATGCAAACTTCTTAGCCATTACATTAACCCCAACGAATCCCATAGTTTCTTATAATCTTTCTTCCCCTTAGACTTTCTGTTCATCATAAAAACAGGTTTTCTAAGAGAGATAGACTCTTGCATGTCTACGAGGTTTCTCACTGCCGGAGTAACATTAAATTGCTGAGCAAGCTCTTCCATTCTTTGTTTCTCAATATTTCTTCTCGAGTTAACCATTGAAGGAATAATATTAAAATCTAGTTTTGGATTTTCACTTTCTTTGATAATTTCAAAAGTATCCATCAACTCTTCAAGACCATCGATTGAATAATCTTGAGCCTGAGTAGGAATCAAAATTCTATCACTTGCGACCAAGGCCATAATGAGTTCATCACCAAGCATTGGAGGAGTATCAATCACGATATAGTCATAGCGATCAGATATTTCTTCAATACGAAGTTTTAAAAGTCTCTCTTTTCTTCCTGCCGTTTTTCTCACTTCTGCTTCTGAGAGAATCAGAAGTTTTGCAAGGTTTGCAAGGTGTCTACTTGAGGCAATAACATCTAAGTTTTTATGAAATTCATGCTTACCTTCACTTGGAGCGATAACATCATCTGGTCCGATATCACCGATAAGCCATTCCGGTATAAGTGTTCTTCTCACGTCAACGCCTAGAGTCGAACTCAAATTGGCTTGTGAATCAAGGTCAATAACTAAAACCTTGTTTCCTTCATTTGCGAGGTGTGTTGAAAGCTGATAAGCCTGCATCGTTTTACCAACGCCGCCCTTATTGTTTGCAATTGTAATTACTTTTGCCATGCGAACTCCCTTTCCGACAAAAAAAATCTTATATAGAAAATTGTAGGGGCATTATCACACTCCGTCAAAAAAAAATCTAAATAAAATTGGGGGGTTTGCGCAGCACTAAGACTTGAAAGCTTGCAGCATTTATGTTTAAAAGAAACTCTCAAAGGAACGATTATGATTAACTTTTATGAAGAGCAAGTCCCCCATAAGCCAGCAATTACCGAATCGGAATTGTCGGATGAACAAGTTATGGTTGAATTAAAAAAAATTAGAGAAGAGCTCGGTGAAAAGGTAGTGGTCCTAGGACATCACTATCAACAAGACGATGTGATCTCACTTGCTGATAAAACGGGTGACTCCCTTCAACTTGCAAAAGATGCTGCGGCTTTAGAAGCTGAATATATTATTTTTTGTGGCGTTCATTTCATGGCCGAAACTGCAGACATGCTCACAGCTCCTCATCAAAAAGTTATTCTCCCTGATATGAATGCTGGATGTTCAATGGCCGATATGGCCAATAGAATTGAAATAGATAGATGTTGGAAGTATCTGCAAGAAAGTACCAAACAGACCATTATCCCTATCACCTATATAAACTGTGCCGCTCTTTTAAAAGATTTTGTCGGTGCTAATGAAGGTGCAATTTGTACCTCTAGTAATGCAAAGAAAGTTATTCAGTGGGCGTTGAAAAAAGGTGAGAAACTTCTGTTTTTTCCAGACCAACACCTAGGGAGAAATACCTGTTTTGAATTAGGGATCAAGCTCGACCAGATGGTCGTTTACAACCCAAACCTTCAAAACGGTGGGTTAACGGCAAAGCAGATTGATGAGGCCAAAGTCATTCTGTGGTATGGGTACTGTTCTGTGCACCAGGGATTTACTGCGGAACAAGTAAAAGCCATTAAAAAAGATTCTCCAGAGACCACTGTCATCGTCCACCCTGAGTGTAATTTTGAAACCGTTCAAGCCTCTGACGATAATGGTTCAACCGCTTATATCATTGAAACAATTAAAGCTGCGAAGCCTGGAACAAAGTGGGCCGTGGGAACAGAGATTAACCTGGTCAATAGACTGGCCCAGTGGTTTCCAGATAAGGAAATTATTTCTTTATCGCCTTACCAATGTCTTTGCACGACAATGTATCGAGTAAGACCGCGTTGGCTCCTTGAATCATTTAGATCCATAAAAAGAGGCGAACCAATAAACGTTATAACAGTGCCTGAAAGTGTTAAAAATAACTCTTTAAAAGCTTTGGATAGAATGCTAAAAATTTCATAAGGAAATTATTTATGATTTATGCTGATAATAATGGCTCTTGCCCATTACATCCAAAAGTAATTGAATATTTAAAAACGCGACTGGAAACAGGTCCTTACGCCAATCCCAATTCTATTCACAGCCTCGGTAGAAAAATGAACTTTGGTTTAGAAAAATGTCGAATGGTTTGTGCAAAGATTCTTGGGGCAAAGTCCAATCAAGTAACATTTAACTCCGGTGCCAGTGAGGGTGTCTCTCACGTTTTTCATTCAGTGCTTGCCGATAGATCAGACGGAAAAAATATAATTATCACTTCAGGCCTTGAGCACGCAGTCGTTGTAAACGCGGCCAAATACTATGCCGAGCACAGAGGCTTTCAGGTTGTCACTGTTGGAGTCAGCCAAGACGGTATTATTGATCTTGCTCACCTGGAAGAACTTTTAGGAAAACACAAAAACAAAGTCGCACTTGTGGCATTGATGGCCGCGAATAATGAGACGGGTGTCATTCAACCTTATAAAGAAATTGGAAAATTAGTTCTAGACCACGATTCAGAATATCTGTGTGACACGACTCAGTTTATTGGTAAAGCTCCTTTTAGTTTTTCTGAAAGTCATATTGATTACGCCGTTGTCAGTGGCCATAAAGTTGGAGCTATTATTGGTTCAGGGCTTCTCCTGGCCAAGAACCCTCACAACATGAAACCGATGGTTTTTGGTGGTGCTGTTCAAGAGTATGGAATTCGCGGGGGAACTCAAAACTATATCGGAGCAGAGACATTAGCCGTGGCCCTTGAAGTTTTTCAAAGCAATATTGCTGACCTTGAAAGGGTAAGTCTCTTAAGAGAAGAATTTGAAAAAAATATAAAAGCTAAATTTCCTGACGTCGTCGTCATTGGGGATAAAGTGGAAAGACTTGCTTCAACAACATTAATCTCTAATCCAGGCATCCATGGGCAAGCTGTCCAGATCGAACTTGAATCCAATGAAATTTTTGTCACGACTTCATCAGCTTGTTCAGATAATGAGCCTGTCACATCAAAAGTCTTAAAGTCTATGGCCATCGATGATAAGGTAGGACGTGGAATTGTACGAATAAGCTTTTGTATGGGAGTCTCTCAGAAAGCTTATAACGAAGTAGAGGATGCACTTACTAATGCTTACAAGAAACTTGCCAAAATTCATAGTTACTAGTTTTTCTTTTCTTCTGATTGCCTGTTCTTCAACACGAACCCTTATGCATGAAAATGAAACGCAAAGTGGTCACAATAAACTTTACTCCTATCCAGAAAAATTTCCGATGCAATCATTAACCTCTTCACAGCAGCGAATAATTTTTGCCTCTATTAATGATTTACAAGCCAAACTAAATCCCAAACTTGAAAAGGGAATCAAAGTCGGCGGGAAGGACTTATTAAAAAGATACTTAGAGATTTTAAAGGAACAGTACCCCAATGAAGTTATGGTTGTTGATGCTGGAAACTTCACTCATCCAAGCCTTGACCCAGCACAAGTCATAGACTTCTATAATAGCATTGATCTCGATGTCGCGGGACTTGGCTACAATGAACTCAACCTCGACCACAGAAAACTAAAGTACCCCTTCATTCTCACCGGCTCTCTTAGTAAAGCTAAGTTTAAAGCCCTTAATGCTAATCTCTACGATCTAGAGGCATCCAAAAGAACGAACTGGAGACATACAAATAACACGGCCATTTTCAAACAAGGAAAACTCAAGATTGGTTTTACTAGCGTGATTGGACGAGAGAAAGCTTTAGGATTCACCGATAAAATGAATGGATTTTACGCTAAAGATATTGCACAGACTATCGTCTCTGAAGCCACTTGGTTAGACAAAAAAGGAGCTGATCTGATTGTAGTCCTTGCTCACACAGATGGAACTTGTGATAAGAATAAGACTCTTCCCAAAGGAAAATACAACTTTGATCCCAGTGATGACTCAAGTTGTGATAAAGACTCTGAAATATTTAAGGCTTATAAGCTTATTCCAAAAAACCTTGTCGACATCGTGTTTTTATCAGGATCTGAGTCAAAAGTTGCCAACGCGATCGATGATATAGCAACAGTCCAAAATTTTGGAGATGGTGAGTATATCTCTGTTACGGAAGTCATTTTTGATCGAGAATCTAAAAAGCTTGAAGGTATTTACCTCCATCAACCAGTAAGACTTTGTGAAAGCTTTCTCAAAGACAACCAAGACTGTTTTGTTGAAAATGGTGATAACTTAGAAATTGTTCCGGCAAAATTTTTAAATAGTAATATTATTCACAATAAAGAGTCCCATTAAGACAGATAACCCGCAATCCTTCTTGGCAAAAACCAACGGGGCTATCATTAACGCAATAAAACCCCATATCCATGCCACTTGTTTCAACGCCCCTGATACAGGCGACTTCATTTTTTTCTCCGCAGCGATCGATACCGCATATTCTGGAGTAGCCTTGGGAACATTTAGAGTTCACTAAAAAGTAGCTTGCCCCTTCACAACTTGAGCATCGATCAAAGGTGACTGAGCAATCATCTTCCACTTTTTTACAAATATCTCCCTCTTTGAGAAGAACTGTTTTGGCTTTGGTTAAAATCGGTGCAGCAAATTCAATAGAGATATCACTTGAAGATTTTAAAACTGTTCGTATTGTGGGCTTTGGAATATTTAAAAGGTCATACTGGATATTTTCCTCATCCATTCGAAGCATTAAAGATTGACCTTCAAGTTTAATTCCAAAATTATGAATTGAGCTTTTTACTGCATAGGGCTTTTTTAAAAAGAGCTCATTACAATCTAGGTTTTGAGGGTTTTCAACAATAGAGACCGCTCCATCATTAAGAGTAGAAACCCTATAAAAAAGGCAATCACTTATACCCTTAAAATCACTTTGATAGTAGTGGATCCTCAGCAATGGTTGAATCGTTCCTTTTGGTTCTTGAATATCTGAGAGGCTTTCATAGTTTTCGTTTATTTTTTCGACTTTATAGGCCGCAAACCACCTTTTATTGGTCTTGGCATAAAAAAAATCTTTTTTCACTTCTTGGCATGAAACGAGTAAAAAACAAATAAAGCTTAGTAAGTAAGCATACATCGGAATGCCCCCTTTACCTCTTCTTTCGTTTTAGAGTTTACTCTTAAACCAATTTGATGAACCGGTGAACTCCAAGGATGAAAAAAACTCGACTCGCTTAAGTTTTGATCCGGATTAAACTTATTCACAACAATTTCGGGATAATTTCCAAGAACATTGTGCAGCCCCATCCATGATACGGCCATTGGCTCTTGGTAAATATATGGCTTTACAGATTCACAGTCTTTTGAATAGAGATTTCCACAATCAGTATTTGATAATTTTTCAACATTGATTTTATCTCTTTTGGAAAAGTGATAGCGATGTTTAAAAAAGTAGGAATCATTTGAGGGAAAAAAACTTGCCGCATCAAGATAGCGTGCCTGTAAAAGCTGTCGACCAATACTACTACAGTACCTCTCTTTCTCTTTAAGCGTGAGATTGGTGCTTGGAGCATACAGAGGTTCATCAATATTTTGATTCCAATAAGACACATCGAGATTTGTTCGATAATTTTTGTCGATATAAACAGATTGATTGATATTATCCCAAAGATTATCCACACCCTTAGGCCCTTGTGAATACTTATTTGATGGCAGATAGGTATCCTTACAGGTATCAAGCAGTCTTAAGCTAAAATTGAGCTTTCCAACTGCGTAAGTGATAATCGGATTTTGTTTTTTATCTAAATAAAAATCCACTCTTTTATATTTTTTCTTACCTATCTCAACTGTTCCCACCGAATTGGTCAAACAGTCGATATAAACTGGATTGCAGTGGAGAAAGTCTGGGTGATAAAGTGAGTTTCTTAAGCTGATCTTGTCACATTTAAAGCTTGTGAGTGGGAAACTTTCTGAACTACCGCTAAGCCAGGCTTTATTGAGTTGTTCACTCAAGTCCTTGACCTCACTAATGTAGTTAATATTCTCTTCCTCAGCTCCTCGAACCCGAGTAAAATAGTATGCCAAAAGGGCAATTACTATTAGGAGGATAATCCCCCAAGACTTTGATATAATAGAAAAAAGATATTTAAGCATACTTAAGGAATTTTATATGGATTGGTTAGGAGAAGTAAACAACGAAAAAGAAACGAGTTCTCAGATATACTCTTTCAATGAGTATATGGACGTCTTTGAGAAGAATACCAAAAGAGAACTTCGAACGACTGCCCATTATCTAAAAGATATGTTCGACTTCTATGGAAAAGATGAGCACGGTGATTTCAAACTCTTTAAACGCTCTCATCCAGGGGCTCCTCAAGTTGCAGGGCAATTTAGAACTCAAGAAAAAATTTACGATAACCTCATTAATTTTACTGAAGAGGGCTTCAATAATAAATTTATTCTTCTCGTTGGACCCAATGGTTCATCTAAATCATCTCTCATAAAAAAAATTATGAAAACAATGGAGGATTACTCAAAGCTAGAAGAGGGTGCGCTTTTCACTTTTAGTTGGGTCTTTCCCATTGATAAACATACTAAAGGCAGTCTTGGTCTAAGTTCAAGACAGATTGAAAAGCATATGAGTAGTTTTGCTCACCTAGAAGATAATGATATATCGGCCATCTTAACCAGTGAGCTTAAAGATCATCCCTTTTTAATTTTACCCCTTAAAACGCGACAAAAAATGATTGAGGAGGCTTTAGCAGACGAGCCAGATCTCTTAGAATCAGTGAAGGCCAGTCACCTCTATCATGGTGATCTCTCAAAAAGAAACAGGCTTATTTTTGATGCTCTTTTAAAAAATTATCACAATAACTATGAAGAAGTTTTTAAACATATTAGAGTTGAGCAGTTTAACATCGATAAGCGCTACTCTATTGGAGCGTCAACTATAGAACCTCAACTTCATGTGGATGCAAGGCTTCAACAAATTACAATGGATAAAAGACTTGCGTCACTTCCACCAAGTCTTCAATCGTTAAATCTCTTCAACCTCGATGGTGAAGTTATTTTGGCCAATAGAGGAATCTTAGAATTTTCAGACCTTCTGAAAAGACCCCTAGATACTTTTAAATACCTTCTTATGACTATGGAGACTAAAACCATTAACCTTCAAGGTATTCTCACAGAATTAGATATTTTCTTTATGGGAAGCTCCAATGAAGTTCACTTCGAAGCTTTTAAACAGCATCCTGATTTTAAATCCTTTAAAGGCAGATTTAGCTTTTTAAAAGTTCCCTACCTTCTCGACTTTAGAGAAGAACAAATTATCTATGAAGATCAAGTACTCAATGTAAAAGAGAAGTCTGTCTTTGAACCTCACGCCCTGGAAGCTCTTTGCTTATGGTCTGTTATGACAAGGATGAGACACCCTCAAGGAAAAAACTACCGAGACACAAAGCTTTCAGAAATTGCTGAAAAGCTCACTCCAATAGAGAAAGCTCTTCTTATATCTGAAGATAAAATGCCAGACTATCTCAACCAAGAAGAGAGACAGATTTTAAAGCTTGGTAAGCGTGACATCATGTTTGAATTTGAAAACGATCAAATGTATGAAGGGAAATTTGGAATCTCTCCTAGAGAGATTAAGCAAATCATTTATGAGCTATCAAACCAAGAAGAGGTTGTAACCTTTATCGAGGTTTTAGACTATCTCAAAGAGATCTCTGAGATAAAAGCTGAATATGACTTTCTCAATATTGGGGCCCAGGGCGACTATCACAATCCTAAAAAGTTTCACTATCAAGTTGAGCAGTACTGTTTAGGTCTTTTTGACAACAAGCTTCGTGACTCTTTAGGACTTGTTGATAATAGATCATACGAAGACTATATTCAAAAATACGTTGCTCATATCAATGCTATTATTAAAAATGAGAAAATTAAAAACAATGTCACCGGAAAGTACGAAGATCCGGATATGTATTATATCAAAGAGTTTGAGACGAATATTCACCTCAAAGAAAATGCTGATAATTTTCGCTCTCATATTTTAAGTAAACTTGGTGCCTACTCTTTAGACAATCCAGGAAAGAAAATTATCTACACTGAGGTTCTCGACAATATTACAAAGCTTCTAAAAGAAACTTTCAGAAACGAGCAAAAAAAGATTATCGACTCTGTCGGTAAGAATCTCGTTTTCTATATGGAAGAGCTGGATAATAAAAAGAACAATAGAACAACTTCATCTGGCTTAAAAACAGAAGCCAGAACTCAAATTGTTACCATCATGGACCATCTTATCAATAGTCACGGCTATAGCGAGAAGGGTGCCATTAGTTGTTTAAAGTTTCTCTTGAAAAAAAGATATGACTCCGCTCAGTAATGGGTGAAATCTATAAGAAATTTTCAACCACACTCTACGAAGCTCGCTATAAAGTTGAAGAAGATCAAAACGGCATGCGACTGGATCAGTACTGCGGTGACTTCTTAGCATCCTTTTCTAGGCAAGCTATTAAAAGAAAAATTGCAAGAGGTGAGGTTCGAATTATTGATAGACCTTTTCCCCATAAGCCCAGTGTTAAAGTTTATGAAAACGAGCATATTGTTTTCACCACTCCAAGAGGAGATCTTGAAGATGAGTACTGGCGAGGGGAAAAGCTAGATCTGGTCTTTGATCCAGAAGTCATATTTGAAGACGAAGATATTATCGTTATTGGAAAACCAGCTTATATGACCACTCACCCCTCAGGAAAACATCTGTTTAACTGTGCGACTGTCTACTTTGAAGAAAAATATGAACACACCATTCATTCCATCCACAGACTCGACAGAGAAACCAGTGGAGTCTTAGCTTTGGCCAAAAATCCCAAAGCCGCTGGAAAAGTTACGGCCCTTTTTGAAAAAGACCTCGTCTCTAAATGCTACTTTTTTATCGCTCATAATAATAACACCAGTGAGTTTCCCTTTACGGCCAAACAAAGAATGGGTGATCTTTCAGACTTTATTCCTAGGCTCTTTGTTCACTGCTTTGATGAAGACTCAAAACAAGGCAAGCATGCTGAAACTCATTTTAAAAAGTTATACGCAAATGAAGACTACGTTATCGGTTTAGCTTTTCCAAAAACTGGAAGACAGCATCAAATTCGGGTTCACGCCGCATTTCACGGTTTCCCCCTCGTTGGCGATAAGCTCTACAACGGTGATCCCACGATCTTTATGCGCTTTAAAGACGAAGTGGCCACCGCTGAAGATCACGATAAAATGGATCTCTCTCGCCACGCTTTACACGCCACAGGACTATGCTTTCCCTACAATGGCCAGCGCCAGCTCTTTCGTGCAAGTGTTCCCAAAGACTTGAGACAATGGATGGAAAAAAATATGAAAGAAGTAAACTTAGAAAAAATAGATTTAGAAATCAGCGCTTTGATCAAAGATTTCTTTCAGATGAAATAAAACACCATTGGCACCGGCGTTTTCTTTTCCTTCGAGAATAATTTTAGGTTTATATTCTAATTCATCTAAAACAGAGATGATATTACTCACACCTACTGAATTTTGAAAATCCTTAAACATAGATTCATCGTTTAAAGCATCACCATAAAAAATTGATTGATCTGGACTTATATGAGGAAACTGATCTTTCATCAGCGTTTTTACTCCGCGACTTTTAGAGATATCACCAATCCAAAAATTAATATGAACATTTGACCTAGAGAAGTTTGCGCCTTCTTTTAATAAAAACGCTTCAACCTTCTCAACCGCAGCTTTACTCATTTGAGAAAACTCTATGGCCCTATCAGTTCTTCTTCCAAAAGAATCTGCACTTAAAACAACCTGTGGAATTTCACTGATAAGTCTACTTGTAAGGTCTTCCAACTGCTTGATCTCAGCAGCACTGACAAGATTTTGTTCAATGATATGACCTTCTCTATTTTTAGAGACGATAACACCTCCACCTTCCATCACAACATGCTTTACCGGAAAGTGAGTCACAAAGAAATGTCCCCAAGAAAGTGAGCGTCCTGAGACGATGACGAGTGTAGAATTATTCTTTTCAATAAGGTCTAAAAGCTCAAAAAAAACGGCACCCAATTTACCGTTAATCGTAAGGGTGCCATCGAAGTCAGAAAATACTAATTTCATTAATTATTGAAGTGGTAGTGAAACACCGAAAACCACTGAAGAATAACTATTTCTTAAAGAAAAGTTAGTCTCAACGTTTCCAACAAGATTTTCCATTCCTGCAATATTTAATCTACCCGTGATACCAGCAGCTAAAGCAGTTGAAGTCTCATATGTATTTTCGTCTGTGTTTAAACCAACTTGAACTGGTAAAGATAAGAATGGGAAAGCTTCTCTTCCCCAAAAAGCAAAACCTTTTGAGATAATTGGAGCGACTCCAAAAGAGTTTACTCTATCATCATTAATTCTAGCTGTTTCAAGAAGGGCTTTAACAGAAATTCTTGGCTGTCTTCCATAATCTGGGATGATTTGAAAATCTGCACCAGCAAAGAGTCTATTTTCTCTTTCACCATCAGTAATTCCAAAACCTGCGTCAAAGTTTACCGCTTCATTAAGTCTGTTGAAATATCTAGCTTCGATCCCAGCTCCCGCACCATTAGTGTTGTAACTTGTGAACTCAGTTGTAATAACTTGTTTTCTTATTTCGAAAGGGTGAGTTGAAACACCGACTGTAGTTGCTGTTGCAGCGCCTGTAATCAAAAGTGCGCCTAATGCCATGCCTAATCTTCTCATAATAACCTCTTCTCCCACTGGGAAATGTTCTCAATTGTTTGCTAGTCATAGTCTAAAGAAATCGCCATGGGACGTCAATTTTAGAATGGATTTTAGTCGGGATTGCCGCACAGCAAAGTCTTCAATTTCCTTCAAGTTTAGGTTGACGACTAAGGGGGCTATAATCTATAACACTAATACTGAAATTTCTGCGGTGGGCGTAGTTCAGTTGGTAGAGCAGCAGATTGTGATTCTGTTTGTCGTGGGTTCGAGCCCCATCGTCCACCCCATTTTTCAGCATCATTTTATCGAATGCTTTCAACCCAAATCCGCGAGAATCTTTTCCACTGCTCTGACAATATCCCAAATCCGCGAGAATCTTTTCCACTGCTCTGACAATATTTTTTTCATTCGGCTCATTTTGAGTTCGCTGGTCCATAGAGGTCGCATAGTTGCGCCTTTTTTTTTGCTCTAGCTCTTTTTTTTCAATTCGGCTCATTTTAAACCCAAATCCGCGAGAATCTTTTCCACTGCTCTGACAATATTTTTTTCATTCGGCTCATTTTGAGTTCGCTGGTCCATAGAGGTCGCATAGTTGCGCCTTTTTTTTTGCTCTAGCTCTTTTTTTTCAATTCGGCTCATTTTAAATCGCTATCTTTTTTTCCAACATCAAAATTTTCCGCGAGTAAACTCAAAACTCTCTTCAAAAAGCTCCCAGGTACTTTTTCATCTACTTATTTTGTCGCCAAAACAGCCATTCCCAAACCTTTATTCAAAAGTTGTCCCCTACTTCATTTCCATTCTCTATTTTCCTCCGATAAAAACACAACCTTTCTTCTCGAGCGTATGTTTTAACTACTCAAAGACGTACTCAAGGCGCACGTCTGCCTTGGTGGCAGTAGTTCAAGCTGGTTTACAATATTCATTTTTCAAAGAACACGCGCTCAGGTTTGTAAACTAAACTTAAACAATAAATTTTTCATAATCCTGTTAAGCACCACCTCCTGTTTAAAGTAAATTCTTAACTTTAGTTTCCGAGCACTTCGGATCAACTGCCCCGCAATATTTATGACATGACTTCTAACACTCTTTGAAAAATATCCAAGCTGTTTTACACGAATCCTTTCTCCACTTTTTCTATCTCGAACTGTTCGCCACTTCTCTTCCATGCAAAAAGAAATTACTCTCGTTAAATTATGTGCAAACGTTCCTACTAATCCAAAAATTTTATTCGCTCTCAAACGACGACAAGGAAAGTTTAAAAAATCAAAGCCGTACTTTTGCTCTCGAATATAGCTCTCTGCTGTTGCTCTATCTTTATAAAACTCAAAAACTTCTTCATTGTTCATCTCTGAAAAACCAATGTTTGTTATGATAGAATAATGTCTATAGTCGTGTTCTTCAGGATTGTAATTCTTAAAGAGGTCTCGAGCCTCATTGATATCATCTACGCTCTTTCGGGCTCTAATAAAAACGACTCGCATCTCCCCTAAGCTTTTAATTGGGTAATGAGACATCGCTATTTCACACTCTTTTGACTTGAAAAACTCAAGTTCTGTCTTCTCCCAATTCAACATATTTCGATTCTTCTTTCTAACATATCGACTTATATTATCCCTAAGAACTATTGCAAACTTTGCTCCTTTGGCTTGAAGAGCTTTATAAACTTCTTGCTTTCCATATGCGGAGTCTGCTCTAAACCATCTTTCTAAATGACTTGGACAATTCTTAAAAATTTCATGCACCCAGCGCTCAGCATCTTTACCCGAATGAGTATTTCCAGGACGAAGATCGAACAAATAACTAAATCCAAATTGATCATAAGCATTTTGAGAATCAAGGCACCACATATTTTTATAGTTCCACGCCATCCCTTCCATATTTTTTCCGTAATGTTCATGAGGCGTAGAATCCATTGAAAGAATAAACTTTATATCATCTGGAAACATCAAAGCTCTAAGCTCAAAAGTTAGCTCAACTAAAAATTCCTGTAATTTTTCAGCATGTCTATTTCCAAATGACTTTAAAAAATCACCTTGAGTCCTAGCTGCAACCTTCCCAGTAAGTTCTGCAAACAATGGATCTTTATTTGAATTATCAATATCAGAAAGACAATCATTTCCAACAACAAACGAATAAAGTAGAGATTTAAACTTATCTAATTGAGTTGGACCTATGTTTTTCTTTTTGCGGGGCATCTTAGATTTGAGTCTTTTATCTAGTTTTAGTTGCTTCCAGAGCTCTTCAAATAAAAATAGACCAGAATGAGAAGAGAATGTTTGAGAAGTTGATTCAATTTTGATAGTTTTGTACATGGCAGTTCTTTTGCTAAAAAGCTTTTTTGGTTTGTTTTTTTTTGTTTGGCGATAAAAAGATATCAAAACAAAAAAGCTTTTTCTTTATGCAGGGCCGTAAAAAAAACACTTTTTTTTCAATTTTTGGGTGAATTTATCAAAATGATGAAAAGCCTTATTACGACTACTTGGAACGCACGATATTAGGTATCATCGTGCGCGGTTACGTTTCAACATACTTTCAACTATTACTAATCACTTACAAACACGTTGTGAGAAACTATCTAGGTCGAAGTCTTATACCTTTCAACTCATTCCATATTATTTCACGAATATGACTGATTTCTGACTGACCCTTGACTGACTTCTTAAAATCGAAATTGCGGATTGTTAACCTTCAATTAATTTTCTGCGGCGTTTTACCCCCCATTCAAGAAGCAAGGTCACCTTTAAAAATAGTTTTACTATTTATTTACTCATGTAAATTTTATTAGAAGGCTGTTCAAATACCTTTCTCTATATGAAATATTTAAATTAGAAGAAGGATGTTCTGAAAAAAATAAAGTTTACTTATAAAACCCAAAGTTTCTAATAGACTATGAATTCAGTTCTTTATGACCAATCAGTCTTAGAAATGTCACATTCAGTTCTCAGTGTAGATTTTTTATGGAGTAACTAAGCAATTTACATAAGAGCTCTTAATATCCACCCTGAACCATGCCACAAAGCAGAGCTAACAAGAGGGAATATAAAGATCAATATAATTAAAATACCTAACCCTTCGCTTACCTTATATCTCTTAGGGACTTTACCTGTCGCATAAATAATTAACACTATTGCTCCAACAGTAGAAATAAAGCCCCTGAAGATACTTACTAACATTTCCACATTTAAATTATTAGATAGAAAAAGCACAAACGATAGTAAAACGACGAGAGCCGCAATACTTATAAGCCCATCTTTAATATCTTTGGATTTCATTATTGCTTAAGTAGTGATATCAAAATCAACCTTGAAATTTGTATAAACATAATTATCAGTCTCTCGGTTTAAGCAGCTGAATTTTCGCTTAACAGCTTTTTACCAATTGGTGAATTAGTTGGGACAAGAGTCTGACTGTCACAAGCTCTACAGGCTTTATGTCGACTTGTCAGTCTCCAAATAGAGTAAATTACTCCCGGTATAATCATCATGATCCATAAAAAAATCTCAATTAAAAGGCTACCCTTGGTAATTGTTTTTGGTTTCCCAACAGTTCCGCAAGCTGAGCAAATTAATTCGTTAGCCATAAAGTCTCCTAATTAAGTTTTTGTTAATTACTGCTCGGCTTAGAAATAAACACCTTTAGTAACTTTCCAATAATTAAGAAAATGCTTTGGCCCCCAATTCAGTAGACACTTTAATTAGCACTCCGGTACTGGAGTGGACTCATCATCTTTAATGCTGAATGTGGTGCTATTTCATTATAATCCGCAAACCACTCTGGCAACATTTTTAAAACTGTTTCAGCATCCTTACAGTCTGCGAGATAAGCATAATCTCTTTTGATAGTGTGAACGAAAGATTCTGCCATTCCATTTGAAGAAGGGCTATATGGAGCTGTATAACATGTCAGAAGCCCTAAGTCTCTGGCCGCATTACGTGTGATGTTTGCTCGATAAATTGTTCCTCTATCTGTTAGCCATTGAATTTTATGTGGCGTCTCAACATCCTTAAATCTATTTAAGACTGACTCGCTCATCAAATCTCGAATATCTGTTGCTTGAAGTGGTCGATCTTTGGCCACAAAACTTATTGCTTCCCTGTCCTTACAATCTAAGCTGAAAGCAACGTAAACTTTTTCTCCGTTAAAGCACTGAAGCTCAAATCCATCAGAGCACCAACGAGTATTTGAATGAAGAGTCATTACCTTTCCAGTTCCAGGATGCTTTTTTCTTGATGGATATTTTTTAAACAATAAATCGTTCATATCCATAACCCTATATATTCTTTTGCGATTAACAATCGCTTTGTTATGAAGAACTCTTTCTCTATTAAGCATCGCTGTAATCCTCTTATATCCGTACGTTGGGCGTTTCTCTTTTAACTCCTTTATGGATTCTAATATTTCAGCATCATCTTTTTTCCTATATCTTTTCATTTCTAAGCCTTTTGATTTTTTATAAAAAGCTGCCCTTGATACTTTTAAATATCTACAGACGAGACTTACCTTGAATCGTTTTAACTTAACGATTTCTTTGGCAGCTTCTACTTTTCTTTTTTGGGATTTTTTTTAAAGATCTCTACCGCTTCATTCAGAATTTCTTTTTCTAAAGAAAGGTCCCCGACAATCTTTTTGAGTCTTCGGATTTCTTCTTTTTGCTTTTCATTTTCTGAAATTAGCTCTGATTGAGAATGATTCATCTTTGGATTTTTGTCTGACATCTGTCTTTTCCATTGAGCTAGAGTTACTGGGTGTATGCCATGTTTTGTGGCAATACTGATCATTGAATTCTTTTGATCAAAGTACTCTGCTAAGATAGCACATTTTTGTTCTTTGCTAAAATGCTTACGTTTTTTCGGTGACTTAGTAGTCGTCATAACTTCCCCTTATTGGTTGGAAAAGTGTCTACTTGAAAAGGGGGTTACAAACAAAAAATTAATATCACTTTTACTGCAAAGCCCCGATAAGTAGCTATGTTTAATAATTTTAAAGAAGTCATCAATTCATTAATAAAACGAGTCGACCACAATCAAGAAATTATTGAAAGCCAACAGGAGTTGATTCTCAAACTACAACAGCAGCTTGAGAAACTCAGAGGTGATTTAGTCTCAAATTCAGAGGAAATTAAACACCTCACGTTAATCTTAGAGAACCCTCATTTATTTATTAACCCTTTAATTGATAAAAAATCATAGTTGCTAAACAGACTCTAAAAAACAATATTTTAAGTTTCACTTTAACACTAGAGAGTTAGTGCTTTGGAGAAATATATCTAGAGCGAAAGGTCTAAAGTAGGCAAATCAAAAAATTATAGTGAGTCCAAGCGGGCTGATGAACCGTGTGACCGTCTAATACATTACTTTGTATATAGCCACAAAACACGTTGAAATTAATTTATCTTAAGTAAAGCCTTACCAGTAAGTTCCGAAGAGCTAATTATCTAATCTTTACAATTACTATGGAGGACAAATGTTCTGGAAAAAAAAGAAACATAATGTTGAGCTTGAGCAAGCTGTCAATGAAGTCTTAGTAGAGGCATTTGGTGGAGATATATTTGAAGTTAATAGCAAGCACATAGAAGCTATTATTGATAAAGCAAAGTTTAGCAACTCCCCCTTGCTTATCAAATTCCTTAAACTAAATTCTAAGAGCTATGCTAATGATTACAGCATTTACTTTGAATCAAAAGAAAGTCATGTAAGGCACCTTGTTATGAAAGAGGCTTGTTTATGCGAACAAGCTCACAACAGAGCAATTTCAATAAATAACCAAACATTGGAGATACAGCGAAAACTAGAATTAACTGAGGACTTCCAACTAAGTACGTCAGCTGACCAAACTTCACTAGAAAATGAAGCTCTTGATAGTTTCTCCAAGAGCCTAGGTAAATACACTTTTAATACTGGTGAATGCAAAGAGTATATAAAGGCATATTCTGAGGTTGAAAGCTTTTGGGGTACGGAAGAGCATAAGATCATTATTTCAAAACTAAAGGATGTAAACTTTAAGGTTTTTGACCTTGTGTTTGAACTCTTTGATAATGATCCAGTTGACTTGTCTCCACAACTTATTAAAGCGGGGTCATATATGGCCGAAGAAGCTAAAAAAGCTACAAAGAGTGGATGGGTAAAAAGAGGAATTGTTGATATCTCTGATAAAGAGTGGCTAAGCAAAAAGCTCAAAGTTGGAGAAATTAAAGAGATTCTTAAGTCTAAAGGCTTAACAGCTAAGGGAAAAAAAGATGACCTTCTGGTTACACTTACCCCTTCACTATCAATAGATGATCTTAGCAACTATATTGCCTTAAGAGATGTGTATAAAGTAAATGATGACATCCTATCAGAACTCGAATGGATCAAAGTAGCAAAGATGTATAATTACTCTAATGCTAGTGTCCAACTCATTCAGATCCACCTTAACAATATGATTGACTCATTTATTGACTCGGAGGAAAGCAAGAAAGTTGCTTAGAAAGTCAATTCGACCAACAAGATAAATGGACGATACTGTGATCAAAGCTTTAACAATGCAAAGAATAACTTCAATATTCTAATGAAGTAACGATGGCTTAGGCTGCTTTAATTGGCCTATATATTGCTTCTATTAAGATATCTATACGAAGGGGAATATATGAAATTTATTAAAGGTCTTTTTTCAAATTTTAAACAAACGGATGAGGAAAAGCTTAAAAAAGTCGAAGCTGCAATCAAGCCTCAGGTTGATCAGTACTTAAGTGATGCATTTGTATTATTAATGCCTATCGTTGCAAAATGTAACAAAAGCGAGCTTCCTAAAACTACCACTTCTTATGATTTATATTGCTATTGGAGGACTTTGAGCCAAAAGAAAGTTAATGAAAGCCTTTCTTCCATTACAAAGCAAGTATTGGACTTTGGACTCGACCAAGCACTTTATAGCGTAGACTTAATTATACTGGCGACTTTAAGTGATACCAAGTTGAATAGCAGCTTAAAAACAGAAATTATTCATAAATCCTTACCAATACTTGGAGTAAAAGCTAAAGACTTCAATGATTTTATAAATATTTTAAATGTAGCCTGAGAATAATAAGCCTAGAGAGTTAAAATTAATCATTAATTATGCTTAAGGTTTTATCACTTCACAGCAAGTTAGTAGTAAAGTCTAAAGTAGACTCTTTAGACTTTTAATAAATTTATGGAAGCTAAGTCAATCTTAATGCTCCATTACCTATAATGTATAAAGACTATGTAATCCTTTCCTCTGTTCTTCAAAGTATATATAAATTCAGTTATTTATAAATCATGCGAGAAAATAGCAAGACTTTACCATTAATTAACGCCATCAAGATTTCTGAAGGTTTTACAGATCTACATAATGACTCCAACTCCTACTTGCATTGTATTATTGAGTGTTGTTTTAAGCTAGAAGTAAGTCTGTACGTTTACACTAATGCTTACTTTAGAAGAGTTGACGATGACGACTGTGGAATTATAAATGAATATTCAGAGGAAGTTCAATTCCCACTCGAAAGTGGGGGCTTTAAATATATGAGGAAAGCACTTTACGCTTTAAATAGATTAGCAATCTTTGAAATTGCCCACAGGAAAATGCCTACCTTTGGGTTTGTAGATCTTTGGAGTGATGCTTTCATAGGAAAAACCATTACAAGTCAGAGGGTTGAGCCTTTTACAGGCATTTTGAATCTTAATGGAAAGCTAGGTATTCCATACTGTATAAGCACTAAGAAGCTTCAAAACTTTGAGTTCAGCTTGAATGATCTGTATATAAACATTAAAGATGTAGATAAAGTACTTTTAGAACTCAAAATCACTAAGAGTAGCCCCACTTTGTCGCTAGAAACCCAATCTACAGTTCCCACAGAGAACAATATCAAGCTAAAGGATGCCATTATTCATACCCTCCTTACACTAATTCAATCTGATGCGAACGAAGAAAACTTAAGCATGAACTCTCATATAAGTACCGTTATAACTGACAGTTCTAAGAAAATTCAAGCAAGTAAAATCGCTGACTTGGTCAACTCAAATGCTATTAAGTATTTTGCGAACAAAGATCAATTTAAGTCATCAACCATAAGTAGAAAAATTAACAAGATATTGAAAGATTTCGAATAGTCTGAATATTTATATATTTTAGAAAAATACCGTTTTTTTTATTTATTCAAATTTTAAAGACTAAGTTCCTCTCCAATCAAGGAGATGAAATGAACCTCACAGCTATATTAAGCACTAAACTCACGTCAAAGAATATACAGCACTCTAATTATTCTGGCTTTATAGATAAGCTTGAATTGAATGCAAAAAGCTTAGAACTAAGTAAGAGTGACTTAATTTTGCATCTTAGATCTCAAAGTATTCTTTTTCAAGAAGCTTCATTTAGAAAGGGTGGCTTATGCTTAGAAATAACAACACCAATGAAAGTAAAGGTATACGCGAAGATAAACTATGTCTCTCAGTACATTTCTAAACTAATATTAAATCCAAGTTATTACGAAAACTACAAACAATTCTCTTCAGATGCTTTATCTCTGTTCGGAAAGATTTCAACTATTGAATTACTTCCAGTGACTAGGCTTGATAAGTCATTAGATATTGCTTGTTCCTATGAACTAGTATCAAGAGGATTTGATATCAAAAATAAGAGGTCAGCTAATGCTTATCAATACAGCTCTGGCATAAATACTGGGATTGATATAGGTAAAACTCCAGAAGTAATGAAACTTTATGATACTTCCCTTAAAGCAAAACTCTCCTTTCCTTGTACTAGGCTAGAGGCATGCCTTACTCGCAATAAAATAAACATAGATAATATCTTTGAACTTCGACAGCTTTATAACAAAAACTCTAATTATGTTGACCATACATTTTCTAAAACTTCTTTTAACGACATTGAGTTTAGTAATACTAAATCTGAATCAACCACTAAACTCAGTATTCTATGTGATCACCTCCCCTACCTCTATGTTAGATGCAGGCTTAATCATCACGGTAACTTCCGTAGGGACTATGCAAAACTTCACATTTTAGTACCTTGGAGAGCGCAACCATCAATCATATTCAACACAGCAATGAGAAAATTTTTCAATGATAGTGCTTCGGGGAGGCAATAGTGGCTAATATGAAGAAGATCTTTGAAATTCAAAAATGGATGACTACAAAGGAAGCTGCTAATTATCTAAGAATGACTGAGAATGCATTTAGAATCTATGCTTCACGATACAAGCTTGATGCTTACACATTGGGTGAAAAATCAGTTAGATATAAGACTTCCGACCTAGATAGACTCATGACCCTAAAAACTAGGAGTCACAAATGACTATCATTAAAAAGAAAAACACGATTGGAGAAACTTACTTTCTCATTCGAGTTCAGTTGCGTTCAAAGATTCAACCTCATATTAGAATACAAAAACAAACTACTCTTAAGGGCAAATTAGTTAATGCTAAAAAGGCTAAGCGTAGAGAACAAGAGCTGACTTATACCTGTATGGAGGAACTTAAGAAGCGAGAAGGAAGTGATCTCTCATTTCAAGAGTTAATTGACCTTTGGTATTCCTATAAAGTCAGTGAAGAATTTATTACTCTAGAGACTGTTGGTGATTACTATAGAGCTTTACAGAAGTGGTGTTTCTCAATTTTAACAAAGCCATGTAACGAGATTGCAACTTCTGATGTGAAAGTTATTTTAAAAATGCAAAAAGATGAAGGTATCTCTAGAAGCTTTCGAAGAAAGTTTAAATCTATGATCAATAACGTCTATAAGTGGGGATTTGAAGAGGGATATCTTCATTCAACTAAATTCTCACCCACTGTGGGAATTCAACTTGAAAGACGTGAAGAGAAAAAGCCAGAAATTTTAACCTTACAGCAAACAAGAGAGTTCTTAAATGCTGCTCGGACACTTGAACACCCATGGTATCCAGTTTGGGCCTTTGCAATTCTAACAGGTGCACGAAATGGTGAGTTATATGCTCTAAACAAAAATGATGTTGATCTTGAAAATAATAAAATTATAATTTCGAAATCATTCAACAATAGGCGAGGCGAAATCAAGTCTACAAAAGCCGGTTATTATAGGACGGTTCCTATCAACCCTGAGCTAAAAGAATTGATTCTAGAGCTTAATAGGGCCAATCTAGACAGTGATTTTTTATTACCTCGACTATCTGGATGGAACAAAGGCTGCCAAGCACAAGTTCTAAGAACATTTCTTACTGGAATTAATCTACCAAGCGTGAAGTTTCATACATTGAGAGCATGCTTTGCAACTTTGTTACTTCAACAAGGCAAAGCACCCGCAGTAATAATGAAGATTTGTGGCTGGAGAGATCTAAAGACAATGGAACGTTATATTAGACTTGCAGGTGTTGATGAAAAAGGTGCAACAGACTCACTGAAAGTTCTTCCTCTTAAATCTCTGGACGAAGAATATTGTTTAAACTTCCCACAAAGATAGTAACCCACAGCAACAAAAGTCGGTAAAGGTGGGCTCTTTGGCTAACAACAGTCAATAGCTCGACTTAAGACATTGTTTTTGATAAGGTTACGAAGAACACCCCATTTTTTAAAAGCCTTGCGTCTAACCGCCAAGGCTTTTTTTTTGCCTACAATTTCGTTGGGTTAGACGGGCGGTTAAAAATCCTCGTAGGGAAACGAATGACGGGCCATGTGAATCAGGCGAACCGTTAACCACCACTTTGTTATTGACTAATATGGAGTGTATAAAGGAAAAATGAAAACATTAATCTACACTTCAATGCTTCTATTGCTCATCAGCTGTAACAACTCAACAATGCTATCAGTAAGTAATTGGGCAATTGCAATTGCTGCCCTAATTGGATCTTTAGGTGGAGTCGGAAAACTATATTATTCGAATGCTATAAGCAAAGAACAAGAAAAACCCAATCAAAGCAAAATTCACGAAATAAAATCTGAATATAAAGAATGGATGTTGAATAAAGATTCGCCCATTATCCTAGAGTTAGTTGATCTCCAGTTAAACTTTGGTTTCGAGGCCCAACTTAATAAAGGCGATCAAATAAACTTTAAAAAATATTTAGACTGGGATATTGATGGAAAGAAACCATTTTTACAATTCAAGGAAGACTGGGACTCAGGGAAAATTAATCTTGCAGATACTAGTGGAGCACTTCCTATAGTAGGAAAGAAATTTCTTGTAAAAGATATTCATAAGCAATGGGTTTATAGAGATGTCGATGACATGGTTGTTACATATAATATTATAAAGCGATATATACTTACTAACACAAATGCACTTCCAAACTCAAAAACAATCAAAGACTTCCAAACGAAAAAAGTAAAAAGAGTTTTCAATGAAGAAGACTTAGCTCAATTTGATATTCAAGGTAAAAAAATATTTACCTCTAAAGATGAGATTCCAGAGCAGAGTGGAGAAATTTTACACTTTAGACTTAAACCTACAATGAAACCAATTAACTAATCTTCTCTTCTCTTCTCTTCTCTTATCTAACCAAAAACAATTGATGGTTCAAATTTCTCTCCTAACCCCCCAAGGTTTGCAATACATTCTTCAATCTTACTCTTCAGCCTAGGATCATTTTTAAATACCCCCTTTAAAATATGTTCGGCCATATGAACATGTTTTGACTTTACACTAAGGAAATGTTTTGCAATCTCTAGCAAAATCTCATCATTTGTTACTAAGTCAACGCTATTCTTAATGGCATCATACAGGAGCAAATAATCCTCAGGAGAAGGAGCGGAAGTTGATTTGTTTGATCCCTGGAAAATATTTTCTTCTCTCCATTCCTTTTGTAATTGCTTCCTATAATCATCAAAAACAATTCTCTTCGCTTTAAAGCCATCGTCTCTTAGATTTGCTAAACTTAAAGAGGTCAAATTATCTTTGATAAAACGTTCTATTTTAGGAAAAGTCACTTCACCAACATCATCAAAAAAAGAAGGATATCCTCTTTTTTTAGGTCTAGGAGTAAGATTTTTTTCTAGATGGAAAGTTGCAACATCTGACTCAAACTCTTCCAATACAATTGGATGAAATTCAAGTAACCCCATACCTGGAATGATGATATTGTCTGCAGGTATAATTTCTTTTGATATAAAAAAATAAAGTTTATATACAGAACATGTGTCAGTTAAAAGTATTTCTATTTTTTCAGAGCCCACGATGCAAGCTCCTTACTATTAAACTCTTCACTTGACCAAATAGCCTTCAGAACATTTACTTCATGTCTTTTCAAAGAAAATAAATTTGCATAATCAATAGGACTGATTCCACCATTCACAAGTTTATTTCTCAAAGATGTATAGACAGGATAATCTCTTGGCTCTTCCCTAATGATAGTATCAAATAATTTTTTGTGTTCTTCAAAAGATGAGTGATCAATATTTATTCTTCCAATTTCTGAAAGTGATTCTGTATTATCGTTAAAGTAATCATCATACTTTGATGTAAGATCTTGATAAAGATTACTACCTTCAGTTAGTAATTTATTATCAACTAGAGCATTGGCCAATCCTGATGGAGCCCAAGTTCCATCATCATTGTATTTTTTAATTACAAAATTAACTACATCTTCAGAAGACTTACCAATTTTTCTCAATCTCCCTCCATCGAGAAAAATATCCTTTAAATATTCTTCAGGGTAAACTAAATCTCCAACAGTTCTGTCGATGAACTTTTCAAGGTCAATTCCTCTTTCAAATAATCCATCTAAAATTATATGAATAATCTCATGAAGCAAATCAAAGAAGACAGATGATCGTCTCCTGTCCGCATCAATAAGTATTGCGAACTCACCATCCCTGCTAAATAAAACTGCTGACTTTCTATCACCTTCATCGACTTCAAAATCTAAACCAATGCTTTTAAATGACATATAATAGCAATGAACACTTAATAGGTCTAAAATATAGTCATGAACAAAGTTTCTCTTAATTGGAAGACTAGGAGGAATAAAAAAGAAACCTCTTATTATCTTTGCAGCCAATTTAAAAGATTCATCACTCTTAATGTTTATACTAGATAACTGCTCTCTAATACCATTAAAATCAAAATTGGATTTCTTCATATAGTCGCTGGCAAGCGTCTCGAAAACAAACTCAGTTCTCTCTCTTACCTCAGGTGCAACCTCGCACTTATCCATTTCTCTATGATTTCTAGTTCTATAGTGAAATGCCAATGGCGCCCTTCCCATTAAACAATCAATATCATCCCGGCTCATCTCAAAAATATCTAGCATTTGAGCGACTCTTGAGTGTGGTATTTTTTCAACACCCCTAGTCCATTTTGAAATAGCTGAAGGGTCAACGCCAAGCTGGCGAGCCAACTCTCTTCCTGCAATTCCTTTAGAATCAATTAACTGGCTTAAAAACTTTCCTGACCTATAAATCACTAAACAGTATCCTTTACTTTAAACTCGTATTCACACACCTCTTCGGTTGATCATACCATTTACTCAATTTTTTATATAATTTCAATATTATATGGCATTTTATTTATCCTTGACACTAAATTTTACTCAATTTTTAGTAATATCAACGTACTAGAGATAACTGCTCAACTTAAAGACACTACTTCTTATTTAATTATTAGCTAATATCTGTTGAACCGACTTTGGTGACCATTTCGCTCTCTTCGTCTTAGTAGTCACCCCCATCACGTTTAAAACATCTGCGATTTTATGATAAGAAAACCCCTGTTCTCTCAACTCCTTGATCTTCTCAATCACCTCTTGCTCTTTCTTGTGAACGATAATTTCTCGATCCTTAAACTTCTTCCCATAAGCAAGACCACGCTTTCTATTTTGAACTGTTCCTGGAACTCGAGTTTCAATTCCAAACTTCTTCATCTGTTTAGAAATAGTTTGACGGGCCACTCCAAACTCTACCGCCAGCTCATTTAGACTTCGCCTTTCTACGACGTATTTTTGATATAAAGTCTCTTTATTTCGCCACTCATTTTTGACTGGTAATTGAAAGATATTAGACATTTGGACTTGGCGGTTGGACGGACTCCAATAAGAAGGTCCACCACCCCATTTAAAACTTAACATCCTTCGGGATTTTAAATAGAAAGAGCCTAGGTCTAACCCACTTAGGCCTTTTTGTTTCTGACATTATAAAGTGTTTCAAATATTTCTCTTCATGTTAAACTTAGGGCATGCAAGCAACATTCAATCAAAAAATTCTATTTTTGAAACTATTCACAATATCATTAATAACATTCCTACTTTATGACACTGGAGAAAGAATATATTTAGGTATAACTGACGATAAGAAATCTGACATACTACTCTTTGTTACCTCAACCTGGAACTTAGTAGAGATTTTTGTTTTGATAAAGTTTGTTCTTTGTAGAATCTTTGCCCCTTCAAGAAAGGCTCTCCTCATCATTGGGGCCTTAAAACTTGCACTTTTTCTATTCGTGATAGATCTACTTATCAAAACTCCACTCATTACTCTTAGGGAGTTATTAATAATTACTGGTTTGCTTGTGTTTGGAAATTTAAACTACAGAAAATATTCTGATACCACAGAATAATTATTATTTATTTCGATAGTTTAGCACTCAGTTAGGCTGCTTTTATCTAATTATCAACCAGTGGCAACAGATCTAAATGTTAATGTCTGTCTTGGGTGGCATTTGCCACCCCATTTTTTTCAGTAATATTTTAGAATTCAAATTTCAAAGACTCAACTAATTTAAATCACTTACATCACTCTTTAAATCTATTCGCCACTCAAAATCTTGTATCTTTCACACCATTTCACATCACGACTTCATCAGTACTGATTTTTGACTAACTACTGACTGACAATAAAAAAAGACATGTGTATATGAAGCATTCTAAATATGATAGACTAAATGAGAAATTCATATTAGTTTGCCTAGTGTGAATCGAATACTTGCATTGACAGGTATAATTGAGGAATCTATGAAAAAAATATTAAATGCAATTCTTAAAACTATTGCTGACGGGACAACCATTCTATACGCTGGTTTTTCAATTAAAAACATCAGAAAAGTGATCAAAGGTGAAAAAGAACCAATCGATAGTCTTTAAATCAGATAGATTTAACTTAAAAGAATGTGGCAGGCTCGTCAAATGTATACCGCCTGCTTTGGGTGCCATATGCCACCCCATCAAAACATTAAGCATCTTAGGGTGAGTAAAATAGAAAAAGCCTAGGTCTAACCCACTTAGGCTTTTTTGTTTCAAATTATTGATATTTCATTTTATGATTTTAGATTCTAACAATGCGCTTTTCAACTTTATCGCAGAGAACTCTTTTTCTCTTTTGGTACTATTTCTAACGTTTATAAAAAACTTAGTCGTAAGCAAAATTGTCTCTTGGTGGTCTTTGATAAACTTAATATAGGAAGGGGTAAGATTAAAGAACCCCTCTTTTTTCAATGAACTGAGGTTATTAATTATTTTCTCTTGTTTTACAAGATTGGAATCATTACGAGAGAGATCGATAAGCTTTGCCACTTTTAGTTTTCTTCTCTTTGAGAAGTCATCAAATTCTCCATTAAGCTGTAGCCCCATACTTCCAATGAATTCTCCAAAATCATAATTTCTATGTCTACTAAAGAAAGATTTTTCTTCCGTAGATAGATCAAAAGTTTTGTCAAGACCTAGTCCAAAGTCAGTTATGTAAGGACTTGATCCGTCGGTAAGGATATTTAAAAAATGCATATCCATATGAATAATATTATTTGATTTTAAGAATTGAATTGCATTAAGAACTTCGTTAGTAATCTTAGCAAACTGACTTTTGTCTTTTTTAAGGTAATCTCTAAAGGTTTGAGGAATGTACTCTAAAAAAAGAACCAATTCATATGGCGAATTATCACGGGCCTTGATATAACTTTTTATCGAGCTATTATTTTCCCAATATTTAAAATAGCTTTTATAATCTTTTTTACTCGCTTTATTAGTTCTCTTTATTATTCGATAATGGTACATCAACGGAAAATTCAAACATTTTTTGCTGAGGACCCAGTTCGTTGTCTTTATATGCAAAAAAAGCTCCCTAAATGCCCCAAATCCAGCTGATCCAATTCCATAATTGTAAGTCATCGGTAAGTCGTAGTGATTTTTTGTACTAAATGAATTATCGAATTCGACTTGAGTTAAAGGAATCTTTTTAGCAAAAACTTTAGTATTTCCAATTTTTATAATGTGATTGGTTCCCCAGCCTTTCTTGCCAAGATCACCCTTTTCTAGCTTGTCACAAATCAATGCATCGCTAGAGTATGAAAGTTTCGTGTTGAGGCTAAAGTACTGATCATTTCTATTCATCTTTAAACTCTATCAGTCTCAATGTAGAAATCATATGATTATGAGTTGACTCTTTGCTGCAAAAGTCGACACAGATCAATTTTTGCCAGAAAGCCGATTTGTTCTTCCTTGTGTAGTAACCTAAACAATCTCTATAAAAGCTAATAAGTATCTTCTCAATTATTTTGTCTAAAGTTGTAATGAATCAATTAACTTAGGGGGAACTATTAAATTAGCAGAAAACTTATCGAAAAAATTATATATCGACGCTCACGAGTCTATTCTTAGACTAAAAGCAAATATCGAAGATCAAATTGAGTCCGCATTAAAACCAATTGCTAAAAGAATAGATAAGAAAATGAAGAGTTTTTCTATAATATCACTCCTACCATCATCTAAAGAGACAAAAAAAGACATTCAAAGTGTAGTTCAAACTCCGACTATAGCCTTTGAAGATATTACAAAAAAAGATCTCTATGAATTAGCTCAAATCACTGGATTAGAGGGAAGATCTCACATGAATAAAGAGGAACTTTACAATAGTTTAAAAACAAAATTATAAATATATCCAGGCTGCTCTAAGATTAAAATGAAAAAACTGAAAACAACGGAAATTCTTAAAAAAGATTTTGTTATCGCTCTAGGCTGTGGGGCAATCGCTACGATTGTAATGCTTCTTGGAACCTACATAATCGGGTTTGTAAGTCAGTATCAAGCTAAAGAACTAATCGGTGCAATCATGCCCACCATTAGATTCCTGTGTTCAGCGATTATGACAGCGAGTGCAACAATTATTGCTTTAATGCTTACACTGCTGGGCTACTCATTCAATATGGAAAAGAAATTTGCTGACGAGTTCTTTCAGCGAATCAAGGTTATTGCTTTTTACGATACAGTTATTCTCGCTTTTTCCACTTCCTTGCTGGTTCTTCACTGCTTTCCCATTATGAAATCTGTTAGCGTACCTTCTTCATGGTACTTTGCTGGATACTACTTTTTACTTATATCCTCTACCATTCTAGGGGGAGGATTGGTCTCACTTGTCACATTACTTTATTTAACCATCAAAGAGACAATTATATCTTTTGGATATGGTGATGATAATGGACGCTACATGGCCATCGATGAAGAAAATGAAGAGAAAGGCTCTAGCAAGTAGTTCCAAGAGCGTCTGGATTCCTAAGTTTTACACCATTTTTAAAATATAAAAATTACAACTCATATGACAACTTGTCTCTCAATTGCTACCAAGATCTAAAAAAAGCTTAAGGGAGTTCTTTGTGATGAAGTCAGTTTCAACTTTTATAATTTTGTGTTTGTTTTCTTTTACGGTTCTTGCTCAACCCTATACTCGAGTAAATTCTAGTGTAGATACTATCTTGAAAAAATATGACTACCTTTTAACAAGTCATCCACAAGCCCATGAAAGTGAATTTAAGGCAAAAACTCTCAAAGATTTTACCATAGAGCTGAAGGCATCTTTAGAGAACAGTTCAAAAGAGGACGTCCTTAAAAACTTTGAATCAATTTTAAACAAAATTCCTCAACAAGAAAAAAGAGAAGCCTATCTTAAAATGATTAAGAATTCTTCAAAAGATGAACTGGCAGCCTTTTTATCTAATCCACAATTACTATCTGACTCTCTTCGAGGCGAAGGATCAAACTTTGCTATGATCACTGGAGAGCCGGTTGTTGATGTCATCCTATATGTTGTGGGAGCAGTAATACTTTATGCCATTATAGAAAGTATTGTTTTGGCGATTAAATATGAAGATTTTAAAAGCTACCAAACTTATCTAGGATTTGTTGGTATTTGTGATCAGGCCACATTAAATGCGCAAACGAACTCAACTGAGCGTGAGGCGATGAAAAATGATGCTGCAGCCAAGTGTGATGCAAATGCGAGAAGACCCATTACTTGTGAGTTTTCTGGGTGGAGCTACTCATTCTCTCAGGGTTCTACCTTCGATCAAGTGGATGAGTATACCAGAGGCGATTGTTACGTAAAAGCGACCTACAGAGCAAAGAAAAGATACTAGTTCGTCGAAGCTAATAATTATTAGTCATCAACGTAAATTTGATATAGTTTAAAACTATATGAAACTGACAGATCACCTTGAGAAATTAAAATACTTCTATGAAGTTGCTAGTACAGGCTCCCTAAAAGGGGCCTCCAAAGTTGTTCATATTTCTCAACCCTCTTTGACAAAATCGATTAAAATTCTTGAGGATGTTGTTGGGAGTAATCTTTTTGTCAGACTACCAAGAGGAATGAAGCTTACTCAAGAAGGTGAAGTTCTCTACCTTTACTGCCAGAACCTTTTTTCTTCAATTACTGATATCGAACAAAAACTCGCTCACCCCAATGACTCACTTGCCGGCTCCCTTAGAATCGGAACCTATGACTCTATTGGTATTTATTTTTGGCCTAAGTTTTTACAAAAATTTCTTCTTAAATATGACAAGCTAGACATACAACTTCTCACTGGAAGAAGTGCAGAAATTCAAGACAAGCTCGATGCCGGTCAGATTGATATTGCTCTTATCGTGAACCCAAAAAAATCCCCCGGTATTGAAGTCGATATTTTAAATAACGACGCCTTCAAGCTGTATGAAAGTTGCTCGGATAAAGTTTATAAAAAAGGTAGTGAGGCTCCTATTATAGCGATGCCTACAGCGTCAGTTGGGACAGAAACGATCCGAGATATTTTAAATGGAATCGGATTTGGCGAAAGAAAAATCTATACAACTTCTACACTGGAGTCAGTAAAAGAGTTAACTCTTCATGGCATCGGTATGGGTCTTCTACCTGAGATGGTCGCCAAGTCCCCCTTATCTTCTAAAAAGATAAGAGAAGTAAAGCACAAGGGGCTTCCTAAAGAAGGAATTGGCCCCCATGCCATTGGCATTGCCTATCATTCAAATAGACGAAATTCAAAGATCATCGAAGTATTAATTAAAGAAATAAAAAATCATAAACTTTAGTAGACATCACTTATCTCCTCAAGCTTCTTACGCATAATATTTGGGAGTTCATAATTGGGATTCTTACGACCAAGGGCCAAAATAAGAAAAGGCCTCTCATTTTTAGGTCGCCCAAGTGTCGCATTCAAAAACCGCATAGGAGACGGAGTGTGAGTCAAACTTGATATTCCGAGTCTATGTAGTGCTGTAATAAGAATTCCCGTCGCTATTCCCACTGACTCTTTTGAATAATAGCACTTGCTATTTGTCTCACTTTCAATTGTTTTTGAGAAAATAACAATAAGAGCAGAAGCCTCTTCCAGATGAGGTTTCTCCCAGTTTGTTTTTAAATGTTTTAAATCCTCTAGCCAGCTTTTGTTTTGTCGCCTGTGATAGAAATCAAATTCTTCTTTTTCAGCTTCAATTCTTATCTTCTTTTTCATCTCACTACTTCTAATGATGGCGAAATACCACGGCTGTTTATTGGCCCCACTTGGAGCCGTTCCAGCAGCCCGAATACAGTGTTGGATAACCTCTAAAGGAATTTCTTCATCGGTGAATCTGCGAACAGTCCTTCGCTCATTCATTAGGTTGTAAAAATTTTGGGCGCTTCTCTTTAAATCCATGTTTTTCCTCAGTGATATAAATGCATCGTAAGAAATGATCGGTGCTCGGGATTTCCAGGTTTACTAACAAAACTTCGTCTTTGATACTCGACTTGAAACTCTATATGAGGAAGAGGAAGCAGTTGGAATCCAAGACCTGGGGAGGTGATCATTGTACTACTCTCTTTAAGGTTACTTTGAGAGTGTTCAAAAATAAAATAGCCTAAGCCACCTTTGAATACCTTGTACCCAAATTGATGATCCCCATAAATCGCATCAACTTGGCTTTCGTATTCGTCATTACTGTTAAGTAGACTCTTTTGTTCATAATCGATCTCCGATCTCCCTATCCAATTCTGCCCTAGCGGAATTAGAGCATTTAGGCCATAGATCGCTCTTCTATACTGGTCGGACTTTCCAGTTAATAAACTCGCTCCAACTCTAGAAGAGCCTCCCATATAATGGGTGTAGTTGAAGGCAAAATTTCTCTTTGAATCGTCCTCATCCTTTTCTTCAAAGAAGTCTCCCAGACTCACTGAAGTATTAAACTCGCCCCAATCAAAGTACTGAGAAAATTCAAAATTATAGGTTTCTGAGTTAGAGCCAAACCCTAGGCTTGTTTTAACAAACCTTGTATGATTTGGGTGATTAATTCCAAAGTGTTGACGAAACTTACCAACTCGAACTCTGGTATTTTCAGAACTCTCCCACAACACATAATGGCGCTCACTTAAAAACTCTCCCTTCTCCTGTGTCTCATCTGGCCCCTCTTTTGTTCCTACTGTCCCGACTAAGAAAGACTGCATGTACTTCACTGCAAATTCTAAGTTATTTTGCATCACAAATTGTTTTTCTACCTTTACTTGGTCATTTTCGGCCTGAAATTGAATCACTCTCAACTGACCACCATATTTTATATTCTCACTATTTTTTACCGCTCCGTAGTAAGGATTCTCCATTCCCTCATAACCTTTCCAGGTACTCATCAACTCAGATGATAAACCACGTCCGTAGTCAGTTAAAATTCCCCCTCCATTTGGAGAGATATGACAAGCCATACAATTTGGATAGCCTTTGGTCGTGTTCTCAACGAATGAATAACTGAGATGAGAAATGAATAAAAAAACGATGATCAATTGAGCTTTCATTAATTGTCTTTAAACTGCGTTTTGACATTTAGTTTTACTTTATTTGCTGCCGTTACTCCTTGGAATGAAGGCAGCTCAATACCAAAATCACTAAGCTGTATCTCGAAGCTATTTTCCATTGATATCTGAGATGAATCTCTAGAAATTCTTGTTTCTAGATCTATTTCTTTTTTTTGGCCGTGCAACTCTAAAACGGCCTTAAGAATTTGTCTTTCATCTGTGGGCGAGATCTTTTGTTTGGAGATTGTTAATTTTGCCAAAGGATATTTTTGAGTCTCTAAATATTTACCTTTTAAATGCTCATCTCTTAAATCGATACCAGAGTTTAATTTATCCAATTTTACGATGGCACTACCTTCAATAAAGTCTTCTCCAATATTAAATGTTGAATCTCCTAATGGAACTTCTCCACTGGCCTTAATAAAAGATGGACGCCCAGTTGCCGTAAATTTTATATCGGACTTTGTGATCGCTAAACTAGCAAAGGCACTTGAACTTAAGGCCAAAAGTATTATTAAACTTATATTTTTCATCTTATTTCCCCTTCAGGTAAACCTTTTTCTATCCATTCTAAGACAGTCTTTATTTCTTCTTCATTTAGGCGTTCTATATTGGACCATACCGGTGGCATAGGCTCCGTAGGATCTGTAAGAACTTCCATCAAGTAACTGTTTTCAACATCTTCAAAGTTATTTAATAAATAATCTCTTTGTTCAAAAAACTTCTGCCTTGTACTCAAATCTAAAAAGCTTGCTTGTCCATTTGGATTATGGCATTGCACGCATTTTGGAAAAAAGACTTTCTTAGACAGGGAGTTCCATGTCGGTTCCAATTTCGTGCTCGGCCTAGGATCCACACCAGTTCCAAGAGGAGCTCCACTATCCACCCATGTTTTGAGCAAAGATTTCTTGTAGTCATCTAAAGCGGAGGCATTCTTTGGCATTCTATCTTGTAAGACAGCTGTTAAAATTTTATCTTTCTCATTCAAAACAGCTTCGTAATCACTGTATCCAGCATGACACTGGATACAGCTAGGTTTTAGTATTTCGTCGCTTATATTTTTGAAAGATAATTCTTCTAGGGTAAACACCCCACCAAATTTTGATGTAGGATTTTCTTTTAATTCTACTGAGCTTCCACATGAGCTTATGAGACAGAGGCATAATAAAGTTAATAGAATTTTCATAGAAGTCTCCACCATCGAGTCAGTTAAAGTCTTGGTTCTTCACCAGAGATGCGTTTCCAATTAGCGTCAGCTTTAGCAGCATTGCCTGCAATGTCACGATCGAAGTAATTCTTTGCTCTAGAGTTAACGAAGAAGTAGGACCTATTGCCTACGACAGTGAAAAGTTCTGTGTTGATGTGAACTTTTTGACCCACGACCATAGCTCTGGCACACCACCCACCATAGGTCGGTTCAAATTTTTCAGGCTGACTTAAAAAAAGCTTCATATTTTGTGCATTGGCGAAAAAATACTCCACTCCTTGTGTCGTGACAGCAAATTCTTTCTTTCCAACTAGTGCTATCCCTCCACCATCAGTAAAAACCGAAACGGGATCAAAAGCTTGAGCATTTGAAGCATTCCCATTGACAAGTCCAACTCCGACCGAGTTTAAGTTATACTCTGAGATGTTTCTTCCTTCTTGTGCACTAACCGTAAGTGTTAAGAGAGAGAGAACCGCCATTAAAAACCAATTTTTCATAATTCCTCTTTTGTTTTTCCAGATTCATTTCTGTCTGCAACTAAGTTAACAAAAAGAATGGTATAAAAATAATTGATTAATCGAATATATCCATAGCTAAAAGCTATAGCGTGATTTATTTGGAATATTTGAAGTGATGGTGAGTCCTAAGATAACAGTTCTAGTGCGAGGGGTTTATTTTCTCCCCCAAAAAGGTGCACCAAAAGTAGAGAGCACAAAGATAGAGAGCATAAGATAATTAAAGGGAAGTATAACTTCATCCAATAAAGTTTTAAGATTAGGACTTTCGTATACTTTATAAAACCTAAAAATAATGACGATAAGAAGAAAGACATCCAGTATTTTGGGTGCTTTTTTAATATTTTTTAATAAGACCAAAAGTATATTTTTTTCCTTAAAAAGCTCTGGGAAATATTTTGAGTTCACAAATATTGAAACGGGTAATGAGATGAGTAAATATAAAAGGTTAATGGATATTAAAAGTTTATAGTTATCATCTTTATCGATGAGTTCTTTAACGATGAGTTCAAATAGAAAACAGGCGTTCAAAAAAATTAGACTTAAAAAATGTAGGATAAATATATTTTTATATTTTTTTATAAAATTCATAGTTACATCCTATCCTCTTCAAATATTATTATGGGCATATCGCGTGATTCATACGTTCTTCTATTATTTAATTGTAAACCCGCCAGGGAGTTTGCATTTCGACTACCAGTCTGCGCCTCTAGATAGTCTCCCTGAGCATCTGAACATCTCGCATAAACTGATGGTCTTCCAGGGTTAACCTCCATGCTCATTTTGATAGACATTTTAGCCTTTGATAATCTCTCTATAGTGTATTTATCCATTCCTACTTCTTCAAGTGCTCTTGGGTCAACTTTAGATAAAGATCCTCTTTTTATCGTCTCTTTTTCATCTTCCTCATCTTCAACTTCGTCTTCTGTAAAATCTACTTCCTCAACCTCTGGCTCGGGTTTTGGTTCATCCTTAGGTTCCTTTTTTGGTGGCTCTGGATCAGTATTAGTATTCTCATATGTGGGTTGGGAAGCATTATTTCTAGTAGCTGTTTCCACACCATCCAAAACTTGATCTATGCCTTTATCCTTTAGGTCTATTAACTCCTTCGAGAAAAAGCCCATGGCAAACCCAGCAATAAAAGCTGATCTACTACCACCTAATCCTCTTCCCACAAAGGCAGCAGCTGTCGCCCCAGTGTTAATTCTTCCAACCAAATCAATTCCAGCTTTAACCATTCTTTTATTCACAACTCCTCGGTCTAAATCCCCCATAGGACCTATTGATGGACCAAAATCTCCACCACCATATGCTGTAGACATATCTCCAACAAACTCATTCATTCTGGAGTCTTCATGGTTACTCATAAGCGCATCATATTGATGAGATCCTCTATCAAAAGAGGATTCAATTCTGCCTCTTAAACGAGCAAGGGGTGCGTGATATCCGAGACGGGAAACTTCAGATAAATAATCTCTTGTTTCTCTCCTTGAAACATCGCTTGAAGACTCAAAGTGATCACTATAATGACCTTCCCTCCCCAGGGGTCCTTCCATTTCCAAGTTTTCTGTATTGAAGTGTTCAAATGAATTAAATATTTCTTGGTAAGCGATCTCATCGTTCATAAAAAGTGCAGCTCTTGCAAGATCATCATAAACGGCCAACCCACAGCCATAGCTATTCTCGCAAGCTTCAAGTCTTGAATCTAAGTCTAACCGCTCTAATGAAAGAGAGTTGTAGAGCCTTTCAAGTTCTGTTTTACCTTCTGGTTTTATCTCAAGTCGCAATACTCCTAAAAGATCTCGATCGATTTCAACGTCGTCTCTTTCAAACTCAATTTCAGTAATATTAAAGTGATAAAGGTTCGCGACAAGCATATCTGAGAGGAAAGATGCTAAATGAATCTTATAAATCTCTGCCTTTTTATCTAAAGCTATTTCATCAACATAGAGATCAACATTTCTAACAAGGTTAAAAATCTTCGCACTATTTTCAACCCTCTCTAACAAAAAGTGTTGTTTGGCTACTTGCTCTTTAACCAAAGGATTAATTCCATAGTAATGAATTGAAAATTCCTTGAGTGCAATAAAGTACCGAGAAGTAATGTCACTGGTCGATTGAAGGCTAAAAACATTTTGAATAAGCTTTTTATCAAATGGTTTCAGCAAAGAGCCATCAGAGCCAAAGCTAGAGAGAATAAAGGAAAAAAATAGAATGAAAATAAATTGTTTCTTCATAAAGTGACTCCGGTTGATATTTTATTTTTAATGAAGCAAGTCTAAAGCCAATAAAATCTAGTTCTAAGTGGTTGATTTTTTTGATAATTAGAGACGAGTATTATTCTGATTTCGGAATATGGCATTCTTATTTGGAAATAAACTTCCTCAAATGAATAGAGCGTTTTGATGGCTTCCAAATAACCCGACCAAAGATGTCTGGTAATTGCACATAGATTCCCCAACTGCTAGCCTTGATTGGTTAAAAACTATTCTTTGGAGAATTTATGATTAAGCTGCTTGTAGCACTTATACTTATTGCTAACACTGCGTTGGCAAACAATATCGACCAGGTAAGACAATTATCAAATGTTCTTATCTCTTACACACCTCAATTTCATTCAAGTTTAAAGAAGAGCATCGACAGTGAAATCCCCCTTCATGGTCGTCAGTTAAGACTTATGCATGAGGTTGTCTCTCACTTTCTAGATATCGATAATAAGATAAAAAAAATGATTGAGCTTGAAACTTCAAAAACCACGAAAACTCTTTTAGCTCTAGATAGATATCAAAGTTTTCTTATAAACTTCGAGCCTTTTTATTCAACAACTAAATTTAGAAGATATATAAATGATGAAGATCTCTCTTTTAAAATTCAAAAGAATGAACTCCATAAGCGCTTGATGGAACTTCTAGATCAAGCCTATGCTAAAAAAATTGCTCTTGATATTGATTCAATCTCAAACACTGATAGCAATGACACTTATACAATTGAAGTCCTCACTCACCCAGCTTTGAGCTTTGTGAAGAACTCAAAGAAGATTGATGCTCTAAACGTCCTCTATAAAAAGTATGCTAAATCAGATCTTAGAAATGATCGACTGGTAGATCTTACAGATAGAGTTTCAGGAAGATTTGGAAATACAGCCGGCTCTATAAGATGGAGAAAAGGTCATCTTCTAAAGAATAAAAAAATTCACCAAGAGATTCTAGCAGAACTCAAGCCCCTTGATATCATCACTGAAAAAACATACTTCGCTCTCACTGATAAATTTATTCCAGGACATTTTGGTCACAATGCGATCTGGCTTGGTACCAAAGAAGAACTCATCGGTTTAGGACTTTGGGATCACGAAGCAATTGTCCCTTTTCAAAAAGATATTGAAGCGGGTAAATCAATTTTAGAAGTTGATCGTTCAGGGACACATCTTAAAAGCCTAGAAGTCTTTATGAATATCGATGAATTTGCAATTTTGAGACTGAAAGAGATTAATTTTACCACAGCGAGACTGGAAGAAATTTATACAGTTGCTCTTTCACAAATTGGAAAGATCTATGACTTTAACTTTGATGTTGAAACAACTGATAAACTTGTCTGCTCTGAGCTTCTCTACCAATCATTCACCAATATTCATTGGCCAACACAGTCTTATTTAACCAACACAAAACTAAAACGCACAACGATCTCTCCAGATAATGTTGTCTCCTTGGCCCTTTATGATGACTCTCCGATAGCTCTTGTCTACTACGTCGCTCAAAGAAAAAGAAGACAATCTCCTATTTATAAGGACCTGGATCAGCTGGCCAAAGACCTAGAATTTGAAAAGGTTAACGGGCTCTATAAAAGGGTTGTAAAGGTGTGTAAGGATACTTCAAATTGTGAGACGACTTTAGAAGATCTTCCTTATTCGTCCCACCCTTATATTGAAGGCATTAGTTTATAGATCTTCTAAAATTTCTTTGACTCTTCCGACATCCCCACTTTCAAGTCTTACCTTGATTCCATGGGGATGAAATGAAGACTTCGTTAAGATAACCCTAACGACGCCTTCGGTGAGGTTGCCACTTCTTTGATCTTCTTTTAGGACAATCCTAACTGTCAGACCTTTTTGAATATTTACTCGTGTACATCCATCCATTGAACTTACTGCATATCACCTGGGATTTCTGATGGATCAACATCTGCTTCAAACCAAGAGTCAATAAAGATTGTGTCCGAGTAGTCAATCAACTGCTCACCAAGATAAGCTCTGGTCAGACGTTGAGGTGTACCAAGAGCATTTTCAATAAAAAACGTATTGACGGAGTATCCTCGAGCTTTTATCTCTCTTTCTTCAAAAGAGTCTGTTTCATTATTCCATCTATAAACATGATGGATATAATTATTACGATTTTTTGAGATCAATCTCATCGCCCAAACATCTCTAAACTTTAAAACAAAGATATCATACTCTTTTAAAGCCTGATCAAGCTGGGCTTGAGTAACATCTGAATAATCAATATCACTTTGATAAACTTCTTCAATTTGAAAGCGTGGATCAGTGTTAATTTCTGAATTATTAAAGTCTTCAAGACACTTTGGGGTCTCAGTGATGAGACGACGATTTTCTTTATAGGTTTTCAAGATAAATTCATCAAACTTATCACCGTCATCGTCAACTTGATCAACCTTAATTTTATAGACCGTTTTCACTGTATCAACAGCATTCACGCAATCACCTGAGAAAGTATTTGTCTCCCAGTTGTATTCATTTTTGAGTTCAATCTCAGTTTCTCTATAAGTGTAGCCGACATTATAGCTCTCACTACTTCTTGAACCTCGAGTATCTCTGCTCATGGATCTTAAATCACTTACCGATCTTACTCTTCGTTCATTGGTACAAAGAGACTTACTTGAACACGGATCATTTTCATTTTCAATGGCTGGTTGAGAAGAACCTCCAGAACCTGATTTTCCGCACGAGTATAGGGCGAGTAAAGACACGAGTGTAACGATTATTTTCATATGATCTCCTTGATGGAGCAACTTTCACACTTTGGACTCGACTTGTCAAAGACTCAAAAGCTCTTGAGACTCGACGCACACTGTAAAATCTAAAATTTTTATTTGATTTCTGCGTCTTTCAATGACAAAAATAAAGTTCAATTTTTTTTAAAAGGACTTCTCTATGCCATCATTCGACTTAGTTTCCTCACTAGATATGGGAGAGCTTAAAAATGTATTAGCTATGGCCCAAAAGCAAATTTCTGGTCGCTATGACTTTAAAGGCTCAAAATGCAATATCGAACTTAAAAATGATAAAGAATTGCATGTTGTGGCTGAGTCGGAGATGAAAATTGAAGCGGCCATGTCTATTCTCTACGGCTGCATGAGTAAAAGAGGCTTAGGTTTAAAGTGCTTAGATCTTCAAAAAGTCCTTCCCACTGGTCATCAGATGTATAAGCAGGTCATCATTCTCAACTTTGGTATTAACAAAGAAAATGGAAAAACAATCAATAGACTAATTAAGGACTCTAAACTTAAAGTGAGCTCTCAATATTTAGACGAGAAGATTCGAGTGACATCTAAAAAAATTGATGAACTCCAAAACACTTATCAAATGCTTCGCAATAGTGAAGAGCTTGAAATTGATGTAAAGATGGAAAACATGAAATAAGCTTAAAGAGTAAAACGTTTCTCTCTGGCCTCTTTCCAAACTTTTAAGAATTCTTTTACCTCTTCTCGAGTTCGGGCCACGCTACTGTCCTGTTCAATATCAATGGAATACAGATAAAAAGCGCGCTTTATATTATCGTGGTCTTCGCTTTTAGAAATCTCCAGGACTTCATCAAAAATATTTTTCCACTCTTTTGGAGAATCCGTCTTCGTAAGTTTTTGAAAGTGGGATATGTATTCACCGGCTTCATCACTATCCATTTTTTTAATTTCAAATCCCAGCTCGTCTGGATAAAAGTAATGAGGTTTTATTCTTTTTACACTGGCCACAGCTCGAGCAATATATTTATCAAGAGAATATTTAACATGAGCAGGGCTTGGAAGCTTAATTGTTTCATTGGGTTCAATAACATCGAAGTTTGTAATTTGAGGGTTGAGGGCTTTTATATAGGTTAAAGCTTGTTGGGTATCAATCCCGGTATAGCGAGTGTTGATAATTTTACTCACACTATCCCCTTTTTTAACCTTGTAAGAGGCAAACTCTTTTGTCGGCGCTGAATTTAAGACTTTCCCAAGGACAAGCTTATCCCCTACATCCAATAGATTTGGATCTTTTATATGAGGGTTGGCCAAAATTGTTTTTGCGATTTGTTTTCTTAAAGTGATATGAGGCGCGAGATGTTTATGATTTTTAACAATCTCATTAAAGGTCTCTCCTCTTTTAACCTCATAGACAACATCTTGCAGGTCTGGAAGAACTAGTGTTTGGCCAGGATAGATAAGGTTGGGGTTTTTGATAAACTGGTTGTATTTTAAGATGTCTTCATAAAGAGCACTCTTGGCCGGTCCCACTCCATAGTTAATAAAGTTATTAAGAATAAGATTAAGATTATCTCCTTCTTTCACACTATAAACATTTTCATAGGCTGCTTGAAGTGAAGTTGACGTTAAGAGAATGAGACTTGCACAATAAGTTTTGTTTTTCATAGTTGCCCTATTTGTTAGTTTTTAATAGCTAAAAATTTTGCTCTTATGATTTTTAAATGTCCTGAGTTTTGTATCGCAAGTCTACTGCAAATGAGAAAACGGCTAAATCCTTTTATTGAAAAAGTGCTTATTTCCCCCTAATTTAGGGGACTTTGGTGGGTTTGAACTTTTCTTATTCAATGACAAAAGATTTAGACTTCCATATAAATTCAATGGGTTAGTTTTTAAACCTGTGTCTAAAAATGGGCTCTTACCTAGGCATAGATCTCAAGGGGAAAGCTTTGAGTTAGAAGTTCTAAGATGTCTCTTGTCGTGACAATTCCTTTTAGCTCTAAACTGTCAGTTGTGATGGGGATGCAATTAACATTTTCCTCGAGCATAACCCTTGCAATATCAGAGATCGATGAGTGCTCTTGACCTGCTAGAACTTCTTTAACCATGACTTCTGCCAAAGTGGTCGAGGTTAACTTCTTTGCGCCAAGGACACCCAGGAGTAAACCATCGGAGACAATTCCAACCAGTGTTTTATTTTCAACAATGGGGATGTGGCGAATTTTATATTTTGATAACAGCTCCATGGCAGTGGCCACTGTATCTTTAGGACTCAAGGAGTGAATCTTTGTCGTCATAAGGTCTCTGGCATAAACCTTCTTTCTTTTAATCTTTTGGTTTTCGACATAGCTTGATATTTTACTTTTCTTTGCTCTGGATTGGGTTGTGTGACCATCTTCAGTATCTTTATCTACGAAGTGCTCCATTAGATCGTTAAAAGATGGTGCCATATTTCTTATGCGATGAACGTTATCTCTATTTTTAGAAGGAATTCGGTAGGGTTTAAATTGACCATTAAAAGTGACGATTAAAGACATGACGTTTCCCTTTTGTTGAAATAAAGACCCATAAAGCGACCAGTCTTCAGTTTAAAACATACCATTACAAATTGACAGGAGCTAGGGACTCAAGGCTTAAAAAAAGATTTTTTTACCTATGGACTTTAATCTATTTGATCTTATAGTTAAGCTAATGAGACTTTTAGTCGTTCTTCTTATTTTCCAATCTCTTATATTTACAGGTTCTGTGAAGGCAGAAGACTTTGATCGTCATTTTGAAAAGGTTTTATCAACCAATCTTCTGTCGATACAGTCTCAAGTTCAAAAGTCCTCAGATCCATCTCTTGACCTATCTTTTAAGGATATAGATTTCTTAGACTCTTTGGCCCAAAGGTTATTAAAAGTCTTCGCTGTCTCATTTAGCGCTCAGGCGCTTTCAGAAGTCTATCCAAAGAAAATCTTTCTTCTCCTTATGGCTCCAAGGTCTCCCCCAGTAAAGATCTAACTGTTATTGATACATTTATCTTTATTTAAAGGAGAATCTCTTGAAAGATGTAAAAGGATGGCTATTTGCGATGAGCTTTTTTATTTTAGCTGGCGCACTGATAGCCTTTGAAGTTTATTTTAATTAATTCAGATATTTGCAGGTGCTCACAAGGGCATCTGCATGTTTTAAACAACTTCGAGATCTTCAGGTGTCTCAACCTCTCGAACTCTTTCATTAACAAATCGATTAATAGCTTCATCGATATCAAATTTTGATTTGGTCACAATCAGAACTTTATCATTTATAAGAAACTTTGTTGAACCATCGGGAATAACAAAGGAGCCCTCTCTTTTGATAAAAAGAACCAGGCATCCACTAGGTAGACCTAGGTCGACAACTCTTCGCTCAACGGCATAGTCATCATGCTCAATTGTAATCTCTCTAATTCCATTTTTCGTTTTTTCTAAAACTTCAAAATCGATGGGAAAGCTTGGATCCTCGATAGATTCAAAAAGAAGACCAAGCTTCTTTGCTAGCATCTTTAGAGTCACTCCCTGAACCAGGGCGGAGACCAACACGACGAAGAAAACGATATCAAAAAGGATATGGGCTTTATCTCCGATTTTAACAGCTGCAAGGCTGGCAAAGACAATAGGAGTGGCCCCTTTGAGCCCGGCCCAAGAGATGAAGATTTTGTCTTTGACGTTAAACTTACTAAACACCAGACACAGAAATATCGTTGCCGGTCTTGCAATAAAAATGAGAAAAGCCGCAATGATAAGTCCCTCTGGCGCGATCTTTATAAGGCGACTAGGAAAGACCAATAGTCCCAGCATAACGAATAAACCTATTTGAGAAAGCCAAGAGATTCCGTCGTAAAAGCTATAGAGAAATGTTTTATGAAGGATTTTTCGACTACTGATAAGAAGTCCAAAAAGGTAGATGGCCAAAAAACCATTTCCTCCCAGTTGACTGGCTAAAGAATAATTTAAAAAGAGAAAGGACAGGGTTAAAGCTGGATAGAGGCCAACATGCTCCAGATTAATGATATTATTTAAAGAGATAAAAGCTTTGGCCAAAATACATCCCACGGCGATACCAACCACGGGATTCAGGAGAAAACTCAGACCGATTTGCTCGATATCAAAGTTTGGACTCTCCATTAATCCTAAAATAACGGTGACTAAAAAGTAGGCCATCGGATCATTACTACCGGATTCAAATTTGAGAAGGTTTTTATTATTTGCTGTGACTTGAGAGCTTTTATCTTTAAAAATAGAGAAGACCGCAGCCGCATCTGTTGCAGAGAGAATGGCCCCCAAAAGAAGGGATTCCATCAGTCCAATTTTCAAAATAAAGTGAGCAAAGATTCCTACAATTCCGGTCGTGAGAAAAATCCCTACCGAGGAGAGAATAATCCCTCGAGCGAGGTTTCCTTTAATATCCTTAATCTCTGTTTCAATTCCTCCGGAGAAGATAATGAGGCACAGAGCAATAAGACTTAGAGAATGGGTCAGTTCGTAACTTTCAAAGTGAATTCCACCCAATCCCTCACTTCCAGCGACCATCCCTACCAACATAAAAATAATAAGAATTGGAAGCCCAAAACGACTAGAGGATTTGCTCAGTAAGACACTAAGAAGCAGGATAATTGAACCTGCCAGAATAAAGTTATTAAGAAATAATTCCATTAAATATCGACACCATTATTTTTCATTTGATTGTATCTCAAGTGGTCTTTTGACGATACAGAGAAATCTTAACCCGCCGACTGAGGTCAAGAATTGGGCGTGCTATTTTTTGGCAATTTCCCTTAGAAAATCATCACCAAATTTCTCACACTTACTTTGGCCTACTCCATTAACCATAAGAAACTCATCTTTATTTCTAGGGAGAAGCTGACACATATCGTGCAATGATTTATCAGAAAAAATGAGGTAGGGAGGAACATTTCCCTCTTTGGCCAATCGAGAGCGAAGTTGGCGCAAATTTTCAAAAAGATCGTCTTGACCGTGGGAGGCTGCAATTTCTTTAGATGTATGCTTTGACCTTTTGCTTGAGGTCAGCTTTTCCTTTTGAATACGCATCATAAAAGGTTCTTGCCCCTTGAGAAGTGGTGCACTTTTAGGGGTGAGAGCTAAATTTCTATAGTCCCAATTTTTTATGCGAATATAACCTTCTCCTAGAAGTTGACGCAAAAGAGTATTCCAAAATGTTTTTGGCTTATCTTTCCCAACGCCGTAGACCGATAGTGTGTTGTGTTTTCTCTCTAAGACTTTGGCATTTTCTGATCCTCGAAGAACATCTATCACGTGCCCTGCTCCAAAACTTTCGCCGGTTCTATAGATGGTTGATAGGATTTTTTGAGACTCCACCATGGCGTCAAATGTATCAGCCGGTTCAAGACAGGCATCACAATTTCCACAAGCTTGAGAGAGGTCTTCACCAAAATAGCCTAGAAGATATTGTCTTCTGCAATTGATGCTCTCACATAAGGCAAGCATTGAATCAAGTTTTGCCCTTGCCACACTTTTATAAGCATCTGCCGCTTGAGAATTCTCAAGCATCTGGGACAACTTCATAACGTCTTGCAGACCGTAAACCATCCAAGCGCTGGCCTCTTCACCATCTCGTCCTGCCCTTCCCGTCTCTTGATAGTATCCCTCGATACTTTTTGGAAGATCCAGGTGGGCGACAAAACGCACATTTGGTTTATCGATCCCCATCCCAAAAGCAATGGTAGCGACGATAATAATATTTTCTTCTCTATTAAATTTCGTTTGAATCTTTGAGCGTTTTTCTGAATCCATACCGGCGTGATAAGCATAAGCACTAAAACCGGCTTTCTTTAACTCACCTGCAATTTTTTCAACTTTTTTTCTTGATAGGCAGTAAACGATGCCATTTTCATTTTCATGATGAGTTTTAATAAAATTGATAAGCTGTTTTACTTCATCATCTCTATTGGTGATTTTATAAGAGATATTTGGTCTATCAAAAGAGGAGACGAAAATGCCTGGATCTCTCATATTGAGCTGAACAGCGATATCACTTCGAGTCTTTTCATCAGCAGTCGCCGTCAAAGCAAGTATGGGAACTTCGGGATAGCGATCCTTAAGCACTCCAAGCTGCATATAATCACTTCTAAATTCATGCCCCCACTGAGAAACGCAATGGGCTTCATCGATAGCAAAAAGGGAAATTTTAACTTCTAAGGAGTTTAAGACTCCCGACATCAAACCCTCTGGAGAAATATAGAGAATTTTTGCAGCCCCTGAGTTGAGAAGGCTTCTCACTTGGTCTTTTTCTTCAAGGGACTGTGATGAATTTAAAAAGCAGCCTTTTATTCCATTTTGGGCAAGATTCATAACCTGATCGTGCATAAGAGAAATAAGCGGAGAGATGACAACAGTCAAACCTTCAAGGCAAAGAGCTGGAACTTGATAACAAACAGACTTTCCACCACCAGTAGGCATAATGGCAATGGTGTCTTTTTTGGCCAAAACATCAGTGATAATTCTTTCCTGCTCAAAGCGAAAATTTTTATGACCAAAGGTATCTTTTAGAATATTTAACGCGTTATCTATTGTTTCCATCGGTCCTCATCCTAATACAGGCTGGGGCCTTCCGACCAGTGTTTTTATATTTAAACAAATTGTACACATAATCTGGGTCTAAATTTTGAACACTTAGAGGAATATTATTTAACAAAATTCTACCAAGGAGAAATTTATGAAATTTATGTTAGGAGCCTTTTTAATCTTAGGTGTTACAAATGTTTATGCGGAAAATAAAGGTGGCCTGTTTGTCGAACCCTTTATTAGTTATGAAAGTTCAGACCTTGAGGTCAACTACCCTTCACCTTTTGGAGATTCTGAGTTTGACTATAAAGGAGCCGGCGTTGGAGCAAGACTTGGTTTTCACGTCATGGAAACCGTTTTTGTAGGGGCAGATGCTCGTTACGGAAAGTATAGCTTTAACGATGAAGATAATGATTATGAAGAGGATGCTTCTGGTTATACCTATGGACCTGTTGTGGGCCTTCAGTTGCCGACCGATTTAAAAATTAGAGTTTGGTACAACTATGTTATGGGAGGGGTTTTAGATCCTGAAAAGTCTGATGGTGTTGATGTAAAGTTTGAAGATGCTAAAGGTCATAGAATTGGAGCCGGTATCGCTTATAACTCTTTAAGTTTTAATATTGAGTATCAAGATATCACTTACGATAAAACTGAGCTTGAAAGTGTTGGCCCATTTTCATCTGGCACAAGTTTTAATGATGTAGAGCTTGATAATGCTGGATATGTCTTCAGTGTAAGTTTTCCTTTCGCTATCTAATAAAAAAAGCCCCACATTTTATAAGTGGGGCTTTCTCATTTAATATTACTGCGTAATATCTAGCTTTCTATCACTCGATGAGAATAAACCTTTAAAAAAACCTTTGCTATCTTCTTTATCTAGCTCGACCTTTTTAGACTCGGTTTCTCCACTTTTAGGAAGGGCCATCTTTAGCACTCCATTTTCGTAGATCGCTTTTATATTATCTTGATCCACGTTTTTTGGCAGCATTAAGCTGGTCGAGTAATCGAAGGATCTATTCGCCTCTTTTCTATGAGCATTAACCTTTAGGATATTCTGGTCAATAGAAATTTCGATGTCATCGTGTTCAACACCAGGCATATCGATGGTAGTTAAAAAATGAGAGTCCTTCTCCTCCATGACTTTTCCAAAATTAGATTTTTCACTTCTATTGTAAGAGCCAAAGTCTGTGAAAAAAGAATCAAAGTCATTCCTAAACCTCTCTATGGCCAGATAGGGATTGTCATTAGCTTTTCTTTTACTTAAATCGTTGTTCATAATTCCTCCATTTATAATGAATATTGACTCCATAGTACCTTTTCATTAAAAATTTTCATCATGAAGTTATTCAAATTTTATCTAGATTTTTTTACAAAGGTTTCAAAGAGAGGATTTTGATATGAGTTTTAACTTGGGCTCAATATAGGTTTCACAAAATTGATTCCCTTTATTCTTTTCATAATAATTGAGATATTTTTCACTATTTAATTTAAAAGCATTCAAAGGGAGAACCTTTGTAATAATCTTTTTATCAAAAGATGCAAGGGCATTTTCAAAAAGAGGCTTGTCGCACTCTTCGCTATAGTAGACTGCTGACCTGTATTTATCTCTAAATTGATGATTGTTTTGACTGCTATGGGTTTTTAAGTGGATATGGATAAGGCTTTCAAGATCTTTAGTATGGCACTGAAGACGAATGGCTTCAGAGAAAGTGGAGGCTTCTCCAAGGGATGATATCCATCCCTGTTCAATATTAAAGGCTTGGGTAAGGCTATTAAAAACTGCTTCTGTGCACCAATGACAACCACCACCCAGTCCCAAAACGATCATCTAAATTTTTTCACCAATACCGTATTTAACATCAGCATTTTTATAAATAGGTACTGTCTTATCTAACCACTGAGTTAAGTTTTCTTGGCGCCTTTCACTGGCGGGGTGAGTTGACATAATCTCTGGAGGAGCTTGTCCACCTGCTTTTTTCATTCTCTCCCAAACCTTTGGTGCCTCTGTTGGATTATAGCCAGCTTTCGCCATATAGACTTGGCCCATCTTATCTGATTCCGTTTCATCTTCTCTTGAAAATTTTCTATTGAAAAATTCTGCTGCAATAGCAGAAGCCGCTGCTCCGTAAGTGGTCACCTTCTTACACTGTTCAGTTTTACAAAGAACTTGTCCACCGACGAATACTGCGCCTCCAACTAAAAGACCTGTCAGTTTTGTTTTAATCGCACGAGCGTATCCTTCCTTACCATGCCTCAAAGTCGCATGAGCCACTTCATGTCCCATAACCGCAGCGAGTGCACCTTCATTTTCTAAGACGGGGAGAATACCTGTGTAAACGGCCATCTTCCCACCAGGCATGCACCAAGCATTTATTTCGTCAGATTCAATGAGAATAACTTCCCATTTAAAGTCTTCTCCCGAAGCCTTGGCTATCCTGTTTGAAACCCTTTGAACCATTTCTGTGAGACGTCTATTAGAGGAGATTTTTGAATTCTTTTTAACCTCTTCGTAAGCCTTTGCCGCTTGAGCATTTATCTCAGCATCTGTCGGCTCCTTCACTCCAGGAATTGAAGAACAACTCGATAAAAATAATATTAAAAGTATGCTTGCCACTATTCTCATTTACGATCCTTTATTAAAATTTTTAATATCTTATTCATTAACCTTGTCTTTTTCAAACTGATTTTAGCAGAACTTAAACTATCTCTGAGTACTGTCATCGGTCAATATTGCAAATATATAGATATCTACACCTAAGCTTTATCTAATTGCGATGATAATGACTCTCCCCCTGACTAGACTGGTATAAAGGAGTTCTTATGAAACTATTAATGATTGCAACATTCCTAATGACTTCACTTGCTGGAGCCGTTAGCTTCAACAACCCTGACTATAAAGACTTTAGACTTAATTCTGAAGTAAGGCTTGTAGAAATCTCTAAAAATTTAGCAAAGCTTGAAGTTATCGTAAATGAATATAGAGGTCCTGCAAAAGATGACCTAGAGTTAAACTTTGACGCTATCTTAGACAAGACAGCCATGCTTGAAGAAGAAATTGCGATGTCGAAGAATATGTCCGAGACAAATTTTTATTTAACTGCACCAGAGATCCAAAAAGATTTAAGAGAAGTTGATATGCAGATTAATCGACTGATAAATGTCGATCCAGTCATGTACTAAAAGCCAAGCTAAACGCTTGATTTTTCCACCAAAGTTGTTGGATTGTAATATAAGTTTTTAAGATTCTACATATTATTTACTCTATATTTAACAGCCAGTTTTTATTTTATATTTTATTATTAGTTTAGTGTAGAGCAGGAGGAAGAGATGAAAATTTTTATAGTAGACGATGAGCCAGAGATCATAAAACTTTATACTTTATTTCTCAGAAATAGAGGTGATGAAATCATAGCAACAAGCAATGCAACGAGTGCTATAGACCTTATAAAAGAAAACTCTTTTGATCTTATTATTACGTACAAAAGAATGCCTAAAGTTAGTGGAAAAAAGATCATCGAATTTGTGGAGGAGAATAGACCTCTTATTCCAATTCTTCTTTTAACTGGTGACCATGATGTTTCATACGACTTTATCAATCCCCAAAGTAAAATCGTTATAAAGCCAATAATGATGGCTGACCTTTTAAAACATGTGGAGGAAGTTGAAAGAAATTTGTTCACTAACGTCTTTGATAAAAATACCGTAAAGCCATCAGAGGTGCCACTACAATAGGGCCCGCTTTACCCTAGAAGTTTTAATAATCCTGCACCCATATTGTTGACTTGTGATTGAACCATCGTTTGAGAATTTGATAAGAGTTTATTTTTTAAATTCTCTGAAGTCACCTGAGCAACGTCGGCATCTTTTATTTTACTGTGGGTAGATTTACCATTCAAAGAGCTTGTCTCCAAATTACTACTAGTACTTTCCATTCGACTCATCAAAGCGCCGGCTTTTGCACGACTTTTTGAAATCTCCCGTGAAGCATAATCCAACTTAACCAAAGAAAGACGAGCTTGATGCTTATCGGCCAAGGTGACATCACCAATTCCAAGGGCCATTGGATCTTGAGAAAATTCTGCAAGGTCAATGGACAGACGACTGTTCTTTCCATTTTCTGTGTCGACTTGAATATCTAATTTTTTATCATCTCCTCTTAACAGATGATTGTCTTGATACTTAGTACTGACGGCGCTTCTTTTTAGTTCGTTGATCAGTTGATTTGCTTCAATATCAATCAATGACCTTTCTGTATCTGAGTAGGTATCAGATGCTGACTGAATAGCCAGCTCCCTTACTCTTGTCACGATTGAACTCATCTCGCTTAGGGCACCGTCCATAACTTGAACAATACTTACCGCTTGATTTACATTTCTATTGGCTTGATCTTTACTTCTGTTTTGGGAATTTAGTTTGGAGGCAATACTCAACCCTGCGGCATCATCGCCAGCTTGAGTGATCCTATTACCACTCGCGAGTTTTCTAGAACCTGATTCTATCTCTCTTTGAGTGAGCTTACTTTGACGTAAACTATGAATGCTCATTTTCGCATTAGTTAACTTTATTCGTTCTCCTTATTATCGAATGAGGGTATGGCCTCATCTACTTAACGGACCATATTGCTTAAATACTAAATTAGTCAGGAAAAAAAATTTCCGAATCGATCCAACACCCTGGAATTTAATAGAAATATTGGCTCTAACAAGAAATTATTGAGGGGAAAATAAGGCTTTATGCCAAAAATTAAGTGAAAATTCATATAGTATTAAGGGGTGAAACTCTCTTTGATAGCTCTTTTCCTCTTTTCACTTTCTAGCCTGGCAGCAGTGACCCCACCTCGCTGGAGGTTTCAGTACGACTATGGAAAAGTTAAAACAGAGTACTTTGAAGAACAGTTATCGATCATATTTGATAAAAAAGAAATTATTCAAACTGCAGACTTTCATCAATTTATTTATCAATACTACCTTGCCCCACCATGGCTAGATTTTTCTATTGGCGCCAACATCACGGGAACAAATGTTGATGACCCCTCGGATGAAGATCTTCAATTTAAATATATAAGTGGCTACGCTAATTTAGGAGTTTTGATTCCCATTTCATATTACTGGAATATAAAATTAGTAACTGAGACTTTTTACACAACAATGGAAGTTAAGGACGATAAATTTGGATTCCGAAACCTAAGGGGAACCCAGATTTATCCTGAGATTGAATGGCTCCCCTTTGGTACTGATATGTTTTTTCAGGTTTCTCCTTATTTTAAGTTTCCTCTTTGGAGTGATACCGGCAATAGAGAAGAGACCACGGTGGGACTTAAGTTTTCAATCCCTTTAACATCTCCAGGATCGATGCGATTTCCGACATTTGCCTATAACACTTCCCTCGTTGTGCGCCTTTTTTATACCAATATGAAGCTCGATTTTGAGGAGTCTGGCTTTATCTCCTCAGAGTTTAAAATTAAGCAGTATGGTCTGACTGTTGGACTTAATTTCTAAATGACCAATTCTTTTGGCAGAATTCTTAATTTTCCCTAAACCCATTTACCTAAGCTATTGAAATCTCATCTAAAGAAAACTTAATATATACTTAAGAGAACCTTAAGAAGGAGTGAGCTTATACCGATAAGTAGCTATAGATGATGAAAGTATTTTTAATAGTCATATTCTTAATTAGTTTCACCTCTTGCGATAATCAAGGCAGTTTTGAACCGAATAATTTGATTTCTGTTGAAGATGATACCGCTGCTGAGGAAGAACTCTCTAATCTCACAGGGCCTCCTGCTATCGAGTCGATAACAGTTAGTGCAGATGGGATTTATGACGTTGGCCAGGCCATCGTTTTCAATACCAAGTTTCAAAAAAGAACAAAGATTATTGGAGCCCAAACTCCTAGACTTACCCTTAACGTCGGTGGCGTTACCAGATATGCTAATTATGTTTCAGGTTCTGAGTCTCGTGATTTTGTTTTTGTTTTTCAATATATTGTTCAAGCAGGTGATTTAGATCACGATGGCATTGAACTAAATGAACAGGTTGATCTCAATGGATCAGTTGTCCAAGATTATTCAGCCCAAGATCTCAATGTCGCTTTTACCTCGCCTTCACTTACTGAAAAGAGAGTTGATACCGCAAATTTATCTTTTACCTTTCAAGAAGGCTCACTAACAACGAGTGCGTCTGTAAATCTCGATATCAGCTCTGCTCTATTTCCTGAACTCTACATTGGTCAATCGTGTCTAGGTTTAGGATCCGATATCACTTACGCAACCCCACTGAGTTTCACACTGCCCCTGCTTAATCAAACGAACACAATCTTTGTTGCTGCTAGTAATGGTCTTGGTGGATATTCAAGTTGTCATAGTGTTGCTATTGATCACGATAATCTTTCACCCAATAATATTGTTGGCATCTCAAATAGTGGGAACTCTTCTGATATTGTATCAGACCGAGCTTCCTGGAGTGCTTCAACAGACCGAGGTCCCGCTGGATTGAGCTCTTATTCTATTGCCGTTTCAACTTCCACTAACGAAGCTGGAATTGTGCCCGGTGGAGAATGGAAAAACGTTGCAACTAATACTTTTGGTTTTATTGATAACGGTGCCAACTCCTTTTTAAACGGTGGAGTTAACTATTACACTCTTGTTAAGGCCATCGATAGAGCGGGAAATGAAACAGGAATCTTTGCTTCTCCTGCTTGGCAAGTCGCAGCTCTGTCTCCAGAACAAATTGTCTCAATGTCAGTGACTGATTCAAGCGACAACTCTCTCAGCGTTGGTTGGCCATATCCCGATGATAAAGGCTTTCCTATTACGGATTATGTTATTGAATACAAATTAGCTTCGTCACCAACTTGGATTACGATTAACGATGGTGTTAGTACAAGAAGAAGATACACACTCGAAGGTCTTAGTGCAGAGACCAACTATAATTTTAGAGTAAGAGCATTTAATGGAACAAACTTTGGTGCATGGTCACCTGTTTTAACGGCTGAGACTCTTCCGACGATAGAGTTTGTGACAACACCTTACGTCGCTATAAATGTTGGTGGGGCAACGGCCAATCAACTCGTTTCTTTTGAAGATGATAATGAAATTTTTTACGGTGATAACTCTGCCTCTTCCTTTAATGATGGATCGACAATAAGTAACGACTTAGACAAAGGAAAAACGATTCCTGTTCCAGCCAATGAGTTTACCATTGTTAGAGGAACTAAACCCTTTTTTATTGCGGGAAGAATTGGAAGTGGAAGTGATGCTAGAAAAGGAAATGTTGTTTGGCAAACATCGGCTTGGATTGGAAAGGAATTTCTTTTTAGTCATAACCGAAGTAACCCAATGAAGGTAAAGATCTATGCCTTTTCAAATTCAGATATAACGGTCACAAAAAATGGTGCACCTGTTGCTTCTGGTTCAGTCTCTTTACCCCAAGACTCAGGACATACTTTTACGATTTCAAGTTACGGAAGTTATGAGATTACGAGTACAGGTTTTATTGTCGTCTATGGATATGCAAACGGTTCAGGAAGTGAGTACACCGATCCCAAGCCTTTTCTTCCATCGAGTAACGACCTTGTTGGTGTTCCCTCAAGAGATGCCAAAATTTCTTCTAGAACTTCTGGAAATAATTTTACCGCTTATCATTCTGGAAATACAACAAATACGGGAACAATTACTGCTGGAGCTACAACCACTTTGAGTTCTAGAGGAACCAGAGGACTCTACCAAGATCAGGCGGTAAGAATTAGATCGAACTCTCCAATCGTTGCAAACTCTTACGCGGATGCGAATGGAAACTGCTCCTCCCCCCTAGTGCCTGTTGCCTTTCAAAAAAGAAGGTTTGCTCTCAATGTTGCATCCGAATGGGTGGCTTTTGCCTCTACTAATGAATTAACGATCACTGCTACTGAGCCGACAGCTGATGGGCTGGGTTTTGAAGCTCCAAGGACCTACACTTTAAGTCGTGTCGGTGGTAATAATAACACGCCAACAAAAGGCTATGAAACGGCAAGAAACTTTAGAGCCGGAACGATTTTTGAAGGGAGTGCTCCTTTTCAAATGTGGTATGAGCCGCTCAATGACACGAATGCCTCAGATAACGATGAAACCGTGATGTTTGGCTGGGACTAATTGCCAACGGGCTTTTTCCCTGGTAAAAGACTTAAATGAAAGCTTTCTACATTTTCTTTATTCTCTTAACTGTAAACCTTTACGCCTCAAATGAATTTGTCGTTTTAATTCCTGGTGCTGCTTCAAGTGGAGAAGATATCTCCATCAGAGGTTTAACGCCAGTTTTTGGGAAAATCGATGAAGGAAAGTATTTTAAACACTTTGAGTCAGAGTTAATAGAGGAAGGTTTTAAGGTGTTAACATGTCCTAAGTTTAAAGATAAAGACAAAAGAGATATTACTGATAGAGCGAAAGACTGTTCAGCCTTTTTACTTTCAAAGGTCCTCTTAAATCCAAGAGTAAAATTTCATTTAGTAGGTCACAGTATGGGCGGACTCGTGGCCAGAAAAGTTCTCGACTACCGACTTACAGCTCGATTTATAAAGTCCGTGACGACCATCTCTACTCCTCATAAGGGAGCGATGTTTGCCAACTATGTTTATAAACACAATAAAAGTTTTGATCCAGTTGCAAAGTTTATTGCCCTCATACAATTTAGACCTGAAGATCGCGCTTATCTAAAAGACTTAAAAATAGAAAATGGAGTTAATGTCTTTACTCAAAATCTTAAAAATCCAAAAAAGGTAAAGATTTATTCAATCTCAAATTATAGAACGAACTGGTATAATGCCCCTTTAGTTCTTAGCTCTAAAGTCTTGAGTAAAGAAGCCAAGCTCTACAAAGGTCGCTCATTAAAAAATGATGGCATCATCGAGACATCCTCTATGGTTTATGGGGAACATATAGCCCAGATTCAAGCCGATCACTTGGAAAGCGCTTGTATAATGGCCACAAGATTCTCTCGAGGCTGCAAACAATCCCTCTCAGTTGTTATTGAACACCTAAACTCTCTTATCTCTTTGTAAATTTTATCAATTTCCATTCTGCTATTTACTGATGCAATATCCTATTCTAGGTTGAGGCAACTAATCTTTAAGGAGACCTTTTATGAAAAACATCATTATGACGGCTATCTTAGCAGTTTCATTCTCTGCACATGCCTCTTTTTACCAAAAGTATTGCTCAAATGCAGAAGGAACGATCAAGCTTAGCAATGGCCATATGGACAATGCCGTTATTTTAACGGAAAGAGCTTATGGAAACGCTGGAGTAAACACTCAGGAAATCGAATACAAGCTTGGATCATTAATAATTGATAGATCGGATGAAACTGAAATCGAAAATACAACTCGAACAACTTGTCAGCCTGGATCAACTGGCGGCATGGTTTCATGGAATAAAATTACTACGAATAAAGTTGTGATTAAAAATGCTGACGGTTCAATGTTTCCTGATACGACTATTGGTATTGATGGAACAAGAATGGCAGTTAAAGCAACAGTTATCTGTGAATTTAGCGGAAACTCTAGAACATCTTGCTCAAACTAATTTAAATAAACTTAAGCCCTCAATTCATTGGGGGCTTTTCTTTTTGTATATCTATAAGCCCAATAAACAACCACCAATTGCAACGGAAGTCTGATGGCCAAAAATAACGGTGGAATATCAGGAAAACTTTCTGGATTATTGTACATATGCAGATTTGCCGGAAAAATGGCGATAAGAAGACAAATAATCCCCCAAGCTGCTAATTTTTGAGTCTTAGGAATTAATAAAAGAACGCCAAGAATGATTTCAATAACACCGCTGACATAGACAAGCCCTAGATGCATTGGTAAATAGTCTGGCATCATTTTTACATAGAGATCTGGATTTCTAAAATGATTCGCACCGCCCAGAACAAAAGCCAGTGAAAACAGTACCTTAGCAAAAGCTCTAATCATAATAAACTCTCTTCGTTATTCTCAGTTATTTTGTGTAGTTTCCTATAGATTGTCTCTAAATTACAATCAAGATTTTCAATTTAAAATGTATTAAAACATAAAGTACATTGATTTAACAATGACCTTAAGGAGGCACTATGAATTTAGAAGTACTAGTATCAGACATGATGACAATGAATACAGTAGCGAGACTTTGGCACTGGACAACTGATACAGCTCAACACCATGTCACTTATGAAGCCTTTCTCAATCAAAATGAAGAACATACAGATAGCTTTGTAGAGTCTGCTCTTGGTAACGATCTAAAAATAGATTTTAGCAAAGTTGGCGTAACGGATGCCAAGATTGAAAAATATGACCTCGATCACGTTAAAGAGAGTTTCAAAAGTTTCAGAAGTAGAGTTTTTGAAGCAAAAAAATCATTACAAAATAATGAGTCAAGTGCGAATGAGGAATTGATTACAATCCTTGATGACGTAACTGACTTAACAAGTAAAACTCTTTACCTACTTAAATTAAAATAATATCCCAATAGAAAATCAACTTCTGGTGAGAAGAGCCTTTCGCTCTTTTCACCAGCACTCTCCCATGACTTTAACTTCAAATTCACCTATACTTCTTTAAAGAGGTAAAAATGATCGTAGAAAAAAAGTCTCAAAAAGCCGGTATGATTCCTGGAAGTGCCGTTTATGTTGGAGCAAAAAAGCCCGACCATAGTGTAGGTATTCAGCTCATTGAATACAGTGCCACTGATAGTAAAGAAGAAAGTTCAAATGATATTAACCAACTTTTAAAGTCATTAACAAATGATGATATCTCTTGGATCAATCTCGACGGAGTTCATGATGTGGAGATGATCAAAACTCTTGGAAAGCATTTTAATATTCACCCATTAACCATCGAAGATATTCTCAACACCACTCAACGTCCAAAAGTTGAAGTCGCAGACAACTACACCTATGTTACTTTAAAGATGATCATCTATGATCACGATAAAGAAACTTTTATAAAAGAACAGTTAAGCTTGATTCTTTTAAAAAATATCGTCATTACAATTCAAGAACTTCCCGGGGATATTTTTGACAGTATAAGAGCAAGAATTCTTCAAGATAAAGGCAAGATTAGAAAGATGGGGGCGGACTACCTTTTGTATGCCATCCTTGATTGCACTATTGATGGATACTTTGAGGTGATAGAGAGTCTCGACATGGAACTTGAGGACTTAGAAGAGAAGATTGAAATAAGTGAAAACGTGGTTCAAAACATTCACTGGTTAAAGAAAGAGCTTCTCTATATTAGAAGAGTCGTCTCTCCAGTAAGGGATATCATCTCAAACCTTATGCGTGAAGAATCTGACCTCATCACCGATCAAACTTATATTTATTTGAGAGACACTTACGACCACTGCACACAAGTGTATGAATCGGTGGAAATCATTCGCGATATTGTCTCTGGCTTGATTGAGATTCACCTCTCTATTATTAGTAATCGTATGAATGAAATTATGAAGTACCTAACCATCTTTGCTTCAATCTTTATTCCTCTCACATTTGTGACGGGTATTTACGGAATGAATTTTGAAAATATGCCTGAATTAAAATGGGAATATGGATACTTTTTCACTCTCTTTTTTCTTCTGGCTTTTGGTGTTTCTCTTTTTGTTATCTTTAAAAGAAAAAAGTGGCTGTAAAAGATTAAAGCATTTCAGTCGCCTCAATAAGAAGCGCTTGCTCTAGGGATTTTCTAAGTCCATGGGCCGAAAAATACTTTAAACTCAATGCCATCTCTTCAATCTTTTCAGGTTGATTCCCAAGAGCGATTAGGGCCTCTTGAGCCGCCGTATCTGCAATTTTAACAATCTCATTGATGCGAGCTGTACTTATCTTCGATCCTCTCATCAGTTCAAAAAGCTCACTTTGAATTTTTTGAAGTTCTAAGGCTTCTTGATATATTTCTTTTTGGTAAGAGTTAGAGATGTGTTTTTCAAAAAATTCAGAGAAGCTGCCGCATCTGTAAGCCAGGGAAAAATATCCACGACATCGAGCGTTTCGTCATGTTTTGCCGTTCATTATTTCCTTCTCTAAGGCTTGGAATAAGACTTTGATTCTCTTGGCATTCACTATCTCGAGATCTTCCATAGACCTCATTCAAGGGATTGAATTGGAAACGACTTAGTTTATTTGGAGACTCTTTTCCAAATGAGATATTCTCACTGACATAGGTTTCGGAGTGAAGAAAGTTATGGTATCCGGAATATCCACTTGAAACCGGTGACTCGAGTTTTCTTTCTGGATATAAAACATCAAAGAATGCATCACCTTTTGAATACTCATCGCGCTCAAAAATATATTCTGGTCCATAGATATTGAGAATATCACCGGCCATCTTTTCTTCTCCAACTTCAAGCTTTCGACATATGGGGCTCTCTTGCCAATAGATCATCTCTTTGGTCCACACAAACCTAGGTTTCGCAGAGAGCTTTTTGAGACTCATCGCCGTTCCCCAACAATTGGCGCCATCTTTAGTAAGACGCTTGTTTTGATTTTCTTTCATAAAAGGAGTTAAACAATTTGAAATGATAACTCGCTGAGATCCATCCCTATTCGAGCGACATTCATTTCTACCGATATGTGGAATCTTAAATTCGGGCTCAATTGACTTTCGAAGCTCACAGACTTTCTGGTATTCATTTAAAAGAGTTTCACAGCTGTTGGCTGTAAGAATCAAGCTATTGCTATTGGTGTAGCTAATGGACACGCTTGAGGCGAAAACGGGGAGTGAGGCTAAAAAAATGATTATCTTTTTCATTCTTTATTTTAGAATCTATGTGTATTTGATTCAAATCAAATTGAAAAATTGAGCCCAGTGTATAAAGATTCGACAATTATGTCCTATCCTTATTTCCCAGCGAAAATGTCCTACTTAACGCATTAATATTACAATACTCAGGTAATCAAACCTGAGGTGTTAAATGGGAAAAATAAGCATGGATGCTAAACAAATGAAGCTTTATAGACTCGCCTGTGAAGTCTTAGCCGGAAAAATTTCTATTAAAGAATTTTCCATCATATCTAAAAAGTCGTATCGCCAGTCTCAACGTATTATTAAGAATGTTGAGACTCATGACTTCATAGGAGTCATACATAAAAATTCTGGTGTTGCTCCAGTAAATAAAACTTCTGAAAGACTAGAAGCTTTGATCGTAGATCTTCTAACTTATAAGTATGTTGGATTTAATCTCACTCACTTTAACGAAATGTTAATTAAAAATGAAAACATTAAAATTTCAAAGTCTTCACTTCATCGAATTGCAACTAAACACAATCTTGTAAAAGCTCCAAGAAGAGCGAAGAGAAGATCTTTCAAGCCTAGAGCCAGAGTCCCTCAAGAAGGTATGCTCGTGCAGTTCGATGGAAGCCATCACCCTTGGTTTGGTAATCACAAATCGGACTTAATTGCAGCAATCGACGATGCAACCGGAAAGATTTTAGCAGCAGAGTTTTTTTATGGAGAGAAGTCGATGCATTCGATGAAAGTTATCAAGGAAGTAATTGATAAAAATGGAATTCCAGAAGCCTTCTACATGGATCAAGCAGGGATTTATGGAAAGGTAGATCGAGACTGGGAATCTCAGATCTCAAGAGCCTTTGATCAGGTTAATATTAACTTAATTCTTGCAAGCTCTCCACAAGCTAAAGGACGAGTAGAGCGTCTCTTTAGGACTCTACAAGATCGACTGGTAGCGGAGCTTTCGTTTTATAAAATAGAAACTTTGGAAGAGGCAAATGACTATTTGAGAACAACTTTTATAGAAGCTTTTAATAAGCAGTTCTCGGTAGAGTCGCAAAGCTTCGATACAGCTTACAGGAAAAATGTTTTTGGAAATTTAGACAGAGTTTTTTGTAAAAAAGAGAGAAGAAAAATTGGAGTTGGAAACGTATTTTCTTTCAAAGCAATTACTTGGTTGATAGACGAAAAGTTTTGCTATCGAGGTCGCGAAGTGAATATAAATACCCATCTTGATGGCAGTCAGAGCTTTGATATTATGGGTAAAGAAATATATCCAATAGTGTTCAACACAAAGAGGATTTATGACTATAAAAAGCGAGCAATATGACACACAAGGTAGGACATAATCGCTGGGATATTAACCGGACATAGTCGCTGGGATTCAACAAAAATTGAGCCCAGTGTTTAAACTTTTGACAGCTTAATGGGAGGGATAGAGTGTCTTAACTATAAGGAAGTACGTCTCTTTTTCTTTCCAAAGCTTTACGTAAAAACTGCCGTTGTCCACATCGATGGCCGTCTCTAGATCCTCAAGCTGTTGTTCAGTCTTAAATTCATAAAGACTGATCACTCTTTTTTGTTCATCCCTATATTTGATTTGTGCTCCAATAGTCTCTCCGCTATTGAAATATTTCGCCCCAATCATACGGGCACCCTCTAATTGTTTGATTTGGGTTTTCTTGATTTTAAAATTAAGACCAGTCATGGCTTTTGCGAGTTGTTCAAAGTTTGTTTTGTTTTCATCAACAACAATCTCATCCACATGAGACTTTAGTATTTCTTTAATCAGTTTTTCAGAGTTTGTATCCGACACAAAATGGATCACTAAAGACACCGTCATGATTAAGCCTATAATGATAATAAAGTTTTTATTTTTCACGCTTATCCCTTCACTCTACCAGGTGTTCAGTTAGTTTATTTTTCAATTCTTCTGTCAGAGGTGTTGCCTTATTTTTTTCATAGTCAAAATAAACCATCACCGTTTTTGCTTGAGCAATTTTTTTAGAACTTTGAAAAGCCGTTTGAATTAAAACGACAGAAGAGTTACCAATTTTTTCAACCTGCGTCTCTAAGATAACATTTTCGCAGTAGTCACCTTGCCCCAAATAATCGATTTCGATTCTTGCAATAATGAGGTTCCACTTTTTGAGGTCAAGCTTTGGATTGAAAATTTTAAAAAGAGGCTTTCGAGCTTGTTCGAACCAAGAAAGATAGGTCGCATTATTAATATGTCCAAGTGCATCTGTATCATTAAATCGAGGCTCTAGTTCAAGTTTAAACATTCCATCTCCCTGACAAAATATGCTATCATGCTTTCATGACACCTACTAAGATTATACCTCTTCCCAAAGAGAAATTTAAAGAATTTAATATTCCCCAAGGTGCCAAGGCAGCAACTTACTACCTCGACAAAGCCATTGAGGAGCGCTGTGATGAACTTGACTATATGCTCGAAGATATGGGTTATGAAATCGCACACAGAGAAATGATACGAGTGGCCACGAGTATCTATAATTATGAGGTTATTGTCTTTAAATGACGCTTGTGATAATTTTTTTTCGATCAATTCATTAATTTTAAAGAGAGCTAAATGATGACTAAAACCTACTATATAACAACAGCTATTGATTATCCAAACGGTGCCCCTCACTTGGGACATGCCTATGAAAAAGTTGCAGCTGATTTTTATGCTCGCTACCATAAAATTTTCTCTGGAAGCTCTTACTTTCTTACTGGAACAGATGAGAATGGACAAAAGCTTATCAAGTCTGCTGCCGCGAGCGGTAAAGAGACTCAAAGTTTTGTGGACGAAAATGTCGTTGTGTTTAAAGAACTCTGTGCCTCATTAAATATCTCAAATGACGATTTTATTAGAACAACTGAAAAGAGACATTTTGATTTTGTTCAAGACTCTTGGAAGACCCTTTTAGCAAAAGAGTTGATCTACAAAGGATCTTATAGTGGACACTACTGCTATGACTGTGAAAACTTTTACACGGAATCACAAGCCAAGGATCTTATTTGCCCTGAACACGGCAAGAAACTAGAACTTGTTGAGGAAGAAGGTTACTTCTTTAAGTTGTCACAATACCAAACGAAGCTGATTGATCTGATTGAAGGACAAGAAAATTTCATTAGTCCTAAAGGGTCAAGAAAAGAGATTTTATCCAGGCTCAAGTCAGATGATCTTCGCGATATCGCTGTCTCTCGCCCCAATGAAGGCTGGGGAGTACCGGTTCCTGGTGATGATAAGTTTGTTATTTACACATGGTTTGATGCACTTATGAACTATACATCTGCTCTTGATGAGAAACAAATGAAAGAGCTATGGCCTGCAAACACTCATGTTATTGGGAAAGATATTGCATGGTTTCATACCGTTATTTGGCCATCGATTTTAATGGGACTTGAACTCCCTATTCCCTCACAGATCTATGTGCACGGAATGGTTCTTGATGCCAACGGAAGAAAGATGTCTAAAAGTTTAAATAACGGTGTTGATCCGATGGAGATGATGAAAAAGTATCCACTGGATTCTTTTAGATTTTATCTTCTCTATGGAATACCAGCCCTTGCCGATGGATCTTTTTCAGAAGAAGAGCTCATCAATACCCATAATACAGCCCTCGCAAATGATCTTGGAAATCTTATTATGAGAATTGTAAAGATGGCTTTGAAGAAATTGGATTCAGAGACATTAAGTTTTGACCATTTTACTAATGATAGAAATTTTGAAGACTTCTCAACTCGCTTTCACTCTCATACCAAAAACTTTGACCACAACAAGGCCATTGACTCTGTCAGAGAATATGTTCAAGCTTGTAACCAGTATGTAAACGATACGGCTCCTTGGCAGTTTAAGGAAGATAGTGATCTCCCTAAGTTTAAAAATATCGTCTTCAATTGCCTTTATGCTATTCACTGTGCTGCTTTTCACTACGCACCAGTGATGCCGGAAATTTTCGAGACGATCATGGGAACGATTAACCCATCAATTAAAACCGACCCAACAAAAGAGTTTGAGAATTTATCTTATACGATGAAAACACCTGAAATTTTATTTGAGAAAATTTTAAGCAAATAGCTCTTTAATTTTTTGAACAAGTTTTTCGATATCAATTGGTTTGGTAAAATAATCAAGTGCACCTGATTCGTAAGCTTCTCTTAGGATCAAAGGATCATGGTCAGCGCTTGCGATAATGACTGGAGTCAGCGCACTTATCGGATCTCCTTTAATTTGTTTTAAAAAATCCATTCCATCGAGTTCTGGCATATTGAGATCAGTAATGACTAAGTCAAAGGCTTCATCACCCAGAAGTCCCTGTGCATATTCATTCCACGCCTCAGCACTATCGTTAAATTCATAGACGTTAGTGAACCCGGCTTCTTTTAAGCCTTGAGTAATAAAAAAACTGGCAAGAGGAACATCATCTACAACCATTATTTTTTTATTCACTGAAAATGTCCTTTTGGAGATTTTGCATCGCTTTGATTCTATCATCCAGTAAGAGCTTTAAAGTATCTTTAAGATACCTTTCCACGTCTTCATCAGTGCTGCCTGTGTTAGAGACAATAAGGTCGTAAAGCTTTCTGGTCTCTTCGGAAACACTCAACGTTATTTTATGCTCACTGAAGTGATCATCTAGTAAATCCCTCACCAATCCCGACAAGTTTAATCCTGAGTCGGAAACAGTTTGGTATTGGTCTTCTTTAAGCATTAGGCTAACTCTTTTCATCCCATTTCTTTACCATATAAGTAGTTAATAAAACAAGTATCTTATGTATTTTTCATAAAAACCCACATTTTTATGTTTACTAGCATATCGAGACATACTATAACATAATAACACATACGAAACAATAGGAGGATGTATGGGTATAAAATGGAAAAGATCTACCGATGGCTGGATTCTTGGGGTTTGTGAAGGTTTAGGTCAATCCTTTGGAATTAATCCCAATATTCTAAGGGCCCTTCTTCTTGTGAGTATGTTCGCATTTGGAACCGGCTTTCTTGTCTATATGATTCTAGGTTTAACCCTTCCCAAAGAAGATGACATTTTTGACTACAGCGAAAGTAAGTTCTTAGGAGTTTGCCAAAGAATAGCGAGAAGTTCTGAGATTGAATTAGGTCTAGTAAGGGTCTTTACTGTCGTCTCTTTTTTAGCTTCAGCAGGTATGACGTTTATTCTGTATATCGTGTTGAATTTTGTTCTCCCTAAAACATCTAAGCAAATTGACCTATAGGAGATTTAAAATGAAAATTTTTAATTTTATCACACAGCTTTTTAGTTCTGGAAAAATTGACATCAACAAGGCCATGAACGAAATTGATAATCAAGAATCAACTCTCAAGGAGACTCTTGCGAATCTTCTTTTTCAACAAGCAAAGCTTAAGCAAAAAAGAAGTGACGAACTTATGAAGCTTGAAGATATTGCCATTGATCTTGATCAGGCCATTTATGAAAACGATGAGCAGTTGAGCCTCTACCTTCTGGAGCAAACAGATGTTTTAAAAGCTGACGTTGCTTTTATTGATGAGGAGCTTCACAGTCTAGCCGATAGTATCTGCGGACTCACGGAATCTCGCTCGAAGCTTGCACTCAATAAAAACAGATATAAAAATCAACTCATTTCGCAAACTCATAAACTAGAGTCTCTAAAGTCGAAAAAGAAAATAAACGAACAAATTCAAAGTGTCTCTAACTTTCAGATGGACGCACACACTCCTCTTGATGAGTTAAAGTTGCAGGTCTTAAAAGCACAAGCTCAGCTCGATGCACAAGGAGAAAAATCAAATCCTTTTGAGGAAAAAAGAGAAGAAAATAAGAAGTTTAGACAGACTCAGAAGTACAAAGCTCAGTTTGAGAAGTTAAAGGCATCTCGAGGAGCACTTGTATGAGAACCAGAAAGCACGCTGTTGTCCTCTACATTTTCTCTCTTCTCTCTTTGGTGGATGGAGAGCAGGGCCTCTCTTTATTTTTCGCGGCCATCGCATCTTACCTTCTCTATAAATGGTGGAAACATCCTAAACGCCAACTTTTAGTCGAGCTCAAAAAGGATAGCCGCCGTTTTCATGTGGAGATTCCGACATCATATCCCCTGCAGCTTGCATTTTTCAAAATCTACTCAAAATTTCTTAGGCTTAGCACCCAGTATCCAGCCCTGCAGGCGACCTATCGTGAGTTAATCGACTCAATGTGGGCAAAGCTCTCTCAAAAGAGTACTCCTAAAGAGTGGGCAGATGTTATTAATGCTGTTGATCGTTCCTGGCCTACACCGGTCGATCTGAAGGATATGCTTAAGACAAGTTTAGACAAAGTCTCATCAGAGACAAGTCTTTGGAATGAGGCCATGGCAAAAAGTAGGTAGATAAGTTATACTTCTTTCATGACTGAAGAAGAAAAACCAAAGCCCATAAATGTTGACGAGATCGATCTTGATCTCATGAAAAAACACACCACTGACGTCCCAGGTCTCATTGAATATGCCCACTCAGTCGGTGGATTTTCAATTGTTCCCACCAAGCAAGGTGCCATCAAAGGGCGTGCTTTAAAAGTCATGGAACAACAGACAAATATGCAAATGGATCAAATCTTTAAGCAGATGAAGCTTTTAGCGGAACAAGCTAAAAAGATTAAAGATCGTGCTGATGTTTCGGTCGAGATTTACGATGCGACCTTGGGTTTTGAACCACTAGTTGGCAATACCTATTTTCTGTATGAAAAAAGTGATGGAAAAAAATTAGTGTCTATGGTTTCTCCCAAAGAGTGGGGTGAAAAAATTCCTTTTGAACGATTTATCGCGCAAGTAAAACTTCTAGCAGATCATACTTGGGATATCGTTGAAGAGGACTAGTTTTTCTTATTAAACTTCTTAACCGTATTAACCATCCCTTTTTCTGACTCTAACATACTTTGAAAGTACTCAGGTGCCTTGGGAGCAGTAACATCTTTATTCATTTTCTTTAGTAAGTAAGATGGACTCACTCTTTTTCCCTTTTTAAGAAAAATAACTTTGGCAATCGCCGAGGCTTTAATCTGATTATCTTTAATAAATTCTTGCTTTAAATAAAACCAACTGTCATCCCAAGTTAAGACTTTGGTATGGAGTTCATATTTTTCGAAAGGAGCCAGTGGTTTAAAAAAATTAATATTAATCCCAGATGCCACGGCTGATAATTTATCAGAAAGTACGAGCTTATGCAGACCAAAACGAATCACAAACTCTGTCCGCCCAATATCCATAATCGTCAAATAACGTCCGTTATTCATGTGAAAATTCAGATCAAGGTCGGTGGGAAGAACTCGCATCTTTATCACAGAAGTCTCGTGATACTCTAAGGGTCTGTGAAAGATAAGGTTTTTAAAGATATTATAAAAAAAGCGAAATATTAGATTCATATGAACCTCTAACACACATACTGGAACGTGCAAATAATACTCTCACATTAAAAAGGTGAAATTTTTACATTAAGAGTAAATAATTAATATTTTTAATTTAATAACTATATCATAGGTTTCTATGAAATTTCTTTTACTTATTCTTACAACTTTAATCTCTATTAACTCTTATGGTTTAACAAACCTTGAACTGTTAAATAAACTCGTTAAAAATGAGAAATATGGAAAGGTTATAGGAGTTTATAAAACCCCAAGCTTTATTAACTCTCTTTCGGCCAAGTACAATATCCCTGAAGTAAAATTAATGCCAAAAGATGTAGTCTACTTTTATGTTCCGGAGAAATTTTCAGATATGTCCCTATCCTGGCTTGGATTCTCTCATCGCCAAAAGCAAGAGCCAGTTGGAACCTGGGATGAGAACCCTGGTCTTACAAGTGCGCTTGTTTATACTTCTAGTATGCCAAAGGATAACCTTAGATATTGGGGAGGACCATCTTCTGGTTCTTTGGGAGCTAAGTTTGCCGAAATTGGTATCTACCCTGAATACGACGCACTTTATGAATGGCCATTGAAGGGCCATAGAGGTGTCAACAATAAGAAGAAATCATTTAAGTTAATTTCTCCAAACGTTATTCGGATTCAAAATATCGGGACTGACGATGTTTATTTCAGTGAGTTAGATTTCAAAGTTACACCATCTCCAGATGATATTTATGAAGACTTTATTTTTACAAAAAATTCTCATTTTGGTGCTGTTGATTCTATGATCGGTCGTTTTTACGGAGGTGGTCAAAGGCACAGAGGCTTATACCCAAATTCGATAATATTGAGTCATCAGCCTAATGCGAAACAGCCCAAACTACCAAGCGGGTTTAAAGTATCTAAAAACGAACTTCGAATTAAACTCCCTACAGATACAAAGTTTTCATTTATTCAAATAATGTGTGGAGACAGTCATCCGGATATGGTCATAAATAGAGACGGTGGGTATGGAACATCAGGAAATGCCAGAATGAACATCTGGATTTCCAATTCATTAACAGGAAAAAAACGTCTACTTGATAAAAATATAAATATCCCTCCAGAAGGCGTAATTGTAGTCTCTGAAATATTGGATAGAGTTAAGCCAGAACTTGGCGATGAAATAGTCATAGTAAATAATAAGTTGAAGTCTCCGCTCTACATCATGGCTATTAGGCTTGGTTTTCAGCCATAGAAAAGCCTATTTGCACACAATCGTTAAAAATCAGGAAAAAGATACCTGGCTTTCCTTATCGGTTGATCAATCTGATAAAATAATCCCATGAAAAATATGATCTTTATAATGAGCTTTCTAATTTTTATCCCCCTTACACATAGTGCTGAAAACTCACTGAGTATAGAGCCCCTCTACGGTATTGAGCGGACCCAAAGGGAATACCCAAAACCGGCTAAATACACCACTCGAACTTTTATTGGGATCAGAGGTATTTACGGAACCTCTCTTCTGTCGGGAGAGCTTGAGGTCAGTCAGTCCAATAGTAGTGATGAGTTTCCCGATGATAATGAAAAGGTTGACTATAGCACTCAACGGGCCATGGTTGGTTTGAGGTCATATCCCCTAACAAGTCAGTATGTGGGTGTATTTTTAAGAGCGGGAGCTCGTGCACAGATTAATAAAAGAACGATAAAAAGAGCCAATGAAACAGTAGAGGAAGAAGATCCACTAACCTTTGACCCTTACGCAGGAACCGGTGTGACCGTGGCTTTTGGGAGCGTCTTTGCCCTGAGCGCAGGAGCGACCCTTATGTACAATAGAAATGCTCCAAGTTCCGAACAGTATGACACTCAGTACACGTTGAGCTTTACCTTTAGAGCAGGAAATAGATAGAAGATGGATAAATCATACAGTGGACTAAACTATAAACTCTCAGAAATTGAGCATCTTTATGGTGAGAATATTCATATTCTTAATTCACCATACCTCTACACTCTTTTAGAAAGAATAAGCTCACCTAAAACAACACAGCCCCTTTTCACTGAATATATTAGAAAAGCTTACGCCTTTATGTTTAAGGAAGCTGCCTCTCATTTTTTTGAAACTCAAGTTGTTAACTCTCCAACTCGAATGAAGGAATTTCATCCCGAGGGAGAATACAACGGCGAGATCATTAACGACTCTCACAAATGCGTCGTGGTAGATCTTGCAAGAGCAGGTATCATCCCCTCGCAGCTTATCTACAATGAACTCAATTATATTTTTAATCCCAAAAACGTAAGGCAAGATCACTTCTACGCCGCAAGACGCACAAACGCTTTAGGTGAAGTGGTTGGTGTCGACATTTCGGGTTCCAAAATTGGTGGTGATATAGAAGATTCTTATGTTATTTTTCCAGATCCCATGGGAGCCACAGGTGGAACGATCAGTGAGTCGATAAAGTTTTATAAAAAACAAGTTCCAGGAACGGCAAAGAAATTTATTTCTTTGCATCTTATAATTACTCCAGAGTATATAAAAAAAATAAAAGCTGATCACCCCGACTGTGAAGTCTACGCTATTCGGCTAGATAGAGGTCTATCGACTGATAAAGCTCTTCAAAGTACTCCAGGCCAATACCCCGATGAAGAGAAAGGCTTAAACTCCAATCAATATATTATCCCTGGTGCCGGCGGCATAGGTGAGCTCTTAAATAACTCATTCGTATAACGAAAAACTTATGTTAAAATGATGTGTATTTTAACTTAAGGATCTATCAATGAGCGAAGTAAAAAAAGTTTGTATTATCAAGAGTAAAAGAATTCCTTTTATGCGATCAAATACCCATTACAAAGGCTTATCTGTAAGGGATTTAATGGTTCCTCCCCTTCAAACATTAGTTTCAGAACTTGGACTCAACGACAAAATTTTAGGGGAAGTGGCTCTGGGAGCTGTTAACAAACATGCCTATGATTTTTCACTGGCAAGAGAGTGTGTGATGGATAGTGGTTTAAGCCCAATGACTCCAGCGACTGATCTCCAAAAAGCTTGCGGAACATCTCTAGAGGCGACGATACTCATTGCTAATAAAATTGCCCTTGGACAAATTGAGTGTGGTATCGCCGGTGGTGTAGATACCAATAGTGATGTTCCCATTGAATTTACAAAGAAATTTTCAGATAGACTTTTGTCTCTTTCAAACGCGAGAACTTTTGGTGATAGACTCAAAGCTTTTAAAGGCTTTAATCCAAAAGAGCTGCTTCCAAGTATCCCAGCTATTAAAGAACCTCGAACAGGAAAAAGTATGGGCGAGAGCTGTGAAGAGATGGCAAAGACTTGGAATATTTCACGAGAAGATCAAGATCAATTGGCTTTTGATTCACAACAAAAAGCAGCTTCCGGTTATGAAAAAGGATTCTATGATGACCTTATTATGGAGTTTAAAGGTCATAAAAAAGATGGAACTTTTCGTCCCGATACGACTTTAGAAAAGTTGGCAAAACTTAAACCGGCTTTTGATAAAACCAGTGGCAAGGGAACTTTGACTGCAGGAAACTCTTCAGCGATGACCGATGGAGCAAGCTGTGTGTTTTTATGTTCAGAAGAGTATGCCCAAAAAAATAACTTAGAGGTTTTGGCCCATTTTAAAATTGGAATCTCAACGGCGGTAAATTATATCGACGACGAAGGTCTTCTCATGGCCCCAGCTTACGCTGTTCCTAAAATGCTTGATATGACAGATAGCTCTTTACAAGCTTTTGACTTTTATGAAATTCATGAGGCTTTTGCTGCACAAGTTCTCTGTACACTTGAGGCTTGGAACTCTGATGATTTTTGTAAGGCTAAACTTGGAAAAGAAAAAGCTCTAGGCCAAATCGATCCAACGAAAATGAATATCCACGGTGGATCTTTAGCTGTTGGCCATCCCTTTGCGGCAACGGGAACAAGAATCGTGGGCTCTCTGGCAAAAATGATTCATGAAAACGGCGGAGGAACAGGACTTATCTCTATCTGTACTGCAGGTGGCATGGGTGTTACAGCTATTATTGAAAAATAATTAATTAAATCTAGTTAGAGGCCATCTCAGAGCCTCTGACTAGCACCTTTTCTCCATATATATTCTTACCAACAAATTATCTCTATCATGACCTCAAGACCTATTTTGGCATATGTATTGCTTGTAAATCAGCACAACCTTAGTAGCCGTGAAGATTTCAAAGATAAAGTGTCTAAAACTTCAGCAAACTTGGCTGTATCGTAAAAATAATAGTCATAACAAAAATGGAGAGAGAACATGAAAAACCTAGCAATTAGTGCCTTATTTTTATTATCAACAGCAGCTTTATCTTGTCCAATAGCAAAAAATCTTGCTGATGTTGGTGAAAACTGGGAATTGAGTTTGAACTCTCTTCACGAGCAAACAGTCATGTATAATTCTTATAATTATGTAAGCTCGATTGATAGCAAAAATCAATTAACGACAATTGCACTAGGTGATAACCGAGCAATTAAGAAAGATCAAAAAGTTAAAATTCTCTTTAATGAATCTGAAATCTATAGAGAAGATGGTAAAGCCATAGACAGAAGTGCTAAAGGTGTTGCATCAATAAACGGTGAACTAAGTGAAATCTTCATTACAATGAATGACAAACAAGACAAAAGCATTACTCTTGGAGACTTTATTGAAAATATCAAAGCAGACTTTAAAGTGGAATGTAAGTTAAAAGAGTCAGTTCAATTTAATGACGTGGAACAGGAGGAAGAAGAAACTCAAGCTTTACAGTCATGATGAAAAAAATATGTGCCTGAATTAATTTAAATAGTCAGGGTCATCTAGTATGGCCCTGGCAAATAGAGCTGTATAAATACTAAAGATCGCCACTCCAACAAGCATTAAAGTTATCCCCACTAGTCTTCCATAAGTTGTTACAGGAGAGATATCTCCAAAGCCCACAGTTGTTGCGGTTTGAAAGCTCCACCAAAGAGCATCCATAAAAGTTAAAATGCCAGGATTGACTTCTTTTTCGATAAAGTAGATTAATCCCGCAAAAGTGAACACCACAATATTACCTAACACAGATAAAGTGATAAAAGGGACACTCGTAAGAAGTTTATAAATGAGCTTTAGAAAGTGAATACTTTTTTTGAGGATAGTTTTCATATCCTCAGTCTAGTTTACTTTTTAAAAGAATTCAAAAAGTAAAAACTCTGACTTCTCGACCCCTTTTAAAGAAGTAAGTTCGCCTTTTTCAAATGATGCGCCATCAGCTTTCCCAAGCTCAACCCCACCAACTTCAACTTTTCCTTGAATAATTTGAAGCCAATACTTAGCTTCTTTATTGGGAGACTCAATCTTTACATCAGGACTTAAGCCACCTAGATGAAGATTCACATCTTGATAAATCTTTGCTACACCCGGAACATCTTCAGGACCGCCAATAAGAATAAGTGAATCCTGCTCGATTCTCTCTTTATAAGAGAACTGATCATAACGAGGTTCAACATTATTTTTATTTGTCTCAATCCAGATTTGATACAACTCGGTTTCTTTAACGGAGCTAGGATTAAACTCACTGTGGGAAATACCACTTCCTGCTGACATTAATTGGATTTCACCAGGTTTAATAATCTCTTGATTCCCAAGGGTGTCTTTGTGTTCTAGCTCTCCCCTTAGGACAAATGTGATAATTTCCATATTACTGTGAGAGTGGGTAGGGAATCCACCACTGGGAGCGATAATATCATTATTAATAACTCTTAAAGATTCAAACCCCATATGAGCCGGATCAAAATAAGACCCAAAAGAGAAAGTATGCTTGGCATCTAACCAATCAATTTTAAAGGCTCCTCTTTCACTAGCTTTTCTAACTTTCATAACCACTCCCCAAAAGCCCCCCTTGTGGTGAACAAGGGGGGATCAATCTATTATTTACTTTGAATTGAAAACTCTAACTCTACTTCATGATGAATAAATTTATCACCCAAGCTAGAATCTTTCCCGTAAAGGATATTAAACTTTGTTCTATCAAACGCTAATTTTCCTTCATAAGCCTTACCAACTTTTTTATAGTCAAACTTAACTGGATTCGTGATTCCGTTAATAGTTAAATCCGCTATAACTGTATTTCCTTTACTCGACTTAATTTGAAGTTTCGACTTTGGATGATTCTTAACATCAAAAAAGTCAGAACTTTTCATATGTTCCATAAATTTTTCCGCCCATTCTCCAGATAAATCTTCAACAGTAAAATTTGTCATATCCACAACAAAGTTTCCGCCAACAAGTTTATCGTTCTTTGTTTGAATATCACCATCAACGAGTTTGATTTTTCCGTTATGAGATCCCATTTTAAACCCAGCGGCCCCTTTACTTCCTTTCCACTTTAAAACACTTTTCTCAAGGTCAAGGTTTCCAGCAAAAGCTGTCGATGTTGTTAGTGCTGCTACTAGTAGTAATTTAAAAAATCTATTCATAGTTCCTCCGTTAGTTATCTATGTCTGGATTCATACTAGAACAGGTCAACATAAGAAAAAATTATTATTACTTGATTATCTATATAAATTAAAGTTATACTTATATTACATTATGACGTATGATCAATTAGTTACACTTGATGCCATTATAAAGCATGGAAGCTTTAAGGCTGCCTCGCAGCATTTGTTTAAGTCTCAACCAAGCTTAAGTATGGCCATCAAGAAGCTCGAAGAAGAGTTTGGAATCAAGCTCTTTAATAGAGATAGTTACAGGCCTACTCTCACGGAAGAGGGACAGGCTTTTTATCAAAAGTCTCTACCTGCACTAGAGAAATTTAACGAACTCACACTTTTTGGAACAGAACTAGGTATGGGTGTGGAAGCTGAGATCAGTATCAGTCTAGATGCTATCTGTCCGCTACAAGAAATTAGTAAAATCTTTAAGCATTTCATGGAACCTCATATATCGACCACCCTAAACTTAAATGTCGATATGCTGGATGAACTTGAAAGGAAGCTAGTGGAAAAAGAGATTGATTTTGCCATTGGTGTAAATTTTAGTAAAAGCTCTGATCTTGAGACTATCCCCATTTTAGAAACAACGATGACTCCTGTTATTCATAGTGATTTCTATAAAAGTACCAACGGCTCTTTGGAACAATTAAAACAATATCCACAAATCATCGTCAAAAGTTCACCGACGGCTTCAACGAGAAAAATATTTGGAGCGGCAAAAGATATGAAACAGTGGTTCACGACAGATATGTCTATGAAAGAGAAGTTAATTGTCAATGGTCTGGGATGGGGTCGCCTCCCTTGTCATCAAATACAACAACTCTTGGACGATGGAACCCTGGTGGAGATAAGAGATATTAAAGGTATTGCGCCCGAGCCAGTTGAAATTAGTTTAATAAGAAATATAACCAAAACGATGGGGCCAAATACAAAGCGCCTTTGGGACTATCTTGCTACGATGTCTAAGTCGTAGGATAGATTCTTACCAAGCCTCGGTACTCATCATTATCGTAGTACTTGCCTAAAAAGTAGTCTTCCCCTTCCATATACTTTAAATGCATGAAAGAGCTGGGACTCATCTCGAGAAGAAAGAGACCTTTCTTTCCACTTTTAATTTTTCCATTATCTCCGCTTCCCCTATTATGACTGTAGAGGCCTCCTTGATAAGATAATTTTGATTCATAGTCTCCGGTGACTTTCGATCCATCTTGAATAAAATTTATGTTGAGCTCAACGTCGTGAACTTGATCAGCTTTATTCCCATTTTCTATAAGAAGTTTGCCTCGAAAGCTTCCATTAAACCTTCTCATTTTTGCTAAATCATCTATGGGCTTTGCTTTTTTAAAAAATGCGTATGGACTTTTGATTTCAAACGGAACTTTATTTGCAGCTTCTTGAAACTGGCCTTCCTTAACTTCTTTTTTGATTAAACGAAAGTCACTTTCTTCATCTAACTGCGGCTTTGGAAGATCAAGTACCGTGATACCATCTTTTACATTATCTTCTTGTTGTTCGATTTTGGGTTTATTCCCATCCACGAAGTAGCTTTTAACCTCAGGGTTCATTCTCATTTGAACATTGGCCAAAAAAATGAGGATGATCTTTCCAATGATCTCATCTGCCTTTAGGTATTTCTCTTTTTGATCTTTAAGTTTGGTGTACTCTAGGAATTCTTCTTGGGTTAGATTAAAAAATGCATCAGACATAGAGTCGAGCTTTTTATCAGCCCCAGACTCAATAGGGATCGTCTCAGATCTTACAACAACTTCATTCGTAGAAAAGAAGTATTTGCCCGATAGAAGTCCAACGCAAAAGAAGATGAGAATAAGGATAACTGTTTTCATTTTTACTCCAAAAAAAAAAGCCGGTATTTGAGTTATCAAGATACCGACTTTTAAACAAAAACAAAACTCTCACAAAGCAACTTCTCTCGTCTCTCAATTGCTCTCAGGCAGGAATCTACGGCCAGCGAGAAGAAATTGCGATGGGTGATGTAAAATTTTTATGAACACAGTGTTTCAAAAATATTTATAGCTGTAATTCTAGCCACTTAGACTATACTTATGATAGTATTCCAAAGGAGTAACCAATTGATTTTAAGAAGAGCCCAAAATATGAATAGAGCACAGGAATCATCATGTTAAAAAAAGTTGCCATTATCGCTGCACTGCTTTCACTTTCCCTATCTGCAAATGAGTTGAAATTCGGAAAAATCTACTTTAATAGAGACACCATAGAGATGAGCGGAATTGTTAAAAAAGGAAATGATCTCCTTTTTATTGGTGATAAGCTTTCAAACAGGTCGATCTATAAAATCATTCTTGAAAAAGAGAGGTTCTATTATAAAGATTATATTAACCTCACAAATCTCTCAGGCCATAAAACTTATTTCACCAAAGCCCTTATCTTTAAACATGGTGGACGCGTGGTGAAATCTCCCTTTGACCTAGAAGGACTCGCATACTGCGATGACACTTTTTACTTAGTAAACGAACAAGTTCGCCATCTTTTAAAGGTTTCAAAAAATAAAATCATTCAATATCAAATTGATTTTGAATCGGAGTTTAAAAAACAAAAATATCCTCTTGAAAAGATCTCTACCAATGCGGGTTTCGAGGGAGTCGCTGTTGATTGTAAAAACAATATTGCCTATATCGCTCAAGAGAGAAGCCCTAGAGGGATTTTCAAAGTTGATCTAAAAACACAAAAGATCCTTGAGTCTTTCCTTTTTAATAATGAAGAAGGTCCCCATGGATCCAATGACTACGCTGATTTGTATTTTGAAAATGGATTCCTCTATATGCTAGAGAGAAATAATCACATCATCTCCAAGTATAGCTTAAAGGAGAAAAAGATAGTCGCGACGGTGAGTTTTGGAAAGCTTGCAACGATGCATATGCGTGAACTTTACGACACCGGAGAGCCCTACGGCTTGGCAGAGGGCATGACCATGAGTAAGGATCAGATTTATATTGGCGTCGACAATAATGGAAAGCCTATCTCTAAGAAGGGATCTGAACATTATAAAGTCAAAGGCAGCTTTTCTAGCCTTATTATTTACCAGCGCCCAAAAGACTTTTAATTCCGTTTTCAAGTCCATCAACAGTAAGTTCAAACATTGGAATAATTTTAGCGATCGCCCCAATCGTGGGCTCTTGCCAAAGCCCCTTCCCCTCTGGGTTAAGCCAGATAGTATCTGGATAGTGGCGCATAACAGAGCGCACTTGATCCAAGCCCGTTTGGTTTGACTTCCTTGAGTCTTTTCTAAATGAGTAATAGAAGTCTTTCATCTGAGAAGTCATCTGAAATAATTCATAGGGCGCCATATAAGCGTCTCCAACAATAATAACCTTCGTATCTCGCCCATGCTTTTTAAATATCTTACTCAACGGTATTTCGTGTTCCTCATTAAAAAGAGGAGCGGTATAGAGATCATCGTAAAAGATATTATGAAAATAGTAATGATGAAGTTCTTTAAAGTGATTTGTTTGATTCGCCGCTGAGAATAGATCACTCACTCTGCGGCTAAAACTTGTCATACTGCCACCGACATCCATTAAGAGCACAAGTTTTAAATTATTTTTTCGCGATCGCGATTTTATAATCTCAATCTCACCGGCATTGGCAACCGTCTTATCAATGGTCTTTTTAATGTCTAATTTAGGTGCACCGGATTTTTTGAGGAGTCTAAGTTTCTTTAAAGCGACTTTAATCTGTCTTACATTAATAACGGAATCCGTTCTGTATTCTTTAAACTTTCTCTCTCCAGCAACGGCTAAAGCGGAGCGATTCTTTCCCTCGCCACCCACTCTAATTCCTGCTGGATTAAAGCCGGAGTGTCCAAAAGCCGAGGTTCCCCCCGTCCCAATCCACTTATTCCCCCCGTCATGACGCTCTTTTTGTTCATCAATTCTTTTTTGTAATTCTTTTATCAACTCTTCACTGGGAAGATTCATCGCCTGCTTTTTTCGTTCCTCTGAAAGCTTTTGCTTTTTCGCCTCTTCAAGCCACTTGCTAAGAAGATCTTTAAAGTCACTTTCTCCTAAGACATCAGAAAAAGTCTGACTAAAAGCCTGATCATAGGCATCGTAATACTTTATATCTTTTACAAAGATATTTTTTGCAATCTGATAAAACCTTTTTGAATCTATCTGCTCTCCAGAGCTGGTATATTTATTGATAACATCAATAAAGTCTAGAAGTTCACGGGTTGAAACCGGAATATTGTGAGCCCGTAGCCCATAGAAGAAATCCAGAAACATTATTTCAATTTCTCTAAGTCATCTTCATTTTTCAAAAGCGATCCCAAAAAAGGAATAGACTTGATCTTTTTGAGGTCCACCCCTTGATGAAGTAAAATATTAATCCAATCAATCAGCTCTGAAGTTGAGGGCTTCTTTCGAAGTTCGTTGGCCCCTCTTAGCTGATAAAAGACAGACAAAGCGTTACCCAGCAACTCATTTTCAATTTCTGGATAATGAGCATGGACGATATCTTTCATCATCACTTCATTTGGAAAATCAATATAGTGAAAGATACATCTTCTTAAAAAAGCGTCTGGGAGTTCTTTTTCGCTATTAGAGGTAATAAAAACGACAGGCCTTACTTTCGCTTTTATGGTTTGACCTGTTTCATTGATATTAAATTCCATCTTATCTAATTCTAAAAGAAGATCGTTTGGAAATTCAATATCCGCTTTATCGATCTCATCGATCAAAAGAACTGACTGGACGTCACTGTTAAAAGACTGCCCCATCGCTTCAAAACGAATATAGTCATTGATATTATTAACATCTCGTTTATTAGAATCTTGAAACCTTGAATCATTTAGCCTGGTAATGGCATCATAAAAATAAAGGCCATCACTTGCTACTGTTGTGGACTTAATATGCCAGCGGTAAAGAGGGTAGTTTTTCTTTTTTGCATAATATTCTGCTAAAAGAGTCTTGCCAGTTCCAGGCTCCCCTTTGATCAGGAGTGGTCTTTTGGTAAGTTCAGCAATTTTAATGGCCTCTTCTAATTCGTTTGAAAGAACGTAGTTGTTGGTTTGATCATTATTCATTTTATCTCCAAGGTTTACCCAGAGATATTAAAAGCCTGCAGGTCTTTATTGGCCAGTTTTTTTGCTTCTTGTCTGATTTTACTTAAACTTGAGTCTTTATCTTCTCCGGTGATACGAACCGGCTTTGTGACATATTTATTTTTCCACGTATTGTAGACTCGTACTCTCACAAAGGGAATATCCCCAGAAGAGAACCCAAACTCCTCAAACGCGACATACTGTCCCTTAGGAGAATGCCCAATAGGACTCACCTTGATCACAGAGCGTCCATGAGCCGAGCTTAAGTTCATCATAAAATACAGTGATAACAATATCTTCATTTAGATCTCCTACCCTATATAGAGCAATCTTGATGCCACCGTGTTCCATACAAATACTTGAAATTATTGATCAATTAATCAGCTAAATTGTAGAAATCTGCTGAAATGACTATTTTTTTTTCACTCTATCCTTTAAGATAGAGGCATTAAGAATCCCAAAAAAGGCTAAATTATGTCCCCAGAAGATTATGAAAAGTTAATTATCAAAGTTCCAGACTTTCCAAAACCGGGAGTTATCTTTAAGGACATCTCACCTTTGCTCCAACAGAAACTGCCTGAGCTCATTGAAGATATGGGTAAAGGAATCGATTGGGAAAATGTAGATCTTGTCTTAGGAATTGAGTCGCGAGGCTTTATTTTAGGTGCAGCTTTGGCCATCAAACATAATAAGGGATTTCTACCTATCAGAAAAAAAGGAAAACTTCCGCCTCCTGTTATGAGTATGGATTACGATCTTGAATACGGATCAGATACACTTGAGATGGCGATTAACGAAAAACCTGCAAACGTAGTCATTATCGATGATGTTATTGCAACTGGTGGGACTCTTCGTGCAGCAATAGAGCTTTGTCGTAAAAATCATTACAATATTGAGTCCGTTGGAGCTCTTATTAACTTAAAGTTTTTAAATGATCTTGATAAAGATTCTGTAAAAATTAATGCCGTTTTAAACTACGACTAGAGCCAAGCTCCCAAAAATGGATAAAGCTCATGCATTGTTCTGAAATACTCAGGCCTATGATAAGAGGGACCATTCATAGAATCAAAAAGGTTTTGCCAAAGGGTATCAGAGCCTGAATTGGCAAGGCCCATTTTTTGAGCGAACTCAGTATCTCCAAGTTTTTTATAAAGCTCTACCCCTTTAAAGCCTTTAAACCTTTTGGGATTTTTATTCATCTCTTTCATAAGAATGTGAAATTGAATTCTATGAGTAAAATATCCGTGACCGTTTCGACTAGAGAGATCAACAGCATTTTCGACATTTTTAAAGGCTGTATCGTTAAAGATCTTTCCCTCTTTTAGCATGTCTTGCCACTCCGTTAAACTATAACTTTTATTTTCTAAATTTAGCGCCTCATACTTATTTGGATTGACACTCACAAAGCCATGGGCCTCTTCAAGCTCATCCATAACCTCTATCATATTTTTTTGTTTAATTTCTGCTTGTTGTCTTTCACTTAAAGTATAAAACTTTTTATCTTGCTTTAGACTTCTTGCAAGCACTTCATCTTCAAATTCTTGCATCCTTTTAAAGACGGTATCTTGCTCTTTAAAGACGGCATTTATCTCTTCGATCGCTAACCTATAGTTTTTCTCTGCGCTCGTTGGTGTCACTCCACTTTTGAACTTTGGCACTTTAAAGTCGTAAACGAAGCTATTTGGCTCAAAAGATTTAAAGCGATCGTAACTTTGTCTGGCAAAGCCAGGATTATAGGCTTCAATAAAAATTTTGTTAAATTTTGGGGTTCCGCCTCTGAAAAATATTTCTGTCTCATCGCTAAGATTTTGCTGAAGAGTTTTCAATTGTTCTGCGTCTAGGCCTTTGGATAACTCAACCATTCGCACTTTATCATCAACTGAGAGTGCATTTATTGCATCAACAGCAGAGCTTGAGAACTTCTTTGAGTAGCTTTCTGATATAGTGCTTAAATATTTCTCAGGGGTAATAAAAAATCTATCGCACGGGTCAGCAAGTGCAGCCTTAGCAAACAGAATAACAAAGAGAATAACGCTTAAATACTTCATAAAAAACATTTCGGTCAGGTAAGGGAAATACTTTAACTCTTTGCAAGAGAATTTTGCCTGCGTGGAGTAAAGTACTAAAATGACTTAAAATTATCAAATGAAGTACTTAATACTCCTTTTACTCTCGGCCAATTTAGCCGCACTCGAGATCAACGACCGTCTGGCCGATATCAGTGTTATTAAACATTACAAAGGCAATGTGGTGGTTCTCAACAGAGGTTTAGAGGACGCCATCAACAAGTACGATCATATCAAACTTACCAATACCAATGGCTATATTGCCCGTGCAATCTGTGTTAAAGCCTCAATGATGCTCTCCTATTGGAAAGTATACCGCGTGGTAAATCCAGAGCTTCTCTCCTACGATTCAAGCTACACTCTAAGGTCTATGCTTCAAAGTGAGCTTCCTCCACATATGAAAAGATATGTAGAAAAACTGGCATCCCAAAACAATGATAGTGAGTACTTTGAAGATAAAATCAAAGATGAGGACTTAAAAAAGCAAGTTAAGCTCCAGCAAGAGAGAATAGTCAATTTTGACCTTATAAATGACATGAAAAATGAGCCTTACAAAAAAGACGTTCCAACAGAGTCTCAACAATTTCTCAATAAGAACTTCGACTCTAAAATGTTGGCAGAGGACCTTAGTACCACGAAAATTAGACTCTTCGCCTCCCCCATAAGATTTCAATCTGAGGATCAAGAGAGGTCATCAAACTACGGAGCCGTTATATCCAATAATGGTATCAAGTACGAATTTGATACTTTTTATCAAAAGACAGATGAGAAAACAGTTAATAATTTTTCAAAAGAGACTGTGGAATCCAGCGAGACCCTTTCTCGAACAAACTTTACCATCAATAATATTTCAGAAAACTTTTCTTATTTCTTTCACGTCTTCTATAACGCAAGAACTGAAGGTAATGTCGACTATCCAGAGAGCATGGTGCAAGTTGGGTTTCTAGGCTTTATGTACCACGGAGAAGACGATCCAAAGAAAAGGCAGTTTGATATAGGCTACGTTCCTCTTTTGGATTACTTAGAGACGGATGTCAAATTTCCTGAAGAAAAGACCTTAAGTGAAAATAATCTTCGTCACGGCTTTAGAATTAGGGCCAATATTCCTATGACGGAAAAGCTAAAGCTAAACACTCTTCTTTGGTATAAGCCCTTGATGGATCTTGGAAATTTTGAAATGGACTGGGAAGACAATAGAACCTATTGGAGAACTTCTTTAAGATACTCGATTTCAGATGATTTTTTTGTCTCTTACGACTATGAATACATTAATGATATACGAAGGAAAAGAGAGTTTGGAAGAGATGAAGTCAACACGATCAATACGCTGAATCTCAATTATACTATATCTCTTTAAGACTAACTAAAGCCAAATATTCAATATTACCGCTCTTATTGCCCTTTATCGGGGACTCAATCATTTTTAAAATTGTATAACCAGATTCTTCAAACCAGGTCCTTACTTCTTCAATGATTATAGGAAGATCATTTTGAGAGACAAGTCCTTGCTTTCCCAGTCTTTCGCGACCAGCTTCAAACTGGGGCTTAATCAGCACAACACTTTTTCCACCCTTTTTTAAAAGAGCATGAATATTTTTGTACACAAGTTTTAGGGAAATAAAGGAGAGATCAACAACACAGAGATCTACTTTTTCTTCAAGTTCCAAAGGAAATTTTATATTTGTTCCTTCAAGATTGATCACTCTTTCATCGTCTTTTAATAATGGTGATAGTTGGTCATGTCCCACATCGATGGCATAAACTTTCTGAGCATCGGCATTCAAGGCCACTTGAGTGAAGCCACCAGTGCTCGCCCCGACATCGGCCACAACGAGACCTTGCAAATTTAATCCAAATTCTCTAATGGCTTTTTCTAACTTATAAGCTCCACGCGAGACAAAAATATTCATCTCTTTGATTTCAAACTTATCTTCTGGGCTTACTTTAAGACCTGCTTTTGTGACTAGTATTTCATTATGATAGACACAATCTTGGGCGATGAGCATTTTGGCTTGAGACCTGGTTTTAAGGAGACCAAGGTCAACTAGTACTTTATCTATTCTATCCATGAAGCTCAGCAATTCCTTCGTAAATAGGCGTCACGGCTCCTTGAAAATAAAGCTCTTTGAAATCTTTATCCACGATCGCCTTTAAAGTTCCACCACGGGCTTCAATAGTAATTTCACCAACCCAATTGAATATTTTTGCCGCTGCAATAGCTGTGGCCATAATTCCAGTTCCACAGCAAAGAGTTTCATCCTCGACACCTCTTTCAAAAACTCGAAGCTTCAAGTGTTTTTTATCAGCATCTAAAACTTGAAAAAAATCGACATTGGTTCCGCTCTTTCCAAAGCGCTCGTCAAACCGGATAGCACTTCCAAGACTTTTGATATTAATTTGCTCAACATCCGTAACCTGTAAAACGGCATGAGGCACACCGGTATTTAAATAGAGACTGGCTTTGGTTGAAAGATCAGAGATATCAATTGAGCCCACGTCAAAAAGTTCTGTCATTTTAATTCGAACTTCATCTCCAACGACCTCTCCTTCATAAACACCATTCATCGTATCAAAGATATATTTTGGGCCATCTTTAAGCTTTAAACTTTTAGAAGCGTAGTGAACAATTGATCGAGAGGCGTTTCCGCACATTTCAGCTTCCGAGCCATCGGCATTCCAAATACGAAAAGAGAAATCATGACCTTTTGATGATGGGTTTAAAAAAACGACGCCGTCAGCTCCAATGCCTTCCCTTCTTTTACATAGGTTGATGATATGTTCTTTACTCAGGTCGAATGACTCATTGCGATTATCAATAATAACAAAATCATTCCCAGACCCAGAGTACTTAATAAAAGGGATCTTCATATTGACTCCATGCTAAAATTCAATCTATTAATATCATGGAATTAATGATTCCCAAATCACTAATTTTACTGCATTCTAACAGACTTAACCTTGCGCACAATTCACTTAAAGTCGTTAATTACTCCCGCTGTTATAACCTCTATCTGTTATTGAAACAGATCCTATGCTAGATTTTAATGACGTTGGATATTTCCCAAAAGGATGACTTATTAAAATTGCCGTTTTGATACCTTGCTTAGAAGAAGAAGTTACCATAACGAAAGTGGTAACTGACTTTAGATTGGCTTTGCCCAGTGCAGATATCTACGTCTATGATAATAACTCAACTGATTCAACATTCAAAAAAGCCAAAGACGCAGGCGCGCTGGTCAAAAAGGAAATGCAAAAAGGAAAAGGTAATGTTATCCGCTCCATGTTCAGAGAAATTGAAGCCGATATTTATATTTTAGTTGATGGTGACGAAACCTATCCTGCAAATATGGCCCAGGACTTAATTCAGCCCTTGCTAGATCAAACTGCAGACATGGTCGTTGGCGACAGAATCTCTCGAGGAGACTATGACCTGGCCAACGATAGAAACTTACACAGCTTTGGGAATAAATTCATATCCTCTTTAATTAATCTCTTTTTTAGAACTGACTTAAAAGATATCATGAGTGGTTTTAGAGCGTTCAATAAAAAGTTTGTTAAGACGATACCGATTCACAGTCATGGTTTTGAGGTTGAAACAGAGATGACCCTTCACTGCCTGGATAAAAATATTAAAATCAAAGAAGTCCCCATAGAGTATAAATCAAGACCTAAAGGCAGCTACTCTAAACTCAATACATTCTCTGATGGCTTTAAAATCCTAAAAACTATTTTTTGGCTGATAAAAGACTTTAAACCAATCGTTTTCTTTTCATTCATTTCTCTAGGTTTTCTTATTGCGACACTCATCATAGGTATCCCCGTTATTAATGAGTTTTTAAATCTTGGATATATTAACATACTACCGTCTGCGATTTTGGCAACGGGATTAGCAATGATCAGCGTGATAACATTACTAGTTGGAATTATCCTTGATTCGATATCAAGTAACCAAAGAGATCAATTCCAACATTACTACACAAACTATAAAGGCTAAAAGCATAAGATGAATAATCCTGTAACAAAATTAATTATCATCTCACCTCCTGCTAAAAAGATAGTTGAACCTCATTACGATCGACCAGAGTTTCCAAGACCAGCTCTCGCCTATTTAAAAACGTATCTAAACCAAAAGACTAACGATATCACCATAGACGCACTTGACTGCAAATTTGAAAGACTCAGTATCGACAAAACGATTCCCCTTATTTTGAGTTCCGACTATGATTTAGTTTGCATTACGGCTTTCACTTCAGAGATAAATTCGGCCATGGAACTGGCAAAGACATTAAAGGACAATCACTTTCAAGGAAAGATAATGATCGGAGGTGTGCACGCAACAGCACTGCCGCTTGAGACGATGCAAGAGTCCTCATCTTTTGACTACTTAATTGCAGGCGAAGGTGAGAAACCATTACTTGATTTCCTCAATTGTATTAACCAGAATAAGGAACTCGACTTGGTGCCAGGCCTTATTTATCGCAGAAGACGACCAGATAATAAAGTCACTAAACTTTGCCTCTCGTCACAGTGTCTTTAGTGAAATTTACAAACCAGACTGGAGTTGGTTCAAAAGAAAACCAACGGAGCTTAGAGTTATGGCACAGAAGGGCTGTCCCTACACTTGTGATTTCTGTGCCAATCCAAACGGAAGAAAAACGGTCAAAAGAGATGTCGATGGAATTGTGTCAGAGATCTCTGAGTTCTATCAAAGTCATGGCGTAACCAAAATTAGTTTTGATGATGAAATATTTGGCCTCGATAATCAATATAGCATTGAGCTTATTAATAAAATCGATCAATTAAATATACCTTCGCTTCATATTAGTATTATGGCCCATGCCAGATGCATGAATCAAAAGCTCGCCGATGCCTTTGGAAATTTTAAAGGGACATTTCAAATAGGACTTGGCATGGAAACTGGAGATGAAACCAGATTAAAAGAAATTGGAAAGTCCCTAAGTAAAGAGATTGTAAACCTCGCCGTGAATAGACTTAAAAAGTACAAAAATATTTCAATAGAAGGTTTATTCATTATAGGCCATCCAAGAGAGAACTTTAGAAGTGCTCTTTCCAGTATTTTCTTCGCCGCGAGCTTAAATATAGATCTAGCCGTTTTCGGGATCATGGTCCCTTATCCAGGAACTCAAATCTGGAAAGATATGAAAGAAAATAAAAATGATTACAGAATGATTCTTTCAAACTGGGATGAGTTCAATAAACAAATTAGCTCTGGCTTTGAGTTAAAAAACTTCAAACGATGGCAACTAGAATTCCTACAATTCTTTGGTTACAACTACTTTTTCTTAAAACGACTAAAACTCTTTAGTTGGGCAAAATTCATCTACGTTAGAAAGCATGAAATATTTTTTGCCTTTCGAAATTTTATAGGCAATGTAATTTTACGCAGATGACGAAGAAGATATATAAAACATATTTATTGTCTCTAGCATCCTTAATCATTATAGGGGTAATCGCGAGCTTGAACGCCAAATACTTCTCCAGCGACGGGGCGAACTACCTCTTTACTCTTTTAAGTACAGGTGAGCTCTACTCGTATCAAGAAGGTCGAGTCGCAGCTCACTATATTTTGAAAACGCCAACCTGGCTTTTGATTACCATGGGTGTTAAAAACTTTGACCTCATCTCTTTTTCAATGGGTTTTTCTTTTTATCTTCAAATGATTTTAGGTATAGTTCTCTCGTTCAAGATCCTTAGCCAAAAGAACAAGATCTATATTTTGTACCCAATCATTTCGACTTTCCTTTTCTCTATGAATACTGAGTACGCCATAGAGTCTGAATCGTTATTTTTAAACTCCGTCTTTTGGCCTGTCTTCTTTTACATCTACGAGTTCAGAAGATTAGATTGGAATGCTCTTTTATATTTGCCACTCGCTCTTGCTCTCGCTTTCTCCTACGAGACCTTTTGTCTGATTGCATTGTTTATTATTTTTAATATCTTTAAAAGTAATTTTATTCCGTTAAAAGCAAAGATTACAAGTACCATTTTTCTTTTATTACTTTCAGCACTCCAGTTAAGAAATATTATTTTCCATGAATATCCAGACAATGTTGGTCGCTATATTTATTCCGTCAAAGCGGGATTTTTTGGACTCGGATCAATGGGAATGAATTTTTTCCCGTACAGAAATATATATTTTGTTTTTGTGATATTTTTTTCTATCTTTCTCCTCATAAGCGCGTTTTCAAGGACCTTACAAAAGTCTAAGTATCTCTTTATCTTTCTACTCATAGGTGCCGCTTGCTTGGTCATCACCTACTACTACCCTACAGCGGTCTCTAGGAACTCTCAATTTTCGACCAGAAGTTTAACATCGATTGCCCCAGCTATTATGTCTCTTATTTTTTTTATTGGACTAAGGACCAGAAAAGTCATCAATTATGCTTTTGTGAGTCAGGGCGTGACCTTTATAATTTTATTTCAGTCGCCCCTCTCATTAATAACCACAGTCCACTGGAAAAGTTTTGATCGCAATTTAAATATAGCTTTAAAAGATAAAAATGGCGTTGTCCTTTTAAGGGATACTTTGATTCGACGAAAGATTGAGTCTGGAGAAATAAGTACAAATTATTTATTTTGGTCAGTTCCACTCTATTCTATTTTTCTTGATAAAGATAAAACGATCGATGCCCTTTTATACGAAAAAAATTATCACTCTGACATGATGAACATGTTGGATCAAATAAAGCAACACAAAGCTACTTTTGAAAAATACGGCTTTGAGATGAGAGTCTATGAGCAGTAAGATACAACTAAATATCATTCTGCCCATTTATAATGAAGAAGAGAACTTAGATGCATTAATTCTCGAAATCATTGCCACATCAAAAAGAAATAATATTGATCCAACTATCGTCACAGTTAACGATGGAAGTACTGATGAAACAAAAAGGGTTATTTCTAAATACTCAGAACTTATCAGTATTATTTACTGTGAGCATTCAATGAATAAAGGGTATGCCAAAAGTATTTGTACCGGTATTAAAGAGGCAAACAATGGCGGCTATCTTCTTATCATGGACTCCGATAACCAATTCAATTTCAATAGCATCATACAACTTCTGGCCTATAGAGAAGATTACGATGTCATTATCGGCCAAAGGCAAGACAGAAAAGATAATTTTTTAAGAAGACTCTTAGGGAAAGTCTGGAGCCTTATAGGACGAGCTATCTTCCAAACAAGAATCCCCGATCTTAATTGTGGCTTTAAGCTTTTTAAAACAGATCTCATCAAGAAAGTTCAGATTGATTCTAAGGGGCCAGGGGTTAACTTGGAAATATTCTCTGATCCAATCATAAAGTCTTGTTTAATCAAGAAGGTTAATATTGAACACTACCCTAGAGAGTTTGGTGTTCAGTCCGGAGCGAGTGTGAAAACAATTACCTCCAGTCTTAGCGATCTATTTGTCATCACGAGGAAGAGGTTTTTTTAGCTTTAGAAGCTTAACTTCATACCCTTGCCCAAGCCAAAACTGAGTCCCCTCAACATAGACATAGTTCTCTTTAATAAAGTTATTTAGCTTTTCAGAGAATAAGAGACACGTTGTAGTCATAGGTTATAAGAGGGGGAACGATCCTTCTCGTGATAATACTTTCTTCTATAAACTCTTTCTCTTCTTTTGACATCATTAGAAAAACACCTTCGTGAATGAATTGGTAACTCCCTATATGTTGACGAAATGTTGCAAACAGTGGGTTCCCCCCAAAGATGATATCGTTTTTTTGCGTATGTTTAGTGATGTAACTTAAAATTTTTTCTTGGGTTTCACGATAGGATGACTTTTTTGTACTATACCTTGGATAGGTATAATATAAATTGACACTAACAAGCCCAATTACGAGAAGGCCTTGAACTTCTTTTCGCTTAAACACCTCTAAAAAGCACATCACAAAGTATAGAATTGATGGAATAAGGATTAAATAGAACTGTAAAGCTGAGACAGGGACTAGTAATAATGAATATATAAAACCAAAAGATATTAATCCCAAACAAGACGCTAAACTTATTTATTGATCTGCCTTTTATACTTCTAAAGAGCTCAGCACAAAGACCCAACCCACAAAATAGTAACTCAAACTTCATTCCCCTGAAAAATGCGGATGTATGATAGATATGACTTCCAACCTTTTTCCACTTAAAGTTTGTCATTATATTTTGTTCTATAAATTCATCCCCCGCATTAAGAAGACAAAAGACTAAATAGAGAAGAAGAAATGGAGTCAATAAAAGACAAAAGCACTTTAAGTTTTCAATCAACAGATCGCGTTTACTTTTAAAGGCAAACAAGAAAATATGGCAAACAATTAAGCTGGGTAAAAGAACCAAATACTTTTGCGTAAAGATGATGGCCACCCCATAATACAAATAGCTCATGTTTAGCTTCTTGACGTTATTTAGCTTAATGCCCTTAACAAGATAGAAGAGACTAAGCATAGCAAAAAACAGACCTGGAACATCAGGTCTAAATTCAATTGCTTTACTCAAGAAGACACTATTGGCTATAAAGAGCAATAAAGTGAGGTAAGCAAAAAAGTTATTTTTTATTAATGAAATTATCTTTACCATGACGACTGAACTCATAATAAAAAATATCTGTAAAAAATAGCGAGATGTTTTGAATAGACCGAGTGTTTCTTCTGACTTGTTTCTAAATCTGTATAAAAACTAAATAAAAATGAACTTAGAATATATAAACCTGGAAAATGATGCTCAAAATAGTCCCTATAAGGAACCTTTCCATTAAAGAGATTCCAAGTAGCATTGAGATGTTGAAATTCATCATGGTCGTAATATCTTGTTTCAATCAAGATCACTCTCAAAAAAAGAAATGCCAAAATTAAGACGAAGACGCAAAGATAGAGAATATTGAGAACCTTCTTATCTTTCATAAATTCTCACCCATTACTCTTCTAACTGTATTATAGATAGCCCTATGCCCTTGTTCCTTCCAATGTCCATATTCTTTAAAGACGTGACCACTTTCTTTTTTAATCGCTCTAAATTCTGGTCTGGCAGAGAAGCAGTCGATATTTTGCTCTTTACAGAAATCGAACATAAACGTCTCGTACTTAAAATCCTTCGTCTCCATCACATTAGCTTCTTGAGCAATTGGTGTATAAATAATATTCAGTTTTGAATGGTTTTTTTGAGCGACAACGACCATTTCTTCTAGGATTTTTGTTGCCATAAACTTTATCTCTTTAACGTATTTGAGATTATTATAACTGAGTCTCATATACATGATCGGTAATAACTCTAGCGATTTTAAACGCCAAAACTCTTTCTCGATAGCTTGATCTCTTTTCACAATATGATCAGTGTGTAGTACTAGTTTATCTTCCCATGTATAATATGGTTTAAAATAGTCATGAAAGCTTAGAATGTTTCGGTGAAGATCGGTAAAGTTGAAAAAGATGAATTGTCCTTACTGGTTTATACTTTTCGACATACCTTTTAAAAGTAAGAAGCATTTGATCATTTCCATAACCACTAACACCTAAATTATAAAATTTATATTCTTTAGAGTTCGAATTTAAGATAGATGCGTATCCTTATCACTAGATTCATCTCCAAAAACAAAAGAATCTCCAAGAAGAAAAACAACTTTTTGGTGCTCTGTTGAAAAATCAAATTGATTACGATACCCCAACGAGTTTGTTGTCAATTTTTGATCATTTTGAAATGTATCTATTTTTAATTTGGCTTATATATCCACCCAAGCTCAGGATCAAACACCATAAGTGTATACTGCTTTTCTGGGGAATATCCTTATTGAACTTGTACCACGTAACTCGTCTATAAAAAGAATGAGGTGAGGCAACTCTTTGTGACAGGTAATCATTAAATAGTATGAATCTTGCAATTAATTCTAGAATAATGAACACGATACATATTAGAATGATAAAATAGGGGATTTTGTTTACTTAACACCATGGATCAACTTATCAATAAAAAAAGTTACTCTCTCATTTATATCTTAATTTTATCAGTATATCTTATCGCCGGTTTACTTGTACATGACAATTATGGGATTACCTGGGACGAGTTTCGAAATAAAGATTACGCTCAACAGATGAGTAAAACATGGGATAAAACGGATTACAACAAGGTTGTAGGAGACGGCGAGTCCCATGCAGCCCTCGAGGAGCCCTATATCTGATAGCTCTCAATAAACTCGATAGTTTTTTTGTTCCTGAAGATAATATTTATAAAAGCTTTAAAGTGAGAAGGCTTATTAATCATCTTTTCTTTTTTATAAGTTCTATTCTCTTTCTTCTTTTGTCAGAAAATTATTTGTCAGACGAAAGGTTTTCTCTCATCAGTATCCTTATGTTCCTTCTCATGCCCAGAATGTACGCCCATAGTTTTTATAATCCTATCGATATACCATTTTTATGCTTCTTTACATTTTTTCTTATTTCCCTTCATTCACTTATCAAAAAGCTTACTTGGAAAGGGTTAATTTTAAACTCTATTATCTGTGCCATCGTTACGCATCTAAGAACAGTTGGAGAAATAAGTATACTGATCACGATGATATTTCTTTTTGTAAATCTGATACAGCAAAAAGCCTATACCAAAGACTTAAAGTTTCATTTTGTTTTTCATCGTTACTAGTATCAGCCTCTATATCCTGATAACTCCCTTTCTTTGGCCTAATCTCTTTGAGCGCTTTATTGTTTTGCATAATTACAGCTTATACTACCAGCCCGTGATTCACGCTATTCTCTCTTAGGTGATGTCATTCCAAGCAACCAACTCCCATGGCACTACACAATTACCTGGATCTCTATTACTCTCCCTTCCATATATCTACTCGGTTTTATGTATTCATACACAACTAGTTTAATAAACATAAAGGGCCATATAAAATTGAATGATATATTCAGTACCCTTATATTTATCTTTATTTCGATTATTCTCTTTGCGGCCTGTGCTTTCAACTATTCAAAATATAATGATTGGAGACATTTTTATTTTATTTATCCAGCCATTATTCTTTTAACAACAATAACTCTATCAAAAATATCAAACTACAAGATCAAGAACTTAATCGTTTTGATCTTTGGTATTCAGTTTGTCCTTACCATCTATGATATTGTCTCATTCCACCCACACCAGATTACATACTTCAATCGATTAAGTGGTGGAATTACAAAAGCCGAAGGTAACTTCCCTTTAGAATATTTTGGAAGTTCTTTCCGTCAATCTCTAGAATATATCGACCTTGAAGATCAAAGCAGGAAAAAATTAAAGTTGCTTTTTTTCCTCTTCCAATTGGTTTAGATAATCTGAATGCGCTTCCCAAAAAGATGCGTAGTCGGTTTGAACTATCCTCTGCCCAAGAAGCAGATTACCTTTTAACAAAGTGGATTTTTAAGCCATATACGAAAAGCCTTGAGAGATATAAGCCTTACTTATACAAGTCACTGAAGGTGAAAGATATTTCAATTCACAAGATATATAAACTCAAATAACGTCATTACAAATCTGTTGCTAAAGCCTTACCACGACTGAGAAGTTGTTACTAAAAGGCCCTTCAGAGCTTAACCCTCCGCACAACTCAGATAAAAAAAGTCCTCTCTTTAGCCTAATTTTAATGATTCCCAAATCGCTAATTTTTCACTATGATCTTACGCCTAACCCCATATGGAGCATTAGCTCAGTTGGTTAGAGCCCCCGGCTCATAACCGGGTGGTCGCAAGTTCAAGTCTTGCATGCTCCACCAATTTAAAAAAGCCCAGTGAATATGAGCGCAAGCGATTATTTATTGGGCTTTTTTAATTTGTGATTATGGGTGAGACTTGAAGGGAACAAAAGGCGCCATCAGGCGAAAAGTGAGCAGGAGCGAACGACAGCTTTTGTGAGGTGAGGCTACGCAGGTTTGAGCTGGATGCGAAAACCGTAGGAGCCAAGTCTTGCTCTAGTTAAATAAATCAATTGATGAGTTTTAAAGAAGCTCGTCCAAAAACTAGCGTTTTTGCAGTCTTTTTTATTTCAAGTATTTACTAATTCCAATAGTCCCCCCTCTCTTGCTTATTAGAAGCTAGCAAGAAGAATTTATGAGCAACTTTAGAATCAACAAACCATTTGAAACAAGCCCCCCTAGACTTAAAGATTTAATAAATGAACATGTTATGGGTGATGTTTGGATTCGAGATACGCCGTTTGGACCTATTACCGATTCACTTAAGATTGCTGAACATTTTGAAATGAAACATCACAACATTCTTAGGGCCATTGATAAGTGCAATGAGGAACTTGCCATTCAACTCAGATTTGAGTTGAATGAAAACTTCATAGAAAACAGTTACTTAGGAGGAGCAAAAGGCAAGACGAGAAAAACACGTAAAGTAGATATCACAGAGTTTGGCCTCATGCTGCTACTACTATATATCAACACACCAAAAGCCAGAATGATTTCAGCAGAGATTTTATATCGTTTCTTTATCCTCAAAAGCTATGTCGATGGACTGAATGAAAATCAAATCGATGCACTAAAGGGATATTACAGAAAAAGAATGAAGGATTAGTACAAGGGCCTTTTATTCCTATAGACAAACTTACAACCAAGCATTTTTAATCGCTTCATACCCTACAGGATCATATTCTTTCAATTCTACTCTGTTTTTTGGAAAATAATCATCCGCTCCGAAATAAGCCTCTGTTAACTCTGCAAAGTATTCTTCAAGGTTTGTAAGGACGTATGCTTTAACAAAACTTCCATCCCCATTTCTTGATGGAACACTTGAGTAAAGTCCAGTTGTCTGAGCATTTTTATAAGCTCTGATAACTGCCTCATTATCTATGCCTACCTCATAATAATGATAACCATGAGAGAGTTCATGTAACAAAACAAATGGCGCGTAAGTAAAAGTTTTATGTCTGACTAAAACTTCTTTCGGATTTTTAAATTAAACAATTTAATAAACAGAATTGATTAGAACTTTTTATAGAAACTTAAAGCAGGTACAAGGCTACTCCCTGCACTCATTACAGTAACAGCAGTGTTTGGAAGAAGGTCTTTATCATCAATAAACAGGGTCTGTAAGCCTGCCATAGCTAATGGTATGGTCCCAGCAATATAAATTGAATTACGATCATTTCTACCTTCAACCATTGTTGATAATAAGATCGCTAATCCAGAATTAATGGCCAGGTTTTTAAGCCTAAGCTTTCTTTCTTTTATTCTGAACTTTAGAGCATCTTCATTTGATATTTCTCGAAGAAAGTTCATTCCCTTCTTATCTGTGATTCGACAGTCCCGAGAAGAACTCAGCAAAGAGTCAATTCCCACAACCGTGCCTAAGACAGCAGTGAGAAACATTTGTGCGTCTGTTGAAAACTTCTTACCATCCCTATTGTCTTCAATATTTTTTACAGCAACTCTTGTTGCATAAAAAGCTGAAATTGCAGTCACTCCTGGTAAGTATTCGTAACCTGTCTTTCTTTGTTTATTAGTTTTCTCTGAACAATTTGGAGGAGCCGACATTGAAAAAACTGAGGTAACTAATACAAAGTTTAAAATAATAAATATTAATTTCATGATAGAAATATCCCCTAGCTTAACTCTTGCCATCTCTTGATTTAGTTTTAAACCAATATTAAGAAAAAGAACAGCTATTGTGGCTAGCTTTCCTAGGCTTTTAGTTACAGATTCTCATTTCTCAAAACCATATTTATTTCGAATATCTGATCATCCAATTTTTCTCTAGATGTTTCAACAAAGCCACTTTTCTCGTAAACTCTGACACCTCGTGGGTTGATGCTAAAAACACCTAAAGTGATTTGTTCTAATTTCATTGTTTTAAAAGCATAATCAATTGTTTGCTTCATAGCCTCAGTTCCATACCCTTTATTAAAAAATCTAGGTAAAATAGCAATCCTGATATTTGCAGATTTATTTTCAATATGGTTGAGCACGACTTCACCAACAAATTCATTAGTTTTAGTCAGGACAATTGCAAAGTCTTTTCGATTCTTTTTCTCTTTCAATCCATTTAACCAATCCAGAAGCTTGTCTTTTTCAAATGGAACAAAGGGATCATTCGGCTCGGTTGTTTTATGAACTTCTAAATCATTTACCAACTCAAAATAGTCGTCAATATAACTCGAATCTAGATCTTTTAGTATTATGCTCACAAATGACTCCCTTACTTTCAAACATTTTTTCAAAAAATATTATAGCATCGATAAAGAGTTTTGGTTTGGAAAATGTGTGGGCCATTTAGTTTTTAAAAAAATTAAGTCACTTCTATCCATCACTATGATTTTTATCCATACAATTGTTAAGATACTGTTAGAACCCTAGATTTTAAAGACGATGGATAAATTTCGTTATAACAAGAGCTGCATATATCTATTTTAAATCCAACTGGGAGAAACCATGAAACTACTAACAGCTGCACTCACACTTTTATCACTATCAAGCTTTGCCAATGAAATAACTATTACTAAAGAAGCTCAAAGCTTAAAGGTTGTTGAAGTTACTATGACTGTTTATTGTAAAGAAATGAGAGGCGGTTTTCCAGGTGATGATGCTGATTATACTTGTAATATCGGTACTTTAAAATCTAACCTAGGTAAAAGGCTTGGTTCAATCGTTGATGTTCAGGGCTTGGATCGCATATCGAACTATGTTTTATCTAATATGGTTGATAATGAAGGCTCTTACCAGACAAAGCTCAGAGTTCTCTTTTACTAATAAAACAATGAGTTATCTGACTGATCTAGTTGGATAACTCAAATATCAGCCAATTTTGCACCCTACATCCCTTCAGTTTTGTCAGCTATAATGAACTGTGAAGTTTATCCTGATACTTATCTATTCCATTTTCACTCATGCTTTCGAATGTCCGAATATTCGACTGGATAAACCCATTCCAGGAAATCGTGCCAAGTATCTGACAATGCAGTCCGTTCCCGTCCAACATCAAAAACTTGGAATATGTTACTCCTATGCAGCGACCCAACTGGCCGATGCTGTTAGGGCAAAAAGAGTGCTGGAAAAGGGCAAGAAGCCAAACCTGTCGGTGAGTTCACCCGTCTTTACTGCGATGATGTCAAAGAAAGATTGGGATAAAGATGGCATAAAATTAAACAGCGATGGTACACCACACTTTCCCTTTGAAGGGGGACATATGTGTAATGCCTTTAATAATGTAAAGAAAACAGGGGCCTGTTCTAGAGATAAAATTGAAGATATGTTTGGTAAATCCAATCTAAAAAATGATCAGTATTTTAAAAAAATTTATAAAATTGAAGAAAGGCTGAGGGCAAAAGTTGCGCAAATAAGACAACCTGACTTCTACCCCTACCCTAGTGTTTTTGTCCCTCCAAGCCAAGAAAGAAGTTCTTCATTGGATTGGAGACCCGAGCAAGCAAATCCCTTTTTTCTCAATCGTGAGCAAATAAAAGAAGCCCAAAGCTGTCGCCTAAGTGCACTTGATGAACTCTATATGGACTTTAAAACGACCTTCGGTGCAAGCTTTAAGATTTCATATAAGTTTTTTAAAGAAAAGTTTTCACCTGAGATGTTTGAAGACCCCTCTCAACTGGGTTTAATTTTTCAAACGATTTGTCCAATAAATGAAAGAAGTAAAATTAATACAGGCTCCACCTGCCAAACCTATAAAGGTTCCCTGACTGATAAATACGCCTTTACTAAAAAGATCCTTGAACAACTTAAAGCCGATTCGCTGCCTGTGGGTATTTCATACTGTGCCTACACCTTAACCAATAAACCACCTTTTGACGGTATAACCTCAAGGATGCCATTGAGATTTAAAAAAGACTCCAACGGTAAGAATCTTTGTGGAAATCATGCTTCGTTAATTATTGGTTCGCGCTGGAATAAAAAACAAAAAAGCTGTGAGCTTCTCGTTCGAAATACTTGGGGAACAGGTTGTAAAAGTTATAAGAAGGGTTACCCAGCAGCATCAAGCACCGTAAAGGGTCAGGATGTAAAATGTGAAGGCGGAAATATCTGGGTTGACTACAAAGAGCTAGAGAAAAATATCTATAGGGTGCAGCACTTATGAAAATAATTATCCTTCTTTTCATTGTTTCTTTTACTTCGATGGCCAAAGAGTTTGTCCCAGAACTCAAAGAGATAACTCTAAAATCAGAGAGCGTAGAAATTTCGAAAACTTGTGATAATTGTATCGCCCAACAAAAATACCTTTCTCTAAAAAAAGCGGATCTAGAGAAGATTCGCGAGCATATCTTTGGCGGAAGAACTTGGGGTAATCAAGTTTGCCTAAAAACGTTTAGCGCTCAAGTTGTTTCAGCTTACGACAAAGACCGCAATGAAGCCCAGTACTGTAAATTCAAAGACCTCTCCTATATCTCTACTGATGAACTCAACTATCTATCATTGAAACTTATCAAATAAATTCAAGGAGTTACTTCTTTTTCCCGAAAAAAGACTGTGAGATTTTTTATCCTTTTTTTCTATTCTCTTAGTGCTTTTAGTATCTGTAGTTCTAATTTAGAGTTGCCTCTAACAGACTTCATTAATGAAATGTCACCCATTATAGATAAACCTTGGGCCGCAGCGACTGATGAACAGGTTTCAAACTATAAATGTCAGAAGGTGGCTTTAACAAACAAAGAGATGGAAGAGTATCTAGAAAAAAGTGGAACTCTAAGCCAGTCTCTTAACCTTCTTATCAATAAAGAAGAAACGCTCACAAAGCCCGCGATCAAAACTGATTTGTCACTTTATCAAGCACAAGATTGTGAAGATGAAATATGCAAAGCTAAAAAAATATTTGGGAAGACACAAGGAATAGAGCTTTTATACATGATTGAAAAATATGGACTTAATGCCTCGCACCTCGTTTATGAAGATACAAAACCATGGACTAGTGAAATGCTTAAACCCTACCTTGAAGGACTTGTTGCCGTTCCTGAGTTTATGCTTCCAATAAAAAAGAACCAACAGTTTACTAAATCCAGTACTGAATCGAATGATATAGCTGACGCATCAATTACTTTTTACGGAGGTATTGATGACTTTTCTCAAAAGAGAGTCACTTATACCACTTTCCATGAAATAGCTCACTATGTAGCTGGAAGTCTGCATGTAGAGCACGATGAAAAATGGATGGTGGCTAGTGGCTGGGAAGAAGATCTCTCAAGAAGAACTGTGGACTTTTCAACTCATGCTATGAATTTTACACCTCTCACTGTAGAGCCCCCAACAACGGGATCACTTTCATTGGGTTTAAGTAGCCAAAGGCTTGGAAGCTCACTGTTGTCACTAGCTTCCTCTCGAACTCCCTCATCTATAACGACATCGCTTGTCTCTACAGACTTTGAGCTTTCTACAGAGGCTGTTGAAGAGAGCTTTAATAAAACGAAACGTCTTCTGCTTGATATGAAAAATGATGATTCTGAAAGTTTTATTTCCGGATACGCCAAAACCAATCCACTTGAAGATATCGCAGAATCGATAACAGCCTATAGATTTAATCCTAAAAAGCTAAAAGAACTAAGTCCTAAAAGATATGAGTACTTAAAAAATAAGGTTTTCATGGGAATTGAATATCTATCAGATAGTCAATGTGATGATGCTGCCTCAAAGAGACAGCAGTTTGTCGATGTTATAAAGGTTGAGTAATTATTCTATTTCAATAACCTGACTTTGACCTAAAACAAGAATTCCACCAATGCGTTTTCCCATTTTATCTTCACAACTTTGATCGGCGAGAAGAACTTTCTTAACATGAACTTCTTCTTCAAGAAGAGGACAAAAGAAATGCTGATTAAAAACTTCGAGGTCTAGGTCTACTAAACACCCCTCGTTAGTTTGAGTAACTTCGTTAATCGTCCCTCCAAATTGAGCCTCATATTGATCACAGGCAAAAGAGGAAAGAGAAAGCATAAGAGCAGAAAAAGCAAAAAGTGTTTTCATGGGGTATCCTTGTTATTTGTTTAGAGTAAATATACTGTTTTTTAAAAAAAATTGGACTATTTAGCTCAGAATGGAAAAATTTACAGGTAATGTTTGCCGAAATTTGATCGATCATGCCTGATATTAAATCCCATTTTTTGTGCCCCGATAAGTCACTATACGACTTGAACTATACTTTTAGGGGAACCAATGAAACTTCAATTATCAAATTTAAAACTACTTCTTGTTTTTCTCTTAGCCATATCGTCTTTTCAATCCCAAGCCAGAAGATGGGGCTTGGCCAAAAAATACACCATCCTTCCACTAGCACAATCACACGAAACGATTGGTGAAGCAGCCTTGGATGAACTCAATCCCAACTCGATAAAAGTACTAGTTTGGAATGTACTCAAAGGTGAAAGAAAGAATTGGGATAGAGATTTTAGACAACTTTCTTCTGATAAAGACATCTTACTGCTTCAAGAAGGATACCTAAACAATCATATGAAAGACACTTTATATTCTATGCAAAACTTTCAGTTTGATATGGGTGTAAGCTTTATTTATAACAAAGATAATAATACGAGAACCGGATCATTTATAGGCTCAAAAGTTAAACCCCAAGAGGTTTCTTTTACTAGAACAACAGATCTAGAACCTTTTATTAAAACGCCAAAAACGACGACTTATGCCTACTATCCCATCGCTAATTCTCATAAAACTCTTTTGGCCTTATCTATTCACGGGATAAATTTTGCCAACCACCAAGCTTTCGTCAACCACATCAATCAATCCGTTGATATGATTAAAAACCACGATGGACCCGTTATTTTTGGTGGCGATTTCAACACAAGAACCAAAAAAAGAACGTCTCACTTAAGAAGACTTTTAAAGAGTCTGGGCTTAACAGAGATGAGCTTTAGAAATGATAAAAGAATGAGAGCCGTTAAAGTTGGTCCCATTCTCGATCATGTTTTTATTAGAGGCTTACTTGTTAGGGACTCTGAAGTTCTAGGCAAGATAAAGTCTTCAGACCACAAAGCGATGGTTCTTGATCTAGCATTAGACTAAGCTGTGTATAAACCCGGGTGTATAAACCAGGGTGTCTAAATCTTTGACACCCCAATATACTTGTTACAATGACCATGCTCCCGCCACCCTATTCATGATCTAATAGAAGAAATTGTTTTCCCAAAGGTCATAAATGAAACGAGTTCTTCTTTTATACATATCAATTGTATCTATCTCGAGCAGTTTTGCCCAAAATTTTGAAAACCTCAAATATATTGTAAGTCGGTCTGTCGAATACAGAAATAGAATACTAGAAGTCTACCCCCGATTAGAAGCCCTCAATCAAAGGGACTATGTCCTTGTAGAAAAAGATATCTCCTACCTCAATCAACATTCAATAGAGAGGTCTCGTTTTGAAAACGCTGTATTCTCCTATCTAGAAGATCTCGAGTACACCGTCTCCAGCAGAATCAGAAAGAAGTATAACCCTACCCCGACTCAACTCAATGATACAATGGCCTACCTTGCCGTCTCTTTAACAATGTATGATAGCTTTTTAGAGACCTATCTCAAGATGAATAAACTCAAGAAAATTCGGCGTTTTTTAAACTCCGCTGACACAGCCATTGGTAAGAGACGCAATCTTTTTAAAAAGAATATTCGCTACTATACTGGCTTTAGATTTCGAAAAAGAATTAGAAGAGGAATAAAAGTATTTAAAAAGTTCTACCTTGCAGATTTAAAAAGATATGCAAGTGATTCTGAACTCGCTTTTATGGCCGCAATTATTCAAGATAGCTATACTTACCAAAAGGTAGTGAATCAATCTTATTGGATGAGGTCTAAAGACTATTTTAAAATTTTAGGGAGGAAGTTAGATATTGGTTACAAAGCCAATATAGATTTTTTCAATAGATTAGGAAAGAAAACCTTTTTCTTTATTAGTAAAGTCATTGGAAATGCTATGGGCTCGATTCAATTTAGAAACGGACACCTTTATAACGACGCCAATTTCTTAGATCAAGTTATAAACTATTCTAAGCCTCTTGATATTATCCTAGAAAAGACCCCCTTTCGACTCACAGACAGGTCCATTCCTGGCTACTGGGGACATGCCGCTATCTATATTGGTAATGAGGTCCAGCTAAGAGAACTAGAGATTTGGGATCACCCCATGGTTGAGAAGTATCACGAGAAGATAAAGATGGGGAAAACTATTGTAGAGGCCTTAAGATCAGGTGTTGAACTCAATAGCTACAAGCATTTCACGGATATCGATGATTTTGTCTTATTGAGAAATAAGAAGACTTGGGAAACACAAGATGCTGGAGAGCATATAGTGAGAGCGCTAAGCCAAGTCGGAAAGACCTATGACTTTGAATTTGATGTTGAGACCCCAACCTCAATCGTTTGCTCAGAGCTTCATTACAATGTTTTTAGAGACTTAACGTTTAGAACTTCAAGTATTCTTGGACGTAACACTATAAGTGTAGACCAAGTCTCGTATCAAGCTTTTTCAGGTGGAGATTTTGCTCCAGAGATTCTTTATATAAATGGAGTTGAGATCCAGACAAATATTCAAATGACATATGATTCTATTCTAGAAAACCCAAGAGATACAAATAAGTGGCTCATCGATGATAAAGAAGCTTTTATGAAAAAGGCTTTTGGTAAAGAATAGCTTTTACGAGGCTTTTTTCTTTAACATAGTCGCAATAATTAAAGGTGCAACTGCTGCGGCCAAATGCTTAAGGGTGTGCCCACTAATGGTAAAATCTGTAAAAGCGAAGATGTCTTTATCACTGAATTCAACTATTTTTGCCAAGACATAAAAAAGTAGAGCGAAGACCAAGTACTTTGGGTCAATCGTTTTCGATTTAAAAAGAACTATCACTGTTGGAATCACAACCAGAGGCACGATTTGCACAAAGTAGTAGAGTCTCAAGTCCCCTGATATATCCCAAAGGATGACACTGGAGAAGCCAAATAAAAGAGAGATGGGAAGAAGTAATCTTTCGAACCTCAGAGAAATAAAGGTTGAAATCATGGCCGTAAACAAGCCCATAAAAGCAATTGTCATCGGTAATCGATCCCACACTAAAGTCGAGTTATTTGGATTCCAGTGATACCAAGCAGAGCCTGGGGCAACTAAAAGCACACCGACAAAAAAGATACTCCAAGATAAAGTCGCCTTAATATTAGATGATTTTCTCAGTGTGTGCAGTCCAAAAATTCCCGTAAAGATAAAAACAATATTAGAGAAAACATCTCCAAAATTATTGATACCCATAAAAGGTCTCTTATCCGCGAAGTTGTGGTATTCAATATTTTGAATAATGGGCTCTCTCATCATAATCGCCAAAAAGGTCAGTCCGATAATACCCAGAATAATATTTGTTTTAATTTTTTGATTCATTGGACTATTTTCTATAAATAAAATGAATTAAGCAAGTCCAACCTTAAATTTCTTATTTTTGATCTTACCAGCATTTAACTTGGTGATAGCATTTTGGATTTTCTCTTTTTTTATGGCCACTAAGCTTGTGATATTTGTGATCGTTATATCGCCAATATCGTCTGAATCCAGCCCTGCTTCGTGAATAAGAGCTCCTACGATATCTCCTGGTCGAAGCTTTTCTTTCTTACCGCCACTTATATACATCGTATCCATCGGTGGAAGGAGATCGTAGTTTTTTTCAAAGTTTTCAAACTTAAATTTCTCAACCTTCACTTTGCGCTCGAGGTATTCTTCAAGTTTTTCTATTTTAAAAGCTTCTTTTTCTACGGAAAAAGAAATCGCCACACCACTTTCTCCCGCACGTCCTGTCCGACCAATTCGGTGGACATAATCTTCACTATCAATGGGAAGATCGTAGTTGAAAACCGCTGGAAGCTCTTTTATATCCAGTCCTCTCGCTGCGACATCAGTTGCAACAAGACCTGATAGAGAGTGGTTTTTAAACATAGCAAGAGTTGTCAGTCTTTCATTTTGATCGATATCACCGTGAATACCAGCGGCGATGACACCTTCTTTATCTAAAAACTTCACCAAAGTATCAGTGATAATTTTTGTTTTGCAAAAGATGATAAATCGTTCTGGTTTGAGTTCACCAAGAATTGCCAACAGGGCTTCATTTTTATCTTTATGGCTATCGAGCTCATAGAAGGTCTCTTTAATAACATTTTTAGCAAGTTCTGTATCCACCTTCACCATAACGGCATCGGTTTGAATATTTTTGCTTAGATCCTCGATACTATAGGGAAATGTCGCTGAAAAAAGAAGGGACTGTCTTTTTTTGGGAATGAAACGCTCAATCTCTTTGAGCTCATTGGTAAAACCCATATCGAGCATTCTATCTGCTTCATCTAGAACAAAGACTTTAATATTTTGAGGATCAAGAGTCTTCTTTTTGAGAAGCTTTAAAACTCTTCCTGGAGTACCCACAACTATATGGGCTCCGTGAGATAAGCTTTTATCTTGGTGAAATTCTGCCGTTCCGCCACAGATCGTAACGACCTTAACATTTGGTAGAGCTCTTGCTAACAGACGAACCTCAGTTGCAACTTGATCAGCTAACTCTCTGGTCGGGCAAAGAATAAGACTTTGTGGTGATGTTTGATCCAAGATCAGACCGTTGAGAATACCCAAAGCGAATGCCGCCGTTTTTCCACTGCCGGTCTTTGCTCTTGCGATCACATCCTTTCCCGCTAATACCAGGGGTAGACTCTCTTTTTGGATAGGAGTCATTTTTTCAAACTTTAGACTCTCTAAATTTGAAAGAAGTTCTGGAATTAGATTCAATGTATCAAAATGGTCGCTCATTTGCTGAAGGTATGCTAGAAAATGCAACATGGCAAAGAAGAAGAAATTATTATCCGGTTTTGAACTCAGCGGTATCGCTCCCAATATTCTCCTCAAACACGTTGAGAATACTGCTCCATTTCTTTTTGCAGGTGAACTAGACACCAGTGGAGAAAAAAGAGCTTATCTAGAAAAACTCAGATTTTATAAAAAGAACCTTAAAGCTTTATCTCATATAGACCTCACTGAATACTTTCATATTTGTATGTCTGCCCACTGGGCCACAGCTGGTACCTTTGTTCCAACTGACGTAGATAACCAAATAAGAGAAGGCCTTTGGAAGCATAAGAAAATAAAAGATCATATTGAAAAAATGGCCAAAATCACCATTGATTCATGGACCTGGGATTATAGACAAGTCACTAATAGAAAGTCCTTTAATTCTCATAATGATGAAGTCATGAGCACACATGAGGGAACCTGGCTAAGTGTGGCTATTGGGGCTTACTGTGCCTTGGTTAAGAATAATAAGCTTGATTTGGCCGGTGAAGTTTCAGATGTTATCGTCTCGGAAATTGTGAAAGAACAGAACCTCATGCTCGCTCTTCGTGAAGATCGCGACCATATCAATTATCTCAGAGCCGCTCCGCTTATTGCACACAATTTAGGTGATCTCGACAGAGTTATCGTTCAGTGGGATATGCTTGAAGATGAATTTTGTAAAAGTATCTATAAACTAGGTCATATTCCAAATGATCGTTATAACCCCATATTAGTTTACACAGGAAAAGTGAACAAGGAATTCTCATCCAAAGAGAACCATCGCCATATGAGCATGAGACAACCTAAGGCCTTGAGAAAGTCTAGCCACTTTCTTATTCCAGTAGGTCCCTTTATGGATGACTGGGGTACGTCTCTTGGATCGTCCTCTCTTCTTTCACCGCAAGAGAAAGCTGAAATTATCGTTGCACTGTTTGATGGATATAAAAGACAAGATCAGGCTTTTGGATACTGTAGAGCTTATGGAGCGATGATAAAATCATGTGAGCAGATAGCTGAGGTTGAATCCTGGATTCCTTTTGATGTTACCAGTGAAATTAATAAATCTGATTTCAAGAAAATGTCTGAGATCTCCAGATCTGACTTTGAACAAAAGTACAAAGACCAACTGGATATCTTTAAATGTGAGATAACGGGAATTCAATTTTAAAAATCTAGCCTCTGCTCTTCATCTCTTTTACAAGGAACACAGTCTTGAATATGGTCTTCATCACTTATTTCATGGGGAGTTGTTTTATCACAAGCCTCACAGAATATTTCTACGATAGAGAAAGTATGTAAACATTCTGATTGAATTAAATCTTTTGAAATTTCTAGATAATCATCCATTATCTAAGCATCCCTTTACAGACGTATCCAAAGAGCTCCTTTGGAGAGGTGGCAGCGGTGGAGATATTAATATTACTCTCAGTATTCACAGATCTATCGTCAATGGCCAAGTAGAAGGTTTTCCCAACAGCCGATATTTCTGCCTGAAAGTAACGATCTCTTGTCGTATTAAACCTTTTCGAGATAAGGGGCTTTACACCTGCAAGTTTGTTGTAAATATTTAAGTGAGTAGTCACGGAAACAGGGCCACCAGGAGGAGAACAAGAGACCTTAGATATCTCATAGGTATTTTCAAAAACCGTCTTAGAAACGCATAAAGTTCTTTGCTGAAAACAAGTGGCAAATGAATATGTAGATCCAATAAGCAATAAGATAAAAATTTTCATGAGGCTCCTTAAAACTGATGTTTACGGTTTTAAGGTCAAAAGATCAACCTAGTAAGATAAAATTTTTAGTATATTTTGTCGAAAGCTTTTAAGTTGCTGCTTAGAAGCTTGCAAGTCGCCGTAATAACAATCACAAAAAAGTATACTAATCGATTTTATCGAGTCGTGTTTACCTCCTTTATGAAAGAAAAATTCAGACAGCTTCATGGGTGGTGGAGCTTCTCCATCTTTAAAGTGTCCATCTTTTACTTCATCTCTCCAAAGATTATAGGATTTAATAATCTCTTCATTGGGGGTTAATTTGAGCCCCCTGAGTTGTTTAAACTTAGTTTGAATGGCATCTTCTTGATTTTGAGTTAGGATGCGGTTTTTCTTTTTCTTTCTCAAAGAAACTAAAAAATTAACAAGAAAAAAGATCGAGACGCAGGCGAGCGCTCCCAGCAGTTTGTCTTCTTTTAAAATATCTCTCTTCTTACTACTTTTTGGTTCGATAGGCTTTGCAAGCTCTTTTTCAACTCGTTCTAATTCTAAGGCGGATTCCTCCATCCCTTTGAGAGATTCAACTAACTCATCAGCGCCACCATTAAAGCTCTCAAAGAAAGTTCCCCCTTGAGTTTTTGATTCTAGTTCACTAATTTGAGGCGTTTCAAGGTCTTGAAGCTTTTTACTATCAAGAAAACTTCTTCCCTTTATTTCTTTCATTCTCGCTAAAAGTTTTTTAATACTTCCAGATTTCAGGGTTCCTTTTAAGGCCTGATCATCGAGCTCTTCTTTCATTCCATACAGTTCAATTTTTGTTTTATTTAAGCTGTCTTCTATATCGATGCCAATATCGGGAAAGTTTTGAAGAAGCTTTTCCATGGAATCAATCTGAGAGATCATTTTATCAATTTCAGACTCTATGTTTTCTGATTGTGACTTAAGCTTAGATTCAATTGTTGAAAATTTCATCTTCAAATTAGTTCTTTTAATTTTTATAATTTTCGTTTGACCTCTTTTTTCGACCTCTTTTTCCTGTTGACTCTTTGGTACAATGAACACGGCAAGACCACAGATAAGGAAAAATTTTGCAAAAAGCTTGAAATCAAACCTCTGCCAAAAACTCGACATGGACTCTTTGGAAAAAAGGACAAGAGTAAAGTAGATCAAAACGAGTTCAGTCAAAAGAAGGTTCCTATTCATCAATCCTGTCCAGATGAGAAGAACGGAGAGGATTAAAATCTTTAAAAGTAGAATAAAGTACAGATGCCTCCAAAAGGTTGAGAGCACCATAAGTGAGCAAAAAATTGGAATGTAGATATATCTTATATCTAACACGGTTAAGCACAAGATTAGGCCGACACCAAAGACAAAGAGCGCCCCAATATAGCGCTTAATTCTCTTACTAAATTCTAACTTTTTATAAATATCCTCCATCTTCTCTTTTTGGGCATCACTTTTAAAGAAGTCCCCCCAAAGAAAATACCTTGAGCTTGAGTCTTTAATATTTTTATTAAAGTAGAGTGTCTTTGAGTTTATTCTCGTTAAAATAAGCAAAGCAACTGCCGCCAAGCTTATATCGATAATAAAAGCCTCTGGATTCAAATCTATAAAAAGTGTCGGGAGACCAAAAAGGATACAAAAAAAGAGGAAAAATTGGGACTCAAAAAAGTTTTTCACGAAACACTTCTTAGTTGATTTTTTATTTGGTGAGGCTCTTTGACACAACAAACAACAAGATTAATGCCTCTTGATATCAATTCTTTTTTCTCTTTTTCAAGAAAATCGATTGAGTTTTTCTGCTCGGCCATAACTCTAGCGATAAACTCAGGAGCTATCGTTTTTTTCACAGCTTCAAAGGCATCAACATAATAGATGTCGACCTTTGCAAACCGATGCCTCACTCTTTTAATTTCGTTGACCATATCAACCGATTCCTTATTCACACCTAAAGGTAGAATAAGGGATAAGCAAACACCCTCCTCCATTAGAGAGAGTGATTCGGCAATAGGTCTTGAGTTGACACTTTTTTCTTTTTGGCAAAAATGAAGGTAGTGCCTCATATCTTCAAGAATAATACTTGCTTGGGTATTTTCAGAAATATAATCATTACTCATCATTTGAAGTTGGTGATTACTATGAGAATGAATCTGGGCCAAACTTAATCCAAGATCCCGGCAGTACTCCCATGTCGAATTAACTCCCATTCCAAGATGGTTCTTTGGATTGAGATCAATATAGATGACCGCCTCCAAACTTTGGATATTTTCATATTCATTTACGAGTATCTTCGATGACTTTGCTGATGCTTTCCAGTTGATAAACTTAAAAGGATCACCGTAGCGGTACTCACGAAGACCATAAAAGATGGGTGATATTCCCCTTTTTATGTACTCGTATTCTCCAATATTTCTCGCATCCGATAGTGAAACACTCTCAGCGAGAGTAATAAGCTGAACTCGAGGGTATATTTGAATTTTTTCTCTTTGTAGAAAATCTATTTTAAACACAAAAAAACCAAAAGGATCACTCACAATGGCTTTTAGATGCCGAAATTCGAATTCACCAAAGCCTTGGTCTAAAAAGAAACTTTTTTCAATAAAGTCTGATTGCTCTTTTTCGATTTCGAAAACTTGTTCTGAGTCTGCGATACCTTCAAAGTCTTCAAAAAGAACAAAGCGGTATTTGGGAATTTGATTGAAGCGATATCTCACCCTCAGCCGCTCCCCTTCAGTGTAGCGATTTTTTTTGAATGATCTTCTCACTTCAAGTTTTTGACAAAAGCTCCAAAGAAGGAAGTACTCTAGTGCTAGAAATGAAAAAAGAGAAATGGGAATAATTAAAAGGCTGATTTCTATAAAAGACATGACGATAAACGCCGCCCCTAGATAGGGCCATTCCATTAAGAAGATTAAAATTTTTAACTTCCAAGTGAACAAGGGCATCCGTTTTTGAAAACTCTTCGGAGTTTGAGTAGTAGTCACTCAACTTTGGATTTTGAATGGACTTTTTCATCCGATTGTTGGTGTTTTCACTTTAGAGAGAATACTCGATAGAATGTCATTTTTGTTTTTTCCAGAATACCTAGCTTCTGTGCTAAGACTGAGTCGGTGGTTAAGAACGAAAGGAGCAAGGTAGTAAACTGTTGAAGGTTTAACATAGCTTTCCCCTTTGATGAGGCTCAAAGAACGTGCGAGTTTTACCAAGGTCATGCTGGCCCTTGGACTAGCTCCAATTTTAATATCGGGATGATTTCTTGTGGCATCGACAATATCAACGGCGTATTCAAAAATTGATTCATCAACTTTTACCTGCTCAATGGCCGTTTTAATATAAATCAAGTCCTCCTCTTTTAAGACTGTTTTAATCTTCTCCATCGGATCTTGATTCATTCGTTTTTTTATAATTTCTAATTCATTTTTTTTATCTGGGTAACCAAGACTTATTTGAATGGCAAATCTATCGAGTTGGGCTTCTGGTAGAGGGAATGTTCCTTTTTGTTCTAGAGGATTTTGAGTGGCGATAGTGAAAAAAAGATCGTGGAGTTTAAAGTTTTTATTATCCATCGTCACCTGCTTTTCGGCCATGGCCTCAAGGAGTGCAGATTGTGTTCTAGGTGTGGCTCGATTTATTTCATCAGCTAAAAATACTGTTGTGAGCACCGGCCCCTTTAGAAGCTTAAATTTTTTAGAATCCGCATCGTAGATCATAGTTCCTGTCAGATCGCTTGGTAGCAGATCAGGAGTAAACTGGGCCCTAGCGAAGTCGACACTTGTCGCTTTTGCTATTGATTTTGCCAAGATGGTTTTTCCCGTACCTGGAACGTCTTCCAATAGAACATGACCACCCGACATCCACGAGGCGATTATAAGTCTAATTTGCTCATCTTTGTCTTGAATGATACTCCCTACTTCGCAGCAGAGTCTTTCACTTAATTCATAGGCTTTTTTCATAATCCTCATATCGGCAACTTATTGATTTTGATTGAGGATAAAAGAAGATAAAACCCACTCTAAGCTGGGCTAAGGGGTTAAAATAATGAATATTTATAAACTTATTGTGGCTTATAACGGCTCTTTTTTTAAAGGCTGGCAGACACAAGGTAAAAACCCCAATACCGCTCAAGAGTTTCTTACAGAGAAGATAAAAACGTCCCTTCGAACGGAGAAAATTCACCTCTACGGAGCGAGTCGAACAGACTCGTCTGTCCATGCCTCCTTCCAGGTCGCAAGACTTGAAACTGAAAAAGAAATTGAGCCCGATAATTTTATTCGTGGATTTAATCAGGCATGGGGAGAAAAAATAAAGATTTTAAGTTTAGAGCTCACTTCCTCCGATTTTAATCCTCTTCACAATATTGACTACAAAGAATATCACTACTCATTTGCTCTCACCGAACCCCACCCACTTGTTTCAAGTCACGTTTTTTATCAACGGGAAAATCTTGATATTGATTTAATTGAAAAAGCCATTAGCCTTATTCCGGGTGAGCACGACTTTAGTTTTTTAAGCGTTAAGGGCTCGGGAAGCGAAAATCGGATAAGAGTTGTTAAAAGCTGTGAACTTGTCAAAAAAATCGATTCGACTGGTGAAGAAATTTTTGTCGTTAAAATACAAGCCCGTGGTTTTTTAAAGTATATGGTAAGAATGATTGTTGATGCACTTTTTAGAGTTGGAACGGGTGAGCTTTCCCTCTCTCAGCTGAAAGCTCAATTAAGTGGTGTTAAAGCCTTTGAACCAAAGAAGGCAAAGGCTTTAGGTTTAAATCTCTTCTTTATTCGGTATGAATAGCTTAGAGCCCAAGTTTCCTAAAATAAAGAAAACAAGAAGAATCCCAAGTGCTCCAATAAAGAGCCACAAAGCCCATCCTACAGCACCAAAAAGAAGTGCAACAAGGGCAGAGATAATTGCTAAAACAGGAACTCCAACAAAGATGATCAGATAGATCAAACCAGAATTCCCACCATCAACTAATGTTTCACATGTTTCAATTGAGTTTTTCATCGTCAATAGATAACTCTCCATAGATCCAGCACTGGTAAGAATACTTTCGAGTTCATTTAAGCCATGAGTAACATGTATTGGATTGAGAGAATCTTTTAGACCTTTAACAAAATCTTTAAACGTTAATTCTGGAAAGCTTTTCTTCGCTTTCCTATAGGCTTTATTAACTCTTCTATTTCGTTTTAATATTTTTTTAGTCATCTTTGCTTGACGATATTTTACTTGTTTAAATTTTCTGCTCTCCGTCTTGATAGATTCGGATAACGATTCATTTGATGATCGAGCTTTTTCAATTCTTGTATCAATTTTTTTAAGAAGCTCTTTTGTATCTTGTGACTCGCAAGAGTTGGATTTATTTTTTTGATACTCTGTGGTGTTATTGAGTTGAGTAAAAACTTGATAGATGTCACTTTGAACATTGGCATAGGTATGTTGGGCCAAAACAAGAGTAGTAGAAATCATATAAGTAAGAATGAATGCGGTTATTTTTTTCATTTGAATCTCCTAGGCGTTATTTTTATCAATAAACGACCTAAAAAGACAAGTAAAGCCTCCCAGGCGGGAGGCTAAGTATCTGGAATCTTAATCTTTTCTTTTTAATTCACCTTCTGAATGAGCAATTACCGTTGAAACAGTCGCGTCACCAGTAACATTTACCACGGTTCGGCACATGTCTAAGATCCTATCAACAGGAAAGACGATGGCGATCCATGCGGGATTGAGTCCAACTGACTGTAGAACAATAATCATCATAACCAGCCCAGCACTTGGCACAGCTGCTGCACCAATCGAAGACAAAGTCGCCGTCATTACAATGGTAAGCTGTTGGGCCATAGAAAGATCCACCATGTGAAGCTGAGCTAAAAAGACCACAGCTACAGCTTGATAAAGACTTGTTCCGTCCATATTAACCGTTGCCCCAATTGGAAGAACAAAACTAGCAACCTTATTAGAAACTCCAACATTATCTTCTAAACACTCCATTGTTACAGGAAGAGTCGCTGCGGAAGAACTCGTTGAAAAAGCTAAGAATTGAGCCGGTGATATATCTTTAAAAAATTGAGTGTACTTAAATGTCTTAACAAAAAGACGACATACAAGTGGGTAGATAACAAAAACCATCAGAGCAAGACCTACAAAAACTGTGAGAGAGTAAGAGCTCAAACTTTTGAAAATTTCCAAAACTTCAGCTGGAGTATCAGCCATTTTCGCAATAACTCCTGCTAATAAACAGAAGACAAAAAATGGCGCAGCCTTCATTATAATATCAACCATCTTTAAAAAGACATCATTAGTGGCATCAATGATTTTTATGAGATCTCCCACTTTCTCTTTGGGAAGAAGAGCGAGAGTTAGTCCAAAAAAGATCGCAAAAAAGATAACCTGTAACATGAGTTTATTATTAGAAACTGATGACATGACATTTTCAGGAACCATATCTACGACAAACTGCAGTGGTCCTGCACTTTTAGTTTGATTGGCCGTCTTTAGTTTTTCAGCAACGCTTTTTGGTTTTACGCTTACTTGTTTTTTTAATTTATCAATCTCTTCATTTGAAAGAGCCGATTCGAGTTGTCCTCGATACTGAGGATCTTTTAAGAAGCTTCTTCCATCTTTAGGCATCCCACCGGTGGTGTCTTCAACCCAAAGTTCATACTTAACCCTATTTTTAATTCTTTGTTCTTCTTCGATAAAATTTCCAGGCTTTATAACATTGACCAGAAGAAGACCCACGCCAATAGCGAAAATCGTCGTTGCGAGATAGAAAAGTAAAGTCTTTCCACCCATTCGCCCAAGAGTTGATACGTCTTTTAAACTCGCCACTCCACTAATGATAGAGAAAAGCACCAAAGGCACAGCGATAAATTTTAAAACCCTAATGAAGATCTTTCCAAAAGGATCAATCCAATCGATTGTAAATTGATTCCAACCCAGAGAGCTGGAAATAAAAGAGTAGACGACCCCTAAAACTAGGCCAATAATAATTTTAAAATGCAGTGGCATTGCTTTCATAAAACCTCAGTAAATAAATTTAAGAATAATACCTATTAGGTTAACACCTATTGCATTTTTGTAAATGCCCGAAAAGACTGCTCTTGGTTAGGATATTTGACTCTTTCCTCAGATCTTGGATATCCCCTAATAGCGCTCTAGTAGTGTGTAATTCCTACAGAAGCTCTTGAGTATGACGCAAAACAACATAGAATTAACAAATCAACTCCCTAGCCATAAAGAGGATCATGACCAAACTGTTTTTATTTACATTTTCATGCTTACTTATCTCATTCAATAGTTTTGCATATTGTAAAATCAACCAGTTCGGCCATAGTTTGTGTAAGGGAGAGAAAGCTCTTCTTGTCGTTGATTCAACTAATAAGGAAGACAGAAACGATAATCTTATCAAGGTCTACAAACCTATCTTTATAAAATCTCTTCACGTTCACGAGCCAATTGCCGAAATTTCAGGAAAGGGCATTAAGACTCAGAAGGTCCATATCGATAATTTACTGGGCAATAAGCTTTGTGAAGACAGTGATTTTTGTTACGGGCAAAAAGTTATTATAAAAGACAATTGTGGCTCAGAAGACACTGACAAATCTTACAAAGTTTTAAAAGTTTATGAGGATCAAGAGCTTTCAGAGGATATCATTGAAGTTTCTCGTGGAAGTTTTGTTTTTAAAACCACTAAGATCTTTAACCAAAGTTGTATTCAAGAGAAAATCTAATTCAATATCTCAAAGAACTTTGAATTTGATTTAGATACTGTTTGAGCATTTTGAACCTCTCCTCCCCCTGTTATTTTTAAAAATAAGCTCGCTAGCATAACAATCCGATGATCGGGTGAGGTCTCAATAACCTGTGTATTTTTCAAGATCTCTTCTCCATAAATCTCAATTGAGTCAGACACGACTTTAAACTTCACTCCAAACTGATCCAAGACATGACAAATACCTGCCACCCTATCGGATTCTTTATAATGAAGATTTTCAATATTTCGAATAACGGACTTCCCTTTTATATTCGCTGCTAAAAAACACAGATTGGGTATTAGATCCAGGCACTGAGAACCATCAATATCAAAAGGCTTTAAGTTGGACTTATTCACCTCTAAGTGAGGAGAAAATTTTAAATCACAACCACAAGACTTTAAAAGAGAGATCACCTTTGAGTCCGCTTGCAGTTGATCAACTTCCAAAATTTGAGGAAAGCTCATATCTTGAAGGACGCTCGCCAGGATAATGAATGAAGAAGCTGAACTCATATCTACGGGAACAATTTGTTTTGATTTCAAATTTTGTAAAACATATTTCGTCATCTCTATATAGGCTTTTGAGCTATTGATATTTGTTAAAGCAATATGGACAGGGTGAAAGTGTGCGATGATTAAAAAAGATGAAGCCACTTGAGTTGTCTGAGAGCAGTCGATCTTTATAGACTCAGGAAGCTTTAGTGGTCCTTGAATCGTGCCAAGCTCATCTTCTTTATCGCTTAGTTCAACCTTGGCCCCTAGGCCCGCGAGTAAGTTTAGCTGGTCCTGAAATGGTCTGGATTTAAATCTTGGATGAACTTTTAATCGATAAGCGTTTTTTCCTAAAGCCAATAATGATAAAAGAAAGCGAATGGTGGTTCCCCCTTCTCCCAGATCAATCTCTATAGGTGAATTAGATTCTCTTTCATCGTTTGGAAAAGATTTATCAATAATAAAACTATCTTTGTCCCAATAACCAATACCCAATACTTCCACAATATTGATGAACTCCATTGAATCTTGGCTTTTAGGAATATCCGTAATTTTTATTTCCGACGGAGACAACATTCCGGCCATCAGCATTCGAGCAGCATAGGACTTTGAGCTTGGAACAAGAACTGGATTCTCTAATTTACGCGAAGAAATGATCATAGCAATCTGCCTTCAGGAGCAACTCATTTAACTTTTCCATTTCCACACCCAAGGTTTCGTATTCACCTCGTTTTTTAAAAGTGATAAAACGAATTTCACCCTCTTGAGTATTCTTCTTATCAAAAGTGAGAAAATTTAAAAACTCTTCTCTATCTAGGGATAATTTTGGGATAACCAAATCAAAACCCTTTATCGCTTCATTGAAAAAACTCTCAAGGGAGGGAGAGAATAGAGAAATATTTAATTTTATACCTATAAGGACACAGAGACCGTGGGACAAAGAAGTCATTTTTTCCACAGCATGACCAAAGGTATGTCCATAATTTAAAACTTCTCTTTGACCCTTTTCATTAAAATCCCGAGCAACGATACTCTCTTTTAAAGTCGCGCATTTAAAAATCAATTTCTCATGGGACAAAGAAAGATCGAGTTTGGCATCGATAAAAAGATACTTAACCATCTCACCAAGACCTGAGTGATAATCTTTTTTATCGAGAGTTTTTAGAAAGTCTAGAGTAGTGATATTTTTAATTGGGGCATGAAAGGATCCAATCAGGTTTTTACCTTGAACTGTATTGATTCCAACCTTTCCTCCAATAGAGGCGTCGATCATGGATAAAAGAGTTGTGGGAACGACGGCCCAATCAACTCCTCTCAAAATCGTACTGGCCACAAACCCACCCAGATCACTTGTTGCACCACCACCGATAACAACAAGAGTGGAACTTCTTTTTATTCCATTACCTAAGAAAAAATTTGTCACTTTTTCAAAGACCTCTAAAGATTTAGATTCTTCAGGTGACTCGACAAAAAACACCTTTTTATCAATAAGAAAACTCAGGTGCTCCTTATACAGACCATAGACTTTAGCATCTATAATGAAATACTCATTATGATTGAAATTTTCGTTTAATAGAGTAAAATTACCTAACCTATGCATAGGAATTTCTACCGCATAATGGTCCATTTGAAAAAGGCTAACTCATGAGTGCTGAAAACTTCAAAATTCTCAAGGAAATCAATAGCTTGACGACGAAGGTGAATGAAATCAATGATTTAGTGTCTAAAGAAAGTAAACGCCTGCGCTTTATTGAGGGTAATAGAATAGATCGCCAAGACGAGATGACCCTTGCCCAAAAAAATCTGGATCATTATAAAAAAGACATGACCAAAATAGAAAATGAGATCAGCACCCTAAGTGCGAAAATCGATAAAGACAAAGAAAGTCTGCAAGGTCTATCTGAAGAATCTTCCATTACATCAATGGAGAAACAAATCGCGGAATTAGAGACGAAAAGAATAAAACTTGAAGATGAGATTTTTGTAATTTTAGAAAAAGCAGAAGCTGAAGAACAAAATATCAAGGAAGCACAAAGTTTTTTAGAAGGATCATTGAGAAGTCTCAATGAAATAAAAAAAGATGTTAATGCTAAAAATGAAGGCTATCAAAAAGAGCTGGATTCTCTTCTCAATAGAGTGGGGCTTTTAAAAGAGAGTCTTCCCATTCAGTTTCAAACTAAGCTTGAACAAGTCCTAAGTAAAAAAGTTCAAATCTCAAGTTTTACCCGTATCAAATCTAATACCTGTGAGTTCTGTAAACGCGATATCAGTCGAATGGAAGAGACTGAAATCGAACAAAAGCTTGCGCTCAAGACTTGCCAAGGCTGTGGAAGAATCTTTATTCCTGCAGCTGCTTCTTTCTAGATCTTTTATCGACAAAATCTATATATATTTTATAACAAGCCGGTACAAAGATAAGTGTAATAAGTGTTGAAAAAAGAAGTCCGTAGGCAAAGCTTGTGGCCATTGGTTTTAAGAAGGGATCTCCACCACTGGAATGGGCAACGGGGAGAAGTCCTGCAACAGTTGTCACCGTTGTTAAAATAACTGGTCTAAATCGACTTACTGTTGCTTTAACCAAAGATTCAATAGAGTGGTCTTCTTCTTGTAGAGTTCTATTGATAAAAGTGACTAAAACAATTGAATCGTTAATCACAACTCCAACCAAACCGAGCATCCCCATTAAGGCCATAAAGCCTATCGGTAAACCAAAAATTAAAAATGCTCCCACAACTCCAATGAAACCAAATGGTATCGCCGTCATTATAATAAGAGGCTGTGCCATTGAAGAGAATTGAACGACAAGCATAATAAAAATAATAAACATAGATGCCACGAGGGCTTTTTTAAAGCTCGCAAGTGAGTCTGCAGTATCCTTACTCTCTCCAGTAAGCTCAAAAGTTAATCCTTCATAATCCTCTAAATGCTTCTCTACGATAGGTTTAATTTTTTCATTTATTTTTATGGAAGTGGTTTTCTTAAGGTCGATATCTCCGGAGATGGACATAACTCTCTTCCTATTTAGTCTTCTTATAAGATAAGCCCCGTCAACCTCTTCAAAACTGGCTAAACTTGTGAGCTTTATGCGACGACCTTGTTCATTTAAAACTCTGATTTTATCTATCGTGTCTTGAGTCGATCTCGCTTCGAGATCAAAGCGCACAACGATATCAATATCTTCATCGTCTTTTTTTACTGTGGTCGCGACTTCCCCTTCGAAAGCTCGTCTTAACTCGAGAGCAATCTGTCTATTAGATACGCCCAGACGTCTTGCTTCTTTTTCGTTTATTGTCACAATAATTTGTGTCTTCCCCACCTCGTAGTCGAGCTCAGAGGCAATAATTCCATCAAGTTTATTAATCTTTTTTTGAAGGGACTGAGAAGCTGTTAGTAGCTGTTTTAAATTGTCTCCATAAAGCTCTATATTGGCCGGCTTGCCCTGGGGAGGACCATTCTTTCTAGCATCTACTGTGTATTGGAATGACTTTGTGATTACTTTATCGATACCATCGCCGAGAATTTTCACGATATCTTTTGTCTTTCGCTCTCTTTCATCATTGGGAGTTAACTCAATATTTATCGAGCCATAGTGAGAGCCACTTTTACTTCTTCCGCCTGGAAAACTTTGAAAGCCTGAAATTGTTCTCACACCTTCAAGTTCACTTTCTTTTAAAGAGTCAAAAACAACTGACTCAATTTTCACAAGCTCTTCTTTTGTAATCTCAAAAGGGGTACCAACTTCACCTTTTACATTAACCGTTATTTGAGTGACATCATCTGAAGGGAAAAGTTCAAATCTCATATTTTTAGCCGCAAAGATTGCAGCGACAAAAAGAAGACTAAAGAGAAGAACGGTTAGCTTTGAACTTCGCAGGCAAAACTCTAGAAATCTCTGGTAGACATTTTGAAGTGGCTTATACCATCTATCTTTTTCAATATCTTCTTTTTTTATCTTCGAAGCAAAATCAGCTAAATGCCCAGGCAGAATAATAAAACACTCAAACCAGCTTGCCGCTAAAGCAATGATAACAACAGCGGGCACGGGCCATAAGAACTTCCCCATGATTCCGTCCATAAAAAAGAGAGATCCAAAAGCCACCATTGTTGTGAGGACAGTCGCCGTCACCGGAGCGAGAGTATCCATAGCCGCTTTCTTTGCGGCATCTTTTGGCGGATAACCTTTTTCTAAGTTTTGATAATACTGCTCGGCCACAATAATGGAGTCATCAACCAACATCCCAAGGACCATAATAAGACCAAACATAGAGATTAAGTTAATCGTAATATTAAAGGAGTCCATAAGACTGAAAGCCACTAAAAAGGCAAAAGGTGCCCCAAGAGCTGTAATAATAGAGACCCTAAGGTTCATAAAAAGAAGTAAACAAACTGTAACGAGACCAATCCCTAAGATTCCATTTTCTGTCAAAATCCCTAGCCTTCTTTTTACATAAAAAGAGAGATCATTATAAACCTTATATCTCACTCCAATTTTTTTCGACTCAGTTTCAAAAGTCTCTTTGATAAACTCAGCAGTTTCTAAAACATCCGCAGAGTTTTTAACCGAAATATCCAAAAAGATCGCAAGCTCTTTGTTTGAACGATCCTCTCTTGTTTTATCTTTTAATACCCTTGAGACAACTGCAACGTCAGAAACCTTTATTCCTGATCCTAAATCATTGGCGCGAATAAAAATATTACCGATATCTTCTAAACTTTCATTTTCAACCAAGGTTCGGACAAGCTTTTCATTATTTGCCCCCTTAATATTACCAGCTGATACGTTCGTTTGCCTGTCTCTAATGGCTTGAACGATCTCACCTAATGAAATGTCGTACTGCTGAGTTTTATCTATTTTGACTTGAACATCAATCGTCTCATCACGATAGCCTTGAAGTGTAACTCTCGAAACCCTCCTATCCAGTTCAAGCTTGTCCCTTAGATGCTTTGCTTTTTCTCTCAAAACAAGTTCGTCTTGACCAAAAATGGCAAAATTCATAAGGGCCCTATTCTTATTACTAGCTTTGGTTACGATAGGGCGATCCACATCTTCAGGCAGATCTTCGAGCTTATCCATGGCATCTTTAACTTCGTCTGCAACTTCATCAGTTGAATAATCAGGATCAACCTTTATTGAGACGATTGTTCCCCCCTCGGCACTGAGAGTATTCATCTCTTCAATTCCGTCCACCTCTTTGAGAGCTCTTTCCATATCGATACTTAGAAGTTTCTCGACATCCTCAGGTGCTGCTCCTGGATAGGTTGCTCTAATGATGACATAATTAAAGTCAACATTTGGAAAAGTCTCTTTGTTCAAAGAAAAAAAGGATATCCCCCCCATCACAATAATCAGTAAAGTCAGGAGATTGACGACAACGGAGTTTTCAACAAAATAATCTATTATTTTTTTCATTTAATTAATCTCTATACCTGTCTAAGAAGTTTTTGATGCTATTATTTAAGTAAGCGTAATTGGCCACTAGAAGTTCATAATTGAGAAGGTTTCTCTTCTCAGTTAGACGGGCGTTAATATAGTTTTCTTCAGCTCTAATAACTTCTTCAAAAGTTGTCTGGGCATTTAAGTAGTATCTATTTTGCTCTTTCAATGTCTTTTGTGCCAATAGAACTTTTTGAGAACTTATCGTGTTAACTTTTTCAAAATACTTTATTTGTGAGACTAACGCTTCTTTTTGAACTTTAACTTCATCCTCTATATTGAGAACATCTAATTCACTTTTTTTAGTTTCTAGGACAACTCTCGAGTTTAAAGCAGACCTTTTGTCTAAACCTAAAGGAATCACAAGGTTCAGTCCAAAGCCAACATTTTTATTTGTTGTCCTTAAGTGATCGTTAAAGCTATTGGTATCATTTTCATCAATCGCGTTTGTCGTTAATCCTGCTGTGAAAAGAAGTTTCATTCCATTTTGATTTTTTAATTTATCTAAATTCTGTTTGGTAACTTCAACTCTCTTTTTTGCGACAGTCACAGACAAATGCTCTTGTTCTTTAATACCTTTTTTCCAAAAAGAAAATGGTCTTGGGGTCCAAGTAATTTGCTTAAAATAGTTTTCCGTTATTTTAATTTTGAGGATGTTTTCAATGATAGAGAGGTTTTCTTTCAAAGCTGAACGACTTGTTTCAACTGCTTCTTGTTGATTGAGAAGTAAGCGTTTAGCCTGATAGAGTTCAACATTTCTACTCAAACCATCTTTCTTTCTTCTATTTGTTTGATTGACTCGTTTCTTAGCTTCACTGGCAGAAGACTTTGAAAGCTCAACAGCATAGACTTGGAATTTCGCCTGAAGATAAGTCTCAAAAAATGATAAATAACCCTTTTCAATATCAAGTTGATTTTCGGACTCATTGGCCATCGTTTCAGAAATGATTATATCAAGATCATCGCTTGAGCTTCGATCTAAAAAGTCATAACTATATTCAATCCCCGTTCTGTTTTCAAACAGGTGATCATTACTGAAATTATTAAGCACAGAGCTATTCCAGTCTGAGATATCATAGTCGGTTTTAATATGCTTTACCGAAACACTTCCATAATCAAAAGAGCTTTTTCTAAATTCAAAAGCATATGTTTTAGTTTTAGTATTTTGTGATTGGAAAGAAAAAAGACTTGCAAGGTTGGCCTCTTGGTAACTTGGAGAGAAAACAAACTCCCAGTCGTTTCTATTCTTTTTAAATTCATAATCAGCATCAGTGATCTCTTTTTTTATCACAATACTTTTATTTAAATTTGAGTCTTGATAACCCTTCCACATAGGTTGAAATGTTGCAAAGCTGGGCAGCGATACCAAAGCTGTGCAAAGGGCAAATAATATATAAATCATGGTCGAATCCTTGTTATGACCTTTCATACCCTAAACGGTTAAATTTATCAAAGGGCGCATCTTGTCAAAGGGCTATACATCATCTATAAAGCCTTGCCGAGAAAGAAAGACCATCGCCGGTGAAAGCTTAGGCTTTTGCGGGAGGAAAGTCCGGGCACCGTATAGCACCGAAGCGGGTAACGCCCGTCCACCGTGAGGTGAGGACAAGTGCAACAGAAAGTATGTACAGGTAATGCTGTAGTGAAACCAGGTAAACTCTACGGGGTGCAAGCTCATATAGGCCATCGTCTGATCGCGGCTAGCGAGAGATGGCGGGTAGAGTGCTCGAGATATAGGGTAACCTATATCCTAGACGAATGATGGTTCTAGACAGAACCCGGCTTATATTCTTTCTCGGCTTTTTATAAATACTAAGACCTTATTAGATCTATAGCCTTCTGACTTCCAGTTGAGAGGTTTGTATCTGAATAATTATAGTCATCTAGATTAAGCCCTATTTCCCTGGCTTCCACCTCATTCACCCAAATAACAAAGTTAGATATTTTATATTTTGTAATTCCTGATTTAAAACTTGGAAGCAGATGAAAATCTCCATTGATTTTTGGATACTGATCGAAAGTTGGATCGTTTGATTTTATCACAAAGGTTGGGATCTCATTCTGTCCTGATAGCCACTGAGAGCTAGACTTTTTATAAGTAAGATATTTGCCCTCTTTTTCTACAATCACTCTCAAAAGAGAAAGATCAAAACTCTCTTTTATTTTATCGACAACCACTGGCAGCTGATCTGTCACTTTATTATTAAACGCGAAACAGTCCTTGCTTAAAAAGCATAACTCACAACTCGCCTTCCTCGCCTGACAATAGTTTCTTCCAAGGTCCATTAATGCTTCATTAAAAACTCTTGCCCCTATAGGACCAATTTCACGACATATCTCATGATTATTAAATCGCTTTGCAATTTCTTTTTGCAACTTTAAACCCTTAGGCTCTTTGATTCCATAAATGCGAGAGATTACTCTCTCTAGATTTGCATCTAAGGCGAGTGCTCTTTGATTAGCTCCCATAGCAAGAATCGCATTTGCTGTATAAATTCCAATTCCATTGATCGAAATAAGGGAATCAAAATCTAGCGGAATCTCTCCATTATATTTTTCACAAATTGTGACACAGGCTTTTTTTAAGTTTCGTGCACGCCTATAGTAACCAAGCCCTTTCCAGGCAATCAAAATTTCTTCCTCTGTGGCTTTGGCAAATTTTTCTGGTGTTGGATATTCGCTCATAAAGCGTTCAAAATGCTTGAGAACTGTTTGAACTGTGGTTTGCTGAAGCATGATTTCAGAGACGAGAGTTCTATAAAGGGATCTATTTTTTCTCCAAGGAAGTTCAGGAAATTCTCTCAGAGACCAATCAGCAAGTTGTTGGAACATTTTTATTTACACATTTTTTGTATACGCGAGACATCATCTAGAATATTTTTCGCGTAAAGAGGTTTATCAATCCCTTTTACACTACCTCCGGCCACTTGTTCAACAAAATCTATAAATTCAGCTTTTGCCTCATAAATGTCTGTGATGATGATCAAACTCTCAGCCTCAGAAGCTTTTATATCTCTCATGAGTCGATCGACTCTATTCAATCCTGAGTTTAAACAAACTCGATCAAAGTTTCCAAGCTCTTTTCTATTTTCATCAAAAATATAAACTTTCATCTTTTCATTTAAAGGGCAGGCTCCATTCACTCTTTTTAGAAATCGCTCTCTAATGCATGCCGTTTGATAATCAGTTGGATCAACTTGCTTCATGGTTGAACTGATATCAACCCATAACTCTAATTTTTTACTAGATTTTTTTACTGCTTTTTTTAGTCTTTTTTTACAAAAGATATTAAACTGACCCGGGTTTGTACAGGGGTCATACTCACCCTCTTTATACTCTCCTTCCTCTTTGAATACTTCTTTTGTATCGAGTTCAGAGTAGTCTCTAGCTTCAACGATTTTATCTTTTTCTTTTTTGTAGAGACCAATTTGTGGATCAAAGCAGTAGTCTCCCACTTTTTGACATTGATACTGAGCTGTAAGTTTTGAGTATTTAGTTTTAGGTAAAATTGATTCGATAAAAGAAACTTTATCAACACTTAAAAACCACACCTCGAGTTTCTTCGGCTCAGCGAAGGCTGAAGTAGCAAGAGTGATTATAAAAGTTAGAATCAATAGTTTCATATTTCAAATTGCTTGCGATTTAAGTATTTAATAATCACTTCTCCAGCTGACACTACTAAGTCTTGCCCATCGACATCTAAATCTAAGAAGTCTGATAGGAAACCTTTTTGTCTGGCCGTTAAATCAGCAAGTTTCTCCCCTGTCGTTCTAGTTGAACGTCTATCGTCTCCTCTTCTTTCTCCGAAGGAAACTTTAACGCCTCTTATATTCGCAGATGTTTGAGCTTTGGTTTCTTCTTTACCTAAAGTCTCTTCAAAGGCATCAGCCTCACTCTCTACGCTACCTTTATCGGTAGAATCGGGTTCTATATAAAGGGTAACCATCTTTTTAAAAAGCGCCGTAGAGTCCTCTTCTATAAAGTCGATAATCTCATGCAACGGTATATTTAACTTTGCAACAATAGCCGCAATAAGCTGTGGATCGAGCTCTTTGGTCTTTTGATTCAAAAAGCGACTCATGGTTGAAATCCCAACATTAACCTTCTCTGCTAAGTCCTTCTGGGAGTATCCTCCTCGAATGGCCATGTATTTTCGCACAGTTGTGAGAAAAGCATCTAAATAATTACTATCGAAAACTACCATACAGCCTCCTTTTGGATTGATTAATATTGCTATCCAAGCTGTTAATATTCTTATCGGTTTGTAATTTAATTCCTTGATGCAATTTTATTTCTTGACGAATTGCATCAGGTATGAGATACTGATTTCAGGATAGAAACAAGGCTCGGAGGAATCATGAGACCAGTAATAGTAAACAACAATATGACATTAATTACAGATACTTATACTCATATGGTTGGAAGAACTATGGCTAATCTTCACCTTGAGTCAGAACAAATTTCAGGTGGTAAATTTGACGAAGTTACCTTTAAAAATGTTACTTTTTTTAATTGCAACTTCCAAGCATCTGCATTTAGTTCAACAAGTTTTATTGATTGTACCTTTATTGATTGCAACTTTAGCTTCACGAAGTTTAAAAATTGCAGTCTGATAGCGTGCGTGTTTGAAAATTGCAATTTTTGCATTACGAATTCCCTTAGTAGTAGTTTTCAAGCATGCACGTTTCAAAATACATCATGGAAGCTAGGCGCTTTCAGGGACAATAAAGTTGTTGCTTGTTTATTGGATGAACAAACAACGGCCCATATAGAAGAAAATGGTGAAAATATCGAATCTCTCTCTCTCCTCGATATTAAAGCACCAGAAGAGTTCGCTCTTGCAGCCTAGATAGATACACTCCTCAACGGATGAGGAATACCAAATTGAAATATTTTTGAATTTTTAAATAATCATGGAATGACCCTCGCAAGCATGGATAGCTTTACCTACCTCAAAAGACCTACGAGACCACAAAAGCTCATTCCTGGCCCCCTCTGATTCACGAGAATTACGGGGCCAGAGACCATTTTTCAACTGAGTTCTTGAATAAATTACAAATTGATTGAATAAAATCAAAGCTTTAGTTATAACTCAAAACACAAAACAGTGACACAAGGAAATTATGACTAAATCAAGATCATTACTTTTAAACATTATTCTTTTTGCACTCTTTATTCTGGTCAGTGCAAGCTCTGCTTTTGCTCAAACCCTTGGCTACAATCAATCCTACTTCATCACCGACTCGGGAAGAATTCATACAGTAAGAACATACAATCCCGCTGAAGGATTTGTTCCACTTTTTAGCCCCAATGGCTTCTTTCTTCTTCCAGAGATGGTAGATGTCCGAAAGTCTTCCTACTTCACAGACTTTGAAGACAATATTTATACCGTGGATAGAGATGGCTACCTCTATAGCTATAACTACGAAACAGAAATTGACTCTGGAATCAAAGAAGCTGGTGGATCATTTTTTATTACTCGTGATGGTGCACTGAGAATTGTTCTCACCAACGGTGTAATCAAAACAATACCTAAAGACGATTACGAGCTTGATTCCAATGTAAAGATTGTTGGCGGTAACTACCTTATCACAAGAAAAAACACGGTTTACATCATCAATCCCATTGCCGGAACAATTAATAAAACGGGAGTTGAAATTGATAAGCGAGAAGTCGAAGTTGAAGGTGATAATTATTTAGTGACTAAAGATGGTGTCCTTTACTCGTTCGGTATCAATGTCGATGGATCGGTTAAAATTAGAAGTACGAATCATTATGTTTTTAAAAATATTAAAAGAAAGGGTGGAAATTTCTTTTTCGATGCTAGAAATCAAATTCATACGATTGCCGCAAATGGTGAGTTTAATCAATCGACAAGAAGTATAGGAAGCGATGTGAGAAGAAGTGAAGTTCCCGCAAAGTTTGGAGCAAACTATTTCGTCTACTCTGACAATTCTTTCTTTATCGTTGATGAGCTCGGTGTTGTTAGACAAATTGCAACGTTTAATGACGTCATCTTGATGACAACGAAGTAATTAAATCTTTTTGATATTGGTATTTGGAGGCGCAGTAAAGTTAAATTCAGACTTCTCTAACTTCGCCTTGGTATCCATGCTTTTAAAGACAAAAGTTGTAGGGTTTTTCTTTCCAACTTTATAAATTTTCATTTTATCAACATTCTCAATTGTGCTCTCGCTAGTGATACTTTTTTTAAACTCAAGCTCTACCAAAGTAATTCCAAGCTGGGCCTGTGCATCTTTATTAAAAGTTAACTTTGCATTTTTTTTATTCTTAATCGTCGTATAGATATTATTAGACGTTAGCCCCTTACTAAGAGCATCGAAAATTTTAACATAACAGTGCTTACTCGAATCCCCCACCGTTAATTCACCTTTTTCGCTTGAATCCCAAGGCGGTGTATAAATCCAAGTCTTATCCTTATTACAAACGTAGACGATGGCATCATCCTTTAAATTAAAATAAACATTACTTGGAAATAAGTACTTCATCTCAATTGCACTTTTGATGATAGCCCCTTTTTTAGAGGACATCATGACATCTTGTTGTTCAAGGCTAGCAACGAAGGACTTGGGTAAAAAGTTGGAAGCCATCGCGACTTCCACGATGGCAAAAAATAAGATAAATCCAAAAGTTAATTTCATATAAACCTTAGTGAAGTTGAACAGATACTGCTTTGGAAACTCCAGGCTCCTGCATCGTTACACCATAAAGAGTATCGTTCAGTTCCATCGTTTTCTTGTTATGGGTAATTAAAATAAACTGAGACTCAGAGCTCATCTCTCTGAGAAGTTCGTTAAACCTTCCAACGTTAGCATCATCTAAAGGAGCATCGACCTCATCTAAAAGACAAAATGGAGATGGCTTAACAAGAAAGATAGAAAAAATAAGTGAGACGGCTGTCATGGCTTTTTCACCACCACTCATCAGGTTTATTGATTGCATCTTTTTACCAGGAGGTTTCGCGATAATATCAATCCCACACTCTGTACTATCGATATCACCAACAATATTTAATCTCGCCTCTCCACCACCAAAGATAATAGGGAAAACTTTCTCAAACCTCATATTGACTTCATCAAAAGCTTCCTTAAATCTCGACTTAGACTTCTCATCAATATGAGCAATTGCAAGCTCAAGATCTTCAAGAGATTTCTTCAATTCGCCTTCTTGAGTTCTTAAGAAATCATGACGAAGTTTTTGTCTGTCGTAGTCTTCAATAGCTTGCCAATTAATTTCACCTAAGCGATTAAGGTCTGTTTTATATCTTTTGTACTTCTCTTTTGACTCTCTAAGCACAGCTGGAAATCTCTTCTCAAAGGCATAAACTTCTTTTTCAAGTTCTGTTTGTCCCTCTTCTGTTTCCATAAAGAATATTGAATCGATATTTGTAAGCCCTTCAAGTTCATCAGAATGAAGCTCTAGGTGCTTCATCATCGTCTCTCTTAGATCAACTCGGTACTTATCAAATCCATCCTTAACGAGGATCTCTTCGTCGATAACGATCTGATCAACTTTCATCGTCAACTCGACATTTGATTTCTCCACTGTATTGATAGTCTTCGCAAGATCTTTGACTTCATTTTCACGCTCTTGCATACCGGTCAAAAGAGACGTCAATTCATCTCTAACAACATTTAAGTAGCTCTCTTTCTCACTCATAATATCGGCTTTGTCTTGATTTCCTTCTTCAAGGCTCATGACAGCTTCTTCAGCCTGCTCAATTTCTGTTTGATAATTTTCAAGCAGCTCCATATTGGTATCAAGTTTAGTTGTATATCTTTCAACTTGTGACTCAGCATCCGTTATTTGAGACTGCAGCCCTTCAACCTGACTTGTAAATGTTTTTGCATTCGCTTGAAGCTCAAGAAGTTCACTTCTTTCATCCTCATAACTTGCTCTTAATTCCTCACCAAGCTCTTTCGCTTCAGCAAAAGTCTCAGATAACATTTCCAGTTTTTCACTGAGAGAGTCTTTTCTATTAACCGTCTCCTCTTCTGTTTCAAGAAGATCAAGCTTCGACTTTGAAATTTCATTTTTACGATTATTGAGAATATCAAGTCTTGCTGATGTTCCCCCATAACTAGATTCTTTAGAGTCTAATGTTGATTTGAGAGAGGCAAAGCTTGTTTTATTTATTCCTAATTCATTTAGCTCAATATCATATTTTTGTTGAAGACTTTCTATTTCACTTGAGAGGGTTTCAAACCTAAGTTCCAAGGCATCAAGCTTTTCTTTTTTTGTTTCATACTCTTCAGTCAATTCGTTGATAAGGTTATTTCTTTGAACAACTCCTAAGCTTTGATTGTCCTCGCTTCTGGCACTTAAAGAAACTCCACTTAATGACTTTGTCACAACAACCTGACCATCAACAGAGATAAGTCCTTTAAACTTAATATCTTTTGAAATTCTTAATGCGGACTCAGGTGATAAGTTATCAGCAATATAGTAACCGTTAAAGAACTGCGAAAGCTTAGCTTTAAATTCATTATTGTTTATCTTAAGAATATCCTCAATCGCCACAACATTTTCAAGGCCCTTAAGCTTTAATCTCTCAGCAGTCTCTGGTGTACAAACGACATCCGACTGACCTGGTTGAATAAAGTCAAAAGACTTATCAGTATTGTTTTCGTACCAAGAAGATAGGCTCTCACTCTCTCCATCCTTACTTATTAGGGCATCAAATGAATTTTCAAACAGAATCTCTAGGGCTTTGGCGTATCGAGGCTCACATTCTATCAAATTACCAAGGATCTCAAAGCTTGTGTTCCCTGTTGTTTCGATAAAGTCTAGGGCACCCTCTTTAACTCCAACACCTGATTTATTAACATCGATAAGTGACTGTCTTTTTGAATCAAGTTGAATGACCTCTTTAGATAAAACTCTTAATTCACTATCAACTTCTTTAAACTCAGATTTTTTTGTTGCTAACTCTGACTTCGTTTTCTCAAAAAGTTCTTCACTACTAAAGAGCTTCTCTTTTGCCGTAGCGACCTCAGAGCGCAAGTTAACCAGCTCATCCGTATGATTCGCCGAACTTTTCTCAATCTCTTCAATTTCAGCAATAATATCTTCTAAACTTGCAGAGTACTCATCAAGTTTTGATGTATTTCTAAAAACGAGTTGATCAACTTCAGTAAACTCAGTTCTTACCTGCTCAAGTTGATTCCCAAGATCAGTGATCTCTTCATTTTTATCGTTTAAGCTCTCTTTTAAGTCTTCAACCTTCTCTTCTAAACTCGAGAAGTCCATCTCTTCAAAGTTTTGTGATTCAAGATCACTCAGCTTTAATTTTAATTCTTCAAGGCGCTCTTTTCTTTCACTAATATCATTTGTGAGCTCTTCGTTTTCACGATTTCGAGCTTCAATATGCTTCTCTTTATCAGCTCTGGTATTTTTTAAATGCTTAAGGCGCTCTTCACTTGCGGCCAACTCTTTGGCCATTTCATTGTATTCAGCTGAAAGACCGTCGATTCTTTCCATTAGATCTGTTTTTTTAATTCTCTCGTCCTCAAGGGCAAGTTCTAGGGCTTCTTTCTTTAATTCAGACTGCTCGAGAGTTGTTCCATTAGACACAAGCGTTCTTCTGGCATTAACGTAGTCCGAAAGAAAATCAAACTCCTTATGGCTATCAACAATAAGTCCGTGATGCTTGATTCTGTCTCTTAAGCGCTTAGCCTTTTCAGCTTTTTCAGCTTGCTTCTCAAGAGATTTCAAATTTTTATAAATCTCTGCTTGAAGATCACTTAATCTATTGAGGTTCTGTGAGGTTTGTTCAATTTTTTTAAGAGAGTCACGTTTTCTAATTTTGAATTTTGTAATTCCCGCAACTTCTTCAATCATCGTTCTTCTCTCTTCAGGTTTTGCCTGAACGAGACGATTGATTTCACCTTGAGCTATAATTGAGTAAGACTTTGCACCAGCCCCTGTATCCATAAACACTTCGTGAATATCTTTAAGTCTAGCTGGAAGCCCATTGATTCTATATTCAGTCTCACCATTTCGGTAAAGCTTTCTTGTGAGTGCAATTTCACTTGGTTTTGTGACTTGGTTTCCAATATGGATGTGCTTGCCAGTGTTGTTCTCTAAAACAAGAGTCACTTCAGCAAAGGAGCCCGGTGTATATTTTGATGATCCCGCAAAGATGAGATCCTTCATCTTGTTTCCACGAAGATGCTTTGCTGATTGCTCTCCCATGACCCAAAATAGAGCATCAACAATATTCGATTTCCCACAACCATTGGGACCGACGATACCAGTGATGCCATCATCAAATTGAATTGTTGTTTTATCTTTAAAAGATTTAAATCCCTGTAAGTTTAGACGTAGTAATTTCATACGATCTTGTCCCTCTCATAATGTCTTTTGCGTTGTGTGTGTGACGTTCATTTTCCCAATAAAACCTACCGATTGTCTAGGTTTTATCGGGCAAAAGAGAGACTTTAACAGATTGAAATAATTGATATTTCTTTGAATTACTTATTAGGACAGAAGAGCTTGAAGCTTTCTATCTAGCTGCGGTAAGTCATCCAGTCGTATAATGCCATCTTGCATTAAAGGCTTGGTGAAATGTTGCATTCCCCCAATCCACAGTTCACAGTCAGATTTTAGACCGGAACGAACATTGGTGAAGTATTCCTCTAAGAATTCCAAGTTTGAATTTTGAAACATCGTACTGACTCCCATGAGCAGGATATCAGCACCTATTTGATTGCTAGCTTCACTAAGAGCATCCCAAGGCATATTTGCCCCAAGGTAGATGAATTTAATATTGTAGTTTGCACAAAGAAGGGCTGAGATCAAAATACCAAATTCATGCAACTCTCCCTCTGGTGTTGCCAAAACAATGGACTTGGTTCGCGCCATCTTTGAACCTATTTGCTTATAAAGAATACTTCCAGAGTGAAACTTTATGATCGCACTCATGGCATGTTCTTGAGCAATGGTTAACTCTCCACTATAGACCATCTTTCCCACTTCACCCAAAAGAGGAACCAGAAGCTTTAAAGAGAAGTCCCTTGCATCTAATGATTTTTTAACTTTTTCCATTTCATGAGAGATAATATCCAGCTTGAATCCGCGCAAAGCCATCAGAAGGTTCTTTAATACTGCACTAACATCAATATCACTTTTTTCCACCGAAGCTTCAGGGGCTTGTTCACCATACTTTTTAGAGAGTCCCTCAAGAGTCGCAATATCTAACGAAGCGACATCACTAATAGAATTTCCCATTTGAACGAGTTCAGTTAAAAGCTTTAACTTCTTAATATTTTCCTGAGAGTAAAGCCTTTTTCCTTTTGGATTTCGTCGAGGTACAACAGCGTCATAACGCTTTTCCCAGGCTCTCAAAGTATGGGAGCTGATGCCTGTTACTTTTGAGACAAATTGAATAGAGAATCCTGTATCTTCCATTGGGGCCACTTTTAGTGATTTTTTATATCTGTTTTGTAGAGTTTATAATAACAAAAATCTAATTTTTTGTCAGTCTAAAAGCTATGTTAAGATGGTGTCATGAAAAACTTTGACTATTTACAACGAAATATGAGCTTTGGCTTTGAGCAAACCTTTACCATTCCAAGTTGGTGGACAGATGAGGGCTTTACTGCAACAAGTAATACCCCCTTAAAACGTGAAAAGATGCTCGAATTAGCACAAAATATTTCCACACTTTTAAAGGGCAACTTTAAAGAGAGTAAAGATATTTGGGACCATATGCAATATGAGACTTTTGATAGCGAGGGAACTCCAAGCTTTATCGTTACAATGGATCCTGGCAGCATCGAAGTAAAAACCCAGCCCGTAGTGGCCAAAGATGTGGTCTCCATGATCACCCCTCTTTTTGAAGCAGCAGCACAAGGTGGACTCGTGCCTTTTAGAAATTGGTGGTACGGAGTTCAAGGTGGTACCGAAGGCGGATGTCACGTTAATATGGGAGGGTTTAGCGATGAGACAAATCCCTTTTTAAAATTCCCAGACCTCGTTGTTAAGTACTCAGCCTTTATTCATAACCGACCTTATCTTCACTATCCTTTTATGGGATTAGACGTAGGCCCTGAGGGAAATGCTCAAAGACTTGATGAGAAAAAAGGTTATGACCAAGTCGTAAAAGCTTTTGAAAGCTATGACTCTCATCAAAAGAATGTTTACGACCATTTTAAAAAGACAAATATCATTACCGACAAATCATCTTACCCTTCTCTTCATAAATTCAAGGATCCTCTTTTTTTAATCGAAGACAGGGCCGTAGAAGCTTTGAGAAGCCCAGAAGACTTTGAGCTCATTGTCGATCTACGGATGCAAATTTTTAAACAACTTTTAAGTGATTCAAAAGTTGAAAAGCTAAAAAGTTTTAGTAAGAAACTTCACAAAGAGAAGCTAACTTCTTACTCTTTATGGGCTGATTTTCAAAAGTGGGCCAATAAGATGAAAGTCAATCCTGTTCCCTATCAAAGATTTTTTGATAGGCAGTTTCCCGTATTAGAACAAGGTGTCGCTCCCACAGGTTTTGGTATTCGAGAAGGAAGAAGGCCCAGAATCATTAAAGATATAAAGAAAAAAGGAGATACGGTCATAAGTAAAACTGTTGATACTGACTTTAAAAGATTTGAATTTTTTACTTATGGTGATGATTTTTCGAGCGTCGAGATTATTTTAAATGCAGATGGAATAGAGTATGAATCCGATATTCTCAAGCATGAAGCCCCTCTTGGTTTAAAAGATATAGGTCGTGCTTATTATAAGTTTGTCGATCTCAAAATAAATAAAGAAAATCCCATCTTAGAAATCAGTCTCAAAAATGATCAACATATCGAGGAGGCAAAGTTTCACCTTCTCGATATGAAGTGGGTTTAATTTTATTTCATTGGATTAATTTTATTAATCTCATCTTTAACTTTAGTTTTTACATCGTCCATTTTTTCAAGGGCTTCCATGGCAACTGGGCCATACTTATCCGCAAGCCTCATCCAAAGAGGTGAGCCCTCATCAGAACCCATACCCTTTTCAAAGTCTGGTAACTCTCCAGTAGGTCCCCACATGCTCTCCATAACTTTTTCGACTGACTTTTTAACAAGACCTCTAGCTGGAATCTTGGCCATCATTCCATACATTGCAGCATCACCTGATTTCGCAAGTTCAGGACGGGCCCTAACATAGTCTACCGTTTCACTTAAATCTTTTATAAAGTCCTCTAAAGAGTCTCTATGATTTGGCATTACAGTCATATGAATTGAAGCTGGTTTTTGTTGTCTATCAAACCACCAACCTTTTTCTATCATTCTGTCGGCAACGGCTAAAATGCTCATATTTTTATCGGTAGATTTAAAAGCAAGCAAAGTCGCGTGAGGATTTCCAAGAACTTCTAAGGATTCAATTTCATTTATTTTTGTTTTGAAGTCTTTAGCGACAGAGATTGTTTTCTTTGCATATTCTATATAACCTTCTTCACCAAGTTTGTTTAAGGTTCCCCATGCCGCGGCGATGGCCCCACCAGGTCTAGTTCCAGGTAAATTAGGAGATGCGTAGATACCACCAGACCAATCAGTTGTGATAAAAAACTGATGCTTCATATAGTCCATGGACTTATAAAGAATCACTGATGCTCCCTTAGCGGCAAATCCATACTTATGAAGGTCAGCCGAGATTGATGTTACACCGGGAATTCTAAAATCCCACAAAGGAATAGGTTCACCTATTTTCTCTAACCAAGGCAACATAAAGCCACCAACACAAGCATCAACATGAAAAGGAATATTCTTTTTCATCGCATATTCTGCTAACTCTTCAATGGGATCAATAACACCTTGAGGATACTGTGGTGAAGAGCCCATCATCATAATTGTATTTATACCAACCGCTTTTTTCATGGCCTTCACATTGGCACGGTAATCATCATCGAGCTTAACAGGGACATACTTTACCCCGAAATACTTACAGGCCTTCTCAAAAGCAACATGGGCTGATTCGGGACAAACAAGTTCAGGTTTTAGGATCCAAGGTTTTTTCTTTTTCGCGAGTTCTCTTGCGGCTTTCACGGCCATAAGAATACTTTCCGTTCCACCACTGGTCATTGTACCAACTGACGTCTCACTTCCATGCATAAGAGAGCATGACATTCTGACGACCTCTCTTTCCATTTTCTTGAGTGATTTAAAAGCCATAGGATTTAAGAAATTTTCCGAGATAAATTTGCCATAAGAATCTTTGAGAAAATCATGATGAGCATCATCCAAAGGATAAGTAAGGCAAAAAACTCTTCCCGTTTTCCATTTAAAATCATGCTCTTTTATGGCATCCATTTCTTTAAAAATATCGTTGATCTCTCTTCCCTTAGCGGGAATACGTATCTCATTGCTCATGAAAATCTCCTCTAAATTAATTTATTCTTTATTATCTCTTATTTTGTATTTTAAAATAGGCGGAAAACTTGTAAATTAGTCTTATGACGCTATTAAATAAGTATTTTTTTTCTTTTAAAAAGGACTTAATTGCTTTTACCACGTTTATTCCGTTAACGATCGCTTATTTACTTTGCAATTATTTAGACAGTGACCTTTTATCAGGTGATATAAAGGGTATTCACTTGGTTATAGGATGGGTTCTTGTCGATGGCTCTCATGTATACTCGAGTTTATTTGTCACTTACTTCGATAAAAAAACGAGAACTGAGCTGCCAAAGGCCCTCATTATTCTTCCCCTATTCTTTTTAGTCTCAGCCACATTCTTTTTCTATTTTGGGATGAGGTCTAGCTATATCTATTTTGTCGCCTATTTAGCTGCGATCCATTTCATTCGACAAGAATATGGCTGGATGAAAATATCGTCATCCTTTGACAAGAATCTCCCTCGCATTATCAATATCGTCGATAAAGTCACAACTTATACAATGACGATAGCTCCTTTTCTTTGGCTAACAAGAAAGTCAGCATCAGGTTTTTGGTACGAAGAAGGTGATTCATTTTTAGTTCCCGACGTAATTGCAAACGCAGGGATCTACCTTTTTTGGACGATGGTAAGCCTCTTCCTTATTTTAAATCTCTATCACTCATTTAAATCAAAAACTTTTAATCTTTCGAAGTTTTTGGTTTTTCTCAATACGTTTTTTGGATGGTATGTCCCTCTCGTTTATATTGAAACGGGTTGGATCAAAGTTCTCTATGCTATTTGTCACCACGGCGTGCCTTATTATTTTATTGTGTTTCACACTGAGAGAATTTCTCAAACCTCAAACTTTTTAAAGAAGCTTGGACAATTTCGTTATTTATTTTTCTATTTGGCTTGTGCGATCTTTATGTTCTACTTCATCGAACTTCAAGACTCGAGTTTTATCTATAGATCTAGAAAAGCGTACCCCTTTTTAAATGCATTTCTCTACGCTTTCTTTTTGACGCCACAGTTGGTTCATTTCCTTATCGATGCTTTTATTTGGAAAAAAAGAGTGGGTCTTGTCAACGCTATTGGTAAATCCTAAAGCTTACCATTTACATAATTCATTTCGTGATGAGCTGTAAAACCTAAAAGAGAGAAGGCCACGCACAAAACGAAAAGAATCAAAAGAGAGTTTAAAACTTTATTCTGAGTGAACAGATTCCACTCAAACTTTTTAAAGACAAGAAGCTCCACCAAAAACAATACTAAAAGCGTTAAAGTAAAAGACTCAATAGGATAAAGACCTAAGAAACTGGCCACTGAGTAGTTTAGGCGATCAATGGGCATAACAAGAGGCATCGTCATGCTTCTCATCATCCATGCCCTGTGCAGCTGAATATTTTTGTTCTTGATAAAATAAAAACCTGAAAGAAGACAGATAAGACTATAAATACTTAAAGGATAAACTCCCAGACCAAAAGGCGCTTTTGTCTGCAAAGTAAGATTCACAACAAATAAACAAAAGATACAAACGAGCGCACTTACAAAATAAAGGTAGCCGATAGACTTGTGAACCTTGAGCCGCTTTTGAGAAAAGGAAGTGAACTGCCAAAACCCTGAAAGGAGCCATAATACACCAGCGGTCACGTGAATAAAAACCAAAGGGTAAGACAGTTGGTTCGTTTTTAGGTTTCGAGGGACAAAGTTAACATCATAGAGGTGATACTTCCAAGAGCCTATAATAAGTCCTAGAGAAATAAACAACCCAAACAACCAAATAATTTCTTTTAGTTTTAAAGACTTCATTTTCTCACTCTTGTTGTCACGACGAGTATAAATCCGCCAAGGACAAGCGAGATAACGATGAGAGCTTGCACTCCACTAGAGAGGGAGTAAAGATTGAGACCTCTATTAAAAATTAGTTCTAAGACTAAAAATATAAGAATGCTTTTTACGAAATCAAATTTTGTCATTATATCTATCTTAAGATATCAGCAAATGAAAAGTCACTTTATTTGAAAAGCTTCAACTTGGATGACATCTGTCATGTAATTTCCGCCGTTTTTAAAGACCATTTCCTGCTTTATAACCCCGTCAAAACTGAGATTATATTTATTATGGCAGCCGCCACTTTGAAAACTTTGATACTGACTATTACCATTATAAATTGTTTGAATTGTATTTTTGAACGATTGAGAAGAGTTGTCACTCATCTCGTATGATTTACCATTGTAATTGATGTAGACGATACTTCCACCATAGCAGCCACCATTAACGTCAGCCACATCTAGCACTGCTTGATATGAGTAAGTGGACTGGCCAAGAAAACTGTCATCATCAGTACCTGAAGCCTGACTTTGGCTCTCCATATTTCCACAACCAATAAAGATAAATAAACAAGTCACTAAAAGATATTTCATTTTCATCTCTCCTCAATGGAAGCTTATCGCCAAAATTCCAAAAAACTTGAGTATAAAGGCTTGATATAGATTTTTATGGGCATCTAAAAATGAATAGTGGCACCTAAGACACCGAAAATACTAAGTTTGGACTCAAATTTATAGAAATGATGTATAATTGAGAGATGAAATGGATTATTGCAAGCCTCCTCTTTTCTTCAGTATCCTCCGCCTGCCCCTTCTCAATGGTAGAACAGGAAGGTCGTTACCTTTTAGTTCAAAAACGCCTTGGAGAACCTCCTCGCCTTGAAGATGAAGTGGCCAAGCCGCTCAATAGACGTGGACTTCAAGAGGTAAAGGTGAAAGATAAAAAGACTGGTGAAGTCAGGGAGTCTCGAGTTCGAGTTATCTATGATTCAGATAATAAAGCTGAAATCGAGAGAATCGTTGAGGGACGTTGCAACGTAAAATACTAATTCACATCCACACGAAATTTATAATATTTTTCTTAAATCTTTTAGCTTTAAACTTGAAAAATTAAATTCGACCAATCGTTGTATAAAAAGTGGTCGGGGTGAGAGGATTCGAACCTCCGACCTCCTCGTCCCAAACGAGTTACGCTACCAGGCTGCGCTACACCCCGATAATTTTTCATGAGGGTAATTTTTAAATAATTCTACCCTGTTTTGGCAATAGTTTATTTACTTAAAGTCTTGAAATTAATTAGCCTCCGCACAAGCTTTTGCGCGATGCGAGTTAGTCATTTTCCATTCCCTCTCCTCGGCTAAAGACTTTCCTGATCGACCTGTAGGTAAAAAGATGGGATCATAACCAAAACCTTTGTCTCCCTTAAGCTCAGTCCCAATCTCTCCGTGAACTCTGCCTTCGAAAAAGTAAATCTCACTTGGAGACTTATAAAAGCACAAGTAACAAACAAAATAGGCTGACCTATCTTCCTTATCGGCTCAGAATCTCTATTAGTTTTTTGCACTTGTCTGCATAATCAGGAAGCTCTGGTGCAAACCTTGCGGAATAAATCCCCAAAAGGTCGGGCAGAGCATGTAACCACAAGACCTGAATCATCCGCCACCGCCGGTTTTCCAAACTTATTATAATAAGCTTCTGCCTTTAGTTGGGCATTTGCTCGAAAGCTATCTCCATCTTCGATGACTTCTAATTTCGTGTCCGGTGCCACTATTTTTACATCACTATTTTTTAAGAGCTCGATTGAGTTCCTCTACTTTGTGTGGATTTGATGAGGCTAAGATAAATTCCATTGTTAAGCCTTAAGGGCCTGTGCCTGAGCTTCGAAAACTTTTTTCATCGCAACTGCTGCACAATCAAGAAGAGCATTTAATTGATCTCTAGAAAAAGGCTCTCCCTCTGCTGTTCCTTGAACTTCGACAAATTTTCCTGACTCAGTCATCACAATATTAACATCTGCCTCACAGGTTGAGTCTTCTTCGTAATTCAAGATCCGCTATGGCCATACCTTCTTTATCAAGCCCAACACTTAAGGCTGCAAGCTTCTCGCTAATGGGATTCGTCGCAAGCTTTCCTTCTTTCATAAGTCTCTCAATTGCTATTTCTAAAGCCACAAAAGCACCTGAAATAGAAGTTGTTCTCGTTCCACCATCGGCAACTAAAACGTCACAGTCTAAAGTTATTTGCATCTCACCGAGTTTTTTCATATCAACAACGGCTCGAAGAGCTCTTGCGATTAATCTTTGAATCTCCTGAGTTCTTCCCCCAACTTGACCTCTTTCACGTCTTACACGGTCATGAGTAGATCCTGGAAGCATATGAGTACTCAGCTGTTACCCAACCTTTTCCAGTCCCTTTCATCCACCTTGGAACCTCTTCTTCAACACGTCGCCGTAATATGAACTTTAGTGTTACCAAATTCAGCAATGACACTTCCATAAGCATAAGGATTAATATTTTTTGTAAATTTGATTTCTCTTGGGCTATCTCTTTTGATTAAAGACATTGTGTTTTCCTTTGGATATATATGTTAACTATCTCTTTATAACAAAAGCTAGGAACTATCTCAATGAATCATATTCATCTTGAAACATGTCCAAGTACTCAGGATCATTTAATTGCCCTTAATGATTTGTCGCAAAATATCTTGGTGAGCACCAATCTTCAACTTAGCGGTAGAGGGAGAAGATCCAACTTTTGGTCTTCTGGTCCAGGCTCTTTGACTTTCTCTTTTACTCTTAAAGCTAACGATATTTTAACGTTAACATCCGCTGAAGTTTCCATCCTCTTGTGCGAATATTTTAACAGAGGAATAAAAGTAAAGTGGCCAAACGATTTATTAAATTCTCATGGTGAAAAGTGCGGAGGAATAATTTTACAAAAAGTAGGTGATGTTCTTGTCATAGGCGTGGGACTTAATTTGACCTTTAAACCAAATTCTACATTTGAATATGCAGTTGGATCCATCTTTAGTGAAGATGATCTTTTTGACCCTAAAACAGAATCTCAAAATATCTACAACTTTATTCTCAACAACAGACTCTCACCAAATCAGGTTAAAACCAGATGGGTAGACTTTTGCGCTCATTTAAATAAACAGGTTGAAGTGATTGAAGACAAGACAATCACTTTGGGGAAGTTTATCGGCATTGGAGATCAAGGCCAGGCGATGATAGAGACACCATTTGAACTCAAAGAGCTCTACAATGGGTCTCTAAGAATCAAGAATTGATTCTGTTATTTTCTCTATCTCTTTTCTTATAAGGTTCTCTGCAAGATCTGGGATAATCTCCCAAGCTATTTTTTCAATATTGGCTTGGCAGTATTCTTTAACCAGACTCTCAATCATAGGAGTCATTTTTTCTTTAAGGATTTGTTCTATTTGAGCGTCGTCAAACGTTGGTGCAGCTTTTACAGGTGCATGATCTTTCGTCTCCATAACATCTGCGGGAAAGTCACTTGGAGTTTCTCCAAAATAATCCATATCATCGAATGAATCTGTATCGTGATCATCACCTTGTTCGTCACCTTGATCATCGCCGACTGAGTCTTTAACTTCAACAAGTTTATGAGGCTGAACATGAGGAAGATCATTCTCCTTCATTGGAACAAAATCATCGATAGTGTCTTCTTCTTCTGGCTCATCGATTTCTTCATCGGCACTCCAAAGGTCTGACTCATCGATCTCATCTTCAATCTGTGAAGCCAGATCAATTTCATCTTCTGGCTGCTCGGTCACTTCAGGCTCTTCATCATCTTCTTCGATGACAAAGTCATCTAAAGGCACAAGTTTAGGAGAAGAGCTGCTACCCATATCTGGAAACTCTAGGTCTTCATCTTTTGGAAGAACAATCCCATCATCATTTGTATTATTAGGAAGCTCAATCTCTTTTGGTATTTCAGAAACCTTAATAACTTCAGGTATCTCCACATGATCTGATTCATGACCTATAATACCAGGAACATCCATTGCCCAATCATCGACAGAGGCTTGGAGTGTATTTAAATTAATTTTTTCAGTTTTTTCGTTATCGAATTCTTCTGGTTCTTCATCATCAAAGTGAGCGCTGGGAGAATCCATAACCCAATCCTCTTGCTCATCTTCATCCTCTGATCCACTGTCTTCAATGACTTCAGGGAAAGAATCTTCATCGGTATCACCTAGACTATCTCTCATGGCATGACAAAGAGTAATAAACTTTGAACCATCAAAAGGTTTAACGATTTTAAAGTCGACGCCGTTTTGCTTGAGCATTTCTTCATCAATAGTATCGAATGTTCCAAACAGCATGAGGATTTTCGACTCGGCATGAATATCTAAAATAGTGGAGGCGAGCTCATAGCCAGTTTTATCTTCCGATAAATTAAAGTCCAACAAAACGATATCAGGTTTTACATCTCGCACTTGAGAGCGCAAATCATCAGCTGATAAACATTCAATAATTTCAAACTTTTCGTTAGCTAAAGTTATCTTTATTACTTTTTGGATTGTGAGGCTGTCATCAGCGACAAGAATTTTATGCATCTTACCCATTCCTTAAAAATAGTATTCTTTAGCATGGTACGCAATATAAAATATTATGTCTAATTTTAGGCAGTTAGCTTAGAATTCCAAAACCATCGCGGTTTGGTTATCCATATTGCCCCTACTGTTTGATAGACTAAAAAGCTCAAGAATCTTTTTTTTGAGATCTAATTTCGTTTTATTAATGATTGACCTGATTTCATCCTCTACCAATCTGGCATACACCCCGTCTGTCATCAAGATCACGACATCATCTTTAAATATTCTGAGCTCCTTGACCTGGTAGTAAAGATCTGGAAAGAGTCCAAATCCACTCAGGGGCATAGATTTTAAGTGAGCATCAAAATTGTCTCCTGATAGAAACTGAAAGCTATCTTCAACAAATACTTTGGACATTATTCCGTTTCGAATAACAAAGGCACAGCAATTCCCCACCGAAGCCATCGTCAAAACACTCTCACTGGCCGCGGCAAACATCCCAGACGCTCCAGCTCTTTGAGCAACCTCTTTTGAAGCATTATCTCTCATAAGAGCGTCATGAGAAAACATCATGGCATTTATCAAGGCATTGCCTTCGATGAGATACTTTGGACTGTAGAAAAAAGGAAGAGTGCAGTCAGGATCAGTAGAGATTTGAGTGTAGAACTTTTTCATATTTTCTTTCAACTTATTAACAGCTATATCACCACTGCCAACACCGCCAAAACCATCAAAGATCATGTAGAGATTATTTTCTAAATCAAAGTCGTAAGCATCTTCATTTATTTGTAGAAATGGTCCTTGATCAGATTGTGCATTAAAAGATTTAAGTCTCATGTCTACTCCAAGTAATTCTGTAATTTTTGAGTTGCTTTATTATAGTAGTCGCTATTGACCGGAGAGATCTGCTGAACTTGCTCAAATTTCTCTTTCGCTTCATCAAATAAACTTAGAGATTCAGAAATAAGGGCCTCTCGGTAAAGCTTTCTCGATCTATTTGTTAATGTTTGTAAGATGGCATCTCTCTCATTCAAAGCTTCTTCATGTGAAGGATCTTGTTTCAAAATTTCGCCATAAGTTTCATAGGCCCTTTTTAAATCTTGGCCCTCTTTGAATGATCTTGCTTGTCCCAAAAGAGGATTAATTATCGAAGATAGCTTTCTTTGAGAAGTCTTTATCATATCGGTGGCTTCTTTGATGAGATCTTCGTCCATCCCTTGTAGCCTTGTGAATTTTTCTAATTTATCAATCGCCTTAAACCACTCTTCTTTTAAGTAAAGACCTTTTCCTGGAGCAAGAGCATCCACCATCGTCTGTCTCTTAGCTTTAATTCTTGCGGCTTCTAATTTCTTTTCTTCCTCAGCTGCTTTGAATGCGTTTAACTCTAACCTCATTTGAGGCACGTCGATATTCTCCGGATCGAGTTCCATGATTTGTCCAAAAAGGCTTTCGGCAACCACGACTTCACGGTTTTTCGTCGCTTCTTTTGCCTTCACCACCAACTTTGAAACCTTTCTTTGTCGCTCTAATCTCTCTTTTTCTGCTTCTTCCTCTTTCTTTATTCGCAATAGCTCTTCATAGCCTTGCTTAACGAGCTTTAAAAGAGTTGATGTGTCTTTATAATCAGGATCGATGGCCTTAATAATTTCTAGGTATTCTTTAGCCTCATAATAAGCACCGGCTTCGTATTTTGACAGGGCGAGGGCATAGTTTTGCTCTAACTTCTCAATTGTCTCAGGAGAAAGTTGTCTCTTTGGAGTTTCTGCAGCTTTATCCTTCGCCTGTTGCTTTGGATTCTTTACTGGAGCTTTCTTTTGGGGTGTCTTAGTGTCATCCATAAGGATGTAGCCCAAAATTAAGAGAACGAGTCCTATTATGGCTCTTATTCTTTTTTTAGGATCTTTCCAAATCCTTTTTATAAAACTTTTTTCCTCAGGCTCAGTCATTCCGAATTCGCCGCCGCTTTCAGCGTCCTCATCGAAATCGACTTCCTCTTCTATCACTTCTTCGACTTCAATTTCTTGATCTGCCTCAACCGGCATTAAGATATCTCTTTCTGACTCAATGAGTTCTGAGCTTATGACAACATCAAAACGTGTCTGACCAATTTGGAATGAATCACCGCTAATGAGATCCGAAGTGTTTATCCTCTCACCATCTTTAATCGTTCCATTAGAAGAATTAAGGTCTTCAATTTTACATGCGAGAATTGTTTTCTTTATAACAGCGTGAACGCTTGAAACCTCTGAATCATCAAGGACAATTTGACATTTTTCCGGGTCTCGTCCAATAAATGTTTCTGCGCCTTCAATTTTATATCGATCGAAAGGAACATTGGGGCCAGATAAAACTAGTGAGTAATTAGCGAACGACTGAAAAACCTGAGTGCTATCACCGGCGTCATCTCCAAAACCACCATCTTCTCCAAAGCCTGCTTCGTCTTCAAAACCCTCTTCACCAAAGGCATCATCACTGGCAAAAGACTCTTCTTCACCAAAGCTATCTTCCCTTCCAAAATTGTCTTCTGTTTTAAACTCATCAGAGTCTAGTGGAGCTTCCTCTTCTGAAAGATTTTCATTTTCGACTTCAAAGCCCTCTGTTTCAGGAGACTCTTCTATGATTTGTGTTTCCTCTTCCGGCTCAGCCAGGTCATCGAAAAGAACTGTTCCTTCCTCTTCTCCAGTTTCTGGCTCGGGGATATTATCCTCTGGGATTTGGTCAATTGTCTTGAGTTCAAGGTCTGATAAAGCGATGAGATAATTTCCAACAGAGATTTTGTCTCCACTTTTTAAGGGAGCCATCTCAATTTCTGTGCCATTTAAGGACAGACTTCCATAGCTTGATAGTTTCTTTAATTTATAATGATCACCATCGAGTTCAATTGTAGCGTGGTGCCTCGATATCTGTTGATCATCAAGTTCAACATGACAGTCATCACTTCTCCCAATAAACACTTTTGATCCCCCAAGAAAATCATCTTTAGGCACATCAATTGTAAATTGGTTTTCTCCAAAAAGGAGGACGTCAATTTTCATCGTTAATTAATCTCTTGTTGGCATTCAACTTCGCCAGGCTCTAGTCCTAGTTTCTCTTCCATTTTAGTAATATTTTCTTTTGCGTTTACATATCTTTCATCTTCGGGGTAGCGATATAGAAGCCTTATCACAGAACAATAAGATACAATGGCACTTTGCAGTTTAAAGGCATCCTCATCTCTTTTTGCTTTTAGGATTAAGTCTTTAACCGTTTTATCTAAAGCCTCTTTTGTTTTTCTCAAATAGAAAAGAGCTTGTGGATCACTAGGACTCCATGAAAGGGCATGTTCAAACTCACTCATGGCCCTAAAGTAATTGTTTTCCCTAAATTCTCTTAAACCTTTTTGAAAATAAATATTCATCTTATCTTGAACTTTTTTATCTTTTTGTTGTTTACCTTTTAAGGATTCTGCAATCGACCCCGAGATTTCTTTTATATCGTATCTATTTTTCTTTCGCGCATTAGGATCTTTCGCATCTTCTCCACTCATGACGGCGATTCCTAAAGCGGCGATAATCACGACAATCAATAAAGGTGTAAGTTTACTTTTCTTGACCTCATCTTCATCATCGTATTCATCTTCATCTATAGGTGCTTCGACTTCTTTAAGCTTTGATTTGACTTCCACACGGTTAAATTTATAAACCGTTTGTCCAATAATTATTCTATCACCCTCGCTCAGAACATGTTGTTTAACCTTTAGGTCATTTACCACCACACCATTTTGAGACCCCAGATCAGTGAGGATGTAGTCCTTACCGACTTTAGCGATTTCACAATGTTCCCGGGATGACTTGATATCCAAGACACGAATATCAGCTTTATCAGAGCGCCCTAAGACAACCCTTTTTCCCATGATAAAATAGGCACTACCTTTGGTCTTCCCTGTTAAGCAAACAAGGCGATGGTATTCCCCTGCGTCTTTTGGCGCTTCGAAATGTTTAAATACTTTTACAGCACTACTCATTCTTATTCATCCAATACAAAAGTGATATAGAAAGCCTTAGCGAAGTTATCTTTCCCCATTAAAGCCGTAACATTTATCATATAATTCTTTCCAGTAAGTTCATAAATTTCACTTTGATTTGACCCTTCGTTATTCGCTGACTGATCACATAAGTCTATGACAGTGGCTGCAAAACCTTGGTCTCTAGCGGTATCAAGCAGGGAACTTCCCTGAGCGATACTTTCTCTTAATCCCGTTAGGTCTTCACCTTCAGGATTTATATGCTCAATGAGCTTTTCTGAATTAAGAATCACAACTGGGCCTTGGGCTCCTGCCATAAATTCATAAAGTGTTCTAAGATAAGCCGAGTCCTCTTCAATTTCTGCAAACTCTCCACTATCGTCATTTTGAAGTTCCCTTATACGGGATAAGACTGAATTGATTGTATTCCTCAATGGGTTGATTTCAGCAAAGAGACTTTTACTTTCAAGTTCTTTTCTTTTCCCTCTTAGGACTTCTTCAATTTGAATGCGAAATTCTTCTAAGGGTTTTGTTGTTAAGTAGTACAGCATTCCAAAAAAGATAACGGCAATAAGACAGGTAATTATCAGCGACTCTATATAAGCAGTGGAATTATTCGATGCCGAACTTGCTAAAGAACTTGGTTCAAAGCGAATGGCAATATATCCAACGGGTTCCTGTTGGCCTGTTTGGACGTTGTGAGAGGTAATAGCTCGGGCGATTCCCAGTTCATTACCACCTAAACGTTTTTTAAAGGAACGCCTTATATTTTCATAGTTTTTAAAATAGTCCTTGGCCTCAATAGAAAAAGAGTCATTAATATAGGAATTGAGTTTATCAAGTGGTCTTACAATTCTTCCTTCTAAATCAAAAAGCTCATAAGAAGTTACTCCTTCTGCATCACCATCGAGAAAGCTGGTATTAATTTGATCGAGATTTCCTCTTTTCAAAGCGACAGCATTAAAGCGTGAAACTTCCTTTGCGTACTGACTTCCTCTATTGGCAACTTCTTTAACAAGGATATTATTACTTGTTATTAAAACAGGGCCAATTGTAAATCCAATACTCGTACAAATAAAAATAAAGAGCAGGATCCCTATCATTACATTCCATTCATATTGTTCATTAAAACTATAAAGAACGGACATGACTTTATGCTTAAATATAAATTTCATTTTTCCAATGAAGTCTTTTGGCATCGCCTCTGTCGAGCTATACGATCCCTCATCCTCTTCAGAAACTTTGGCGACCTTCTTTTTAACAACAACTTTCTTTTCTTTAACGTAGACAACTTGAAAGATCACGTTTGGAAGTGCAACCTTATCGCCATTTTGTATGGTCGCTTTTTTAATAAGCTTACCGTTAACAAAGGTTCCATTACTTGAACCGAGGTCTTCAACGAAACAAGTTGTTTGGTTGACAGTAATCTGCATATGTTGTTTGGAGACACCATTGACAGCAAGGTTATGCGTGCAATCGTGGCCTCGTCCTAGAGTGTTTTCACCCTCTTCCAGAACAAACTCTTTTCCTCTTAACTTTCCACCAACAGCTACAAGTTTAAACACCTGTCACCTCCAGTAGATCTCCTTCCGTTATAGTCAGTGGAACCTTTCCACTTGGAAGTTCAATAACTTTTCTCGCCTTAAAGTAAATAAGACTAAAACGCCAAGGTTTAAAATTTCTCAATATTTTAACAATTTTAAAATCATTATCCACAAAGACAGCATCGATAGGAAAGAAAACGAAACAATTATGAATTGAAGTACACGGCTCTATTATTAATCCATCTCCAACAATTTCTTTTCTAAACATCAACCCTCGCAGTCTATCAATAAATGATGTTGCAACCTTTATATCTTTACCAAGAACTGTCTTTGTTTTTTTATGAGTGACTATCATCAGTTACCTGCCACAAATTGAAGAACGATAGGAGCGGCTATAATAATAAAAACCGCAGGCATAATAAACATAAGCATTGGGAAAAGGATTTTAGTTGCTGCTGTCGCACCAGCTTTCTCAGCTTCCGATGATCTTTTTTGTCTCAACTCCCCTGCTAAGGTTTTTAAAATGGGTCCAATTGATGCACCAACAGAATCCGCGGCAATGAGGGTTGCACAGAAAGAGGAAATGGGAAGACAGTCTGCTCGCCATGAAAGTTGTCTTAAACCTTCAGCTCTACTGGCCCCAATTTTTGTCTCTTTTATCATGATTTCGAACTCATCCACCAATGGTGAAGGAGGAGCTTTTTCAATAACTTTTTGTATCGCGGCCATAAAATCGAGTCCAGCTTCGACTGAAAGAGCCAGCATATCGACAATAAAAGGCATATTTTTTATCATCTCTTTTTTTCTGACATCAATCTTTCCCTTAACCCATATGTCTGGATAAACAAAACCCAATACAGAGACGATAGGGATCGCCATCATCGGCCAGTCAGCCTCAATAAATTCTCTCACGGCTATAAACAATATCGGAGCACCTATAATAAGGAAAAGTTTAAAAGCTAAGAAGTCTTCAGGTGTAAGCTCTTTAGTTAAACCAGCAGAAGCCAGAGGTCGCCTGTATTTTTCTCGCAGCTTCTTCTTATTTTTCATCCCTAAAACAACGGGACTAAAGTATCGTTTGAAAAATGGTCGCGAATATTTTAGAACGATGTCATTGACCACCTTCTTGGCCTCATCAGCACTCTCTGCATCTTCTAAGCTCTCTTGTGCTTTAAATCGCCCTTCTTCTTTAAAAATTGAACTGGCCACCAAAAAGACGGCCAGACCGACTAGAAAAAATGCTGTGTATAGGATCGTGTCGTTACCTTCAAATAAACTCTCTTCAACTGTCTTTTTATAGAAGGTAACTTTCGCCTCATCTGTCGCAAGAACACACTTTTTACTATCCATCGACAAGATAAAATCATTGGCACTAACTTGGTCAAATCCCGCTCTATCAGTACTCCATGAATCGTATTCTCTTTTGATTGTGAAAGTCGCCGTAGGATTATAGATTGTGTCGCCTATATACGTCGTTGCCTGCAAGAAGACACTACATTCTGTTTGAGATGTGTAGGCGCTTTTAACAGTAAACTTTCCTAAGTGACCTGTTTGCGTTTGATAGAAGTATGTTTTGTCCCTTAGTTCTTCAAGCTTTTCTGGATCGATCAAAAGAATTTTTGTCTTCTTCATATCCGGAAGTCTTTCAGCGATACAATCTTTTCCAATTCGATCGTAAGTATCTGCACACCGAGCATAAGCACTATGAATGGGCATCATACTCATAAGAAAAATGAAAATAAAAAAACGGAAGCTGTTTTTTTCTTTCAATGGAGATCCTTCACGCAATATTTCATTTTAATATAATATCAAATATTTGCGCGGGATTCCTAAATGACTGAAATGAGGAAAATTATTCTTCTAGACCTAATTGCTCAGTTACTTCTGCATCTCTTTTTGCTGGAATGAGTTTTTCAAGTGATGGAATATAAATGGGTTGATACCCTGTAAAGTTAGTTTTCTTACAACTTAGTACTCTTCTAATTTTCAGATCAAGATTATCTTTTTTCAACGCTTGTTTTTTAACTGCCTCTTTAACAGCTTCAAAGGCCTGCATTGTTTTCTCCATTGAACGGTACAAAACAACATCTGCTCCGGCTTTTAGAGCTTGCACGGCTTCACCACCGTTTTCATACCTCTCAGAGACTGCCTTCATCTCCATATCATCCGTTACAATTATCTTCTTAAATTTTAAGTGGTCTCTCAAAAAATCATAAGCCTTTGGACTCAGTGAGGTTGGAAGATCCTTATCAATTCCATCAACTACCAGATGGGCCATCATCATAAACTCAACGCGAGACTTAGATGCCTTAACAAAAGGGACAAGCTCATTTTCAATAAGTTCTTCCTTGGTCTTAATCACATAAGGGAGGTCAAAGTGAGAATCTTTTAGTGTATCTCCATGACCAGGAAAATGCTTGGCACAAGCTAGAACCTTACCCGTATGAAGTCCACGTATTGCGGCACTAACGTGTTTTTCAACTATCTCTTTCGTTTTACCAAAAGATCGATCTCCGATCACATTATTTTTAGGATTGGTCCAAATATCACAGCAAGGTGAATAGTTAACATTAACACCACAGGCATTTAACTCTTCGGCTAAAATTCGATGGGCCTCAAAAGTTAATTTTGGTGAGTCATGCTTTGCAATATCAAACATGGAAGGCAGTTGCGTAAAGTGTTTTTTAAACCTCTTAACTCTTCCACCCTCTTGATCAACAGAAATGAAAAGTGGATATTCATCTCGTAGTGTCTGGATCTCATTGACGAGTTCAGCGAGCTGTCCTGGATTTTCATAATTATGAGCAAATAAAATGACTCCACCAATATTATTATCACCAATAAAAGTTTTCTCATCTTCTGTCAGCGATAAACCTGAAATTCCCGTAATAAAAAGTTGACCTAATTCATTAATATTCAATTTAACCTCTATTTTTTGTCATTGAGATACCTTGAGAAATCCAAAAAAGTTTCTCAAACTCATTATCTTCAGTTAAGTGATAAATAAGTGTTTGATCTCCTATTCTAACATTATACTTTAAATTCCCTTCAAAATATCCATCGAAGTATACCACAGCTCTAGAGAAGACCTCTGAGGGAACATTTTGATACTGTTCAGTATAAAACGGATAACTCTCCCAAACGACCGTAAAATTAACCATTCGCTTTTTATTGGGATCGAGTAAGCCAGCTCTTCTTAAACACTCAGGTATCTGAGAAAACCAGCAAAAAATCTTTCCCGATTCAACCGATATCTTTTCAGTCTTGTTCCAGCGAGGCTCAGGACTTCTTAATATAAGATCAATCCTCTTCTCTTTTTTATTTAATTTAAATTGAGAAAAATATTTTTTCTTTTCAAACCAAATTGAAAACTGAGAAACATAAGGTCGTATACTGAGCTGTTTTCCTTTTTGAGTTTTTAGAGCACCAACTTGAGAAATTGTAATGGACTTCTCAAGTGGCTTTCCTTGATTCGATCCACTAAGAAGCTGTTGCCTTAATTGAATTTTGGACCTTGTTTCAACAAGATCCCTCTTTAAAAGATAAGTCCCCGATGGATCCTTATAAGTGTAATAGTAAGTTCCTGAAAAGTTAGATTTTCTCTGGATTCTATTACAACTGCTAAACAGGAGTAAAAAGAGAAGAGTAAATTTCATTTTAAGAAGTCCTCGAAATCGCTTTCAAAGCTTCTCATAGCTTTATTTATAATCTTACCAAGTTTTTGATCAAGATTTAAATCAATATCTAAAAATTGGACACCGACTTTAAAAGCAGAACCATTTGATCTTATCAAAGGCACGATATAGCGAATTTCACCAGATGGAATTGTCATTTCTTCTTGAAAAAAAAGATGCATTGGCTTTAATATTCTAATTTGCTCTAGGTACTCTTTTTCAATCTCTCCAATCTGAAAAGATAATCCCGTAACGGAAATATCAAGAACTCTAAACTTTGCAAAATTATCTTTAATTTCTACCTTTTCATCCTCTCCAACAATTTTTAAAAAATTTTTAAAGAGACCCGTTTGACTCATTTTAGTATCAAAACCGATGACGTTACTAGGTTTGACATTTTCATCCAACTCAAAAGGAACTTGAACATGGGCTTCATAGTGAGGGTAAGTAAGCAGCCTAAAGTTCTCTCTGCGCTCACTTTTGAAAAGATCACTCGAAACATCAAGAGTATACTTTGTTCCTACAAGTGCTGAAAGTTTACCTTCTCCAAAATAGTTCACACCATTTATAGCAAAAGCATAAAGAACTGATTTTCCGGAATAAGAGGTTTCATTTACACTTAAAGAGAGAAGACTTTCTTTTTTTGAAAAAGCGAGTACATCAAATTTCTCTCTAAGTTTTGAACCCTTCTCCCAAATTGTTAGAGAAGAATCCGACCTCGTGAGCGAATGAAATCGACTCTCTTTTTCCTTTGTGTTTTGCTTGGTAAAGTGAGTCGAGTTCTTTTCTGTCATTTTCTAAGAAAGCGTTGTTACTTGGCGAAGCAGTGAAATATTCTCTAAAGCGGCTCCACAACCTCTAACGACACTTGTTAATGGATCTTCAGCCAAAGAAACTGGCAACCCTGTTTTTTCCTTAATAAGAATATCAAGATTTGCTAATAACGATCCACCACCTGCTAGGATAATTCCATTATCAACAATATCAGCAGCAAGCTCTGGAGGTGTTTTCTCTAGAGATGTTTTAATCGCTTCGATAACTTCAGCTATAGGATCTGAGAGAGCCTCTCTAATTTCATCCGAAGTTACTTCAATCGTTTTAGGCGCTCCAGCGATGAGGTCACGTCCTTTGACTTCGTAAGTTTTTACTTCTTCATCAAATGGGTAAGCATTACCAATAGACATTTTTATCATTTCAGCAGTTCTCTCTCCAATAAGAAGAGAATATTTTTTCTTTATATAACTAACGATAGCTTCATCAAACTTGTCACCTGCGACTCTAACAGACTTAGAAAAAACAATACCACCTAAAGAGATAACGGCAACTTCAGTTGTCCCACCACCGATATCGACGATCATGTTTCCTGAAGGTTCAGTAATAGGAAGTCCTGCTCCAATTGCAGCGGCCATTGGCTCCTCAATTAAATACACTTCTCTCGCACCAGCTTGTTCAGCCGATTCTTTTACTGCTCTTTTCTCAACCTGCGTAATTCCAAAGGGAATACAGATTATAATTCTTGGCTTTACAAGCTTTGAACCATTCATTGATTTTTGAATAAAGTATTTTAACATGGCTTGAGTCACTTCAAAGTCAGCAATGACTCCGTCTTTCATAGGACGAATAGCACGAATAGATCCAGGAGTTCTTCCTAGCATCTCTTTGGCCTCTTTCCCCACGGCAAGTACTTTTTGCTCTCCACGAAAACCTTGGTGAACGGCAACGACAGAAGGTTCATTAACAATAATCCCCTTATCTTTGGCATAAACCAGAGTATTTGCTGTACCCAAATCAATCGCTAAATCGTTCGAAAACCAGTCCAAAATTTTCTTAAACATCTTCTATCCTTTACGTAAATCTTCTTATGTAAAATGTAGCATTTAGCTTTTCATTGCACAAGAAGGCTTTTATTCCATACGAAAATGCTCGGCCTCATTTTCCCTAGCCAATCAGCATCTTTCGAAGCAAAATAATCGCTGGAGCTATTATGAACGAGATCAATAAATTCCCCCATAATGCAATTTCTGAACAATTTGTTCCCTATATTGAAACTTCAGAGATTGAAACTATTGTCGCCTCTTTGGCGCACACAATAAGCCAGCGCTACAAGGGTGAAGACCTCATTTTAATAGCGCCTTTAAAGGGAAGCTTGGTTTTCTTATCCGACCTTCTAAAACAAATCAAAAATGTTAAAGTTTATGTCGACTTTGTTAAACTCTCCGCTGTGGGACGGGACAAGGAAAACAACGGAACGATTATTTTATCTAAAGATATTAAAACCAATATTATGGATAAAAACGTACTCATCGTTGAAGAGGTGATCGACACTGGACGAGCTTTGTTCTTTCTTAAGCAAAGACTTCTAGAATCATCTCCTCGCTCTATTGAGATAATAACGCTTTTTGATAAGCCCTATAAAAGAGCTGTCCCTCTAAAAGCCGAGTATATTGGAAAACAAATTGAAGACCAATTTATCGTGGGCTATGGACTCGATATGGATGAATACGGAAGAAACTTTTCAGAGATTTATTATTTAAAATATCCTAATTAGGAACAAAAAGATGATAGCAAGTACAGTTCTCGCTACAAAAGCCTTCTCCAGAACTTGTCGATCCTTTAAAACCAGAATTTGCTTGAATAAGAAGAGTTCCACTATCTTTTTTCCAGTAGAGATCAGAAATCTCATCTCTTAGGGATAAAAATGCGACACCAACATTAAAAGTTCCAGCCCCTCTATTATCGGTAGACCTAATCTCACAGGTTGTTGAAGATGCTCCGTTTATATTTCTATAGGTAACAACCCCAGTCACGGTATTTTCAAATTCTATGTCATATCCTCCCGTTGAGGATAAAGTACAGCCACTACCAGTGGTTCCTGAAACACTATAAGTAAACGATCGAGCACCAAAGTTCATCTCGATTCTATCGTTCTCTGGCACAGGAAAATCTTCAGCTAAAGTTCCTCTAATATCTGGAAGGTAGCATTTAACAGACTCTAAATTCCATTCACCCTTGAGGGCATTTTTGAAAAGCTCCTCGTCAGAGCGAAGGCCACAGGATGTGAGGAGGATAAAACTAAGGATTCGAAGCATTCACTTGCTCACTTGAAATCTCAGACAAATCAAACTTCTTAGCTGTTCCACCAGTTAACTGCATGAAATCCATTTCTTTAATCCAAATTCCATCTTTTAAATACCACTTACCAGTAACTCCCTGAATCGTCTCAAAGGCCAAGAGTCTTCTTTCTAACTCTTCTCTTTTTTCAAATTTCGAGTCTTGAATTATTTTTAAAGAGAGATTCATAGCTTCATAAGCTAAAGTCTCGATAAGTCTTGGAACTTTTTTATTTCTTTCTCTATAGTTTTTAGAGAAGGATTGGTTAAATTCTTTTGGGTTAATCCCTACCAAATAAAGTTGCCCCAGATTTCTCTGCTCTCTCATCAAAGACTTCGATAACCAACTTGGGCCTCCAATGAATTTCATTTTTTTTGCATCATAATAAGAAAATGTCGGAATAATTTGTAAGGCATCTTTTGGGTAAGCAGGAACAAAAACCCAATCGAAATCGATAATAGGTTTTAAGGTTTGAATTCTTCTAATAGAGCTCGTTTTCTTTTCAAGCTGATAAATATTATTCCAAAGGTCTAATTCCTCTTCCCTTTCTCTTTTAAAATTCACAGATAAGAGCTTACTAACAGGCTCTCGAAAATCGATATTTGAACGATCAAAAGAGTGGATAGCTTTAATATCAACGACCCCTTGCTCAGCTCTTCTCCAAACCTCGTTAACGTAGGCAAGCCCACCTTCAGACTCTGGATACATAACGGCTATTCTCTTTCCAAATTTTGCTAAAAACTCTGGATTCATAATCTTCTCGACTTGTGACTCTATTGAGCCTGGAACTTCTATGAGAAGATGATTCTTCTGATCCTTTTTAAGGTGAACAGGAGATAGAGAGATAAATAAAACACCATATTTTTTTGCTTCTAAATACTCATCGTTTGCTGTCCCAGGAAAAAGACCACCTATAATGACAGAGACATGATGTTTTTGAATAAGATCGTTGATCATTTTTTTTGCAATATGAGGGTTGTTTTTTGAGTCTCTCGTATAGACCTTCGCGGCTAGAATCTTATTTGTCTTTAAGTTTAAGGCACTATCAATTCCGCTGAGAGCCTTCTTTCCAAAGTCCCCTTTGGATCCAGATAATGGCAAGATGACGCCGATTGCTCCAACATCAATTTTAGAATAGTTTTCAATCCTAAATTCAAATTCTTTGATAAAGTTTCTGGCATCTTCAAAGGATGAGTACTCAGAGTTTATCCAGCTCAACACATCTTCCGCTCCTGGGCGATCCCCCATATAGTATCTTTGTAAGGCTTCTTCTTTAGCTAAGTAAGCGGGAACAATTGATTTACTATTTTTATATTCATCTAAGATATAGACGCGTTGAGTTTTACTGAGTTTTCGAAAATTACTTTTTAAAAGATCCTTATATTTATGTGACTCAACCTCGTTAAAGGTTTTTGCCTCACCAATGAGGTTGATTGTTGCTGCAACGATGTCTTTTGGCTTATCTAATTGTTGGGCCAAAACAAGTCTCAATTTAAAGTAGTTTTGAGATTCATTTTCTCTAAATTTTTTATAATCTACTTTACCAAGATATTCATAAGATTTTTGAAACTGATCTTTTTTATAAAAGGAGCTGGCTAGATTTAAATTAACTTGGGCTTCAAGAGAAGGATCTTCGTTTGCATTTTTAGAGGCCCTATTAAAATTCTCAATAGCTTTATCAAAGTTTTGGTTGGAGAAATTGATTATCCCTATAAAGTTATATTTTTTAGATGCCTCAATAGGCGTGATTTTCTTATCATCAATGGCCAGTAACTTTTGAAGGGCTCCATTTTTATCACCATCTTTATAAATAGACTGGATCCCATCCATTCTCTTTAAAAAGGCATCGGAATAGATATCTGCTGGGGTTAACATTTTGATATTGGAACAAGAGCCCAAAACCAAAAGAGCGGAAAGTGAGATAATACAAATAATCGAGCGCGTCATAAAATACCTTTAAACATTTAGTTCATAGGCATTTTATCCACGCTCGCTTGCACTGTCACATTTTATTGAAATAAATCTTTTACTTTTTCAAAAAATCCCCGAGAAAGAGGGCTTGTTTTCTTGTCATCTAGCTGCGACAACTGAGCAAAGAGCTCTCTTTGTTGCTCACTCAATTTTGTCGGCGTTTCGAGAACGACTGTGATGATTTGATCACCATTTCCATAAGCACCAAGTCTCTCAATCCCTTTGCCTTTTAGTCGCATTCTTTTAGAGGACTGAGTTCCGGCGGGAATATTTAAAGACACTTTACCCGTCAACGTTGGAACTTCAACTTCAGCCCCTAGTGCCGCTTGAGAAAAAGTGATTGGGACTTCACAGTGGACATCAAAGCCATCTCTTTCAAAGAAATCATGTTTAGAGATGTTGATTTGGACGTAAAGGTCACCATTTGGACCGCCATTACTTCCAGTATCACCCTCACCAGAGAGTTTTAGTCTTTGACCTGTATCTATTCCACCCGGAACTTTTACGCTAAGAGTGGACTTCTTTTTAATTCTTTCTGCGATTTCACCCGTTCCCTGACATTTCGGACAAGCCTGAGCGATGGTAAAGAATCCCTGCTGCCTTCTAACTTCACCATGACCCCCACACATATCACATGTCTGAGGTGTCGTGCCTTCTTTGATAGCTGTTTTGGTAAGTGTTACTTCTTTTTCGCAACCAAAAGCTGCCTCTTCAAAAGTGATATCAAGTCTCATCTGAAGGTCATCACCTCTTCTTCCTCTTGATCGACCACCTCGTGATCTTCCGCCGCGAGCTCCGCCACCTCCGAACATCTCTCCAAAAAGGTCACCAAAGATATCGCCAAGGTCACCAAAATCTCCACCTTGCCCGAAACCTCCACCAAAGCCACCGGCTTGACCGTCAACTCCAGCATGACCAAATTGATCATAACGAGATCTCTTATTCTCATCTAGCAGAATCTCCGCAGCCTCTGAAGCTTCTTTAAACTGTGCTTCAGCCTCTGGATTATCTGGGTTCTTATCAGGATGGCATTTCATAGCAATCTTTCGATAGGCTTTTTTTATCTCGTCTTTGTTTGCCGACTTAGATACGCCAAGGATCTCGTAGTAGTCTCTTTTACCGCTCATATTTCTCTTTGTTTTTAGATAGTTTCAGTTACAAAAATGGCCCAAAACAAATTTGGGCCATTTTCATTTTACATATTTTGTTTAATTAAACTTCTTTAAAGTCTGCATCAACAACATCATCGTCATCTTTCTTTGGTTCACCTTGTGACTCTTCAGCCCCAGATGCCCCAGCCTGTGCACCGTCAGCACCTGGTTGACCATACATGTCTTGAGCCATTGAGTGAGCAACATTTTGAAGTCTCTCACTTGCAGCTTTAACTTCATCAAGGTTTTCTGACTCAAGCTTAGATTTTGCTTCAGTTAGAGCTGCCTCAAGTTCAGTTTTCTTTTCAGCTGGAAGTTTATCACCCGCCTCATTCATAGCTTTCTCAGTTGAGAAAATCAAAGAGTCTAAATTATTTTTAGCATCTACAGACTCACGTCTTTTTGCATCTGACTCTCTATTAACTTCAGCGTCCTTAACCATTTGCTCGATTTCAGCTTCGCTAAGTCCAGAACCAGAAGTAATAACAATATCAGTCTTCTTATTCGTCGCTTTATCAATTGCTGAAACGTTTATAATTCCGTTCGCATCAATATTAAACTCAACCTCAATTTGTGGAACACCTCTAGCCGCTGGAGCAATTCCAGTTAGGTCAAAACGTCCAAGAGTTTTATTATCATTAGCAAATTCTCTTTCACCTTGAAGAACGTGGATAGAAACTGCTGGTTGATTGTCTTGTGCTGTTGAGAACACCTGTGATTTCTTTGTTGGAATCGTTGTATTTTTCTCAATGATTCTTAGTTAAAACTCCACCAAGAGTTTCAATTCCAAGACGATAGAGGTGTTACATCTAAAAGAAGAACGTCTTTAACGTCACCTTGAAGAACACCACCCTGAACAGCAGCACCAGCGGCAACAACCTCGTCAGGGTTAACACCTTTACTGAGGCTCTTTACCAAAGATTTGTTTAACTTTTTCTTGAATCGCCGGAATTCTTGTTGAACCACCAACAAGAATAACCTCATGGATTTCATTTCTATCAAGACCAGAATCTTTAATACATGTTTCACATGGAGTCACCTAGCCCAGTAATATATTTTGAGATTAGTTCTTCAAACTTTGCTCTCGTAAGAGTTAAAGTAAATGCTTTGGTCCACTAGCATCAGCTGTAATAAAGGGAAGGTTAATTTCCGTTTGAGTCGTCGAAGAAAGTTCATGCTTCGCTTTCTCAGCAGCTTCTTTTAATCTTTGAAGAGCCATTTGATCTTGTTTAAGATCTACTGAGTTTTCTTTTTTAAATTCAGCAGCCATCCAGTTGATAACTTCTTCATCAAAGTTTTCACCACCAAGAAATGTATCACCGTTAGTTGCCTTAACTTCAAAAACTCCATCTTCAGTAATTTCAAGAATAGAGATATCAAAAGTACCACCACCAAGGTCAAATACCGCAATGTTCATATCTTTTTTCTGATCCATACCGTAAGCAAGTGCTGCCGCCGTTGGCTCATTGATAATTCTTTTAACTTCTAGATCCAGCGATTTTACCAGCGTCTTTTGTCGCTTGTCTTTGAGCATCGTTAAAATATGCAGGAACAGTAATAACTGCTTCTGTTACAGGTTCACCTAGGTAATCTTCAGCTGATTTTTTCATTTTTTCTAATACTTTTGCTGAAATTTCTTGAGCTGACATCTCTTTACCGTCAACTTTTACCCAAGCATCTCCATTTTTGTTAGCAAAAATTTCAAAAGGAGCAACTGCTGCGAATTCTTTTGACTCTTTATCACTAGCTTTTCTACCGATAAGCCTTTTAATTCCATATAATGTCTTCTTTGGATTTGTTACCGCTTGTCTTTTAGCAACTTGCCCAACAAGAGTGTCCCCATTTGTTCCAAAGCCAATAACCGAAGGAGTTGTATTGTTTCCTTCAGCATTTGGAATAATTTTATACTTTCCATTTTCAAATACAGCGACACAAGAGTTTGTTGTCCCAAGGTCGATTCCGATAATTTTTCCCATAATTTTCTCCTATTAAATTTTTATTTTTTCTTAACTATTTTTAACGACTACCACTTTTGCAGGTCTAATAAGTCTTTCATTGAGTGTATAACCTGTTTGATGAACTTGGATGATCTCCATGTCTTCTTTATCATCAGCAGGCTGCTGTGCCAAAGCTTCATGGAAGTTTGGATCAAAGATTTTACCTAAAGCATCAACTTTTTTTAATCCATGTTTCCCTAAAGCTTCGACAAACTGCTTTGCGATCATATCTATTCCTATCGCAATATTTTTTACTTTTTCATCTTGGTCAGCTTCGATAAAACCTAAAGTTCTCTCAAAATTATCTACAACATCCAACATGTCTCTAAGAATTTTTTCGCTTCCGTACTTTAAAAGGTTTTCTTTTTCTTTATCGAATCGTCTTTGCATATTTTGCATTTCTGCAGCAATATAGAAGTACTTATCTTTATAACTTTCCTCTTCAGATTTTTCTTCAGAGACTTCCTCGTCCTTTTGTGACGCATTAAGTTCCTCAACATTATCTTCTAAGTTTTTATTATTTAGTTCTTCATTTGTTTCTACGTTTTCATTTTCCATTATTCAAAGACTCCATTTAATTACTAACCTCTATAAAATGGGTTCACTTTTAAAAGTGTCAATGTTTTGAATCGAAGAAAAGTAGGTTTATTTCGAGTTTTTGGCCCTGTAATGTATTTTTAGAGACTTAGCTCCCTAAAAATATCATCCATAAGCGAATCTAAAACAATATATCCCTTTGAATTGAGAGTAACTCTTTGCTCATCTAATAATTTTACATATCCAGTTTTCGTCCACTTTTCACATAAAGTTTTCAATTTCTTTTTATTTTCATCATCGAAAAGGTTGAAATCCAAACCTAAGCAACTCCTAAGGCTCATATAAATTTTTTCTAGCAGAAATGACTCTTCATTAATCTCTTCAATTGACGCTCCAAGTCCAATAGATTTCCACTGATAGCGAATTCCTACTTTTCCTAAGTTAAGCAGACCAGATGCATTAGAGCCGAGACTGGCCACACTCTCAGATTCCCAGTAACGCAGATTGTGTTTAGACCTCTTACCTTCTTTTGCAAAATTCGAAACCTCGTACTGCTCAAATCCGCGACGATTTAAATTCTCACAGACGCGCTGGTATTCTTCAGCGATATAGTCTTCAGAGGGGAGATTCTTCTTCAGTAAATAATTTGCCCGCGCCTTCAAAATATAGACGCTAAAGTGCGAGGGCTCGTAAGGGACAAGCTTCTCTATCTCTTGCCCGATGTCTCGATTTTCCTTATCTGAAAACGGAAGGCCAAGCATTAAATCGATGGAAAAATTCAGCTTCCTACTGTTAAGAAAGTCCAGAAGAACCCTTGCCTCTTTCATCGTATGAGCACGATCTAAATAGTTTTTAAATTTTTCATCAAAAGACTGGATTCCAATGGAGAACCGATTGACACCAATTTTTTGCCAATTCTCTATTTCGTCTTCTGTCCAAGTACCGGGGTCAATTTCAATAGTGAATTCACACTCATCGCTCAGACCAAATCTGTCGATAATATGCTTTTGAATAAATCTAGCCCCCGAATGGGACCAAAGAGAAGGTGTTCCTCCACCAATATAAAGAGTCTCTAGACAGGTTAGTTTGCAATTGTGCGTCTTAAGTAATTGTTCATTTTCCTCAATTTGTTGCAAAAGCCTAGCTTCAAAAGCTGAGACCTGATCTTCATCTTCAAGTTTGAATTTATAGAAATCGCAATAATTGCAAAGGTGCCGACAAAAGGGAAAATGGAGGTAAAGACTAGAAATATTCTTCAAATTGACCTTAATTTTTGTCATATAAACAAAAGATAAATACAATAAAGCATGATTAACAACAGAAACCTTCTGGTTATTACTACCTTAACTCTTTCCGAAATGAAAGGACGCTATCGCAATACTTGGGCGGGCTTTTTGTGGGTTATTATCAATCCCATTATGATGTTTTCTGTCCATGCTCTTGTCTTTAAGCATATTCTAAAACTTGATATCGATAGGTATTACGTTTTTCTTTTGGGTGGACTTCTCCCTTGGATTTTTGTCTCTTCAACTCTTACGATGACAAGTAATACTCTTATCACTTCGCGAGAGGTCCTTTTGTCCTTTCAAATAAGTCCCATCGCGATAATGGGCTCAAAAGTCATTGATAACTTTATTAACTTTCTGGCTCCTTTTTTACTGCTCTTTGGAATCCTTTGTTTTCAAGAAGATTTTAACTGGATTGGTCTCCTATCAGTACCTTTGTCGATGCTTTTTCTCTTCATCAGTACCTACGCCATCTCTATTTTCACGGCCATTCTTCAAGTCTACTTGAGAGACGTTCAATACATTTTAACCTTTGGACTAAGTCTTCTTTATTTTTTAACACCAATATTTTATCCTCGATCCATGGTCCCCGACAATATCGCCTGGATTGTCGACATAAATCCAATCTACGCTATCGTGAGACCCTTTCAAGTAGCCCTCTATAACTTTGATTCTGAACTACTGGCCCAGGCTCTTTGGAACTCTTTTGGTGTAACTGTCATTATGATCGTTGCGGCGATCACTTTTTGGAGGAGCAAAAGAAATGAACTCTACCTCTACATCTGATGTTATTTTAACAATTCAAAATCTTGATATCACTTATAAATCTTCTCTTTTCCATGGAAGAAGTTTAAGAGACACCTTTACAGAAGCACTCTCTAGTCCGTTAAAGTTTTTAATGAGAAGACCAAAAAACTTGGAGCTTCTCAAGAATATCTCATTTGAGTTAAAAAAAGGCGACAGACTCGCTCTCATTGGTGTCAATGGTTGTGGAAAAACTTCTCTTTGTCGGGCTATAGCAGGTATGCATGGAACTCAAGATAAAATTAAAGTTAACGGAGAGGTCAGAGCTATTTTCAATACTAATGTTGTCATTCAGCCAGAACTTTCAGGCATTGAAAATGCAAATATTCTTGTGAACCTTCTCCACACAAAATACTCCAAAAAGGAGAGACAAGAAATTGTAGATGAGTCTTTACAGTTTAGTGGTTTAGGAGAATTTAAGTATTCAGCCTTTAAGTATTATTCAAAAGGGATGAAAGCCAGACTCTTTCTCAGTATTGTCTCAGCCAAGCCTTGTGACTTATTAATTCTCGACGAAGTATTCGATGGTGCAGACGAATTTTTTAACGAAAAGATCTCAACACGAATAAAAAATACAATTGAAGATTCAAGTGCTGTTATTTTTATTAGTCACTCCTCACATTTAATCAAAGAAGTCTGCAACAGGGCCATTGTACTTGATCAAAATAAGATTTCATTTGATGGCTCTCCAGATGATGCAGTCGCGCTCTACAAGAAACTCAATCGTGAAGATTAGCTTTGAGCAGTTTCTTGTAAGAAAAGCGAGATTAAAACCGAACACCAAAGTTAAAATTATAACCGGATCAATGGAGCCATTTATTCACGCTGGAGAGATTGTTGAATGCTCACCACAACCCTACTCAGAGCTTGAAATCGGCACTCCAATTATTTTTTGGAGTGAAGAGAAACTTATCTGTCATTTTTTGATGGAAAAATACACAAAAGAGAATAAAGAATTCTTTGTCACAAAAGGCTTAAACTCGCTTAAGGCCGATAAAGAAAATACGCCAGACTTTTATTTTGGTGTGGTTACCAATCCAAAAATATCTAAATTCAAAAGAAAGTTATTTAACTTTTTATCTCTTTTTTCAAAGAAAGACGAAATTGAGAAATAGCGAATTCATAAAAATCAATATTGTGCAAAGCCAACGGTATGCTTGAGAGTCTTAACTTTATAAGGTGTTCTAGTGTTGAATCATTTAAGTTCGAAACTTCTCCGACCTTAATTTTATGATAAGGAGAAACATCTAAAGTTAATATTGGCTTTTTAATCAACTCTTTTGGCTTATTCACAAATTGAGCGCCTTTAGAGGCAAAGATGAAGTCTAGATAATCGCTATAAATAAGAAAGTGATCAGCATCTAAATTAAAAAAGCCATAATTTTGATCTACTTTACTCCAGTCCAAGGCTTTATACTCATTGTGTTCAACGACATCAAATCCGAAGTTTCTGTAGAGCGCTTTTTTATAATCGTTATAATAGCTTTGCTCATTAGTATGAAGACTTAGGAATCTATCTCTCCCATAGACATTTGAATGTATCTTAATATCTTTTGGGAAGCTATTTTCTAATTTTTCCTGCGCTGTTTGTAAGAGAAAATTTTCCTTCGTCGGAGTCCCTGTAAAAACACCTGTGGAATATTTTAAAACTGAATCATCATACTGAAACTCATACAATAAAGTGTTTTGTCCCCACCCTTTAGGTATAAGATACTCAAATTTTGAAGGGATCAAGATCACAGTTTTAAAATTATCTATTGGCTTAGGATTTTTTAAGAAAAATTGTAAAAGTCCAAAGTATCCATCCCTTAAAGTAATCACTGGGTATGTCGCCATAGCTTGTATATTCAAATAGTCCACGACAAAAGAGGCGTTAAGTTCAGTATAATAGCGCTCAGTCGATGGGATATGTCTCCAATAAATATCTCGAGAAGGCCCAGTAACCCCCTGCTCTTCCCATCGTTTAAGAACAAGGTCTGTTCTTTTTAGGGAATCTATCTGTTTATTGAGAATCTGAAGCATAGACATCATAAAGCTCCCTATAATTTGAGTTTAAAGTCTTCTCATCTTCATCGAAAAAGACTTTGATTCTTAACCCTTCTAAACGGGCCAATGTTGAAAAGAAATGATTAAAACCACTAAAGAGCTCAAGGTCTTTTCCAAGTTCTGTTTTAAGTAATTTCGCAACAGAAGTTACGCTGCAGTAATCATTAAAGTTTTTTGCATCTTTGATTCTACTTTCAGGTTTAAAGCTATCTAGTTGTGAAAATGCTTTATCGACGCTCTCTTCTACAATTTCGGGCTCTCTGCGCCCTAAAAAAGTTTTAACAACCTTGGTCGTTTTATTAATTTGGAATGATTTAAAGCCAGCCCAATCTGAAAGTAATAAAGGAGATCCACAACACCCAGCTTCCGCGACGCTCATTCCATAGTCTTCATCGTGGTAGGTGCTTAAAGAAACAAAATAATCAGCACTATTATAATAGTCTACAAGATCTGTGTTCTTAACCATTCCAATAAACTTAACTCTCTGTTTTGTATCGTCATGACACTTATCCAGTGTTTTCTTCCATTTTCTATAAAACTCCCCTTCAAACTCGTGGATCCCACCAAAGGAGAATCCTATGGAGTCGAAAGCTCCAGCAAGAACGAGGTAAGTATTTTTATCAATCGATGAGTTTTTAAGTGCTCTTTCAAAACCCTCTACAAGTTCGCAGATCTTTTTTTGTGTCGACAAACGGCCCGTATAAAGGAGAACACGAGAGTCTTTAGGGAGGTTATAAATCTCTCTGATATCCTTTGGATCAGTCTTGTAGTAAAACTCTTTCGCATCGACTGGGAATGGGACTTTATAAACACTGTGCCCATTTAGACACTTTTTAACTAATCCTACTTGTGCATCAGAGGCACAGAAGAACTTCACTCTTCTATCCTTCAGATACTTTGCGCTTGCCAACCAATTTCGAAATAAGAGAGTGAAGTCTCCATAAACATGGATGTAGATATCTGTCTTTAAATTAGAAGACTGAGTAAATAATTGCTTGAGGACATTAAGAGGGTGAGGTTTATGATCCAGAAAGATAAGTTTATCTGGTTTATGCACAATAATAGAATCAACTAATCCACTGAGAGTGAAATTTTCATCTTCAAAATTGTAATTAAGCCTAACGATTTCATCGTCTTTAAAAGCTTCATCATAAGCAGACAATAAATTCTTTACTATTTTAGTACAACTAAACCAGTTCGATTCGCTAAATGAATAGATTAAAGCTATTTTCATATGAACTCTTTCTTATTTACTATATGATTAATCACAATATTTTAGTACGAAGATGAATGGAATCACAAATTATTAAGGACTTTTAATGCAAATTGACAAAGTAGTTACCAAAAACGGACTAGAAACGCTTTTCGTAAATTCTCCCGGAGCAACATCGGCCAGTGTTCAGTTCTGGTTTCGTGCAGGTAGCGCGTTAGAGAAGAAAGAAGACGAAGGAATAGCACACTTTTTGGAACATATGTTTTTCAAAGGTACCAAAAAAAGACCTGGGGCCAAGATCGCTCATGAAGTTGAATCATTTGGCGGAGAGATTAATGCTTTCACCTCTTTTGACTATACTTGTTATTATATTAACACGCCCGTTAACTCTTTAAATAAAACAGTCGATATTCTTATGGACATGGTTGCTAACCCTGAATTTTTAGAAAAAGAATTGATCCCCGAAAGAGAGGTCGTCTTTGAAGAGTTTAGAAGAGCTCTTGATAACCCAAATCAATTCAACTTTAAAAACCTTCAAGAGTCATCTTTCACTAAAGGTTACGCTCATCAAATTCTAGGTTCAGAAAAAACGATTAAAAACTTTTCCAGAGAGCAATTAATAAATTTTAGAAATAAATTTTATAATATTGAAAACTCACTACTTATCGTCGCTGGTGAAATTGAATCAATGGATAAACTTGTGAATCAAATCGAGAAGTTTTCTATCCCTAGTGGAGAGAAAAGTCGTTTCCCCAAATTTGAGGTCCAAAAGAAACCGGCTTTGAATATTCACTCTAAACAAGTCAATCAATGTACAGCAACTTTTACTTTTCAAGCTCCCGAGTATTTAAACCCTACATCTGCCGCAGAGGACTTGGCTTTAAACTGTCTGGCTTTTGGTGAGATTTCTCCTCTTTATAAAGAACTTGTAACGAAAAAGAATCTTTTGAGTGGTCTTAGTGGATCAACAATGTTTTTTAGTAATGGTGGAGTCCACTTTTTTAAGTTTGCCTGTCCAACTGAAAACCTAAACCAATCATTTATTGAACTTGAAAAAGCCTTAAAGAATGTTCTTAAGAACGGATTTACCGATATTGATGCTGATAGAATCAAGAAACAGTATATCGCCTCCAAAATCTACGAGCGTGAATCAATAGAAGCCTATTCATTCTCTCTCGGTCACGGTTTTGCTCAAAATGGAAACATCCACTCTGAAGAAGACTTTATAAATCTCATAAAAAACACAACCGTTGAAGAAATAAGTTTAGCCTTGGTTGAGCTTTTTAAAAGAAATCTTCACGTCACGATTCAAAAGCCAGAGGAATTAAGCACCAAAGGATTACCAAAGATCGTAGAAACATTTAGAAAAAGTATTAAAACCTATGCTGAAAATCTTAAAGGCTTAAAAGATAACACCTTAATCGAGACGAGTAAGTATGACGAAAACTTAAAAGAAGTCACAATAAAAAAGGGAATTAAACTTCTTTACCGTCAAAACACGATGACACCAACATTTGTTCTTCACGCTTACCTCAAAGGAGGCTTAGCATTCGAGACCCAACAGACAAATAGCTTTTATTATTTTCTCTCAAGACTAATGACTTACGGCTATGGAAAAGTTGCATTCGAAGATTTAAAAAGAGACCTTGAAACCAAGTCAGCCTACCTTAATGGCTTTTCAGGAAAAAACGCTTACGGTCTTACTCTTCACGGACTTACCGATAACTTCGAAAGTTTAGGTGATCATTTTTTTGGTACACTTCTAAACCCTAAGATACCTAATGACTATCTGTCCGTAGAGAAAGAACTTATTAAACGAACTCTCCATAATCACAAGCAAGATCCAGTTAAACAATGCTTTAAAACCTTTAATGATTTCGTGTTTAATAAGCATCCATATTCTATGAGTATTATAGGCGAGGAGAGCACACTCAAGTCTGTCAAAAAGAAAAGTCTTATTGACCTTCACAAATCAAGACTTGAAAAATCAGAAATAGTTTTCACATACTGCGGTGACCTCTCTCTTTCAAAAGTCAAAAAATTGATTCAAGAAAAAACAAAGGATCTTAAACCTAGAAAGAAAGAGAAGGGCCTAAAGAATAAAATCAATCCTCTCAATGGAGAATCAACCCATATTGAATTTGACCGCGAACAGACACATGTCTTTATTGGGAAGCCTGCTTTTTCAATTCATGACAAAGATGATCTTTACTTAAAAATGATCACCGCCTACCTCTCAGGACAATCATCGGAGCTATTTGTAGAGGTAAGAGATAAACAAGGTTTATGCTACTCTGTTCAACCAATCCACCATACTGCTCTAGAAGCTGGGTACTGGGGAATATATATCGGCGCTGGTAAAGACAAGGTTGAAGCGGCTCTCAAGGCCATTAAGAAAATCTTAGGGAAGCTTCAAAAGAAGGGACTTTCTAAGTCTGAGTTTGATAGAATAAAGAAAATGCTGGACGGACAAAATCAACTAGCAATCCAAACAAACGAAGACTATGCAAATTTCTATAGTATCCCTGTTCTTCACGACCTGGGTGTTGATTACCAACACGAAACCTATGAGCAGATTAGAAGTGCAAAGCATGAAGACTTTAATAAATTTCTAGCTCAGTTCTTTGATACAAAATGGAATACGATTACAGTTGGACCAACAGTTTAAGTTAGTTATGAGGCGATAGTTGAATCTGTCGCCGAGTTCTTTAGAATAAACTCAGCTTGATCTTGGAAAAAAGATTCGCGTCCAATTGACTTAATCATAAGTGCAAGGTGATCAAAGCTTGAAGCCATCATTCTATAAAAATGAGGGACCCCCATAAAGTTTTGATCCAACTCATGCATTTTTGAATAAGCCGTTTTTCCTATCTCTGTGTAATAGTTTTTAGTTATTAATTTCTTGTTAATGGAAGCCTCAAACATGCTCGTCAACACAAGTGTGGAGTCTGCTATATCCTTATAGACTTTCTCCTTAACGGCCTTGGTTTCACTCTCTGCTTTAAGCAGTGCTAAACCATATATTTTCTCCGTGACCTTATCTCCAGAAAAATCAAAGTACATTGATGACTGTGCATATTTATTTAAAACATTACTAGAATAGAAAAGAGTCTCTTCCGGAAGCGGGCAGACTGCTGACTTGTTGAGCTCATAGAGCTTATCGAAAAAATATGTAGATAGGTTTGAAACTTGAATAATTTCTAATTTAGATTTCTTCATCCTTAATAGTATAGCATATTGCTAAATTGCTATTAAAGACCGACATTTTTGCCCAAAATAAGTTTTTATTCAAAGTGATTTTAAGTATTTACTCTTCGATCTCAATCATAAGGTGCCCAGAATCAATGGCTTGCCCTTCAGTAACATTAACAGTTTTTACAACACCGTCACAGCCAGCTTTGATTTCATTTTCCATCTTCATCGCTTCAAGAATCAAAAGAGTATCACCCTGATTTACGACTGCACCTTCTGTGGTCAAGACTTTAACAATCTTCCCTGGCATGTCAGTAATCAGTTCACCTGCGTTTGCATTTGAGAGGCCTGATGGTTTATATCCTCTATAAACTTTCATCGTCTCATTAATATTAACCAAGCCATCAAGGCTTGAGATTGTTGGAGCTTTCTCCCACGTTACTTGGTCTTCTGAAAGATAGTTTTTACCTGCGAGGTTTTTAACAAAGTACTGATTATTTGTTTTATTCTCACCCGTAATATTAAACGCAATGACACCGTTTCTATTTTTTTGTTTAGACGTAATATCAAAAGAAACTTCTTTTCCCTCAGAATTTATAATGTAGTACTTCATCTCTCTCTCTTTGAATAATCTTCTCTCAAAAGATTAATTCCTATTTAAAATGTTTGCTTCAATGGCCACTGCTTTCTTATAAAGATTCTCAACTTTTATAAGATCAGCGACACCATCTTGTGGTCTAACTTGACTAATATAATTTGTCGTATAGTTTCCAGCAATAAAATTTTCTTCTTCTAAAATGATTTTATGAAGAGGAACATTTGTTTTAATACCTTCGATATACAATCCACTTAAAGCGCTACGCATCTTACGTAACACTACATGTCTATTATGTCCACGGCCAATCAACTTTCCAATCATAGGGTCAAAGTCTGGTTTGACTTCTAAGCCATCGAAAATACAGTGGTCAAATCTAATGCCCTGTCCAAAAGTTGTCTCAAACCCATTAACTTTTCCAGGTGCCGGAAGCATTGTATGTGCATCTTCTGCACAAATTCGACATTCAATTGAATGCCCCATAATTCTAATCTCTTCTTGAGACTTTATATCCATATCTTCACCTAGTGCGGCTTTGATCATATTTGCAACCAAGTCCACCCCAGTGATCTCTTCCGTAATAGGATGTTCAACTTGAATTCGAGTATTCATTTCAAGAAAGTAGAAAGATCTATCCTCCCCCATGATAAACTCAACTGTTCCAGCGGAGTTATAGTTTACTGCTCTAGCAAGCTTTACTGCTGTCTCACAAACTTCTAATCTCAGCTTTTCATCTTCGCCAATAAATGGAGATGGAGCTTCTTCAATAATTTTTTGATGCCTTCTTTGAACAGAACACTCTCTTTCAAAGCAGTGAAAAATATTACCTTTATTATCAGCGATGATTTGAACTTCTATATGGTGGGGATTTAAAATAAATTTTTCAACTAACACACCTGGATTTCCAAAAGAAGAAAGTGCTTCTCGCCTTACAGCTTCAAAGTTCTTATCTAAATCTGCTTCTGTTTCACAAACCCTCATCCCTTTTCCACCGCCACCAGCGACTGCTTTCAAAAGAACGGGATACCCAATATCTTTTGCTATTGCTGCTGCTTCCTTAGCCGATTCAATCTCACCAGTCGACCCTGGAACAACTGGAACTCCTGCATCCTTTGCCATTCCCTTAGAGATGGCTTTATCTCCCATCTTATGGATAGCATCTGCATGAGGTCCAATAAAAGCGACCTTTAGATCTTCTAATCTTTTACAAAAGTCTGTGTTTTCCGAAAGAAATCCATACCCAGGATGAACTGCATCTATTTTGTGCGCTTTAATATGCGAGATGATTTGATCCATATTGAGGTAAGTTTCAGTATTATCTTTACCTTCTAGGTGTATCCACTGATCACAATACTCTAAATGGGCAGGCTCTTTTTCATTATCAGTCCAAAAACCAACAGCCACATGCCCAAGCTCCCTGGCTGCTTTGGCAACTCTAATAGCGATCTCGCCTCTATTACAAATTAATATTTTCTTTTTCATCTTTGTTCCTAGTTTTTAAAGAGGTATGTTTCCGTGTTTTCTAACTGGTCTTACTTCTTTTTTATCTTGAAGAAACTCTAGATACTTAAAAATCTTAGACCTTGTTTCTTCTGGAAAAATAACTTCATCTATATAACCTAAAGAGGCTGCTTTATAAGGGTTGGCAAATTGTTCTTCGTAATCAGCAACAAGTTGCGCTTTCTTCTTATCAAACGCCTCACCTTCAAGTCCCTTGAGCTCATTTCTAAAAATGATATTAACCGCTCCATCCGCACCCATAACAGCGATCTCAGAAGTAGGATAAGCCAAGTTTATATCTGCTCCGATATGCTTTGATGCCATAACATCGTACGCTCCACCATAAGCCTTTCTCGTGATCAAAGTTATTTGTGGGACGGTTGCTTCACTATACGCATAAAGAAGCTTTGCTCCGTGACGAATGATTCCACCATACTCTTGTGTTGTCCCAGGCAAAAACCCAGGGACATCCACTAAAGTTAAAAGTGGAATTTCAAAAGCATCACAAAAACGAATAAATCTCGCCGCCTTTGTCGATGAATCGATATCAAGACAGCCAGCTAAAACAGCCGGTTGATTACCAATAATCCCAACCTTAAAACCACCAACCGATGCAAAGCCGCAAATAATGTTCTTAGCAAAATCTCTTTGGTACTCTAAAAAGTGTTTATCATCGACGACTTCCATGATGATTTCTTTCATGTCATAAGGTTTTTTTGAATTCACTGGCACGAAGTCTTTTAATTTATTATTTTCACGAATGACCGAGTCTGTGGTGAATTTATTAACCGGCTTTGTGAAATTACAATTTGGTAAGAATGATAAAAGCTCTCTTGTTCTTTCCAAACAATCATCCTCATCCGTACAGATGAAGTGTGCCACTCCTGATTTTTCATTATGCGTATGGGCTCCACCGAGCTGATCTTTAGTTACTTCTTCATGAGTTACAGTCTTCACAACCTCTGGCCCAGTGACGAACATGTAAGAGGTTTTATCCACCATAAAAATAAAGTCAGTCATTGCCGGAGAATAGACGGCTCCACCTGCACAAGGCCCCATAATAAGGGAAATCTGTGGTATCACACCTGATGCTTGGACGTTTCGATGGAAAATATCTGCATAGCCTGCAAGGGACTCAACACCCTCTTGAATTCTGGCCCCACCTGAATCGTTTATACCAATAACAGGGATTCTATTTTCAATTGCAAAATCCATGATCTTACATATTTTCTTTGCATACGCCATCCCAAGCGCTCCCCCCCAACAGGTAAAGTCCTGAGAGAAGATGGCAACTCTTTGGCCATTAATTTTCCCAACACCTGTGATAACACCATCACCAAGAAACTTTTGTTTTTCAAGTCCAAATGAATGACTGTTGTGAGTGACAAACTTGTCAAACTCTAGAAATGAATTTGGATCTACTAATTTTTCAACCCTTTCTCTAGCTGTATATTTTCCTTGGTCGTGCTGACGCGCAATTCTCTGCTCGCCTCCACCAAGAAGTGCTTTTTGATTTTGTGACTCTAAGAGATCTCTTTTATCCTGATTGGAAAGCGACATATCTACTCCTTAATATTTAAGTCGTATTTATACCTTTTTGGTAAAAAAAAGGAAAGCCATTGGCCTTCCTTTTATTCTTTGATATTTTAAATGTTTATTTTCACTTTATTCGTTTGCTGCTTTGTTTCTTTTATCCAATCCGTATTTATCCACTTTCATGATTAAACCAGCTCTTGAAATTCCAAGCTCTTTAGAAAGTCTTGATTTATTGTAGTTGCAACGCTTCAATCCCTCTTTAATCATATAAGCTTCTAACTCATCTAACGCAGCCTTCAGTCCGCCTTTAGTATTAATTCCTTTAAGATTTCCAACTTTCGCTGGCCCATCCACAGCATCTGTAATGACACTACTCAATAGATCAGGGGTAATGTTTTTATCAGAGCCCGCAAGGACAACAAGTCTTTCAACTTCATTTTGTAATTGCCTTACGTTACCAGGCCACTTGAAATCAATCATCTTCTCAATTGTTTTCTTAGACCATGTTTTTAGCGGATGTCCCATCTCTGCACACTTCTTATCCAAGAAATGATCCATTAGAACTGGAATATCCTCAGGTCTTTCTCGAAGAGAAGGAAGACCAACATTAATAACGTTTATTCTATAGTAAAGGTCTTCTCTAAACTCACCTTTTTGAATCATCTCTTTGAGTGGCTTATTCGTTGCCGCAACAACTCTAACATTTACCTTTTTAGCCTGGGTTGCACCAACCGGAAGGAAAGTTCCCTCCTGCAAGACTCTTAGAAGTTTTACCTGCATAGCAAGCGTCATATCTCCAATCTCATCTAAAAATAATGTTCCACCGTTTGCTGCTTCAAAGAAGCCCTTTTTATCTTTAATTGCACCTGTAAATGACCCCTTCACATGCCCAAATAGTTCTGAGTCTAGAAGGTTGTCGTTAAATGCTGAACAGTTCACTGCGAGGAAAACTGCATCTTTTCTTGGTGAGCTAAAGTGAATTGCTTTTGCTACCATCTCCTTACCTGTACCGTTTTCACCTTGAATAAGTATTGTTGCCTCAGAACTCGATACCTTTGTTAGAAGGTGATAAACATCCTGCATAGGCTTCGATTTACCGATTATATTGTGATATCTATACTTGTTGCCAAGTTGAGCGTTTAGGTCTTGAATCCTCGATTCTCTCTTACCAACTTCTTCAGTCACAACAGAGATCTCTTGAGCCACTAAACCAATTAATTCTTTAAGATATTCATATTCGTGAACTGCAAGCTTTTTAAGGTTATCGCATGCGCTTGTCGCATCGACCTCAGTTGCACCACAAGACACAAGTTTATCGACAATTTCTTTTCCTTCTCCAGTAGTCAAAAGATCAGTTACATAAGGATAAGCAAAGACGGCTCCTTGAAATTCACCATCAATTACTATCTTTGACGCCAACATTCGCACATGAGGAAAGAATGAATCAAAGTAAAAACAGTGTCCTTCAGCCTCTTGTACTTTAGCTAAACCCTTTTGAATATCTTCAGCGAGAAAGTCTTTTCCGTGGGGCATGTGGAGTTGAACTTTAAAAAAGTGGTTAACAAAGTCGTAGTCTTTATCGTGAATATTAGAGTGAATATTTCCATGCTTGTCAGTATAGAAGATATCAACCCCGAACCACTTTCCGATAACCTCTTCTAGCTTCTTGTTTGCGTGTAAATCTTTTATTGCTGTCCAATCAATCATATTAGTCTCCTGACCTTATTACTGTCTAGATACTAATCGGATTCAATGCCATGAAACTTGACATTAAGGCCATAAAAAGACCATATTTTTTACATCTTGGAGATTTTACTGTTTAATTTCAGTTACTTAGATATTGTTTAAAAGATCGACAAAATGTTTTTGTGTCCACTCCTGACGTCCCACATACTTCTTAATGATGCTTAAATCTTTGTCAAATAGAAAGGTCTCAGGAAGTCTAAAGGTACCAAATGACTTTTGGTGAACTGAACCATCATCGATGACAATTGTGTAGTTCGAATAATCTCCAAACTTTTTAATAAATTTTTTAATCTTTTTTTTATCATCATTAACGGCCACAAAGACAAACTCAACATCTTGGTTGTCTTTCATAATTTTTGTTAATTCCAACAGTTCCGGAAATTCTTTTTCACAAGGTGCACACCATGTGGCCCAAAAGTGAACCATAAGCTTTTTACCGCTCTTGGCAAGCTTTGATAGATCCAAGCTATCCTCTGACTCATGCACTTTAAATGACACCTCAGGGAGCTTTGTAATGACTGTATTAGTTTTAAAGGTATTAAAGCTTGAAAATTTTTTATCTAACATCACACCTTGATAGGTTACATAACCAAATGCGACGATAATAATGGAAAACACGAATACTAGTTTTTGATTCATAATAAAAAAGCCCTCATATTAGATATGAGGGCTTTATAAACTGTTTTTGATTCTTTGTTAACTTAAAAGATTAATCAACAAATGAGATATAACCCATCTTTGAAGCATCGCCTAACCTTTGGTCAGCAAGCTTAACAATTCTAGTATATCCACCATTTCTCTCTTTAAACTTAGGACCAACATTTCCGAAAAGTTTTGCAACAGCATCTTTGTTATTTAGTTTTTTGAAAGCAAGTCTTCTGTTATGAACAGAATCTACCTTTGCGATAGTAACAAGCTTCTCTAAATAAATTCTTTGTCGCTTTAGCTTTAGTTGAGTTGTCTTAATTTTACCGTGATCGATAACTTCAATAGCCAAGTTTCTCATTAAAGATTTTCTATGTGCCGGGTTTACGCCTAATTTAAACTTATGTTTTGAGTGTCTCATCATTTACTCCTGATTATTTCTATTCGTTGTTTTGAACTTGTTTCATTATACTGTCAACTTTCATACCTAAACCTAAGCCCCATTTGAGTAAGAATTTCTTTAATTTCATTTAAAGACTTTCTACCAAAGTTCTTAGTTCTTAGCATTTCACCTTCAGTTTTAGAAACTAGCTCGTAAATATACTTAATATTAGCATTCTGTAAACAGTTAGCTGAACGAACTGAAAGTTCAAGCTCGCATACTGGCTTAAGTAATGCATCATTTGTTGGTGAACTTGAAGTCGTTGTCGCACCGCCGTAGCTAACTTCAACCGGCGCATCTTCATCTTCAAAGTTTAAGAAAACGTTTAACTGATCTCTTAAAATCTTTGCAGAAAAAGCTACAGCATCTACTGGATCAACACCAGCATTTGTCCAAACTTCTAAAGTAAGCTTATCGTAATCTGTTCTCTTCCCTACCCTTGCGTTTGTTACAGTGTAGTTTACTCTGTGAACTGGAGAGAAAAGTGTATCGATATAAATCCAACCAATCGGAAGATCAAATGCTTCTTTATTATCTAAAGCAGAAACATATCCTTTACCTCTAGCAATTTTAATTTCAATTCTAATGTTACCACCAGAAGAGATGTTACAAATTATATGCTCAGGGTTAAGAACTTCAATATTAGCGCTATCAGCGATATCATGAGCTGTTACAGGCCCTTCTACTGTTTTTTCAAGAACAAGATTAACTTCTTCTTTATCGATTATTTTAAACTTAACTTCTTTCAGGTTTAAAAGGATTTCAGAAACTTCCTCTTTAACGTTATTGATTGTACCAAACTCATGATCTACACCATCGATCTTAACAGCAACAATTCCTGCACCCTGAAGTGAAGATAAAAGAACTCTTCTCAAAGAGTTTCCTAAAGTTAGTCCATAACCTCTTTCAAGAGGCTTAGCGATAAATTTACCATAACTTGGCTTTAGAGCGTCGTTATCAACTTCTAAAGCTGTTGGGCGGATCATATCAACCCAGTTCTTTGATGAATACGTATTGTTAATAGACATGGAATTATCTCCTTAAATTAAAATTAAACTCTTCTTCTCTTAGGTGCTCTACAACCATTATGTGGCATCGGAGACTTATCAGCTACAGATGTGATTTTTAGACCAACACCAAGTAGTGCTCTGATTGCGTTCTCACGTCCTGCACCAGGTCCTTTAACTTTAACGTCTACAGATGATACGCCATGCTCAATCGCTTTCTTAGCAGCTTCCTGAGAAGCAACCTGTGCAGCAAATGGAGTCGACTTTTTAGATCCTCTGAATCCTAATCCACCAGCAGATGCCCATGAGATTGCATTTCCTTGAGGGTCTGCAAATGTAACAATCGTGTTATTAAACGACGCTTGAATGTGACATACAGCGTGCGATATATTCTTTTTTACTTTTTTCTTACCAGTTGTTTTAGTTGTCTTAGCCATAACTATTTCCTAATTATTTCATTGATTTGATTGATTTCTTACCTGCAATTGCAACTGCTTTACCCTTACGAGTTCTAGCGTTGGTATGCGTTCTTTGTCCACGACAAGGTAAGCTTTTTCTATGTCTCATGCCTCTGTAACACCCAAGATCTTTCAATCTTTTGATGTTAAGACCGATTTCACGACGAAGGTCACCTTCAACAGTGTACTCATCTAAAATCTTTCTAATTTCATTTGACTTCTTCCTCAGATAATTCATTTGAGTTCTTTAGAAGATCAATTCCTGCTTTATTTAAAACTTCTTCGCCAATCATTGGACCAACACCATAAAGTGATCTAATCGCAATTTTCATAGCTTTGTTTCTTGGTAAATCTACACCTAATATTCTAGCCATTGTTTTCTCCTAACTAACCTTGTTTCTGCTTGTGTCTAGGGTTCCCTTTACAGATAACTCTTAAAACACCTTTTCTTTTGATAATCTTACAGTCTTTACAAATCTTTTTGACTGACGCACGTACTTTCATAGTTCCTACCCTTTACTTCTGTAAATGATTCTCCCTTTTGATAAATCGTACTTGCTAATTTCAACAAGAACTTTATCTCCAGGTAAAATCTTAATAAAATTCATTCTCATCTTCCCACTAATATGGGCCAAAATTATATGTCCATTCGGTAACTTAACTTTAAATTTTGTGTTTGGGAGTAGTTCTAATACTTCTCCTTCGACTTCTAAAATGTCGTTCTTAGCATCTGCCATAAAAAAATTCACCTACAATTGAGCAACTTGTATATAAAACTTAGTGCGAGAATGCAATAAGTAAATAAATACTAATTACTATAATTTTTCTTTATATTTGGTTGTATACATGATCGGGGTCTTTTTGAGCGTCAATTGTCGCTAATTTACCCTTTTGACGGAAAAATTCTAAGATTGGATCGATGGTATTTTTGTAAACTTCCATTCTTTCCCTGACAATTTCTTCTTTGTCGTCAGTTCTCTGAATGAGAGGCTCTCCAGTTACATCACAAACACCTTCAACTTTCGGAGGGTTAGAGATGAGGTTGTAGATGTGTTTACCATCTTTAGTTATTCTTCTATTAGTAATTCTTTCTATCAAAATATCCAAATCTAAATCAAAGTAGACAGCAAGGTAGTCATGGCCCGTCTAAAATGCCATCTAAAGTTTTTGCCTGCTCTTCATTACGAGGATATCCATCAAATATATATGTACTATTATTTAAATCTAAATTTGCTTTGAGTAATTCTACGACTAAATCATCAGAAACAAGTTGTCCTGCGTCCAGAACACTCTTAACCTTTTTTCCAAGTTCACTTTCCTTAGCAATTTCTGATCTGTAGTAAGTCTCCAGTTGAAACATGATATAGCCCATCTGTCTTTAGCCTAGCGGACTGAGTTCCTTTACCAGAACCCGGAGCACCTAAAAGAATAAGATGCTTTTTCATTAGAACCTTCTTCCTGCTCCCTGTATTTACCACGAGACTTGTAGGCTGTGTCGTAACGTTGAGATATCATAAAACTCTCAGCCTGTGCCATCGTGTCAATTGCTACACCAACAAGAATTAGTAATGATGTTCCACCAAAGTAAAAAGGAACTTTTGCTACGTTAAATAAGATCGCTGGCATAATACATATCAATGACATGTAGATACCACCAACAAGTGTTAACCTATCAACAATCATTGTCAAGAAACTCAGCTGTTTTAGCCCCTGGTCTAATACCTGGAACGAAACCACCATTTTTCTTTAAAGATTCAGATATATCTTCTGTTTTAAATTGAATTTGAGCATAAAAATAACAAAAGAAGATAATTAACCCAACAAAAACAACATTATAGAGTGTTTTACCAGGATAAAGTGACTGTTGAATCGTATCCATATAGATTTTAAAAGGACTTCCCTCAGAAACAAACTGCGAGATTGTTGTTGGAAAACCAAGAAGAGCAGAAGCAAAAATCGGAGGCATAACACCAGCGATATTAACTTTAACTGGAAGGTGAGATGTTTGCCCTCCAAAGACTCTATTATTAACTACTCTTTTGGCGTATTGAACTGGTACTTTTCTAAAAGCTTTCTCGTGAAAATAATGATCCAGAAAGAGCAAGCATAATAGCGGCAACAAGACCTAAGTTTAGACCTGACAATCTCACCATTTTTGAAAAGATTTACCGTATCTCTACATACCGTCAGGTATACCAGCTGCAATACCGGCAAAGATAATTAGTGAAATACCGTTTCCAATACCTCTTTCAGTTATCTGCTCACCTAGCCACATAACAAACATTGTTCCGGCAGTAAGAGTAATAACGGTTAGCAGCTCTAAAAGACATTCCTGGCTCTAGAACAATTGGTAAGACCACTTGGACTTTTAAGTGCTTCAAGACCAACAGCATAAACCGTACCCTTGAATCATACAAAGAAGAACTGTTGCGTATCTTGTCCATTGTTGAATTTTTTTATGACCATCTTGCTCTTTTTGAATTTCGGCAAGAGCTGGAAATGAAACTGCAAGAAGGCTGAAGATAATTGAACATGTAATATACGGCATAATTCCAAGTGCAAGAACACGAGAATCTCTCAAGAGCTCCACCTGTAAAATTATTGAATACTCCAAAAACAGATCCTTGCATACTTCAAAAAATGAAGACTAAGCGCTGAAGCATCAACACCTGGAGTAGGGACCTGAGTCGCTATTCTAAAAACACCTAGTATAAAGTAACGTAAAAAATATTCTTTTACGTAATTCTTCTATCTTTCCTTGCGCTGTAGACATTTTACTTAGCCTCTTTTTTCTCGATTTTGCTCTTTTCCAGCAATAACTACTTTTTCAATCTTTCCACCAGCTTTTTCAATCAGCTTCTTGAGCAGACTTAGAAAATTTATCAATAGTTTTGAAATGTTAAAGCTTTAGTAAAGTCACCCTTACTAAGAATTTTAATTGGTAGTCTTTTATTTTTACCGCTTAAAAGCCCTTTTGCAATTAGATTCTCTCTATTTACTTCTTCACCATCAAACTTTGCAGTTCGATTTGGCCAAGTAGTAACAATTGCATATTCTGTTTTGAATGGTGCATTAGAGAAACCTCTTTTAGGAAGTCTTCTATAGATAGGCATTTGCCCACCTTCGAAACCAAGCATTACTCCACCACCAGATCTTGCTTTTTGACCTTTGTGACCTTTACCCGCTTGAGTACCCTGACCAGAACCTTGTCCTCTACCAATTCTTTTTGTGTTTTTTGTGCGCCTTTTGGGCTTTTTAAATTATTTAAGTAAGCATATAACCTCTATGATTAAACCTAAGCTTATTTTTCTTCGATAACATCAATTAAGTGAATAACCTTTTTGATCATCCCTCTAACAGATGGTGTGTTTTCTAATGTTCTAGTTGAATTCAGTTTTTCTTAAGACCTAATCCTCTAACATTAGCTTTATTGCTTTTCTGTGCAAGAGATAATACTTTTTTTAAGTCTAATAGTTATTGTACTCATTTTATTCTCCACGGCTAATCTAGCCTTTAGAAGTTTCTAATTATTTGCTAGAGATTCTTAGACTCTTTGCTTCTACTCCACGAGCAGCTAGCAACAGTCTCAACCGATCTTAAATGCTTTAAGAGCAGCAAAAGTTGCTTTTACAACGTTATGTGGGTTTGAACCTCTAAGAGATTTTGTTAATACATCTTTAACACCAGCTAGTTCTAAGAATTGAACGACATGCACCAGCTGCCTTAACCCCAGTACCTTCAGAAGCTGGTTTAAAAAGAATCTTTCCAGCATCAAATTCCCCAATAATTGTGTGAGGAATAGTTCCTTTTTCAATTGGAACATTAATCATTCTTTTAGCAGCAACTTGAGAAGCTTTTCTAATAGCATCAGGAACTTCTTTTGCTTTACCAAGTCCGTAACCAACTTACCTTTCATATCACCAACGATTACTAAGAGCAGAGAAAGAGAACCTACGTCCACCTTTAACAACTTTTGCAACTCTGATTAACAGCAACAACTCTTTCTTCAAACTCAGGAGCACCGTTTGTTCTCAGGTTTCTTTGGAGCTCTAGGAGTCTCTCTCTTTGTGGTTTTTTACCTTTTGGAGCAGCTTGTTTTAGCTTCAACTTCGTGTTTTTCGGTTCTCAGTAGTCATTATATTTATCCCCTAAATTAGATTTGAATTCCACCTTCTCTTATTGAATTCGCTAAAGCTGCAACAACACCTGTATACTTCTTTCCATTTCTATCAAAGACAGCTTTTTCAATATTCTTTCCTGCAAGACCTTTAGCAACTGCTAGTACCAACAATTTTAGCACCTTCAGTACTTGAGTTAGTGCCAACAGCATTTTTTCCAAAAGTTTGAACAGAAAAAAAGTTTTGTTAGTTGAAGCATCATCAATAACTTGAACAAAAAGATTATTGTTCGTCTTTGTTGCACAAATTCTTGGTCTCTCAGTAGTACCAATAATTTTCTTTCTTGTTGATAACTTTCTTCTTTGCTCTTTAGCTTTTGATGCATTTTTTATTTTCTTTAATGATTTTCTCATATTTTCTACCTATTATTTTTTAGCACCTGTTTTACCAGCTTTTCTAATAATTGTTTCATCAGCAGTATTTAATACCTTTACCTTTGTAAGGCTCAGGTGGTCTGAATGATCTAATTTTAGCTGCAGCAAAACCAACTAGTTCTTTGCTTATTCCAGAAACTTCAATATCATTTTTCGCTACAGTTGCTTCAATACCTTCAGGAAGTTTGTATTCTATTGGGTGTGAATAACCAAGGTTTAGAGTCATTGTGTCACCTTGAACAGCAGCTTTATAACCAACACCTGTAAACGTCTAGAGTCTTTAGTGAAACCATCAGTTACACCAATAACCATATTATTTACTAAGTGTTCTAGTTAATCCCCAAAGAGCTCTGTTTTTCTTAGTTTCATCAACAGGCTTAACAGTAATTGTACTTATCTTCTTGCTCAACAGTAACGCCCTCATGATGAGTAAATCTCTAAGTTGACCTTTGGGCCCTTTACAGCAATTTTTCTATCGTCAATCTTTAACAGTAACTTTTTCTGGAACTGTTATTGGTTGTTTACCAATTCTTGACATGGTTAACTCCTACCAAACGTTACAAAGAACTTCACCACCAAGCTTCATCGCTTTCGCTTTTCTAGAGGATACAATTCCTGCTGAAGTTGAAACAATTGAAACACCTAGTCCACTTAGAACTCTTGGCATCTCTCTGTAACCTTTATAAATTCTTAAACCAGGCTTAGATACTCTTTCAATTCCAACAATAGCATCTTCTTTAACACCAACTCTTAATGTTAAGACTGTTCATCTTTAGCTACAATTTTAAAGTTTTTGATAAATCCTTCTTCTTTAAGAACTTTAGCAAATATTGGCTTTAATTTTACTTGCTGGCATATCTACTTTCGTATGATCTTGCTCTCGCACCATTTCTTATTCTTGTTAGCATGTCTGCTAGTGGATCAGTCATCATAATTTTATTCTCCTACCAACTAGCCTTAGTCACACCAGGGATAATCCTTGTGTGCTAGTTCTCTAAAATGTGATTCTGCATAATTTGAAAGTCTCTATAATATCCTCTAGGTCTTCCAGTAACTTCACAACGATTTCTCACTCTGATTCGACTAGTATCTCTAGGCATTTTCTGAAGCTTCTTCTAAAGCATTATCTCTATCTTCATCGATAGCGTTAGGATCTGACAATGCATGTTTCTAAGTTCAGCTCTTTTAGGCTCACCCTTCTCAGCCATTTTTCTTCTTCTATTATTTTTTGCAATTGAACTTATTTTCGCCATAATAATTTCCTTATTTCTCTCTGAAAGGCATTCCAAACATTTTTAATAAGATCTCTTCCTTCTTCGTTAGTTTTCGCTGTTGTTACAAATGAGATTCCCATTCCACGAACTTTATCGATTTTATCGTAGTTAATCTCAGGAAACATGATTTGCTCTTTCATTCCTAATGAGTAATTTCCTTTACCATCAAAAGCTTTAGGGCTTAAACCTCTAAAGTCTTTAACTCTTGGAAGAGAAAAAGAAATCATAGTCTATCTAGGAATTCGTACATTCTTTGCACCTCTAAGAGTTACTGATGCTCCAAGAGCTTGACCTTCTCTAAGCTTAAATGAAGCAATTGAGTTTTTAGCTCTTGCGATAACAGGCTTTTGTCCCGAAATTGCAGTTAAGTCTGACAACAATACCTTCAACAACTTTACCGTTAGTAACTGCATCACGATGTAACACAGTTAATAACTATTTTTTCAAGCTTTGGAATCTGATGAACGTTTTTATATTTGTACTTGTCCATCATTTTCTTTTTAATCTCTGATTTATACAGAGTTTTCATTCTAGTACTCATGACTTCTCTAATTATTTTAATACAGAACCGCATGTAGTGCGACTCTTAGTTTTCTTTCCATCTTTGTTCTTCAATTCTTACTCTTGTAGCTTTCCCAGTCTTTGGAGAAACAAGAGCAATATTACGTAAATGAATAGGTTTTTCCATTTCAGAAAATCCACCAGATGGATTTTCTTGAGTAGGCTTCATTGCTTTTTTAACCATGTTAACACCTTCAACAAGAACAGTGTTCTCTTTTAGAGTTATAGATTAGTACAGTTTACCTTTTTTGCCCTTTATCTTTTCCGGCAATAACTAATTACTTCGTCGTTTAATTTTAACTTTTGCATGATTTTATCCTACTCTAAAGTACTTCTGGAGCTAAAGAACAAATCTTAGTAAAATTTTTGTTTCTTAGTTCTCTTGCAACAGGTCCAAATATACGTGTACCAACAGGATCTTGTCCTTGAGCACCCAAGTATAACAACACTGTTTTTATCAAATCTGAATATAAGATCCATCTTCTCTTCTAATTGGATATTCAGTTCTTACGATTACTGCTTTCTTAACATCACCTTTCTTGATTTTTCCACCAGGAAGTGCTTGTTGAACAGCAACAACAATAATGTCACCAAGAGCAGCAGACATTCTTTTAGATCCACCAAGAACCTTAATACACTTTACTATCTTTGCTCCTGAGTTATCTGCAACTTCTAGTTTTGTTTGCATTTGTATCATTTTATTACTCCTCACTTCTTTGACGATTAAATCTATTTAGAAATAGTTCCCACTTCTTTAATTTAGAATGTGGTCTTGATTCGATAATTGTTACAACATCACCAATTCATGCAGCAGTATTAGATTCATCATGAGCATGATACTTCTTAGTCTTGATTTACGAACTTACTGTAAACAGGGTGCTTAAAACGTCTTTCAACTTTTACTACAATTGTTTTTTCACCTTTATGCACTTACAACAGTACCTCTTCAGTGTTCTTTTAAATCTTTTACTTGTTTCGCTCATGATTATTTACTCCTTCTTTAGTGTTTAAAACAGTTATAAGTCTTGCAATATCTCTTTTGATGTCTTCTAAACATATGAGTTTTCTCAACATTAGTTGTTGATTTTTGGAGTTTCAAATCGAAAAGTTCTTTTCTTAGCTCAGAAACTTTTTGGTTAATTGCAGCGCTATCAAGCGTACTAATTTCTTTCATTTTTAGCATAACTTAACCTCTATATTAATTATTGGGCGCTTATATAACACTTGGCCCAATAATTCTACTCTTCTTTTGATAATTATCTTCGTTTTTATAGGAAGTTTATACTTAGCAAGCATTAATGCATCTTTTGCTAGTTTCGTGATCAACACCATTAATCTCAAATAATACTCTTCCTGGCTTAATAACAGCTACCCATTTCTCAGGAGATCCCTTACCTTTACCCATTCTAACTTCAGCTGGCTTTCTTCGTTAAGAGACTTATCAGGAAAGATTTTAATCCAAATGTTACCACCTCTTTTGGTTTTTCTTGAAATTGCAATCCTGGCTGCTTCAATTTGTCTGTCTGTAATATAGCCACATTCAACGGCTTGGATAGCAATATCACCAAAGCAATATGATTTCCTCTATTAGCAGTACCTTTCATTCGACCTTTTTGCTGCTTTCTCCATTTTACTTTCTTAGGACTTAACATTTTTTACCTCAATGTTAATAAATTTAAGTCGTTCTCATTGTTTAGACACGTTTCTACATGTAATAATTACACAGTATTACTTCTTGTAGACTTCACCTTTATAAACCCAAACTTTTACACCAATAATTCCGTATTGAGTTTTAGCTTCAGCAGTTTCGTAGTCAATATCAGCACGAAGAGTATGTAGAGGAACTTTTCTCTCAGAATACCCTTCAGTTCTTGCCATCTCAGCTCCACCAAGACGTACCAGAACACTTAACTTTGATCCCTTTAACACCTGATCTAAATGCAGAAGTCATCACTTTCTTCATTGCTCTTCTGAATGCAACTCTTTTTTCAAGTTGAGCAGCAATATTTTCAGCAATAAGTTTAGCTTCAGCATCTGGTCTCTTAACTTCAGCGATATTGAAGAAAAGTGTTCCTTTAGCTAATCTTCTTAAGATCATTTCTAATCTTATCAATTCCAGCACCTTTTTTACCGATTGCGACACCAGGCTTAGCTGAAAAAACTGTAACTTTAACTTGATCAGAAGTTCTAGTAATCTCTGTTTTAGCAATCGCAGCATTGCTAAATTCTTCTCGATATACTTTCGGATCCTTAGGTCTTCTTGAAGAGTTGCACCATAATTTTCTTTTGCGTACCAATTAGAATGCCAATCTTTGATATAACCTAATCTAAAACCGTATGGATGTACTTTTTGTCCCATTATTAATCTTCCTTATGCTTCTTTTAAAGCAACAGTTACGTAGCTAGTTCTTTTTCTAATTCTTAAAAGCTCTACCTTGCGCTCTTGGTTGAATTCGTTTTAAGAGTTGGACCTTCGTCAACCATAATTGTCACCGATAACTAAGTTATCTAAGATCATACTTTTCACTATCAGAAGCGATTTGAAGACCACTGTTAAGTAGTTTCGTAAGCATAATTGCGATTTCTTTCTTCTCACTAAAGCGAAGAATTCTTAGTGCTTCTTCAACTTTTTTGTTTCTGATTAGATCACAACTTGTCTTACTTTTCTGGGCAGACTTATCAACGTTATTATTTTTTACTACAATCATTTTATACCTACCTATTATTTCTTAGACTTTTTATCAGCACCATGGCCGTAATAAGTTCTTGTAAGTGAAAATTCTCCAAGCTTGTGACCAACCATATTGTCAGTTACAAATACTGGAATAAATTTCTTTCCATTATGAACAGCAAAAGTTAATCCAATAAACTCAGGGAAGAATAGTTGATCTTCTAGACCAAGTCTTGATAACCTTATTTGCTTTTCCTTCTGCTTTAGCTGCATCAACTTTTTTAAGTAGAGACTGTAATCAACGTAAGGACCTTTTTTAAGTGAACGAGCCATTTATATTCTCCTAAATTACTTTCTTCTCTTAACAATGAACTGGTTAGTTCTCTTGTTTTTTCTAGTCTTATAACCTTTAGTTGGTTTACCCCAAGGAGTAACTGGGTGTCTACCACCTGAAGTTCTACCTTCACCACCACCATGCGGGTGATCAACTGGGTTCATAACAACACCTCTAACTTTAGGTCTTCGTCCTCGAAGTCTGATTCTTACCAGCTTTACCGATATTAATTTGCTCATGCTCAAGATTTCCAACCTGACCGATAGTTGCTCGACAGTTATTTTTTACTTTTCTCACTTCACCAGAAGGAAGTCTTAAAAGAGCTTCTTTCCCTTCTTTAGCCATAAGTTGAGCATAAGATCCGGCTGAACGAGCTAGCTGTCCACCACTTCTTGGATGTAAGTTCAACATTATGAACTAAAGTACCAACTGGAATATCTTTTAAGAAGTTTTGAGTTTCCAACTTTAATATCTGCATCGTCAGAAGAGATGACTGTATCACCAACTTTAAGTCCGTGTGGAGCTAAAATATAAGTCTTTACACCATCAGCATAACAAATCAGAGCAATATTACATGTTCTGTTTGGATCATATTCAATTGACTTAACAGTTGCAGGAATATCCAGTCTTTTGTCTTTTAAAATCAATAATTCTGTACTTTTGTTTTACACCACCACCGCGACGTCTTGAAGTGATACGTCCGTGAGCATTTCTACCAGCAGTCTTTTTCTTAGTGGCTAATAATGACTTCTCAGGTGTTGCGCCTTTAGTTAAAGCCATCGCTGTTATAACAGCCATTTGTCTTAGTGATGGAGTTGTTGGTCTTAAATTTTTTAATACCCATAATTCCTCTTTTTTATGTTATATACCTTTAAATAAGTTCTAGCTTTTGTCCGTCTGGATTTGCACATAAGCTTTTTTCCAAGAAGCAGACTTCTTCAAGCGCTTTACCAGCTCGTTTGAACTTTCCCAGGAGTGTAGCAGTTTTTACGTTAACAACTTTTACATCAAACATTTTTTCAACAGCGTCTTTAACTTGATACTTGCTCGCTTTTCTTTGAACTTTAAAAACATATCTGTTTGTCATTTTCAGTTTCCATTGAGCTTTTTCTGTTAATAGAGGCTTTATTAAGATTTCTTCTATATGCATAATTACACCAGCCTTCTTAATAAGTTTTTCTAGAGCAGCTTTTTCAATGATTAAGTTTTCAAACTTAACTGCTTCATAAACACTGAAACCTTCAACAGCCATTGTCTTTAGCATTTCTAATATTTCTTGCAGCTAAAATTGCTTTTGAGTCTGTCTTCTCAGTAACAACTAGTGCAGGTAAGAAGATTTTTCTCACTTGAGAGTCTTGCAAACATCTCTTTGGTTTTTCCGTTAGAATCTATAGATTCAACAACAGTTAATTTTCCAGCTTGAAACTTATCAGCGATTACCGACTGAATAGCTTTAAGCATCATTTTTTTATTAACTTTTTGAGTGAAATCTCTTTTTTGTGGACCAAAAGCAGTACCACCGCCAACCATGATTGGTGAACGAGTAGAACCTTGTCTTGCACGACCAGTACCTTTTTGCTTGAAAGGCTTAGCACCACCACCCAGAAACGTTTCCACGAGTCTTAGTGTGAGCGTTACCTTGTCTTCTGCCTGCAAGAGTTGCCTTAACGATTTGGTGAACAGCAGAAACACTTACAACATCAGCATCTAGGTTGATATCAGTAGCAAGAGATCCAGATTTTTCAAATTTATCGAATTTAATACAGCTATATCAGTCATTTCTTACTCCCTATTGCTTAATCGCTTTAGCGATTCTTACAAAACCATTTTTAGAACCAGGAATCGAACCCTTGATTAACATGTAACCTTGGTCTTCATTAAGCTCTACAATTTGTAGGTTTTGAATAGTTTTAGTAATCACACCCATATGACCTGGCATTTTCTTTTGCTTGAAAACACGTCCAGGAGTGGCACGGTTACCGATAGAACCAGTTGTTCTGTGAAACTTGTGACCGTGAGATGCTGGACCACCAGCGAAGTTATATTTTTTCATAACTCCGGCGAAACCTTTACCTTTAGTCGTTCCAGTAACATCAACAACTGCGTTCGCAGCAAAATTCTCTAAAGAAACTTCTTTCCCTAGATTATCAGCAGAAACTTCAGCAGATCTTAAACTCAGCAAATTGAGTAAAAGTTTTATCAATGTTTGCTTTCTTTAAGTGACCTTTAACAGGACTTGTAACTAACTTTTCACGTTTTTCATAGAAAGCTACTTGATACGCATTGTATCCATCAGTTTCTGTGGTTTTTACTTGAGAAATAACATTGGGGATTAGCTTGATGACGGTAACTGGAACATGCTTTCCAGACTCATCAAAAATTCTTGTCATACCAGCTTTCAAGCCATAAACAGCTGGCAAGCTAACTTTTGCTTCAGACATTTTTCCTCCACAGCATCACCCCTTTCTGGGGATGCATTCATGGTTAATATTCAGACTAAACTAATTTCGAATAGATAGTCTGCAACTTATACTAGTATTTGATCTCTACGTCAACACCTGCTGATAAGTCTAACTTCATAAGACTATCTACAGTTTGTTGAGTTGGGTCGATAATATCAACCAATCTTTTGTGTGTTCTCATCTCGAACTGCTCACGTGCTTTTTTGTTTACGTGTGGTGACCTAAGTACAGTGTACTTATTGATCTCAGTTGGAAGAGGGATAGGGCCAGCAATTCTAGCACCTGTATTCTTCGCAGTCTGAACAATTTCTTGAACCGAAGCGTCAAGAACGTTAAAATCGTAAGCTCTAAGCTTGATTCTCAGTCTATTTGTTTTCATTTATTCTCCAAAATTTTATAAGATGTCTTAGATATTGCATGGAATAAAGGATGTCAACCAATTCCATGCAATTTTTCATCTTTTTTGTTTAATTACATACTAGTCTAAAATATCAGTTACTGTTCCAGCACCAATTGTTCTACCACCCTCACGGATTGCAAACTTTAGACCCTTCTCCATTGCGATATTTGTGATCAACTCTACGTCAAATCCTGTGTTATCTCCTGGCATGATCATCTCAGTCCCTTCGTTCAACGTGATTGCTCCCGTTACGTCCGTTGTTCTGAAATAAAACTGTGGTCTATATCCTTTGAAAATCGGAGTGTGACGTCCACCCTCTTCTTTTGTCAAAATATACACTTCACATCTAAATTTACTATGTGGCTTAACTGTTCCCGGCTTAATAATACACTGACCACGCTCGATATCTTCTCTCTTAACACCTCTTAAAAGAATACCTACGTTATCTCCTGCACGACCTTCGTCAAGAAGCTTTCTGAACATCTCTACACCAGTTACTACAGTCTTAACTGCGTCCTTGATTCCGATGATCTCGATCTCTTCTCCAACCTTAACGATCCCTCTTTCAACTCTTCCTGTACAAACTGTACCACGACCTGAAATTGAGAAAACGTCCTCTACTGGCATCAAGAAATCTTTATCAATCGCTCTCGGTGGAGTTGGGATATACTCATCAACTGCGGCCATAAGTTCTAAAACTTTATCACGACCAATTGCTCTGTCTCTATCTTCAACTGCTGCTAGCGCTGAACCTGCTACGATTGGTGTATCGTCACCTGGGTAATCGTATGAAGAAAGTAATTCTCTTATCTCCATATCTACTAACTCTAATAATTCTTCGTCATCAACTTGATCTACCTTGTTTAAAAATACTACAAGTGAAGGTACGTTTACCTGACGAGCAAGAAGGATATGCTCTCTAGTCTGTGGCATTGGACCATCAGCCGCTGAACATACTAAAATTGCTCCATCCATCTGTGCTGCACCTGTAATCATGTTCTTTACATAATCGGCGTGACCTGGACAGTCTACGTGTGCGTAATGTCTGTTCGCTGTCTCATACTCTACGTGTGAAGTATTGATCGTGATACCACGAGCCTTTTCTTCTGGAGCTGAATCGATATCTGCATATGACATTGACTTACCACCCATTGCTTCCGCAAGAGTCATAGTGATTGCTGCTGTTAATGTTGTTTTACCGTGATCGACGTGACCGATTGTACCAATGTTAACGTGTGGTTTTGAACGGTCAAATTTTTCCTTAGCCATGATGACTCTCCTTTAAGTTTATTTTTTAATTTGTATTTAAATAAATATTCCGCGTTTTTCTAAGACTTTTTTGGCAATATTTTTATCCAACAATTCGTAGTTTTTAAATGTCATCGAAAAGTTTGCACGCCCTTGAGTCTTTGATCTGAGATTTGTTGAGTACCCAAACATCTCTGCAAGCGGTACCTCAGCTAAGATCATTTCCTTTTCACCTTTAGGATTCATAGAAAGGATTCTACCTCGCTTCGAATTTACATCAGAGATGACATCTCCGGCGAATTCAGTTGGACTTACAACTTCCAAACTCATAATTGGCTCCATCAAAGATAGACCCGCTTTTTTACAAGCTTCTTTAAATGCCATAGAGGCTGCAATCGTATAAGCAAGTTCACTTGAGGTGTCCTCATCATACTTTATTTCTTCAATAGATGCTTTTATACTTATAAAGGGATAACCAGCTAGCGCTCCACCTGGTGCAGACTCAGTTATTCCCCTTGAGGTCGCTTTAAATAATTCTTTAGGCACATCGCGAGATTTAAATTTTTCCTCAACGCTTATAACTTGTTCCTCTTGAGACTCAACCGAAATTTTCACAAATCCGTACTGAATCTTTCCACCAACTTCTTGCTTGTACTCGTGGCTAGCAACACCAACACCCGATATACTTTCTCGATAAGCTACTTGTGGAGATCCAACATTGACACCGACTTTAAATTCACGAAGTAATCTATCAACAATAATATCTAGGTGAAGCTCACCCATTCCATAAATCAAAAGTTGGCCCGTCTCTTTATTATTAAAGTACTTAAAAGAAGGGTCTTCAATTTGTAATTGATCTAGAGTTTTGTGAAGTTTATCTTCATCGGCAGATGTTTTAGGCTCAATTGCAATAGAGATGACGGTCTCTGGAAATTCCATAAGATCATAAACGATAGGTTTATTTGTTACACATAATGTGTGGCCTGTTGTTGTGTACTTCATCCCTGTAAATGCAACAATATCACCTGCTCTGGCCACTTCAACTTCTTCTCTTTTATTTGAATGCATTTGTAAAATTTTACCAACGCGCTCTTTTTTATCTTCAAGGGGATTATAAATTTGAGAGCCAACTTTTACTTCTCCTGAATAAATTCTAAAAAACGTAAGCGTCCAACGAAGGGATCAGTTGCAATTTTAAAGGCAAGACCAGAGAAGTCATCAGAGACGTCTGGAGATCTTGAAATCTCTTTTTCATGATTTTTGACTATCGTAACCTTTGACTGCACCGATATCAAGTGGTGATGGAAGATAGTCGCACAACGGCATCTAAAAGAGGTTGCACACCTTTATTTTTAAAAGCAGTTCCACAAAAAACAGGTATAAAACTCTCTTTAATGATGGCGTGTCTTATCGCCTCTTTTAAAACTCGTTGCCGTTACCTCTTCACCGCCGAGGTATGCTTCAGCTAGCTCATCATCTAAAATCAGCAATAGATCCTATTAGTTCTTCACGATACATCTAAGGCTTCTTCTTTTTCCCCATCCGTTAATTCTTGAAGCTTTCATATTTCTCTCCAAGGTCTTCTGAATTCCAAATGAGTTTTTTCATTTGAACAAGATCAATAATGCCTTCAAAAGTATCTTCACTTCCCACTGGTAAGTGAATAGCTGCTGCATTTTTTCCAAGCTTATCTTTAATTTCCCCAACCACTGCGTAAAAGTCAGCACCGACTCGGTCCATTTTATTAACAAAAGCAATTCTTGGAACTTTATACCTATCGGCTTGTCCCCAAACTGTTTCTGACTGAGGCTCAACACCTCCAACCGCGCAGAATACACCGACAGCACCATCAAGGACTCTTAAAGATCTTTCTACTTCAATCGTAAAATCGACATGACCTGGGGTATCTATTATATTTATTTTATGATCATCCCACATACAGGTTGTAGCCGCAGAAGTGATTGTAATACCACTCTCCTGCTCTTGGACCATCCAGTCCATAGTTGCCGTACCATCGTGAACTTCACCAATTTTGTAGCTCTTTCCAGTATAAAAAAGAATCCTTTCCGTTGTGGTGGTTTTACCAGCATCAATATGGGCCATGATTCCAATATTTCTAATTTTATTTAAGTTTTTCATCCAACTTCTACCTTGATCGCATTTGCAGTGGCCAAAACAACTGTCTTAAACCAAAAAAAGGAGCGCTTACACGCTCCTTTTTCTTATAAAAATACTTACTATTTTTTTAACAAGTTTACTACCACTTAAGGTGAGCAAATGCTTTGTTTGCTTCAGCCATTTTGTAAACATCTTCTCTTCTTCTTAACAGCTCCACCTCTGTTATTTGCAGCATCTACTAATTCATCAGAAAGTTTATCAAGCATAGTCTTACCGTTTCTGTTTCTTGAGTTATCTCTCAACCAACGAATTGCTAAAGATTGCTTTCTAGTTGTTCTTACTTCAACAGGAACTTGGTAAGTTGCCCCACCAATTCTTCTTGATTTAACTTCAACAGTCGGCTTAACGTTTGACATAGCTTTTTTGAAAAGTTGTATATCCCTTCTTCACCAGTCTTTATGCTTCAGCATGCTCTAAAGCACCATAGAAGATTTTCTCTGCAGTAGCTTTTTTACCACCAATCATAAAAGAGTTGATGAATTTTGTTACAACGATGTCATTAAATCTTAGGATCAGGTAGTACTTCTCTTACCTGCTGCTCTATGTTTTCTACTCATCTTTTAACTCCTTACGCCTTTGGTCTTTTAGCACCGTACTTAGAACGACGCTGTCTTCTTTTATCAACACCAGAAGCATCGAGTGTACCTCTTACAGTGTGGTAACGAACCCCTGGTAAGATCTTTTACTCTTCCACCTCTAATAAGAACGATACAGTGTTCTTGAAGGTTATGACCTTCACCACCGATGTATGAAATAACTTCAAAACCAGATGTTAATTTTACCTTACAAACTTTTCTCATTGCTGAGTTTGGTTTCTTTGGCGTTGTTGTATAAACACGTGTACAAACTCCACGTCTTTGAGGGCAAGCAACAAGAGCCGGAGACTTAGTCTTCGTGAACTTATCTGTTCTTCCCTTTCGTAACTAATTGGTTAATCGTAGGCATTTTGCGTACTCCTTAAAATTTCCACTTTTCATTTAGCGAGGGTTTTTAACACATGGCCCATCCTAAAACAAGTTTTTTTTACATTGATAAGTTAATATGCTCTTCTTCTTCTTTAACAGTTGCGCTTGAAATTCACTATAACTTAGGAACACCAGTACCTGCAGGAATCAATCTACCCATAAGGATATTCTCTTTTAAGTCCACGTAGATAATCTTTTTTACCTTCTAAGGTGGCTTGAGTCAAGAACTTTTGTTGTTTCTTGGAAAGAAGCAGCAGAAAGGAATGACTCAGTACTTAGAGAAGCTTTTGTGATTCCTAAGTAATAATGGTCTCGACTGTGCTGGATCTAATCCATCAGCAACCAATCTCTCGTTACTCAACTAAAGTGAGTCCTTTAGTCACAGAATCACCTTCAACAAAAGTGAGTCACCGGAGTTTGTGATTTCAACTTTCTTAAGCATTTGAGAAACGATTACTTCAATGTGTTTATCATCGATTTTAACACCTTGGAGTCGATAAACATCTTGAATTTCATCAGACGATATAAGCGGCAACGGCTTTTTCACCCAGAACTCTTAAAATTTCGTGAGGATTCGTTGGTCCATCCATGATCGGGTCACCGGACCGAACATAATCACCTTCGTTAACAATAACGTAATCGACCTTTAGGGATCTGCAACGACTGAAGCTCTCACCACCGTCTTCAGGACTAATGATAATTCTTCTAGAACCACGCACTTCTGGTCCATATTCAATTGTTCCGGCTTGATCAGCAATTAATGCAGAGTTCGCTGGTTTACGAGCTTCGAAAAGTTCCGCAACTCTTGGAAGACCCCCGTAATATCTTTCGTTTTCGTAGATTCACGTTGAACCTTACGCAATTACAGTACCAGCATCAATTGTATCACCAGCGTTTACAACGATGTTTGATCCAATTGGAAGTCTGTAAATCGCTTGTCTCTTCGTCCCTGGAACCATAATTGGCTCACCAGCTTCATCAACGATAACGATTCTAGGCTGTTTACCTGCATCTTCTTTACTTTTAGGCTTCAGTTACAACTTTGTGTGAAAGTCCTGTAACTGCATCCATTTCTTCTTTAACTAGTTGCATCCAACGATCATTTCTTCAAATACGACTTTACCTTTTACTTCACCAAGAATTGGCATTGCGAACGGGTCCCACTCAAGAATTTTTTCACCTACGGCAACTTCATCTTTGTTTTCTTTAGAAGATTGTTGCACCGTAAATTGCTGGATATCTTTCTTTTTCATCACCTTGATCAGTCTTAACAACGATCTCACCAATCTTATTCATGATAATTCTTGAACCATCATCTCTTACAACTGTTTTAACATTGTCGTAAGAAATAATACCGGCAGTTTTTGATTCTGTTTTGTTAACTTGTGCACCTGCAGTTGCGGTACCACCAACGTGGAATGTACGCATCGTAAGCTGTGTACCTGGCTCACCAATTGACTGAGCAGCAATAACACCGACAGCTTCACCAACAGAAACCATTTTACCTCTAGCAAGGTCACGTCCAAAACAAGTTAGCACAGAATCCGTATTTCTCTTTACATGTTAGAACAGATCGAACTGAAATTTGATCGATATCTTCATTTTCAATTGAATCAACATCTACTTCAGTAAACATATGATTTCTTTCAAAAAGAACGTTGAACCATCTTGTGCTAAAACTGGCTCAAGAGCTGTTCGTCCAATAACTCTTTCAGCAACGTGCTCGAGTGATCTCACCATTTTCAATTCTTGAAGTTAAGATCGTAATTCCATCATCAGCATCCACAGTCAGTACCTCTGATAATTGCATCTTGAGCAACATCAACTAGTCTTCTTGTTAAGGTATCCTGAGTTTGCTGTCTTAAGTGCTGTATCGGCTAGACCTTTACGAGCACCGTGAGAAGAAGCAAAATATTCAAGAACTGTTAAAGTCCTTCTCGGAAGTTTGACGTAATTGGAGTCTCAATGATCTCACCAGAAGGCTTGGCCATTAGACCCCTCATCCCTGCAAGCTGTCTAATCTGAGCCGCAGAACCCCTTGCTCCAGAATCGGCCATCATATAAACAGAGTTAAATGAAGGAGCTGTTTTAGTCTTCTCCCTTGTCTCCGACTTAAAAGTATCAAGAGATAAGACCATCGATCATAACTTTAGAAAGTTTCTCGTTGGTTTGTGCCCAAACATCGACGATCTTATTGTATCTCTCACCGTTAGTGATTGATCCTTCGTTATATTCATTTGTGATTTGATCAACTTCGTCTTGAGAAGCTGGATAATTCCTTCTTTCTCTTTAGGAATAACCATATCTTTAACGTTGATTGAAATACCAGCTTTTGTTGCGTACGAGTAACCAGTTTGCATAATCGCATCAGCAAGAAGAACAGTGTCTTTTTCAGACCCTCTTCTGTATGCCTTATCAAGAAGCTTACCAAGTTCTTTTTTATTAAGAACTTTGTTAATATCATCGTAGTGCAAACATTCTGGAATGATATCGTGAACGAAAGTTCTACCAACAGTCGTTTCGATCATTTCGTCGTTAAGTACGAACTTTAACTGGTGCTTGTAAGGTGTAATTTACCTGTGTGATAAGCGAACTGAGCCTCTTCTTTAGAAGAGAAAGTTGAGTCATATCCACGAGCAAATGGTCTAATTCTTGTCATGTAGTACATTCCAAGAACGATATCCTGTGAAGGAACAATAATTGGAGATCCATCTTTTGGAGATAGAATATTGTTTGTCGACATAGCAAGAACACGACATTCAATTTGTGCTTCAATCGATAAAGGAACGTGAACGGCCATCTGGTCACCATCAAAGTCAGCGTTAAAGGCTGTACATACTAGAGGGTGAAGACGAATCGCTTTTCCTTCAATTAAGAACTGGTTCAAAGGCTTGAATACCAAGTCTGTGAAGCGTAGGTGCACGGTTAAGAAGAACTGGATGCTCGCGAACAACTTCGTCTAGGATATCCCAAACTTCTTGTTTCTGCTGATCAACCATTCTCTTAGCAACTTTAATTGTTGTACAGTGACCTTTTACAATGAGCTTACTGTAAATAAACGGCTTAAAGAGTTCTAGACCCATAGCTTTTGGAAGACCACATTGGTGAAGTCTTAAGCTTGGTCCAACAACGATAACCGAACGTCCAGAGTAATCGACACGTTTACCTAAGAAGGTTTTGACGGAATCGACCTTGCTTACCTTTAAGCATATCTGAAAGTGATCTCAGTGGACGCTTATTAGCACCAGTGAAAACCTTACCACGTCTACCGTTATCAAAAAGAGCATCGACTGCTTCTTGAAGCATTCTCTTTCTCGTTTCTAATGATGATTTCTGGAGCATTTAATTCTTTTAAGTCTTTTTAAACGGTTGTTTCTGTTAATAACACGTCTATAAAGATCATTTAAGATCTGAAGTTGCAAATCTTCCAGCTTCTAGAGGAACTAGAGGACGAAGATCTGGTGGCAAGTACTGGAATAACATCCATCATGAACCATTCAGCTTTGTTTGGAGATTTAATTAGTGACTCAACAACTTTAAGTCTCTTAATAATTTTTGCTCTATCAAGTTCAGTAGTCGCTTCTTTAAGTCCACGTCTAAGTTCTTTGTTAAGAGTATCAATATCAACTTTTCCAAGCAAGATCTTTAACAACTTCACCACCCATTCCAGCTTTGAAGTCAACACCAGCAGCTTTAAGCTCGTGTGCTTTTGCTTCTGAAAGGATTGTTCCTATTTGAAGTCCACCGTCTTGTCTGATCAGTAGCTGATTCAAGAACGATATAAGCTTCGTTATAAAGAACTCTTTCAAGATCTTTTAAAGTAAGGTCTAAAAGAGCTCCAATTCTAGAAGGAAGTGATCTTAAAAACCAAATATGAGCAACTGGACTAGCAAGCTCAATATGCCCACATCTTTCTCGACGTACTTTTGAAAGTGTAACTTCAACACCACACTTTTCACAAACAACACCTCTGTGCTTCATTCTTTTATATTTTCCACAGATACATTCGTAATCTTTGATTGGTCCAAAGATTTTAGCACAAAATAAACCATCTCTTTCTGGCTTAAAAGTTCTGTAGTTGATCGTCTCAGGCTTCTTTACTTCACCAAACGACCACTCTCTGATCGTATCAGGAGAAGCCATGCTGAATAGACACGGATTCAATGCTAATAGGATCTTTTGGTTTGTCGAAAAAATTTAGTAAATCTTTCATTAATTTATACCTCTAACTAATTTTCTAAGCGATTAGTTGTTTAAATAATTACAAAGTTCTCTACTGTTGGTTCTTCTAGTTTCATATCAAGTGCAAGTGCTTGAAGCTCTTTAACGAGAACGTTAAATGATTCTGGTAAACCAGGCTCTAGAACTTTTTCACCCTTAACAATTGATTCATACATTCTTGTACGACCAACAACATCATCAGACTTAACAGTTAAGAATTCTTGTAATGTATAAGCAGCACCATATGCCTCAAGAGCCCAAACTTCCATCTCTCCAAGTCTCTGACCACCAAATTGTGCTTTACCACCAAGAGGTTGTTGAGTAACGAGTGAGTATGGACCTGTACTTCTTGCGTGAATCTTTTCATCAACAAGGTGGTGAAGTTTCAACATATACATAATTCCGACTGTTACTTCCTCAGAGAAAGCTTCTCCAGAAATTCCGTCGAACAATGTCGTCTTACCACTTTTGTCTAAATCAGCTAATTCAAGCATGTCTTCAATGTCTTTTTCTGTTGCTCCATCAAATGCAGGAGTAGAGAAACGAACACCCGTTTTTAGGTTGTTCGACAAATGAATAACTTCCTTATCGCTTGCTTTCTTTAACCAAGCATCAACTTTTTCAGTCTTGTAAATTGAAGAGATCAAATCTTTTAACTTGTGGATTTCGTATTGTTCCTCAAGCATGTAGTTAATTTTTTCTCCTAGACCACGACCAGCCCACCCAAGGTGAAGCTCTAAGTAACTGACCAATATTCATCCTTGAAGGTACCCCTAGTGGGTTAAGAACGATTTCTACTGGATCACCATCAGCGAGGTATGGCATATCTTCTTTAGGAAGAACTCTTGAGATAACACCTTTGTTACCGTGACGTCCGGCCATCTTATCCCCTGCTTGAAGCTTACGCTTAATAGCAACGTATACGATAACTTTCTTGATAACACCTGGAAGTAAGCTCATCTCCCTTGTGAAGTTTTGCAACTTCGTCATTTGCTTTCGTACGAACAAGATTGATTCTGTTTCTTACGTCGGCAAAGTACTCTGTTAATTTTTCTTCTAACTCAGCCTCAAGTGGAATATATCCAATAAGTTCAAACGGTACTTTTGCAAGACTAGCTGCTGTAATGTCAGCACCTTTTGCAAGAAGTTCTGTTGAACCATCTTCTGAAACTAAACTATCAGTTGTCTTAGAACCTTTAAGCATTTTTTCGATAGCGATCATTGAAGAGTTTTGAATCGCACGGATTTCGATAGACTCATCTCTTCTAATTAAAGAAGTTTCTGTTTCAATAATTGACTTTGATCTTGAATCAAGCTCAACGCCTTCTCTTGTGAAAACGTGTGCATTAATTACTGTACCACGAACTGATGAAGGAACTCTTAGTGAAGTGTCTTTTACATCACCAGCTTTATCTCCAAAGATCGCTTTAAGAAGTTTTTCTTCTGGAGATAGTTGAGACTCACCTTTAGGAGTAATTTTTCCAATAAGGATATCACCTGGTTTAATAACAGCACCAACTCTAATAATACCGGCTTCATCAAGATCCTTCAGAGCTTCTTCACTTACGTTTGGAATATCACGAGTAATCTCTTCTTTACCTAATTTTGTATCACGAGCTTCTACTTCAAAAGATTCAATATGCACTGACGTAAACACATCTTTTGCAAGAAGGTTTTCAGAGATTAGGATTGAATCTTCATAGTTGTAACCACCCCATGGCATGAAAGCGACAAGAACATTTTGTCCTAAAGCAATATCACCCATATGAGTACCAGGTCCGTCAGCAACAACGTCTCCAGCCTTAACCTTGTCACCCTCTTTAACGAGAGCTTTCTGGTTAGTACAAGTATTTTGGTTTGTTCTTTGGTATTTAATAAGGTGGTAAATATCTACACCTGACTCATCATCTTTAAAGTTATCTTTTTGGATAACAATTCTGTTTGAGTCAACGAAGATTACCTTTCCATTATCTTTTGCGAAAATCGTTGCCCCAGAGTCTTTAGCAACAATAGCTTCAACACCAGTACCAACAATTGGAGCATCAGTTTTTACAACAGGCACAGCCTGTCTCATCATGTTCGATCCCATTAGGGCTCTGTTGGCATCATCATGCTCCAAAAATGGAATCAAAGATGTTGCAATCGAGATCATCTGAGAAGGACCAACGTCCATTAGATCAATTTCTTCCGCGTCAACAAGGGCAAGTTCACCTTCTCTACGTGCAGGAATTAGTGCTACCTTCAAGTTTACCTTCTTTGTTAACTCGACCAGTGTTTGCCTGAGCAATAACTTTTCCTTCTTCTTGGAAAGAAGAGAAATATTCAACACCTTGAGAAACAGCTCCGCCTTCGGCAACATTTCTATATGGAGTTTCGATAAACCCATACTCAGAAACTTTTGCAAAAGTTGCAAGAGATGTAATAAGACCAATGTTTGGTCCCTCTGGAGTTTCTACTGGACACATTCTTCCGTAGTGAGTTGCGTGAACATCTCGAACCTCAAATCCGGCTCTCTCTCTTGTAAGACCACCTGGCCCAAGAGCTGAAAGACGTCTTTTGTGAGTTACTTCAGAAAGTGGATTCGTTTGATCCATAAACTGAGAAAGTTGAGAAGATCCAAAAAATTCTTTAACTGCTGCCGCAACTGGCTTTTGGTTAACAAGATCATGAGGCATCATCGTCTCAAGTTCTTGAATGGACATTCTCTCTCTTACAGCTCGCTCCATTCTTACTAAACCAACTCTAAATTGGTTTTCAAGAAGTTCACCAACTGCTCTTACTCTTCTGTTACCAAGGTGGTCGATATCATCAACTTTACCTTTACCGTTGTTGAGATCAACAAGGTACTTAACAGTTCTAATAATATCGTCTTTTGTAATCGTTGTATTTTCAACAGGAATATCTAAACCAAACTTATAGTTGATTTTCATACGACCTACTTTAGATAGGTCATATCTTGTATCGTCGAAAAATAATGATTGAAATAACGCTTCTGAAGCTTCAACTGTCGGTGGTTCACCTGGGCGAAGTCTTTCAAATATTTTAATAAGAGCATCTTCATATGAGTTTGTCTTATCAAGAAGTAGAGTGTTTCTCATTTGATCTGATGAGTTTACTCCGTCGATATAAAGAACTTTAATTTCTTTAATACCAGCTTTCATTAGATCAAAAATTAAAGCTTCAGAAAGAGCTTCATTTGCAGAAACAATGACTTCTCCAGTTTCTTCATCATATATATCTTTGGCAACAACTTTACCAACGATTTGCTCAAGCTCTATTGGAAACTTGCTAATTTTAGCTTCAGCTAATTTTTTAACTGAGACTTTAGTTATTTTCTTTCCAGCTTTAACGATAACATCACCAGACTTTGGATCAAGAATATCATCTTCAGCTCTAGAGCCTAGCAAAAGAGAAACATCAAGTTCTCTTGTGTATTTATTTTCTTTAAGAGTGAATTGTTTCTTTGTCATAAAAAAGATCAAGAAGTTCTTCAACTGAGTATCCTAATGACTTAAGAACTACTGTGGCATGAAGTTTTCTCTTTCTATCAATTCTAGCAAACAATACGTTTTTATGGTCGAATTCGAAATCTAACCAAGAACCTCTATGAGGAATAATTCTAGCAGAGTATAATAGCTTTCCACTTGAATGTTTTTTCCCACTGTCGTGCTCAAAGATAATCCCTGGAGATCTATGGAGCTGAGATACAATTACTCGTTCCGTACCGTTATAAACAAACGATCCAGTCTCAGTCATTAGAGGAATGTTTCCTAAATAAACTTCTTGTTCCTTGATTGAAGAAATAGTCCTATTTTCTTCGTCTTCTTCATCAACATCAAAAAAGACTAATCTAACTGTAACTTTTAATGGTGACTCAAAAGATAAACCTCGGGCTTTACACTCTTGAACAGAATACTTTGGCTCTTCTAAAGAATAGCTTACGAATTCTAGAGAAACAGTTTTATTGAAGTCAAAAATTGGAAAGACTGACTTAAAAACTGCTTGAAGACCTTTGTCTTCTCGTCTAGCGGGTGGAACATCTTTTTGTAGGAAATCTTCGTAAGAAGAAATCTGAAGTTTCATTAACTTTGGTGGTTCAATTACAGTTTCACTTCTGCTGAAGTTACATCTATACCACTCATTCGGGCTGAAAACTTTTGTCATTTGGACTGACTCCTCAGATAAAATATATTTAAAAATAGTTTGTTGTTCTATTTACATGCACAAACGCAAAAATGGAAGTGCACAATGTGCACTTCCATGAATTTTATTTAACAAGCGATAACGCTTCGTTCCAATTCTTCCGAATTATTTAAGCTCAACTTTTGCACCAGCAGCTTCAAGTTTTTTCTTGATCTCTTCTGCTTCTTCTTTAGTTGCGCCTTCTTTAAGAGTTTTAGGAGCACTTTCAACGATGTCTTTCGCTTCTTTAAGTCCAAGACCAGTGATTCCTCTTACTTCTTTAATAACATTGATTTTCTTAGCACCTGCTTCAGCAAGGACTACATCAAATTCAGTTTTTTCTTCTACAGGACCTGCAGCAGCACCACCAGCAACAGCAACAGGAGCTGCTGATACACCAAATTTCTCTTCTAATTCTTTAACAAGGTTAGCAAGGTCTAAAACAGTCATTCCTGAGATATGGTCAATTAAGTTGTTCGTTGTTACATTTTATTCTCCTAAAAATTTATAAAAATGGTTACGTTAAAAAGCTTCAAAGAACTTCTATTCAGCAGTTTCCACTGCAGCTTCAACTTTAAGATCAGCTGGTTTTTCAACACCTTGTGTTTCACACTTCATCTTTAATTGAATTCATTAATCTAGCAAATGCAGATACTGGCGCATTAAATGTAGCAAGTAATGTTCCTAGCATTTCATCTCTAGATGGTAATTTAGCTAGTTCAGTTACTTGATCAACCTCAAGTAGATTCTGTTCCTAGGTACCCCTTACCAAGAGTAACTTGTTCCAAGTCTTTGCTGGCGTCAAAAATAGCCTTTGCTACACCTGGAGCATCTTCGAATGCAAAGCAACTGCATTGGTTCCCTTAAGACCTGTCAGTAGTGCTTCTGCATGCGTTCCTGCTGCAGCCTTACCAAAGAGAGCATTTCTTGTAACAACAATAGTTCCATTTGCATCTCTAACTTTCTTTCTTAGATCTACGGCAGAGTTTGCGTCGATTCCAATCATGTTCGTTAAGAAAAAGAGCTTTTGATGCTTCAATTTTCTCTTTGAGGTCTTTGATCAGAACGTCTTTTTAGCTCTAGTCATCATAATGTGATTCCTCCTGTGTTAATATTGGAGGGGGATTTCGACAGGCTTTACTACGTCTTTTTAAGGACGAACCGGCTTTCATCAACCCCTATACTTTGTTTATTTTAAAACTGTAACGATATCGTTAGTGTCTAGCTTTATACCAGGACCCATTGACGTGCTAATAACAATTGATTTGATATAGTGTACCTTTTGCACTTGCTGGCTTCGCTCTAAGATTGCACCCGCGATAGCTTTGAAGTTTTCAATAAGTTGTTCATTTTCGAAAGATTTCTTTCCAAAAGGAACATGAACAATACCAGTTTTTTCAGTTCTATATTCAACCTTACCAGCTTTTTGCTCAGAAACTGCTTTTTCAACATCAGTTGTAACAGTACCAAGTTTTGGGTTAGGCATAAGACCACGTGGCCCTAGAATTCTTGCAATTCTACCAATTTTCCCCATCATATCCGGAGTCGCGATAACTCTATCAAACTCCATCCATCCACCTTGGATTTTTTGGATAATATCGTCACCACCAACAAGGTCAGCTCCAGCTGCTTCAGCTTTTGCAATGTTCTCACCAGAAGTGATAACAACAACGTTTACTTTTTTACCAGTTCCAGCAGGCATAACAATTGCACCTCTGATCATTTGGTCAGCGTGTCTTGGATCAACTCCAAGTCTGAATGCAACATCAAATGTTTCATCAAATTTTGCAAATGCTGCATCTTTAGCAAGGTCGATAACCTTCATTGACATTGTAAAGTTTTTTGCTTCTACTTTTGCCCATGCTTCTTTTCTTTTATCATTATTTTTTTTCATTTATTCCTCCAAATCGGTAGTAGCGACTCTCAGTCTCCCGATTATGCTTCAAACTCTTTATAGTCTAGTTTTAATCCTGCAGATCGAACTGAACCTTCAATCGTTCTTTTTGCAGCATCAATATCAGCAGCTGTTAAGTCTGGCATTTTTGCCTTTGCAATATCTTCCACTTGTTTCTCAGAAACTGTTCCAGCTACTTCGATGCCCTGGCTTATTTGCAAAAGACTTCATTTTAAGAGCTTTCTTTAACATAAAAGCTAGCCGGAGGAGTTTTTGTGATAAATGTAAAAGATCTGTCAGAATAAACAGTGATGATTGTTGGAAATACTGTTCCCGCATCTTTTTGAGTTCTTGCATTGAATGCTTTACAGAATTCCATAATGTTTACACCTTTTTGTCCAAGAGCTGGACCAATTGGAGGTGCTGGGTTTGCTTTACCGCTTCAATTTGAAGTTTAATAAAACCTGTTACTTTTTTTGCCATAGTTATTCTCCTCGGTTCAAACGACTTTTACGTCTCCCGTATAGTTTTAAGTCTTCCCTTGCGGGAATTTATTATGCTTTTTCTACTTGAGTATCATCTAAGCTCAACTGGAGTTGGACGACCAAAAATCGATACGTTTACTTTTAGTTTTCCGTTCGCATTAACGGCTTCAACAGTTACCAACAAAAGATGCGAAAGGTCCTTCGATAACTTTAACAGAGTCACCAGCAGATGAAAATCGTGCTTGAACTCTAGATTTCTTAGTACCATCAACTTTAATCCAATCATATTAGCTGCTTCATCGTCTGATATTGGAGTAGGAGTGCCTCTTATCGTTCCACCGATAAAACCAGTGATTTTATCTGTGTCTTTAACTAGGTGCCAAGTGCCTTTTCTTCATATGCATTCTTACGAGAACATATCCTGGAAAGATTTCTTTTTAATATTTCTTTTCTTTCCATTAACATTTGTAACTACTTGCTCTTCTGGAACAACAATATCAGCGAAGTATTCTGTCATGTTATGGTTTAAGATTCTTTCTTTAAGTGTTTTTGTAACTCTATTTTCAAATCCACTTAGAGCGTGAGCGATATACCATTTGAAGTCTTCTGTATCGCCTTTTGCAAGACCATTATCTTCAACATCTGTTTCTTCTGGAGTTGCTGCTACCGCTTTAACTTCTGAAGCTACATCAGCCGCCTCTACTTCATTTTTATTATCTTCGTTCATTAAAGAATCCTCGTATGTTTTAGCTATACGTTTTAATTAATTTATTTAGCAATTAAGCTTAGTAACCAACTTGCACCTAGGTCAAAAAATCCTAAGAGAAAGCCTATTACAGTAACTCCAATCATGATAACGATTGTATGTTTTACTGTTTCGTTTTTATCAGGCCAAACAACCTTTATAGCTTCTTGATAAACCTCTGTTAGAAAGTTAGAAGTCTTAGGAGTTTTCATAATATAAACAAAGACACCGAAGGCGATCAAAACAGACAACGCCTGTGAGATAGCTGTATAATTAGTTATCTTTGACTCAAGCTCAAACCATTCGCTTAAAGTTGAGAAGAAACTCATTAGTACGTATCCGACAACCATACATGTAATTGCAACACTTGATTGAATCCACTTTCTGCCGTCGTTATTATTTGCCAATGACATATTTATCACCTTTTATTAATCATTTTTTTCGCATAAAAATTGAGTTCACAATATATGCGAAATAAAACAAGTTTTGTCTATAAGAAAAGTATTTTTATAATAAATAATGGGAATTGAATAGTATTTTCTTGTGATGGTTTATTGCGCACAATGCAATAAAAACGTATTAAGTGGCGGGCGCAGAGGGATTCGAACCCCCAACCTACTGATTTGGAATCAGCCGCTCTACCGTTGGAGCTATACGCCCATTTTTTTAAAAAAAAGGACCGGCATTAACCGGTCCTTAATTTTATATTTAAGTATTATTTATTAGTCTACAATTTCAGATACTGTACCAGCACCAATTGTTCTACCACCCTCACGGATTGCAAAACGAAGACCTTTCTCCATTGCGATGTTAGTGATTAACTCAACGTCAAATGCAGTGTTATCACCTGGCATGATCATTTCTGTTCCTGCAGGAAGAGTGATTGCTCCAGTAACGTCTGTTGTTCTGAAATAAAATTGTGGTCTGTATCCTTTAAAGATTGGAGTGTGTCTTCCACCCTCTTCTTTAGTTAGGATATAAACTTCACACTTAAATTTAGCTATGTGGCTTAACTGTACCTGGCTTAATTAAACATTGACCACGCTCAATATCTTCTCTCTTAATACCTCTTAAAAGAAGACCAACGTTATCTCCTGCTTCACCTCTATCAAGAAGTTTTCTGAACATCTCAACACCAGTTACAACTGTTTTTTGAAGAGTCTTTAATACCGATGATATCAACTTCTTCTCAACCTTAACGATCCCTCTTTCAATACGACCTGTAACAACTGTACCACGTCCAGAGATAGAGAAAACGTCCTCTACTGGCATTAAGAAATCTTTCTCAACATCTCTTTTAGGAGTTGGGATATACTCATCAACTCCAGCCATTAGCTCAAGAACTTTATCTCTACCAATTTCTGGCGTCTTTATCTTCCATTGCAGCAAGAGCTGAACCAGCTACGATTGGAGTATCGTCACCAGGGAAATCATAAGAAGAAAGTAATTCTCTGATCTCCATTTCTACTAGCTCAAGAAGTTCTTCATCATCAACTTGATCAACTTTGTTTAAAAATACAACGATCGCTGGAACGCCAACCTGACGAGCAAGAAGGATATGCTCTCTAGTTTGTGGCATAGGACCATCTGCAGCTGAACATACAAGAATTGCACCATCCATCTGAGCAGCACCTGTAATCATGTTCTTTACATAATCGGCGTGACCTGGACAATCTACGTGAGCGTAATGTCTGTTCAGCTGTTTCATACTCAATGTGAGAAGTATTAATTGTAATCCCTCTCGCTTTTTCTTCTGGAGCTGAATCGATCTCGTCGAATCTACTTGCTACTCACCCAGAGCTTCTGCAAGAGTTTTAGAAATTGCAGCTGTTAATGTTGTTTTACCGTGATCTACGTGACCGATCGTTCCGATGTTTACGTGCGGTTTACTACGATCAAATTTTTCCTTAGCCATAATATACTCCTTACAAATATTTTTTGCAATTTAGGCGTTAATACTATTTAACTTAAATTAAACAATTTTAATGTCACCGAGTATGCTTTAAGCATTCTCAACTGACAATTATTTTTTGCTCTATTTTTTAAAATTATTCTAAATAAAACAAACTCTATCTTAATAATCTTTTTTCATAACACAGTTTAAAACTGGAGCTCTCGACGAGATTTGAACTCGTGGCCTCTTCCTTACCAAGGAAGCGCTCTACCCCTGAGCTACGAGAGCGTAAAGCCATTTCACTTTTTTTATTTATAAACAAAAAGCTCTTGATAGTAAACACTTATTAGGTGGATAGTAACAGGGTTTATTTTCGGATATAATGCTTAAAAAATGAAGTCTTATTTTTTGCCTACCGGTCTATGACCTGAAGCGCTATTTAAAAGAAAATGGAGCGGGCGAAGAGGCTCGAACTCACGACCCCAAGCTTGGAAGGCTTGTGCTCTACCAACTGAGCTACACCCGCTTATTATTTGGTAATCATCATCAATTTGAAAACCTGAGTGGTGGCGCGGGCTGGATTCGAACCAGCGAAGGTATACACCGGCAGATTTACAGTCTGCTCCCTTTAGCCACTCGGGAACCACGCCCTTAACTCAAATTTAGTGGAGCAGCTCACAGGAGTCGAACCTGCGACCGTCGGTTTACAAAACCGATGCTCTACCAACTGAGCTAGAGCAGCCCAAAAAGCCATCTTCTTCAATTGATGAGAGTAATTTTATAATTGGTAAGGATAATAAATGCAAGTTTTTTTTACAAAAAAAATAACATTTCTATTTTTTAGAAAAACATTTCTCCATAGAAATAGCAGCGGCGACAGAAACATTTAACGACCGCGTTGCCCCCTGAGGAATAAGAGCAAGTTGATGCTTAATATTTCTAAGAACAGCGTGAGATATTCCCGTCTCTTCTTTACCCAAGACAAGGCAGGTTCCAAGTTTAGCCGAAGCAAGAATTTCCTCTGTAATCGGAGAATCAACATGCTCAGTCAAACCGATGCAAGTAACGCCTTTTTTCGTCAAAGTAGAAATCACTTTTGAGAGGTTACTCACTTGAACGATTTTTATAGACTCTGTTGCTCCAGAGGCAATTCTGTAAAAAGAAGGAGAGAAGCCAAATGATTTTTTCCCAGGAAGAACCACGATATCGATACCATAAAAGCTTGCGGTTCTTAGGATCGCAGCACCGTTGTGCACATCTGTAACCTGATCGAGGCAAAGAATTTTTAAATCATCTTTCATTGAAATTTCTTCGTACAACCAATTGTTGTCATAAGTTTCAATGGGGCTTGTCACTATAAAGACGCCCGAGGGAATCCTTGTAAAGTCCGCATCTAGGGTCTTGAAGTACTCTTTGCCTTTTTCCTGAAGGGCGTGTGGCTCTAGAAAAGTCTTGTTGAGATCTGAGAATTCTTTTTGAGTAACATCGGTGCGTTTAAGTAAATCTTTTTTCCCTTCTTCCGTTAGGTAAATTGAATGAACAACTCTATTTGGATTCTTTATTGCTGCTGCAATACTGTGAACCCCAACAATAACATCAAACTCTTCCATTTATTTTCCTAACTGCGAAAGCAGTTCCTTAATTTTTGTTTCTAAGTCACTTTGTTTGACTTTAAATACTTCGCCTGTAGAGCGAACTTTTAATTCAAACTCTCCGGTGGCTTCAAAGTCTCTCTCTCCGAGAGTTATTCTAATTGGGAGTCCCAAAAGATCAGCATCTTTGAACATTGGTCCTGGCCCCATACCTCGATCATCAAAAAGCACATCTATTCCACATGATTTCAGCTGACCATAGACTTTTTCACTCAAAATTTTAGTTTCTTCTTTTTTACCGATGACTGCGAAATAGACATCAAACGGCGCAATAGCCGCTGGCCAGATAATTCCATTCTCATCATTTTTTTGCTCAATTGCTGCGGCCATTGTTCGAGAGATACCAATACCATAGCACCCCATCAACGGGATTTGTTTCTTCCCATTTTGATCAAGAACAGTGGCCTTCATTGATTTTGTATACTTGTCCCCAAGTTGAAAGATATGCCCAACTTCGATACCTTTTTTAAATTCAACTTTGGTTTTTCCATCGTGAGCGTAGTCACCAATTTTTGCTAGGCGAACGTCAGCGATCTTTCTTTTTGTCGTATCCCTTGAGGGCACAAAACCATCAACGTGGTAATTTTCTTTATTAGCTCCCACAATAAAAGATTTTTCGATATCAATTTCTGAATCAAAGATAACACTAATTTTTTCATCAACTCCAAGTGGGCTCATATATCCCTTAGGAAGGTTTAACGCCTTGAGAGTCTCTTCACTAGCGATATTTACCTCATCCGCTTTGAGGGCATTTTGAAGCTTCACTTCATTTAAGTCATCATCACCCAAAAGCATAACCATATAGTGAACTTCTTTAGCTCCATATTTTGCGGTCAAAACTAAAGTCTTTAGACTTTGATGCAGGGGCAGTTCTAGGCTTTCACAGACTTCTTTACAGGTCTGGAGTCCTTTGGTTTCAAGCTCTTTAAGCTCTTTAGCCTGGGCAAAAGAGAGAGGTCCGCGGCTAGTCTGTGCTTTTTCGATATTGGCAGCATAACCAATTGAGGGTGCAACCACGACGACGTCTTCACCGTTATCTGCAACAACCTGAAACTCATGAGTCTTTGAATCGACGCTTCCCATCGCTCCGGCATCAGCTTCTACGATGATATGCTCAAGCCCCATACGGGTAAATATATTTGAATACGCTTGATAAAAAAGCTCGTATTCTTTATCCATAGATTCTTTATCCATGGAAAAGGTATAGGCATCTTTCATGATAAATTCACGCCCACGCATTAACCCAAAACGGGGACGGATTTCATCTCTAAACTTTGTGTTAATTTGGTAAAGAGAAACGGGGAGATTTTTATATGACGTTACCGTTTTTTTAAAGATATTTGTAATCGTCTCTTCATTTGTAGGGCTGAGGCAGAAGTCCGCATTTTTACGATCAACAAAACGAAGCATCTCAAGTCCCATGGTCTCCCACCGTCCAGACTCTTTCCAAACTTCACTTGGAGTAACCATATTCATAAGAAGTTCTTGTGAATCGATAGCGTTTAGTTCTTCTCGAACGATAGTTTTTATTTTTTCAAGGACTCTTACGGCCATAGGAAGGTAGGAATAAATTCCACCAGCTTCTTTTTGAATAAAGCCTGCTCGCATAAGAAGCTTATGAGAGGTAACTTCAGCATCAGACGGGACTTCTTTATAAGTCTGCCAAAAGCTTTTAGATAATTTCATTTGAATGCCTTATTTGAATAAACTGTTGGTGTCGATATCTTTTGTTTCTACAAACATTTCCATCACACAATCTTCTGCTAGATCAGCTCCAACAGTAACGATAAGCCCTGAAGACTGTTTTATATCGATAAGCTTGATGTCTGAAATTGACTCTCCATCGTTACAATATTCAGAGATATCAAATTTTAAAAGTTCAACTTTAATCATGGGAAGTGACATAACTTCTACCAATTCTATTTTAGAGTTTATAGGCAGATTAAGTTTATAACCTTCCTTCTCCAAAGAAATAGCTCTGTCGGTTGTGTACTTTTTATTTTTTTCAAGATCTGACCACTTTGACATAGCAAAACTAGCAGTAGAGAAAAGCATAAGTAGCATTAAAAATTGCTTCATTGGAAACCCCATAATTATAAAATATGGGGTTTTCTACACTAAAAAGAGATAATTGAAAAGCTAGTTTGTAACACTTATCATGTGCGGTAGTCTGTGGGCCTCTTGTACCTCTGCAGTCAAAGAGGTCGCGGAGACTATTTCATAACATGATTGTGTTTCTAGTATCTTACGGCATAAAAGATTGTGTAAGTGATGCCCAGACTTATAGGTTGTAATTTTCCCTGCGATCTCGTAGCCCATCAAAGAAATATCACCAATGGTGTCGAGGATTTTATGACGAACAAATTCATCAGCAAAACGCAGTCCCTCAGGGTTGATAACTTTAAAATCATCTAAAACGACAGCATTGTCTAAAGATCCACCTTGAACAAGTCCTTTTCGTTTTAGCATATCAACATCTCTCAACATACCAAAAGTACGGGCTCGGCTAATATTGTTGATGAAATTTTCACAGCTAAACTCAAATGTTTCTCTTTGAGTTTTAATCGCCGGATGTGCAAAGACTATCGTTGAATCAATAATGAGGTTTTTAGCAGGCTCAATCTGTGCCCATTTTCCATCGTGCTCCACACGGACCGTGTCCGTTATCACCATGAATTTTTTTGTTTTATTTAAATTTTGAACACCTGTCTCTTTGAGGATGAAAACAAATGATGCTCCAGAGCCATCCATAATAGGGACTTCAGGACCATCGATCTCGCAGTAAACATTATCAATGCCCAAACCATAAAGAGCAGCAAGAAGATGTTCAACAGTATGAATGGCCTCTTTTCCAGCTCCAAGAGTTGTATTATTATCAGTAGCACCAACACTTGTCGCGTTCGCCTTTTGATCTTTTGAATCTTTAATATCCACTCGTCTAAAAATAATACCCGTATTTGCTTCAGCTGGGTGGAGTTTCAATTTTACTTTTTTCCCTGAGTGAAGTCCTATTCCTGTGACTTGCACCTCTTTAGCGAGGGTTCTTTGGTAAATCATTATATTGTCCTTTAGGCACGTACCCTAAATCTTCCTTGTTTTTGCACTACGTGTCTTATAATTATAAACTAATTTTATTAAAAAACACGAATGAAAAATTAGGGCAATTTTATCAATTATTAAACGTAAATAGTCAACTATTTGTGCTATTTTGTAATAATTACAAAGGGATAGGCTACATAAGGGGCAATTCTTGTGCTTTTAACTACTTGAATTTATTTACATGGGAGATCGATTTTTCCGACAAAGAACGTCCCCGAGGTGTTCGAAGCAGTAATCCTTCCTTTAAGAGGTAGGGCTCGTACACTTCTTCGATGGTTTGTTTGTCTTCTCCCAAAGTTGCACTCAAGGCATCAATGCCAACGGGGCCTCCAGAATAGAAGTCATGAATAACCGTTAAAATTTTTCTATCCATTGAGTCTAAGCCCAGCTCATCGATATCCAACAAGACTAAGGCCTTTGTTACGTCTTCAACTTCTACCACTGAATGGTCTTGTACTAGAGCAAAATCTCTCACTCTTCTCAATATTCTGTTGGCGATCCTAGGTGTCCCTCGACTTCTTTTCGCAATTTCAAGCTTTGCATTATCGTTTAATTTTATTTTTAATTTTTTAGAATTATTTGCAAGGATTTTAGACAGGTCCTCGGCTTCGTAGTAGTCAAAGTGAAGATGGGCCATAAATCTATCTCTTAAAGGATTAGAAAGAAGACCGCTTCTTGTTGTTGCACCTATTAAAGTGAAGGGAACTAAATCAATTTGCATGGTCCTAGCACTCGCCCCTTGGCCTATAAGGATATCGAGCCTAAAGTCCTCCATAGCTGAATAGAGAATTTCTTCAACTGAGATATTCATTCGGTGAATTTCATCGATAAAGAGAATATCTTGGGGAGCGATATTAGTGAGAACTGCTGCGAGGTCACCTTTTTTTTCTATGGCCGGCCCACTGACGACATGTAACTCACTTCCAATGGCGTCAGCAATGATCATCGCAAGACTGGTTTTTCCCAGACCTGGAGGTCCCGATAAAAGAACGTGGTCCATCGCTGCGTTTCTTTTGAGAGCGGACTTAACCATAAGATCAATATTTTCGACGACACGTCTTTGGCCTATGTACTCAGTAAAGTCATTAGGCCTTAATTTAGCATCGTGAACGGCATCGTGTTTTTTATTTTGATTGGTTAAAAATCTTTCATCACTCATATTTATAACTCTTTGAGAACTCTTTTAATAAGCTCCTCCGAAGACTGAACTGATTCATCAACACAAGACTGGATCGTCAGATCTATATCTTTATATCCCAAGCTCTCTAGTGCCATTCTCGCCTCAACGATTAGTTTTTTATTAGAATATAGAGCTGGTCGATCAATAGCATTAATCTGAGTAATATCTCCAGCATCCTCTGCTTCAGCCTCAGAGCTAAAGCTAAAGTGCTGACCAATCTTATCTTTTAGAGAAAGAATAATTTGCTCCGCCATTTTCTTCCCTATTCCGGGAGCTTTTGTCAGAACATTTACCTGCTCCAAGCGAATAGCTTCTATGAGAAAATCGCGTCCTATATTAGTCACCAAAGGATAGGCTTTAGAGGAACCTACCTTATTAACGGTCTTTAAAAGCTCAAACATTTTTTTGTCTTCAATATTATTAAAGGCCCAAAGACTCTGGTCACTATCAGTAATATGGTGATGGGTATAAAGTCCTATATTAGTATTTGCCTGCAAAAAATATCCATAGTTCAAATCATAACCAATACCTTGATTAGTAAGAATTAAAGCTTTTTTACCATCTGAGAAAAGTACTTTCCCTTGAACATATCCAATCATTTATACCTTATGTGCTAAAGAAGCTGCTAGTCCCCGAGCGCCCTTAGTCTTTTTTAAATTTGAAACTTTTGAGTTTTTATTAAGGATATGACAAAGAGCAATTGCTGCGGCATCACTTTCATCATGGGTTTTATACTCTCTTTTACCTAAAACCATATCCATAAATTTCTGCATGGACTCTTTATCGGCATGTCCATGCCCTGAAGCCGTTGCCTTCACTAAAGTTGGCGCGTATTCAAATATTTTTCCCTGATACTTTTCTATGAAAGATGAGAGAATAATTCCTCGGGCTTGGGCCAGTTTAATGGCTGAAGATGGATTTTTAACAAAAATTAAAGACTCGAATGCAATCTCATCGGGATTAAACTTTTCAACGAGCTCATCTGAAAGAGTCTTGATTTGGGCCAATCTTTCCAAGAACGTTATCGAGCCATCAAAACTCAAGACGCCAGAATCAATATAATTGACCTTTTTACCAACTGATTCTAATAGCGCCCAACCAGTATTAACTGAACCTGGATCAATTCCTAAGATAAGCATTTGTATATTCTAGCTCAGCGAATAAGGTCTGGAAACTTTCTAACAGTTCTATCTAAAAGATTTATGAACTTTTTCTCATCGGTATCCATTAGGTCGGCCAGAATTCTGTAGTGAGACAAGAGAAAGGATTTCTGACCAAGCTTAAAAAGTTGAACTGAGTGGGTTCTGCATAGAGCTATAGGAACAGGAGCTCCATTATCGTCATACAACTGAGCCGTTTCAAGGGTCTCACCTTTTGGCGTTTGTTTTCCATAATGTTTGCAAATAGTACACTCGCTCTTTTTCGACATATAACGACCCACAGTTAAAGAGTTAACATCGTCTATTATACACTGAGTCTTAATTTTAATTAACCTAAAAGATTTCATGATTGGATTTTTCCCTATTAAATCTCAGCTATTTACGGTAATAAATGATATGTCCAAGCTTATAATCGCCAAACCAATTATTGAGGAAACTCTCGAAACTTTGAAAGAAAAGAGAGCTGAACTAGAAAACAAGGGTTTGAACCCCAAGATGAGTGTCATTCTAGTTGGTGATAACCCTGCAAGTCTCTCCTATATCAAAAATAAAAAGAAAATGTGCCAAAAGATTGGGGCTGATTTTAACCTGATAAAGCTTGATAAAAATATTAGCGAGAAAGAATTCTTAGAGCATGTGAATAAACAAAATTTGGACGACACGGTTACAGGCTGTTTTATTCAACTTCCTGTTCCACAGCACCTCAGACATCTTGATACGGCCACTCTTGTATCTTTTGAAAAAGATGTGGATGGCTTTCATTCAAAAACCTCTGTGGCGCTTTACCGCAACCAACAATGTAACCTCATTCCCTGTACTCCCAAAGGAATCGTCAAGCTTTTGAACTTTTACAATATTCCCATTAAGGGACAAGATATTACGATCATTGGTCGATCATTTATAGTTGGAAGACCTCTAAACCTCCTCCTTTCAAATCTCGATGCAACAGTGACTCTTTGCCACTCTAAAAGTAAAAATATTAAAGAACACTGCCAGCGAGCAGATATTATTATAAGTGCTGTTGGCTCTCCTAAGTATCTGGACAAAAGTTATATTTCTAGCACTAAGTCTCAAACCCTTATTGACGTTGGTATAAATAGAGATGACAGTGGACAATTATGCGGAGATATGGATTTTGATGCCCTCAACGGACAAGTTGAAGCCATCACCCCTGTCCCTGGCAGCGTTGGGCCAATGACAGTATTGTCTCTTATGGAAAACCTCATAAAAGCGACCGACGGAATACTTAAAACAAGGAACAAATGAAAACTTCACTATTCGAAATGCACAAAGAGCTAGGCGCAAAAATTGTGGACTTTGCCGGATGGGAGATGCCCATCCAGTACAAAAACCTAAAACAAGAGGTCATTGCCGTTAGAGAAAATTGCGGTATGTTTGACGTTAGCCACATGGGTGAATTTTTTGTCTCTGGACCAGAAGCTGTAAAATTTGTCGATGAACTAGTCACAAACGATATAAAGAATGCTGAGCTATTAAAAGCTATCTACTCCCCGCTTTGCAGAGAGGATGGAACAATAATAGATGACCTTATTGTCTACAAACTAACCGCAGTCGAGCCTTATGATTTGTGTTAATGCCGCAAACATAGAAAAAGACTTTAATTGGATTAAGTCCAAGGCTAAAGGCTATGAAGTTGAACTCGTCAACAGATCTGAGGACTATTCACTTTTAGCCGTTCAAGGTCCAAACACCTTTAAAGCTTTAACATCCATTAACCTTGAGTTTGAACTCCAAGACATACCCTACTACTCCATTCAAACAACTGATCTAAGTGCTACGACACCGGTTCTCTTTGCTAGAACAGGCTACACTGGTGAAGATGGTTTTGAGATATTCGGACCACACGATTATATCAAGAAAATCTGGAGCCAATTAATTGAAGCTGGTGTTGAGCCCTGTGGACTAGGTTCTAGAGACGTTTTACGCCTTGAGGTTTGCTACCCTCTTTATGGACATGAACTAAGTGACGAAGTCACGCCTCTTGAGAGCGGATTGAAATGGACTGTTAAACTGGATAAGCCAGCTTTCACAGGAAAAGAAACTCTTGCACTAAACAATATTAATTCACAACTGATAAAATTCTCCCTCGATAAAGGGATTCCCAGAGATGGCTATAAGATCCTGAACTCTAATAATGAGCAAGTTGGTACTGTCACATCTGGGACAATGTCAGTAAGCTTAAATAAAGGCATAGGTATCGCCAGAGTTAGCAAAGAAAAGTACAATAAAGATGAAAAATATGAAATTGAGATTAGAAACAAATCTTTTCCAATCAACATCACAACAAAAGCATTTGTAAGCGGAGGACATAAGTAATGAGTCAAATAGTTGAAAACCTTTTTTATACAGAAGATCACGAGTGGATAAAAGTCGAAGGCAAAACTGCAAGTATTGGAATTACCGACTTTGCTCAAAATTCTTTAGGAGACATTGTTTTTGTTGAACTCCCAGATATCGATAGCGAAGTTGAAGCAGGAAATACTTTTGGCGTAGTTGAATCGATAAAATCAGTGAGTGACTTATACACACCAATTAGTGGAAAAGTTGTGGATAAAAATTCAAGTGTTGAGGAAACACCTGAATCTATTAACCAAAATGCATTTGAGTCATGGCTCATCAAAATTGAATTATCAGATGACACACAACTTGACAGTTTAATGACTGCAGAAAAATATAAAACATTCTGTGAAGAAAATTCCTAAAAATTTTATAGTGCACGAAGCCGGCTCCTAGTCGGCTTTTACAACTCAATTTATTGATACAAAAAAAATTCATTATTACGCAAAACCCCTTTACGTAAAGATCAAATAGGTTCATATTAACCACTCGCTCAACACCGCTGGAAAATTTTTTAAAGCCCTAGGATATATAACTAAATGGAATCTATTCAACTTCTAAATACAGCAATCATCAAAAGCAAAGAAAAGAAAATCGATAACTCTTATGAGGAAAGACTCAGCAAGATAAATAACTCACCTGCAATCGAAGTGATTAATAAATCTATTTCAATGTTGGCTGAATCACAAAAAATTTCAAGAGATCAAGCAGCTCTTCAAATTATAGAATCAATCAGAGAATTAGATTCTATCTGGACTGACTATGTAACAATGGAAGGTATTGATAGGTTGAAGAATCTTCTTAAAGGTAGCCCTAGTTCACACTAGACTTACGTATTAACAACAAAACTCCACTTAATTTTTGCCTTTCCACCTTGAAGCATTTTGGCTGGTGGATTTGGAAATGGTCCTGCTTGATTAAAAGTTTCAATCGCAGCCTTATCCAGTTCTCGAATACCACTGGCTGACTTTATGTCCACCTTTACAATTTCACCGTTCTCATTGAGCTCAATTTCTAAAGCTGTAATATGATTGGTATCCGAAGCTAAAGATCTTCCAGACTTAAATATTTTATCAGCTTGATCCTGAATGTTTCGTCCCCAAAACTGCTCAAGCTTTTGTCTTATCCTGTGGTAGAAACCATAGAATTCAAATTCTTGGGTGTTTAGCTTGGTAAAGTCTCCTAGAGGAATATCTTCCAGATAATCGTTACTCTGCCCAAGCCCCTTAACTCCGCGTGTACCATTAACTAAGCCCTTTCTAGCCGCAGATATTGCTTTTTTATATTCTTTTTCTGAATACTCTTTCGTATTGGTTTTAAAACCTAGGTCTGAGAAGCTAACGACCTTTTTCTTATTCTTTAAGTTCTTTTGAGCCTTTTGACGAACGTCTGATCCGTCTCTTCTCCCAATACCTGCTGTTTTAAATTTTCCAGTATTAGCAGCTCTGGTTTGCCTATCAACGCTATTATCTTTCTCACCTAGAAAGGCTGTTTCTGCTTTTTTAAGATTATTTTTTTGCTCAGTCTGAACAACTTGTTGTTTAATTTTTGATTTGTAATTTTGAAGAAGCCTAAGCTTTACAATTTCTTCCACCTCTTTAGGAGGAGAATTGAAATAGCTAATTGATGAAGTTTTCGAAATTAAGAGGCAACAATGTATAAACATTGAGACACATAAGAAACCAATTAATTTTCTATTTTTTGCAAGTCTAATCTTATCCATGAAATACCGCCTACTGTGTTCGTATCGGTATTTCCGTAGGAATTTTTAGACCTTTTTGGGCTTACTGATTATTGTAGTAGTCATCGTCTTCAAAGATTGCCCCGGGAGCATCGCCATTGGCATCCACTGGCTCTTCTTTTTCAGCTCCAGGCTCTGTTCCTTCCACAAAAGACTCCATGATAACACCAGAACCTCTTGAATTAACAGGTCTTCCAGTTTCTTTATCAATAGCTTGATTGAGTATTCCACTCGGTATTGAGAAGTCACTTTCACCATACTTTTTTATAGCTAATCGCATATATTCTTTCCAGATGGGGAGGGCAGATTTTGCCCCTGTCTCTCCAAATCCCAATGTCCCATTGTCATCGAACCCAGTCCAAACGCCCGTCACAACTCTGGATGAAAATCCTAAAAACCATGCGTCTACATAATTATTTGTGGTTCCAGTCTTTCCACCTAAAAAGGGGCTGACATCTCTTGCAGATCTTCCTGTACCATTTTGAACAACACCCTTAAGGAGATTCGTCATGATGTAGGCCAACCTTTGATCGTAAACTTGGCTTTCAGTGAGATTAACGTAGAAAGGATTTTCCTTTTCTTTTTTCTCTTCAACTACAGTCGCCTTTGGTTCAACCTCTACAATTTCATCAGAGGGCTCCTCTATAGCTACCGCTGCATCCTTATTTTCTTCTTTGTCACCATCATTCTGTTCATCCAAAGTATGAACCGTTCCATAGCGATCCTTGATGCTTAGTATTGATTTTAGTTTCACAAGGCGACCACCGTTTGGAAAAATGGAATATGTTTTCACAAGATCCAAAAGGTTCATTCCAAATGAGCCTAAAGACACGCTGAGGTCTTTTGGTAAATCTATATCCACTTTAAGTCTATCGACGAAAGAAATAATATTTGAAACTCCAATATCTTGAGTCAGTCTAATGGTTGGGATATTTCGACTCGTTTCCAAAGATCTTCTATAGGTCATCTGCCCTTTGAACTTCCCGTCATAATTTCTAGGCTTCCAACTTAGACTCTCATCTGCACCACCTAGTGCACTGGGTGAGTCTAACAAGGTCGACGCTGGTGTATAACCATGCTCTAGGCCCACGGCGTAGAGAAGGGGCTTAAAGGCAGACCCAGGCTGTCTATTAGATTGAACGGCCCTATTAAATTGAGATTTTTGAAAATCGCTTCCCCCTACCATCGATATAATCTCACCGGTAAAAGGAGAAATTGACAATAGTGCCCCTTGAGCGTCTGGCTCTTGCTCTAAAGAGGCTAAGTAAAATTTCTGCTCTTTAAGCTTTGAAATAAACTCTTTGTTAAGATCAACTTTCTTAAACTCTGAGTAAATGCTCTCCCAAACAGGCCTTGGACTTCCCAGAACTTTAATGAGGATTTTATCTCCCTCTTTCAACATGGTCGAAGGACGAGTCACGTATGACCAATAATGTCTTTCTTCATCTATTTTTCTGTCATGGGCCCAGCGAAAGTGCTCATAAGGAATCATCGCTTTTAATCCACCAGCAAAGGTGACGTAGATCATTCTTTGTAGGTTGTTTACCTTTGAGACAATAGCTTCAAAATTAGAGCCAATTTCGATAAGCTCATTCATCTTACTTTCTGAGTTATTTCCGGCTGAGTAGTATTTTCTATACCTTGGTTTAATCGTTTCTTCATCTTCAGCATAAGCTTCCAGTGATCTCTCAAGTTCACCTTCGGCAAACTCCAGCTCCTTTCGAACTGTTCCATCTTTGAAGAAAATGAAAAATTTTGAAGCGTCTGTAATAATTTGTTTTCTTTGTACCTTAAGCTCTTCTAATATTTTTTCTTTTGTATCAAAATGAGCCAGAGGACCTTTATAACCTTGTCTTTTATCTATAGCGATAACACCTTCAAGAACTTCTTTTTCAGCTTTTTTCTGAAGTTGCCAATCAAGTGTTGTTTGAATTTCGTAGCCATTAGAGAGAAACTCTTCGTTTCCAAACTTTTCAATGACTCTTTGGCGTATCCAATCTGTAAAATACCCGGCTTTCATAAGGTTTGGTTTTCTAAGCTGCATTGTAATGTCTTCGTTTTTTGCAGCCTCATATTCTTCCTGAGTTATTTTTCCCGTCTTTACGAGTCGACCAAGAACATACCTTTGTCTTCTTTTTGCATACTTGGGATTAATATACGGAGAATACTTTCCAGGGGCCACTAAAAGACCTGCGACAAGAGCACTCTCAGCGATAGTCGCCTCTTCTAGCTCTTTACCAAAGTAACCTGAAAAGGCGGCTTTTACTCCGTAGTAACCACCACCTAAATAAACTTGGTTCAAATAAAGAAAAAGAATATCTTGTTTGGAAAATTTTTCTTCGATTTTTTTTGCTAGAAGGAGATCTTTAATTTTCCTTGTAAAAGTTCTCTCTGAAGAAAGAAGAAGAGACTTTGCCACTTGTTGAGTGATAGTCGAGGCTCCTTGGACAATACGCCCAGCTTTTATATTGATGACCATGGCACGCATAATCCCCACGTAATCGACTCCTGAGTGATTATAAAAATTATCATCTTCTGCAGCTAAAAAAGAATCGACTACTCTTTTGGGAATATTTTCAAAAGGGATCACTTCACGTTTTTCTTTGGATATCTCTAAAAGAACTTCTCCATCCTTTGACAGGATTCTCGAAGGTACTGGAGGTCTGTAGTCACTTAGGGAGTTGATTTGAGGAAGGTCAAATGAGATATAGACTATTAACCCCAAGACAAAGATTCCCGCTAGAAACCCCAATGAGCCTATGACCGCTATAAATTTCATGAAATTTTTCACTTGCTTCCTTTACTTGTTTTTCCACTTTTGAATTTTTTCAAAGGCTTTTTCCGACAGCTCTAAAGAGCGTTCCCTTACCGAAGCCAATTGGTCGACAAGGTTTGAGACTTTATCAATATTTTTATTGTTGACGTTAATTTGTTCAAAACCGGCTTTAGGATCACGACCGAAACCTCTCACTTTCCGATAGACTCCTAACAGATAGCCTGACGGTGCCGAAATTTTATCTTCGGCACCAAAAACAGAGTAGTAAAAGCTTAAATCAATACCCATTTGATTAACTTCTTTTCTATACGCCAGTGAAGGCCTAAGCAGAAAATTTTCATTGAGACGATTGAGATCGATGGCGTCAATAATATTTTGAGCAAGCGGCCCACTTTTCAAAAGGTGTACTTTTCTTCCTTTATAAGCCGGTATAATAACAATTATCTTTAATCTTTCCTGACGTTCCTCTTCAAATTCATCATTGATAAAGTCGGAAACTGAATCCATCCAGTCTGAAGAGAAAGCCTCTTTATTTTTTAATTGGTTGAGTAATGAAAACATCTTAAAGTTAACTCTATTTGCACTTTCATACTTTGCATAAAGAGCAGCCACGATTGAGTTGAAGCCGCTTGTTACAATTATTTTAGGTCTTACCCCAAGCCTCTCCATTTGATCGAGAAGCTCTATGTAAGCAAACGAGTTATAAAGTGCCGGGGCTAAATGTAGTGCAATGATTGGATTTTTTTCTATTTTTTTGTCACTGTCTTCAATCGGCACCGCCCCTTCGTTTAGTGGGCCATAGACATTTTCTTTTGAATCTTTATCAGTAACTTTTGGCTTTGATGATGATTCATCTAAGTCAACGACGCTAATTTGATTATTCTTTCGACTTCTCGTTTGGCAAGATGAGATAAGTATCAATAGGAGGAAGAATGAAAAAAGTTTCATTTTTCTTCGTACTCTTCTTCCTCGAGACTTTCGGTCAAAACTTTTATCTTCTTTTCAGCGTCTACAAGAAAGTCTTTGCACTCGCTGTACATTTTTATTCCTTCTTCGAACATTTCGATGCTTTTTCCAAGAGGCAACTCACCTTTTTCTAAAGAGCCTACAACCTTCTCAAGTTTTTCTAATGTTTCTTCAAAGTTTTCAGTCTTAGTAGTTGAACCCATTAATCACCTTTTTTAAAATTTATTTTTCCAATTATCTTATCTATTGACTAATTTTGCCACACAAAAAACCTTGTAAGTCCCAGAAATTTAGTAAGCCTGACAACGAAACTCACTTAAAGGAAAATTTTTCGGTGAGGTGTCAATTTTTTGTTAAGATACGTTTATTCATTTCACGAATTCAGTTACTTGAGGAAGATGACACTTTTTTCCCGTGCTAATAATTTGGCGCAAGAGTTGATAAACTCTTTATGTAGAAGATTAGGAAGATTTTCTATAATGTCAGGAGGACAGTTTGAAAAATATTTGGGTTCCCCTATCGGGGCAAGTGGCGCAACAAAGAAAAGTTGAAACCATTGCCAATAATATTGCAAACGCAAATACTCCTGGTTTCAAAAAAGATCGCTTAACATTTAAAGAACACTTAACGGCTCTAGATAAGGGTCTTGAAGATATCGACATTCCAAGAGAAGACTGGTCTCCCGATGATTTCTATAAAACTCAAGGAGCCCAGAACTCTCATGTTAAAGTCGACGGAAGTTACACTGTCCACGAACAAGGAAGACTTGATCCAACAAATAATCCCCTGGACTTTGCTCTTCACGGCAAAGGCTTTTTTGAAGTTTCTACTCCTCAAGGAATTCGTTATACAAGAAAAGGTAATCTTACTGTTTCAAAAGAAGGTGAGCTCATTACCGACAGCGGTTTCAAGCTTTTGGCAAAGTTAGAAACTAAAGCCTCTGACTCTGAGGCAATTGATAAAAGTGATATTGAAAAAAGATTTATAAAACTTCCTGAAGGCGCAAGAATATCTGTGTCGAGAGAGGGAGAGATTTTCAACAAAGGCGCCCTGGTTGGACGAATGTCAATTGTTGAATTCAGTGATGTTAATGCCATTAGGAAAGAGGGCAACTCACTTTATATAAATAATGACGAAGCAAACTTAAAGCGTGAAAAGGTCGCTACAAGCGTCAATCAAGGCTTTATCGAAGGCTCAAATGTAAATGCCGTTCAGGAGATGTCGGAACTTATAAGAGCCCACAGACACTTTGAAAATATTCAAAAAGCAATTAGTACATACGACAGTATCTCTGGAAAAGCTGTTAACGATATCGCTAAATTTTAGTGACATCCATAAGGACAAATAAATGAAGCAAATTAAAATTCTACTTTTTTTCTCATTCGTCGTTCTCTTCTTTAGTATTGAAGCTAACGCAATGATAAGGGCCCTCAATACCGCTGCGACAGGAATGAGTGCACAGGAGTCGAATGTTAATACTATCTCTAACAATATTGCCAACGCCAATACCAACGGCTACAAAACACACCGAACAGAATTTGAGGACCTAACTTATCAAACAGTAAGAGAAGCCGGAGCTCGTTCATCTTCAGGATCCATGTACATGGTGGGACAGCAAGTTGGGAGTGGAGCGAGAGTTTCTGCAACGAGAAGAATTCATAAAATGGGATCTCCCCTTGCAACGAATAATCCCTATGACTTAATGATTATGGGGGACGAAGGCTACTTTGGTGTCCAAGTTGGAGACGAAATTCAATTCACACGAGATGGCTCTTTCACAGTTGATGCTCAAGGTGTTCTCAAAACCAGAGATGGTCACCCACTGGTACCCTACGTAACAATTCCACCCAATACAAAAAGTTTAAATATTGCCAGTGATGGAAAGATTCAAGCCTTTCTAACCTCACAAACAGAACCCATAGAACTTGGACAAATTCCTGTTTTTGTCTTCGTAAACCCAGCTGGTCTTATGGACCAAGGTGGAAATCTTACCAAGAAGTCGACGGCAAGTGGTGAGCCAATTCAATTAATAGCTGGGACACAGAATGCTGGAGCAATCCAACAAGGATACCTTGAATCCTCTAACGTCTCTATTATGAATGAGATGACGGGTCTAATTAAGGCACAAAGAGCTTATGAGATGAATTCAAAAGTTATGGGTGTAGCAGATCAGATGCTTCAAACGGTTAATAATATAAGATGATAAAAAAACTTTTAATCTCTACTTTACTCCTTCATTGTTTTTCAAGCTTTGCTTGTCAGATAACTTCTTATCCTCAAATTATTAAATTAAACAAAGTCCTCGATGACTCAATCATTAAAAGTTCAGATTGTGATGATGAGCAAACACAGATGTTTATTCAACTTATTTCAGGGGCTGATGGAGAACTAACATCTAGTCACCTCTCTCAAATCTTTAAATCTGAATTCAAAAAGGAAATGACTATTTCCCCAGGAAAGATTGAAGTGAAGAGTGTTAAAGATGTCCTTGTAGACTTGGTTCAACTCCCAAGCTCTTTAGTTTTTTCAACGACGACTAGTCTCTATGATAAAGGGAGCCTTAATCTTGAAGGGACAAGTACCCTCAATGCAAGTTGTGCCAACTGCGAATCCGCCGGTGAAAAAAACATTAAAGTCTCCTTGGACAACCAAACGATTTGGTTTTCAACAAAGCTTCTTACCAAAAGAGTTGCATTCATCGCCACAGAAAGTATTTCACCTTTTCAATCAAAGCTTTCTCAAGATCAATTTTATGAAAAAAAAATATTTGACACAGGGAATACTCACCTATTTCGCGATATGGAAAACATTCGGTTTTATCGCCCTACCCGCCATCTTGAAAAGGGAAAAGTTTTAAATGTATCTGACTTTGTTCCAATGACAATTGTAAAACCGGGTCAAAAAGTAAAGGTACTCCTTAAAGGAAAAAGCATCTCTCTCAATAGCACTGCACTGGCTAGGCAGGGTGGAAAAATTGGACAAATTATTGATGTCTATAATCAAAAAACAAATAAAAAAATATCGGGACTTGTGATCGATTTCAATACGGTAATGGTTAACTTATGAAAATACTTATTTTAGCGACACTTTTTCTTTTTACCTCATGTGCCTCTTACGTCAATAGGATGCATAGACAAATAGATCACGAGGAAAGAGTGGCAGCTGGATATCCCGCAAGACCTGCTCAAGTCCCTTATAATCGCTATCAAGCCGCCAATGCCAGAGGCATAAATAATCCTGTTACTCTTGGTGGTGGGGCAAGGCAAAGCACGAGAAACACGCCAAACCTTCCTCCACAAAACCAAAGAGACTTTGATGGTTACGGAAAAAGAAGAGTGACTGCTAACGACCTTAAGGATAACGAACAAAGTGGAAGTCTATGGACTGGAAAGCATTCTGAGAGCTTTCTCTTTGTCACCAACAACATAAAAAGAGCTGGAGATATCGTTATTGTCGAGGTTTTGAATCCACTTAAAGAGACAATTCAAGAGGAATTAGAAAGAACGTTCCCGGTCGCCCCGCAAAAAACGAAAAAAGGTGAAAAAGCTGAAGAGAAAAAAGAAGCCCCTGCGGAAGAAGTTGCCAAGGGCGAAACTGACGAGAAAAAAGTCTATGATAAGATATCTACTCAAGTAATTGAGGAGATCAACAAAGATTACCTCCTAGTCAGAGGAAGAAAAGAGATTATGTATAAAACGAGAAGAAGATTTATAGAATTTCAAGCTCTCGTTTCTAGAAAAGATATTTCAAACGATGACGCCGTACAATCGTCAAAAGTTCTTGAACCTAAAATTTCAGTATTGAGGTACTAAAAATGAAAAACATCCTTACCCTAGCCGTTCTTATTGTTTCTCTTAATGCTCTTGCGGCAAATAGGCTCAAAGATATCGTTTCGATAAAAGGTGTTCGAGATAACCCTCTTATTGGATACGGTCTAGTTATAGGACTTAACGGTACTGGTGATGGCGGTGGTGAAGTAACAAACTCATCCCTTCGAAAGATGTTTCAAACTCTTGGGCTTGATGCTCCAACTGAGGTCAGTTCAAAAAATGTTGCGGCGGTAATCGTCACAGCAAAACTTCCTCCCTTTGGAAGAATAGGTCAAAAGCTTGATGTTACAGTCTCTTCGATTGGGGATTCAAGCTCCCTTGCTGGCGGAACTCTTCTTGTGACTCCCCTAAAAGGCGGAGACGGCAAGGTTTATGCCGTTGCCAATGGAGCTCTTTCCATCGGTGGACTAACTCAAGGTGCAAAGTTTGCAACAACAGGTGCGATCCCAAGTGGAGCGACTATAGAGCAGGAAATAGCTCTGTCATTTGATAAGAAAAAGTCGATTAGACTATCACTCAATAGACCTGACTTCACGACAGCGGCAAGAGTCGTTAAAACGATTAATGAAAACTTAGGTGGTCTTTTTGCTAGTGCATCAGACTCTGCGACGATAGACCTTATTATTCCAACAAACTACGAAAGAGAAATCGTTAATCTTATAGCAATCATTGAAAACTATAGAGTGAACCAAGATCAAAAAGCTAAGATTGTCATCAACGAGAAGACCGGAACTATTGTTGCCGGAGGAGATGTCACTCTAAATCGCGTGGCCATAAGTCATGGAGACCTGACTATTGAGGTCGGAGATGCCAATGATAAAGGTAAAGATGGGAAAAAAGGTTCACTTTTCATGATAGAGCAAAAAACCACACTAAAAGAATTGGTCAATGCTTTGAATGCTATTGGGACAAATCCGGACGATTTAATCTCTATTTTTCAAACACTTAAGACGAATGGGGCATTAATTGCCGATATCGAATTCATCTAATGTCAAAATAATTACACAGAAGGCAATTTTTTTATAGCACCGCAAATACCATTAATGTTATAATTAAACCAAGAACTCGCTAGGATGGGGAGTTAGAAATAAACCAGGAAGGGTTATGAACCAAATAAACAAACTTCCAAATTTACCAATTAAGCAAGAGACAGGTCAGACTGCCAAATACAAAAACGTCCCTAAACCCTACTTAGATGTAGCGAAAGGAATGGAAAAGCAGTTTATTAGTTATATGATCAGTCAGATGAATAATTCAGTTAAGTCTGAAAATGAAGACAGTAGTGCCCAGAAGTACTACAAGGGCTTAATGGATAATGAAAGAGCCGAAATTATGGCCAATACAAAAAATGGAATCGGCATGAAGGATTTAGTACTAGACCAAATCCTACCAAGCCACCTAAAGCAGCCTGCAAATGTTCAAGCTGCTGTTAAAAGATATCAGCATGAGGCTGACTCCAAAGGGGAGATCTAAAATGAGTACAATTGACACTAGAGCAAACTTTTTTCCACGTTCTAAAACAGCACAAGCTGAGAGGGCTCAGGCCAAGTCAGCAGCTGCGATGAAGAGAAATCCTTTTGAAAAGACTGCTGAAATTAATTCAAGTACTGCAAAGGATGCAAAGGTCTCTATCCCTGAGAAGATAAGAGATTTTTCAAGGATTAAGAAGGCGGTCGATATGGCTCCAGAAATCGATAATTCAGATAAAATTGCGAGCCTAAAAGCACAAATCCAAGCGGGAACTTACCAGCCAGATTACGATGCTCTCGCAGATAAAATTTTAACAACTGAATACTAAGGATGACCATGACGGAACAAGAACAATTAGTTTTAAATTTAAAACTCTCTGAGCTTAATTCAATTTGGAAAAGTTATTGTCAACTTCACACCGAACTGTATGACTTAACTTGTGACGAGTACGTCCATCTCCTCGCCAGTGATATGGATGCACTAGAAAATACTCTTAGTGAAAAAAATTCTTTAATAGAGACGATTAATAAGATTGAAGACAAAAGAACTGTTCTTATAGATGAGTTAAATGCAACTGGTAGTCATTTTAATATTGAAAAGATTACTGATGTTGTCGATGTTTGTAAAAGATTTGGTTCAAACGCCGAAGCTATTCAATTAGAGAAATACAATGCTCTTTTATTAGATATTATCATGAAGATTCAAGATCAAAATAAACTGAATCAATTATTTTTAAATAAAGCCATTCTCTCGTTGAGAGAATTAAAAGAAAGTTTTTCAGGAAGAAAGACTTATAAAACTTATGGTGCCAACGGAGCAACAAGCTCGAGGTCGGTAAATCCATAAATTGACAGCTCGATACAAGAGGTAGACGTTGACTGTAGATTTATTTAGCATTGGAAGCTCATCACTTAGGACCTCAAAGAGGTCTCTTGAGACGACGTCCCATAATATTTCTAACGCCAACACCGAAGGCTACACTCGCCAAAGAGTTTCTCTTGAGACTAACCAACCTATTCAAGAAGGAAGTAATGTTCTTGGAAACGGTGTTAACGTTAAAGAAGTTAGACGTGTTCACGATAACCTTATTGAAAAAAGTCTTACCCGTGCAATGTCTAACAACTCTTTTGACTCGGAAAGAGAATATCAGCTAGAAAGAGTTGAAGAAGTTTTTAACGAGATAAATTCTGATGGGCTCAATAAGGTTCTTAACCGATTTTTTAACTCTTTTAGAGAACTTTCAAATCAACCAGAAAATGAAGTTGTCAGGTCAGTTGTAAGAGACAATGCTAATATTGTTGCATCAGACTTTAAGAGAATTCACGATACCATTGGAAATATCCGAGAAAATATCGATAGAAAAGTGACATCAACAGTCGATGATATCAATCTCTTTACCACTAATATCACCAAGCTTAACAAAGAGATCGTTCGCCTAGAAAACACAGGTGGACACGCTAATGACCTGCGCGATCAAAGAGACCAGATTGTTAGAAACATCGCTGAGTACTTTACAGTTCATACTTATGAAGACAAAAAAGGACAGTACGTTGTTAATGTTCAAGGTGTCGGAACTCTCGTGACAGGCGGAGTGACAAATAAGTTAATAGCCGTAAGAGACTCTGGCCCTGAAGGTGCAAAAGGCAAAGGCAAAGTTGAAATTCAATTGGAAGGAAGACCAGGAAAGCCTGTTTCGCAAAAGTTTTTGAAAGGCTCAATTCAAGCCATGATCAATACCAGAGATAACGAGATAGAAAAACTATCCAATGACTTAGATGAATTGGCCCACGGTTTAGCGAAATCAACAAATGCTATTCACAGAAGAGGATTTGTTAATAAAAAAATACCCACTGATCAAAATGGAAATATTGTTCACAGTGAGAATTCAAGATTCACTGGGATCAACTTCTTTAAAGAACCAACGGGTGTTAAAAATGCTGCAGGAATGTTGGATTTAAGTGATGAGGTTAAAACTGATCTCAATAATATCTCAACGGGTCTAAATCCAAATGCTCCCGGAGATAACAGGGTTTCAATTGCAATCTCCAAACTTCAACACGAACGAGTTATTGGTGAAGATGGGACCACTTTTGAAGAGCATTATCACAAATCAATTGGAGAGATTGGGACTAAGGTCTCTAAAACGAAGCTCGATAAAGAGCAATCCTCTGGTGTTTTGGCTCAAGCAAAATCAATTAAAGAAAGACTATCTGGAGTGTCAATAGATGAAGAAACGGCCAATATGGTTAAGTTTCAACATGCCTATGATGCTTCTGCTAGAATGATAAAAACGGCTGATGAGATGTTCGATTCAGTTCTTGGAATGATGAGGTAGATAAATAAATGAGCAGAGTTTCAGAAGCTAGTTCATTTCACGCAATTAAGCATGCTGTTGGCAAAACAAAGTCAAGGCTTGAAGACTTGCAGATAAAAGGGTCAAACCTTAAAGGGATTCAAAAGCCCTCAGATAATCCTGTGGGAAATGTTGAACTTCTTAGTATAAGATCTCAAAATGTAGATTCTGAACAATATTTGAGAAACGTCAGTTATGCCAAAACGCAATTAACATTCGCAGAAAACTCTATTGAGGAGCTGACTGATATTGTCAGTAAAGCCAAAGAAATTGCCATAGGTCAGTCCTCCAACATCTTTGATGTGGAAGTAAGGCGAGCAGTCGCGGAAGAAGTTTCACAGCTAAAAAAGCAAGCGCTAGCCATTGGTAATAGAAGAATAGGAAATAAGTATATTTTTGGTGGTTATAAAAATACTGAAAGACCATTTAATGAGAAAGGTGAATATCTAGGTGATGACAACCAGGTAAAGCTAGAAGTTTCAAAAGATTTCTATGTCCCTACTGGATTTCCAGGAAGTCATATCTTTTTTGAAAAAGATAGCTCGCGACTTTTAAATTCAGATCCTATGGGTGATGGAAACCTGATCGATCCCACAAAAGCTCTCGATCAGAAAAACTCAGAACAAGATATCGTCATCAACCGACTTCCCGCCGCTCAGAAACAAGAAAATGTTGCATTCGAAAGAGATATCATTCTTGGCCAACCACAACCTAGAACCTCCGGTGAGGTTGAAGGGTTTGAAGATGATATTATACAAGACAGATCAGCAGGAAGACTCAATGATAAAGGTACGGAACTGACTAAAGATACTCGTTCTCTTTTTGAGGAACTGCAATCTTTAGAAAATGCTTTAAAAACTGGAAATCATGAAATAATTCAAGATCTTCTTCCAAGACTTGACCAAAGTATGGATAAACTTATTCAAATTCGTACTAAGATTGGTTCGGTAATGAACTCTGTCGATAACTCTGAAAACTCTATTGAGAAAACCAAGCTGGCCAACGCTGAGTATACTAGTAAAATTGAAGATGCTGATGTGGCTGAGCTCTTCACAGACCTATCGCGTCAACAAAATGTACTTAATGCTACCTACAAAGCAAGTGCACAGATGATGGGTAACAGCTTGATGGACTTTATTCGCTAAATCACTACCCTCTTAAAAAATAACTCAATTTATTTTCTCTATATTATGGCGGATTTTCTGACTTTTCCACTAGGTAAAATAGACCAACCTATTGATTTTAATTATATATAGTATAATTTAGTAATATATACAGGATTATACAAATTGAAATTATTTACTTGCATTTTCAGGCCTTCAATAATATATGAATGTCCCGTAGGTAAATAGAAAACTACCTTAATGAGGTTTTCTGTAATTGAAGGATTAAGAACATGCTAGTTCTAACAAGGAAGCTTGGAGAAAGCATTGCCATAGACGATAATATCAAAATAGTTGTAGTCCAAATAAAAGGAAAACAAGTACGTCTAGGTATAAAAGCGCCAAAAGAAACAAAAATTCACCGTGAAGAGGTTTATCAAGCTATTCAAGACCAAAACACGGAAGCCTCACAGTCTACACCCGCTGATATAGCGAGACTTAGCGACGCGTTAACAAAGAAATAAATTCCACCTTGCAAATCATAATAATTGACTGATACCATCATAGAAGGTAGAAATTATCCTACCACTACTTTTATTCGGAGGACGATTTGAAAGTCAACACAACACGATTTGGAGAACTTCAAGTAAATAAAGAAGATATCATCAGTTTCCAGGAAGGATTATTAGGCTTTGAAAATCTAAATAAGTTCTTCGTTGTTGATCCGGGTGACAGTACTCTTATTCTTTGGTTACAATCTATAGATGATGGAAAAATTGCTTTTCCAATTATCGAGCCAAAAATCTTTAAACCAGACTATGTCGCAAAATTACTCCCTGGAGATATGAAAAGTGTTGAGTTAGAAACACTTTCTCAAGCTAAAATCTACAGTATTCTTACAATACCAAGTGACATCACAACTATGAGCGCAAACTTAAAAGCTCCTGTCGTTATTAATAATGACAAAAAAGTTGCAAAGCAAATCGTTCTTCAAGATTCAAAGTTGAATGTTAAGCACGAAATGTATAAAGAATTAAAAAGCTATATCGTAGCCTTTGCATCTGACGACTCAAAAAGAACAAACGTTGAAGCTGCTGCTACTGAATCAAATGAGACAGTGGACACTTCTAAGAGTCAAGCTCACAACACATCTGCTGAAAGATCTAAAGAAGCTTAAATTAAAAAGAAATTTTCAAAATAAGAAAGCCTTCAATTTGAAGGCTTTTTTTTATTTAAAAATTTGTTTCGCTTTATTTACGAGTGGAGTGAAGTCTCAGTCGCTGAACTCGACAGGTTCATATACATTACAAGTTCTTCATTATGGGGCTCTTTTTGGAGAGCATTTTGCCATTCCGTCTGCGCCTCAAGAACGTTACCTGAACCATAATGAAGGAGTCCAAGTGCTACACGCGCTGGAATATAGCCTGGCTTCTCAGACTTAAGACGCCTAAGCTCTTCAATTGCCTTAGAAATATAGCCTTTTTTAGAATAAACTTTTGCGATTTTAATCCTAATTTCGAGATCTTCTGGGTTTAAACTAATCGCCTTGTTATATTCAAACAATGCCTCTTCATATCTATTGTACGAGAAATACATTTCGGCAATTTCAAAGTGCTTCTTAGAAAACTTTGTATTGATGTGTGGGTCGTTGATTCCACTAGATTCATTTTTTACTTTCTTATTGGCCTTTTCAAAGACCTCTTGAGCCTGCTCATACTTGCCAATATCATTCAATATAACTGAAAGGCTTATCGAGGCATCAGTATGGTTCGGATCGAGCTCTAACACCCTATTAAAGGCTTTAATCGCCTTACCTAGCTGTCCCTTGATATGAAAGATGTTACCAAGGTAGAAATAGGCTTCAAAATTTGAAGGATTTATTTCAGTCGCCTCTTCAAAAGCTGCAAAGGCCGCCTTGAGACTATTCTTATTGAATAATTCTTTACCTCGGGCCAATAATCTTTGCTCTTTAGAAGTTTCCAAATCAATCTCCAATAAAAACTATTTAAGTTCTTTTTTACATTCAGCTTTTAACGACTCAAGTGTAAGTTTATCTTCTTTTTCAAGGAATTGAAAATATCTATCCGAGTAAGCCATACATTTTTCATACTCGCGAAGGTTTTTAGAGCTCTCAACAACCCTTAGCATGGCGTGTTTTCGAACTTTCTTTTGTTCAATATTTTCCAGTATATCTAGATATCTCCACCTTGCGGCTTTAAATTTTTCAGTTTTAAAGTAAAAATCAGCAACATACTTCTCTTTACCAATCAGCATTTTCTGACACTTATTAATTCGCTCTTTTGCATCTTTAGTGTATGCGCTTGAACTATAGCTTGTAAGAATTTCTCTGTAGTACTTGATGGCCTCTACCGCACTTTGGAGATCCCTGTCCTCAGTCTCTGGCACTTGAGCATAATAAGACTCTGCTATTCGATAGATGACGTAGGGTATTTGCTCATGCTTTGGGTGAAAATCTCTAAAAAGTAAATAAGCTGCCGCAGCTTCAATAAAGTTTTCCTGTTCAAAAAGAATATCAGCCTGGAGAAGTTCTGCTGGAGTTGCAAAGAAACTATAAGGGTATCGATTCTTTAATTGATTAAGTTTTTCTGTAGCGAGAATGTATCTTTCGTCTTTCACTAAGGACTTTGCCTCTTTAAATAGAACTTCTGCTTCCGTCTTTCCCTCTGGAGTTTCCGTAGCACAAGATAAAATTCCTAAAAATAAAGCAACTAAAAGTAATGATTTCATCTCTTTAATTTACATCAGACTCAGGCCTGCCGTCAAAAGCTTAACGCCTACTCGTATAAATTTCTAAGTAAACTTGGCGAATAAACAATTGAAAAAATGCAGCAAGTGGAATTGATATAATCATACCAACGATACCTGCAACCTGAGAACCAATTATGACGCTTATCACAACGATTAACGGGTGAAGGTTAACTATTTTTGAAACCAGTAAAGGAAAGACAATGGCAAGATCAATAACATTTGCCACGACATACAAAACAATCATCGCCCCCAAAGTAGATTGAGGATTCTGATCAATCAGTCCAATAACAAGAGCGGGAGCAAATCCTAAAATAGGACCAATATAAGGTAGAATATTTGTAATTGCTGCCACAACACCTAGTAAGAAGGCAAAAGGATAACCAATAATGGCCAAGCCTGCGGTAATCACAGATCCAACAATGACAGCCTCGATAAACTTAGCAAAAATATAGTCACCAAACTTTCTATTAAACTGATGAAAGAGATAATAAGCCCTCTCCACAATATTATTAGGAATGATTTTTAAGAATTTAAAACGAATCTTTCTACCATCTCTCAAGATAAAGAAAATAAACAAAGGAATGACAAACCCCCACTCTAAAAGTGAGGTCAAGATATAGGGCACATAGGTCAAGACCGTTTTGGTACTTTCTTGTCCATACTGAAAAATTGTATCAACAGGGTTTGCTTCTATCTCATAGCTAAAACGATCCTTAACTTCAGTCTTAAGTACTTGATACTTTTCACGAAGGTACTGCTCCAATTTTGGTATGTAATATTCGATTTTGTGTGATTCGTCTTTGATTGTCTTAATTCCCTCTACGACGGGATAAACAAATATAAAACTAACCATGATTGCCATAAGAATAGCAGCCGTTCTCTTTCGCAAACTCACCGAGCCCATTGCTCGCCTTAACGGCTGGACGATTAGGGTAAAGATATAAGCGATACCAAAAGGTATGATGATTCGACTAAGAGTCAACACGCCAATAAAAATAAAAGCAATTGTAACAAGAAAGAATATTAGCTGTGCTTTGTTTCCTTTGTAGGCCCGTCTATCAGTCATCTTGCATACTTTCTGCTAGTCGATCTTTGGTTATCTTTAATTCGCCTGCCATCAGTTGAAGTCGCTTTGCAACGACATAGGAAAGCGCTTTTATAAACTTTGCTGCGACAACTGGATGTTCTTCAATCAACTCTTCAAGGTCAGGTTTATAGATGGCCAACAGAGTAGTTTTCTCTAATGAAATTGAACTGGCATTTCTTCTATTTTGATCTTCTAAAAGCGATAGTTCACCAAAGTAGTTATAGCGTTCTAGAGTTGTTAAAAACTTTATTTTAAAGTCGGGATCCTTAATTTGGTGCTTTTCGCAAAGGCTTATTCCAACTGATCCTTCAAAGATAATATAAAAGCCAAATCCGCCCTCTCCCCTTGTGAAAACGACTTCATTAGCATCGTACTCTCTTATATGAAGAAACTTTGAGAAAGTGTAGAGTTCAAGGTCGGAGAAATCGTCAAAAGCTGGAATCTTTCTAAAAAAGCTTTGAACGTTCTTCTTTCTAGAACCAGTTAAGGGACTTGCTTGCCAGAAATATTTAATAATTGGAATCTTAAGTCGCTTGGACTTTGAATGAGCTTTTTTTTCTGTATTTGTTTCATTTAAGTCACTCATAGCTCTTTAATTCCTTCTTTCTGAATCCATCCTTGATGGCTTAGCGGATATTCTACCCTAACCCAATCATCTAGACGATCTTTTATAATAAAGATCATCCCCTTTGGTACCTCTTGGACCTGCTCAAACATCGTTGAAGGTCCGCGTAAAACTTTCGTCGTATCGACAGCGATAAACCTTTCATGCCCACTAACACTTACATAGAAGTAGACTACGGGAAGCGTAGCAATGAAAATAAAGAGAGTTTTAAGTAACGGATTCATCTTTTTCACCACAGCTGAGATGATCAAAATCAAACTAACGCTCAAAAAAACGTCAAACTGAGTTGTGGACAGTTGCGTTTGAATTTTTTCAATGCGAGAAGATGGTCTCTCAATGGAGCTTACCCCCATCTTTTCTTTAACAATAGAGAGACTTTTGAGGGTTTGATTTGATTCAAGCCCAAGATCTATAGATTTTTCGAAATTGATCCTCGCCAGGACAAGCTCATCCTTTGCAAGATAGATAGAACCAAGATTATAGTGAAACACAGCCTCATCAAATAAGACCTTATTTTCTTGTAAAACAAGCAAAGCTTGATCGAACTGCTTCGCCTCAAACTTTTCTTTAAATACGGATAAGATGCTCTTTGAATTCTTAGTCATAAAGCATATTATGATATTCTATTAAAAAGAAAGCAAGGGACTTTAGTGACTAGCACAACGCAAAAGCAGGAAAACAAGAACGAAAACCCTGTGGATTTTTCTAAAGCTATTTTCTCAAGTGCTCACTTGAGAAAGCCCAAATTGGAGAACACCAACTTTGGAAATATCACCGATGCACTTGGTCCTTTTATCCAAGATGATCATGGTAATATCTTTTATGATTTACGTTTTAATTCTGAAAAACCATTTTGGGGACACTCTCTGCCTTTGACTCTAAAATATAGCTTTAAGGCTTTGGAGGAATTACCAAAAGAGGTCATCTCGTTTAATAACCTCAATCAACAAAGGGACTTAAAAAAATCGTATCTAGTGAAAGACGTCTTTTTTTCCGAGGATCAGCTTCTGCCAAAAGAGCTCGCTAATCTAGAGACTCTTTTTCTCTACTTCTCTCCTGAGATTATTTTAGAGTATTCAGAAAATAAAATAATTTGCCAAACGCCCCCTCAAGAAAAACTCGTCTCTTATATCGAAACAGTTTTGATCCGTGGAAAAAGAATACAAGATATCCAATCACAAATTAAAATCTTTAGTGAGGGCCATGCAAATATCACTGCTCGAGGGCTCAATATTATTATAAAAGATAGCAAAGCCACTCCAGAGGATTTTGCTAACGAGTGTCTATATATCAACGAATCCAATTACATCAAGAACCAACTTTACCTTAGTTTTCCAACCAGTTTTACAAAAGTTTCGATAACTGATCTTTTTGAAAGAATCAGCCACGTTTTAAGGAAGATAGAATGTTTATAATGAGAAATGTCATCGAAAGTGACTTAGAGGATTTATTTGAACTTAGTTCAAAAGTCGTTTTTATCAATCTTCCCCATGATAAAAAGATTATCAAAGATAAAATTTCAAAGTCTATAAAAAGCTTTAACTCTCCATCTAAGAACCTGGCAGACAACTATTATATCTTCGTGCTTGAGGATACAGACTCTAGCCGTGTCGTAGGCGTCTCGATGATTCATGCTCAACACGGAACAGAACAAGAGCCTCATTTCTTTCTAAGAGTGTCTCATGAAAATAAATTCTCAACGACAATCAACACGGGCTTTGTTCACGGAACTCTAAAGCTTGGGCTTGATACCAATGGCCCTACTGAGATAGGTGGTCTTATTCTTCACCCTGATTACAGGGGAAATGATCTAAAGCTCGGTAAGCAAATCTCATTTGTCAGATTCCTCTATATTGGTCTCAATCCTGAAAGATTTAAAGAAGAAGTCCATTCAGAATTAATGCCTCCTTTTGACAAGGAGGGAAAAGCTCCGCTTTGGGAAGCCATAGGACGAAGGTTTATGAATATGGAGTATCAAGAGGCAGACATTCTATCACGCTCAAATAAAGAATTTATATTAAGCCTTTTTCCTAATGATAATATCTACATGACTCTTCTTCCAATGAAAGCCAGAGATGCTATTGGAAATGTTGGTTCCGATACAGCTCCTGTTAAGAAAATGCTTGAATCCATAGGTTTTGAATATACTCAAGAGGTCGATCCATTTGACGGTGGTCCCCATTATCGTTGTAAGACCAGCCTTATAAAACCCATTAGAGAAATGAGAAAGCTAAAAGTGTTCAAAGCTTCTACGGAAAAATTAGAAACAAGAGTATTAGTTAATCTAGACAATCTAGGTCTTCAATTTGCCAGCGCAATGCTTGCTTGCGAAGTAGTGGAAGATAAAATCTATATCTCAGAAAAAGATTTGAATAAATTAAAGATTATTGAGAATAAACCACTCGATGTTATTTTTCTTTAAGAAGTCTTTGTATTGATTAAAATTCCAGAGGAACCTGAGATTGTGTACTCCTCCTCTTCTTCAGGATCTTTAGTCATCAGCTCCTGGGTTGCGCTTTTTCTGTATTCAAAGATCGCCATAAGACTGGAGATCTTCTCCTTTGATTCGCGAAGCTTCTCTCTTTCAGTTAACAGAAAAACCGATGTTGAATCTTTTGATTGATTTTTTATCTCTTGAATAAGTCTCTGTTCATCTAGGATCTCTTTACTAGATTTTAAGCCCAAGTCCCTTAGTGTGTTCATGGACTTCTTTTTGTCATGATTGAGATTTTTATCCTTTTTTTCAGGAAGGTGTTGAATAGCAATGGGAATATTTTCCAGCTTTATTGTTTCATTGATCGGTATAATTTTGGCTTTAGTCTGACTTGTGTCTTCGTTAGAACTTGGCTCATCGCTTTCATCTTCAACGGATGGAACGAGTTTAGGCGTAAATTTTTCACGAGGATGATCAAAAGGCTCAAATCCTTCTGCTCCGGCGGCTATTTTTGTAACTTGGCCTTCTTCGTAAATGGAGTCCGTATATCTCTCAATCTCACTAGGCGTTAAAACCCGGAGAATAGACATAATCGTTGAACCCATGGGTCCTAGCATAAACGCTCCTATCTCTGACTAAACTTGTCGGTTAATTTTACCACGAACTTGAAAGAGTTTTAGCTATATTTAGGTTTATTTTCATTATTTTAGCTACTTAGATAGTAAAAAGGACTAGACAGAAGAATGATTTGACCTTATAAATATTCTTACAGATTTCAACTGGAATGTGGCGCAGTGGTAGCGCAGTAGACTGTTAATCTATTGGTCGTGGGTTCGAATCCCTCCATTCCAGCCATTTAATACTGTAAATTAAAACCCTGTCTAACCCACAGGGTTTTTTTTTGACCAAAATTACTGATTATTGAGGTTTTGAGATTCTGTTGAGGATACTTTGCATTTCATTTGCCGGCATCAGGTCTCCCAGCTTTGAAGCGATTTCTATGCCAGAGACTAGGGTCTCTTTGGCCAATTCATTTTGATTAAGATTCATTTGAGACTTTGCTAATGCGAGGTAAGCCACAGAATATTTTGGATCAGCACTTATCGCCTTTTTTAAGTGCTCAGAAGCTTTTTGATAATTCTCTCGCTCATTCTCTAATTCACCAAGACCAAAGTTTGCCAAGGCATCCTCTGGATCAATCTCTAAAACTTGATGAAACATTGACTCACGTTTTTCCTTATCTGCTTTTTGCTGAGCTTCTACCTTTGATTTTTGATCACGCTTATCCGCCTCAATACCAAACTGCTCAAACTGCTTGAGAGTAGCTTCAGCTTTATGCATTTCCGCTGTCTCCTTATCACCCAGTTGCATGTAGTACATAGATAAATTGGTCTGGGCCATAACGGAAGTCTTATCAACCTGCGCGAGGGTTTTCATCACCTCGATGGCATCTTCAAATTTCTTCTCTCTGCCCAGGATCACTCCTAAAGACTCATAAGCATCGGCATAACCTGGATTTAAATCTATAAGGTATCTTAAATATCTTTTTGATTTTTCGCTTTCATCTACTTGAAAAAGTCTTACCGCTTCATCAAAAATTTCTTCGGACATTTTATCTAAAGACTGGTTTATGAGTGGGAAATTTTTAACTAAGTAGTCACTTCCCTCAATCTCAAGACTCTTGCCTTCGATTCGATTTTCTCTATTTAACATAGCATAATAGAAGTAGGTGTCACCGACCTGTAAGTGTTGAATAATTTTTCCAATTTTTTTATTCTCTATCACAAGCTCTTCAGCGCCAATTAGATTGTCTCCAATGAGAGCCACCGGAAAGAGAGCAGCGCCTCTATTATTAACAATTTTGCTTATTGTTTCCTGTCCTGGATAACAACCTTTTTTAAAATCTATAGCGGACTCAGCTAAATATGTGTTGGTGATAAGCTCTCCATGCTTGGCATGAACACCCATCTCAACAAAACCACTAGCGAATTTCAAAAGTGCATGAGAAGAATCATCCAACAACTCCAAATTGGGCTTTGAGAAGCCTATCTTTGCCGGTAAGCCACAGTAGGAACCATCGAAGTCATCTTTGATATTTGAAAAGTCATTTATTTTTATAAAGACTGTCCTACTGGCAAGATTAAACTCGACATCTTCAGAGATGAGAAACTTATTAAGCCTCTTTAAAAGTTCGTCCTGAATGTATTTTTTAGCAATAATAAAGTATTTTTCAGAACTACTTTTGGCCAAAAAAAAGGAGCTCACGAGCTTTCCTTTTTCATCAACAATAGCAGACTCTTTAAAGCTAGAGATTTTCTGATTGAGAACATTAGTAGTGAGTTGATTTGAAAGAAAGCTTTCGGAGTCTTGCCCTAAAACTTCTATAACAAAAGAGTCTTTTAGCTCAACATATGATGCACGAGTTCTGTGCTCTAAAAGGTAAGCGGATAGATTTATCATTTAGACTGAAAAAGATTCCCCGCAACCACAAGTATTTTTGGCATTTGGATTTTCAAAAACAAATCCTTTTCCATTCAGTCCATCTTTAAAATCTAAGACGATTCCTTTTAAATAAATTGAAGATTTTGGATCCATTATGACCTCAAAGCCATCGTGAACTATAGTATTATCTTTTTCTTTCTTCTCAGAAAATTCTATTTTGTATTGAAGGCCAGAACATCCACCACCAATTACGGCGAGCCTGAGTCCTTTATTAGAATTTGAACTGTCTCCATCAAAAATTCTTTTGATTTCCGCAATTGCCTTGTCTGTTAACTCTACTAAATTTGATTCCATAATTACCTCTCCATCTAAGTATACGATATTTAGCTAAAAAACCAGCATTTTTATGGTTTATCAAAGTGATTTTAAAGGCTTAGACTATTCATAATTGACCCGAAACGTCCGAAAAGATTTACAAGGTATGGACTGCACTGTAAATTTAATGAAGTTGATTTAAGGATAACCATTTGAAAATATTTGTTGCCATTGTTGATGCGAAGGGCAAAAAGTCTACTTTTGCACTGAGGGAGAAGCCAATTATAATCGGCCGCTCATCTAAGGCGCATGTTTGTATATCAGATGAATTAGCAAGCTCTAACCATTGTCTTATATATCTCAAAGACAACTGTGTCTTTATAGAAGACACTAAATCTAAAAATGGTCTTTTTCTCAACGGTATCAGAGTGTTTAAACAAAGAATCTATCTTGATGATAAGGTAAAAGTTGGCGGCTCTTATCTCTACTTTGATCACGATAGGCTAGAAGCAAAGGTAAAAAAGCTTTTACAACCCTCTGGCGCTGGAAATAGAGTCGCAAGAGAAGTCACTTTAGAACTCGAAAAAAGTCATAAAGTTTATGAAAAAGAAACACCTATAAACGATAAGTTATTTGAGGGTGTTGAAAAAACAAATAAAAAACTTGAAAAGGGCTTTAATAGAAAACTTCTTTTTGTTCGAGAGAAGATTGCTGTAACAATTGATTTTATTTTGTCTCTGGCATTTCTTGCGACTGGTTTTGTAGCCTTTTACTATTATGATAAAAAAGAATTTCAAACCCTTTTTGTCGATAAGAACCCAATTGAAGCCCTAAGCACTGACATAACATTAATTTTAGCTGGGGTTGGATTGGTAGCGACCTACGTTTTTTACAAAATCAACCGTGGAAAAACTAAAACAAGTATCGGTGAGAAATTTATGGGACTCAACTAAGGAATCCACAGGATCTCTTCTCTTCCAAGTTTTGCATTCACATAGCGAGAGACAATAAATAAAAAGTCAGAGAATCGATTCATAAACTTTATCGCGTTAACAGGTAACTCATCTGGATTATGATTATCAAATCTAACAAGGCTTCTTTCGACTCTTCTACAAACAGTTCGACAAATGTGGAATCTGCTCGCAATCTCTTCCCCACCAGGCATAATAAAATGTTTTAAGGGTTTCAGAGAACTGTTTAGTTGATCAATTGTCTTTTCCATTTTAACTATTTCATCATCGCTTATTTGGGGAAGCTTGTATTTTTCTTGAAGGTTTTTTTCACATGCGAGGTTAGATCCTAAATCAAACAATCTCGACTGCAGGCTCAAGATATACGAATGCAACTCGGAATCTATTTTTAATTTTTCTAGTTCTGAACAAGCAAAACCTAAAAATGAGTTTAGCTCATCAACCTCTCCATAGAGATCTATTCTTTCATCACCTTTACTAATTCTGTTACCAGAGACTAAGCTCGTTTGTCCCTGGTCTCCACCTCTTGTATATACGCTCGCCTTATCCATTACATATTCCTTCTGTATTTTCCACCGACTTTATACAGCTCTTCGGTTATTTGACCTAGTGAACAGTATCTTACCGCTTCCAAAATGTGCTCAAAAATATTTTCATCTTTTAGTGCAGCCTCTGTAATATTACTCAGGCACTGAGCTCCTTTATCAGGATTCGCTTTTTGAAAGGATCTAAGCCTATCGATCTGTGCCTCTTTTTCCTCATAGCTTGAACGAGTGAGCTCTATGTCTTGTTCCATCTGTGCATCGACGTCTTTGGCCAAATAAGTATTTACTCCGATAATAGGAAATTCACCGCTATCTTTAAGCGTCTCATAATAAAGAGACTCTTCTTGAATTTTTGACCTTTGGTACATCGACTCCATGGCCCCAAGAACACCACCTTTATCAGAAATATTTTCAAACTCAGTGAGTACAGCATCTTCAACGATCTCACAAAGTTCATCGACGATGTAGGATCCTTGCATTGGATTATCGGTTTTATTTAATCCAAACTCTTTGTTTATAATCATCTGAATGGCCATAGCACGTCTCACCGACTCTTCTGTTGGAGTCGTAATAGCTTCATCATAAGCATTTGTATGAAGAGAGTTACAATTGTCACTCAAAGCGAGAAAAGCTTGTAAAGTCGTTCTGATATCATTGAAGTCTATCTCCTGGGCGTGAAGAGATCGACCAGAAGTTTGAATATGATACTTTAGCTTTTGAGATTTCTCATTAGCCCCGTATCTGTCTCTCATAGCTGTCGCCCAAATCTTTCTCGCAACTCTTCCAATAACTGTATATTCAGGGTCAAGTCCATTGCTAAAGAAGAATGAAAGGTTCCCGGCAAACTCATCGATGCTCAATCCTCGAGATAAGTAGTACTCAACAAAAGTAAAACCATTCGAAAGAGTCAATGCCAATTGGGTGATAGGGTTAGCACCGGCTTCAGCAATATGATAACCACTAATAGAGACTGCGTAATAATTTTTGATATTATTTTGACAGAAAAATTCCTGCACATCTCCCATTAGTTTCATGGAAAACTCCAAAGAGAAAATACAGGTGTTTTGAGCCTGATCTTCTTTTAAGATATCTGCTTGAACTGTTCCACGAACTTGTCTCATGATTTCAATTTGTTTATCTTTGTCCTCTCTATCTGCTCCTGTTAACGATCCTTCAATTGCCGTATTCATATACATTGCCAGAAGAATTGGAGCTGGACCATTGATCGTCATAGAGACAGAAGTTGATGGACTGGTAAGCTCGAATCCTTCAAACAGGTCTTTCATATCTTGCAGAGTTGCTATACTAACACCAGCTTCTCCAACCTTTCCAAAAATATCAGGTCTATGATCTGGATCTTCACCATATAAAGTGACCGAATCAAAGGCTGTTGACAGTCTTTTGGCTGGATCATCTTTTGAGAGGTAGTGAAAGCGTTTGTTAGTTCTTTTAGGACCGCCCTCACCAGCAAACATTCTTTTAGGGTCTTCATCTTTTCTTTTAAAAGGAAAGATTCCTGTAGCGTAAGGGAAAAAACCTGGAAGATTTTGAGATCTAATAAACTCAATTTTATCACCGAGGTTTTTAAACTTTGGAAAGCCTACTCTAGAAATTGCTTGGTGGGATAATGAAATGTATTTTGTCTCAACACTAATTTCCTTATCTCTAACTGAGTAAGAAAACTTACCGCTTTTAAATTGTTCAATTGAATCATCGAAGGATTCTATCAAGGAGAGATTATCTTCCCCTATTTTTTCTTTAAGCTCTTTACAAATTTTGGTGATCTCGGACTTGAAAGTCTCATTATCAGAGAGCTCTCCAGACTTTAAGCATGCATCGTATTGACGACAAAGCTCAGTTAATATCTTTGTTTTTTCATTATAGTCTTTGACTGTTTTGGCTATATCTCTAAGGTATTGGATCTGTCCGGCTGGAATTATAGCTTTCTTGCTCTTTGAGGCTTTGTCACAAATAAGATCAAGATCTTCGGTGTTAAAATCAAATGATTTTGCAATATCAACAAATAATGAGTTAACTCCGGTGTCATTAAACTTTGATGCCATCGTTCCGTAAATTGGAAGTCCTTCATCATCTGGAGATCCAGGATGTCCTGCAAATAATTTATGATTTCTTCTATACTGCTTTCTAATATCGCGAAGGGCATCTTCACTTCTTGGTTTCTCAAACTTATTGACGACAATAAAGTCTGCAACTTCGATCATTTCAATTTTCTCTAATTGAGAAGCTGCTCCGTACTCTGGAGTCATAACATACGTGCATTTATCTGAAATCGTTGTAATTGAATCAGATGCTTGACCTATACCTGAGGTCTCTACAATAATTAAATCGAAAGACTGGGACTTTAAAAATTTAACAACATTGACAATTTGTGGTGAGAGTTCATTTTTAGAGTTTCGAGTCGCAAGAGATCTTATAAAAATATTCTCAAACCCAGCAGAACCTAAGCGGATTCTATCCCCAAGAAGTGCACCTTGAGTCTTTTTCTTTGTTGGATCAACAGAAATGAGAGCAATTCTCTGCTTTGGAAAATGACGACAAAACCTAAGTAAGAGCTCATCAATTAGAGAGGATTTTCCGGCGCCCCCGGTCCCCGTGATACCTAGAACAGGGACTTTGAAGTCTGAAACCTCAAAGGGCAGTTTGCCTTTATCTTCAATATGAGTAATCACCTTAGCAATTTCGATATCGGTTAGGTTTTCTTTTTTTGAAAAGTCGTAACCGTCTAAAATATCATAGTCGGCTTTGGCAATCATGTCGTCGATAATGCCTTCAAGCCCAAGATTCATTCCATCTTTTGGATGATAAATTTTTGTTATCCCAATTTCTTCGAGAGCTTTAATTTCTTTCAAAGTGATGACACCGCCGCCGCCTCCGAAAATTTTTACATGTTCAGCCCCGGCTTTATCCAGCAATTCTCTGACGTACTTAAAGTATTCATTGTGGCCACCTTGATAGGAGCTAATTGCCACAGCGTGTGCGTCTTCACTAATGGCAGCAGAGGCAACCTCTTGAGCAGATCTATTATGGCCTAGGTGGATGACTTCGACTCCTTTTGACTGGAGCAATCGCCTCATTATATTAATTGATACATCATGCCCGTCAAACAGACTTGCAGCAGTTACAAAGCGCAGTTTATTTTTCATAAGTCCTCTTATTAAATATTTTTAGTTTTCTATCATATTAAGATAAGTTTTTCCATATCCAAAACACGGTAAATTCAAGTACTTAGCGTTTATCTGAGGAAAGTATAGCCCTTCTTTTGGTGATGAGGACGGCCACAATTAGACCAACAGATATAGCTTGAGATGTAGAGAGGCCCATAAATTGCCCTCGAATTTGATCTGATCGTAGAAACTCTAGGAAAAATCTAAGCACAGCATAGGAGACAAGATAGAAAGAGATTATTCCCTCTCCCTCTTTAAATTTCTTAAAAGCGATAAATGTTATTACGAAAACGAATGTAGATTCTATCAATTGCACCGGTGTGTGAAAGTCTACTCTTTCAAATTCAATCACCACGCCATGACAACAGCCAGCTAAAAAACACCCAATCCGTCCAAGGCCATGACCTATACCCAGAGGTATTATTAAAAATGAAAGTGAGTTTATAGGAATGTTTTTTACCTTAGAGTAAAGAAAGGTGAAGGACAAACCAAAAATAAGTCCACCGTAAAAAACGAATCCACCACCTAACCAAAAATTTGAATTTGTCACAAACTCAGACTTATCAATAAACTCAGAGGTTAAAAGAAAGAAAATTTTTGCACCAATCCAGGATGAAGAGAATATACCTAAAAGTATGAAGTTGAGGTTCTTTATATTTTTTGGACAGAGCTTATGGGCAACGCTATAAGCGATCCCCCATGCAAGACCCATCATGAGGGGATATAAGTAAACGGTACGACCTAAAAATTCAAAACTAGGCAGCATTTACTTTTTTTTCTCTACTTCTCTCTCTAAAATAGTCGATAATAAGAAGACCGGCAGCAACAGAGATAGCACTATCAGCGACATTAAAAACTGAAAAGTGGCTTTTACCATAGTAGAAGTCAAAAAAGTCGATAACGTAGTCCAATCTAAACCTATCAATTAAGTTTCCAATAGCACCTGCTAAGATTAATGCGTATGCACTGCTTAAAAGTAGTTTATCTTTATACGATTTAATAAGGAGAACAAAAAGCCATACACAAGCAATCACTGGAAGGGCACGAAAAATCGTGTAACGAATCCAATCCTGAAATGCACCACCAAAACCGAATGCTGCACCGGTGTTTCTCACGTAGGTAAAGTTCATAAGTCCATCTATGACTTTTATGCTTTCGCCAACGTAGAAGTTATTGGCCACATAAATCTTAGACCACTGATCGACCACAATAATAACGACAATAGATAAAAGTAGAAAAATAAGTTTTTTCATTTTAATAGTACTCTTTAGGATTAATTTCGTACTTTTCTATCTTCCTTAAAAGTGTTTTCTTTGGAATATTAGCGTTTAGAGCAGTTTGATTAATCTTACCTCTATTAAGCTTTAAAGCCTGAACTATAAATTCATTTTCAAATTTATCTTTTGCAGCTTGAAAATCCATTTTAATTTGATCTCCCTCTTTCGTTGCAAAGACAAATTGGTACTGAGAATCATCGACTTCTGAGGGATCTTTATCTAAAACTGAATTTTTAATTCCTTTAAAATCAATGACTGCATCTTGAGTACTATCTTCTTTCACGATGGTCTCTGAGCCATCTTGAATCTTCATAGGGATAGCATCTAAAGTAACGTAGTCAGACGACTCCATGATAAAACAATGTTCAATTGTATTTCTCAGCTCTCGAATGTTTCCAGGCCAAGAAAAGTTTTGAAGAGCTTCCATTGCATCAGGCTTAACCCCTCTAACTTCTAAATTATGAACTTCATTAAAATAGTTAACGTAATAATTAACCAAGTGAGGAATATCTGTTTTTCTCTCTCTAAGAGGTGGAAGGTAGACTGGAAGAACGTTCAACCTATAAAAAAGGTCTTCTCTAAATGTTCCATCTTTAATCATTTCTTCAAAAGGCTTATGAGAGGCTGCAATAATTCTCACGTCGACAGAGATTTCTCTGTTGGCACCAACAGGTGTGAATTTTTTCTCTTGAAGAACTCTTAGAAGCTTAACTTGCATTTGAGGAGAGATATCACCGATCTCATCAAGAAAAAGTGTTCCTCCATCAGCGTATTGAAACTTTCCAATTTTTCTTGCATCTGCACCTGTAAAGGCACCTTTTTCGTGACCAAAAAGTTCGGACTCAATGAGGTTTTCTGAAATGGCTCCACAGTTTACCGCAACAAACTTATTATCTTTTCTAGGACCGTTGTAGTGAATGGCTTTTGCAACAAGCTCTTTACCTGTCCCCGACTCTCCTCGAATTAAAACAGGAGTGTTAACTTTTGCTAGTTTACTGATAACATCAAAAACTTTTTTCATCGAGTTTGATTCACCAACAAACTTATCATCTCCATCTTTTCCCAAAGATAGGGTTGGAGCAGAAAATGCTGTTGTCTCAACCATTGAGCGTGCTTTTAAGGCTCGCTTAATTAGAGCCACTAGATTATCTGATGTTATTGGCTTTTCTAAATAGTTGAATGCTCCCTCTTTAACAGCTTTTACAGCGTCAGAGACATTTGAGTATGCCGTCAAAATTAAGACTATAATAGACGGGTCATGTTTTTTAATCTCAATGAGAGCCTCAATACCATCCATCTCAGGCATATTGACATCCATGACTACCAAGTCGTAATTTTCACGATAAACAGCCGCAACAGCTTCTTTACCATTGTCGGCGACATCAACGTCAAAATGATGGAAAACTAATGCTTGCTTTACGGACTGCTGTAAAACTTTATCATCATCAACTACTAGTACCTTATGCATGAATTCTCCTAATGAATTTATTCATTCTTTAATTTAATTATAAATTTTGTTCCTTCACCCAAAACGCTACTTGCCGTAATTGTTCCGTTGTGAAGTTCGATAAAGTATTTTACCAAATAAAGGCCCAAGCCCGAACCTTTTATTTTGTGACTATCGTCATTTTTTACTCGATAAAACTTATCAAATATATGTTCAAGGTCCTCTTGCTTTATACCTTTTCCATTATCGCTTATTTCTATAGTGACCCACTGCTCATCATCCCATGTTTTTATATAAATCTCTTTTCCCTCGCCAGCGTACTTTATAGCATTCCCTATAAGGTTTGCTAAGACTCTATTCACCAAGACAATATCGACCTTAATCGGATAAAGGGGATCTAAATCCTTTTTAATCGTCATTTCTTTTTCACGGGCTTCATACTTTAGCTTCTCAATAGTATCTTCAATAAGGGTATTGACGTCTTTATTGTCGAGATTGAGATCCAAGTTTCTAGATTCAATTTTAGTAAGGTCCAAGATTGAGGTAATAAAGTTATTTAACTCTTTAGTTGAGTGAACAACATCATCTAGTAGCTCTTTTTGTCTAGGTTCATTTTCATACTGGACTCTTAAAATGTCAGCAATTCCTGCAATTTTTGCTACCGGTGTTTTCAAATCATGACTCATCAGACTGATGAAGTTTGCTTTTAGCTTATCTACTTTTTTAAGAACCTTCGTCTCTTCTTGAATAGCATATCTCGTTTGATACTCACCGATGGCCCTAAACGGGACCCAAATATAGTAGACGACAAAAATACTGAGAATGATATGAGATAACTTAAACCAGATCCCCAATCCAACAAATGAGAAATAAGCCACAATAAACATAGAGATTAAGATAACCATCGTTATCAAAAGACCTTTAGTCGGTTGTACTTTTGAAATGAGAAAAGACAAAAAGATAGCAAGGAGAATAGAAATAACATCAGTCACCCAATCAGGAACGCGATAGATTGTTTTCTCGGTAATGAGTGATGAGATAATTTGGGCGTGAACATTTATTTTAGGAGCTTTTGCTCCATCTTTTCCAAATGGAGTGTAGATGAAGTCACCAATATTAGACAGATACTGGGGCCCCACGAGAACGACCTTATTAAAGAAATACCCTCGAGGAAAGTTTCCAACAACAACTCGATGAAAGGGAATTGTTCTTATTTGTTTATAGAAGTTAGGGTTTGATCCATAACGAAAGAGTCCAAAGGTTGCATCTGCTTCACGGTCGTAGTAAGCCCCTTGAAATTCTGAAGCTTCAATACGTGCCATACCCTTTTTTTGACGGTATTTATTGGCAACCCAAAGATGCAAGGAGTCTTCCCCAGAAATATTCAAGATAACTCTTCTGGTGACGTCATCTTTTGCAAAAACGTTTCCATCCTTATTGATAATTCCAAGAGAATATCCAATATCTCTCATCCCCTCCGGCGGTACTTGTTCTCCCCATGCATCCTTATCAGTACCAAAACGAAAAGCACCACCAATAGTTTGATATGACTGAATTTTTTGATGAAGCGAGGTCATATTTTCTTGATCGACCATGTTTTCAGGCTCTAGCATGGGAACAAGGTAAGATATAATACTTGGTCGATCAGCTGACAGTCTTGTCATGAGTCTGTTATGAGTGGCATAGGTGTAGGGGTATATTTCACCTAAGAACTGATCACTTTCTTCATCCATTGTTATAACGACAAGGTTATCTTGAGACGCTGTACCGAAGTCTCCTCTGGTCCACAAATCGTAAAAGATGGCATCTAGAGAATTGAAGGAGTATTGAATAAGGATGAGGATAAAGATGATTGTAAAAAACAAAGGGTACAAGTTGTTGTATTCAATATTTTTTAGTCTTTCTCTAATATTCATTTTGCCCCTCATTAAATAGACAATTCTCTAAAAGGGGAAAGCTCTCTAGATATCCAATCAAACCTGTATTCAACCCATGATCAGCTTCAAGATGGTTGAGCATAAATTCAAAAAAGGTTTTGTGATAACTATCTTTTGTTATAAGCAAATAAACGGGTTTTAGTTCCGGGTCGCAAATGATGTTTTCTTTATTCGTTGAAAGAGAAAGTATTGATTCTAAAAGCGGCTTCATCATTATAAAAGACATGAAGATACCCGTTTTAAAAAACGTATTTTCCCTACCAAAGCTTAATTTTTTCCAAAAGCTATAGGTGAAAAAAATTAGTGTAGAGGTTACACCCATTCCTATCGTTTGAGACTTACACCCCGACTTTTTCTTACTGTGAATTAAAAATTTTATAAGGGCTTTTGTTTGATTAAGATCCAATCTCTCTACTAATTGTCTATCAAGAACAATACTCCACGAGTTTCTAAGGCTAAAAACAAAAGGCTTTGCTCCAACCCCGTTATACAAATACACTGTTGGTTTATCTTCAAGTTCTTTGTAAACTTCAGTTTTTAGAATTTGAAAGAAATCGTGCTGATCAAAGTCGGTAATTTCTCGAGCTCCCAAAAAAAGGAGAATAACCTTGTCACTAAAAAGGGTTAGAAGGAATACTCCAACCAAAATCAGAATAATAAGCGCAACTCTAAGGAATCCACTAAAAGTGAGATAGGTAAACATGACGGGAAATAACGCCACAAGTAAATATATTAATATCGCTTTTGTTCTATACATAATTCAACTAGTTACAACCAGTATAGATTAAATTTTTATATTATCTAGTATGAAACACTTTGTTCCCTATCATTATTACATAAACCACGCATCGCCCTAGACAATTTTCCAGGTTAGAGCTATAAAGCTTGAGCTTCGATACAAAACAAAAACACTCGGAATCGCCCGTGAATGAAGATGAACTAGATGATTATGAGCTAGAAATTCTCCGCGCTGGGGAGCGTAAAGAATTATTAAATGATGATGTTCTGATTTGTGAGTGTTTATGTGTGAGTGTCGCTGATATAAGAAAGTTTTTTAACAAGAACCAAAAAGTTGATTTAGAAGCTTTAAGAAAAGAGTTTCATTTAGGTGCTGGGTGTTCAAGTTGTGTTAGATCGTTTTCACAATGGAAAGATCAGATCTTTTAAGCATTATTTTTGGGAATTTAAATAGGAAGGAGTACGTCAATGTCATTTGATAAGCTATTATTCGGAACTGCTGGTGTGCCAAACTCAACTGCTAAGAAAAACAGCCCGGTTGAAGGTGTTCAAAGAATTCATGAGTTAGGGTTGGACTGTATGCAACTTGAGTTCGCTCATGGAGTAAGAATGAAGGAAGAGGTTTCTTCCGCTTTAAGAAAAGTTTCTTATGAGCTGAATATTCCACTTACCTCTCATGGACCTTATTATATTAATTTAAATGCTCGTGAACAAGATAAGATTGACTCATCTGTTGAAAGAATCATTCAAACTGCTAAGATCTCTGATCTTTGTGGAGCAGAGTCTATGACTTTTCACGCCGCTTTTTATATGAAAGATTCTCCATATGATGTTTTTGATCTTGTAGAAAAATCAATGAATGTAATTGAAGAAAGACTTTCAAGATTAGATATCGAAATTGAATTAAGACCTGAGCTTACTGGTAAAACATCTCAGTTTGGTTCACTCGAGGAATTAATTACTCTTACTAAGAACGTTGGAAGTGTTAAACCTTGTATGGATTTTTCACACCTTTTTGCTAGAACTGATAAGTATAACTCTTATGAGGAAATGACGGCTGTTCTTGATAGATTAGAAGTTGAAATTGGTGCTACCGCTCTTAAAAATATGCACGTTCATGTTTCTGGAATTAGCTCAAACTCTAAAGGTGACCTTAAACATTTAAACCTTGAGAAGTCTAAGTTTAATTGGAAAGATATGCTTAAGGCGCTTAAAGACAAAGGCTGTGGTGGTTATATTATTTGTAACTCTCCCAACTTAGAAGAAGATGCTATCATGATGAAAAAGTACTACATGGCTCTTTAAAACACGAAAATTAAATTTATCTGATATAAAGCCTCACATATGTGGGGCTTTTTTTATTGAGACAGTCTTGCCGGCAACCACATTAAAGGATCATTAAGGACTTCGTCCGAGACATATTTAGTCGGCATTTCCAATCTAATCACTCTTCTTTTTTTCACTCCAAACCTCTGGAAGGCATCAGCAAAGTTTTTCCAAAAAAGTTCATAGTATTTTGTCTCACTTTGTAGAGTTTTTAACCCTTCTGTTAGTCTTTTTGCAAGTAGTGGATTATTTTTGGTGACATAAATGTAGCTTGGCAAATCGTAGCGAAGGAGCAGGTTTTCCTCTACCACTAGGTCAAAGGCTCTAGAGGAACCTGTTTCATTGAGAACCTCATTCAAGCTCCTTGAGAAACACACCTTTTTATTTATAACAGCTAAATTCACTACGCCATCATAGCTTTCAGCCTCTAGCACATCCAAATTATTATGAACCATAACCTCTTTATCAGACCATGACTTACCAACCGCAAATTTAATACCAAACTTTTTAAAATCAGAGAGCTTTCTGATGGCTGCAAAAAGCAGCTGATCTTCTGCATGGATAAGGCAGACTCTAAGGCCTAAAATTCCGCGAGAAATTGGAATTGGAATTTCTATAAGTTCTTGTCTTCTTTCATTTGTTGGGGCAAAGGTGGCGAGCTGAATTTCATCCCCTACAATCAGTCTTTTGTAGGCCTCTTCGTGCGAGAAACTAGAGGAAGGCACTAGCTCAGCTTTGCCATATTTTTTTTCCGTAAGCTTCAGGGATTCTACTAGCACTTTTAAGTAGAAAGGATTATCTTTTATTCGCTCCCAAACGACGATTTTCTTCACCTCAGCGTGACTAACTGGTAGTAAAAGTATAAGAATATAAATAAATCTTAACATTTTTTAATCCCCAAGATTGATTAAGAAAGGATAGACTAAATAGATGTCTTACACAACAATAGCGACTTCCATTATTGCACTACTGGTTATGACTCTTGTCGTTAAAAACATAATGCTTTTTAGCCTTAATAACCAAAGCAAGACTCAGAAACTTCTTGTTCTTCTTTCGGATTTCTCAGCATTTATAACGGCTCTCTATTTTTATCTCCTCATTTCAAAAAGGATTTTTAGTGCACCTTTTATGCTTTATTTTGGTGGATTCTCTTTTGTTCTCTACAGCCTGTTTCCTTTTCTTTATCTGCTTTATACCACTAAACCAGCCAAGAAAAAACTCTATACACTTCTAGGGACAGCTGTCTTTGTTGTCACTGCTATTGCAAATCTTTTTCTTAACGAGTTTGATTTTATCAAACGTATCGACTTGGTGTATTTAAGTATTCCATCTATTAAGTCGGTGACATTGCTATTTTTACAAGTCGCTTTTACAGCTTTAGTCTCACTTCTAGGCCTTAAAATCATTGAAGAAACGCAGCTAAAAGCCAAACAAATTTTTTCTTCCACTCAAAAGTTCCAGTTTTCGTGGTTATGCATTCATTTTAGAGCACTTATTGGGTTCTCAGTCGTTACAACTCTTGCTTTCACAGTTGGAAGTGAATACTTATTTACAAGTGAGTATTCAAAGCAGTTAACGCTCATAGGCTTTATTTATCTCGTTGTTCTTATCACTACGATCGACTGCATCAAGCAGGCTCCCATCACTGATGAAGACATTGAAGTGTTTAGTGATTTCGAAGGGGAGTTTCTGGAACCTCAGACTATCCCAAAACAATTGGATGATCTGGATCAATGCGAAGAGATTGTTGATTCAGTTATCGCAAAGGTCAAGGAAGACAATTTATACTTAGATTCAGATTTAAAGCTCAGTTCGCTTTCCTCAAAGTGTGGAATTCCAAGTTATCAAATCTCCAGGTCAATAAATTTTGTTTTAAACAAGAATTTTAATGAATTTATCAACGATTTTCGAATTATTGAGGCGAAAAAGAAACTCACTTCTGAGGAATTTGAAAATGTCACTATCTTGGCCATAGCACTAGAATCGGGGTTTAATTCCAAATCAAGTTTTAACGCGCAGTTTAAAAAGAGAGAAAACACTACTCCCAATGAGTATAGAAGTACTTATTCATCAAAATAGGTCATCTTTTCTAATTAAGGTCGTCTTAATTTATTAAATAAAGTCTCATATTCTTTCAGAATAACAGATGATTAACCCAGGAAAATAACTTGGAGTTAAAAACTGTGAAAATGATAAGGTCAAAAAGTATTAAATTTTTATTAAGTCAGGCACTAAAGCCTGTCTTAGAAAATGATAATTCTAAGCCAAACACTGTTTTTCAACATCCAATCAATAGTTTGCTAAACCAGATCTCAATAAAAGTTGATGAGACACAAAAGTTAAATGCTAAATCATACCAGTTAACCGCTCTAAATGCTCAAGTTAAAGTTCATTCTCATTACAGTCTCAATAAACTAGTCCCTGTTAAATGTTCACGTTCTAAATACAGCTCCCGTTCAAGTTCATGCAGATTTTCAAGTTCAAGTTCAAATTTTAACAAAAGGCTGGGTGTATTTACCCAGCCCATTTGTTCAAATTTAAAAAGGAGTTCAAAGTGGAAAGACATCTAAAAAAATCACTCAACCGGTCAACCATTGTTCTCAGTTTATTAGCTGTGGTGGCATCCGTTTATATTATTAAATTAAATCTTAATTTTGAAAAAGCTCACTTTACTAATGATCTGGCCAGACTTGTAAACTTAGATTTTGCACAGATCGAAAGTAAAAATGCACAGGCAGATCAACAATTTTCCCAAGCCATCGATAAATACAATCTTATAGCAGGAGATCGTTTTAGCATTAGTTCCACAGAAATATTTGACTCAAATGAATCTGGGGATTTCGTGTTTGCCTCAGTTGGAGACAGACAGGTGAGATTTAAAGTTCAAGTTCTCAACTCTTACTTCGTTGAGCGAGTTATCGGAATGGGACTATTAGCCTTCTTAACATTCTCCCTCATGATATACCTCGTGAGACTTGTATTTGTTAAACTCGTCCTGCAAGATATTTTGTTATCGAACAAGCTTCTCAATGAAATTCTTGATGTTTCTTATGCGCAAAATCTCACCCAAGAGGAGTTTATTAAAAAGGCGCAAGCGATAAAAAATCAACATATTGTTCCGAATCAGCTTTGTACCATTCATAGAGTGTTAAGAAGAATTGTTAGACTACCAACTTCAAGAACCTGAAAGTCCATAATTTGGAAGAACTCTTGCCGAAGGGTCTAAGACATCGCAATTTTCCCATTCTTTATTAGGCATCCAAAATGAAAGAATCAATTTTCCAAGTCCTGGATAAAACTTCTCAAAGAGCTCTCTGTACATAAGTGACTCCTTGGTAAAAGGCTTACCATGAGTGAATTGAGAACAACTAAAATGGTACTCTTCCCCTTGGTACTTTTCTTCGGCAAAGTCTTTTATACAGTCAACAAGAGAGTGTCCTACGGCATCAGAAAAAGCTGCTTTTTCACGGTATAAGATTGACTGTGGAAGGTAATCCCCTTCAAAAGCTTTTCGCAAAAGATACTTCCCAACTTTATAGGAGTTCATTTTTAAAGCGGGATCAATTGCCATGACATAATCAACAAACTCACGGTCCGAAAATGGAACTCTGGCTTCCAAAGAATGAGAACTTATACAGCGATCTGCTCTTAAAACATCGTAGATATAAAGTTCTTTAATTCTTTTTGAGGCTTCCTTTTGAAACTCTGCTGGGTTTGGAGCATAGTCAGTGTATTTATAACCGAAAAGTTCATCTGATACCTCTCCTGTCATCAATACTTTTATCTCTGTTTTTTCCTTAATATGTTTACAAACGAGGCTCATTCCTAGGCTGGCCCTAATTGTTGTAATATCCCAGGTCTCTAAGGATTCAACGACATCTTCAAGGGCTTCAAGAACATCAGACCTATCAATGATAACCTCAGTGTGGTCTGAGCCAATGAACTCTGCAACTTCTTTTGCATATTTTAAATCAATTGCATCTTCACTCATTCCGATGGCAAAAGTTTTAATAGGCACATCAGACATTTTTTGAGCAATAGAACACACGAGACTTGAATCAAGACCTCCACTTAGTAAAAAGCCTATTTGGGCGTCAGCTTGCATCCTTTTTCTAACAGCACTTTCTAGTTTTATTCGTATATTTTTTGTCACCTCAGTCAGTGACTCTTTTGAGAAACTTGGCACCTCGGAGTGGTCATGAAATTTTTTAAAACTTCCATCGTAATAGAAACCAGGGGGAAATGCTGTAATCTCATTGCAAACACCTGCTAGAGCTTTTACCTCAGATGCAAAGCAAATCTTCCCATCACTCTTAGAGAATCCGTAAAACAGAGGTCTTATTCCCATTGGATCTCTTGCTGCAAAGACTCTTTGTGCTTGAGAGTCGTAAATAACCAGGGCGTATTCCCCATCTATTTCACCAACAATTTTTTCTATTCCCCCTTTTTGAAAAAGAGGAATAAGAACTTCACAGTCACTTTGGGACTTAAATGAATATTCTTCGTAAGCTTTATGAATGTCTAAATGGTTATAGATTTCGCCATTGCACATGTAGTATGTTTTATGGTCCACAAAAGGTTGGTCACCGGCACTTGAAAAATCGTTTATCGCCAATCTTGTAAAGCCCATAAACTTTTCAGCGACGATCATCTCTTTTTGCGAATCAGGCCCACGGTGATAAAGCTTACTCAAAGCTTTTTTCCCCTCTAGCGCTGAACTCCCTGATAAAAATAAAATACCACACATATCCAATCCTCCTTACTATATTATCGGTCATCTGCGACTTCTACTCAACAATCAATAGTAATTTGGTTAATTTTCAGGAATATGGTACTTAATTATCACTTTCAGTGATAATATAACAAAAGGGGTTTCAAAAATGAACAATAAATATGAAATTGATAATCTTGATAGGCAAATCTTGACCATATTACTTAACGAAGCAAGGACTCCCTTCATCGAAATTGCGAGAAGCCTCAGTGTATCTGGAGGTACAGTCCACCAAAGAATGGATAGGATGAAAGCTTCGGGACTCGTCAAGGGAAGTAGCTTGAGCCTCGACCTAAGTGTCTTGGGTTTTGATGTAACAGTTTTTCTTGGTATCCATTTAATTTCCAGTAAAGACACTAATAGAGTTATTAAAAGTCTTGAGCTTCTTGATGAAGTAGTAGAAGCCTACTACACGACAGGAAATTATGCTTTGCTAGTCAAAGTGCACACCAAAAGCATTAAAGACTTTCATCACTTTCTTATCAATAAGCTTCAAGCTATCGATGAAATTCAAGCAACAGAGTCCTTCATAAGTTTAAGTCAGCCAATAAGTCGATCTATAAGTGTTAGTGAGCTTCAAGGTTATTGATAAAAGCGTTGTGAAATTTCTCTATTAAATCCTCAGAGGTCTTACTTAGAACTTGATCAACACTTGTGTACACCTCTGGCGCCATTCCACAAGGGCTCGTCTTATTGACTTCATCAAACATTTCTTTATCATGCAAAATGTTTAAAGCAAGCCCGTGTTCAGTGACAAAGCGAGAAGCGCCAATCCCAATTGAGGCAAGCTTCTGCTTATTTCTCCACACTCCCATAAGCTTAGTGGCGGTAATAACATGATCTATTTCAAGGTCTTCACTCAAGGTTCGTTGAACCTTTTTTAATAACCAGCAGGTGAGATCATTGAGTGACAGTGATTCTTTTAAGGCAACAATCGGATAAAAAATCCACTGACCTGGGTAATGAAAGGTCAAACCTCCACCGCGGTGGATATGAAAAAGAGGAAACTTTAAATTTTGCGCCTGTTCCTTTTCAAAAGGAACTAAAGAGTCATCACCTCTTTCATTTCCACGCCCCATTGTGAAACAGTGTGGATGATTAGTGAAAATATAAACTTTAAGTTTTCTATTATTTTGAATAAATTTCTGGGCCCGTTTTTGAAATTCAAGGCACTGGGAATACTGCCAATTCCATTTGGTTAATTTTAAGACGTTTTGGTCCCAATCGACAGTACAGTCTAGAGGTAACTCTAGCTCAGAAAAAGGATTAGTCATTTTTAGACTCTAGGTATTTGAAGTAGTCAGCCGCTTTGTATGAGCTTCTTACCATTGGGCCACTGGCCACAAATTCAAAACCAATATCGTAAGCCAATTTTTTTAAATGATCGTACTCATCTAGCTCATAATATTTCTGAACTTCTAAATGGGCCAAAGTTGGTCTGAGATATTGACCAAAAGTGATAACACTTACACCGGCAGCCTTTAAGTCCATCATAGTTTCTACCAGCTCCTCTTTTGTCTCACCAAGACCGACCATAATAGAGCTTTTAGTTGCAATAGAAGGATAGTTCTCTTTATAAAACTTTAAGGCATTTAAGGTTTTTTCATAACCGGCTCTTCTATCTCTCACTGGATGAGTTAATCTTTTTACAGTTTCAATATTTTGGGCAATGACAAAAGGATTACTTTTAGCAAGGGTATGCATGTGTTCTGGAACAACTGCAAAGTCTGGAATTAAGACTTCAACCTTAACATTTGGATGATCCTGATTCACTTGCTTTACAACCTGTGCAAACTGACCAGCTCCAAAGTCAGGCAAATCATCGCGGTCGACACTTGTGATAACAATATAATCAAGACTCATTAGTTTAACCATCTCAGATGCTTTCTTGGGCTCATCAGGATCTAATAAACCTTTTGGATTTCCAGTCTTAACATTACAGAATTTACAAGCACGCGTGCAAGTATCACCAAGGATCATCATAGTGGCAGTTTTGTCAGCCCAACATTCAGAGAGGTTAGGACACTTTGCCTCCTCGCATACTGTAAACAAGCCTTTTTCACGAAGACTTCTTTTGACTTGGACGTAATTGTCGCCCTTGGGAATCTTGCTTTTTAAAAAGCTTGGTTTTCCACTAAGATTTTTCTTACCATATTTATTAAAGACAGTTTTTTCCATACTCTTTGTTTAACATCTTTTGCTGAATCGTGCCAGTGGTAAGGTTTATGCGACGTTTAGATCTAAGAGATTTGACACTTTTACATCTAACTGAAGAGTTTCATCGTAAGCGGTGACGATAGAGACAGACTCAAGAGTCCCAAGGCCAACTTCGGGCTCTAAGACTTCTAAAAGGTGCTTTGGAAAGAATACCTCTCCACTTGTATTGCTTGTCAAACAGGACCAATTACTAGGAATTTCAAAATGAAGACCATTGAGGGTTATCTCGTAAGCCATTGATTTCTGGTTATATGTGGCAATAAACTTACCAGATGCCTCGAGGGTTTCCTCGACCATCATTTCTATTAAATTTGAATCTAGAACTTTATCATCCATACTAGACGTATCGGATATATAGTTAAAAAAACTTAATAATAATTTTTACTCTTCAATCAAGGGGTTAATCGGCTCTGTCGAATCGTGAAAAGTCTTTATATTCTTAACATCTGAGAGCTTCCAAGACTCACCCTCTTTTATGACTTCAGCGATCTTTTTGACTTCAGTCTCAAACGCTTTCTTTCCGCCTGACTCAGTTTTGTATTTTATAATATAAGTCACTATGCACTTATCGCCTTCGCAGTTTTTTGTCTGAATATCGACATCAACATCACTTATTGGCCCAAGACCCGATCCGTCTAGCTCTTCTTCAGAAAGATCAACTGAGGCAGCTAAAAGTGTGCCAGTGGTATATTCAGCATAGTAGTCTTTATCTGCTTTGCCAGCGACACTATCCTTTACGAACTTTTCAATAAGACCCTCGGGTGTAGAAGCCCCATTATTACAACCAACAGCTACCAATATCAAACATAACAATAAAAATTTCATTTCAAATACTCCACTTGAAAACCTTGGTCCGAGATAATTTTAATAAACTCACCCCAATTTAAAATAGTATCACTTCCATTTCTCATAAATTTTAACCCTATTCCGCCATTAATGCCTTTGGAGGCAATCTTTGCATCTTGGAAAAATTCACAGCCATCAAAATCTATGCGAACAGTGTCAACATTTCCCTCCAGGACTTCTGAGGTATAAATAAAGCAACTGACTTCATCCCAGTTGGTCAAATACCCCTCCCCTTTTACCTCACCCTCGAACAAAACTGAGGCTCGAATTTTATAAAGCATGGGATCAAAAAGCTCATGTTCGGTATACTTTGGATTGAGGTAAGCGCGCATTAGTTCAGTATAAAGCTCAAGTAAAAAATAATAAGAAAAAAGAATATAAAAGAAAAACATCAGAAGGATCAATTTGTCGAAGTTAAGATACAGATCTGTGACAAAGCTGCCCCCGACAAAAATGAGAAGAGCAGCTGCTAAAGCAAAGCTAAACTTCCTCAAACTATAGAGACTTAAAATAGAAACGGCAAAAAGACCCAAAAGAAACCTATTTCCACTGAGAAAGCTTTTAAAAAAGGACATGTCCAAAGCCGTCTTTTCTAAAGAAAGAGCTTTTTCAGCATAGAGAAAGAAAAAGGCCAGTACCGTAAAGCCTATAATATTCCATACGACGGAACTTCTGTAGATTATTTTCAGTTTCATTGTATACTAGTTTAACACCATCTTCAGGGAAGTAAATATGACAGAGACTTTTCAAATATCAAAGACGTGTATCAGCTGTGACTCTTGTCGTTTGATCTGTCCCGAAAACTCCATCATCACAAACGGTAGAGAATATGCCATTGATTCTTGGAGTTGTACTCTTTGTGGAATTTGCACGGAGGTTTGTCCAGTCGACTGCATTAAGTTAATCGAAGCTGGGGACTAGATCTTCTGAGTCACCTGATATAATAGAAGCACGAATTGAAGCATTTATTTTGGTCGGCGCAAGATAGATGGTGTTTTCTTGGTGCGTAGTATTTTTACCCAAATCAATAACTCCACTAGGAGCATCGTAACCACCAAGCCCTATTTTCTTTTCATCAATAGCTCCAGACTTTTTTAGAAAACTGATAAAGACATCGTTTTCACCTTTATTTAATGAATTTAGGATGGAGAACATGGAATCGTAGTATCGCCTTAAAGTCCCAAAATCCCAATAGCGGCTCGATTTAATATTGAGTGTTCTGATATTCATCTTTGCAGGAACTGCTACACTTTCAAAAAACTTACTTTCCCCTTGCACTGGCTTTAGGCTCTCTAGATTAATGCAAGACATTCCAGTATAAGTTTCACATGTCGCTTCTTCGATTTTTTCGTTTGGAACAATACCATTTAATTTATTATCAATTGTACTTAGAGCGTTATAGCCATCCTTAGTTGGTACTGTGTAGGATAAAAGGCATACGTCAGATGTTTCCATTTTACTTGAAAACTCTTCCTTAACTCTATCGTCTAAAATAATGAACTGATCGCTATTGATGACAAGTAGCTTTCCCTTGTAGTCGACTTTTGAGGCGATATTGTGAATGGCTCCCCCGATATCTAAAACACTATTCTCTTTAACAATAGTGATCTCGTTTTCCATTTTTTTAGAGAGAATTTCTTTTTCGATAAAGTCTTTTCTATGAAAGAGATTGATAAAGATCTCTTTAGGGTTAAACTGATTGGCATAGGCTATCTCTAGCTCGAGAAGTGTTTTTTCAAAAATAGGCCATAAAACTTTTGGGATACTTCGTCCAACCTCTCCCATCCGAGTCCCCTTGCCAGCGGCAAGAATCAATACATAATCAACTTGCATAGTAGCTTCCGAACAGTGTCTTTCTTAGTTCGTTATAGTCAGGGTTTGCCAGCATAATCTTTTTAATCTTCTCCATAGCGAATCCGATATATTTTACGTATCGTTCGTCTTTTCTATGCTCAAAGATATAAGAAAAGCTTCCAATGGCTTTAAAAACTCTTTGAATTGCGACAAGATCGTAGAGTCTTTTGAATTCCTCAAAGCTTGATTGATCCTCAAGTTTGTCTTTCATTTCGTCGTAGTAATAAAGGAGCAGTTTCTCTTTGTTCTCCATATTAAGTTCATAGTAACAATCGTCTAAAAGTGAAGCTAAGTCATACTGCGGAATACCCATTCTAGCGTCCTGGAAGTCTATAATTATTAACTCTCCATTTTTCACCATTATATTTCGCGAGTGAAAATCTCTATGAGTAAGAACCATGCTTCGAGATGAAATTTCTCGACAAATCTTTTCAAACTCAGTATTAAGTTTTGAGATAGGTGCAAGCTCTTTAATCTTTAAAAATTTTTTATAAAAGTATCTCAAACTAAAATCGATTTCTTCCATATATTTTGTAAAGTCAAATTTCAAATTAAACAGCTGACTATCCTCAATCTTTTGAGGGCTTGTTTTGTGAATTTTTATGAGTTCATCAATTATTTTCTTATAGATATCGAACTCTTGGGACAGGCTTTCTATATTGACCATCTCTTGAATTAAAGTTTGGTCGCCAAGATCTTCCTCAAGAATATATCCTTTAGAAGGATTGCTATCTAGGACAAGGGGGACTCTTATTTTCTCACGATGAAAGAAGTTTTGTTTTTTTACAAAATCATTATCATCTTGGCTTGGATTATCAAGACAAACCACATAACTAATCTTTGTACAGAAGACTCTATAATACCTTCTTGTTGAGGCATCTCCCGTTAACCTTTCAATGGATTCTATTTTTTCAATCTCTATTTTATTGTCTTTAACTGACTGTCTAAACAGATCTTCGATGAATAGGCGCTCTGACATTTCTGGCTTCATACTTACCTTTTAATATTTCTAATAAATCTATAAAATCCGCGAGAGGATCCTGCGTGATATTTTACAGATTTCTTATCTGTATTTTTAATAATAAATGCTTTAAATAATGCTTCTTCTCGCGAAATAACGCTTAGGTCTCCCAGTTGCATTGAAAAATCTACTGAGTTTCTGTTTTGTATTTGGAGCCAAGATAGATAGTTATCTGTATCGATCCCAATTCTTTTTAACAGATAGAAAGCCCACTTATGAATCTCTACTTTATCGCTAATACCAAGCCTCATTGTAGACAACATCCTCTGCGTTGAATAATGTCCAGTAGGAATAACGATCTGCTTTCTATAGATACCTTTTTCTGCTCTTATGAGTTCATAGATTACTAGGCAGTAAAGGAGTTTTTCACTTTTAATATATTTATTAACAAGCCCACTTGAGACAAAAATACTTTTACCTGGCAAAGAAAAATGAAAAGGGACCTCGCTGTCAATAACTGTGAGACTTGGTTCAATTTGGTCGTTAAAGAATAGTTCATTATTTTTTTGAATTTGATTTATAATACTTTTGAAATAAGAAGTACTTTGATTTGAGAGATCAACAGTTTTAATTTCATCTGTTTTGAGATAAGACTTCTTCAATGACTTCATCTGGTCGAGATAATCTTTTTTTAAATATTGAGCCTTATCCGACAGGTCGACGAGTTCGAGTTCTTCTTGATCAGAACTTTTCCAAAGGCTGCATCCACTCAGGATGATAAAAAATAGGGTTACAATAATTGCTTTCATTGATCCTGAATAAAAAACAGGCCTAAAAAGGCCTGCTCTTCTCTATATGTTCTTCTTTTATTTAAAGATCATTTGTGTTGTTGGCAACATCTCTTCCCTCAATAATTGGAGTGAAAATAGTAAAGCCTGCGAAAATTTTATTTGGATTTTTTATCAATGGCTTATTGTTATTCCAAATATCTTTCCAATATTTAACAGTTCCGTACGATGTATCAGATATTGATCCAAGTGTGTCGCCGTTTTTAATTAAGTATTTATTTCCCTCAGGAGCCCAAGTAAATACTTCAAGAGGTCTTTCATATTTTAATACGGTCCCCTCTTTAATCATTTTTACTCCACCATTTTGAGCTGAGATTTTTCTCCACATAGAATAGTCTCCATAGATTTTAAATGCGACCATCATAAGTGTTTCATTCTTTTCAACTGTGTACTCACCCATACCACCAACTTCGTCGATCATTGGCGCAGATGCAGCTGTGTCCATCATCATTGGATCAGTCATCATCGGTTCAGTTTTCATTCCCATAGGTGCAGGCGGTGCATCGCTTGAAGCCAAGCTTTCATCGAACGACTCCATCGTTAAATCAGTGTTATCACCAACCACATCAGAAGAGCCAGTGTCCTCTGTAAATTCATTTGAATCTGTTAATTCAATTCCTGCATCAACTTCATCTAAGTCTGAAGATGACTTTGATCCAGAACATGAGACAAGCCCCATCAATAACGACATTAGTACTAATAATTTCATTTCTATCTCCTCAATATGATTTTGAAAATGATTTTAAGAAATTATAACATGTCTTTTAAAAATGTGAGCATCGGAAAAAATTTATTAGTAATTAGTATTGAAAAAACATTTCCTGTTGATCAATTGACTCATGTATTCTCTTCACCAGCTTATCAAAGTGATCTTCATTTTCGAGAAAATCTAGATCATCGGTGTCAACTATTAGAGACTTTCCAAGGTCGTAATTGTCATACCACTCATCGTAATACTGATTTAGCTTAGTGAGGTAGTCTACTGGTATAGCTTGTTCGTAATCTCTCCCACGCAGTTTTATTCTCTCGCATAGCTTTGGTACTGATCTCTTTAAAAAGATCATCAATGTTGGGGGTGAAAGGTACTGAATCATTGATTCATAAAGGTTGCAGTAATTTTCGTAATCTCGAGCATCGAGGTCACCTTGTTCAAACAAAGATTTTGCAAAAATATTTGCATCTTCGTAAATAGATCGATCTTGAATGGAGCTTCCCATTCCTGACTCAATCATTTTATGAGTATTAAATCTGTGGGTAAGAAAATAAACCTGCAGAGGAAAACTCCAGCGACTCATATTTTCGTAAAAATCGGCAAGGTATGGATTATCTTGAACAGACTCAAAGTAAGGTTTCCAGTTTAATTTTTCTGATAGCTTATTTGTTAAGGTCGTTTTACCGCTTCCGATATTTCCAGCGACAACAACAAACATTTTATTGTTACCACTAGATAGCTCCTTATATGCGTGCTCAGACATGCTTCCTCCCCAATATGTTGTGTTCTTCATAGATAGCAAAAACTTAGTGAAAGAGTCAATCAATGCTATATTTTTTTAGAAAGTCTCTTGATTGATTTATTTACGGAGGCCTATAAGTTCTATAAAATAGGCAGATATATGTTATTGCACAAAGTTAGATCCATTAAAGTTTTCATGCTCCTGCTTCTTTGCGCGGCGAGTATAAATAATTCTTACTCACAGGATCTTGTTAACGATATTAGCTCCGGAGTCACCCTGGGAGACTCCCAAGAGATGTTCACAGAGACTATTAGGATCATCGGTCGCTCAAGAAAAGTTTTCGTTATCACTAATACCAATCAAATGCTTTTCAAAGGCGACTTCATTACAATTGTTCTCGACGAAAGGGAAGCTGTTGCAAGAGCCGTCGTAGCAAAAAACCAAAATGATTTAGTTGGAATAAAAATTCTAAGAATTTATTCTTTGAAAAACTGGAAGAGAATTCGCAAAGACCTCGATGTAAAAATTTTAAAAGGTGACGATAGTTGGCTCTTTAAAAAAGAAGAACCAAAAGTTGAGACAAACCCTGATGCGGGTATAAAAATCAATAGCGAAGAAGACTTGTATGACGAAGACACTCTCCTCAATCAAGACTTAGATTCTTTTGGCAAGGATACAAGACTCATCAAGCCCGATAATATTGTCAGTGCCGCTTATGCCCGTTACAGTTTAGATAATCCTTTTGCCAATGGTGGTGAGGGTGAAGTTGAGGCTTTTAACGAGTTCAATGGTTCGTGGGCTTACCAATTTGCTGATAATATTTGGGTCGAAGGGACAGTGGGATTTGTCACCATGGACAATGTTCCAGCAAACTCTACTCAAACAGTTCTCACTGACCTGATTGTGAGACTTAAGTATACTTTTCAAGCCCCTCTCTACTCTTACTTTCAACCTTATATCGGTTACCAATACCAAACTGTTTCCAGCCCTAATGCAGGGAAAGCAGAAAATAACGAAGCTTTAAATGAGAGGGAACTAGATTTTATTGATCAACTTCCAGAGAGTCGAGTTGTTGTGGGCGTTACCGTACTTCGACGTCTTGTTCCGGGCTGGTTTCTCAAAGGAGACCTTGGTACTGATATTTTAGCAATAGGATTTGGTATTGAATTTTAAAATTATTTTTCTCATATTTTCTCTTATCTTTTTTATCGGTTGTGGCTTAAAAAATAAGCCAAAAGCTAAAAAAGGAAAATCTCTACCGTCGGTTTCTTCTAAGTATATTAAAAAGATTAGTAAGTAGTAATGAGCTTAGTCCTTGCAACAGGAAGTAATCTCCACGATAAGCTTCAAAATCTAATAGACGCCAAAAATGTTTTACAAGAAATGTTTGACCTCAAAGCTGAAAGTGATGTGTTTGAGTCAGTCGCGGTTGACTACACTAACCAACCCGACTTTTATAATCAAGTGCTAGAGTTCACCATACCCGAGGATTTTTCACCGCAAGAAGTCATGCTAAAACTTTTAGAAATTGAAAAGCTAATGGGAAGAACGAGAGATATCGATAAGGGACCCAGAACTGTCGATATTGATATTATTTTCTGGGATTTAGCGGCAATAAGGGAAGAAAACTTGATCATTCCCCACCCTCGTTGGCAAGATAGAAGCTTTGTTGTCCGACCGTTGCAACAGTTACCGTTCTTTAAAAAAATTGAGAAATGTTTTAAAATACCCCATGGATTTGAAGTAGATGCAAAACCCATACAAAGGATAGATAAATGAATTTTGAATTAACTCAGGATCAAAAAGACATGCAAGAGATGGCGTTAAAGTTTGCTAAAAACGAACTTATCCCCGTTGCAGCAAAATATGACGAAGAGGGAATTTTTCCTATGGAAGAATTCAAAAAAGCTTGGGAGCTTGGACTCATCAATACATGTATTCCAGCTGAATATGGTGGGGCTGGGTTTTCTGAAGTTGAAGCAGTCATGATCGGCGAAACTATGGCTTATGGTTGCATGGGGATAAACACTTCTTTTATGGCCAATGACCTCGCACTTTTACCGATAAAAATTGCTGGTACCCACGAGCAAAAAGAAAAATTTCTAAGACCCTTCACAGAAGAATTTAAGATCGCTTCGTTTTGCTTGACTGAACCAAGCAATGGATCTGATGCTGCAGGAATTCAAACCACAATTAAAGAAGATGGTGACCACTGGGTTATCAACGGAGAGAAAATGTGGATTACAAATGCAGGTCATGCCGACCAGTTTGTCGTGTACGGAACAATAGATCCCGCACTAAAGCATAAAGGAATTTCAGCTGTTGTTGTTCCCGCTGGTACGGAAGGAATTATTCTTGGAAAAAAAGAAGATAAAATGGGTCATCGTTCAAGCGATACCCGTGGAGTTAGATTTGAAAATGTAAGAGTGCCAAAAGAAAATATGTTAGGCGCACCTGGAGAAGGATGGCTCATTGCCATGAAAACTCTAGATTATTCTAGACCATTAGTTGCCTCTGCAGCACTCGGTGGTTCTCAAAGAGCTCTTGACGAGTCTTTAAAATACGCGAAAGAGAGAAAGCAATTCGGCGTTGAAATCGCAAAGCATCAAATGATTCAACAAATATTAGCTGATATGGCCATGAAAGTTGAAGCTTCTAGACTCCTCGTCTACAAAGCGGCGTGGCAAGTTGACAAAGGAATTAGAAACACTGAAGTTGCAAGTTATGCCAAAGCTTTCGCCAGTGATTCGTGTATGCAAATCACCACCGATGCGGTACAACTATTTGGCGGATACGGCTACAGTAAAGAGTACCCTGTGGAAAAGTTAATGCGGGATGCAAAACTTATTCAGATTTATGAAGGCACAAGTCAAATCCAAAGACTAGTAATAGCAAGAGAAATACTAAAGAGATAATTAACTAACTTAAAGGAGTATGTATGAACATTTTTGTCTGTGTAAAACAAGTTCCGGATACGGAAACAAAAGTTCAGCCAAATGGTGATGGAACTTTTATCGAAACAAGCTCAATAAAATGGATTATGAATCCCTATGATGAATTTGCTGTTGAACAAGCTCTTCTTGTAAAAGCTGCGAATGCTGGATCAACTGTTACTGTCGTTAGAGTCGGTGGTGTTAAAGATACTGAAGCCCTTAGAACAGCAATGGCGATGGGTGCTGATGAAGCGATCTTAGTTGAAGCTGAAGATAACCTTAGACTCTTATTCAATCGCAAAAGCACTTAAAGGTGCTATTGAAAAGTCTGGAAAGTCTGCAGATCTTATTCTTTGTGGTAAACAAGCAATCGATGATGACTGTCTTCAAGTTCCACAGATTCTAGCGCAGATGATGAGTCTTCCTTCTGTTGCTGTTATTGTCGGATTTGAGCAAAACGGCGAAGCAATTACAGTAAAAAGAGAGATCGAAGGTGGAGCACTTGAAGTTTATGAGTTAAACACTCCGTGTGTTCTAGCGACGAATAAAGGAATAAATACTCCAAGATACGCTTCACTTCCTGGAATCATGAAAGCAAAAAGAAAACCACTTCAACAATTAAGTCTATCATGATGTTGGTGTTGAAGCTGATGATAGAAGAGTTGCTTATTCAGATTTTACATTTACCTCCTGAGAAACCAGCAGGTAAAACATTTGATGCAATGGATGAGGCAAATCAAGCAAGTGTAGTTGCAGAGGTTGTTGGACTATTAAGAAACGAAGCGAAAGTTAAGATATAATGGCAAAAGTATTAGTTTATTCAGAATTAAATAAAGGGAAAGTAAAACCCGTTACTCTAGAGATTCTTGGAAGATTAAGTGGTCAAGATGCTGACGTGGTTTTTGTTGGCGAAGAAGTAGCAGCTGATCAGATAACTGTTCTTGGCGAGTATGGAGCAAATAAAATCCATGATTTAAAAGGTGATAAGTTAGATAAATATACTCCTGAGGGTTATTCAAATGCTCTTCACGGTTTTATCTCAAGTGCAGTCTTATGACTATGTTCTTGCAGGTGCTACAAGTGCAGCTAAGGATTTTATACCAAGACTTGCGACAAAGTTTGATGCAGGACTTGCAAGTGATTGTACAAACTTTCTTTTTGAAGGAGACACATTTCACGGAACAAGACCGCTGTTTGCTGGTAAGTGTTTAGCCAAAGTAAATCTTCAAGGACCAAAACCACATTTTGCAACTGTTAGACCAAATGCTCTTGGTATGCCAGAGACAAAGTCTGCTGGTGCAGGTGAAAAGAATGAAGTTTCAGCAGATGCTGGTGAAATAAAAGCTATGATCAAAGAGATCGTTGCTGCTGCAAGTGAAAAAGTTGATCTTACAGAGGCAAATATTATTATCTCCGGTGGACGTGCGATGAAAAACTCTGAGAACTTTGCGATTCTTGATGAGTGTGCAGCTGTTCTTGGAGCAACTGTTGGTGCAAGTCGTGCTGCTGTTGACTCAGGTTATGCCCCAGCAAATATGCAAGTCGGTCAAACAGGTAAAACTGTTTCTCCTTCACTTTATATTGCTTGTGGTATTTCAGGAGCTATTCAGCATCTAGCTGGGATGAGAACATCAAAAGTTATTGTTGCTATCAACACTGACCCAGATGCTCCAATCTTCACAAAAGCTGACTACGGTATCGTTGGTGACCTTTATAAAATTGTTCCTCTACTTACTGAAGAATTTAAAAAAGTAATGGATTAAATTAAATAGATACGGGGGAGTTGTCATACTCCCCCTTTTTATGTCATGAAAACTCGTCTCATTTCTTTTCTCGCTTCCCTATTATTTCGAATACTGAAGTTAACCTATACATATAAGCTCGATTTTCAAGATGAAGATCAAACCTCACTTTTAAAAAGTAAATCTCCTGATCCAAACCTTCAATACTTAATCGCATTTTTTCATCAAGACGAATTAGCACTCATTCCATACTTTATCGATTCTAATCATGCAGCTTTAGTTTCCCTTTCAAAAGATGGAGAGATCATGAGTCGCGCTATCAAGAATCTTGGACTCACACCCATAAGGGGGTCTTCATCCCGCGGAGCTGTGTCGGGTTTAATTGCGGCCATAAGAAAAGTGAAAGAGGGTTATACCCTGGCCTTTGCTGTCGATGGTCCCCGTGGGCCAATTTATAAAGTGAAAGAGGGATTATCAAAAGTTTCTCAAAAGACTGAAGTTAAAATTCTTCCCCTCAGGGCCAATGTCGACAAAGAATATATTTTCGAAAAAGCTTGGAACAAAGCTAAGCTGGCAAAGCCTTTTGCAACCATAACCATTAAGGTTGGCAAACTTGACTTTTATACTCCAGAACAATTGGAGCAAAAGCTCCTAAACTTAAACTAAAGCTGATTATTTTCCGATAAGTTCTCAAAGGATTAAAAATGGAACCAATTAACTACTCATGGGATGAAGGTGAAGAATCATTTAGCGATGAAGAATCCTTCATCAACGAATCCTCCCTAGAAAGTGAGGTGGAACTTCCCAGTAGAAAAAACCTGCAACTTGCAAGAAGACTCTTTCACGTTGGAAATGGTGTGGCCGTTGCAACACTTTACTGGATATCATTTTCTCACTCTCAGATGGTTCATGCTCTTGGGATGATTGCCTGTTTACTCTACGTTTTTGAGCAAATTAGAATTAGCTATCCTGAAGCTCAAAGCAAGTTTCTTCCTATGACACGTTTTATTATGCGGGCTGAAGAACAACTTAAAGAATCAGCAATGGTTCCTTATGCTTTTGCCGTTTTACTTACCATTATAACTTTTCCAAAACCTATTGCTCTTATTGCAATTTATACACTCGCTATTTCAGATCCGCTTTCAGCGATTATTGGAATTCAATTTGGAAAAAGAAGAATAGTTCCGCACAAAAGTTTAGAAGGTTCTGCGGCATTTTTTGTATCTTCTTTCATCATCTGTGTTTTTGTCTTAGGTGTAACGACAGGAGAGGTAAGCGGACTCGTGCTGATTGTCTCATTACTGGTATCTTTTATGACCAGTGCTTTTGAAATGCTACCACTTCGTATTGACGACAATTTAACAATACCACTTTTCTCAGCAATTATGCTTTGGATATTTTGTGAAACATTCGGGATTTATCTTTAATTATGTCTATTAGTGTATTTGATATTTACTCCATCGGAATCGGCCCTTCAAGCTCTCACACAGTGGGACCTATGAAAGCTGCCTTTGATTTTTTACAGAGCCTCTCTCAAGAAGAACTTGAAAAAGTAAAGACGATCAAGGCTGACCTCTATGGCTCTTTAGCTTTAACAGGAAAAGGACACGGAACTGACAAAGCTATTATCTTGGGTTTCATGGGTTATATTCCAGAGACTATTGATTCAAACAAAACAGAAGACTATATAGCAAGTTGCAAAAAAGATAAAATAATTTTAGTTCAAGCTTTTAATAAAGAGTACAAGATCGCCTTTAAAGTCAGAGATGATATAAAATTTCACAGACGTGTCTCTTTGCCTTTTCATCCAAATGGGATGGCGTTTGCGGTTTTCGCTTCTGATAACTCACAAATTAAAAAGGAAGTTTACTACTCAATTGGTGGTGGATTCATTCTTACAGAAGATGAAGCAAAGATGAGTACAACTACTCAACAGCACACAGAAAAAGTTGAATTTCCATTTAACTCTGCTGACGAGCTTTTAAAAATTTGTAAAAAGAATAACCTCACTATTCCACAACTTATGATGAGAAATGAACTAACCTGGAGAAAAGAGGAAGATGTAAAAGAAGGAATCTTAAAATTTTGGAATATCATGGAGGCATGTGTTCAACGTGGCTTTATGAACGAAGGTATACTGCCTGGCGGACTCAAAGTAAAAAGAAGAGCACCTGCTGTCTATCAAAGCCTAATAACGAACCCAGAAAAAAATCTCTCAGATGTTTTATCCACCATGGACTGGGTTAACCTTTATGCTCTTTCGGTAAACGAAGAAAATGCAGCGGGTGGGCAGGTCGTAACCGCTCCCACAAATGGAGCGGCAGGAATAATTCCAGCAGTTCTCCACTACTACGTTCGGTTTTCTAACAAATATACTGAACAAGGAGTCATAGACTTTCTTTTAACGGCAGGTGCGATTGCGATGCTTTATAAAAAGAATGCTTCTATAAGTGGAGCCGAGGTTGGGTGCCAAGGTGAAGTTGGTGTCGCCTGCTCAATGGCTGCAGGAGCTCTCACCCAAGTCCTTGGAGGAACTATTGATCAAGTTGAGAATGCTGCTGAAATAGCAATGGAGCACAATCTAGGTCTTACCTGTGACCCCATCGGAGGACTCGTTCAAATTCCTTGTATAGAGAGAAATGCAATGGGTGCTATAAAAGCTATAAACGCCACAAGAATTGCACTCAAAGGCGATGGAACTCATTTTGTTTCACTGGACAAAGTGATAAGAACGATGAAAAAAACCGGCATGGATATGAAGAAACATTATAAAGAAACAAGCAAAGGTGGATTAGCAGTCAATATCACGGAGTGCTAAACGTATTGTGAAATAACCCTAAGACATATGTAACAAACTAAAATTCCAAAAAGACTATAACCTATCTTTGACCAAATCCCCATATCAGGGCTAGGAGTTAAAATCTTTGGAAAGACTCCCCTTCTGGCAAGGAAGACAAATGCAATATAGAGAATGATCGTAATAGCAAAAAATAGTAATTTCATAGATCTATTATGACTTTACTTTCACCCAGTGTCTATTATCGACTTGAATAATTCTTCCTTCTCCACCAAAATGTTCTGAAGTTTCTGGCTTTTTATAAATAGCCACAATTCTTTCGGGAAAGTCCCTCTTCTCTTCGAGAGTTATCTCTGTTAGATCACCGTTTTCGTTATTTGTCAGTGGCGTCCCTGAAGGATATTTTTTATCAACGTAAGCTAAAACCCAACCGGAAACGGCGATGGGAACTTCTCTTTCAAAACGCCCACTTCCTACGACCATGCCAAAGGTATCGGAGGCAATTCCTATCACACTGAGCTGGCAACGAGAAGAACAGATTTCAGCCCCCTCATAAGTATCCACATAACACTTACCTGGAATGAGTTCTCCTTTAAGTTGTTGGAAATCTGCATAGTCATTCCAAAGAGCATTCCAGACACCATCTTGAACATGGAGTTGGGCTGTCCCAGCTGCATTCCAGATACCGAGGTGGTTTCCCGTATCAGATGGGGACCAGTTTCCCGTTCCAGCGGTATAAGTCCCCTTCTCGATCGCTATCTCTGAGGCACCAGTACCAAAAGTTATCTTATTTAATTTATCAGATAAAATACCCATATCTATTTCTCCGCCTTTTTCTCAAGTTCAAGAAGTCTTTTTTCAAGATCATCTTGTCTTTTATTAAGCTCTTTAATCTGAGTGGACTTTGATTGATTTTCTTTATCTACTTCTTTTAAAGCCTGAAGTAAGACCGCAGTCAACTGAGGGTACTTCACTACCAGGTAACCATCACTGGCAATACTTACCAGAGATGGAAACTGCTTTTTTATCTCTTGGGCAATAACACCAATATCATCTTGATCATTTGATCTCCATTTATAAGAGACACCTCGAAGCTTCTTAACCTTAGCAAGAACACCTTTTAAAGTGTGAACATCCCACTTCAAACGTCTGTCTGACTTAAGCTCCACAGTGTGTGTGTCCTCGATGACTAAGTCGCCATCAATTGTTGTTCCCCCAAATATATTTGTCACTCCATTAATGGTCGTCTGTCCATTGACAGCAAAGGTGCCGTCTATTTGAACGGGACCATATAATTCAGCCCCCGTATTATTTGTTGGTGGAGGAAGAACAGGAGTTATAAAAGGCTTCGATAAGACAGCTCGCCCATTGGGAGCCAAGTCATAGCAGTCACCACCACCATCTCTTCCCGAAGGCAGGAAGGTTCCACCAATACTTTTACATACGTAATCTGCAATTGTAGGAAGACTATTACCAGTTGCAGCTGTTGAACACTCAACAATAACGGGATCACCTGAGCCATCATCAATCGTTCTTACATTTAAAAGAATCTTTTTTGTAATTTCCTTAGCTCCAAAGACATCATCAGTTCTATCGAGGGTGACTTCGAAGTGTGTCCTACCTGTATCACCGGCATTAATATTGGCTGCTGGTGCCACAGAAGAATCAAGGGCAAAGCTTAAAATTTTCACTCTTGTACTGCCAATCATAGAGGTTGTACCAGCTGTAAAAACTGGTGTTCCATCAGCATTTAAGATTTCTGTGATTACTCCCGCTGGAACATTATTTGGGTTGTGAACACCTGATGTTGGAATACTCGCGGGTAAAATTGGACCAAAAGTTTGTCGACAAGCTTCTTTGTCTCCAAGGACACTTCTAATATTATTGATGATCTCTATTGAATCAAATTTAACTTCTGTGGTTTTGGCACTTTTATTTTGAGTTTCTGACATCTTCATCATTGCAAGTTGGGCAATTGCCATAATTGCAAGGCTAATCATAACTTGAACAAGTGAAATCCCGGCCTGTGAGAGCTCTTTTTTCATAGTTTTAAACCTCAATTAATTTTATGGTACAATAATAACATGGATCATTATAGAAGAAAGTTTTTATTTAAGTCGTTGGTTTTATTAGTAACGCCGACGTTGGCATTTTCCAAAAAGAAAAAACCTCGCCCAATAAAAGGCTCACTTTTAGAGACTGAAAACATAGTTTCTGACTCAGGCATTTACACATTTCCGTCAAATCCTACTACCAATCAGGTGGTTCACATAAAAATTGAAAATATTCAAAACAGTAAATTTGCAAAGATTAAGTATCAAGGTGTTCCTATTCTCAACGAAAGAGAAGACTTAGAACTGGATACCCTCTCAATAGTAAAGTTTGTCTACAAAGACAAAAACCAAGGATGGGTTCTTGCATAATTAATTGAGATAGTTTTCTTCAATTAATTCTTTGAGACTCTTTAATTCTTCATACTGGTTTTCTAAAAGAGTAGAGAAAAATTGCTTTTCTTCTTGAGTATAGAAGTCTTGATCTTGGATAGTCTCTAAAACCTTAGGTCGATCTATATCGTTTATAAACTCTAACGCACAAAGAAGAGTACCTCTCTCTTTCAAAAATATGAAGAGCTCCATAACGCTCTGGCATCGATTTCGAGTGTTACTTATCAAAACTCCACTTCCAAAGTTATTCTCAATAAGCACATCACAACACAGTTCAATCTTTCCCTCTTTATTCCTCTGTCCATTATCAAAGACTATTCTTATGGACTGTGCATCTCGAAATGAGTTCGCAATCAGATGATCAAAAAGAAGCATTTTTGTGAAAAACGTTGACTCATTCCTTTCAACATAAAGGTTTAATTCATCAAGAAGAATGTCCATGCTCTTTTCTTGTTTTTCAATTCTGTTTTCACTGAGATAGGCCAGAGGGTCCATCTTATAGATTCTGTCTATCCCTCGAATATCATCCGTTAATAAAAATAAAGTCTCATTAAATTTAACCAATTCACTCTTTTGAGTTATAAGACCAAGTTGTGTGGCAATTAAACTTCCTAAATGTTGGCATTTTATATATTCAATCTTTTGAGTAAAGTCCCTAAAAGGTGTACCAATTTTTTTCAAATGATAGACTCTGTTTGAGGTAGACTCTACGACTTGTATATAATCTGTTTCAGCATCAATAGTGTTCTTGAAAAGGGGGGGAATACGAACATAATCTTTCTCTTGTATTCTAATAACAGCTGGAAATTCATCATGATAATTTCCAGTTATTGCTTTATGTTTTGGTAGGTTAAGTTTACAGTCCTGATAGTACTCAAGCCATAACTGCGCAAAACGAGGCTCTACCCGATTCGTTAGACAAATTCCATTTGTGTAGTGAATACCTACAGGTGGCTCTAGTTGGTTTTGTTCGCCAACAAGATAATTCCAGTTTTTAGGAAGACATCCAATACTTTCAAGGCTTGGAAGCCAAACGAATTGGTGGAGATCTAAACCACTTGCTTCATTAATATATTTAGGGGTTAGACTTTTGCATTCTCCGCAGTTGAAAAGCATGAGGCTTGACCAATTTTTAAATTGATAATCTTCCTGTAAACAAGCATCTTTTTTCACTTTCTGAAGTGGGACATAGTCGTGCTTACAGACCATTAAGCTGAATTTTTCATCAGCGAAATCAAAGATTTTAGTTATATCTTGCGTGAAGATAAAGTCACAGTCGCAATAAAGACTCCAACCTTCATAATTTGACAGGTATGGGACCAAAAAGCGAGTTAATGAAAAATCCGAGGATTCATGCTTCGTCTTTGGTCTAGAATATTCAGGCAACTGTTTCTTCAAAATTGGTGTGATAGACAACGGTTCTTTTGAGTTTTGAAGAAGGCTCTGTATCAAAGCATGTAATGCTGGTGCTTCAGATTCATCATACCCTATAAAAATTTTTTTCATCCTTCCCTCCATCTCAAAGCACTGTATTGTCTATAAGATTTCGATAGCCATTACATGAATAATCAACAGATTTTACCTCCCGGTAATGCTCTGTTAAGCAGTGACCCAAGTAATCACAATTCGAACAAAATTGATTAGAACGCACACGATTTTTTTCTTTTTCACACCAAGTTTCATAGTCTTTAAATTTATCTAACTCTAAAAAGAATTCTTTATCTGAATTATCAAATTCTAAAACTGCGAATTTTCCTCTGGGTGTAATATAAATATGATTATCAGAAAAAGAATTATTAGCTTTTTGTTTAGCCTGACGAATTAAATCTAAATTTACAAACTGAAAGTTCTTTTTTACTGGGCACTCAATCCACTTTGTGACAAATTTTTCAAATTCTAAATCGCTTACACTGAAAGCATTGGCTTGATTAGTAGAATAAGGTTTTATTTCAACTGAGCTGATATTTCCTATGGAGTTAAAGGTTCGAATCATTTGCTCAACATCCTTTTGTATGAGCTTCTCTGAGGCCAGCATAAGAATAGATACATTTTTGTCGAGACTCAAAATATTTGAAAGAACTTTTTCGGATTTCTCCCTTGCATCAAAGTCAAACGAAACCGAGAGGCTAACATGCTTGTTTAGAAAAAATGGATTTATGATTGAGAGATTTGTAATAATATTAACGGCAGGGTCTCCAAACTCCAATAAAATGTTATCAATTTTCTGAAGATACTCATTTTTTAACAAGGCAATTTCACCGCCGTATAGATCAACTTGTTCTATCTCATAGCCTGCACTTACAATCTCATGAAACATTCCTGAGAGTAAATTTATATCAAGCTTTTCTTTATCTGCTAGCTCGCTTGTGGTCAAGTAACAGAACTCACAACGAAAATTACACAAATAAGTAGGATTAAGAGAGACAAAAATTTTCTTCATTACTCTCTCTTTGTGCAAGTTTTAATATTTGTGGCTCTAAGGTTTTCATAAGTGAACAGTGCTGTTCGACCATATTGTGATTTTTGTGATCACTGATTGTCTTTTTACATCCGTTACAGATATCAAACATTGGGCAGCTTAGGCACTCATTTTTCATACTAAAAATACTTGGTTCATTTTTAAGGGGCGTGACGAGGTCTCCGCTCATTTCATTTTCAAAGTCAATAGAATACTCTTTATCGTCCCCGAAGGCGCCACAACTATAGTAGTCCCCGTCCGGTTGCAGGCACCTAATACCAGAGTCACAACTTCTATTTCTTGGACAAACTGTTTTTTTATTTTTGACTGTTTTCATTAACTCTTTACTATTGAATTCCCAATTAAATAAATTTAAATCTATAATCTCAAGGTATGTTTTATATATTTTCGAAAGTTGATAAGGTTTAGACTCTCTTCCACTAGCCATTGAGTAATTTAATTTGCACTCAATATTTAAACTCTTAGCCAGTCTTACATTATTAATGGCAAGGTGTTCATCCTCATCCGTAACAACACTTATAAAGTCAGGGTAGTAGCCAAGATAAGATTTAAATTTTTTCATAACATCGAGAAAAATTTCTTCAGTATAGATTTTTTTCTTACTAATCCTCCTCCCATTTCCGTAGTTAAAGGATGTAGCAATATTCACTCTTGGGTGACGAAAGAGATCTATCCATTTTTCAGGTTTTTTATAAAAGTCCCACAAGTTACTGGTAAAACTTATAGACGTTCTCATTTCTTTTTTATCTAAAAAATTGATAATCTTCCAATAATAGTCAGGGGAAACCATAAGCGGCTCTCCTCCGTTAACTATAATGGTATTGGTTTGCGGAAACCGATCTAAAAACTGATTTATTCTGCTTAAATCAAGTAAAGTTTTTTTGTCCTCGGCCAGCGTCGGTGAGCTACAAAAGGTGCAGGCAAAATCACAAATGTCGGTTGGCTTTATAATTAAATCCATAGCATTACTCTACTTTTATTTTAATATCAATTCCAATGGATATTCTATCAGTTCTTGACGCAAGTGGGTGAACCCAGTGATTTAGATAGGATGGAAAGATTAATAGCATTCTCTCCTCTGGCTTTATATTTACTTTCTCCATATTCCCAAAAGGAAGAGACATCCCCATGCCGGGAACTGGATTAAGGAATTCTATGGTCCCACCTATCCCCTTTGTTTGTGGAATTTGGCAGAAATATGTACAAGTAAAAGTTGATTGGGGATGAACATGAGGCACAACATAGTCTCTATCTTTTTGTACAAGGGCCCATCCTGTCTTTTTTATCTCAGTATTATTTACCATCGAATCATCGATCACTGGGTCTTCATGAGCTGAGAATTCATCTTCCTTTGTCCAAAAAGAGTAGAGTACATTAAAGTGCTCATTAATGATTGCATTAAGTTTTTCTATACACTTTGGTGGTTTAACAAGAAGATCGTGTTTTGAGATCCAAGCTTTAGACTTATCCTTCGACTCAAGAGCCTCTTTCATCAAAAGGTACTCCTTAATCTCTTCGTTTAAATAAGCTGGCACAATCTCTTTTTCAATAAGAATAGCAGTCGGAAAAAAAGTTTTAATCATCTCAAGTGACCTCGTTATAAAATTCTTTCAGAAAACAATCTACCGTATTCCTCTGCCTAGAGGCAAAGTCAGCTGCTACGAAGCAATACAATCCACATCGGTCTAGGTTTTCACAAGATAAGCAACCTTGTGAACTTAGGAACCGTTCAGCCATCTCACCAACTGTATCTTTATTTGGTAAACCAAGGAAACTCTTAGGGTTGTAATCTAGATACTGACAATTAGAGATAGAGTTGTCAGCAGCGATTAATATCCTATTTTCTGAACAGCATTGAATATCATTCGTCTCGTTTTCTAAATATCCTTTTATAGGGTGAGATTCAGGATAATATTTTGCCAGATAAAGTAGGGCTTGCTTACAGTCTAAATCGCTTGGATGAAAAATATTACTATTTTTTAAGTCCGGAACATACCAATCAAAATTAACCGGAAAGTTTTCATAACAATAGTCAAAAAGGTGATCCCTTTTTTTGAGCATCGATTGAATCGATAATTTGTGAAGTGTTACAGATATTGAGGCTATATAGTCTGAAAAAATATCTAAGTTATCTCGAAAAACAGCTTTTTGTCTTTCGTCCCAACTCCTACCTGCAAAGTCAAAAGATGTTTGCAAGGTTATATTAATTTTATGTTCTCGAAATCCATCGAGGAACGCAAGAACCCTATCTGTTTTTTCGAATATTAAATTCGATGTGAAACTAAATACAACTTTTTTATTTTCTAGTAATGAATTTATTTTAAAAACAAATCTTTTATATTCATTGAACCAACTGTCACCATACTGGTCTTGAAAAAGCTCTCCCCCCATCAAGTTAACAGAAAAACTGTCCCAAGCGTTTCTCTTTTTTGCTATGAATCTTTCAACAAGTAGATATTTTTCATCAATCGTTACTCCTTCAACCCCTTTCATGCTGTGGTCTTGACAACAGAAAGAGCATGAAAGATTACAGTCTTCAAACAAGTGAATTTCTATCTCAATTGTACTTGAGTGTTTCTTTGATAGAATTTTATTTGTTACATATGACATATTATTTTTCCAACTCAGGTGCAAAGAAGTCAAAGCTCAATAATCTTCTCTCCTGACTTGTCGCAACAACTCGATGTTCAAAGTTTTTCGACTGATTTAAGAGAACTAACATTTCTGGCTTTGGATAAACCTCACAAAAAGTGTCAAGACTTCTCACTTGCAAAGATCCGCCGCTATCTTTGTCCATATCATCTAAATAGAAAAGGCATGTTAAGTTAAACTTTTTGCTTTTTAAGTAATCGTTATGCCAGTTGTGTGAGTTTTGATCAATGCCTTTCCAAAGGCCAAAAGAATGGGGCTTTATATCCTTGAAATGTAATTTTAAATAGTTATCAAGTAAATAATCTTGAACTTTTTCAAGGCCAGATCTTTCAAGAGCACTTATATTTTTCTGAGAAAAACTTTCGCGTGCATTTGTAAAGACACAACTTTTTAAATCGATCAATTGTGAAATTGAACTATCTTGAGCACAGTAGAGTCCCTCTATAATAAATTGGTTAAAATTTTCTATAAAGTTCATAAATCCGCATCAATCCTTTTACTTGTAAATGCTGTTATCTTGCCTATAATAATAGTATTAACCAGTTCTTAATGTAAATAAAAGTAAGGAATGAACCATATGCCAGCTCCTACGAAAGCTTATATCATTAGTCGCTTCAACTCAGTGGTAGCTTCACTACCTTCACGTAACAACGCAACCTATCATGCAGGAAACTTTCCCAATATCGCACAACGGACAAGACTTGGAGCTTTTCCACTTGGCTCGAGAACAGAGCCAAATAAAACTGTTGCTGATATAGGTGTTACTGGAATGATGGCGACAAATATATTTGAAATACTACACAACCTTGCGATGGAACTAACACGCGTCAGAAAAGCGAGGAATGTGCACTTAGTTGACAACAGATCTGACAATGGGGCTGTTCATGCAGTTGTAGGCTCACCCACACTAACGGCTCTACATCCAAGGCATGCTCAGTACTTTGACTTTCCAGGAAGTCATAAAAACGTCGGAGACCAAATAAATCTTTCAGAAATTGAATCTTTTCTAAGTAGTCTTAGAACACGAGTACAGTACATAAGAAGCAGTGATGATCATTTATTTGAAATCGTCTCTTGCCACTCAAGTTGTCACTCTAGTTGCCACGGTTCAAGAGCGAGAAGGTAGAAAATGCAAATGACTCACACAACAGCACCTTTATCAATGGAGCTTGTAAAAGAACAATTTGAAAACAAAGAAATGACTTTTGTTATCAACTACAAAGAAAGTGAGCTTCAAGGAAAAAACCTTCTTGTCTATATTTCAAATCTTGAGCTCAATTGTGAAATTGATTTTCATTCGTGCTCTTTTGACAAAAGAGAAGAACTTATAAAAGAGTTTCTAAATGTTAATTGTATCAATAATATTAATTCACTTCGCCTCAATGCGGCTCATATTATTTTAGAGTTTATGGGTGTTGATTTCTCTGAAGAGATTCTCAACCCAGCTTTCTCAAAAAGTGAGATTCAAATTTTTATAAAAAATAATAAAGAAACTCTAGAAAAATGGAAAACATTTCTCCAATCAACTATGGTTTATAACCTTACATCTGTTAGTGCCGTTAATGAGGAATACAAGTTCGATCAGATTTTCGAGACAGTTGATGACCCTTTTTATATCGGAAGAAATGTCGTCACACTCCTCTCTATTCCGACTTTTATGGAAAGGGTATACTCGATACCAGTGGAACAGGAGCTTTTTTATTTCAAGCAACAGTTTGAGGAGTGTATGTTTAAAGGCGAAAGTCTCTTTTATTATTTTTGTAACGAAGCAAACACTCCCTTTCTCATCTACAATATGCTCTTGACGGGTGATATGAGCATAGAAGAGCTTGAAGCAATTAAAACCCTAAAAGGCTAAAATGTTCAATCTTTTTAACGGTATCTATCTAGATCTGGCAGATCGGTTTACATCTAAATACGACTACCTAACTGTTTCGACGACCAAAACCTTTCACCCCGCTGCAAAATACATAGAACAAGACTTTGGTGAATCTCCCGCTTTTGATGACTATCTTGAAGAGAATTTTGATGCAGATGAAGATCGCTTTTGGCAATCACTTATAAACAAAGAAAAAAAGAAAAGCTTTGTCATCTATACTGACAGTGAGCTCTACCACCGGCTTCAACTTACCTTTTTTAAGAATATCTTTCCAAAAAGTGAAATAGATCAACTGCATAGACTCTACAATTTCTATGTTTACAACGAACATATTCGCTCTAAGTTACAAGAAAAAAGAGGGGGAGAAAACCTAAGAGTCGATACGAAACACCTTCCTCACTATACAGAAGAGGAATTTGAGCAGAAGTTGAAACAGCTTCCGAAACATAAATCTCTCTACTCCATGGATAAAGCATCACTTTGTTTTGAATTTTTGTTCTTACAATATGTCATAGAAAGAGACTGCGTTTATTCTGCATATTTTTTAAAAAGAGTAAAAGACTTGTCTTGGAAAAATTGGTTCGAAGAAATTGGAGAGATCAGAACAGAAATCATTAACGGATTCTATCAACTCGACAAGATTTTAGATGATTCAAAGTTTAGTCTCGATGAAAACCTAGACTCTTTTCTTGCTAAAAATAATCTAGAATGGATCTCTGACCTGAATCTTTACGGAGTTAACCCCGATTACTTCAAAAGAACATACAAGCCCGATGACTTTCTTAAGATTATCAATGCAAAAGATAAAATTGAATTTTCTTCAGATCAAGACTTCTCGGATCGCCTCACTAATAACTTCAAGACGAAAATGGAATACCTTTTCAGCGAGCGCTATGAAGATCTTCTTTTGCTAGATGTGAAAGATTCTATTGGATGCTCCTTTACCAAAGGACAAATGCAAGCCAAAGTTAACACCTTACTTTTAAGTTACTTGTATTCAGTGGTCGATGGAAGGAATAGTTTTTTTGGTGAGACTCTCACTCTATCTGAAACAAAGTTGAGTCAAGATGAGTAATCCTGTTATCCTACAAAAAAAATCTGGAGATGGTGAGCTATTCGTCAATCTTTTTGAATGGTGCAACTTGAATTGCGATTTTTGTTGGCAGGATCATAATGACTGGAGTGGAATTGAAACCATTGTAGAAAGAAGCGTTGATATATTAAGCGCTATACGCAGTAGCAAAGAACCTCATTTTATTGTTAACCTTATGGGCGGCGAGCTTTTTGCCGATAAAATCCCAGATCAAACAATTTATGATTATTACAATATGGTTGAGGCTGTCTTCACGCAGTTGCCACCGAAAAAAACTATTGAAGTAAACTGGGTCACGAACCTTGTCTTCACAAAACTAGAAAGACTACAAGAGCTAGTCAATAAAACTCGAGCACTTGGCATTCAAAGCCGTATAACCACCAGCTTTGATTTTACTGGTAGATTTAGAAAAGCTTCGCGTCTTCTTTTTGAAAATAATATTAGAAAACTTGGATCAGAGGTGGGGACTATTTCCGTTGTCCTTACAAAACCTAATATAGAGAAGATGATAAAAAACGATGATTCTTTATTCAAGGAACTTTACGCCCAAGGATTCTATTTTTATTTTGATTACTACTCACCAGAGAATAATTTCAAAGAGATGCTTCCCACCGATACACAACTTCAAGAGGGCTTATTATTTCTTCTTAGAAACTATCCAAATGTGAATCCCATTCAATCTTGGATTAAAAATGAATCAAACCCCATGAGTTGTCAGTCCTCTATCGTCATAGACAAAGATGGTGTTAAAGGCAAATGTAAATCACTCGTTCCAGAAAGCATTAAAGTTGTATTAAAAAGTGAAAGTCACGACAATACCAATGCTGTTATGGAAGATCGTTTTAGTAACAAATACGACTGCATTAGTTGTGAATTCTACAAACGCTGTGGCATGGGATGTTTTTTGCAGCATGACTTCGATGGTTTTGAAACTCTTAGTGAATGTCTTTATAAAGAAATTTTTAGGAATATAACTTAATGTTTAATAAAGAGGCCGTCGAAATTCAATATAACTCAAATGGCACCGTCGAAGAATCCTTTCGAACTCGTTCAAAAGTTGGAGAAGAGCTCTTAACACAGGCTCTAGCTCGCTGCTGTCAATTCGCGATAGATAAAAAAGAAATAGAACTTATCTCCTATGCACCAAATGATGATTTGTCCGTCAAAGACCAAGCAATAGCACTCGTTTTTAACTCCGCAATTAGACAGAGTTCCCACCTAAGTGACTACCACGTCATAAAAGTAATGAATAATAATGAGAGTGTCTTAAAATGCTATGACAATGATTTTTGGAGACACCCAAACATACCTCTACCAGTAAACGCCAGGCTTGCCCAACAGTTCGGCATTGGATTTTATCCTGATAACGAGGAGATTGACATCTATGACATGTACTTTTTTCATCACTCCCTTGAGGCGGTAGAAGATCACTTTAACCTTAATCTTAACCTACCAGATTTTGTTAAGGCTTATGGCTTCGGCCTCTATGGTGTTAGTTACAACTCAAATTTAGAGGCTTTAAAATTGAAGAGATATTTTTACCCAAGTGACCCGCAGCTCAATAATCCTCAAGACCTATAGCAATCGAACTCCGACACTAAGTGTATATCGATCTTTTTCAAAAGAATGAAAAGGTGTAGTTTTATGTTGAATATTCGATTTGCTTAAGTCCATCACGATAACATCAAAGTCAGCTGGAAGAAAACTAACCTCTAGTCCTGTTGATTTGTCTCTAAAGGAAATGATGCCACCATCCTTTTTTTCGAGTGCAATTGGAATATGATAAATTAAAATCGTAAAGTCATCAGTAAATCTATCCCTACCATCGTTATCTGAATGCCACTCATTTCCAGCAGAACCATTCCAAACAGTTACACCCGATATTGTGTATCTTTTTAGGCCTATAAATGTTGACGCATGTTTCTTTAAAAATTCCTCTACCCACCCTATAAAAGATGCATCTAGGTTTTTATCCTGAATAGAATCTAAGTCTGATTTATCCATTAGCGCTGCTAACTCAAAAGTTGATACAGGCACAGACTTCAGGTTAAACAAAGGAGATGATATCCACACGGAGGGATTAAAGAGTCCCCTAAATTTGCCTCTATCCTCCAAGGGTAACCTGTAACGTGAATGTGCTAAATTTTTTACATCTTCAATAAGTTCCATCTTGTTTCCCATGTGTCCTATTATTGCATGAATTAGGGAATATTGATATATTCTAAAAAAAGAGGGATATGCGCTTAGCCAAAGATATACAAATTTATTTAAAAACAACTGAGACCTGTAATCTTAACTGTAGTCATTGTTTCACAAGTGGAAGCAAAGGAAAAAAGATTTTCTTTAACCCCATAAAAACAGCGTCCTTTATTAAAAGTTTAAATAAGTCTGAGAATCTAAATTCGATGAGGATACTCTTTCATGGGGGAGAGCCTCTTTTAGCTCCAATAAAAGATCTTTATAATTTCTACGAAGAACTTCAAGACATCAAAAATATATCATTTGGTATTCAAACAAACTTAGTATACAAGCTTAATCCCAAGAGGTTAAATTTTTTTAAAGATGTTTTAAAGCTAGAGGGGATTGGAACTTCATGGGATCCCAATATTCGTTTTGGTTCAAATGGGTTAACAACAAAGGAACATGACCTTCACCTTTGGGAAACAAATATTAAAACTCTGGTAGATCTGGGTGCAGAAATAACCCTAATGGTATCTCTATCAAGAGACGTAGTTGAATATTATGAGCCCAAGCAAATAATTGATTATGCTATTGAGCTTGGAATAAAGTATATACTTTTTGAAAGAATAACGTTCGATGGGAATTCACAGGATAATGAAAATGTTCTTCCTTCCAACAAGAATTTAGACTTATGGATGCTTACTATGTACAAGCAAACACTAGAAGATGATCGATTCTTAAAAATTGGAAATATGTTCCTAGACGAAATTGCTAGAAGCTATCTTCACGGAAACCACGTAGCGAATAGATGTAGAGGGTGTGAGCAAAAACTTATCACCATCAACGCCGATGGCACCCTCTCTGGTTGCCCCAACTCTGCCCCAACAAGTATTTGGGGTAGAATAGAAAAAGACCCAACCACCTTTATTGCTTCACCTAAACGCACAGAGGCAATATGCAAAGAACAAATACGAAATTCCGTTTGCCTTACTTGTGAAGTAAATGACTTATGCAATGGCGACTGTTACAAATTAAAATGGGATAAAGATATTTGTTCAGCTCCAAAAAGCTTATTTCAATTTCTCAAGACAACCGAAGGCTCTAAAAATTGCTCTAAGGTTCTCCTAATATGAAAGAGTGGAAGTTAAGACAACAAATTTTTTCTCGTATTTTTTCAGATAAAAACCTAGGGGATAATCTCGACGAACAAGTTATCATTGAAGAGTTTGACCAGGAATCTATTCTTAAAAGAGCTTTAGAATATCCTTTTTCGAACAATGCGATTTGCCACTATCCAGGCAAGTCTTTTGCTATTGCTATTATCTTTTCTCTTTTGCTAGAAAAGCACTTCGGCGATTCTAGATTTAGCTATCTCTCAGACCCTAACCTTTTTATGGGAGAGGACCCTTACTTCATACCCTATACTGATAGTAGGGATCTTTACGATAAGATCCTGGAAAGTTTTCCGGTAGAGTCGATAGATAGACCTGAGTCTTATGGACAAGACTTCCAAAAGACAGTGAATTATTTTATGATGGAGTACTTGTTTCATGATGACACAAAAATGTTCGCCCCTTCTTAGTCCTAACCTCATTGATCAAATATTTTCTGATTCATGGCTCTATTCTGTTAATAGTTTTTTTATAATTGAGCCTCAGACAGGTTCTTATGATGAAAGGTTATTGAATGATAAAACTATGGTAGAGCAGGCTCAGCTGATCAAAGCACAGTTTCTCTTAGGCTCAACGATAATAGTTAAAAACATCGAATCTTTTACTACCGAATTGAAGCGAAAATGTGAAGTCCTCGGCAAGGGGTCTATGGTTGATGCACATATGTATTTGAATAAATTTAAAGAGTCTCTGTCTTTTGATTTCCACACTGACGAGACCGACGTTATCATCCACTTGGCTTATGGATTCAAAAAAATTGAAATTATCAAAGATGACATTGTTTCAACCCATACTCTTGCAGCTGGGGATGAATTATTCATTCCTAAAGGCTTAAAACACCGAGCGATTAATCTAGCACCATCTTGCTCTTTTAGTTTCGGTATCAAGGAAGATTCATTTTTTATTCCGGGAGGAATCACAAAGGATGACTTTTTTTAGGTATTAAAAAGCTTCTCCTAAAAGAGAAGCTTTTTATTAAAATTGATATTCAGATTCTGTCGGTATTTGCTCAGATTCATTTCTAGCAAACTCTTCAGCAACCATGTCATCTTGAAAGTCCGCTTGGTTCTCAACCTGTACCTGGTCAAGCCTAACTTCTGGTGCAATATTCTGCACTGGCTGCGCTTGAGAGTATTCATCTTGAGATTGTTGCTGATTCTGCTTGTCCATCTCCCAACTCTCCTGTGCTGTATAATAGTCATCACTATAAGCAACAGCTGTTTCACCGGCTTTAAACTCAAGTCTTGCTCCTGAGAATTGAGAATCATTTGTCAGTGTAATCATGTATGTTCCTTTTTTTACTTCATAGAACATTCCACTTTTCATCTCTCTTGTTTGTGGGTCTTCGTATTTAAAAACGTTACCAGCCATTCTCTCACGAGTATTAATCTCAATCGTTTTTCCACCTGGAAGATTGACATAGATTTCTTCAATTACTCCATCAACAGTTTTAGCTGATCCAGAGAAAGATCCCTTCTTCAGTGGTTTCTTATGGAAGACATTAGATAATTCAAGATCCATGTCACCTTTAATCGCTGGCTCAGGCATAATAGTCGTTTGTGCAACAGCCTTTACAGCTTTCTTCATTTTTCTTTCTGCTTTTTTAAACTTACCAGCAGCGATCGCTTTATTAGCTTTTACAATTTTCTTTTCAGCTTTCTTATTAAAGTTCGTCCAAGGAATACTAGATGCAGCCATCCTTCCTATAACGATCTCACCTCTTATCTCATCAAGTCTTTTTGTAAAGCTGATGCCCGAAGAGTCGGCCATGAAAGTATCATCTCCCATAATCATAGAATTATAACTCCCCATCGCTATCGCAGCAATAAGACTCAATGTTACAGTCCCTAGACTTAGTTTGTTTAATGCTCTCATTTTTCTCTCCTCGTTGCTTTATATGATGCAACGAGCATGCCAAGAAATATGATATTTTTTTGAGGTGTAAGTTACTGGATTTATATAGTTTTCAGTAGCTAGAGTGTAAATTTTCTAGCTACTGTCTATTTTTTAGACAAATTTGGGGTGGTCAGTTTTAGTTAAAAATAAGGCTCGGTCTTAAGGAAAATCGAGTTTAATTTTCATATAGTCTGCATGACTTGCTCTAAATCTCTTGATGGCTACGGCCACTAGATCTTCAACTTTGATCCCACTGTTGTCCGACATAAGTTGTAAATCTTCAACTAACTTCTTTTCAATTTTAACATTCAGGTCTGTTAATTCACCCTCATTGTGCGTTTGATCTTTCATCTCTATTCCTTATTTTTTAGCACTCTTAGTGCTTTCTTTTTCCGCAAACTTACTAATGCATTAGTAATCTCATAATCGATGAGAGTACTTTTTGAATACACATCTTCAACTCTATTAACATCTGAGAGAGTTTTCAAGAGTGAAAATTCTGTTGCATCGACTTTTTCACCATTTGCAATAAAGCCGGGCTCTATAAGAATTTTTAAATTCCCTGGTGGCTTTTGCTCTTTAGCAGACCTGTACTTTTCAACAACCTCAACAATCTTTCTTTTGAGGACACTATAAGGATAGTGAATAGTCTCAAGTCTTTGGTCTATCACTTCAGGCTCTACAATATATTTTAGGTTTTTGACATCGAACTCATCTATACACAGGTTAAAAAAACCTTTCAATGATTGAGATCCCTTATAAGAGCAGTCAATAATCTTGCCATCTTTCAAAAATATCGAGCCTAAGATTTGAGATGTTTTAGAGTCTAAAGCGTTGACCTTTCCGGTAAACCCAACTGAGACCTGTTCATCTAAAATATAAATCAAATGCTCTTTACTCAAGTTTATTTATCCTTTTTAAATATTTTTGAAAGTAAACTCTTCTTCTTAGTATCTGATGGGTTGAAATAACTGTCTACCTTGGAAGCAATTTCCTGATAGGCATTCCAAACTGTTTTACCTTCGAACTTATTTTGAGACATATAAGGAGTACCAAAGTCAGCTCCTTTTCTAAGTGCTAACTCTATTGGAATTTTTCCTAAATAACCAACACCCAACTCACTTGAAGCCGCCAAAACACCATTTGTTCCATAGATAAAATGTTCTTTATCGCAGTTATCACAAATAAAAGAACTCATGTTCTCAACCATTCCCATGACATGGAGACCTAGTTTATCAAACATATGAAGTGCTTTTCTTGCATCCAAAAGGGCTATATCCTGAGGCGTTGATACAATAATAGCAGTATCAACTTCTAAGTTTTGCATCATTGAAAGTTGAACATCACCTGTACCAGGAGGAAGATCTAACAGAAGGTAGTCAAGTTCTCCCCAGTGAGTTTCAAAGAAAAATTGATTAAGGACTCCCCCAAGCATAGGCCCACGCCAAACGACAGGCTCATCCTCATGGATAAAATTTCCAAAACTAATAAACTTAACCCCATAGTTCTCTAGAGGAATTATCTTTTTATCTTCAGTAGCCTCAGGCTTCTCTTTTCGTTTATCAAATAGCATAGGAATTGACGGTCCATAGATGTCAGCATCAATAACTCCAACTTTATGTCCAGCATTTGCAAGTGTCACAGCAAGGTTAGAGGTAAAAGAAGACTTACCAACTCCACCTTTTCCAGAGCCTATAGCAATGATATTTTTAACACCAGAGATAGGCTTTTTATCCATAACTTGTCCGTGGCCAACTTTTATTTGAGCTGGATTTTTTGCTTCCGGAACTGGTTTAGAGCCAATAGATCCATAGACCTCAGCACTTGCTTTGGACTCAGAGAGAATATAAAGATTGTCTTCATTTACGACACCCTTTAAGGCCTCTGTCATGTAGTCTTCCAGATGTTTTTTATCTGCCGGTGAAATCCCCTCTCTATTATATTTAATGTGGACGTCATCACCTTTTTTATCAATATCTATGATTCTGTTTGATGAGCCTAGAGTCGTACCATCTTCATCAATTTTTATTGCTGATAGAATCTCTTTAATTTCGTTCATTTTATTCGCCTTTGATTAAATTTGCCCTTTTATACCAAAGCTCTTCTAACTTGATAATTGAAAAGGAGTGAGATTAGGTTTAAAAAGAGGACTTTTTTTCCTTATCTGGTAACAGGCTGCAACGTATATCATAATGATTTTAGTACATTAGGAACATTAGGGGTTTATTTTGGCCGTTTATAAAAGAACTATTTTCGTAATTAATCCGAAATTTCAATATTACTTTGCATTTGTTATATGCTCATTGGTCTTTATCGCATCGTTGATCTACCCCATCACCATTTACGATATCTATGCAAAGGTCATCTCACAGCAGCCTGGGCAAGCCGAACAACTTACTCAAAACAGAGAAGATCTCCTTATGCTTTTGTTTGCTTTGCAAGCCGCTTTTATAGGTGTTGTTTTTGTTGTCTGTATATTTCTCTCCCACAAAATTGCCGGTCCTTTATATAAGTTAAAAAACTATCTTATCAATATTCGCTCTGGTGGAGATATCACCCCCCTCTATTTTCGAAAAGGCGACAACTTTCACGATGTGGCTGAGGAAGTTACCGAAACTATGGAATTTCTTAATACTCAAAGGGCACAGGATTTTGAATATTTAGATGAAGTTTCATCATACATAGCAAATTTGTCCCTAGTCGTTCCAGAGGATAAGAAGCCCGTACTCAATGAAATACAGCGTAAGTTATCGGAAATTCAAAACAGGTACCAAAACTGACAAAGGGCTTGGCTTTTTCTATGAGAATGATACACTAAGTTACTAAGTTATTTCGATCAGTTAGCATGGAGGCTATTTGATAAAAAGATTTTTTCTTACATTTCTCATAGCAACAAGCCTGTGTTATTCGCAAGGCACTACTACGAGCACAAAAGAAGACTCTCCATACTCTACTAGTATTAATTTAAACATTAAAAAACAAGATCTTGATGCTGCTAAAGAGTTGGCCAAGTTGAAATATCAGGTCAATAGTAATTCTGCCAAGCTTGAGCTTGCAAAATCAACGTTAAAGGCGATTAAGAGTAGAAAGATATTTAGCCATTTCATCCCTTGGAACGAATCCGTTATCAAGGTTCTTTCAGAAAATAAAGCGGCTAAGCACTTTAAGCTTTGCCAAGTTATAGACTCAGAGCTTACGAGATTTTGTCTTGAAACCTTTTTTGATAAATATAGTAAAACAGATCTGAGCCACTATTTTGACAGCAGCACGAGCTTTATCTTATCAAACATGAAAGCGAAAACACTTTCAAACTTTCTTAAAAATGCAAAAGAGATTAAAAAGATATCTCAGTCTTTTTTGAATGAGTTTAAAAGTGACCCTAAGTTAATGAACAGGTTAATTATTCAAAACCTTTACCATAGTAAAGAGTTAACTCTTTTAGTACAAAAGTCTAAGTTCTTTGAGTCAAACTATATTTTTAAAAAGCTCGTAAGAACCAAGATTAATGACATTTACTTGCGCCTGGATGAAAATAAAGAGTACAAAGAAAAGTTAACTGAGCTTCTTCAATACACAAAAGATATCCATCAAGACGTAAACACTCAAATTATTTACAAGTCTCTTTTTGTTATGGGTAAAACATTTAGCCAAAAGAAGGATTTTAAATCCGCTAGGATCGTTTTCTCAACGCTAATGGATCTGGGGCTTGGAAGTCGCTCATCTTTGTATTTCGAAAGTATGTGGAGCTATATCCTTGAAGGTAAACTTGACGACGCATTTGAAATCTATGCAGAAGACGAAGCAATCCTAAGCGAGATGAAAAGTTTTGAAGATGATCGAATTAATTTTTGGCTTGCACACTTATATGGAGAAAATGGAAAAGAGAGTAAAGCTCACGAGCTCTATAAGAAAATTATCTACGACTCTCCTCTTTCCTACTATTCAATCATGAGTGCTAAAAAGCTAAGTAAATCAAAAGACGTCGACTTTACTGACTCATACCTCAGTAACCTAAAGAACAAAGAGTTAAAGACCAACCCTATTATTACCTATCATGAGGATGAAACTGACAAGCTCCTCAGAATAAAGATTTGGGATAAAATTCGGGCAAGACAACTTTTGAGAAAAGAGAAGAACCTCTATCTAAAGGGCGGGTTTACGAATCCGTATTTAAAAATATCAAAATTTTTCTATGATGATGGAAACTACCTGGAAGGCTTCAAATCTATATACAGAGGAATCAATGTCAATGTAGAGACACTCAATCCTTTAAGCTTGACCTATTTATATCCAACGCAGTACCTCGATCGTTTACAAAAAGTTTCCTCGGATTTTGATCCTATTATTGCCCTCTCGCTCATCAGGCAGGAGTCGGCTTTTAATGAACGGGCTAGAAGTCATGTGGGAGCGAGAGGTTTAATGCAAATCATGCCCAACACCGGTAAGAGATTTCACCGCTCTCTTAGAACACACCAGTTGTACAATCCAAAAGTTAATATCAAAATTGGAACTAAATATTTAAAAAAGTTACTCAATCGGTACGACGATAACTTAGTCTACACTCTTGCCGCTTACAATGCTGGAGAATCAAGAGTTAAGCGCTGGAAGAGAGATTTATTTAACGATGATTCAATTCTAGAGAATATTGAAAAAATTCCATTTCTTGAAACGAGAAAGTACGTAAAGTTGATTTTTAGAAATATATTCTTCTATAAACTTTTGAATAAAAATCAAAAAGCCAGCAGAGCGCTGGCTTCAAATGATCAAAATTATCTCTACGATGTGTACTTGGGTTTTTAATTAAACATTAAACCTAAAGTGCATAACATCGCCATCTTTTACAACGTATTCTTTTCCTTCCATCTTAAGCTTTCCAGCCTCTTTTAACTTTGCTTCTGTCTTTAATTCAAACAGATCATCACAATGATAAACATCAGCTTTAATAAATCCTTTTTCAAAGTCAGTGTGGATTACACCCGCACATTGAGGAGCCTTCATTCCCTGGGTAAATGTCCAAGCTCTGACTTCTTTTTCACCGGCTGTGAAATAAGTTTTTAAGCCTAAAATTTTATAACCAGCTTTAATAAGGAGATTAAGACCAGACTCTTTTAACCCCATATCGGCCAAAAATTCTTTTTTCTCTTCATCGCTTTCAAGTTGAGCAATTTCTGATTCTATCTTTCCGCAAATTTTTACAACACTTGCGCCTTCTTTTTGAGCAACTTCTCTTACAGCTTTAACATGATCGTTATCTTCGTGTATCCCATCTTCGTCTACATTACACACATAGAGCATCTCTTTTAAAGTGATGAGGTGAAGGTCTTTAACAAGGTCTTTTTCCTCATCGGAGAGATCTAACTCTCTTGCTGCTGTTCCGTTTTCAAGAGCTGCTTTTAATCTATCAAGCACAGGAGCTGCAGCTTGAGCATCAGCTTTTACTTTTTTATCATTTGATTTTAAAAACCTACTAAGGTTGCTAATTCTTTTCTCTACACTCTCCAAGTCGGCAAATGCTAATTCGATATTGATAACTTCTATATCTGAAGCAGGATCAATCTTTCCATCTACATGAATAATATCTGTGTCATCAAAACATCTTACAACATGTGCAATCGCTGCCACTTGACGAATATGTCCTAAGAACTGATTTCCAAGTCCCTCACCTTTTGAGGCACCCTTTACCAGTCCTGCAATATCCTTAAACTCCATGGCTGCAGGTATTATACTCTTTGGCTTAACAAGTTCAGTAATCTTATTCATTCTCTCATCAGGAACATTGACGATTCCGATATTGGGCTCGATAGTACAAAACGGGTAGTTTGCCGCTTCTGCTGGAGCACTCGTTATTGCTTGAAATATAGTTGATTTTCCAACGTTGGGTAATCCAACGATTCCTACATTTAATGCCATTATTTTCTCCGTTACTTTATTTCTAAAAAGTTTTTCTTATTATATTTTGTTGCGGCTTTCATGCCGTCTTTTAAAAATGCGCTTAAGGCTTCATCGCAGTTTTTCATAACGATATCAAGTTCTGTCTGCTGATCACCACTAAATTTTCCCAATACCCAACTCGAGACACTTCCATGGACTGGTCTTCCGATACCAATTCTCATTCTAAAAAAATCCTGAGACCCCATATGAGAAGTAATAGACTTTAGACCATTGTGTCCGGCAAGTCCTCCACCTTTTTTAAATTGTATCTGCCCAAAGGGAAGATCTAGCTCATCTTGTAAAACTAAGATTTCAGAGGCTTCTATTTTAAAAAACTTGCACAGTGGGCCAACACTCTCTCCGCTCAAATTCATGTATGTATTTGGTTTTAAAAAATAGACTTTTTCACCAGCAATGGTCTTTTCAGTGTAATGCCCTTTGAACTTGGCTTTCCAAAAGGTTCCATCCAAAAGGCTACACGTGTCCAGTAGAATCCAACCAATATTGTGGCGAGTATTCTCGTATTCAATTCCTGGATTTCCGACACCAACTACAAGTTTAATCATACGAATAGGGAACTTACCGAGTCGTGGTTGAAAGTGCGCTGAATGGCTTTAGATAAGATATCTGCAGTCGATAGAACGTGGATTTTTGAAACTGTTTTACACTGTTCACAAAGAGGGATTGTATCCGTCACAATAACAGCTTCGAGTTCAACGCAAGAATTTATTCTCTCAGCTGCTGGACCACTAAAAATACCATGTGTTGCAAAAGCATAAATTTTATTTGCACCATGCTCTCTCAAAGTTTTTGCAGCTTCTACTAGAGTGCCTGAAGTATCAATTATATCGTCAATAATACAAACATTCTTACCCTTTACATCACCAACAATATTCATCGCCTTGGCAACATTTGGACTTGTTCGTCTTTTATCAATCATGGCGATATCAGTATGCAGTCTTTTCGCGTACCATCTCACTCTCTCAACACCACCAGCATCAGGCGAGACCATCATAAGATTTTCTGGATCCACTTCATTTTGAATATAGTCTAGAAAAACAGGTGACGCATAAATATTATCAAAAGGAATATTAAAGAACCCTTGAATTTGCCCTGCGTGAAGATCCATTGTAATGACACGAGTAGCACCAGCTGCAGTGAGCATATCGGCTACAAGTTTTGCCGTTATAGGTGTTCTTGGGCTGGCTTTTCTATCTTGTCTGGCATAACCGTAATGAGGAATTACAGCTGTAATTGATTCGGCCGATGCTCTTTTCAAAGCATCGATCATAATTAGCAACTCCATTAGGTTGTCATTGACTGGAGAAGAAAGTGTTTGAATTAAGAAAACGTCCGCACCTCTAACATTTTTTTCAATCTCACAATAAATTTCTCCATTAGCAAACTTTAACAGTTGTGGATCAACGAGTGGAACTTCTAAAAATGATGAAATTTTATTAGACAACGAGGGATTTGATGAACCAGACACTAGAACTAAACGTCGCAAAGTCGTTCTCCTCTATAGAAAGTGGCAGGGGTAGCTGGGATCGAACCAGCGCATATCAGGATCAAAACCTGATGTCTTACCACTTGACGATACCCCTACAAACGTTTCTAAAAATATACGGATTCGACCTAAAAATGGCAAGAGATAACTTTAGGAAATTGTTAAATTGGTGCTATAATATTTCAGTTATAAATTTTATGGCGCAAAGCTAAAAGAAGAGACTATGATCGTTTGGGACATTGATCCAGAAATATTTAGAATAGGGCCTATAGCCATTAGATACTATAGTCTCGGATTTGTGCTCGCATTTATTTTAGGTGAAAAGTACGTCTATAGTATTACAAAAGTGAAATTCAACTGGTCAGAAAAAGAAATGTCCTCATATTTAGCTTATCTTATTGGTGGGACATTTATTGGGGCAAGGCTTGGCCATGTTTTATTTTACCAACCAGAATACTATCTCTCTAACCCTCTAGAAATATTTCAAGTTTGGAAAGGTGGGCTCGCAAGTCACGGTGGCTATGTTGGAGTACTCATCGCAGTATGGCTTTATATAAAGAAATTTAAAAACATTACCTATCTTCAGAGTATGGATATTGTTGTCGCTCCATGTTTATTTGCAGGTTCGCTTATTCGTCTAGGCAATCTAATGAACTCTGAAATTGTTGGTCACAAAACAGACGTTGCTTGGGCTTTTGTCTTCAAGCGCGTTGACCTCATTCCAAGGCATCCTTCGCAGATCTATGAGTTTCTTGGCTATTTCACAATCTCAGTCATCCTTTGGCAACTTTACAAGCGCTTTGGTGACACATGGAAAAGTGGAAGAATTTTAGGATTTGCCATGTGGCTGAGTTTTTCATTTAGAATCTTCGTAGAAACATTTAAAGAGAATCAAGTCATGTTTGAAAATGAAATGTTTCTTAATATGGGCCAACTTCTCTCAATTCCCTTTATCATCGTGGGACTAATCATGGCTTTTGATCTGGGTGGAAAGCTTAAACATCAGTCGTGACAATAAAGCTCGTAGAGCTGCTTTCCCCGATAAAGTTGGAAGTTTTGAAAGATTCTAAAAGCACTGGTGGCACCTGCTAAACGAAGTGTTTTTCCCGCTCTTTGTGAGTCTACGCCATACCAAATCGCATAAAAAACCTTACCATCAAATGCAACATACCAATTATCGAGTCCCTTATTAGTTGTTCCCGTCTTTCCAAACATCATAATCTCTTTAATAGCACCCAGTGAAACTCTAGAAATAGTTGTCTCTTTTGCATTAGACATTTCAAAAAGGATTGAGTCTTCAAATGTATACTTTCCAGATTTTATATTTTCACATGTTTTTTTAAAGTACTTTAAATAGGAGAAAGACAAGTCTCCCAAGGACATCTCTATCGCCCCTAGTAGTTGTGCTGGATACTCAGCCAGTGGAGTTAAAAGTTCGGGAAAGTAATTCAACAGCTTTGGCTCTAATTTTTCAAAGCCCACTTCGGCCGCGGTCCTAATGAGGGGAATATTTTTTGATTTTTTAACTGCGTAACGAAGGTCTACCTGGGGCTCATGAACGGCAGAGCCATCTTTTGGAGTCCAGTTACCTGAGACCAACTTTAAAGTGATAGGGCTAGTCGAAACCTTGTCATTCAAACTCTTTCCAAGTTCAATTAATTGTTCGTAAATGATCGGCTTTAAAACACTTCCAACTTGATGTTTCTCTTCAAATATCGCCCTCTCCAAATCTCTTTCATTTTTGGAGTAATAGTAAAAGCTATTAGGACAAGTTTTATCAATACAATTAATATCAATAGCAATGAACTTAGTTGCGACATCTAAGTCTTTCGTTTGCTTGACCAAAAGATCATTTATTTTTTTAACGGACTGATAAAAAACATATTTTTCAAAGGGCTCTAAATAATTATTTAAAGTTTTGCTTAAAAAATAATATGACTTTAAAGAAGAGCCTTCATTTTTTAAGGTGAGAGACTTAATCCACTCTGCCCAAGAGGTTTCATCCCAACGACTTGAGCTTTTATCGCCGACCAATGAGAGTTCTGATAATCGCTTGTAAACGATTCCAGTTCTTCCCTGAAGTCTTTCAAAGTGTCGAAAAGGACTATAAAAATAAGGTCCCTTTAACATTCCGATTAACATTGAAGCCTCAAAGTCAGTAAGGTTCTTGGGCGACTTATTAAAGTAGGCCATTGATGCGGCTTTAATGCCCTTGATATAAACTCCATCAACGACACCCCAAAAGATCTCATTAAAGTAAGTTGTTATGATCTCCTCTTTGGAAAGCTTATACTCAATATAAAAGGCATAAACCATCTCTCTAAGCTTGCGTTCAAATCTCTTTTCATTTGTCAGAAAGAGGTTTTTCGCCAACTGCATAGTCAGTGTTGATCCCCCTTGAACTTTTTTCATCGCTTTGACATCAGCAACAAAGGCTCTCAGAAGGGACCTATAGTCGACTCCATCATGCTCTAGAAAACGATAGTCCTCTATACCGATGAGGCCCTTCCATAGAAGTGGAGAAATATCATCGAAGCTTGTGTTGAACTTTATACAATTATATCTTTTGCAATCATTCTTTATAAGCTTTGGAAGGATGATTTCTTTATTCACTAAATAATTAGAACCTTGGCCCTTTAAGGAGTCATCGGCAAACAGACCATCAAGGAAATTCTTCTTTGATTTTATATTTGTGAAATTGAGATAGTCTTGTAGATCAGTCTTTTTGACTAAAGTACCTGACTCAAGAGTGGACTCCCCTTTTGTTTGTTCTGAGTAAGTGACTTCAACTTCTGTAAGTTTTTGGTGGACTTCGCTGATAACGACGCTGACATAGACAACGCCTATCAGCACAAAAAGTCCAACACACCACAGAATAATTTTAATTGCCTTCATATCATTGCCAGTGTTTAAGGAATTGAATATTATTTCCTTCAACTTTATACAATACAACTTAAAATATACAGGAGCTTTTTGTGAAAAGAACATTAAAGAAACTGGGTGCAGCGATCATCCTTCTAGGATCTGCAAATTCATACGCCCTTCCCATTGATTGGAGTGGAAATATTGGGTTTGATCAAAATATTATTCGCGATGGACGAGGAATTAAGGGCGACTGTACAAAAACAGATGGTTCGGAGTGTATAACTAAAGATAATCAAAACGTAAGATACCAAAGTCTTCTTTTAAAGCTTAAACCTTCAATTATTGTTAACGACTCTGTAACAGTAAAGGGTGAAGTTACAACAGGGACTTTTAGAGGTGCTTTCCTTGGGGAAGATGGAACTGGAGACAGCTCTTATTATGCTCAAACAAATAGTGGATCTAGCTTAAACTTCACTCAACTCTATGCAGAGATGTATGCAGATACAGCTTTATTTAGAGTTGGTAAGTATGCGAGAAACTACGGCCTTGGTGCAGTCATTAATAGCGGATCTAATTCTTGGGATAGATTCTTCTCTAGTTATGAAGGTGTAGAAGCTGAATTTAAACTTGGAAGCTTTAAACTTATTCCAGCTCTTTCCAAATTTAAATCCGATGCAACTCTTCCAAACGGTAAGTACGATGCCAACGAGCAATCTGTTATTGCTATGTATGACAACAGTAATAAAAATTTAAAAGTTGGCGTTTTTTATGGCGTTCGTGATGTTGAGTCTAATTCCGACCTTTATACAACAGACACAACCTCCCAAGAGACAACTCTTATTGATATTTTCTTTGAAAAGTCATGGGGAGATTTTAAGCTCGCTGTAGAAATACCTCTCATTTCTGGAGAAGCGGGTACAGCTTTTACCAATACGACAGATGATCAAGACTTTGATGCCAGAGCTTATATCGTTGAAACAAGTTACCAATTAAACCCAAGATGGAAAGTGGGTTTAAACTTTGGTTCAGTGACCGGTTCAGACGGAGAAGACGATTCACATGAAGCTATGTACCTTCACCCAAACTATCAAATTGCTGAAATTATGTTTCGATACAACCGCCAAGGCTTTCAAGATGCAAATGAAAATGCTTTGCGATCAAGTATCGTAAATACAAACTATGCGAAAGTTTTTGCTTATTATGAAAACGATGCTTGGGGCTGGAGAATGGACCTTATTATGGCCAAAGCTCTTGAGTTCGCAAGTAATGGAGATCAATTTTACGATCACAAATCTCAAACATACCAAGTTGCTAATGCCGACCAAAATGAAGATCTGGGAATGGAGTTTGATGCAGCTTTTGACTATAAGTGGAGTCCAGCTGTTGTTGTGACTGGCTATGCAGCTTACTATCAAGTGGGTGAGTTTTATGAATTCACTAATGGTGCTGAAGATGTTGAAGCAGCATCTATCATTGCTACAGGTTTTAAAGTTAATATAGGGTTCTAAAAAGTAGAACCCTTATTTCTAATCTATTGATTAATAAATTTATCTAAAGAAGTTAAATCCACCCATAGGGCTCGTTTGGTTACCCATGTAACTATTCATGAGTCCTGGGTATTGTGCCCCCCCTGAATATCCACCAGTATAACCACCGCCATACATTGGTTGCTGGCCACCGTAGTAGCCACCTTGGAATTGATTATAACTTGGGTACCTGCCCTGATTCATTCCAACTCCGAGGCCTAGATTCAATCCAAGTCCAGATGAAAAGCCTTGTTGTTGGTATTGGTTATTCATCATATAAGGATTCATATTGTAATTGCCTGGGCTCATCATCGGACTTGCAAACTGGCTGCTTAGTCCAGGCTGAGAGAACTGATTAAACGATTGAGTCATCATTGGGTTTTGTGCCCCTTGCATCATCATCGGATTCATCATTGGATTCATCATCGGTGGCGTGTATCTCATCGGTAATTGAGCAGCCGGACTCTGTGGCGTTGTAACTGGAACTTCAGGAGTCTTTGATGGCTTACTGGCATAGTACTCATCTCTGTATCCTTCAAGCTTTTGCCATTCTGCATATTTAGATTTATACAGATCAATTTGTGCATCACAAATTTCAATTTGTTGAGAGCTCACAGTGTATTTAGACTGAGCGATGAGCATTTCGTCTTCGACACACTCTTGAAGTTTTGTCATATATCTTCCGCCGTACTGTTGAGCATACGGATTCTTTTTAGCACATTGACCCATGACCGATTGATAAACCTGGCCCTTTATTCTTAACCACATCTGATCACCTTGAGATTTTTTAACATAGAGCTGCTCACACTGAGCTAGCTTTTGTGCATAAAATTCTGATTTATTTTCGTCTGGATTGGTTAAGACAGATTCTCTTTTTGTATACTGGTCGTAGGCAACTTCTCTGTAGTCAGCAATAACATCATTTAAATCCTCTACCGGCATCATATCTGTAATATCTTTTGAGAACCGGCACGAGCTATTATCAATAGCATAGGCTTGACAAGAAGCCTTAAGACTTATGACGGACTTATGCATATTAAGTGTTGCTCTTTTCCATAAAGGATCTTTTATAGGAGCTTTCTTTTTCATTGATAAGAAATGAGCGTAGTCAGCTGAAGAAAAATAAGGGGCTTGCATATACTGAGAAAGCTCTTTAGAGATATCTCTCATCTTTTTTTCTAACCTTTCTTTTTCTTCTGGAGAGGTAGCGACGTCAAGTTTTGCCTGTAAATTAACTAATAGATTTTCGTTTTGTTCGTCTGCTGTATTATGTGAAGAGGAGTCAAAGTGTTTTTGCACGATCAACTTATAAAAATCCTCAAACAACTCAGCATATTTTTTGGTATCTAATTTACTCATGTCACCTTTTTCAACGGCGGCATCAAATTCTTTTTTTGCTTTTGCCACCTTCGCTAAAAGGTCTTTTTTCATAATCGCTTCTAATTGAGAATATGTACCAGAGAGGCTTGTGAAGGCTTCAAGGTTTTGATAAATACTTTGGTAGTTAGCCTCATTACAAAGCTTAGCTGCTTTATCTTCAAGAACTTGATTTCCAATATCAATCTTCGAATATATTTTGTAGCCACCTTTTTGAATGTCTTCGTAAAAGTAACATTGGTCATTTTTAATTAATGTTTTATTGGAGAAGACCTTATTCATATTATTAAAAGCTGGGCCTTTTGATACAAAAATTAGTTTACCTGTATCAGTTACTCCTGACTTATCAACATCAAGGTTGGCTTTAACTATTTTTGATTTATTAATTTTTCCATCGTCGTAGACACCTGTCTCTTTTAAACAAGAGATAAAACCATCCATCGTTGGAGCGAATGATTTCGTTTCGGTCGAGATTGACTCTCCGTTGAGCACTTGTACCTTATATTCACATTCATCCTTTCCACATGACTTGACCCTCGTCTCAAAACTATGAGGGATCCCATTACCTGCTGGATGAAAAACAAAATCAAGGAGGGAGTTACAATTGGCAATCATTTCGCCACCAAAAATATTTAGTTCTCCCGTAGAAGGATTATGTGTTGGAGTTAGTGTTGCACCTTTTCCTCTAAGTAGCCCCATAACAAAGCTTAAAGGCAAGGAGCTTTGGTCTGTAGAGTCACAACTAACTGTTGATTCCATAGACTGGCCTTGAGTTAAGTCTGTCGGTGTCACAGTTGTGACCGTTGTTGACTGTATCTCCTCTTGAGAGTCCGAAAGTGCTCCAAGTAAGGTTCCATTTAGCTGTGCCATTGAATTAAAAGACAGACACAGAACAGAAAAACCAAATAATACTTTATTCATATAAACCCCAAAGTTTTAGTACTCGTCTACTCTGATCGGTAATTTATGAATTAAGTTTAGTTTTTAATCTAAGATGTTGATTTTACAGTATAAAGGAAGGTTTAATTTGGGTAATGACCTGATCCGAAACCTCTTCAACAGATTTTTGATAACGCTCTACTCTGTTATACGAATCACTGGGGTCATCTGTTAAAACTTGAATCTTTCGAACATTGATTTCGTAGTTTTTTTGATCACTAATTCTCATATAGATCGTTTCTGGAAAATCAAAATCTTTTGATAAAAGGACGTAGTTGTGAAGCTGGAATTCTACTTCATAACTATCACCGACTAATCTCATCATGAGAAGTCTATGTGTATCATTATCGAATCTTAAAGTGACCTTATCGCTTTCGTAGACAAGATAGAACTTTTTATTTTCAAAGACTCTTTTTAAAGCATTATTTTCATCTATAAAGCTTGACTCCAAAGTCTCATTTACTTCTGCAAGTTTTTTTGGGTCACTTGGTTTAAGTGGGTTTTCACCAGCATCCTCGTTATTATTTACCTTGCCTAAATAGGTTCTATAGCGGCTTAGAAGCCATTGTAGTTTTTTATTAAACTTATTTTTATTTGGCTGAATTTTAGGATCTAAACTTCCCAGTAAAGAGACAAGCATGTCTGACTTGTTAACCATTAAGCTTCTCATCAGAGAATAAAAAGCCTTTGTCTCAAGGTTACTCGACTTTAAGCTTTGAAAATCAAATTTCTTAAACGTATTTACTTTATTAATTGTTTGATTAGAAATAACGCCATCTCTATAGTCCACTTGTACAAGATCGATAACACCTTTAACATCTGAGTTGAAAAGGAACTTGTAAGTCGACTTTGCAGGTTCTGCTGATTTTATTTCCTCGTCTTCACTTTTAATTCTATTGATGACAACTGAGCCATAGGTTACCTTATCTGTAGTATCCACATTATTTCCGTTACGAAGCATTGAATCCACTGTCGGGATGTAGGCAAAGCTGTTCAAACAGAATGTTAATAGGATAAATGCAATCTTCTTGTTGTTCATATAATTCTCATTGTCTATAATAGCTAAAATCTTATTATAAGGCAGTAAATGAACAAGTCACATTTTTTTATAATTTTTTTATCTCTTTTGGGATTACAAGCATCGGCTTCTATTCGTGACCTTGAAACGACTAGGCTGCAATCTACTGCTGGGGCTGGCGTGGCGTCAGTTTTGGTCAATGAAGCGTCGTTTTTAAATCCAGCCTCTATCGTCTTTGTGCCGACTTCAGCTTTTTATTATCAAAGAGGAAGCTCAACTCTAAATGGAGATTCCGACCAAAGAACTTCAGATTTTTCTGATGGCTCCAACGAGGTTTACCTGTTGTCGGACTCATCTGGTCAACTAAAGGGAACGTTCAGTTACCAAAGGCAAGCTGAAAATCAATATAGAAGACTGCGGTTTACAAGCTCTCTTGCTGCAAATTATGGTAAAAGGTCATCTTTTGGTCTTCTTTACCGTTACACGACGGACGAGGACATTAGGGAAGATGAAGAAGAGAAGTATCATCAAGTCGTTCTAGGAATGACCCATATATTTTCAGAGCAGTTTTCTTTTGGTGCCACGCTAGTTGATCCTTTTCTCGCCAATAAAGAAGATGCAAGGTTTACTGCAGGTATTCAGTATACACTAATTAGTAATTTAATTCTTATCTTGGACTACGGAGTTAACTTCAACGATGATCCCAATAAAAATTCAGTGACTAAAGGTGCTCTTCAGATCAACTTCTTTAGAGACTTTTTTCTTCGCGGTGGGAGATTCCATGACAATATAACAGGTTTATCTGGGAATGCATGGGGACTATCTTGGATTGGTCCAAGGCTCGCTTTGGAATATGCTGTTAAGTCATCGGAAGTGACTCAAGAGAAGTCCGACTATTTCTACGAAGAAGAAAAGTTAATCGAAAGTTCACTCTCACTCGCTCTTATTTTTTAAATCATGACGACAAAAGAAGAAGATAAAAAAGAACAACAGCGCCGAGTTCTCCTCCAGAGAAAATTTGGTCAACGAATAACAATTGCCAGGCAAGGACGCGAAGCCTTTTTGGCGAAAGAATATGTTATTTGCATGCATAAATATCTTGAATATTTAACAATCGTCTCTGACTCCAGAGATGTTGAAGATATCTATGCACTTTCGCCTTCTGATTTCGATGATAAAACTCAGCTCTCTGAACTTCTGCTTATCAGCCATATCTATTGGGAGATGGCGAGAATCAATGAAATGACACCCAAGCTTCAAGCAAACTTTCAAAAGTGCTTATCCCAGTTTGTTAAATTTACTATAAATCAACCCTACCAAGTTCTTAATGCTGAGATGCTTAGAAAATATAATAAAATGAACGCCAAGCGCTCAAGGTTTGCTACAAAGTACTCGGAGGCCTATTCTGAAATTTTTGTGCAGTCTAAAAAGTGTTTTATCGCTACTGAATGTTTTGGCTACGACCACCCTCACACAAATAATCTCAGGGTTTTTAAAAACGAACTTCTCCAGTGGCCTTTTGGCGAAGTCTTAGTTGCCACCTATTATAAATCATCCCCTTTAATGATAAAGAAACTTCACCAGATCGCACTTTTAGAGACCTTAAAAAAATATCTGGTTGTGCCGTTTTTAACCTTCTTTTCATTATTTACAGAAACGAGTATATTTAAAAGATGTTCCTATTATCTAAAATTATTGCAAAAGAATGGTTCAAATCGCTCTTAGGAGCAGTCATCGTTCTTTTCATTCTCATCACTGTAGGAGACATCGTTAATGGTTTTCTAAGAAGCTATACAGCGAGACGGGTCTTGATTGAGTATATTCTCAAGATGCCAGAGTTGATGGGAAAGATGCTTCCCATTAGTGCCTTACTCGCGACTCTTTTTTCCATCAATAAGCTCAAAGGTCACAGCGAACTCATCGCCATTCTTGCTGGGGGTTACTCAGCCTTTAGAATATATATATTGGTGCTTCTTTGTTCGTTAACAGTCGCTGCTGCTCAGTTTGTAAACCTAGGCTTTTTAATGCCTCAAGCCAACAAGACTAAAAGGCTTGAGTTTGAAAAATCTAGAAAAAATGAAAGTAAATACCTTGCTCGATCACAGATCGGAGGAACGGGACTTCTTTGGTATAAGTCGGACAACTACTTTACCTCTTTCAAAGCTTATGACCGTGAGAACAGAATTCTCAAAGGGGTTACCTTTTACTTCTATTCGCAAGAGGGAAAAACGACGAGTGTTTATAAGGCTGAATACGCCAAATTTATAAAAGACTACAAGTGGGAATTTAACAATCTCAAGGTAATGCAATTTCTGGATAATAACGATTTCCCAAAGGTGAGCCCTCTTGGGAAGCTGATGGTCACTCTCAAAGAAGACCCTAGTGATTTTGGACAATTTGAATCAGATATTACAACTTTGGGTTTCTTTAATCTTTATCAGTTCATCTCCAGACTCAAAAACACAGGAATTAATTCTTCTGAGTATGAAATAATGCTTTACGAGAAAGTCTCTCTATCTGTTATTTGCGTTATTTTTTCTCTTTTTCCACTCGCTGGTATTTTTACCCCCAATAGAAGAGGTGGATCCTTTGGAAAGAGTGTTGTTTTGACTCTGATCTTTACCATCGGCTTTTGGCTCGTCTACTCCTCAGTTATCGCAATGGGTAATAATGGTAGTTTAAACCCAATTGTAGCAACCATGGGTATTCCAGCCTTGTTCGTCCTCTACATCTTAGGCGTAATTCGTAAAAATCGCTCCCTCTAAGCTATTCGCAAATGCTTATAAATATGCTATAAATTCTTATGGAAAAGATACTTGAAAATTACGAATTAAAAGGGAAAGAGCTTCCAATAGTGACCTACCCAGACCCTGTTCTCACTCAAATTGCACAGCCTGTGACAGAGTTTAATAAAGAGCTTCAAACTCTTTGTATAGATATGCTTTATACGATGTACCACGCACCAGGTATTGGCTTGGCAGCGCCTCAAATCGGTTTAAGCAAAAGACTATTTGTCATCGACGTGGACTTTTCTAGAGAAGAAACTTCAGAGGGTTCAGAAGAATATTTAATGAGTGATTTTAACCCCAGAATATTTATCAACCCTGTGATAAAAAAAACAGAAGGTGAAACAGTTTATCAAGAGGGCTGTCTCTCTTTGCCTGGTATTTATGAAGATGTTAAAAGGTTTGATAAAGTCGAGATTGAATATCAAGATACCGAAGGCAATAGTCACACCCTTGAGGCGGAAGAACTTCTCTCTATATGCATTCAACATGAGAACGACCATTTAGAAGGTAAAGTATTTATAGACCGTCTCAGTAACTTGAAGAAAGCTTTTTTTAAAAAGAAACTAACAAAAGCAAAAAAACAGCAATGAAACAGCATAAAAAGCTTAAGACTGTCTTCTTTGGAACACCTGATTTTTCGGTTCCCTCACTGGAGCTTTTGGCAAACCACTCAAATATTGAGCTGGTCAGTGTAGTCTCTATGCCGGATAGACCATCCGGTAGAGGTCAGAATGTTAAATCTCCAGAAGTCATTCAATTCGCAAAGCAAGCTAAAATAAATTTTTTTCAAACTGAAAATATCAATAAAGAAAAAGAGTTTATTGAAACTCTCAAAAATCAACAAATCGATCTTTTCATTGTTTTAGCATTTGCCCAGTTTTTAGGTGAAGAGCTTTTAGAACTACCAACATTGGGATGCTTTAATATTCATACATCTCTTTTGCCTAAATACAGAGGTGCTGCACCTATTCAGTACGCATTATTAAATGGTGATACTTCTACAGGTGTGTCCATTCAAAAAATGGTAAAGAAAATGGATGCCGGTGATCTCGCCTTAAGTAGCCCCATTGAAATCTCACCCACAGAAAGTGGAGGTCAGCTCTACACTAGACTAAAGTTTCAAGCTGCTCTATCGCTAAATGATTTTATTCTTAATACTGTTGAAGAAAAGATAGAGTTTGTCCCTCAAGATGAAAGTAAGGTGACTTTTGCACCAACATTAAAAAAAGAAGATGGCTTTTTGAGTTTCAAAGATGAAACGTATGAAAATATTTTTAATAAGTTGAGAGCTTTTGATCCTTGGCCTGGGATTTATTTCTTTCTCGATAAAAAAAGAGTAAAGGTTTTTGAAATAGAAAAGTCCCTTGAGAACTTACAACCTGGACAGATGAAACTGACAAGTACATCTATTTTAATTGGCTGCCAAGACTCTACACTTTCACTTTTAACGATACAGATTGAAGGCAAGAAAAAGTCAAAAGCCAGTGCAATTGTTAATGGCCTTGACAAGAACACAAGAGTTAACCCATAGGAATCAAATGACAATAATCGCACCAAGTATACTTGCTAGTAATTTTTTAAAACTACAACAAGAAATAGAATCATTTAATGAGTTAAGTGATATCTGGTTTCACTTGGATGTAATGGATGGTCACTATGTCCCCAATCTCACTTTTGGAGCTTGTGTCTTAAAAGATATATCCTCTGTTACCAAACACCCCTTAGATGTACACCTTATGGTGACAAATCCGCTGGACTATATTGAGCCATTTAAAAAGCTAAACCTTACGAACTTTACTTTTCATTGGGAGGCGGTGACTCATCATGACAGTGCTGTCAATCAGTTAAAAGATCACTTTAGTTCTGTGGGCATCTCTTTAAACCCAGCAACTCCAGTCCACTTAGTGCCGGATTATATTTATAAAAAGATAGACCTTGTTTTGATCATGTCTGTAAATCCAGGCTTTGGGGGACAATCTTTTATTGAAAGCACGACTGAAAAGCTTCGTGAACTTAAAAAAATGAGAGATAAACTAGGGGCAAGTTTTAAAATCCAAGTGGACGGTGGAGTCACTGATAAAAATGCAAAGAACTTAGTAGAAGCAGGTGCAGATATACTTGTGGCAGGCTCATTCATCTTCGGCTCCCAGTCGTATAAAGATGCAGTAAATAAATTAAGATAGGAAATGATATGAATGTAGATTTTAGTAAAGCAAAAACATATATACTCGATGGTAAAAGTCTAACCATTGATCAAATTTATGAAATTAGTAATGCAAAGGTTGGTGATGTCCACGTAAAATTAAGTGACGACGCTTTGGCCCTTATGCAAAAGTCACGGGACTATGTCGATCAAATTGTTGAAGAAGGAAAAGCTGTCTACGGAATTAATACCGGTTTTGGTGCACTATCATCTAAACACATACCAAAAGCTGACCTTTCAACCTTACAATATAATTTGATACGTTCTCACTGCACAGGTGTAGGTAATCCCTTTCCGAAGCTTACAACGAGAGCGATTATGATTCTTAGAGCGAATTGTCTTGCCTCTGGTTTTTCAGGAGTAAGTCTTGAATGTGTGCAACTCATTCTAGACTTTCTTAATTATGGTATAACTCCTGTTGTACCAGAAAAAGGATCTGTCGGAGCATCAGGTGACCTTGCCCCTCTTTCACACATAGCCCTAGCGCTAATTGGTGAAGGAGATGTCGACTTTCAAGACAAAACGATCAAGTCTGACTTTGCTATCGATTATATTAAAAAAGTTCCTGCGAAGCTTCGAGCTAAGGACGGACTTGCCCTAATTAATGGAACTGCCGTTATGGCCGCCCTAGGTGCACTAGCTCTCTATGAGGCTAAGCGCATGATTAAAATCGCTGATATTGCGACTGCTCTTACCCTTGAAGCTGTTAGAGGAACCAAGCAGGCTTACGACGAAGACATCTCCGCTTTAAAGCCACAGCCTGGCCAAGTGCTAGTCTCAAAGAATTTAACAAGACTTTTAAAAGAAGAATCCGAAGTTTCAAAATCACATATTGATTGCGGCAAAGTCCAAGATCCATACTCACTAAGATGTGTTCCACAAGTTCACGGCGCTATTAGACAAACGATCAGCCACGCAGAAGATGTTTTAACTGTTGAACTAAACTCTGTGACGGATAATCCTTTAATTTTTGTCGATAAGAAAAAAGTTGTCTCCGGAGGAAACTTTCACGGTGAAGCCCTAGCTCTTTGTATGGATTATTTAGCAATGGGCATGGCCGAAGTTGCAAGTATTTCAGAAAGAAGAGTCGAGAAGATGATGAACCCAACCTTTTCAGATCTCCCAGCCTTTTTGGTAAAGGAATCAGGTTTAAATTCAGGGCTTATGATCGCTCATGTTACGATGGCTGCACTAGCTTCAGAAAACAAATATCTCTGTCACCCTGCAAGTGTCGATTCAATTCCTACATCAACGGACAAAGAAGACCACGTATCCATGGGTGTAACGTCGGGACGAAAACTTCACGAAGTTATCAGAAATGTAAAAATCTGTCTTGCCATCGAGTTTTTATGTAACACTCAAGGTTTAGACCTCCTGAGACCTCTACGATCTAATAAAGCTCTTGAGGAAGTTTATAAACTCATAAGAAAACATGTTAAGCCCATTGAAAAAGATAGAGTTTTTCATATTGATATTAAAAATATAACGGCTCTTGTTTCAAATTTTGAAATTTTATCTGTGGTTGAAAACGTTGTAGGCGAACTCGATTAATGCAAAACAATGAGACGATAAACCATCTGTTTTTGCCTGAGCACGGAAAAGAGCTAATCTCTGGGATTCCCTGGGCTTTTCCAAAACCAGAAGAGCAATTAGCTAAGTGGTCTTTTCTAACTCAAAACTATTTTTCGTTCGAACAAAATAATATAAAGGCATTACAAGCGAGTCTTAATAATAATGAATTTCAATCTCCGACAAAAGAGAAGATTCAAAAATTTATTAAGGATAAAAGCGCCCATTTAAAAAGCTTAAGTAAAGTCCTAGACCCATTTTTAAAAAAAGAACAAAAGGTAAAGATAGACTCCTTTCAAAATATCTTGGCCTACCAAGATCTAATCTTTAGAGATTGGTCTTGGGGAAAGCACGAGAATAAAGTCTACTTAGACTACATACTAAAGAGCTTAAAAGGTGATGAAAAAAATATTTTAGTTCTTGGAGCAGGGGCTTGTGGTCTTAGTCATCAATTAGCTCAGAACTCAAAAGCTAATATCATCGCCACCGATATTAATCCCTATCTCTTTCTTTCCTCTCAAAAGCTTTTTAATGGAAAAACATTGAAGCTGGGTGAATTTAACGATTATCCATCATCAATTGAGCACTACTCCTACATGCACGAGTTCGATAAGATTGAATCATGTAGAAATCATTTTCAAGTTTTTTGTGACTTTGGACAACTCCCCTTTAAGCCGGGCTCTTTTGATGCTGTTGTTAGTCCTTGGTTTTACGATATCGTTGATCATGAACTACCCTCTTCTCTTGGGCTAACGAATGATCAGCTCAACGACGCCGGCATCAATATTTTTATCGGTCCAAGTAATTTTCACAAAGGTAAGATTTCAAAAAGCAAAACGACAGAGGAGATTTTAGAAAATTTTGGTGCGCACTATGAAGTTGTTTCTAGTGAAAAAAGATTTTGTCCTTATTTAGACAATCCAAAAGTCAGCCAAAAGAGGACTGAAGAAGTTCTTTTTATAACGGCTTCTAAAAAAATAAAAACTGAAACCAAACAGCCCATAGACAATCATCAGATAAAGCTCACTCCAAGTCTCATCGCTTACAGACAAAAGGTTGAGGTTTTTTCAAAAATTTTAAAGCATGTCGGTGATAATCAAAGCTATGAACAGTTAGCTCTTAAATTGGAATCTGAATTTAACTTTTCCCACGATGAAGCCCTCTATTACGCTAAGAGCTTCATGCAAAAAATCTATCAAGAACTTTAGTTCCCAACTTCTATAATCTCAAATTGAAACGAGAACTTGTCTAAGTTTACGCCCTGATCTTTTAAGGCCAAAAGGTAGTAGCTCGAAAGACTTCTCATTTGTGGTGTCGTTGTTGTATCGACAACCGTATACACGGAGTGCTGTGGATTGTAGTATCCATTTATTAGAGTCTTCATCCCTTTAACTCGAACACTTACTGAAGATGAGATAATTTCAGGATCCCAAATTTGATAACTAAACTCATCAAATTCCTTAATTTTCAATCTTAAAGTCACTTCCTCATTTACATCGAGAAGGCCTGATAAATCATATTCTAAATAACCTGTCTCAGCTTGATTATTAACTGGGTTATTTGCGATGACCTGAGCCACGCTTAAAGAAAGAGTTGTGGTTTTTCCATCGTTACTTGTTTCAACAACGGTGTCTTCCTGAAGTGCTTTCCAGCTTTCAATTGCGGCTTTCATCTCCATCGCATCATCGTTACAGTTACTCCAACAGTAATGTCCATCATTTTGTAGTCTTTGAACGAGGCGTGAGTTGAAAATATTGTTAAAATCGACAGCACCATTTCCTACCACACCGCTATGAGCAGTCATTGGATTGGGGTCCGCATGGAAAGGTCTCCTATCTATATGACAGGTTGTACATCTTACTTTCGTAATCTGATGAACTGTTTGGGTAAAGGCTTCTACAGAACTAATACCTTCAGTAACAACAGTTGTTCCACCACCTTGATCTCCACCAGTATTATCCTCTTCTTCAACTTCAGCTTGAGCGTTGACAACGACTGCCCACTCCTCAATAGCCTCTTGTATCTCCAAGGCGTTTTCACTACAGTCTGACCAACAGTTGTGGGCTTCATCTCTGAGCTTTGCTACTAGTCTTGAATTAGGAATATTTGAAAAGTTTACTTTAAATTGATTAACAACAATATCGTGTGCTTCTTTTACATCATCAGATGCGTGAACCGGATTTTGGCTACTGTGACATCCAATACAATTCTTTCTTGTCACTCTATAGACTGATTTCTCAAAAGAATCTAATGACGCATTAGTTGAAAGAACGCCGGCATCGCCGCCACCGTTAAACTTTAATTCTGTTGGCCTAGGAGTGTAGGGATTTCCGCACTGGTTATATGCGAACATCACCAAACCTAGCATCAAGATAATTTTTACTTGGATTATTCTTTTCATTACATTCCTAAAAAATTAGATAGTCATTTAAATTGCTTCCAAAAGGATTATCACCAACGATCTCTTCGAGTCTTCCCTCTTCTCCATGTCTGGCGAGATAATTAGCGACCACAGCTTTGGCCAAGTTTGTAACGTTATTACTAATGACGTTGGCTGATTTTTCAACATTTGAATCTGCCTTCACATGTCCAACTTGCCTCTTTGCTGTATTAGAACCACTGGTACCGTGACGAAGAGTTGGTCGTCCTCCCTGATGCTGATAATTCAGCATAAAGGTAGCAGCTCTTTGCCCATCGTCATTGGTGAACTTATATTTTCCGCCTGCATTTTCATCGACCATTGATTTATTACTCGATATTCCACCGTCAGTGAAAACATAAACCATAACATCTTTCTGCTTTGCTGCAGCGAGGGCCAAGATTCTTCCGATAGCTTCGCCAGCTTCACGGTCTTTGTTCTCTTGCTCTACTCTGGTTCCTCTACCGTGATAGTCAAAACCACCAAGCTCGATTGTTCCCGTTCCAATGTATCCGTCTAAAACAAGCTTTGCTATTGATGCTTGTTTTCTTTGTTCGTTATTGTTTAAATTATCATAGATACCTGTTACAGCTGAGTCTTCTCTTGGGTCGATTGAAGCTGAGGTGTATCTTTGAGCATTATTATGAACTCTTTGATCAATATTATCTTTTGAAAATCCACATGCTGCGACTTCTCTTACCTGTTCAGGTAAACTTTTTTGCGAGAAAGAATTTAACTTTGACTCACTCATATATTGAATTGTTTGCAGAACTCTTTTAGCTTTTACGTCATCAAATAGATTATGCACTCTACCCAGTGAGATAAGTTGAACACAGTCATCAGGTGAATTTACTGCAACTGGTGCAATTGTTGGATCGTAACTCATTGTTGGGATGATTGATCGTCCCCCACTTCTTCCATTTCTCGTTCCAGCCGTTTGAGCGATATCTCCAAATGATCCGGCTTTGTTTAGCCAGTACATTGGGTTATGAGGGTTGTTAGCAGTGTCATCGTTTGAAACAGCACAAAAAACTGCTCCTTCACATTTTTGGCGAATAGACATACTCGTATTATTTCTTATTCCTTCAAGCATCGCTGATTGAGAGTGAAATTTTAGACCCAATTCCGTATTAATCATTCCACTATTCGAGGGGTTCATACTTGTTGGTAAACCAAGTCTTCCATAGTCGTTTATATAACTATGCTGTCCACCGGCGTCACCGACCATAACATTACTTCCAGGGATACTTCCACCGCCTGAAAGATCGATGATGATAATAGGTGTTTTTCTTTGGGATAGATCAAGTGGCTCGAAGCAATTCTCAGCGCCATAAGCTGACTTCATATTGAGTGCACCCAATAACGTAGGTGCCATAACAAAGCCCGTTCCTGAAATTAACCCTTGAGAGAGAAAGTCTCTTCTGGTCACTAATTTGTGATCTTTTGGAACAATGATTTTTTTAGTTTCGTCTTTTTTCATTACAATCCCTATAATGTCGTTACTGGAGCTGAAGCGAGTAAAGCCGTACAGACTCCCTTAGCTACATCTCTTGTTGTGTTTGGTGAATTTAGGTTTATGTTGTCACCCTGTACAAGGTCGTCAATGAGCAAACTCATCTGTGTTATCGCTACCTGCTCAACCTCAAGGGGTTGAACATTTCTTCCCCAAAATCTGTCAATAAAATCTCTTATCATTACCAACTTTCCGTTTGGTCCAAGAGCCTGATTAGGAGATTGAGAAATATTAAAATTTGTAAAGAATGAATTATAAAGTGCAGATCTATTAAATAATGAATGACAAAATTCAGCTGCAAGTTTTATTGTTGCAATTTGGTGAGCGGTTCCAAAGTTTTTAATACTGGCATCAAACGGTAGCTGAGTTTTTAAATCCTCGTATGTTCCTCTTAATGTATTGTCTTCAAGTGGGTCTACACTTGTTAAGACTTGATATGTAACATAGATAGCTTCAAAGTCTTTCACCCCAACGTCTGTTACTAATCTTGCTACTTCTGTTGCTCCAGCTTCTTGAAATTCACCCGATCCTCCTGGAGGAAGTGTTCCACCAGAATTAATTGGAGTATCGTGATATTCGTCAACGTCGCCACCACCGTTACTCTTTACAACCGGTGCATCGTATTGTTGGACAACACATTGGTTAAAAGTAAAAAACATCGTGCAAAGAAGACCTAATGAAATTAGCTTCCATACATTTTTATTATGAAAATTAATCTTCATGCTTATCTCCTACACATTTCGCAACCGTTTTAACGAAAAGGTTTTTCATATTGTATTGATCGTTGCTCTCAAACTCGCTGGCCATTTGTTCGATGAAAGATTCATCTTCATCACCAGGAGATTTCACACAAACTAATTTAAAAACTTTTTTAGACATACAAACTGAGAACTGCCTAGACATTGTTAGCATTTTTCCAAAATCGCTAGCACCATTTCCGGTTTGAGGACCTCTAAAACCTAGGTTTGAATTTTGTCCATCAGCCCAAAGGTTGATCCAGCTATCATCCGTTGTTACGTAGCCTCCAGGAAATTCAGGCTCGTGGTTCATTTTACTATTCACACCATTATCATAGCGAAGTCTTCCACCTCTGAAGTCATAGTGTGCAAAAGCGCCACCTAGAGCATCTTGTCCAGCATGGCATCCAACGCAAGTATTCTTGTAGGTTCTTGAGTCTCCACCCGGATTTCTAGGAACATCTCTTCGTACTCTATAGTCTGGAGTGGTTGTGTCATGCAGGTCTTCAAAGTCCTTACACATAAAATTCATAAACGCATATCTAGTCATTCTTCTATTGGTACCAGCAGTGTAAAATGCCTCAGCACCAGCTCTTGAAGAAAAGATACCAGCACTTCCGTCTCGACCACCGGCCATTACGTTTACCTCATCTCTTCTATTATTATCTTGTATATTATTTTCTGTTTGAATAACTTGTGTCTGTCTTCTTTCAACGAGGTTATCTTTTAATGAAAGATTTCTCCTCTCCATTTCTCTGTAATGATCATTACTTGTTCTTCTAAAGTTGAAGTTTTGATTCCCCATACTTGGACCAACGTAAACAAGATCGTCATAAAGAGCTCTGGTAAAAGGTTTACCTGGCTGATCACTATCTCGAATCGCTCCAATAAGTGTCGCCACCATATCATTGAGATCAACAGCCTTTGCTCTTTCTTGATTCGAAAAGGGTTTAAGCCAATTTTTAAGTTGTACGTCATAAAAGTAGCGACTCTGAATCGCTATCTTAGCGGCTTCTTCTAAACCTCTATCACCTGGGAACTGATTAATTTGGCTCTCCATTTGATTTAAGGTGGTACTTCCTGGCATAGGAGGTACACCTGTTAGGCGATTGTGAATATCCCAAGCTTTAAGTCTCGACTCTGTCGCCATAGCACTTGATGATAGTAAAATTAATAGCATTATTTTTTTCATATTTTAGTCTCCAACATCTACCTGTCGGAGAAATTTTAAGAAATCTTTATTGAACTTTATATAAGTGAATAATTTTCCGATAACTTTCCATGAGAAAAATTTTTGCTGTTAATCTTTTATTATTTTCATTGGTTGTTTTAGTTGATCAATTAACTAAGACATATATCGGTGGCATTGTCGGTATTCATCAGAATCATGGCTTATTCCTAGGTAGTTTTTCAAATTCACCGATAGCCTTTCGAGTTATAACCCTTGTTACATTTTCAGGTTTTCTGTTTTTTCTTTATTTTGTCTCTCTCTATCTCTTTCCTAATAAAATCAAAACTCTCAAGTACTCACTCAGTCTTATTCTCGGTGGAATTGTTGGTAATGTCTTAGATAGACTGCTTTTAGGCTACACTCGAGACTTCATTCCCTTTAAGCTTTATAGCTTTCAATCATTTTTCAATGCTTCAGATGTTTTTTTGGCCTTTGGATGCTTGGGTGTTATCTTTATTATTTTCAAGTACGATAATCTCATATGGATCCCGGATAATAATAGAGCAAATTATTTGGTTAATCCCAAAGAGCAGCTGAGACTTGCTTTTAAGTTTTTTATGGCTTCAATTTTAACGTCAGTATTTTTTGGGATTTTCTCTTTTTCCTTTCTAAGCGTCTATTTGAATGCTCCCTCATCAGTTATTAGAGACTTTATAACCATCTTCTGTATCCTCTCAATTATTTTTGCGCTGAGCACATTTGTCTTGGGAATTTTTGTCTCTCACCGTTCTCAAGGACCTCTGTATGCCTTTGAGTCTTATGTAGAGAAGCTAATCGAAGGAAAGAGCTATAAGCTCAAACTTAGAGAGGGAGATAACAATAAGCATTTAGAAAAAGTCGCTCTCAAACTATATAATCATTTTATTAAGAAATAATTGGTTTTTTAGTCCACCTTTAATTACAATTATTTCATGCATTTTATCATTTTTCTCATCATTCTCTTTTCGGGAAGCGCACAGGCCTACCCCAACTTTATTTCTAAGGGTTATCACGCTTGTTTAACATGCCATTATAACCCATTTGGAAATGGACCTTTAAATGACTATGGTCGTGCACTTGGAGCTAGTGCGATTGCAGATAGATTATTTATTCCTGACTCGGTAACGGATGAGAAGCTAGCAGAAAACTCAGGGTTTTTCTTTTCTAAACCTTCTCAGAAATATATTCGCCCTTCAATAGATTACAGAGGAATGCAATTAAACAGAGGAATTGATCAGGATGATCCAGATCGCCGCTATATTAATATGCAAATAGATCTCTCCCTTACGGCTAAATTTGGAAAAACTGACAACTATATCGCAACCTTTACTCACGGAATTGTTCCAGATAACTCAGCAAGGCCTATAGATGGCAAAACGCAAGAGTTAAACTACACTCGTGAGGCTTACGTTGGATACAGGCCTGTCCCTTCTCTAGGGTTTTATGTCGGTAAAATGGATAAGGTTTTTGGTATTCGTATTCCGGATCATAATGCCTACTCGCGCCTTTCAACAAACCTCAATCAATACTCAGCATCCACTGGTGTTATGGTTCATTACGGTGAGGAGAAGTTTGATTTTGGAATACAATACTTCAATGGTGAAGGTGATATCGAAAAGAGAGATAATGAGCAAACTAGAGGTTTTACGACACTTTTTGAGTATTCTATCTTTACGGACTATCGAATAGGAGCCTCCCTTTTAACAGAAGAGGACATTAATAATAATAAAAAAGATATAGCCGCTTTTATCTTTAAAGCCAGAGTTGGAAAGGCTTCCTCTTTAATGCTTGAGACTGGGCAGATCAATAATGAACTTGTCTCTTCTGGCGAGAGCTCTTCCCGTTATATATTTATGCAAAACCACTTAAATCTAAAAAGAGGGATGAATTTTCTTTTTACTTATCAATACCTACAAGCAGATATAGATAAAGAATCTGAGATTTTTATTTATGCACCGGGTTTTCAGTACTACCCTTGGCAAAGGGTGGAATTAAGAGCTGAAATTCAAAACCAAAGAGTAGTGGATGAAGACTCCAACACTCCGGTTGCGAGTGATTCGTGGTCATTTCTAGGACAGGTTCACTTATGGTTTTAAAATTTTTACTTATTTTCTTTATTTGTAGCTCTACTCTTCTAGCAAGACCTTCTGGTCGCTCAATGCAATTACAGTTGGCGCAAAAATACTATAAGAAAAAAATGTATCGTAAAAGTATCATCAGCTTGAAGAAATCTTTTAACTTGAAAAGAACTAAAAGTACCCCAACACCAGTGATCCAATTATTGGCGCTCAATTATCTTAAATTAAAAAAGCATAAAGTAGCTTCTCGATTTTTCCATATTGTCATAAGAAGAAACTACAGAGAAAAGCACATCCAAGTTTTAAGATCTTTGAGTACTGGTGGACTAGGTGATATCGATATTCCCCAGAAGCTTTTACGTATTTATTATCATTTAGGTCAGATCTATTACAAAATATTCTTCAAAACAAAATCGATTCCTTACTACCGAGCCAGTGAGAAATATTTTAAGATTTGTGAGGAGAAAGAACATCTCGATGATAACGCTACTGAATATATCGACAGCCTTGCTGCGATCAAGACACTTATCGACAAGAAGGAATTTACAAGTAAATGGTTTGCCACGATTGGAGCTTTAAATTGGCAAGAGAAACTTGAACTTGTTAACTCTACAAATGGCAATACAACCAAGCTTTTATCAAACGCCAAAGCACTTTGTGTCGGTGGTGGTTACCGCTATACCAACGCCTATCATGGTGTTGAGATTTCGTCTTGCTTCTACTCCGGAGCCGCTAACATCAGTGCCGACAACACTGCAACCTACTCTCAAGATGGCGTAGCAGTCTCCGGGTTTCTCATCGATAGTGGATACGTTTTTAAACCTTACTCAGAAAAAGTTGCTATGATTTTCTCGATTCCACTTTTTTACAGAGATGGAGATTATACGCAGCCGGACAATTTTTCTATCCCCGGAAAAGGTCAACTAAGTGCTGGTTTATTCGTTAAAGCACGCTATGAAATGCCAATTATCGATCTCATTTTTAGTATTGGAAATATGGGTAGTACAAACGTTTTAATGCTGCAAACTGGTTATACATTTTAGAGTTCTCGTTGTATAAAATTCCTATATAACGAGGAGCAAAATATGAGTAATATTCCACTACCACCAACTGGATCAAAGCTAACCTGTAAAGGATGGCATCAAGAAGCCGCTTTACGCTGCCTATTAAACAATCTTCACCCTGAAGTTGCTGAGGATCGAGAGAATTTGATTGTCTATGGCGGTAATGGTCAAGCTGCTAGAAATCATAAGGCACTTGCAGATATTATATCAACCTTAAAAAGTTTAGAAAATGACGAAACATTGCTCGTTCAATCGGGAAAACCTGTTGCCGTTTTTCCAAGTAATCCTCAATGGCCCCAGAGTTCTTAATTGCCAATTCTAACTTAGTTCCAGAATGGGCGAACTGGGATCACTTTAATAAACTCAAAGATGAAAATAAAATGATGTACGGTCAAATGACTGCTGGATCTTGGATATATATTGGCTCACAGGGAATTCTTCAAGGAACCTACGAGACATTTATGGCCGCTGCCAAAAAGCATTGGAATAAAGAAGATATGAAAGGAATCTTAGCTCTCTCGGCTGGAATAGGTGGTATGGGCGGAGCCCAGCCTCTAGCAGTTAAGATGGCCGGTGGAGTTTTTCTAGGCTGTGATGCCGAAATGTGGAGAATCAAAAAGAGACTCGATACCAAATACGTTGATGAGTTCTTCGAGGATTGGGATAAAGCTATAGAGAGATCTCTTGAAGCAAAGAAAAATGAAGAATCAGTCTCAATTTGTGTTGAAGGAAATGCTGCCGACTTTTTTAAATACGTCTACGATAAAAAAATAGTGCCTGACCTTGTTACAGATCAGACATCTGCTCATGACCCTTTAAATGGATATATTCCAAATGGAATGCCTATTGAAGAAGCAAATAAGCTCAGAAAAACTAATCCAGCGAAATATACTGAACTGTCTTATCAAACGATGAGAGCTCATGTTGAGGCGATGCTCCTTTTCCAAAAAGCAGGATCTCATGTTTTTGACTATGGGAATAACCTCAGAGCAGGGGCAAAGAAGGTTGGGCTAGAAAATGCTTTTGATTTTCCAGGCTTTGTTCCCGCTTATATTAGACCTCTTTTCTGCGAAGGAAGTGGCCCCTTTAGATGGATCGCTCTGTCTGGAGACCCAGAAGATATTTATGAAACAGATAGAGCTTTGATGGAACTCTTTCCAGATAATAAACCCCTTCACAATTGGCTCACCAAAGCTAAAGAGATGATTCAATTTCAGGGTCTTCCTTCAAGAATTTGTTGGTTAAAATATGGAGACAGAGAAAAAGCGGCTCTTTTATTTAACAAACTGGTGAAAGAGGGAAAAGTAAAAGCTCCAATCGTGATTGGCCGAGATCACCTAGACTGTGGAAGTGTCGCGAGTCCTAATCGCGAAACAGAAGCAATGAAAGATGGAACAGATGCTGTTTCTGATTGGCCTCTTCTTAACGCTTTTATCAATATCAATAATGGAGCCTCTTGGATAAGCTTTCACCACGGTGGTGGTGTAGGAATGGGCTTTTCTCAGCACTCCGGAATGGTTATTGTCGCAGACGGATCAGAAGAAATGGACAGAAGACTCTCTCTTGTTCTAAACAGTGATCCCGGGATGGGAATTGTTCGCCACGCTGATGCTGGGTACGAAACCTCAATAGAAGTAGCCAAAGACAAAAGCACAAAGATAAAGTTTCCAAGTTTATGAATATCATAAGAAACATAAATCAGATTCTTACTTTAGAAAGTGCAGCAAAAAAAGAAGGAAGAAATCTTCAACCTAGTGACCTTGATCTTATCTCAGACGGGGCAATTGTTTTTGACGATAAAACGATTCACTGGGTGGGTAAAGATAAAGACCTTCCCTCATCATATCAAAACCTTCCATCCAAAGACGGATCTGGCTTAGTTATAACTCCTGGCTTAGTAGACTCGCACACCCATTTAGTCTTTGGAGGTGATCGAGCATTCGAATACACCATGAGATTGAATGGAGATGACTATCAAGATATAGCAAATGCAGGCGGTGGAATTTTATCCACTATGGAAAAAACAAAGAACACCTCTAGGGAGAAGCTTTTCCAAGATGCTTGTGAAAGAATAGAGCGAATCTCTACCTATGGCGTTCGTGGGATCGAAGTAAAAAGTGGGTACGCACTCACCTATGAAAAAGAGAAAGAATTATCCTTAATAATCAACGATCTTAAAAATCATTTTAAAGGCAAAATGATTATTCACAATACCTTTATGGCCGCACATGCTGTCCCGAAAAATTTTTCCTCGTCGAAAGATTACATGGAGAGCGTTGTCATTCCCCTTCTCGAAGATGAAGATATCAACGGGGTAATTGACTCTGTAGATATTTTTCACGAAGAGGGTTATTTTTCTTCCGAAGATGTTGAATTACTTTTTGAAAAATGCAAAGAACATAAAATCAATACTCGAATTCATGCTGATGAATTTAACGACAATAAAGGAGCCGTTCTTGCTAGTCGCTTTAATTCTTTAAGTGCAGACCATTTACTTGCTACTAATCTTGAAGGTGCCAAAGCGCTTTCAAAGTCCAAGACTATTGCAACTATTTTACCCGGTACTGCATTTTTTCTTGGGAAACCACTTGCAAACGCTCGAATGTTTCTCGATGAGGGATGTGCCGTAGCAATCGCATCAGATTACAATCCAGGCTCATGCCACTGCGATAATCTTTTAATGGTTGCCTCTATTAGTGCAAAATCTCTAGGGTTAAATATTGCAGAACTTTGGGCCGCAATGACTTTAAATGCATCAAAGTCTATTGCAAGAGAAGATATAGGAAGCATTCAAGTTGGGAAAACTCCCCTTTTTAGCTTTTTTAAAACTGAAAATATTGATCAGATAACTTACAGTTGGGGACGGAATTTTTCAGTGACTAACTTTTAGATTCTAAAGCTTTTTTGATTTTGTAGACAAATTTTTCTTCAACAAAGTCAAATTCCTCATTGGTAAAAAATATAACCTTTCCATTTTTGAAAACAATAGATGCTGGTATTTTTTGAATTCTAAATTTATTTGTTACTTGATATTTCATATCGTTAACCGACTCAAATTTTAACTCATATTTTTTTTCAATTTTTACAATTTCCTTCTCTGGTGATTCATCGTCATTATTGATACCGATAACGACCAAGTCTTTATTATCAATTTGCTTTATCAATTTATTCAAAGCAGCAAACTCAGAGACACATGGCCTACACCAACTGGCCCAAAAATTTAAAATTACAACCTTATCTTTTAAAGCACTTGCTGAGACCTCTGTCCCCTTTGTTGTTTTTAAATCTAGGTTTTCATAGACCTTTTCAAAACTTGAGTATTTCGCTTCTTTATCAGAAACCTTCTGTGCCGTTGATTTTGGTCCATTGAATATCATTTGAAGCACTAGCATCATGCCAAATAGACTTGTGAGAGCGATTGCTGGAAAAAATTTCTTCATATCTATAACCTTCAATTAACGAGAAAATTGTATAATAATTCCCATAACTTTAAAATACGGATTTAATTACCTATGGAAATAAAAGAGACTATACACGATGAAATCGAACATGAAAAACTGTTAGATGAAAGCGGACAAACACTCGTGGAATTCGTTCTTCTCCTTCTCATTGTCATGTCTATCTCTTTTGTTTACATGAGTGTCGTTAACAGAGGCATTGCTGACTATTGGCAAGCAATGGGCAATATCCTTTTAAAAGACGTTCCACAAAAACAATCTCTTAAGCTAAGGTAAAAGATGAAAAAGTATATACTCTCGCTGGATCAGGGAACAACAGGGTCTACAGCACTAATAGTCGATTCCAATTCACTAAAAGTAGTCGCTCAATGCAACCATGAATTCCCGCAGATCTTTCCTAAACCAGGACTAGTTGAACATGACTTAGATGAAATTTGGAAAAGCCTCAAAAATGCGGTGATAGATGTTTTGAAACAGACTGGTATTGATCCTAAAGATATTGAATCAATAGGAATAACAAATCAAAGAGAGACGACATGCGCCTATAGAAAAGACGGAACCGCTTTAGCAAATGCGATAGTCTGGCAAGATCGAAGAACAAGAGACTTCTGCGAGGAGAACTCTGGAGCCTATCAGGACTTGAAGAAAAAAACTGGTCTACCACTAGACTCTTACTTCAGTGGAACAAAGATGCGTTGGCTTTTGGAACACAATAAAGAGGTGCAACAGGCAGCTAAAGAAAATGATCTTTTATTTTCAACAATTGATACTTATATTTTATATCGACTCACAAATGGTGAATCCTTTCTAACTGAGCCAAGTAACGCTTCTAGAACCTTATTAATGGATCTTTCTTCTACCGATTGGGATGAGAAGCTTCTAAGTTTTTTTAATGTTAAAGATTCGTTTCTTCCAAAGATTGTCGACTCTTTTTCTTTATTCGGAAAGACGAAAGACCTAGATTTTTTGCCAGATAATATTTCAATTTCTTGCCTCTTAGGTGATCAACAATCAGCCCTTTTTGGCCAAGGCGGTAGTGAAAAGGGTGACCTCAAGTGTACTTACGGAACTGGTGCTTTCATCCTCTTAAATACAGGTTCGGAAATTAAATTCTCAAACAATAATTTGATCACGACAGTTGCTTTTCGACATAAGGGACAAACAACTTATGCCCTCGAAGGCTCAACCTATATAGCTGGGGCGGCTGTTCAGTGGCTAAGAGATAATTTGAAAATTATTGAGACTTCTGCCGATATTGAACAACTCGCAAGACAAGCAAAAGATGAAAAGATGGAAGAAATATTTTTCTTTCCCTTTTTCACCGGCATTGGATCTCCGTATTGGAATTCTGACGCTACCGCTTCAATCATTGGATTAACTCGTGGGACTACCGACTCTGAAATAGCTCGCGCTGCTTTAGAGGGTATCGCCTTGTCAATAAATGACTCTGTTCGGGCCCTTGTGTCTGATGTAGAAATGGATGTTGAAGAAATTTTTGTCGATGGTGGAGCCTCGCTAAATGACTATCTTATGCAAATGCAGGCGAACTTTTCAAGTTGTACAATATCAAGACCAGAGGTTTTCGAGACAACCGCATACGGTGTTGCTCTTGGGGCTCTTTTAGGTTTAGGTAAACTCAATTTTGATCAAATAAAAAGCATAAGAAAAATTGATAAGTCCTTTCAACCTATTTCTTCGCAATATGTGACAAAGAAGAAAGTTGATTGGACTCGACTCATTAAAAAGATATATTAGTCATTCATAACGATGTATTTATCTTTTCTGAATTCTTGCCGTTTATAGAAAAGCCTTTTTTTCAATTCGAAAAGTGCAACCTCAGTATTATCTTGAATCTGTTTCATTTTTTCAATTCCTGAGCTATTTGTCAGATCCAGTGCATTTATTGCAATCTTTTCTTCCATCTTTAGTTTTTCTTTTTCCCTTTGGTAAAGCTTTTGGTGCTTAAAAAGAAGCACTTCTTCGTTAACATTATTAAAGGGAACAACTTTTTTACCGGCTGAAATGACGCTCGCAGGTTCGCGAGCTGAAACAGCACTTATGACCGATGTATATTTTTTCTTATTCGATTCGATAATATCTAAATACTTGAGATTGATTCGATTAACCTCATCAATAATTTCAGCTCTCATTTTTTCCATATCATTCTTTGCGCTTACATCATTGACAATGACGGGAGCTTTAGACTTTCTAATTTCATCAAGAAGTTCATTTCTAATATCAGAAAGCTTTTCTGCAGAGCTATAGTCTTCCGTTTTGCTGTCAATTAAAAATGACGTACCAAACGCGATGAAAACCGTGTAGGAGACAATAAAGAATGAAGCCCAAACTGGATTAATAGTCTTTTTCAAGTATAGGTAATTTCCAGTAAACGGTTCAACCTCAGCTGATGATTTTTTTACATCTTTGTTCATTTTTGACAATTGATTCATAGCGACCTCTTTTTGATCATTATATAGTTAAACACCCTAGCATTTCATTGCGATCGTAAATTCAAGGACTTAGTTATATTAAACGATTTGGGGAGTACCAATTTTTCTTGGCAAAGTCGCCTTTAACCAAAAAGTGTAAAGAGATCTTCGATTCTTCGGACGTTATGAATTTTAGAGTTTTTAATTTTGGTATTACAGACGATTTTTTCAACAAAGCTATTTTCAAGCATTGACTCGATCTGTTTATCTTCTGGGAATTTTAAAACTCTTCCTGTTAAACTCAACTCCCCTAAAAAGATGAAGTTTTGTTGGATTTTTTTACCTTTAGCTCTTCCTAAAATTGAGGCAATGACAGCAAGATCTAATTTATTTGGTATAGTTTTAGATTTTGTTATTAAGTTCAGATAAAGTTCTTTGTTCTTTAGGATTCCAGGAAATGAGCTTTCCAGAATCGCCAACAAGATATTCATTCTCGAAAATTCGTAATTGTAAGCTATGTTTTTCGGGCTTGATGAGCCTCGCACGAGGCATTCAACCTCTACCAGTGAAACTTCATGAGATGTATTAATAACAGAACACACGCAGCCAATCAGTTCCGTTGAAGATAACCCTTCACTCCAACAGCTGTGCTCATTGATAAATTTTATCCCTTTTTGATCATGGCTAAATGATATCGTTTTTCCTATGGTCCCAAATCTATTTTTATTCGTCTCTACCCTTATAAAACCACTACTGAAAGTTAGGCTAATACTAATATCAACCATATGTTCAAGAGCTTTTGGGCCAGCGATCGCCCCTGCTTTATTGACCTGACTTATAATGAAAAATGTTATTCCTCTAGACTTTGCTAAATCAAGAATTTCACTAACTATTTCCTTAACGACACCAGTAGATCCGGCTTGCCCCAGGAAATCTTCATGTTGAAGAGCTTGTATCGAGTCAATAATGATAACATCGAACAAAGGAATTTCTCTTTTAATTTGGTTCCAACTGGATGCAAAAGTAAAACTTATATCACTGTCTAAAATTTCCATTCTTTTACAGCGTTTAAAGACTTGTGTATGAGATTCTTCTGATGAAATATAGAGAACTTTTTGATTTTTAATTGTGCTTATTAGATTAAGGACAAAAGTGCTTTTTCCCACACCAGGTTCACCAGAGGTAAGAATAAGGGCCCCAACAGAGACATCTCCTAAAATTTCTTTATAGATATTTCTATCATAACCTAGAGGTTTTTCTTTCACTTCTTGAATCTTAGAAATTGATCGTGAAGCCGAGGTTTCTTTTTGTATCGACTCTTCTTCTAAACTATTCCAAGAAAGACAACTATTGCATTTTCCAATCCATTGAGAAGATCTATATCCGCATTCCGTGCAGATATAGGCTTTCTTCTTCTTTGTCATTGTCCTATTAGCTCCTTAAAGCTTTCTTCATTAATTATAGGTATATTTAGCTCCTGTGCTTTTTTAAATTTGGAAGATGAACTTTCGACATCATTAGTGATAACGTAATCAGTCTTGGTGGAAACACTTGAAACAGCTTCTCCTCCATTTTCCTTTATCATTTTTTGCAACTCTGAGCGCTTCATAGAGAGACTTCCAGTGATGCAAAATTTTAATCCAGAAATATTTGTGTCCTTTGGTATTTCAACAGATTTAAAGACAAATCCGTAGGAAATTAATTTCTCTATAATTTCTTTTTTTTCTTTTAAGGAGTTTATAAAATCTGTTGCTGATTTTTCAGCAAACCCATCCATTGAGATTAAATCTTCAATGGTCATGTTCATTACTTTTTCAATTGAGTCGTAACCACCAAGAACGACCTTTTCACACTTGTTGTAGGCACCACCTGTAATCCCTAAAGCGGAGAGGAACTGGATGAGTGAAACGTTTTTGCTTTTCTCAATGTTGGCAATTACCTTTGATGCAAGCTTTTCCTTAACTTTCTCTAGTTCAAGAAGCTGGTCATTTTTAATAAAATAGAGGCTCGGAATATCCGTCACTATCTTATGTCTTATAAGTTCCTCTAACCTCTTCCCAGAGAGGTCATCTATTCCTATCTTACTGATAAAGTTTAAGATCTCATCCTTAACCTTTCCTGGACAGGTTTGGTTTTTACAAACTAATCTTATTTGCTCTATGACAACTGGCTCAAAACACGAAGGGCATTTTTCAGGATAGGTAAATTCATTTGAACTAGACTCGGAGACACCTAAAAACTTTGGTATTACTTCGCCAGATCTAACGACTTCGATGATGTCACCAGCTTTCAACTTAAACTGCTTAACCATTCCAAAGTTGTGAAGTGTCACTCGGGTAACTTTAGCACCACTTAAAACCGTTTCCTCAATATTTGCTACAGGTGTGAGAAAGCCATTCCTAGAGACCTGCCAAGAGATCGACGTAATTTTTGCAAGCTTAAACTCCCCTTGAAACTTGAAAGCTAGTTTATAACGAGGATGGTGGGCCGTCTCCCCCATCGTTTGATGAAGGGTGAGGTCATCGAATGAAAAAACGATCCCATCAATTAAATAGTCACCTTCAGACATAAATATTTTTGCATTTTCAATTTGATCTTTGAAGTCATCTTTAGTCTCACATAATTGAAAGTCGGGAATTTCAAAGTTTTCTTTTTTTAGCCATTTCATTTTTTCAGTCTCTGTACTTACTTCTTCTTTTTCAAATAAGACTTCGAAGGCTTGAAATGTTAAAAATCTTGAGAGGTCGTAATTTTCTTTTCTTCCTAAAAGTCCCGCTACAATATTTCTCTGGTTCGTTGGCTTCTCTAACCCTCTTAGTTCCATTTCTTCTGATAACATAATAAAGTTCTCCTCAGAGCAATAGACTTCACCGCGGACTTCAACCTTATTTTCGTAACTCTTCAATTTCTTTGGAATAGATCCTATGCATAAAGCTTTATTGAGAATATTTTCACCAATTCGTCCATCTCCTCTAGTCTTGGCCAAATGTAGAGAGCCATCTTCATAAACTAATGAACAACTAGAACCATCAATTTTTAAAGTACTGATTACTTTTTTTCCACCAGCCCAAGAAATAAGGTCATCAATCTTATATGTCTTTGATAAAGAGAGCATTTTTTTATCATGTTCAATTTTTTCGCCAGATATAACTGAAGTTCCAACGATAGAGAGAATTTCATTTTCAGGGTCTAGGGACCTTAATTCTTCTTCAAGTTTGTCATACTCAACATCTGAAATTTCAGGTTTCCCTTGATAGTAGAGACTTTTATGTTTGATAATTTCTTTTTCTAGAGATTCAATTTTTGACATCTATTAAACCTTAAATTTTTTGTTATATTCCTTAAGTTTTCTTTTAACATTTGAAGCGAGATAAACAGTCCCTATAATGTTTGGAATTGCCATAAGGGCGAATGCTATATCAATAAAGTTTACGATATCACTCATCTCAACCATAGCCGCTAATACCAGGGAGCCAGAATAGAAAAGAATGAATGCTTTTTCACCAAGGAAGTATTTACCTCGAAACAGATAGTTCCAGCACTTTTGACTATAGTTTGCCATTCCTATCATTGTGGAAAATGAAAAGAGGAGGATAATGATTCCTAAACCATGGCGGCCAAATGCGCCTAAAGAATTTTCAAAGGCAAAAGTTGTAAGATTTATTCCATTTAGATCTGATGCTGTTGAATCAAAGTTTACAAGTATGGTTAAGGCTGTAAGCGTACACACTAAAATAGTATCAATAAATGGCCCTAACATGGCAACATAGCCCTCTGATACCGGCTCACTTGTTTGTGCATTTCCATGGGCCATAGGCGCTGTTCCCATCCCCGCCTCATTTGAAAAGGCTGCTCTTTTCACACCGGTTTGAATGATATGCATAATTCCATATCCAAGCGCTCCCCCACCGACAGCTTTTCCAGTTAATGCTTGAGAAAAAATATTAGCGAAGGTTGCTGGTATCTCTTCAAAATTCAAAACCAAGATAATGATACATAAAATGACATAAAGTGCACTCATGGTTGGTACGACTTTCGTGGTAATACTAGCAATTCTTTTTAGTCCTCCCAAAAGGATATAAAAGATTGCAACAGCGAAGATAGATCCCGTTAGAATCTTAGGGGATCCATAACTTTCAAATGCAAATAAAGAGAGTTGGTTAATTTGAAAAAGAGCAAGTGTACCTATCACGCCAAAAATAGCAAAGAGGATGGCCATGAATTTAAATTTCGATCCCATTCCATGTTCGATAAAGTACATAGGACCCCCCTGAACTTCACCTCTATAGTCTTTTCCTCGGTAAAGAACAGCGAGAGTACACTCGAAAAATTTTGTATTCATCCCTAAAAGTGCAGCAATCCACATCCAAAAGATCGCTCCAGGACCACCTTGATAAATAGCGATAGCAACACCTGAAATATTTCCAAGTCCAATCGTCGCTGCCAGGGCATTACATAAAGCTTCAAAATGTGTCAGTTGCCCCTCAACTTCTGAATGCTTTGTTTTCCCTGAAACAAGTTTCAATGCGTGAACAAAACCTCTTAAGGGAATAAACTTTGAGTAAGCGATAAGGATTATATTAGCGACAAGTAAGAGACTTAAAAGAGGAACCCCCCAAATAAAACCGGCAAAGTCTGAAAGTATATCGCTCATTAATATGAAAACAATGCGCCAAGTTTTAGCATTGTATCCCTGTAAGTTACTTCAGAGACGTCTCCACTGAAATCCGCACTATTATTTGTTATCTCTACGCCACCAATTAAAGTGACTTCTGGTGCATATTTAAAACTAGCTCCCGCTTCAAAATGAAGAGAGTTTGAGTCTTTACTAGATCCATATATATTGTCATCATCTTTGAATTCAGAAAATGGAATAATTTCTCCCTTGGCAAAAATTCTTATCCCTCTTTGAAGTGGCATGTTTCCACCAACACCCACTAGAAAGCCAGATAAGCTGTTGGAGCCAAATCCGTCTACATTACTTCTTTCAACATTGTAAGAGTAATTGACATAACCACCATAAAGATTAACTTGAGGTCCATAAAAGAAACCCATGGGTAAATACTTATAACCACCAACGACTTTAAGAACACCATTTGATACGGATACCGTTTTTAAATCTGGGCTGCCTGAATCCTTTGAAAGGTTACCCAACGTTCGGGAAAATTCACCAGCAACAAAGTAATTTCTGGTTATCCAAGCCTCACCCTCTACACTTAAACCGTAGGTTAAGCCTGACATTTTTATTGAGCCAGCTGAAGGAGAAGTACCAATAGAACTTGATCCCATCTTCAGACCTATCGTAAGGGTTCCTAGTTTTCCAAATGTTTTCTCTTTTGCATCATCGAAATTTTTATTTCCAAGGCTATTAAGAGCAGTAACCTCTTCTAATGTTACCCAGTCGCCTGGTTTAATTTTAGTATTTGTATTGTAAACTTTGATAATTCCGAGAGCTTGTTTAGTACTCTCATTAAAAATCTTTCCTTCTGCAATATCATCAAAGTCCCATTCGACAACAGTTTTTAAAAGCCTATGTCTGGTCTTATTTTTATATCTTTTTACTGAAAATTTTTGTCCAATTGATTTTTTCTTATTTGGTGAAACGGTGAACGTGACCTGGTCTCCTAATACACCGATGACTTGACCATCATAGGGAATACTTTGTTCGTAAGTTTCTAGCCATGTTACCAGCTGATTAGAAACACTCTCAACATTTGCATTCTCAATAATTGTTTTTTCATTAAAGTATAAATCAATTCCATTTTCACCCAAGACATCCATCTCGAGTTCAACTTTATTGACCACATACTTAATATTAATTCTAATGAGTGATCCTACCTGAAGCTTATTTATAACTGTTCGAAGGACCTGTGGATCCTCGAGGTGCTCGGCAAGTCTTTCACGGTATTTACTAAAAACTGTTAACAATGAAGCCGTCGATTCGTAATCGCACCAGTTTCCTTCCTTTAAATAGTCTTCTAGCCGCTCATAAACTCTGTAACCCAACGCATGGCCAGCACTATCAGTGACAGGAAGCATAGAGCATTTTCGCATACTAAATCGTTCTGCATATAGATTTCCAGAGAGAAGAAGAAAAACACTTATAATAAATATTTTCATGATAGCTCGTTTTGAAGTTGAGGAACTGTTTGAGAAGAGTTTTCATATATTGTGACAAGCATTTTTATTTCTTGTAGCTCTTCAATTTTTAACTGAAGTTCTCTTTGGAGACGTTGGTTTTCAAATTTTAATTTTATAATTTCTTTCTCTGGTGAGTTCTCATCAAAGTTTTTAACGAATATATAGTACTTTCCGTTTTCTTCTTTATGCTTTACTCGATCAGCTTTTATATATCTTCTCACTGTCGATATAGATTTTTTCTTGTAAGCTGCGAATTCTAAGACACTTAACCATTTACCTTCCATAGTAAATACCCTTCTTTTTTGCTCAGTTATTGGGTTTTATTCCCTCTATATAATAATGAATTAGTTGTAATATCGCAAAATCAAACTTTTATAAGTTTTCTTTAGCATGTCGTTATTTTATACTTCTCTTATGATTGATGTGAACCTAAGTGAATTTAAAAACAAAAAAACCGCCCTTGTTCTATCCGGAGGTGTTGTTAAGGCAGCTTCCTGGCATTTGGGTGTGGCTTTGGCTTTAGAAGAGTTGGGATTCAATTTAAAAAGTAACAAAAATTCCACGGAAGACCAGTTTAATTTGTCTCGTTCACTTGAGATTGGGACCTATGTTGGGTCTTCAGCTGGAGCGATGATAGCCATTTTTTTAGCAAGTGGATTTACCCCCCAAGAGGTCATTAATGGTGTTCTTGGCCTAAAAAGCTCAAGAATGGAGAAGCTCTCCTATAAACATATGTTTCATTTGGCCAAAAAGAAGTCAAAGCCACTCAATTCGGATATCTATCATCCTTTGGATGAATTTCCTCCTCTGATCAGGAGTTTGATTAAACCTTTCTCCAGCTTTTCAGGATTTTTTTCCACAGAAGGTGTTAGAAAATATCTCATCGATCATATTTTAGACTTCGATACTTTTGAGGAATTTGTTCCAGATCTTTTTATTGTAGGAACTCAACTGGACCACTCCAGAAAGGTGATTTTTAGCAAGTACAATTATCCATCACCTTCTCACGATGCTACTGCTTGTTACTATACAGGAACCTCTATTTCAGATGCGGCTGCGGCCAGCATGTCTGTTCCTCCCTTTTATACCCCTTATCCAATCATTAATCCAAAGACTGGGGAGAAAGACTACTATATAGACGGGGAAATCCGAGAAACTCTATCGACTCACGTTGCGGAAGACAATGGTTGCGATATTATCATAAGCTCTTGGACTCACACACCTTATCATTTCTTTGATGAGATTGGCTCACTCGCAAATTATGGGCTCCCTAGTATCGCAATTCAATCGATTTATCTTATGATTCAGAAAAAGATTGTAGCCTCTAGAGCTCGCCGTGCTACTGCCAACGATATTATCAACACTGTATCTGGATATATGAAAAGCCAACAGTTTACCGAAAAGCATAGAAGAGAGATTTTAGCCATTCTTGAAAGAAAGCTAAACTATAAGAAGAATGTTAAGTTAATAGACATCTATCCTGATCACCAAGATTACAAACTCTTTTTTGGAAACTCCTTCTCTCTTAATCCGAAAGTCGCCGCCCACACCGTCAAAGCTGGTTACAAGAAAACTATGCAGGTTTTTTATCAGTCTGAATTTCTATGATTAAAATCTTTTTGCTCATCTTTTCTCTTTCAGCCCTTTCGTGGACTAATCCAGACTCCTTTAAAAGCGGAGTTATTGAACTTGAAGAAAGAGTAAACAGGACCAATTTAAAATCTTCATTACTCTCTGGTGGTGGAGCAATAAGCAATTCTTTGGTAGAAAAAATCTTAAAAGACTACGAGAAAAAAATTGATTCAAACTTTGCCATCGACAATTATTTTAAAGACAGAGTTAATTTTTGGTTTCGAATCTATACACAATTCACTTCTAATCAGGTGGTTATTCATGACAAAGAAAACTTGGCGCTCGTTTATAATGTGGTCGATTTCAATGATATTGCATCCTCAAGCCTTAATCGGTATGTAAAAGCAAAGTTACAAACAAAACTCTCGCTAGAACAAACAAGGAATATAAAAGCTGATTTTACAAAACTATCGACAAGCTTCTCAAACCTTACCAATAACCAAAAACTTTTACTCGAGAAGGTTAAAAAGGTTTTTAGTATACCTAAAGGAAAGAAGAGGAGAAAATCCTTTTTTATTGGTTTGGCCGACAACCTTAGAACCCAGACAGGGCAAAGAGATATGATTGAAAGAGGAGTTATTAGAGCGATTCCTTATTTTCCTTACCTTGAAGAGAAGATAAAGCTTTTTAATATCCCAAAAGAGCTTTTAGCAATTCCCTTTTTAGAATCTTCTTTTAATCCAAATGCCCACTCCAAGGTTGGAGCTTCTGGTGCTTGGCAGTTTATGCCTTTTATCTCAAGTCTCTTTATGCCAAGAAGGAATAAATACCTCGACTACCGAAGAAATATCTTTGTTTCAAGTATTTCAGCTTTTGATCTTCTAAGAGAAAATAAAATGATCCTTAAAAGGTGGGACCTAGCAGTAACTGCTTATAACTCTGGCACTAAACATCTTTTAAAGGCCAAAAAACAGCTTTTAAAGAGTAAACAGGATTTCAACCTTCCGAATGTTTTAAGGTTTTATGATCACGATCATCTGGGGTTTGCATCCAAGAATTTTTACTCTGAGTTTCTGGCCCTTGTTCATGTTTTAGCCTATCGAGATCAGATATATTCTATTGACCAATATGAGAAGGAAAAGAGAAGATTTAACTCCGGAAATATAAACTTCTTTATTGCAAAATGTCGAATCCTTCCTAAAAAGATTGATTTACTTCTAAAAAAATCTTCACCTAATCATCGAAAACTGAATATGCATTTTAGAAATCCAGAGCGATATTATAAAAGAGGCCATATTTTAGTTTCCGATATCGACCTCAACAAAAGAAGCTATCACAAAGTGGAAGATCGTATCTTGAAGAAATACAAACCAATAGATTGGTTTAAGAAAGCAAATGTTAAAAGATGTGGAAGGTTATAGTTGCTCAACCAGATATGTTGAGTTTGAACAATAAGACTGAAGATGATCAACTGATCCATCAATATATTCTATTTTTGCATTTATAATTCCCTGTTCTTCTCCAAGGATAAATATTTTTTTAGATTCTGCACTAAAGTCACTATAGAATAATCCATCAGTATCTAATATTTTAGTTTGAATACCCATCATTCTGTCTGCGGCTTTACCAGATAAACTGTAGGAGTTCGCCTTTTTACTAAGGTTTATCTGAATCAGACACTGAGTTCCTACGCTTCCAAGAGAGAATTGTCCAAGGACAAATCGCATATAGGTTTCACTAGGGATGGTAACTTCCTCATTTTTCCAACGACCAACAAATACTGTTTCTCTCAGGTGGCTAAGTTGAAGGTATGAACGAGTTCCAAGGGGATAGAGAACATCACCAGCTTGGTACTTATTTAGAGTTAACTTCTTGTATTTTGTATCAAAAGTTAACCCTGCGATGTCTGTATTATCAATACTTAGGGGTGAAATAGACTTTGATAGTAGATTTTCTTCATTTAGATCGAACTCATCAGCCAAGACTTCTCTATAGTAGTTCGGCTCAAAATAGATTTCTTCTGCTTGAAGATGAATAATTTTTGAAATTGTTTCATTCTTAGTATTTAGGAAATTTATTATAGTATTTCCAGGCATTGCATCGATAAAAAGAATATAATTGAAGTCACTATCAGCTCTGTTGACTACTTTGAATTTTGAATCCAAAAAGACTTTACCTGAAAACTTACCATCAATTTCTACATCTTCTGTTCCTCTGTCGAGTTCAACCAAAAGAAAGGCTTCATTTCCTCTAAAATTTTGACTACTCAAAATTGATTCCATCTTTTTATTAGAAATCATAGGAACAGAAGCTATATCTTCCCCCTCTTCAAACACTAAATCTATCGTTGTCGGCATCATATCTTTTACGACAATCGTACTTCTTCTGATCGCCATTTCATTATTAATTTTAGTCGATATATTAACTTCGCCATTGCCTGAGTCAGATAGTATATCATTACTGTCATCAGAGAATCTTATATCAAAGTTTCTCACCGATTTTTTAGTTCCCACGACATAAGGCTTGATAAGAAGATTACTTTTATAGTTTCTCTTATTTATTATTTTTGCACTTGTTTTCGTTTGAGGAATAAGGTTTTTCACCGTTTTATTTACTTGTTCGGAGCTTGGTACTATCTCCTGTTTTGACTGGGTGGCTCCAGCATCAGCGAATAAGTTCCATACCTTATCAGCTTCTTTTTTCGTATCTGATATTTTTGGAGGGACACCCTTGCTTACTTTTGTCTTCAAAGCTTGAGCAATTTGCACTGTCGTTTGCGATGCCGCAGAAACAACTGCCTTCTTCCCTTCATTAGATTTTTCAACATCTTTTGAGTAGTCAAAAAATACTAATTCATCTTTAACCGGATTTATAGCCTCAGACTTTGTTGATTGCGCAACAACTTTAATCTCTTCTAGAGGTAGATCCTCTAGAGCTAAATCAAGATGCTTAGGCTTTTCATTCGACGCTTGAGTCGTAGAAATCCTATCGTAATCTGGTTTTGTCTTGGCAATAAGAGTAGGTTCAGACTTTTGTGAGTAATCTCTAATTTTAATGTCAATAGCCGCCCACTTCGATGAAGCAACAGTCTGTTCCAACACAATCTTTTTCACAGTAACTGGGTCAGAAATATCTAACTCATAAACCTTTTTAGAAAGAGATTCCTGTCCTTGAGAAGCAGATAATGAATCTAAAACCTTTTGAGACCTGTTTGGTAGATTGTATCCTTTAACTTGTTTTGGAATTGCTGCACTTTCTTTATTTAGAAATTCAACATCTACTTTTTTCGGTTCGGAAAGATTTTCCTCATTTATTGATACATGATAAAAATCGAGACTTTCTACATCGTTGAAATTCTCTTCATTTATTAAAATATTGGCTTGTTTTGGAGTTGTTTTTAGATCCGAAACCTTTTGAATTTTTTCAGAAGATTTCTTTTGGAAAGAGCTCGTAAGCACCTTATCAAAAGCCTTTTCAGCTTTACTGTCGTCTAGCATTTTCGGTATAAAAATGGCAAAACTAAGAATAAATGTCAGTAAAACTAGACTTTTCTTTTTCATAATAGTTATTCTATTTTACATGTTCTCTAATAAAACAAAACTCTAAAGCGGCTTATAGAGCAAGTTTGTGAATAGCCACTTGTTTTTTAGTGGTGAGTACTCAACAAAAAGGTGACTATGCAAATTAAAAATTTCGAACTCAAAGCCAAATTGAAAGATCCAGATAAAGTAAAAGATATTCTTCTTGAACTTAATGCTGATTATAAAGGATGTGATGAGCAGTTAGATTCTTATTTTAATGTTCCCAGTGGAAGATTAAAACTTAGACAGGGAAATATTGAAAATTCTCTCATTTTTTACAAAAGAGAGGATACAAATAAAGCTAAGGAGTCAGATATCTCCTTTTCTAAAATTCCTTTTGAATCTGATAATATACTTGATGTTCTCACTCATGCTTTAGGGGTTAAGAAGGTTATAATAAAGAAGAGGGATATATATTTTATCTACCATGTAAAGTTTCATATCGATTATCTAGAAGGACTGGGCTCTTTTGTTGAAGTAGAAGTTATTGACGATAAAAATGAGTACTCAATTGAACAGATGAAGGAGCTTTGTCTCTTTTATAAAAACAAACTCGAAATTAGTGATTCTGATTTAATTGATAAGTCTTATTCTGATATGGTTCTATAGGACCAGGTTTTTTGGTGGTTCTATGGGGGCACTGTCAAAAATGCAAAAAAAATGCCCCGATAGGGGCATTTAATTTATCTTTTTAATTTTGATTACCAAGCTTGAGCCTCATTTTGGCCCTCTCAAGTTTTCTTCTAAACTTAATAATGTCTACATCTGTAAGAGAAGAGTCACCCTTTAGTCTAGATTCAGCTTTTGCTTTTGCAGCTTTTGCTCTTGCAATATCAATTTGATCAGCTGTTTCTGAAGTTGTTGAAAGAACATTTACTTCTTTTTCAATCACTTTTAGTAAGCCAGCTGTCACTGAAAATTTTCTCTCACCACTACCAACTTTAGCCGTTAGGATACCAGTTGCTAATTCAGAGATTAAATTTATATGTCCAGGTAGAACATTAATTTCACCATTAACAGTTGGTATTGTAAAAGAGTCACAATCGAGACCCTTTAAGATAACACCATTTGGAGTGAAAATATTTAATTTAAAGTTACTCATTTTCTATCCTTCTAGGGTAGCAGCTTTTTCTCTTACCATATCAAGACCACCAACAAGGTAGAAAGCTTGCTCTGGTAGATCATCAACTTCACCATTTAAGATTGCTTTGAACGCTTCAATAGTGTCTTCAATTTTTACAAATTGTCCTGACATACCAGTAAATTGTTCAGCAACAAAGAATGGCTGAGAAAGAAATTTTTGAATCTTTCTAGCTCTTGCAACAACCATTTTATCTTCTTCTGAAAGCTCATCCATACCAAGAATTGCAATAATATCTTGAAGCTCTTTATATTTTTGAAGAACCTCTTGTACAGCTCTTGCAGTATTGTAGTGCTCATCACCAACAACAGCTGGAGATAAAATTGTAGAACTAGAAGTAAGTGGATCAACAGCTGGGTAAATACCCAAAGAAGCAATTGATCTTGAAAGTTCTGTTGTAGCATCCAAGTGGGCAAATGTTGTCGCTGGAGCCGGATCGGTATAGTCATCGGCAGGAACGTAAACAGCTTGAATAGATGTAATTGAACCATCTTTTGTAGAAGTAATACGCTCTTGCATTGCACCCATTTCTGTACCAAGTGTTGGCTGATAACCAACGGCAGAAGGAATACGACCAAGAAGTGCAGAAACCTCTGAACCAGCTTGTGTAAATCGGAAAATATTATCTACGAAAAAGAGAACATCTTGTTTTTTCTCATCTCTGAAATATTCAGCGACTGAAAGACCTGTTAGTGCAACTCTTGCTCTTGCTCCTGGTGGCTCATTCATCTGACCATAAACCAGAGCCGTTTTATCGATAACTCCAGACTCAGTCATTTCATCATAAAGGTCACGTCCCTCTCTTGTTCTCTCACCAACTCCGGCGAAAACTGAAAGACCACCATGTTGAGGGCGATGTTATTGATAAGCTCCATAATAAGAACTGTTTTACCAACCCCGGCACCACCAAAAAGACCAATTTTTCCACCCTTAACATAAGGAGCAAGAAGGTCAATTACTTTAATACCTGTATAAAATGGCTCTAACTTTGTTGAAAGATCAGCAGAACTTAGGAGCTTCTCTGTGGATAGAGTATGATTTTTTTGCCCCGATAGGACCAGCTTCATCAATTGGTTCACCAATAACGTTGATAATACGACCAAGAACTTCATCACCAACGGGTGCTTGAATTGGTGCACCTGTATCTTGAACTTCTTGACCACGAGCAAGACCTTCAGTTGCGTCCATCGCAATAGTTCTGACCATGTTATTACCCAGGTGAGATGCAACTTCAACAACAAGATTCCACTCGCTATCCGCAATAGATTTGTTCGTAATTTTTAAGGCGTTGTTGATTGCAGGAACGTTACCGTCTGCAAATTCGACATCAACAACTGGTCCCATAACTTGTTTAATTATACCTGCTCATTATTATGTCTCCCTAAGAGTTAAGCGACTCAGCACCAGACACAATTTCTGTTAATTCTGTCGTAATCGCTGCTTGTCTTAATTTGTTTATTGTTAATGTTAAATCTTTAATCATATCTCTTACAGTTATTTGTCGCATTATCCATCGCCGTCATTCTGGCTCCGTGCTCAGCTGCAATTGCATCAAGAATACATGTGTAAATTGTCGTGTTTAATACTTCTGGGATTAAGTTATCCAAAATCTTTGCAGCACTTGGCTCGTAGATAAAATCTATTGGAATTGTTTCAAGATTTACCACTTCACCTGTTGTTACAGTCATTGGAAGAAGCTTGTTTTACACTCGAGTTAAATTCAATTGCTGAAACAAAAGCATTATAAGCCGAGGTAGACATTAGCAACTTCGCCAGAGACAAATTTTTCAGCAAGTTCGCTTGCAATGGCCTTAACTTCATCAAAAGTTGGGTCATTTTTTGCGAACTCGTATTTTTTCGTCGATGGTATCCCTTCTCTTTTAAGAAGGCTTTCACTTTCTTTCCAATAAAGTAAAACTCAAATTTTTCTTGAGATTCCTTTTTAAACTTTAGGACTCTTTTATAGAGTTGTGAGTTATAACCCCCACATAATCCCTTATTAGAAGAGACGACGAGTACAATTGATTTTTTAGCTTCTGTATTTTCCTTAAGGTACTCATGAGAATAGTTTTCTACAAGTGAGGAAGCCATACGAACAGTCTTTCTAATTCAGAAGAATAAGGCTTAAAGTTCGTTATCTTTCCTTGAGCTTTTGACAGCTTTGCTGCAGAAACCAGTTTCATGGCACTAGTGATCTTGAAAGTATTTTTCGTACTTTTAATTCTAATTTTAAGATCTTTAATATTAGCCATTAGTTCCTCTTAAGTTTCTATTATTTATTAGCGTCAACAAAAGCTTTAATAACTTCGTTTAACTTCGCTTCAGATTCTGGCGAGATTTTTTTCTCGTTAGCAATAGCATTACGAAGGTCAGAGTGTTTCGCTGTAACGTGTTCGATTAAGTTTTTCTCTATAGAAACAATTTTAGATTTATGAACTGAATCGAAGAAACCTTTTGTTGCAGCATAGATACTAATAACTTGATCTTCAACTTCAAAAGGTGAGTATTGTGGTTGCTTAAGAAGTTCTACCAATCTCTCCCCTCTTTCAAGTTGCTTTCTTGTTGCTTCATCAAGATCTGATGCAAACTGAGAGAAAGCTTGAAGTTCTCTATATTGAGCAAGGTCTAGTCTAAGAGTACCAGCAACACCTTTCATTGCTTTAATTTGTGCAGAACCACCAACTCTTGATACTGAGATACCAACGTTAACAGCTGGTCTAACACCAGCGTTAAATAGATCACCCTCAAGAAAGATCTGACCATCTGTAATCGAAATAACGTTCGTTGGAATATAAGCCGAAACGTCACCTTCTTGAGTTTCAATAATTGGAAGAGCTGTTAATGAACCAGCACCAACATCATCACTCATCTTTGCTGCACGCTCAAGAAGTCTTGAGTGAACATAGAATACATCCCCTGGGAATGCTTCTCGTCCTGGTGGACGTCTAAGAAGAAGTGATAATTGTCTATATGCTTGAGCTTGTTTAGTTAAGTCATCATAAACGATAAGTGCATGTTGTCCGTTATCTCTATAGTACTCACCCATTGTACAACCAGTAGTAAGGTGCAATGTATTGAAGAGGAGCTGACTGAGATGCTGAAGCATTTACGATAATTGTATACTCAAGGGCACCAGCTTCTTTAAGTTTTTGATAAACTTGTCTAACTGTTGATTGCTTTTGTCCGATCGCCACGTAAATACATTTAACGTCTTTACCTTTTTGATTGATAATAGTATCGATAGCAACGGCTGTTTTTCCAGTTTTTCTATCACCAATAATTAGCTCTCGTTGTCCTCTTCCAATTGGAATCATAGAGTCGATTGCTTTAATACCTGTTTGCATTGGCTCATGAACTGGTTTTCTTTTAATAATACCAGGTGCTTTGATTTCAATATTTCTATATTCAGTAGCATTGATTTCACCTTTACCATCAATTGGCTCACCTATTGAGTTTACAACTCTTCCAAGAAGACCGTCACCTACTGGAACCTGAACAATTTTTTCAGTTCTTTTAACAGTAGATCCTTCTTTAATGTGTGAAGATTCACCTAGAACAGCAACACCAACGTTATTTGATTCAAGGTTTAAAACCATCCCCTTAACGCCACCGTCGAACTCAACAAGTTCTCCAGCTAAAACGTTTTTTAAACCAAAAACTCTTGCTACACCATCACCGATAGTTAGAACAGTTCCGATTTCGTTTACATCTAATTTAGTTTCGAAATTCGCAATTCTTTCTTTGATAATTCCCGTAATTTCTTCAGGTCTCATTGTACTCATCCAACTAATCCTTATGTTATTGTTAAGTTATTTTTCGTCTTTTTTTAGTTCTCTAAAACTGACTCTTTAAAATGCTTTAACTGGTTATCAACTGACGCATCTACTTGTAGGTCATCAACTGTTATTCTATATCCGGCTGTTACGCCTTCATTCTTTTTATATTCTAAAACTGGCTCTTTACCACCAAGTTGACTTTTCAAAGCGGCAAGAAGTTTATTCTTGTGGTCGTCAGAAATTGAATCTGAATGCCCTTCGATTGTTCCTCTTAAAAAACCTTTTTCATGATCATCTATAACAATCACTTCCTTAAAAATTAAAGGGAGAAGACTTATTCTTCCTTCATTAATTAGGTAATCAACTGAGGCTTTTGTATATTTATGAAGTCCAATTTTGTCGGCGATAGCTCCAAAAACAGAAAGCTTATCTTCTTGAGAGAAAACATCTAAAAACAAAACGTTTTCTAAATCATTTGAAGAGTTAATAACCTCTGTTAATGATGTTAGCTCTTCAGCCATATTGAAGTTATTTTCTTTTGCTAAGTCTAAAAAAGACTTCGCATAAATTTTTGCTGTATTTTGCTCTTTCATTATCTTAAACCCTCTAGGATTTTATTGGTCGCTTCGGTATTTAGACCTTGGTCTGCTTTGATTTTAGTTTTTGCATTTGCGATAACAGCGTCAAGTAGCTGCTCGTTTAAATTATTAGCTAGTTCTTGTTTTTCGGTTTCAATTTTTTTAGATGCTTCTTGTTTCAAATTAGAAATTCTACTTTCAACATCTTTTTCATAATTAGATTTGTAAGTTGAAACTTCAGTTGCTCCATCTTTTTTGATGGCTTCAACTTCAGATTCTAAATTGGAAAGTTTTTTCTTTTGAGCTGCCATCAACATATCAGCTTCCTTGGCCTTAACACTTGCTCTTTCCATGATATTTTTAACATCTTGTGATTTTGTTTTAAAATAGTCTTTCATGATAGGGATCAAAATATACAGGAGACCGGCAGCTAAAAGACCGATATTAACGAACGATGGTATAAGGTCAGATGGGCTTCCATGTCCAGTACCGCCGGCAGCGTGCACAGTCCCATTAACTAATAATAAAGCTAAGATTGACTTCATTTTCAATTATCCTTTTGTAATTTTTTGTACGAGTGACATTGCGAGTTCTTCAGCACCAGCTAGAACTTCATCTTTTTGTGCAGCAACTTTTTCTTCTGACTCTCTTCTAGATTGATCAACAAAATCGTTTACTGATTTTTCTTCTGTTCTATATTGAGATTCATACTTTTTTGTTAACGCATTTTTTTCTGCTTCTATTCTTTCTCTTTCAGCTTTTGTTGCATGAGAAATCTTCTCTTTATATTCAGCAGCAAGCCTATCAACTTCAACGAATTGTCTATCGGCATCACCCTCAAGGCCAGTTGTATTTTTTTCTCTTTTTTCGATAATGTTTTGTAAATGACCAAGAAATAAAAAGTTTGAAGCGGCTAGCACTACAATGACCATAATCAGCTGAGTCCATAGGGTTTTATCAGCACCTAAGCTCGTAAAAATACCTAAAACCATATCCATAGTTTGAATCCTAATTTATTGAAGTTAAATTTAACAATATTTGATATTCGTTCGGGGCAACATAGTCAAGTAAGATCTTACTTTTTATCTTTCATTTTCGTTACACCGTGAAAGATAACGCCCTCTTCTACAATAAGACTCGGAGAGGTAACAGTACCCTCAAACCTTGCAGGTCTTCTTATCTCCACTCGCGATGTCGCTTTTATGTTTCCTTTGACGGCACCTGAGATGAGAATGATATTGGCGTTGATGTCTGCGTTGATGACAGCCCCTTCTGATATAATAAGAGTGTCATTGGAGAAGATACTTCCTGTGACGATTCCTGAGATTCTAACAATCCCATTAAATGAGAGGTTGCCTTCAAAACGACAACCCTCTTCTATAATCGCACATATTTCATTTTTGCTTGCCACAAAGATCTCCCTTGATCTTTATAAAGTAGAATTATTTAGATATTAAAAATTTGTAAATATCATTAAACTCGGCTTCATTTGTATACTTTAGAGTAATTGTACCAGAACCATTATTTTTTGTCTTTAATTCAAAATGGTATCCAGTTTTATTTTCGAGTTTTTGTTTAATACTATCAAGTTTCTCGTCAAAAAATTTATTACTCGTTTTAGGCTTAGATGCTCTTTTTGTTTTAATAGCTTTTTCTAAGTCTCTAACTGACATCTTCTCATCAATAGCAAGTCTCGCAAATCTCTTTGTTGCCTCGTCATCTTTTAGTGATGCTAAAACCTTTGCATGACCAAATGAGATGTCTTCTTTCTGAAGATGCCCAATGACTTCTCGAGGAAGCTTAAGCACTCTGAGAAAGTTAGCAATTGTCGATCTCTCTTTACCAATTTGTTTTGCTACTTCTTCTTGAGTTAAACCAAATTCATTCATTAAAGAATAGTAAGATAAAGCCTCTTCAACGCAGTTTAAATCTGCTCGCTGAACGTTCTCTATAATGGCCATGGCCATATGCTCTTTCTTACTGACTTTTTTGGTCACAACAGGAACCATCTCAAGACCAGCAAGCCTTGAAGCCCTAAGTCTTCTCTCTCCAGAAATTAAAAGAAATGTTCCGTCACTTTGTTCAGTGACGATAAGGGGCTGGATAATACCATTTTCTTTTATTGAAGCTGATAATTCAGTAATCTCTTTATCTTTAAATATTTTTCTGGGCTGATCTTTATTTGCTTTAACTTTTTCTATAGGCACTAATAATGACCCATTACCTTGGCTTTTTGGCTGTCCCATATTCGGTGAAGCATTCCCACCCAATAATGCGCTCATTCCTTTACCCAGTGCTAACTTATTTTTCGTTGTTGCCATCTCAATTTCCTCTCTTATATTTGGTAGTCATCAAAACTTGGAATATTTAATTCATCTTTGTTTATGATTTTTTCGATAATTGGTTCATCTTTCTTTTTTAAGTCTGACTTCGCTTTATCTTTATAAATGATTTCTTTTGCTACATTGAGGTATGCCTCTGATCCCTTGGATGTAATGTCATAAATAATTATGGGCTGACCATGACTAGAACATTCAGATAGTTTTACGTTTCTTGGGATAATTGTTTTAAAAGTATCATTTGGAAAAGTATCTCTGATTTCCTGAGCAACTAATTTTGATAGATTATTTCTTCCATCAAACATCGTTAGCAAAATACCTTCTAATTCAATAATTGGATTTAGGTTTTGCTTTATGAGTTTTACGGTATTGATAATTTGAGCTAGTCCTTCCATCGCAAAATATTCAGTTTGCAGTGGTACAATGTAACTATCCGCTGCACTTAAACCGTTGACCGTTAATAAGGATAAAGACGGTGGACAATCGATAATAATATACTCGTATAAAGCCTCTAGAGGCTCAAGGGCAGACTTTAACTTAGACTCGCGAGCGAATGCTTGCATAAGTTCTACCTCTGCACCAATGAGGTTATTATCAGACGGGCAGATATGAAGCTGAGGAAGTTCTGTTTCATAGATACAGCTTTCAATATTTTCACCACCTATCATCGCATGATAGATATTAGCCGTTGAAAAGTTTTCTTTACTTAACCCCAGTGCAACACTTGCATTACCCTGAGGATCTAGGTCAACTACTAGTGTCTTCTTCTCAGCTACAGCTAAGCATGCTGCTAAATTTATGGCAGTGGTCGTTTTACCTACCCCACCCTTTTGATTTGCAATTGCTATTATTTTAGCCATTTATTCTACCTCTTATATTAATTCTTCTTTAAGATTAGTTTTTAAAGAAGAGTGGAAAGTTTGACAAGCTCGTTTGTAATTTTTGTTGTTCCACATGGAACATTTTTTGATCTAAATCCAATTAAAAGTCTTTTTTCTGTTCCCTCAACAGACAATTCCTTCTCTTCTATTATGTCCCAATTCTTTTTTGCTAGTTCTATCTGATCTCTTTCAAGCTCGTAGAAACCAGGCCCCTTATAAAAAAACACTGTTATTTCGCATAAACTATTTATTTTTTCCAAAAAGTCATGAACCTTACCTACAGCTTTGAGGGTACAGGTCGTTGGCATATCAAAGATAATATTCTCAATCCTAGAGTGTACTAGTTTGAAATTATCTAGCCCGAGCTTTTTTCCAATTTCGGTTACAACAATAACTTTTTTCTTTCTAGTCTCGACACCGATAAATTTTTTGTCTGATAACCTGTGGGCCATTGGAAGGATGGGAAAACCACCACCAAACCCAATATCTATCATTACACCAGTGCTATCTAACTCTTTTACAAAAACATCAGATTGATCAAGTGGTGCAAGTGAATCATCTATCTGTTTTAAGACAAAGTCATCATAATCCACAATTCTAGTGAGGTTTATGCCTGCATATTCGGTTGTTAATAAATCGAAGTATTTTCTTGAAAACTCTTGTTGATCCATTACATTCCTGCCACAACAGCTAAAGTAGCTGGTCGAAGACCATCAATAAGTTTCAATTGTCCAAAGGTTTCAGGCTTAATCTTCTCAATTCTTTGTTTACACTCAAAACTGATATTTTCTGATGAAACAAGCCTAGACCAAGATATCTTTTTAGCATTTAAGCCCATTATTTTTTGATTATGAGTAACAGCTTTAGCTATGTAGCCACTGTATTTTGTATCAATTGCAACGTTTCTAAGGACCGTACCGTCAATAGATATCCCACTGTAGTCACAATATAACTTTAAGGTCGAAATTGGGTTAAAATTTGTATTTTTTAATAAATCAGATAGAGAAATCTTCTCTGATACGACTAATCCAATTTCTTTAAGAAAAGGAGATTGAGGATTTATACTATTTCGCTCTACAGATTCGCTCAATGAAAAATATGTTGATAAATAGGATTCATTGTACTTATCAACATCAGTATTTAATCCAAGTTTCTCTCTATACTTCGCTATTCTAGTAACAGTGTTATCCTCTCTCACTGATAGTCTATTTTCATTCCTAGCGGTAAAAAGTCGATAAGGTTCATCTCTAGTGTTAGATATGAGATCCTCAATCATAACTCCTATATAGCTATCAGTACGGCTCAAAACAAACTTTTCTCTGCCCAAAACACTCAAGGCTGCATTAACTCCAGCAATTAACCCCTGCCCAGCTGCCTCTTCATAACCAGAAGTACCATTGACTTGTCCAGCAAAGTATATGCCTGGCATTTTTTCTAATTCTAAACCATATGTTAATTGTGTTGTATCAATAACATCGTACTCAACAGCGTAACCATATTGTTCCACGTGGCACTTTTCGAGACCCTCAATCGTTTGTAAAAATTCTTCTTGAATCTCTTTGGGTAAACTTGTTGATATACCACTTGGATAGACGGTGTTTAGGTTTAAGCCTTCTGGCTCTATAAACACATGATGAATATTTTTATCAGGATATCTATAAGCCTTATCCTCAACAGAAGGACAATATCTCGCACCCACCCCTTGAATCTGGCCATTAAACATTGGAGATTTTTCTTTATTATTTCTAATAACTTCTAGTGTTTTCGTATTAGTTCGAGTTAAAAAACACGATACTTGCTTAAGATTTCTGTAAGAATCTTTGTGCAAGCAGTGAAATGAAGCAACTGTCTCATCACTTTTTTGCTCTTCCATCAATGAGAAATTAACACTATCTTTGTTGAGTCGTGCTGGTGTACCAGTCTTAAAACGAGCAGAGACTGTATCTATATCTTTAAAAAATTCAGCCAGAGACACAGAAGGGTCAGCACCCGAACGACCACCACTTGTTTGTTCACTTCCAGTATGCATTTTACCGTTCAAGAAAGTACCAACTGTAATTACAATCTTTTTAGTGTTCCACGTGGAACTTTCTCCGTGAATGATAAAACCATCTTCGGTAGATTCTATCTTCTTAGCTTTATTTCTAATTATATCAATGTTTTCAATTTTAGAGATGAGTTCCTCAGCAAATACAGAATACATTTCTTTATCGATTTGAATTCTTGTGGATTGAACTGCAAAGCCTTTTGATTCATTTAATGTTCTGAATTGAATTCCGGCCATGTCAGCTAATTTTCCGGTAATTCCGCCTAGAGCATCAATCTCTCTTACAACTTGACCCTTGCCTACTCCACCAATAGATGGGTTACATGGCGCAGACGCTAGGCCAACACCTGGAAGTGTAAGAATAGCTACTTTTAGACCAAATTGAGAGGATAGAAATGCGGCTTCTATACCTGCATGTCCACCACCAATGATAATGATATCGTAATTTTTCATTTAAGACCTAAAGTTCCACGTGGAACAATTATTTTCCTATACAAAAATTTTGGAAAATATTTTCTAAAATATCGTCTGGCGAAATTATACCAACGAGTTCGGAAATACAATGGCCTACTATATTAAATTCAGAGGAGATGATCGAAATATCTGTAGATTTATTCAAGGTTTTTTCATACTCTGAGAGTAAATTATAAACATTATTTATTTGATCTACATGCCTTTCTAGTAATATCGGCTCTTTATTGGAAATTTCTGTATATTTTAAATAAATTCTATCGAGAATAAATAAATTAAGTTTACTATTGGTATTTTTCAAGTTTGCCCCGATAGGACCACAGGTGATAACTGGTTCTATAGGACCAACATCACCCTTAGCAATACTAGTTTTTGGCTCTATAGGACCATTTAAGAAAATTGGTTCTATAGGACCATTTAAGAAAATTGGTTCTATAGGACCAAGAATCTTCAATTCTTTAAAAATTTTAGATGAGTTTTCAATGAACCCTTCTTGATCTGCATTGGTGAACAAAATAAGATCAAAAAAGTTGTCTTTAAAAACCTCTGTTAGGTCGGAGGAACTCTCGAATGGATTAATGACCAATATTTTGAAAAATGCATTCTTGGCAATTTTCCAAGTCTTTTCAATTCCAGCTGTTTCAATCACGTCCGACGTCTCTCTCACACCGGCTGTATCGATAAGTTTAAATCGAGAGCTTTTAAAAAATATTTCTTCACTGATATAGTCTCTAGTTGTGCCAGCGATATTTGAAACTATGGCACGATGATTTTTTAAAAGAGAATTAAAGAGTGAACTCTTTCCTGCATTAGGCTCACCTATCAAAACAATCTCTGGCTCTATTAAATTACCCTTACCTGATATGATTCTATCTTTTAAAACTGAGATACTATCTTTCAATTTATCTAGGGTGACTTGAATTTGCCTATTTCCCTCCTCTTCACCTACATCATCCATAAAATCAATAGACAACTCAATAGCTGAACGGTGCATCTTATAAGAAGAAAGCAACTCCAAATATGCCTCTTGCAAAGACCCATTTAAAAGAGACATTCCCTGCTTAAGACTGAGGGGATTATTCGCGTTTAGAAAAAGATCGAGCCCTTCGACTTGGCTTAGTGATAATTTTTTATTTCTATAGGCCCTATATGAGAACTCACCTGGGTAGGCTCGTCTAATATTAAGTTTTTTACAAAGAAGACTAATAATATTTTGAACATTTATAGCATTCCCATGAACTGAGAGCTCAAGAATATTTTCACCATTAAAGGATTTGGGCCCCTTAAAAAATGTAAGGACAATTTCATCGATAACATCTTTACCATCCAAAATTTTACAATAATGGGCAAAGCGATTTTTAATTAAACTTGGACTGATTGAAAATACATCTTCAAATAACTCTAGAGAAGAAAAACCTGAAATTCTAATAATTGCAATTGCTGTATTGATGTCGCCACCGGAGCTACATGCAATAATACAATCATTAGAATCGAAAAAATCCATACAAACTTCTAGTTTCTTCTATAGACAAACAACTGTTGTAACATGGCCACGAAAGTTGAGATGACAATATAAAGTGTCAGACCTGCAGGAAAATCTTTCATAAATACCGCAAAAATGAGGGGCATAAACATCATGATTTTTTTCTGAGTTGGATCCATAGTTGTTGAAGGAGTAAGTCGTTGATGAAAAAACATTGTAATACCCATTAAAACAGGAAGAACATAGTAGGGATCTTTCGATGATAAATCTGTGATCCACAACATAAAAGGAGCATCTACGAGCTCTACAGCTGAATAAAGAACTCTATAAAAAGCGAAAAATATTGGCATTTGTAAGATCATGGGAAGACAACCGCCAAGAGGATTTGTACCTGCTTTTTTAAACAAAGCCATAGTCTCTTTTTGCATTCTTTGAGGATCTTCTTTATATTTTTCTTTGATCTTTGTAAGCTCAGGTTGAATCTCCTGCATCTTCTTCATACTTTTGAAAGACTTATACTGGAGTGGGAAAGTTAACATTCTCATGAGGATCGTTAATAAAATTATCGAGACACCCCAATTTGGAATCAATGAAAAGAAAAACTGTAATCCTCTTAAAATAGGTACTGCTAAAATTGACCAAAAACTAAAATCTACTGCAGCTTCTAAATTATTGCCAAGATCAAGCAGGTGATCGTATTCCTTTTTTGCGAATATATAACTAAAACTTAGTTTTTTAACTTGTTTCAAATCTTGAACCGTTAAAACACCAGCCTCTGTCATTTCATAAACAAGAGGCCTTTTATCAATTTTGTACATAAAGATGTGATAGTAAAAATCAAGACCAAACCACTTAAGCTCTACATCACCTTTGTCGTCGTCACCGACATTAGAAGCATCAAGACTATCAGAATACATAACAAATTGTTTATATTTGCCACCTTCTAACTCTTCCTCTTTCTCATTTATAGTAAAACGATATTTAAAATCTCTAGATGAAAGAACATCAACCTTAAGAAAACCTTTGTCATCAAGGCTCAACGTACCGTTTAAATCGTAAGTTGAATTGGAAAGCCTGAATTCTCTATCTGAAATTTTTGAAACAGAAAAATTAACGGACTTGAACTTCCCGTCAAAATTAAAAAGAACCTTGTTGTTATCCTCAATTGGAAATAAATCTTTAAAAGTTTTTCCAGTTTGATTAGAAAGAATATCTTTTATGATTAAATCAGAAGAGATGAAATATGTAAGCTCTTCGCCTTTAACTTCGATGACTGTATTAGCAGTCTTTTTTGAAACTTCACTTTTGACAGTATCTATCTTTTTATCGTCAACAACAGGTGGATTTTTATCAATCTCCACTTTCTTAACATTATTATCGACAGTTGCTACTGGTGGCGCAAAGTAATATTGCCAACCAAATAGAATTAAACCAGATATAATTACCGCAACTATAGCGCGTCTTTGTTCACCACTCATTAAATCTCCGAGAATAGAATTTTTGAGGTTCTATCATATTAAAAACAAAGATAAAATAACCAATTAATTAAACAATTTTTTTAAATACTCTTGTGAGGTCATCTCGAATAGAAGATATCTGAGATTCGCTCAATGAATCTTTTTGCTTAGTAAACCTATTGTTTGTCACAACAAGAATATCGTACCCTGAATGTTTGTGAGATGAATGTCTAAAAAATTCTTTGACGACTCTTTTAAACTTATTTCTTTTGACTGCATTACCAAATTTTTTAGATGCGCTGATACCGAGGCGGGAGACTGATAACGTGTTTTTCTTATAATAGATCAGAGCTGAATCTGAACGCAAAAAAAGACTACCCTCTCGTAGTGAGAGGAAGTCTTCCTTTGATAATAATCTAAATATTTTTGAATAATCTAAAATACTTTTCAGTGATATTATTTTGTACCAGTTGAAACTGTAAGGCTTTTTCTACCTTTTTTTCTTCTAGCGGTAATAACATTTTTCCCACCTGGAGAAGACATTCTTTTTAGAAAACCATGTTTTCTTAGTCTTTTTAACTTCTTTGGTTGCCAAGTTCTTTTACTCATAACTAATCCTAAAACAAAATATGTTTATATTAAAATCTTTTTTGGAGCCTATAATTACAAGAAGAATGAGAATGGGTCAACAAATTAAATACTAATAATAGTATGGTAAAAAATTGTAAATTTAATATTCAATGTTGAAAAGTATACGGCCACGTGTTAAAAAACGTCTCAATCAAATTATACAGGGGTCATATGAGCGATAGTTTTCCGTTTGACAAGTTCATCAAGTCTAATAAAAACAATACCTTAGAGAATTCAAAACAAGACATCTCAAAATTTTTTAAAACTGAGGCAACTGCTGCAACTATTGAAAAAAATGAACAAAAACAAATAGTTAACCACGATTCAGATGAGTTATACACAATAACTAGCGAAATACTCTCTATTGTTAAAAACAATATACCATCTGAAAAATTTAGCACCTATTTTTCAAATACATTCGTCCTGACAAGCTTCGATGAAATGGACTTCCACTTTAGTGTTACGACAAAGTTTATTAAAATGATGATTGAAAATCATTACAAAGAATATATCAACCAAGCCGTTATTGAACTCATGGGTAAGCCCTTTAATATCAATATCAACCTGCTAGACAATATAGAAACACAATATTCACAACCATCAACAACGAGTAAAATACTTGATGCTACCATTAATGAAACTCAAAAATTTGATCTTCAAAAAAGTATATCAGTAAAAGATATGAGTTTTAAAATTGATCCATCATTCACGGCTTCAAGAGAGGACATCGCTGGCGTTGTCAGAAGCAGTGAATTAAAACATCTCAATGGAAACGTGTTTGGTAGAATTGATAAAACAAAGACTTTTGATAATTTTGTTGTCGGTCCATCAAATAATATGGCCCACGCATTTTCTTTAGCTGTTTCAAAAGATCCAGGTTTGGCTTACCCGCAGTTATATCTTTATGGAAATTCTGGTCTTGGTAAAACTCACCTTTTGCATGCCATTTGCAATTATATTGATGAGCAGAATCCAGAAAAGAGAATATGCTTTACGTCAGCGGGTGACTTTACCAAAGAGATGGTTATGTCCATCCAAAGCAAAACGATCGGTGACTTTCAGCGCAAATATACAGACCTTGTCGATGTTCTAATCATCGATGATATTCACGAACTTAAAGATCGAGCTAGAACACAAGCAGAATTTTTTCATATCTTTAATGAGCTCCAAAATAAGAAAAAACAACTTATTTTTACCTCTGATAAAGCTCCAAAGGAGATATCTGGCTTGGAAGACAGAATCAGAACTAGACTCTCTAGCGCGCTTCTCACTGACATTCAGCAGCCAGATTTGGAAACCAGAATCGCTATTTTAAAGAATAAAGCAAACGAGAGAGACATCTATATCGGTGATGATGTCATCAATCTCATCGCAAGTTGTGTGCGAAATAATGTTCGAGAGCTTGAGGGTAAACTAATAAAATTAGGTGCTTACTCAGACCTTATGAATGTCGACATCGATTTAGAAATTGCAAAAGAGCAGCTCAACCTCTCTGAAGACAATCAAGACAAACTTCTAACTGTAGAGAGTATCGCTAAAACTGTAGCATCCTATTATAAACTGCCCCTTGGCGATATAAGAGGGAAAAATAGAAAAGCTGAACTGGTACTGGCCCGCCATATATCGATGTATCTTATCCATAAACTACTAAAAAAGACGTTGGAAGAAATCGGAGAATATTTTAACAAGCGGGATCATAGTACGGTTATTCATGCCATCGATAAAATGAAAAAACGAATCTCTGACGAAGCTTCTTTTTCACAACTCATCTATGAAATAGAATCGAACGTATAATTTATTTGAAAAGCCTCTATATATATAGAGGTTTTTTTATCTCTTTAAACGTTATCTACATAAAAGACCCATGTTAATAAGTATAAGGTGTTGTTGGCCCTAATCTTTTACACAATGTGGATAAATTGATGATAAAAATGGTAGATTTCAATATTTAATGCGTTTCAATAAAAACAAATCGGGTTTAATGTCGATAACTGGGTGGAAAAGAAAAATATAAAAATTTTCTTTGTCTATTAACTCTATAATATCCGCATGAAATATAAATTGTTTATGAAAATTCTATTGATAACTATTCTAAACTTTTCTTATAACTCATTAAAATTAAAGGAAAAGTTGAGTTCTCCACAGCTGTACCCTTTTAATAATAATAATCTTTTTTATATATAAATATTAAACTTATAAAACATCTAAAATTTGGGTACTTGCAAATTAGAATTTTAGAAGCTAAATATTTGCCATCTTAAAAATTAATTTAACGGCTAGGTAATGCAATGAAAATAAATATCCAATCACAGGTTCTTCGAGATGGTTTGAATAAGGTACTAACCGTGATCGACAAGAAAAACTCTAGACCGATACTTACGAATTGCTTAATTAATTCATTCTCAGATCACATTGAGCTTATCGCAACGGATCTTGAGGTCATGGCGAAAATTAAAATACCAGCACAAGTTTCTGAAACTGGAAATTTTTGTATCAACACGAAAAACATTTTTGATATCGTCAGAGAATTACCAGATGCAGAAATGCAAATGGATATAAACAAAGAAAGCAATTTACTTAATTTAACATGTAAAAAAATAAATTATTCACTTCTCATCACAAACTCTGAAGATTATCCACAAGTAAATTTTGACAAAATTCTGGAGAAGGCTTTAAATTAAAATCTAATGATCTTTACAAAATCATTCAATAAAACATCTCATGCAATTTCAACTGATGAAACTAGAATTAATTTAAACGGAATTTACCTTCAAGAAATTAGATTCTAAACTAAGAGCAGTAGCGATCGATGGACATAGATTAGCACTTCTTGATATTCATAATTTTGATTCAGACAATCAAAGTTTAGTGGATGGTGTTATTATTCCTAAAAAAGGAATCATTGAACTTAAAAAAATAGCTGATAAATAATTTAGATAGTGATCTTGTTATATCTCTTGATGACTCATTTATTACATCAATTGCGAATGACAATTATTTCTTATCAATTCGATTAATTGCTAGAGAGTATCCAAAGTACCAAACAGTTATACCTTCTAAAACAGTTCAATACAATGACCGTTGAGAGAAGTGCACTTTTTAATGCTGTAAAAAGAATCAGAATCTTATCTAATGAAAAAACAAATGGAATAAAAGTCTATTCTTACAAAGAATCAACTTAACAATATCAGCCAATCATCCTTCATTAGGTCATGCTACAGAAGTTATTCCAGTCAATTATGATGGTGATGAAATGGAAATTGGATTTAATGCAAAATATATGCTGGATTCTTTCAAGTCCTCGATGTTAATGAAATTATATTTGAATTTAATAATGAGTTAAGTCCTGTGATCATAAGCTCTAATGAGGAACCTGAAATTTTCTTGGAATCATAATGCCTCTTAAATTATAATGGCACGTAAAGTTACATAAACTTCAGGTAACAAATTTTAGAAATCTATCAAATGACATTTTTGAATTTTCCGAAAATATAAATTGTATTTTCGGTGATAATGGAAACGGAAAAACTAATATCCTTGAAGCGATATAACTATCTTATAAACAGAAAGTCATTTCGTAAAAAATACAGCTTTTCCACAAATAATCAGTATCGAGTGTGAAAAACCTGAAATATTATTTTCTTCAATTTTAAAAGAAGAAGGAAATCTACTATCCATACACTGGCAAAGTGGTCTTTAAAATCTAGTGAGTGGTATATTGATAATGTTCCAACAAAAAAGAAGCCCAACCTTCATACAGTTTTTATTAATCCTTTTGACTCATATTCTTTTCATTCAATACCAGCGTTTAGAAGAGATTGGTTTGATGGTCATTTTTCAAAATTGAGTAAAGACTATAAAAAAACCTTAAAACAATTTAGTGATTCATTGAAATTTCGAAATAATCTCCTCTCAAAGAGACCACCGCAATACAGAGAACAAATAAAAGCGATAAATCCCTCACTTGCAGAAAATACATTTAAACTTTTAAAACTCAGAGATGAATACGTTGCAGGAATAGAAAGTTATTGCACAAAAATATTTAAAGACATTTTTCACGAAGAGCATGAATTAGAAATAAAAATGGAATCAAAATTCCATGGAAAGTCGATTAAAGAAATTCACACTTTTTACGATGAATCAATTCAAAAAGACGAAATTATGTTCAAAACGCACTACGGAATTCACCGAGATGACTATGTGCTTCAATTTTGATGGATTTAATTCCTATGAATATTGCTCTTTAGGACAACAAAAAATGAGCTTTCTGAGCCTTATATTTGCCTATATAGAGCTTTTTCGGTATAAATTTACCTCTTACCCTATTGTACTAATTGACGATGTATCTGGGGAACTAGATAGTCGTCGTTGGAAAAACTTAATTTATTATCTTAGAGATAAAAAATTTCAAGTTATGATCACGACCGCGAATGAAAATTTTAAGAAAGAACTTGAGAAAATAGAGGAATCAAGAAAGTTTTTTATATCCAACGGACATGTAGAGCAAAATTGATTCCATAGAGTGAAAGGGAGATTCATCATATGGATCAAACACACTGAGTCAATTTCCAAGGTAAACACAGCCTACGGTGCTGATCAAATTAAAGTCTTAGAAGGTTTAGAAGCAGTTAGAAAGAGACCGGGTATGTATATCGGTGACACGGGCATGAGAGGTTTTCACCACTGTGTTTATGAAATCGTCGACAACGCAGTCGATGAAGCTTTAGCAGGGTTTTGTACTGAAATTAAAGTCATCATTCACGTGGATAATTCAATCTCTGTTATTGATGACGGTAGAGGTATTCCAGTAGCCATTCATACTGGTGAAGGAATTTCTGCGGCTGAGATTGTTTTTACAAAACTTCACGCCGGTGGAAAGTTTAATGAAGAAGGCGGAGCTTATAAAGTTTCTGGTGGTCTTCACGGAGTTGGTGCAGCTGTTGTAAATGCAATGAGCAAGACCATGACAATAGATATTAAAAAAGAAGGAAAGTTATATCAATTAAAATTTGCAAAAGGTGTTGCCGTTGAACCACTGAAAGCTATAGGTGATTGTGACCCATCTCTGATTCAGGAACATCGGTTACATTTAAACTTCGATAATGAACTTTTTGAAATTCACGAATTTGATTACGATAGGCTTGCAAATAGATTTAGAGAAATGGCTTTTTTAAATAAAGGTTTAAAAATTGCACTTGAAGATGAAAGAACTGAAAAGAAAGCAGTTTTTCATTTTGAAGGTGGATTAGCTGAATTTGTCACTTTATTTAAATAGAGCTAAAACTGCAGTTCACAAAGAACCAGTTTATTTCTTTCATTCAAAAGATGACTATGAAGTTGAAATAGCAATGCAGTGGACTGATAGTTATTCAGAAACACTTACAGGTTATGCCAACAATATTAATACTCCAGGTGGTGGAACTCATGTTTCAGGATTTAAGACTGCCTTGACTAGAGTTTTAAATAATTACGCCAAAGATAATAATCTCATCAAAGGAAAACTAAGCTTAACTGGTGATGATATGCGAGAAGGTTTAACAGCTATTATTTCTGTTAAATTAGCGAATCCACAATTTGAGGGACAAACCAAAGATAAACTAGGAGTTCAGTGAAGTTGAAGGTATTGTTAACTCACTTGTTGGTGAGAAGTTAAAACAATTTCTTGAAGAAAATCCTACTGTTGGAAAAACAGTAATTAGAAAAATCTGTTGATGCCGCTTCTGCTAGAGATGCTGCAAGAAGAGCTAGAGAGCTTAACTAGAAGAAAGTCAGCTATGGACTTTGCTGGTCTTCCAGGAAAGATGGCAGATTGCCAGGAAAAAGATCCAGAACTTTGTGAAATCTATATTGTTGAGGGTGACTCAGCAGGTGGATCAGCAAAGCAAGGAAGAGATAGAAAACATCAAGCAGTCCTTCCTCTTAAAGGTAAAATCCTAAACGTTGAAAAAGCACGATATGATAAAATGCTTGCTAATGACGAAATAAAAATGCTCATTCAGGCAATGGGAACAAGTATTGGTAAAGAAAATTTTGATGTAGGAAAACTTACGATATCATAAAATCGTTATCATGACCGATGCCGATGTCGATGGTGTCTCACATTCGAACTCTTACTTCTGACATTATTTTACAGACAATTTCCTGAAATTATCGAAAGAGGACATCTCTATATTGCTCAGCCACCTCTTTATAAATATAAAAAAGGTAAGGTTGAAAACTATCTAAAAGATGAAAAATCTTTAGAAAAGTTTTTGATTAGTACATCTTTAATGATTCAGATGTTACAACTGATGGTGAAACTGAAATGCCAATTGAAGAAGTTGAAAATCTATCTGAATAAATATAAAGCTTATAATTCAGTGTTCTAGATTCATATGATAGACATTTTGATAAAGACCTTCTTAAGAAAAATTATTGAGCAAGGTCAATTAGATGTTGATAATTTTAAAATCTAAAAATATTTTAGAAGAAGCTAGTTGATGACATTAAGTACTCAGCTCTCAAAAAAGATTGAAAATGAAACACTTAAAAAATATAATTTTACAATTGAAGCAGATCCAGAACATGAATCACACGCTATTGAAGTAACGATTGAAAGTCAGTCTTAGAACTAAAAACTTTAAATTAACGACATAACTTTATAGATTCAGCAGAATATGCAGATCTTAGTGAATCATTACGAAGGAATTAACAGCATTTTTAAATTCTGAATTTCACATTATAAGACTGATAAAATTGATGAGAATTATAATAACATGAACGATTTTGCAGAATCTGTTATAGCAACTGGAAAACAAGGTGCTTATATCCAACGCTATAAGGGACTTGGAGAGATGAATCCAGATCAACTTTGGGAAACAACTATGAATCCTGAACATAGAACACTTATTCAAGTTAAAATTGAAGATACAATTGATGCTGATCAGGTTTTCTCAGTTCTTATGGGTGATGCAGTTGAACCAAGACGTGAGTTTGTTGAAAGCAATGCCTTGAATGTTAGAAACCTAGATGTTTAATTATTAAGGAAGAAAAAAAATGAGTGACGAAAATAACAACACACCGCACATAACCACGGACATATAGCTCCACTTATTAATTCAAGATGAGATGAAAGAGTGTTATCTCGATTACGCCATGAGCGTTATTGTAGGCCGAGCACTTCCGGATGTCCGCGATGGACTAAAGCCAGTTCACAGACGAGTTCTCTATGCTATGCATATGCTTAACTAATTATCACAACAAACCCTTTCTAAAGTCAGCAAGAGTTGTTGGTGATATCATTGGTAAGTATCACCCCCACGGTGATTCATCTGTTTATCAAGCAATTGTTAGACTAGCGCAAGAATTCTCTATGAGATATCCAGTTGTTGATGGACAAGGAAACTTTGGATCTATTGATGGTGATAACGCAGCAGCAATGAGATACACCGAAATAAGAATGAAAAAACTTGCTGAAGAGATGATCAAAGATATCGATAAAGAAACTGTCGACTGGCAACCAAACTACGACGATTCTTTAACGGAGCCTAGAGTTCTTCCAACTAAAGTTCCAACACTTTTAATTAATGGTTCAGCTGGTATCGCAGTTGGTATGGCCACAAATATTCCTCCTCACAATCTTACAGAAATCATGAGTGGTTTGAAATCTGTTACTAGACAGATACAGACATTACGATCGATGAGTTAATGGAAATTATTCCAGGACCTGATTTTCCTACTGCTGGTGACAATCCAAGGAACTGCTGGAATTAAATCAGCTTACCATACTGGTAAAGGAATTATTCAAGTTCGAGCAAAAGCTGACATTGAAGTTCATGGAAAACAAGAGCGTGAGCGAATTATTGTTAACCGAAATTCCTTACCAAGTAAATAAAGCAAAACTTATTGAAAAAATAGCTAAGCTTGCTTGTGATAAAGTTCGTGACGGGAATCTCTGATATTAGAGATGAATCTAATCAAACTTGGTATCAGAGTTGTTATCGATATTAAAAGAGGTGAACCAGCAAATATCATCTTGAATAAATTATTTAAAATGACTCAAATGCAAATCTCATTTGGAATTATTTTCCTATCTATAAGAAATGGTCAACCAAAAGTCATGAATCTTAAAGAACAACTTCAATGTTTTATTGATCACAGACGAGAAGTTGTTATTCGTAGAACAATGTATGAGCTTAAAAAAGCAAAAGCTCGAGCTCATATTTTAGAAGGTCTAAAGATTGCAGTTGAAAATATTGATGAAATTGTTGAAATCGATAAAAGCATCTGAAGGACCTGCTCAAGCAAAAGCTTCATTAAAATCAAAATTATGAATTATCTGATATTCAAGCGCAAGCCATTCTTAGATATGCGACTACAAAGACTTACCGGTCTTGAAAGAGATAAAATTATTGCTGATTATGAAGCAGTCATGAAAGAGATAACTCGATTAGAAGAAATTCTAGCTAGTGAAGATCTTATTAGAGGAATTATCGAGAATGAGTTTGCTGAAATTCTTGAATCTTATGGTGATGAAAGAAGAACAGAAATTGTTGAGCTGCAGCGGATGAAATGCAAATTGAAGACTTTATTAAAAATGAAGAAGTCATCGTTACAATAACTCATAAAGGCTATTTAAAACGAATGCCACTTGATACATACAAGGCTCAAAAACGAGGTGGTAAAGGTGTTAAAGGATCATCTAACGAGGGTGATGAAGATTTCTTTACATAATATTTTTACAGCAGAGACACATGATCAATTAATGTTCTTTACGAACCAAGGATATGGTTTACACCCTTAAAGTTTACCAAGTTCCTGAAGGTACAAGAACAGCCAAGGGAAGAAATATTGTTAACCTTCTTCCACTAAAACCAGGTGAAAAAGTTACAGAAATGATTGCTGTGCCTAAAAACTTTGACGATCATTATTTGTTATTGTCAACGAAGAAAGGATTGGTTAAGAAATCTAAACTTTGATGAATATAAAAACGTTAAACAACTCTGGAATTCGAGCGATTAAAGTAAACGACGGTGATGAAGTTTTAAGCGTAAGAGTCACAGATGGTAAAAAAGATATTCTTACTCTGTGCTGACTCAGCGGTAAAATAATTAGATTCTGCTGAAGCTGATTGTCGTCCACTTGGACGAGTTTCTCAAGGTGTAAAAGGTATCTCCATTGACGATAATGAAGAAGTAATTGGAATGGCCATTATTGATGATGGTGTTGAGATCCTAAGTATCACTTCAAAAGGATATGGTAAGAGATCAAGTGCAACAGAATACAGAAAGCAATCCGAGGTGGTAAAGGTATTATCGCGATGAAGCTTACTGAAAAGACTGGAGAATTAGCTCAAATTAAACCAGTTTCAGACAAAGATGATCTTATGATCATTACAAATAATGGTCAGGTTATTAGAACTAAAATCGCAGGAATTTCACTTCTGGGTAGAAATACTCAAGGTGTAAGATTAATTAGACTTAAAGATGGTGAAGAAGTTGTTGCCATCGAAAAGATTATTGATCCTGATGAAACTGACGAGAATGAAGAATAGTTACCTCTTTTTTATACTTTTTATAATAGCTGGATGTGGATTCACGTCCGGCTCTTATAAAGAAATTCTACAAGCCCAAGAACATATTAGTGATAGAGAGTATGACAAAGCAGTTAGGCTCTATAAAAGTATTCTCCTAAGAAGACCATCAAAGAATATTGATATCAAAATAAGCTATCAGTTAGCAGAAATTGATTATCTTTACCTAAATAAGTACAGGGAAGCCGTATCCTATTACGAAAGAGTCTCCACCATAACTGACGATCCCCTTTGGCAAACTAAAGCACTAGAGAAAATTGGCTTAATAACTTTTGAAAATCTAAAGGACTACAAAGTCTCTCGAGAAGCCTATAAAAAATTGAAGAACTTCATGCCACGCCTAGAGAACCAAGACTTCTACAATCTAAGATTTGCTTTGACATATTTTCATGAACAAAACTACTCCATGGCTTCGGAATACTTGAAAGAGATTGTTGTCGAAGAAAAATCGAAATATATTACAGATGCTTATTACCACATTGGGCTTATTAACTTTTATCGCCGTAAATGGGAGACAGCTGTTTCTTATTGGTTTGAATATTTGAAACGAGAAAAAAGAAAAGATAAAATTGTTCAAATTAAATTTCTCATCGCCAATGCCTATGAAAGTGGTGAAAAGCTTAAAGAAGCCTATAATGTTTATTATAGTATTATTGGAAGTTATCCCAATCCCGATGTTATAAAAGCAAGATTAAATTCCCTATATCAAAGAAGAGTGGCGAGAAAGCGATGAAAAAATCAAAATTACTCGCCATAGCCGTTGGTCTCCCTTCAAGTATTATAGGCGTTACAATGTTTGCGTTCTATTTAGAAAAGAATAAATACATTGGGAGTTTGCAAATGGTGGGTATTATTGTAATTAATATTTTCGTTCAACTTTATTTTCTGGTTCTGTATGCAAATAAAAAATCAAATTAGCCTTACACGTTATATCGTTTTATCCTTTCTCCACCTAGCAGCGACTGTTTATTATGTAGGCCAAGGAAGCGTTAATGTTCTTCTTGTTGTTTTTGCGGCAATTTTTCTCAATCAAGCCTGTCTTTTTGGAGCGATGCACAAACTTTTAAATGTTCCTTCTGAAGAGCGGGACAATACCGGGATATTCATTTTATTTACGGCAAAGTTTCTTATTTTAGCAGCTGGACTATGGTACGGTATGGCTAATTTTGACGGAAATAAGCTAATAATCATTGGAAATTACATATTTCAATTGATTATCCTTTCTTTAAGTATTAAAAGATTAGGTAAAAAAAATTAAGGAATATATATGAAGTTTATTTTAGCTTTAATGCTTTTATTAACGAGTGCAAGTGCTATGGCGGCTGGCGGATTTATGTGGCTAGAAGGCATAACTCAATCACTAAACCAACCCGATCATGTTGTAACTTTTGCGATCATGTGTGTTTTATTTTTAATCCTTGGAATTATTTATAGAGCAAAAACGAGTAATGTAGAAAAAGCACTTGTTCCAGATAAAGGAATAACTTTTAGAAATATTTACGAATTCTTTGGCGATTTTATTTATAACCTTTCAAAAAGCACGATTGGTGAAAAAGAGGGACCTGAGTATTTTAGATTTTTCATGTTCTATTTTCTCTTGATCTTTATGAGTAACCTCATTGGTTTAGTTCCAGGTTTCATGCCACCAACTGAAAACTTAAACACAGGTTTAGGTTTGGGAATCTTAGTCTTTTTATACTACAACTGGCACGGAATTAGAGTTCAAGGTTTAAAAGCACACATAGCTCACCTTATGGGACCTATTGCTGCAATGGCTCCATTGATTTTTGTCATCGAGCTTATCTCTCACCTTATGAGACCTCTTACTTTAGGCTTAAGAATTAGAGGAAATATGATGGGAGATCACACGGTTTTGGCCGTTTTCTCTGATCTAGTGCCTTATATTATTCCAATACCATTCTATGTATTAGGTATTTTTGTTTGTTTTATGCAGGCATTCGTTTTTACAATTTTATCAATGGTTTATATGAACTTAGCGGTGGAACTTCACGATCATGGAGACCACGCGCACTAAAAATATTTTTTAAACTTTAAAGGAGTTTTAAATGGACAGTCAATCAATGTTAGCTTTAGGTGCAGCAATCGCAATCGCAATTGGTGCTTACGGTGGAACTTCAGCTCAAGGTAAAGCAGTAGCTGCTGCTCTTGAAGGGATCGCAAGAAACCCAGCTGCAAAAAGTGATATTCAAACACCAATGATTATTGGTCTTGCACTTATCGAGTCACTAGTAATTTTATCTTTTCTTATCGCATTCTTTCTTCAAGCGAAGATTGGTGCATAATTAACCATTTTTTTATAAAAAGTAACAACCCCGTGAATGCGGGGTTTTTTATGCCTGCCACCTAAGTATTTCATCAAGTAGATAGTTCATTCCAAGATAATTAGCGCGATTTTTTCCGTAGAGATCAAAAGCTGTTCCATGATCAGGAGAGACTCGTATAAAGGGAAGGCCTAGAGTTAGGTTGATTCCTTGAAGTCCATTATGCTGTTTAAAAACACTTAGCCCCTGGTCGTGATACGCATACACAAACAAAGTATCAAGTGCATGTTTATTAAAATAAAGAGTATCAGCAGGAATAGGACCTAAAAAATCAATTGTCTGAAATTTGTTTTTTAAAGACAATATAGCTTTATCAATCTCATTATCCTCATCACCCATCATCCCTTTTTCACCGTTGTGTGGATTAATACCTGAAAAATAGATTTGGGAAATCTTCCTAAGATTTTTTATATTATCGAGAAAAAGAGAAACCTTGTTTTGGATCATCTCTTTATTTATTGAGCGTCCTATATCATTCAATCTAATATGGTCGGTCAGCAGGAGAACATTAAAGTCTTTTGAAATAAAACTCATCACAATATTTGAATCACTATAAACATTTCGAAAATACTCTGTGTGGCCACTCAATACTTTATTACGGTAAACAAATTGTTCTTTTGATGAGGGAAGAGTTAAAAGGATATCCCGTGGATGGATCTCATCAATAGCTTTGTTCATTGAACGTACCGTTTGAAACTCACTAGATTCAACAAAAGAGAGCTTCAATTTTTTTACAAGAGATTCATAACTTATATTTATTGAAGCTAAAGTTTTTAAAAGCGTGGCTTTGTGGCAGTAAAGTTTGAATTGGGACTGTGAAAGACTTGGAAGACATAAAAAACTTTTAATGAAAACCTCTAAGCCAATTCCTTTTTCATGACCTTGAGTAACGAGAATCATTAAATATTTTCTAAGATATAGTAGTTTAGATATTCTCTGGAGAACCAACTTTGAGTTACACCCACACTTCTTTGAGCATAGAGCTGACCATAAAGTTGGTCTCTGCTATTAAGGAAGTCTTGAGAGGCTTTAAGTTCTTTCTTTTTCAAATAGAAAAAATGAGCTGTCCCATCTTTAACATAGGCTTCAGAAAATGATTTGGCATTAGTACTTTTTAAAACAGTATTTAAATCTTTTGGAAGATCATCACCAGAGAGTTTGCCTAAGTTGTTGGTTTCAAGTCGCGAATAAATGGCAGGAAGGTTTCCAGTTTGTTGATAATTAGACAATATTTCTGGTATTTTAGAAAGATCGCCCTTTTGAATTTTTGATTCAGGAAGTGTGAAATCTACAATATCGTATTCAAAGCTTAAGGCTTTGTTGGATGAATTATTTTGGTAATAAAGGTTTTTTAACTCTTGGTCGGTAATATTAACAAGGGGAGCTATAATTCTTCTATTAAAAATATTGAACTCAGTGGCTTGCCTAATGAGCTCAAAATACTCGTCGAAGGTGATTCCTTTAGCTTTTAAAAACTGAATAAGATCCGCTCTTCTTAGTCCCAATTTTTTCTCAGTATCTTTAATTCGCGCCTCAACACTGTCATCCGACACAACAAAACCTTGAGCTGAGAGCTTATCTTTAACGATAAATTTTTGCTGTTGAATTTTTAAGATATCGTTGAGGCTGTAATTTTTTTTATTTGCATAAATAAAAGGTGCAATTTCTGTTCTCGCTGGTATCGTCGCTTGAATTCTTTCTAATTCAGACAAAGAATAAACTTTATCATTAATAACACCAGCTATCTTATCAATAAGTTTTCCATGGGACTGGAATGAAATGAGAATTAAAAAAACAGAAATATACTTTTTCATTTATTTTAAATTTTCCTTGAACAACTTTATTTTAGCAGTCTTTCTTTCACCTTCGAAATAGTTCTCTAAGATGGAATCTCTTTTTACATCGTAAATGATCTTTTTGTACAATTTAATATCAATTTGCTCAAAAGTCTTTTTTCCAAGAACCTTAGCGATGTGAAATCCATACTGAGTTCTAAAAGGTTTAGTAATGAAACCAATAGACTTATCCTTGATAGCTTCGTAATACTCTGGTGTAAGTTTCGTCTTAGGTTGGTACCCTAGGTCACCACCAATAGGAGCGTCAGAAGTTTGCGAAAACTTTTTTGCCATCTCCATAAAATCATCAGGTTTCTTTTGAAGTTGATTATAAATATTAGCTGTTTGTGCTTGAGCGGCTTTGACATCATCAGGTGATGGATTGGCCCTTAATCTATAAAGAATTTGAGCGGTACGGTATTCTGGGTTTTGCGCATAATATTTTTTTACTTCATCGTCGCTTACCGTTATTTTTTTAAGCTCAGGTTCTAAGTCTTTTGAAATTTGTGCGTGGTAAACAACATCATTCATCTTTTTGATTACAACAGGATTTTTATGAAGTTTGTTTTTCTTTGCTTTATCAATTCCTACAATTCTATTAACTAAGTCATTGAGTGAACTTTCCAATGTAACTTTTTTAGCCCCTTGAACAAATTTTAAACTATTTGTATGGTATCTATAAAGTTCAGACTTTTTTATTTTTCTTCCATTAACCTCTGCAACAACTGGATCTTTGGCCTGTTCTTTTTTGTCTGTTTGTGAAAACGATAAAGTCGGTAGTAATAATAAGCTTAATAAAATCCATTTCATAAGAGTTCCTAATTGTTGTTTAAACTATATTCTAATAAAAACACTAACATGGGTCTATTTGCTGTGCAATATAATTCGTGAATTCAAGCAGTGTTTCGGGCTTTACGGAATCTTTGAAAGAACAGTTGACTGAAAAATTCGGATTTAGTTTATAGACCTTTGGCCTTTCCATAAAAAATTGAATAACTTTGTTGCGCAGAGTCACATCTTCTGCAATTTCCAGCTGATTAAAATTGAGAATGATTGATTTAGACAGCACTTTTATACTATCTAGTGCGAGGTGTTGTAAATTGATACGAGATTTGAGGATCAAATATAGGTTTTGCGCCTCTTGAGGAGAGAGACCAAATTGATCTTCAATTTCTTCAATAATTTCATCGAGTAGATCGTGAGATTTACAATTAGATAGACGCTTATAATACTTTAATCTCAGCCCGGTATCTTCGATAAATTTGTTTGGTAAAAAAGAAGGAAAGGGTGTTTGAATTTCAATCGATCGGCTGTGATTAACAGGCTGCCCTTTTAATTCCTCAATAGATTCTTGAAGGAGCTCCATATATAGTTCTAAACCAATATTTGCGATATGACCTGATTGCTCAGCTCCTAGTATATCCCCGCTTCCTCTAATTTCTAAATCTGAGGTTGCTAGCGAAAAACCAGAACCCATATCTGCATAGGTCTGAAGAGCTTTAAGTCTCTTTGTTGCTATGTCGGAGAGGTTCCTATTCGACGGCACTAGAAAGTAAGCATAAGCTTTTCTATCAGAGCGGCCGATTCTCCCTCTTAATTGATGAAGTTGAGAAAGTCCAAAGGTATCGGCCCGATCGATGATCATCGTATTAGCAGCTGGGATATCAATTCCAGATTCGATAATCGTTGTCGAAATTAAAATATCGAATTTATGTTCATAGAAATCTTTTATTCTTTTTTCTAGCTCCCTCTCAGGCATCTGACCATGCGCCACAACCAAGGAGGCGTCGGGAACTAATTTTTTAATGGATGCTGCATACTCTTCAATGTCATTAACCTTATTGTGAACGATAAAAATCTGTCCACCTCTAGACAATTCTTTTTCAATGGCATCTCTAACAGTTTTACCGTCATCCTTGATAATATAGGTCTTTATAGACTGCCTCTTAAGGGGCGCTGTTCTTATTAATGAGAGTTCTCTGATTCCGAGAAATGACATTTGTAGTGTTCTTGGAATTGGAGTGGCCGTCATAACAAGATTATCTACAGTAGCCTTTAGTAACTTTAGTTTCTCTTTATGAGCAACACCAAACCTCTGTTCTTCATCGATAATAATTAAACCGAGATCTTTGTACTTTATTTTATCTGAGAGAAGTTTATGAGTTCCAATTAATATATCTACTGTTCCTTGCTCTACTCTTTGCAGGATTTCTTTAACTTGGGAAGCTGACTTAAACCGCGACACATACTCAATATTGACGGCAAAGCCTTCAAAGCGCTTTATAAAAGTGTTGTAGTGTTGATAAGCTAAAACTGTTGTTGGAACCAGGATCGAAACTTGCTTTTTATCGAGAACAGCTTTAAATGATGCCCTCATTGCAACTTCAGTTTTTCCAAAACCAACATCACCACAAATAAGTCTATCCATTGGTGTTTCTTTTTGCATATCTTCGAGGACATCATCAATAGCTGATAGTTGATCGGGAGTTTCTTCAAACGGGAAATCCAACTCGAACTCTTTAAAGTGATGGTCAGGCTCAGAAAAAGCAAATCCTTTTCTGAGTTTTCGTTTGGCATTTAATTCTAAAATATCAAATGCCAGTCTCTTAACTGAGCTTCTCGCTTTTGATTTAGCTAATTCGAATTTTTTTGTTTTAAGGCTATCAACTCTTTGCTCAGTAATTTGATTGGCATGTTTTTGAATTAAGTTCAGCTTGTAAACGGGCAGGTAAACTTTATCATTATCTTTGTATTCGATGATAATAAAATCATTTTCTTGGTTGCCCATTTTTATATTTTCCATACCTAAATACTTACCAACACCATGAACCTTATGAATGAGGTAATCACCAATTTTTAGTGTTGACAGCTGTTCAGCAAAAAGGTCTTCAGTATTTAGTTTTTTAGATTTTCGCGTTTTCTTAATCTTTTCTGCGAAAAGATCAGACTCCGAAAGAAAGAATGTGTTTTCATTTTTGTAATAAAATCCAGACGTGAGGGAAATTTGAAAATATTCAATCTTAGATTTTAGCTCTTTGCTAGAAATATTCTCTGAGATTAAAAATTCCAATTCCTTTCTAGAGCTATCATTTCTATAAAGAATATACAGTTTGCCTGAAGCACCTAATTTAGACTCAATTGCTTTTATGAGCTGATGGAGGTACTCATATTTATTTTTGGGCTCAACTTGAGAATATTTCTTTAAGAAAACCTTTGTTGATTCAAAATGAAGATTCAAAGAATTATCTAAGTTGTCACCCAGGTCAATATTGAGTGATATCTCGTCAATATTAAACTCCTTAAAATCTTTCTGCAATAACGAGTTGAAATGGTAAATCTGTTCAGGTTGAGGAAAGACTTCATCATCACTTGGATCTTCAACTGACCTTTTAACTGATTCATAAAAGTTAGCTTCGCTTTCATTAAACTGATTTTCTGAGGTATCTTTTTCAAAAAAATGAAGCTTATAACTTGGAGTTAAAAAATCAGTTAAAAGCAAGTTCGTTTCAAAAAAAAGAGGAAAAAACAGCGGATAATTCTCAAACAACATTCCCTGAGATAATTTTTCAAAAATTTCATTTTTATTCTTATTCTTTAACTTTTGTGTTGGCGAATACTTTGGAAGTTTTGATCTAAGTGATAACACAGAATCTGGAGAGATAATCCCTTGGGGGGATTGTGCAATCGATACCGTTTGAACAGGTTGGTCCTTTAAGGTTTTGAGGTTATCTTTATCAATTTTGTATATTTCCTCAATCATATCGTCGAAATATAAAAGGCGAATTGGATCACCGTCCAAAGGAAAGATGTCAAAGATCTCTCCTTTTTTAGAAAAGACCCCAGGCTCTTCAACTGTTGGTGATTTACTATAGCCAAAAGAGCCAAGTTTTAACGCCAGATCATCTGGGGAAATAATGTCTGAGACTTCTATCTTAAAGGAGTTTAAAAAATGCTCTTTTGGAGGTAGCTTTAGGTGCATTGCAGAATAAGTTGTAATGATAACTCTTTTTCTCTCCGGATGAGATACCAAAGCTTGCAATGTGAGCTGCCTTTTGTAGAGTGCTGCTTCAGACTGAATAATTGACGAAAACGGATTATCAGTAAGACCTGGAAAAAAAAGGATCTCTTTTTTGTATTGCTTTAAGGTCTCATATGCCTTTTCAGCTTGCTCCTCTGTTCGAAAGATAAAAACATCTGAATTTTGAAAATTTGTCTCTTTCTTAAAGAAATTAAAATAAATAAAGCTCCAAGTAGAAAAATCAACACCAGACAGTTTTACTACGCTATTTTTATCAAAAATAGTTTTTATGTTTTTTACAATACTCGAAAAGTCGGACATTCCCTTAACCTATTAAAAACACTGTTTTCATCATGTTAATTATTAGCTACCCTATACTAAGTCAACCTAATAAGAGAAGCAAATTACATGGATGTTAAGCTTTACATTTTCAATGCACTTATTTATCTCATTGTGCCAGCGGGATTCTTCTGTCTATTCTTTAGACCCAATAAAGACAAAAACTTGTCTTTTCGTCTTCAGTTTTTAAAAACCAAAAGACCGGATCAATCTAAAATAATATCTGTCATAGGACTGGTTATTTTGACTTGCCTTATATTGATCTATAGAGCTGATCTCATTTTTCTGATGTCGACAATTCTTCTTTTGTTGCTCCTTTTTAGAAAAAGATTTATCAAATGATTGAAATACTAAAAATGTCATTGATACAAGTAAGTGGGGCATTTATGGGTATGCTCCTTATTGCCATCAGCGGATATGTTGAAACCTTTAAGATTTCTAGAGGGGTCTTCAATTTAATTAAATACTTTAAATTGACGAGTAGAAAAATAACAGTCTCCAGCTTTAAAAATAAAATGCCAGCAAACTCTTATCTCATTAAGTTTTTATTATATATTCTCTTTTCCTTTTTTATTTTTAATACAACGACTTCAAATATTGAAATGCAAAGATACACTTTTTTGATCTTAACCGTTTTATATTTCATTTTTGATGTCACGCTTTACTTGGAAGACAGTACACCCAATAAGAGTATAGAAGGTTATTTAGCAAGAAAATCAATTTTGATGGTTCTGATTCTGAGTAGTTCTATATTCTCTTTATACCTTCTTGAAAAAGTCCCGGCGGGGAGTATTTATATTATTGCTTTAAAAATAGTAATCTTCCTCAATACCACTGGCCTAATCTATCTCTACGATTTTTTGTCCGAAAAATCATCTGAAGAAGTCTTGAATGCATTCCTTAGAAAAATTCTTTTTTACTTCCTCTTAATGAGTTTGTTCGTTTCATTAAACTCTTTTGGTTCGAGTGCTCAGTCATTGATTAAATACGGCTACTTTAGCGTGAGCATTGTCCTTGTAGAGTTCATGGCAACATATGTAAAAACGAACCTAGGCTTCGTAAAGATAAATAGTGCCCTGAACCTTCTGGTTGATAACTTACTCGTTTATTTAATTATTTTTTGCGTTGTCATCGCGGGGTTAATCTATGTTGTTTAATATCTCAATATTGATAGCTATCGTTTTATGTGTATGGTCACTTTATACGAAAAAATATTTTTACGACTATCTTTTAGCCATCGTTATGACGACTGTCTTTGCTTACCTTATGGCACAAAGAGTTTCACTTTTGGGAACAAGCTTAATTACATTTTTAGCGTTTATGAGTTTAGTGCTCTTGATGAGTAATTTTCTAGCCACATCGGAAAAAATTAAACGAAGAATTTATAAATCTTATTGGGGAAAAGTATTTATTTCTATGGTCTTTGGAGCTGGGATTGTTTTTACTTTCAAAAAAATAGCTCTGCCAAATCTCACCTTTAATAGAATTGAGTTTACCGAGGACTATTACCTTCTCATTGTTGTTTTTTTAATATCGATAAGTTTAAAGAAACAGAAGGAAGAAAAATGATATACTTCTCAATAATCTCTTTTATCTTGTCCGTTAGATACGTCTTTATTAGCTGGAATACCCCTGATAAACTTATTGGTGGATACTACTTAATTTTGGGTGGAGTGTCGTTAGTTGCAGCACATCCACGTATTTCCGACGAAAACATTATTCTCACTGGTGTAGCTATTTGCTGTTCTGTATTGAGTCTTGGATTACTACTAGGAAAAATTGGAAAGCAGATGAAAAATGATGAGGAACTTATATGATTCTCATCGCTTTTACTATTCAAATTATTCTTTTATTTTTCTTAAAAAGTCATAAGACTTTCTCGGTGATCGGTGTTGGGTTACTAATGTCTTTGATAAACTTCTTTGATTTATTTTCACAGTATTCATTATTAAAGCTCTCGATAACTGCGAATATTATCTATATCATCATTATGATTATCTTTTTGATCCAACAGATAAATAAAAAAAATGTAAAAGCAAAAAACATCATCTTCTTTAGCTTTATATTTGCCACAATGAATACGTACATTATTGCTGTGAGTTTACTTCTTTCGCTAATCTTTAATCAAGAAACAGGTTTAGATGACAGGCCAAAAACTTTAATAAAACTGCTTTGTGTTATTTTTATAGGGGACTACTTTTTTGGAGGGTGGAATATATCCTTTCTTATACCATTTCTTATTCTTGTAGGATTAGCTTTATCTCAACTTCGGCTATTTACTGCTAGCAGCTTTTCGTACTTTACTACGAGTGCCTTTATAACAGCTGCAGAAGGTGGACAATACTATACCTTTTCCCTAGTGGGCGCGGTTTTAGCTATCCTTATTTTGAGAGAATTTATTGCCAATAGAAAAGAGAAGATAGTCAGGAATGACTTTATAGATAAAGTCACTTTTAGTCTGTTGATAACTCCACAACTAAGAGTTAAGAGAGCTAATATTGTTGAGACACAGACACAGTCTTCTGAATCTACAGATATAGCTCAGTATAGAAATGATATTGTTAATAAAGAGGATATTCTTGATCTTTTGTTGGCTTTCTTGGCCGTCGGATCAATAACCTATCTGGGGGCAACTTATGGAAATATATAAAGTACTCCTTGATTATTGGGGACTACTGGTTCCGCTTTCAACTCTGATATTTATAAAGAAAAATTTTTATAATACTTTAAGTATCTTCCTTTTGAGTTTGATCTTAGTCTTTCCAAAAGATTTAAAAGAGTTTCAGATCTACATTGCCCTTTTTGTAGTTGCTTTGATTATTCCTAAAGAAAAAAGTAAACTTGATGAGACAATATCGAGATTTGTTTCAGCGATTTGCCTTGTTGCCTTTTTGATATTGAACTCAGAAGAAAGTTTAAAGATAGACGAAATATACTTTCTGATTCTAGTCTCATCGATACTGTTATCGATTAAAGGGTTTAAAAGAAAGCTTCTGACAATAGCCAGTGTTTCTATGCCCATTGTGACTACCGTGCTGAGCATACCGACAAAGGTATTACTTGTGATCCCGTTCTTATTTCTCCCATTATTATTTGAACGACTGAGCAAAAAAGAGTTTAGTACCTATTGTTTAGGTTGTCTTATAAGCTTAGGAAGTTTCACATCCGAACCTATTCTTTCAACCTATGTGGGATTTGCGATACTATCAATATTTGTGGTTTCTCCAAACGGAGAAAAGGCTCTTTCCGAGGATGAGATATGAGCGCACTATCGATAATTGGTATTATTTCTGTCTTTTATGCTCTTTGCTCAGAAAAATTAAACTTTCTAAAGGGTACACCTACTCGATGTATTATTTTCTTCGTATTTTTAGCTTTTACGGTGCAATCCTTTCTTTACACAAATATTTTACTATCACCTTTTGGGTTACTTGTTCTCATCACCCCCCTACTTTATGGCTTTTCAGTTCTCATAAAAGAACAAGATGATAGGCATGATATTTTTTATATATTAATTATGATGATATTAGTTCGAAATATTGAGTCTACGACTTTCTTCCTTTTCTTAATTATAGCGAAAGGTATTTTTGTAGCCTTTCAGACTGAAGGAAGAAAAGAAGAGCGTTTAAACTATATCAAAAATAGCCTTTCACAACTTTTTATAATGCTAGTAGCTTTTTTGGCCTATTTGTATCTCAATTCTAGAAATACTATCTATCTCATTCCACTACTATTATCACTATACTTCCATATGAAGTCGATTGGGCTAAGGGTCTCTCACAAGATGTTTGATGACAGGCCTGCAAATATTGCAAAGTCAATAATATCTACATTAATGATACCTTACCTCATTCTTTACAAGATCTCCGCTGTTGAGAATGGATTAAACTTTCTGGTTCTTGATGGAGCAAAGTACACTGTTTTTTCTTTCTTTATAAGTTTTTCACTTTATATAACTATTCGATATAGAAGTAATAGAGTTATCTATCCTATTTTATCTTCTCTATTACTGGGATATTTATACTTGAGTTCCGCCATCTCTTTTGAACTCATGGTAGCACTAGACCTCCTTTCATATTTTTGTATCTTTATCGCTAGAGGAATAAGTAATCCAAAGGTAAGAAATATATTTAAGTCCCTTTTATTACTAACTCCAATGAGTCCATTTTTCTATTTGGTATTTAAAAAAATTGGGGATGCTGATCTTGGGCGTCTGGAACTTTTTGGAATTATGACTCTTTTAGTTTTATTTTACCTAAACGTTATTAGTATTAAAGAAAATCTATGGAAAAAAAATTCAAAAATATTACAAGCAAAGCTGTTGGCATGCTTCTTATCAATATTAGTGGTAGTATACATCTATGACACAATATAGAGTTAGACTCCAAAATGACCGAGTTATTGGACCTCTAAACCTAGAGGATCTAATTGAACTAAAAAAAGCCGGTAAGATTGACGGAAGTGAAGAAGTTCAAATTTTTCCAACTGGCGATTGGAAAAAGATGAGTTCTTTCCCCGAGCTTTCAACACTATCAAATGTCCTCGAAAATGATGACGATGCTGCAACATTTATAAGAAAGATAAACTTAGAAGAACTCAAAGAAGAAGCTGACCAAACGCAGCAGTTTCCAAAAAAGTTTGAATATGAAAAAAAGACTCCCTTCTCTAGTAAGTCAGAAAAGGTTGAAAAAGAAGATGAAACGATTGTCCCAGAGAAAAAGGATGAAGTTGAAATTCCAGATGCAACTGTCATAAAGAAAGTCGCTAAGCCAGCTGAGCCTCAAGATGATGATAAAACAAAAATAAATACGAATACATTGAAGTATCTTGAAGAGTTAAAGAAAGCCAAGGAAAAAGAGCTTGAGGAAGAAGCACTGGCTGTAGAGCCTGAGCCAGAAATTGACCTAGATTCTGATGCGACACAAGTAATCTCATTAGATGCTCTGAAAGACCTAAAGCACTCGGAGAAGTCTTCAGAAAAAGAGTTTGCAAAGGAAAAAGCAGACTTTCTCAAAGAGAAAAAAGAGATTGAGAAAAAAATAAAAGAATCTGTCGTTGAGGAAGAAGAAGAGGACGAAGATAATGAGGATGATGCAAAAAAAGCAAAGAAAAAGAAACTTCTACTCATCTTTGTCGTTTTTCTAATAGCCTATGTTGTCTTATTTCCTGAAGAAGAAAAGAAATCTACCTTGAAGAAAATAGTTTTACAGGAACCAAGAATTGAATTTCCTATACGATTCGATCAACCTGACAAGACTAAAGCCTCTATCCTTTATAAAGAGGGACTGATTTTAGAAAAAGAAGGAAGTTACTTATCAGAAATAAAAGCAGGAATTAAGTATAAGTTATCGGCGGAGAATCAATTTAATTCGAACCCTGCTCTGGCTCGTCTTATATTCCTCTACTCAAGCCATCTGGATAACTCTACAAATAAAAAGGAAGATGCAAATACGATTTTCAAATTGGTACAAATCTTTAGAACCAAAGCTCTGCAAGACCCCGATTTCACAGCCGCTGTTGCTTTGTTTTACATCCAGACAGAAAAATATGCAGCTGCTGTTAATACCGTAGAAAAATATAACGCCATTAAAAAGAGTAACCCCACTGTTGAGCTCTTTGCGGTCTACCTGGAAGCGCTTCTAAAAATTGGAGATCTCGTTAAGGCAAAGGCTGTTGCAACTAAAATAGAAACAGTACCAATGAAGGACAGGTCGATATACGTTCACCTCTCTCTCATCAATTATTATAGCCTAATTGGTAATTTTGAACGTCCTTCTGAAATTATAGCTGAAGCAAGAAAGATATTTAAAAGATCAATTCCTATAAACTTAGAAAGAGCGAGACTTCTTTTTTACAAAGAAGATTTCGAATCTTTAAAAAAGCTTTTAAGACAGTTACGAACAGTTAATCTTGGAAAGTCTAGAGTTCACTATGCTAAATACCTAGAATATATGGGACTGGTTGCAGCGAAAGAAGGTGATGAAAAGAAGGCTGAGTACTATTTTGATAAAGCTTTAAAGACTCATGAGTCTTTAGAGTTAAGGTCACGCCTAGCCGAACTCTTTGTTCCGGGGGCTGCAGATCAAAACAGTATGGTCGCAGAAAGTAAGGCCATTCAATTAATTGCAAACTCAAAAATTCAAGCTAAAAAAGGAAACTGGAAATTTGCTTTTAAGGATGCTCTTGAGGCAAATAGAATTGCGTCTAACTTTATTCCGGCCAAAATATATTTAGCCAAATTACAAATAGATCAGAGTATCTTTAAAGAAGCGATTGAAACACTTGAAGAGCTTTATAAAAATAATTCAAGAAATCCTGAAATAGTATTTACGCTAATTGATGCTTATATAGAGTCTTACAAGTTTACTGATGTACAAAGGCTTCTGACGATTTTAAATACTTCGGAGATGAGAAATAGACCGGAGTACACCTCTTTGACGGCTAAGTATTATATCTACAAAGAGGATTTTGCTAGTTCAGTCGCCTGGCTTCAACGTGCGATAAATAAAGACCCTTTAAATGATCAAAATCAATTTGAACTTGCTAAAATGTTTATTCGTTACAATAAGTTTAACCGTGCAAAAACTCGTTTGAATAAGGCGATGGATCTGGATCCTGCGAACACCGACTACCGTGTTGCTTATTCAAAAATTCTTTACGAAGTCGATGGTGCCTCTTTTGCGATTGGATATCTTTATGATGTTCTCCAAGACTTCCCTGATAACGGCAAGATTTTAAGTCAAATCGGTATTTCATATTATAGAAGTGGGCAGATAAAAAGCTTTGAAGGTATTAAGGAGAAGCTGCAATCTATACCAAATAAGGACACGACTCTTTATGAATTCTTAATTAAAGCTGCCGTGATCGACGGCAAGCCACAGGATCAAATAAAATATAGTCAAAAACTTATAGAGCTTAATCCAGGTGATCTAAAAACGAGATTGAATCTAGGTAAGATCTATATGCAACAAGAAAAGTATAAGAAAGCCTTGATAGAGTTTAAAGCAATTGAAGATCGGTTGGAAACATATCCTATGCTACAGCTCTATATGGCAAATCTTTACGTCTTAACAGACAATCTGGATATGGCGACCGAGTTAGCGATGAAGGAGATAAAAGCCAATTCCTCGAGTGAACTTGGATATATTCTACTTGGTGATATTTATTCAAAAAAGAAAGATTATGTAGAGGCTGAAAACTATTATAAGAAAGCTCAAAAGATAAACGGCGAGAACGTTGATATGCTTTTGGGACTGGCAAAGATAAACTTCAAAAAAAGCCAATATGACTTAACACTTGATCTTTTTCTAAAAGCTCGAGAAAATGCTCCAGAAAGAGCAGAAATACATAAGCTATTGGGCGACGCTTATAGAAAAATGGGACAGAGTTCATTGGCCTTAGAGTCATATAAATTGTTTCTTGAGCTTTCACCAACGTCAAAGTATAAAGATGAAATAAGCACTTATATTCAAAAAATGCAGTGAGGAAATATGCACGATATAAAACAAATCGAATCAAATTTAGAAGACTTCAAGAAAAACTTAAATAAAAGAGGGTTTGATCTGTCTGTCATCGATAGCGTCGTCGAGTTAAATTCACAAAGAAAGGCGCTCACTACTAATGTTGAAACGGCCCAAGCTCAAGTTAAAGCTAAATCAAAAGAAGTTGGATCTCTTATGAAAAGTGGAGATAAAGATGGTGCTGAAAAGATTAAAGCAGAAGTTACAAATATTAAGTCTTCCATTGATGAAGATAATACAAAGCTTGGTGAAATAAAATCAACGCTAGAGTATCAACTTTCAACGATTCCCAATCTTATTTCCGATGACACACCTATTGGGTCTGACGAAAGTGCAAATATTGAGGTCAATAGATGGGGAAAGCCCAGAGAATTTGACTTTAAGGTAAAGGACCATGCAGACCTTGGAGAAGAGCTGGGTATGCTTGATTTCGAAAAAGCTGCTGAGCTAACTGGTGCACGGTTTTGTGTCTATAAAGCTGATTTAGCTCGAATGGAAAGAGCTCTTGCAAACTTTATGTTAGATTTTCATTTGGAAAATGGTTACGAAGAAATTATTCCACCTTTTATTGTTAATGAAAAAACTCTCTATGGTACAGGCCAGCTTCCCAAATTTGGAGAAGACCTTTTCAAGTTAACTTTGGAAGATAAAAACTGGTATCTTATTCCAACATCAGAAGTACCTTTGACAAATCTTGCAGCCAACGAGATATATAACGAAGAGCAACTTCCATTTAAGTATACAGCTTTTACACCTTGCTTTAGATCAGAAGCTGGTTCGCATGGAAGAGATACCAGAGGGCTTATTAGAGTCCATCAATTTAACAAGGTAGAGATGGTTAACATAACTCATCCTGATCAATCTGATAAAACCTTGGACGAGATGGTAAAGTCTGCTGAGACAATCTTAGAGAAGCTTAACCTACCCTTTAGAACAGTTAGACTTTGTACTGGAGACATAGGCTTTGGATCAAATAAGACATTTGATCTAGAAGTTTGGGTTCCTTCTCAAAAAACTTATAGAGAAATTTCATCATGTTCAAATTGTCATGACTTTCAAGCGCGCCGCGCTAGTATTCGATTTAAGAAGCAAGGCGAAAAACCTCAGTTTGCTCACACCTTAAATGGATCAGGACTAGCTGTTGGACGTACGATGGTTGCTATACTTGAGAACTTTCAAAATGAAGATGGGTCGATTACTATCCCCGAAGTTTTAAGACCATATATGGGTGGAAAAGAAAAAATTGTCCCTAAAAATAAATAATTGATTTATTAAGGTTTAGGCCTTATATTCTTGAATAAGTTTTTCAATGGAAGTGTGCCCGAGTGGTTGAAGGGAACAGTTTTGAAAACTGTCGAAGGTTCGCGCCTTCCGTAGGTTCGAATCCTATCACTTCCGCCATTTTTCTCAGTACATTCATTCGTATTTTTGAAAATGGAGAAAAACTTTTGCTACTTAGCCGGTAGTAATTATTAAATGCATACAACGGAAACGTGGGTGAGTGGCTGAAACCAGGCCCTTGCTAAGGGTCCGAACGTTCTGCGTTCCGCGAGTTCGAATCTCGCCGCTTCCGCCATTTAAAAAACCGAGTTTCATAGCTCGGTTTTTTTTGTCCTTTTTTTCTCTTTTAACCTCTATCTTTAAATAAAGTTAAGCAGAAATAATGAATTTCTATGCTAGCCTTAAGAGACTAAATCAACTCTATAAAAAGGTTTACATGAAAGAGAAAGATAATATTTGTATAAAGCCATGGACTCATTTGGTCCAACATACGAATGGCTTTTTCTCTCCTTGCTGTAAGATTGAGGATCTTTTGTTATCAAACGGGAAGCTTGCTAGAAATTTAGATGAGGCTTGGAATGGAGAGACATTAGAAAATCTAAGAAAAGAGTTTTTAGATGGTAAAAAGCCATCACTGTGTAAGCAGTGTTGGAAGGAAGAAGTTTCTGGTAACGAGTCAGATAGAACCTTAACTAATAGAAGAGTGTTAAATGAAAAGGGACAAGAATATTTTGACTCTGCCATTCATACCACAGATCCCACACCAAGAAGTTTAGATTTAAAAATATCAAATCAATGTAATTTGAAATGTAGAATGTGTTCAGGTATCTACAGTAACCAAATAATGAATGAAATTACAGATAGTGTGAATGAAGACAATGCCCAACTAAAACAAAGTTACAGTGGAGACAAGTGGGTAGGAAATAGTGAGACGATAGCCATCTTCAAAAAATGGGTCTCAAAACTAGAATACATGGAGATCTATGGTGGAGAGCCATTTTTGCAAAAAGACCTTGGAAAAATTTTAGATCTTTGTGAAGAAATGAACAGATGTTCACAAATTACTCTCAGATTCCATACAAATGGTATGGTTGATTTAAGACCATGGTTTGAAATTTTATCAAAATTCAAAAGAGTAGAAATCCACTTTAGTTTAGATGATGTCGGACCCAGACTTGAGTATCAAAGAAAGGGGTCGAGTTGGAGTTATATTCAAAAAAACTTCCAAAGAGCAAAAGAATGGGAAAATGAACTTCCCCATAATCGCCTCGTTGCAGTTTTTGCAACTTTCAGCATCTTCAACTCTCTCTATATCGAAGACCTACTCGATTGGACTTTGGAAAATAACTCAAAAATTTTTGTCTCTCCTTTGCACGACCCTCCTTATTTAAATATATCCTTCTTTCCTGAGGAATTTAGAACTCTAGTCGCCGACAAATTAAAAAAAATTACTCATCATAAAGCTCTCTATCCGGGCTTAAATTTAGACGGACTTATAAACCTCTCGCTCGATGATAGATTTGATAAAGTTAGGGTTATTGACTTCTTTGTCTACACTGGGATGCTCGACAGAAAGAGAAGGGAGAGCTTTGAAAAAGTCTTCCCTGAGATTATGGCCGTTGAATGCTTGCTACCCTTTCAGGATTATTTACAAAATGAGGAGAGAGGGGATCTTTTTTCAGGTGAAATGTACTCAAATATCATATATGAGCACAGCAAGTTAGAAAGGTCTTAACTCTAAGCATTCAAAACTTTCAAAAGCTAAATAAATAATGTTAATATTGGCTTATGAAAATAGTCCTAATGAGCCTTTTACTCCTCTGCTTTTCTTGTTCTGAAGAAGAGTCAATCCAGGTGGAGAATGAGTCTTTTGAAATTAAAAAAGACATAAAGGTTAATCTTCGCAACAAAGCTCGTGGAATCACCGGATCTTATTGGATTAGTGAAGCTGGTTGTAAAATCAAGTGGGCCTATTCAATCTCAAGCTCTAAAAATGAGAAGAATATAAATTTGGAGCTTGTCGACAGCGGCTTGAGTAAAGGTTGTCAAAATGATTTCAGCCTCCTTCTCAATATGCATTCGGCTATTTTGAAAAAATTTAATTCTGAGTATGATAATAAGAAAGTAAATAAAGTTAAAATAAGAGGTCTTAGATCCATTGATCCTTTGAAACGTTGCAATAAGGTAATAGCACAGAGTTCTTCTAGCTCTAGTCTGTATCAAGATTACCGAGATAAATATCCAAAGCATGACTCAAAGTTAAGTATTAATGAAATTTTTAAAAAAATCATGGAGACAGACAATGTCTGTGGTGAGTTCTTTGCCGTTTTAAAGACAAATGGGATACCCGTGTCTATTTACTCTGTCGAAAGAGTGTTTACCAACAAAAAAGAGAAACTGACAAAATACTTTGAGAGCCTTAAAAGCCTTTCATCCCGTGTGATTTGGGATGCAGGATATTTCTACTTAAAAGACTAGAGCAATTCATACCAATGTCTAGAAAATGAACAGTCATAGCTGCATGATCGTCGATTTAATAAACAGATAAAATGACTCAACTTATTACTAAAGATAAATAATTTTTATGCCGATAAGAATTCATGAGAATGACCCTTGCTGCTTTTATATTAATACAAAACTTGAGCTACGCCGCAGGGCCACTGGATAAGTGTTTTGATGTCTTTGTCCCCAATAAATTAGCTGCAGACTCTACAAGAGTAAAAGCCGTAACAGCTAACGGGTATAAATACCTCAACAAGAGTGTCGATAAATGGTTTCAAAACTCTAATGTCAGAAACTCTCAAAAGTGCCTTTCGTGTCATACAACTTTGCCATATATGATGTTGGGTGCAGCCGATAATTTACTCACTAAAAAAAATTATATTAGAGAATTGGTTCAAAAAAGAACAGATAACTTTAAAAGAGATGGTTTTGTTGAAGCAGAAAATCTTCCTTGGTATGAGCTCGATAAATCTTACTCCACTGAAGTCGTGCTGAATGCTTCATCAGTAGTCATGGCCGAAAAGCTTGTGGCGAGAAATGCCAATCTTTCAGATCTTGCTCAAGATGCTTATAAGCTCATGTGGCAAAGACAAAAGCAAGATGGCTCTTTTGAGTGGTTAGATCATTTTGGATTAAGACCGCATGAGTCCCAAAATAGTGGTTACTGGGGAACATCAATGGCTGGTGTCATGGGTGGACTTGTCGAAAATCAGGCCAGTAGTAAGCTTAAAAAAACGTATAAGTACTTAGCCGATGAGTTTGAAAATCAATCGAATCACAATAAGCTCTTTGGTCTATGGGCCAACGCAGAAGCAAAGGCAGATTCATTTCTTCCTGCGACTAAAATTGAAAAACTATTGAAAGATATTAAAGCCAAACAAAATGCTGACGGTGGATGGAGTGCAGATTTCATTCTAGGGACTGGGGAAACTCAAACCGATGCCTATGCAACTTCAATTGTAGCTTTTGTTTTAAAAAACTCAGGTAAACCTATTCCTAATGAAAGAGCTGTAAGAAAACTTTTGGTAGAAAGATTTGAAAAAGCTGGAGAGAGAATTGGTTCTAGAAGTATGAATGGAGCGGCTGTTTCAGTTTCACCAAATGGTATTTCTGGTTCTGACTTTTTTAGTGATATGGCAACCTCTTATGGACTTATGTATTTAAACAAATGAAAGCTTTCCATGCCCACCTCTATTACACAGAAGACACCCTCGATGTAGCTTTGAAAATTATCGAAAAAGCCAAAGACCTTGACTATGTGGATGTTGGTACAGCTCATAGAAAGCCTGTTGGGCCCCACCCGTTATGGAGCTGTCAGTTTCTTTTTCGTCGTAAAGACTTAGATCAAATGATCCCATGGCTTTTAAATAACCATGAGGGACTAACCTATTTTATCCATGGCTTAAGCGGTGATGACCTTAAAGATCACACCGACTATGTTATGTGGATAGGTAAAAGCTATGCTCTAAACTTGTCTATTTTTGAATAATTCAACAGCACCTTTATTAAAGTCCAACGTTCTAATAGGAAATGGTATAGAAATTCCATTATTGTCGTAAGCCTTTTTAAGCTTTTTAATGGCATCGTGTTTAGCTTGCAAGTAAGAGGCGTTGTTAGGATAGTCTATCCAAAACCTTGCATTGAGATTTATTGAACTGTCTCCGAATTCTTCGAAATAGACTTCAACATCACTTCCAATAATATTTTTAGTTGATTTAAGAGCTTCTCTTGTAACATCTTCAACTTTGTCGAGATCATCAGAATAACTTACACCGACGTTGAGGATCATTTTTCTTTTTGGAATTGTTGTGTAGTTAATAAATGGCTTTGTGAACATATCTTTATTGGGAATGATCACATCCAAACCTTCTATGTCTATTATTTTAGTGACGCGCAAGTTGATCTCAGTTACCTGTCCAAAAAAATCTTCGATTTTAATGGTATCGCCAATACTATAAGGTTTCCTAAAAGCAATAAGCACTCCAGAAACAAAGTTTGCAGCGATTTCTTGAAAGGCGAAACCTAAAGCAAGTCCTATAACTCCGGCACCTGCTAAGATTGAGGCTACTGTTTTTTCAAGGTTGAGAATTTCAAGCGATATAAAAAAGCCGATGATAAATATAGAAACCGACAGCATGGAGCTCAATAGGTTTGAGATAACTTGGTTTTTAGTGAGCTTCATAAATGGTTTGTAAGATAGCTTTTTGACCATCTTTGCAACAAACAGAAAAACAAAAAGAACAACAACACCGACAAGGATATTAGGTATACTTTTAACAATTACTTCGTACCAAGTAATTACTTTATCTGTTAATAAACTCACTGGGCTTTTTGCATCCATTGCTTTCTCCTAAAAAAATATCTTAAAATCTTTAATATTAGCTTTTTTCCATTCGCCTTGCACTTTTAAGTCTAGGGCAAATTCATCATTATGGGCACCCTCTTTCAAAAGAAGTTCTGAGCACAGGTGTCTAATGACGGATTTATTTGGGTCTATCGTTTTAATCTTGTAGGTCGACTCTATATGATTTTTAATAAGGGGATAATGAGTGCATCCTAAAATTAAACCATCGTACTTTTCAAAATCAATGGCCTTAAGCTCTTCATCAATCTCTTTCTGTATAGATTCAAAAGGCTTATTTAAAAGCCTCTCAACCACCAAGGCCAATCCCTTTAGTGGATAGATATCAACCCTACCTTCGGGGTCATGCGTCTGTTTTAGGTAGGAGAATCTTTTTGATCTGAATGTTGAAGTTGTAAGGATAAGAGCGAGTCTTTTTGATTCACTGTGATTGAGGTAGTTAATATAGGGCTCAATACCTACAAACTTCATTTCAAACTCTGCTCTTAATTGGTTGATGGTCTCAACTGTTGCCGTATTGCAGGCAATGACAATGGCATTGACATGAGCTTCCATTAGCTTTTTGACCATCAGTCTCAATCTGACCAGAATGAAGTCCTGCCCTTTTTCGCCGTATGGCACATTGTCATTATCACTTATATAAAAGTATTCAGCGGCTAAGTTTGAATCGATTAGGTCTTTTAAAATAGAGAATCCACCGATACCTGAATCTAAAATTCCGATTTTTTTCATGACATATAATATTTTGCCGAGAACCCTTTTACAACTCTAACTTATTAAAATTATTAAAAGAAATTTCAGAAAACAATTAAGCTCTTGATATTCTGTTGATTATGGCTTAAAAATATCTCTCAACTAAACGCACCCTTGGCTCAGCTGGATAGAGCGTCTGACTACGGATCAGAAGGTCGGGAGTTCGAATCTCTCAGGGTGCGCCACTTTTATTCCACTTCTTGTCATTTCTAATTGCTTTAAAAAGAAAGTCTATCAGGTAGATATGCCGACGCATTGTTCGATCATAGCGGTGTTTCTTAACAGGATTAAACAGCCCAAAAAGGGAAAAGATCTGAATGGGATTTTTCTTCACCCAAGCCCAAGACCCAAGTTCTAAAGTAACGGGAATAAAAGTATTTTTGCTAAACTGTGATTTTGAGTGGAGCTCCAGAGCATAGTCCCATAAGTCGCCATGAGTAGTGTAGGTCAACGACTGGGCTTCAATTTTATAGACGTGATGAGAGTAGGTCTCCTCGAAAATTTTTGCAAGATTTAAAAACTGCTGTAAAAAAGAAAAAGGCTTTTTAGATTTTGCATAAGGGTACCAAAGTTGGTCGCGAAGGCCAAAGCCGGAGTGAAAATCGAGTGCAATTGAGCATTGAGATGCAAACATATACTTTTGAACAAAGTCTAAAAGAATTGAGGACTCAACTTCCATCTCAGAGTTCTTTTTACCGCGATACCATGGAAGCTTATTAGATATCCGATGACCGCCGACGAGAAATGTAGCTCTCCCCTCAGCATCAATAGGTGCATTTCTCATTAAGTCGACACCATTGATATTACTTCGGCTAAAGTTTATTAAACCCCAAGGGTTAACCATTGGAATGCAGACAATACGCGTCGTTTTCAAATGATCGACAAAGTCTAAGTCCCACTCAAGCCTCGCTTCTAGGATTTGAAGAAACGAAATTAATACCTGACTACCAATCTTCTCTAACCCATGAACACCGCCAAATAGACCTAGCGTAGGATGGGATGGCTCTTTTGATCCAATAACGAGTCCATGAATCGGTAGTTTATCCGGTCCTATAGAGCCAAGAACTTCAATCTCAACGAGTTCACTATGTGCTTTTTGAAATTGTTTTAATATTTCGACTTCGGCGTTTAGATTTTTCATATACTACTCATACACTAACCTGGTTCCTATAAGCAATATGGTATGGTAAAATTGAGGCTTATGTCAGAAGTAACTACAAACAAGAAAGTCTATATATTCTTATGTATCCTTTTCACCATTAACGCTTTGATGGGTGGGTTTGTTGAGCTCTCCTATGACGAAGCTTACTACTGGATTTATTCCCAATTTTTGTCTTTTGGATATTTTGATCATCCACCTATGGTTGCTGTTTTTATAAAGCTGGGTACACTTTTTTTTAACAATGAGTTTGGCGTAAGACTCTTTTTTAATATTGCCTCAGTGGTTACCCTTTATACTCTTTGGACTATGACCAATAAAAAGAGGCCATTTGTTTTCATGATGCTTTGTTGTGCGCTTCCCCTTATCCAATCCGCTGGGTTTTTAGCACTGCCTGACACCCCACTTTTACTTTTTTCGGTCTTATTTATAAAGCAAACTTACAGATATCTGGAAAAGGATTCTTTTGCCAACTCCATGCTTTTGGCCCTTTCAATAGCATTAATGTTCTATAGTAAGTATCACGGGCTTTTGATTGTGCTTTTAACAGTCGCCGCTATTCCGAAGGTTATAAAAAGAAAAAGTTTCTGGATGGTGGTTTTGACGACAGTCGTTCTCTATATGCCTCATATGTACTGGCAGTATTTAAATGACTTTATTAGTTTTAAATTTCACTTAACGGGAAGAGATGAAAAGCATTTCGAGATTGCAAATATTCTCAACTACCTCACCAGTCAGGTAGGACTCTTTGGTATTTTCATTTTCTTCACTTTTCTTTTTCACATAAAGAAATTTAACTTAAAAGATGAACATCAGAGAATTCTTCTTTTTAACGTATGTGGCTTTTTAGGACTTTTGTTTTTTATCTCATTTAGAAATCAAATTGAGGCAAATTGGACGGTTTCCGCTTGTGCATGCTTCATTCTGTTAATGCATACTCTTTTTGATAAAATGAATTCCTCTCTAAGAAAAGTGGCGATCTTATCAGCTCTATCCATTGTGATCATTCTAAGCCTAAGGGTAATAATCTTACTTCCTGATTCTTTTTATAAAGAAGAACAAATTGGTAGACTCAATGAAATTAAATTTTGGAAAAAGAGAATTGAAAGAATTGAAGCGGTAACAAAGGGTTACCCTCTTGTCGCTGAGACTTATCAATATGGTGCTAAGGTTTCTTTTGAGATGAAAAAAATAATACCCGTTCGACACTTTAGAGGAAGAGACTCTCATTATTCAATTTTGAATCTTACTGAAGACATGAACAAAACGGAACCGATTTTCTATATGACGCCAAAAAAGCAGGTAAACGCTATTAAGATAGAGACAGGTTATAAAGATCCCATCTATATTATAGAAACAACTCTCGAAGAACTTGAACAAAGGTATCCTCAAGATGAATAGATTTTTTGAAAAAGATATAAATGATGACTTTAGAAGAGCGATTTTGACTCAGAATGCTCTTTTGACTTTTCTCTTTGCTCTCAGTCTTTTTTCGGCGATTGCTGAACAAAAGATATTCAATTTTTCATACTTTATTGAGCTCATTTTTCTGGTTTGGGGAAGCGTTTTTTATTTTAAAGCCCAAAGAAATAGAAACTATGCCTACTGGACAATTAGTCTAGGTGTCTTCATCTACCTTTTACTAGATATCCTTCATTACACTTTCGTCGCTGGAAATATGTTTATTCTTTACTTAGCTTTTCTCGCACTTATTTTTCTTATTTTAAATTGTTACACAATGTCCTCGCCTCTGTTTTATCCAAGAGTTCAGTGGTGGGAATATGACTATCACTTTCGCGGTGATTTAAAAGCTTTGATTAGGTTTGAGGGTTCAGTTATGAAAGCCAGACTGACCGACTATAGGAGATATAGCGCTTGTGTCGAGTGCTTTGACTTCATTCCTCTCGATAGCGATGTTTTTTTAGAGGTGGACTTTGATAACAAAAACTTTCTTTTAAAAGGAAAGGTAAAGACTTATAAAGGAATTATTGCGGGTAGGCCTTTCAGATATGGAGTAAAATTCACCTTTGACGATGTTATTACCAAGGATGTTTATTTAAAATTGTTGAAGATTTGGAAAAATAATAAACAAGTAAAACTGAGAAAGAAGTTTAATAAAAATGATATCCAGCAGTAAAATAGACTTTTATTTTGAAATAGCTTTAAGGCTCGCTAAAGATGCGGCCTTTAAAGATGAAGTTCCTGTGGGTGCTCTCATTATTTCTCCCTCTGGAGAAATTCTGGCCGAAGCCTTCAACTTAAAAGAAACAAGAAATGATCCAACGGCACATGCCGAAATTTTGGCCATCCAAAAAGCTGCAGAGTCTCTTGGATCTTGGAGGCTTATTGATTGCACGATGATTGTTACTTTAGAGCCATGCCCAATGTGTCTAAGTGCCATTGCGCAATCGAGAATAAAATCATTATATTTTGGCGCGTACGATAAAAAGGGTGGAGCCCTTAGCCTTGGTTACAATCATGCCACCGACGAGCGTCTCAATCATAAATTTAACCTCTACGGTGGTTTTAAGCATATTGAGTGTGCCTCTATCCTATCAAACTTTTTTAAAGCAAAACGAAAGAACTATCGTTAGACTTCTTAGAAAAAATAAAATATCCTTTTTGGCACGGAGAATTGGTCGAGTGGTCGAAGACGCATGCTTGGAAAGCATGTAAGGGGGCAACTCCTTCGAGGGTTCGAATCCCTTGTTCTCCGCCATTTTTTAATCACTTACAACTCCGCTTGCACTCATTTTTTCATTCAAAAATATTAAGTACGCAGATTGTACGCAGTTTTAACAAGCTAGAGTTATTAATTATAAATAAACACTAATGTTTCTTAAGATAAGGTAGCAACCTTCAAGTGTCTGTAATTGTGTTTGCTCCTGATAGGAAACCAGCTACACTAGCCTTTTAATAGTAGCTTCTAAACTTCTGGTATATGTATCTAATCTAAATATTAAAAAGGTTAAAGTGTGAGTATAAAACAGCAACTTCTAGTACCAATAAAGAAAAATCTATTTGACGATTTTTTCTTAAATAGATTGGATCAGAAAGTGATCGATGATCTCTATAAAAGACTTTCAAACGATGACCAAAGGTTCATAAACCTCATATTGAGACGCTTAAGATTAGCTGATAATTTGTTTAACACGGATGCATCTACTCCTGATAAACTGAAAAAAAGAAAAGCGATGGAGATTAAGCATTATTTTGACGAATCAGCTAAAAATAAGCCAGTACATATCACTTATGTTTGAGCAATAAGCCGTCTAACAAGCTCAAGAATACTTTTTGGGACAGGAAGCAGTAGTAATACTTAAGCTGCTTCGTGTTGTGACCATTTTTACCATATATTTAAAACTACGATGAATGGTTAAAATAGTGTGATGAAGATCAACTTTAAATTTATTTCTATCTTGTTTATGCTTTCTATATTTTTGTCGTGTGGTCAAAATTCTCCTAGTGAAGAAATGGAGCAGTTCTCACTTGCTAAAAAAGAGTTGAACTCAAGAAACTATAGTAAAGCTAATGAGCTTTTAATTAGTCTAACCACTCAGCATCCAAATAATAAGAAGTATAAACAGCTATTAGCAGATAGCTATCTGGGTTTGGGAGGGTTTGAGTTATATAAATTCTTGTTCTCTATCGAAAAACTAACAGAACGCTCTTTTAAGACTGAAGACATTTTAAAGGAATTGAAAAGCTTTGTTGCAGGGTTTATTAGTATTACGAATGTAAAAAAAGAGAACCTATCCCAAGCTTTAAATATTTATAATCAGCTAGATATTAATGAAGAGTCATCAAAAGAAGAAAAGCTCAAAAAAGGCCTCGTTCATATATTTTTACTAACTCAATCTTTAAAGGACTTAGTAATGAAAATAGAGGATATGGTAGAAGATAACAAAACTAGCGACTTAGAAGCTTTTTATAAAAAATTTGTATATAAATACATAGTACATATTGATGAAATGATTTTTCACTCATTCAGTGCTTATAGTAACTTTAAAAACTCGTTTGCTGAAGTCTTAAAGCTTTTATCTGAGATTGACAGAGCAATGAAAGATGTTTTTGGAACTCCATATAATGAAATAAGAGAAGAGTTTAACGATATGAACATTGAAAAATTCGCTGTGTTATTTATCAAATATAACCCAGAAATATACAAAGAAGTTATGCTGAGACTGTTTAATACATGTAATAAAGTTACAGTGTTAAAAAAAATTAGTATTTTAGAAAGAACGATAATCTCAGACTATAATAACCATAGCTTCAAAAATCATGCATATAGAATGATTAAGACAGTTAAAGAATATGTTAACAACCATGATGAAAATATATGCAATAATTACCTTTAGTTTAATCATTACCTCAACGGTAAAAGCAAGTAACCTTAACTTTATTAAATTGTCAGCTTTAAGAAACCAGCATGAATTTATAAAGCATAACGGAGGTAGTACCTCTTTATATGTTAATTCTAGTCAACGCTTCATAGACCTTTATGATTCTGTGCAGTCTGACGATATAAGTGAAATTGGGCAAGAGATAGAGAGTGCATATAATCACCCATATAAGACTGAATTGTTTTTAGCTCAGAGAATACGTTACCAGAAATACATATTTGAAGTGTCTGCATTTGAGTCTATTGTCGCTACAATTAATAATCCTGTTTTTCCAGAACTTGAACTTTTTAGTGTTCGATCAGATACATTTGGAGTCCAACGAAGTTTTGAACTAGATAAAGTAAAATTAATTACAAAGTTATCAATTTCTAATAGATGGTACATTGATGAACAGTTTTCTCTTGAAGAAATAGTTCAGGATGAAGTTGAGGTCGATCTTAATAACGGAAAAACATATACTCCAATTTATTTCGATATAAGAGCTAGTTTAGATATTAATAGAAATAACTTCTCGTTAACTGTTTTAGGATTAGATTTACTAAATAAAGACCGCTTTAATTATTTTACTGCAGATATAAATTATATGAGGTTATTAAATAGATATTTAAGTATTGGGCTTATATTATCACCAGTTTTTGAGGGTAATTATAAAATTGAAGAAACTTTAGGTATTTATGCAATGGTAAATATACATGAGAGACTTAAGTTAGAGTTGAAGTATACAGATTTAGTTTCATCCTTGAATAGCAATTTAGTTTTTAAACATTTTGATACTCAGTTGGGATGGGAGCGAGTTAGGGAAAGTACGTTTAGTGATTTACAAGTAAGTAATTTGTATTTAAAACTTCAACTAAAGTATTAATTAGTTGTACTCATCTGTGTACTCAAATAAATGTCCTTTTAGAGTTAAGTTAATGTAATTGTTACGTCATACTTTTACCTCAAGCAAACTAACTATTTTCAAACTTATGTATAAGTGTTTAAATTATAAAGGAAGAATAGAATTAAATCACTCTGAGCTAGTGTTTGGAAAGCATGTAATGGGGTAACTCCTTCGAGGGTTCGAATCCCTTGTTCTCCGCTATATTTCCCTAACCTATTAATATCAAAACACTTATTACCTCTTTTAAATATATATTGGCAGAGGATTATCGGAAAGTGACTAGTATCTATACATCTCTGTAATCTATTCAACCTGGCCTTAATGTAAATATTATCCACGTTAAAATATGAATCAATATTAATTTATAGATTGTGAGAATAAATATAAAGCTCTTAACCTGTGCCATTCTGTCTTTATTAAGCTTCTATGCTAATGCCCATGGAGACTATTTCAAGTCTACTAGAACTGAGATAATTAGCTCGTCTGAAGAGCAACTTAAAGAGTTACGTAAATCATTAATAGAAATTAATCCAAGTGCAAATACTGAAATTTATGTGAAAAGAACGCTAAGTGGTAAATATAAATTAAAAGTAAGTGAGCTCGTTCCTCAGCCTTTTAAAGAAATACTTATGAGGTCACAGAGGAATGGTGAAGCAAACTGCTATAACGGAGCACTTGTCTTCAATAAAATAATTCCAGCTCTAAGGTTTTCCTCTCCTGTAGAGTTTGGATTCTATATGAACTCAAAACTTTGTCGAAAACTGAACTTCGATGAAAAAAATATCACGGGAGATATTATAGAGTTTCTTGGAGGACATGCTTCAGTATATATAACGGATGATGTTTTGTTCAATAAGGTGAGTAATGATCGGACACCTTGGAAGTTTGAAAAAATGTCTAGAGCATGGAGAGAGTTTAAAGAGTATAAAAAATGTGAATCTTCAGATCAGAGTGACGTATGTGGAATGGTAGAAATCTACAGGTGTAGAGATTTGAAAAACCTTCAAGTTTTAAGCGCTGATTATAGTGAATTGGCTGACATTGATATGAAATTGAGTAAAGTTGAAAAGGCATACGAACTAAATACTTTAACAAGAGGAAGGACTAGACATTCTTTGCTGAGAGCGTGGAAGAGTGACATCCAATTAATAAAAGATGAACTAGACAATCTCAATGAGTTTAGTTGGAAAAATGAAAAGATAGAAAAACTTTTTTATTTTAATTCATTACATGAGAGATATAGAATGACTAGAAATGCACTCGATAACCATTTTGGTTTTTGAATTTAATGTGGCAAAATTGTGGCAACTAAAAATATAACTGTCACTTTTCCAAAAACTTAAATTAATATAGACAACAAATAACCAATAGCTCAGAATAGTTTTTAGTTAATGTTAATAATGGTTTAGATCATTTTTGTGTTCTTTGAGTTAGCTTGCTCTTTGTTTGCTTCTTAAATCCCTTGTTCTCCGCCATTTTTTTCATGACGATTACTATATATTTTCAATGGGGAAAAAATCTCTGCCACTAAAGATTAATCAACTTAATATACATTAATTTATCCTTAGATATCTTTCTTGGAATTCTCCGATGGTCCTTTATCATTAAATCATAACTTTATGGCAGTAATGAAAGAACATTAATACTCCTTGTTCGTGACCCCCTTTTGACGGCTACCTCTTAACGGAGGAAAAAATGGAAAGAAAAAGAAGAAGATTTACCGAAGATCAAAAAATCCAAATTCTACAGGAACATCGTTCAAAAGGTGTTCCAATTTCAGTTTTAGCACGAGTCCATGATATAAATGCAGTAACTTTATACCAATGGAAAAGAGCTATGAAAGACAAACCTGATACTAATATCGATGTTGCTGACCTTTTGAAACAAATTGATCAACTTAAAAAAGACAAAGATAAACTACTCAAGAAAGTTGGTGAATCTACCCTCAGAGAAGAGGTCGCTCAGGATATCATCGATTTTTATAAAAAAAAGATCTTGGAACAGGAGTTGATCGAGCAAAAGAATTCATCAAACTCAAAAAGAAAGGATCAAAAAAAATGATCTGTGAAATGTTTGGAGTCCACTCAAAATCAATTTATAAAACGACTAGCTCAAAGAAATTTTACTTTAAAGCTGAAGATGGAGAAATACTAAGCCAGATTAGGTCAATTGTTTCCTTACGACCAACTTATGGTTATAAACGAGTTACGGCCATGGTCAATCGTCTTCGACTTACTCTGGGGCATCCAAGGCTTAATAAGAAGCGTATCTACAGGATCATGAGAGTGAATGGACTTCTTCTTCCAAAGTCTGCTGTGACGAGAACTCACACTCCAACTGGCAAAGTAATGACTCTGCATTCAAATACAAGGTGGTGCAGTGATTGTTTTGAGATTAAGTGCTTTAACGGAGAAAAAGTTTTTGTTTCTTTTGTTTTAGATACATGTGACAGAGAGGTTCTCTCATTTGTAGCTTCAAAATCACCACTGCTTGCGACTGATATTGAGAGTCTGATGCTGAAAGCAGTTAAATACAGGTTTAAAGATTACAAAACTTTGAGAACGATAGAATTTTTATCGGATAGAGGAAGTATTTATCGAGCCCATTCTGTTAAGAATTTGGCGAACCATCTTGGTTTAAAAAGCTGTTATACAGCTGCCTATAGCCCAGAATCAAATGGAATGAGTGAAGCTTTTGTGAAAACGATCAAGCGAGACTATGTCTACAACAGCGACTGTTACAGTGCGGATGTAGTGCTGAAGATGATCAAGGGTTGGATGAAAGATTATAATGAAATAGCACCTCATTCAGGGCTTGGCATGTTGAGCCCGAAAGAGTATTTATTAGAAAATCAAAGGTAGCCTAAAACGGGGTCCAATCCATCCTTAATCTGATTTTGATGAATTGTAATGATTTCAATATAGATTACTATAATTAAAACAGGAGGTTTTATGAAAAAATTAATAGTCGTCGCGGCTATCTTAACAAGCAATGCCTTGTTGGCTAAATCAGAAGTTAGGGATTTAATGTACTTCCCAGAAAAAGGTACTTTGAATGGTCAAACATCTATTGATGTTACTGATTCTGAGTTTGAATTAGTTGATGAAAAGACTGAAACTAAAACTTTCGAAATTACCCAACAGCTCAGTTATGTAGTCTCTAAGGGATTATCGCTTGGTGTTCAGTTGCAAAAAGAAGAGAGTGAGACAGAACAAAATGGTGATGAGTTCGAAAGAGAAGGCTATGAGAATCCAACTTTCGTTTTACAGAAAAGAATCAATTGGCAAGATGAGGATGGAAGCAACCTTGATATTGGACTACAATTTTCACCGGATATGAATGATAGAGAAGACTCTTCGGAAACAAAAAAGGGTAATGTTGCTGCCGGAGGCCCTTCAACAGGATTTTATATTAAGTACGGAAAGAAAGTTGAAGATACAGAGTTCTCTCTTTCAGCGAGTGCATTTTTCTTTGGAAAAGCTACAGAAGAGGATGCAACGGGAAGTGGCGAGTCAGAATCTGAAGCGACTCAGTCACTTCAACTTGAATATACATGGCAAAGAAACCTTAACGATAAATTTAGTTTTAACTTTGGTGGAATTTACGTCTACTACGGTGATAGTGAGTCTCAAGATTCGTCTGGAAGTAAAACAGAAATTGAAGGGTACGGTTTGATAGGTCTTTTTGGGACATTAAAGGCGAATGTAACTCAAGATTTTGTTGTTTCTGTAAGCTATGGTTCAACCTTAGATGCAGATACTGATGCTAAAGTTGGCGGTACTGAGTACGAGCTTGAGAACCTTTCACAAAGCTCACTAAGTCTTGCTGCTACTTACGAATTCTAAATTTTTTTCATCCCAGGTTCAATGCCTGGGATGAGCCCCTTTTTGGCACCCCTCTTGCTACTAATCTAAGTATAACCATTTAAAACTAATGTAATTTAAACAACTTAGATTAACTCAAATGTGTTTATTTATTAGACACCTGTTAGGAGAGAGAATGAAAAAGAGAGCCCTATTTATTATCCCAATGACATTTATGCTTTTTTCATGTGAGCAAATGGAAGCCCAACAAAAAGATTCAAAAGCCAAGGTGACTTCAATAAGAAGTGCCAGTGAGTCTGATATAGAGTACTCACAAAAACTTACTCGAGTTGGAGAGATATTAATTAATAATCCAGTCGGATTTCTTCATGCCAATGAACTTTTTGAAAAAGCATTAAAGCTAGATAGTAATAATGATAAAGCTCTTTTTTATAGTGCCTTTACTGGTATCTATGAAACTCTCAGAGGTGTTGGAGAAAGGGCAAAACCTATGTACGACTCCCCTAGTGAATATGAGGAAGGAGTTAAATCCTTAACTGACTATTACAAATATCCAGAGTTTAAAGACTTCATCCTTGGAAAGAAAAATGGTGCTCTGATTAAGAGTTATCAAGATGCTAAAAGATTCGCTCAAGTCGAAATCGACGGTGCTTTTGAAGCAGCTATTTCAAAGCTTGAAAAAATTGATAAAAGTGTTGATATCGTTATAACAAACCTAAAAACTGAAAATACTGCTACTGAGACAAATTGTGTGACAGAAGAAGATGAGAATGGAACTTATGTTTCCTGTGATCTACTAGAGACGACAGATTCAACTTCAGCAATGCCAGCTTTAACAAGAACTGTTGATGTCGTCGATACTAAGATTATTGCAAGTGGAATAAAAGCTTACAGTGTTTATTTGAAGCTTCTAACCGCTTATAGTGTTGAAGGATCAAAAAACTTAGCTAATGAAATTAAAGTAAAAGAAGCTGACCTGAATCGATCACTTACTGATGAAGAAAATCACACCATTGTAAAAAGATATTCAGACTTTTTAAGGCTTGAAAAAGATCATAAAATGGATCAAATTGTTAAGAATTTAGAATCAATGGTTGAGGTTGGAATGGATCTTGATACTCTAAACAATCAGTTTTGTAATAATGACGAGAGATCAAATAACCTCATAAAAACAATCTGTATTGGTGAAGAAGAAAGAAACTCAATGAAAGAGGCGATGTCTTATTTATCTGGTCCAAAAGAAATTACTTTAGGATTAGATGCTCAAGGGAACGAAGTCAAAATCATTATGGATCTGCCAACTTACCTTGGAAATCCTCTTCAGGATTTGAAGTCACTTTTAACGGGAACATACGATGAGAATGGAAATTCTACTCTAACTTCTGAGCCTGAACTCAATGGCCTATTTCCTAATAGAGATCTACTAGAAAAAACGGGTCAACTTGCTAACTAATCTTTCAAAATATATTTTAATTATCGGAGCTCTATGTTGGGGCTCCGTCTCTTTTGCCTCTTGTGACTTTAAGGTGAATAACTCAACTTATTATTTTCAAGGGAGTTCAAAATATAAAGTTAGTATGAAAATTGACAAGGCATGTTCAAAAAACAGTGTTTATAAAAGAGAGTTAACTGGCGTTTCAATGAAGTTATATTTCGAGGATACGCTCGTTGATGAACTTTATTTCAGAGATGGTCTTTGGCAGCCAGAAGAAAACTTTTTCAGACTAAAAAATGGGTTAGGCAAAAATACAAACTGCTTCGATAAAACAAAATCTTTAAATATAGATCTAAAAAACGGAACGATTAATTCCCTGTCGGGAAATTATCTTAACTTGGCATCTGGAATGAGCGTCAACGGTAGGTGTAAGGAACTGAGCAATACCTAGTTTGCTATAGCGCGCAAACACTAATATTGTTTAACTTTACATATTACTTCTTCACGAATAGTATCGTTGGCGGTAGTGCCACGATTGAATCACGAGTTAATCCGCCAGGTCGGGAACGAAGCAACGGGACTGGTTGTTTCTTTGTGTGGTGCTGCCACTTATTATTTCAAATACATACCTAATATCTCCTTACATTTCCCTATTTGATTGATCCATGTCCAGTTGCGAATTGACTAATTGGCAGGCCCCATATATTTTGCGCTAACAATTGAGAGAGTTTAATATATGACATACCAAGTATTAGCCCGAAAGTGGCGTCCGAAGCAGTTTGACGACGTTATTGGACAGGAACATGTAACAAAAACATTGAGAAACTCTGTTCTAAAAAAACAGATTGGACACGCATATCTTTTGACGGGAACTCGTGGTGTGGGAAAGACAACCATAGCGAGAATTTTTGCAAAAGCGATTCGTTGCGAAAATTTATCCTCTACTGGTAATCCTTGTTTAAAATGTTCATCATGTCTTTCGATTGATGATGGAAACTCCCTTGATTATATTGAAATCGACGGTGCCTCAAATACAGGTGTCGATAATATAAGAGACCTCATCGACAATGCTCAGTATCTTCCAACCAACGGAGATCATAAAGTTTACGTCATTGATGAGGTTCATATGCTTTCAGTAAATGCTTTTAATGCATTATTGAAAACATTAGAAGAGCCACCAGAGCACGTGGTTTTTATATTTGCCACGACAGACCCCCACAAACTTCTTGGTACAGTTCTTTCTAGAGTTCAGCGATTTGACTTTAAAAGTGTAAGTATCCCTACTCTTGTTAGTCATGTTGAAATGATTGCAAAAGCTGAAGAGATAGAATTTGCCTCTCAAGATCTTATTAAAGAATTGGCAAAGCATGGGAAAGGATCTGTAAGAGATACACTCTCTCTTGTGGATCAAATAATGAGTCTATCTGTTGATAAGAAGATCACTGAGGATGTTTTACTCATGTCTTTGGGGTTGGCAAATACTCAGTCCCTAAGTCTTCTTCTTGGAGGTTTATTTAAGGGGAATAAGAGCGAGTGTGTAAAAGCTTTTGAGAGTGTTTTAAGCGAAAATATTGACCTTGAAAAATTTGTCCTTCAGGTTTTAGATAGTTTATTTGAAATGATTGAGAGTCTTGACTCAAAAAATAATATTACGACAACAGTTGTTGACAAAAAAATGATTGAAGACTTGTCCGCGGCAGAACTTCTTTGGATGTATGAAGTCTTGGCCAAAGATTTTGAGTGGGCCATGAAATCGTTGGATCCAGAAAAAGCAATATCATTTGTTCTTATAAAGGTGGCTTTGCGTGAGCAAATAATCAACCCAGTTCCAAGAGCCGTTCATCAGGAAACTCAAGAGTTTGCACAATTCGAAGTTTCACAAGAGGTCGAATCACTTGTCGAAGAGGTTGAGGAAGTCGTTGAGGTTGAGGCACCAGCAGCAAAAATAGTGGAAGAAAAAACATGGGAAAACTTTCTTAGTTTTTCTATGACTCAATACAAAGCCATTGGAAGTAATCTCGAAAGAGGTAACCTACTCAACCCAATAGATCTTAATACCAAAACTCTTTTAGTTGACCTAGGAATAGTAGAGGCGAACAATATATTTAACGAATATTTGAGCTCATCTGAAAACAAAGAAAAAATTATATCAATGCTAAAAGAATTCTTCGAAAAAGAAGAGGTAACTTTTAGAATCACAATGTTAAACGCTGAAGAAAAAGAGAAGAAAAACTTCTCTAGTGTTGCTGAAATCGATGAGAAAAAAATTGCAGATGCACTTGAAGCAAAACGTGAAAAGATTAAAAATAACGAATATATACTCAAAGCCCAAGAGCTCTTTAATCGCTCGATAGATAAAATAATCGTAAATAAGGAATAACTATGGCAAACATGAATCAAATGATGAAGCAGGCACAGCAGATGCAAGCAAAAATGGCGACACTTCAAAAAGAACTTGATGCGAGACAGTTCGATGCATCTTCGGGTGGTGGAATGGTTAAGGTTGTCGTCAATGGAAAGCAAGAACTTATCAATATAGAAATAAATAAAGAATGCGTTGATCCAGATGATGTTGAAATGCTTCAGGATCTCGTTAAAACGGCAGTTAACCAAGCAATGTCCACTTCTCAAGAGTCTGTTAATAAGGCGATGAGTAAGGTTACTGGTGGACTATCAATCCCAGGACTTTTTTAATTTATGCAGTTACCAAGCAATATCCAAAATTCAGTAACAGGATTTTCAAGGCTTCCCGGTGTTGGGGAGAAAACAGCTTTGAGACAAGTTATGGCAATGACCAAATGGAATGCGGATGAAATTATTGAGTTTTCAAAATCAATTCAATCCTTAACGTCTCTTCGTTTTTGTGATGAGTGTGGGATGTTCTGTGAAGAAAACCTATGTGAGGTTTGCTTGAGAGAACACAGAAAAGAGATGGGAACCATTTGTGTCATAGAAAATGTAAGTGATCTTATGGCCATAGAAAAAAGTAATACCTTCAGTGGGCTTTATCATATTTTGGGTGGGGTGCTAAATCCCCTCGCAGGAATTGGCCCTGATCAATTAAAAATAAATAAATTAATAGAGCGAGTGAAAAATCTCAATATTAAAACTTTAGTTCTCGCTATTAACCCATCAGTTGAGGGCGACGCGACCTGTGCTTATCTTAATCAGCTGCTTCCTGATGTTATCGTTGAAAGGATTGGGTTTGGCATTCCTATCGGTGGAAGCTTAGAGTTCTTAGACCCCCTAACGATATCTAAGGCCCTAGAAAACAGGAAACTTTTATAATGAATCTCAATAGTCTTATCTCAGATTATTTTGATAATAATTGTGATTTTGACGTCTCTATGACAACGATAGTACGAGCTGATGGAATTGTTGTTTACTCTTCAAGAGACTTAGCACCCAAAGCTGCCTCTATAGGGGCACTTGTTGGAGGTGTTTGGCAAGCTGCAGAAGCTTTGAATACGCATAGTGGAAAAGGTGAAGAAATATCAGAATACCGCTTTAGTTTTGATAAAACAGATAGTGGAATATATATTTTGCCAGTAATGATCGAGAAAAATTATTACTATATCGCTACTCTGTACAGCGACACATTTAACCCTGCACTTTTGAAGAGAAACTTTAGGCTTTTAAAAGAAGATGTAGAAAAGTTTTTATCAAAAAATAAAGTAAAGAAAACTCACTTGAGAGAAGATTTCTTATTTAAAAATATTACAGATGAAGAGATTGATAATCTCTTCTCGTTTGGAAGGTAAATAATATGTCTTTTGTAAATTATCACACAAAAGAAATTAACTGTAAGATCGTCTACTATGGCCCAGGCTTGGGTGGAAAGACGACCAATATACAACACGTTTATCAGAGGACTTCAGCGGGAGCTAAAGGCCAGATGGTAACTCTAAACACTGAAAATGAGAGAACATTATTTTTCGATTTTCTTCCTTTGGATTTGGGTCAAATAAGGGGATACAAAACTCGTTTTCACCTGTATACCGTACCAGGACAAGTGTTTTATGAAGCGAGTAGAAAGTTAATTCTCAGAGGAGTCGATGGCATCGTTTTTGTTGCAGATTCTCAAGTAGAAAGAATGGAAGATAACGTAGAGAGTCTAAAAGGTTTAAAAGCAAACCTTGAAGCCCAAGGTTATGAATTTAATAAGGTTCCCATTGTGATGCAGTGGAACAAAAGAGATCTTCCCAATATCGTTTCGACGCAAGATTTGGACAGGAAGTTGAATGAATTTGACTTTCCAGCCTTTGAATCAACTGCTACAACCGGGGAAGGCGTATTTGAGACATTAAAGATGATTAGTAAACTAGTATTGCTTAATATAAAAAGTGGATTGGACAACTGAGAGAGAGGAGAGCCTGTGAAACTTAAGAAAAAACAATTGGCAGAATTAAAAGAAAAAGTAATTGCCGAAAGAGAAAGAGTTTTAACAAAGTTAGCAATTGATGAAGAGATGTTCACAATAGCAAGTGAAGAGAGATCAGACGAAGTAGACCAAGCGTCAGCCGACTATCAAAGATCACAAATGCTAAGATTTAGAAACAGAGATGTTTTCTATGCAAAAAAATTAAAACAAGCTTTACAAAAAATTGAAGAAGGAGACTACGGTCTTTGTGTTGAATGTGACGAAACAATTAACTTTAAAAGATTAATTGCTAGACCGACAGCAGACCTTTGTATTTCTTGTAAAGACGAAGCAGAAAAAGAAGAGCATTCTAACGTTATCGGAAGACAATCTAAATCACTTGGTAAGCAAGTAGAAATGGTTAAAACTCTTTAGGTAAATGTATGACAAAAATTGCAATAATTGGTGGAAGTGGAATTTATAATTTAGACGGTGTCGAGACGGTTGAAGACCACCTTATCGATACTCCTTTTGGTAAGCCTAGCGGCAATATCAAAAAGCTAAAGGTTGAAAATAGCCACTTCTACTTTATCGCAAGACATGGTGAGGGACACAAAATCTCACCTTCAGAAATAAACTTTCGCGCGAATATTTACGCTTTAAAAACTCTCGGTGTTGATACTGTGATAAGTATCTCAGCCGTTGGTTCCTTAAAAGAAGAGCATAAGCCAGGTGACTTTGTTCTTGTTAGCCAATTTATCGATTGGACTAAAGGCCTAAGAGCGAGAACATTTTTTGATAACGGTGTTGTGGGACATGTTAGTGTGGCCCAACCTGTTAACTTAGACCTTCGCCAAATTATTAAAAACTCTCTTGAAAAGACAGATGTAAGTCACTCATTAGGTGGCGCATATCTTTGTATAGAGGGACCTCAGTTTTCTACAAAAGCGGAGTCAAATATTTATCGTTCTTTTGAAGCAGATGTTATTGGTATGACCAATGTTCCTGAAGCTTTTTTGGCCAAAGAAGCCGGTATGGCCTATGCAACTGTTGCCATGGTTACAGACTACGACTGTTGGAAAGACGAACACTGCACAGTTGATGAAATCATGCGTGTTATGAAAGATAATTACGCCTCTGCTAGCAAATTGATAAAGGTTCTTATTCCTACACTTTCAGATTCACCTCTGGAGTTTGAAGCTGAGAATAAGCACGCCATCATGACAAATCCATCACTTGTTTCTGCGGAACAAGAAAAAATAATTCACACCCTTTTAAATTAATGGCACAAGAGTACGGAAAACATTATTCGGTTATGTTTGATGAGTGCTTATCAGCACTTATTAATAATGACTCGAATAATTTAAAGTTCGCTGACATGACTTTTGGTGCCGGTGGACACTCCTTTGGAATAGCAAAAGCTGTCGAGGGTTGCACTGTCTACAGTGTAGACCAAGATCCAGACGCTATAAAAAATGGTATTGAAAAGATTGAAGAGTATGGAATCGAGAATGTTAAATTAATTAAAACAAATTACACTGACTTCCCAAAATGGATTCAAGAAAATGAGCCCGAGACAAAGTTTCAGGGTATCCTTATGGATATAGGTGTTTCTTCCCACCAGTTTGATACTTTTGAGCGCGGATTTTCCTTTAGAGCAGATGCCTATCTCGATATGAGAATGGACTATGAAAATGAAAATGCCCCTACAGCTGCAGATATTTTGAACGATTACGACGAAGAAGATATCGCAAATCTTATTTTTAAATATGGAGAAGAGAGACTTTCAAGAAGGATTGCGGCTGAAATTGTCGCCCGAAGATCTGAAAAAAGAATTGAAAGAACAAAAGAGCTCGAAGATATATGTTTCCATGCGTACCCCAAGAAAATGCGTTTTGGTAAAACCCACCCCGCAACTCGAACCTTCCAGGCACTGAGAATCGCTGTTAATGACGAGCTAGGCGTTCTTGAGAATACTATACAGAAACTGTTTGATATTTTAGACGTAGGTGGCACTTTGGCCATTATCAGCTTTCATTCTTTAGAAGACAGAATAGTTAAACATAAATTCAAAGAAATTTTTCAAACTGACAAAAATATTGCTAAAATAATAACTAAGAGACCATTATTGCCAACAGAAGAAGAAGTTTCTGAAAACAAAAGGTCGAGAAGTGCAAAGCTGAGAGTTATTCAAAAAATAGCTTAGAGCTTTTATTAACACCATGGAGGGTTGTTATGACTGCTAAGAGAAGGGCCAAGTCGAGAAAGGCTAAGAGTTCACCGATTAGAAATTTCCTAGAAAAATACGTATTGACCTCACAAACATTTCCCTTAATTTGTGTTCTTGGAACACTTGGAGTTATGTTCGTCCTCATTAGAATGAAAGGGCTCGAGCAAGATTACCGTTATAGCGATATAAGTAAAAAAATTAAAATACAAGAAACAGAGAATAAAGAGCTTAAAGCCGAAAGAGCAAGAATGCTCTCTATTAAAAATCTAAAAGGCTTCGCATCAAAATATAAATTGAAAGAACCCGACGAGAAACATATCATTATAATTCCCTAACTTGGTATTTAGATGAAAAATAAAATTAAAGTCGTTTTCGTAGTCATAAACATACTTTTTATTAGTGTGATTGTTAGAGCTGTCCAAATTCAAGTCGTTGATAGAACGAACCTTATTAAATATTCAAATAGCCAGGTCAAAAGAGAAATTAAAAGCTATCCCGAAAGAGGTCATATTCTTGATAGAAATGGCAATCCTCTTGCTATCAATATCAAAAGTTACGATTTATTCACCTACCCTATTACTGATACCCAAATGTCGAAAAAACTGGATGAACTGGAAAGAATTATTCCTCAGTTAAATTATGCAAAACTCAGAAAGACGACAATGAATAGAAATGGAAAGTTTACGTGGCTAGGAAGAAAGGTTGATATTAATAACCAGCAACTGGAAGTTTTAAAAACAGTTGAGGGTGTCAATATTAGAATCCAAGCAAGTCGTCTTTACCCAAATCACGAACTGGCTTCTCAAATCTTAGGCTTTGTCGGAATCGATAACGACGGTCTATCTGGTCTTGAATATTCTTTTAATGAAAAATTAAAAGGAAAAGCTGTCATTGAACGCTATAGCAAAGACGCCAAAGGAAGAAAAATTAAATCAAAGCAAGTCAGTGTTCCAGGAAAGGCGCACGACCTGATTCTAAGTATAGATAAAGATATTCAAGCTTCACTGGAGACATACCTAAAAGAAGGTGTCTTGGAATTTGAAGGAGAAAGTGGCGGTGCCGCTGTAATGGATGCCGAAACTGGTGAAATTTGGGCGATGGCAAATTATCCTTCGTTTGATCCAAATGACGTAAAAAATACAAAGCTATCTCAAAGAAGATTATCATTTGTCTCCGACCAGTTTGAACCAGGTTCTACTTTTAAAACGCTGACAATTGCATCTGCTTTAGAGAACAATATCGTCAAACCTGACACAAACTATTATTGTGAAAAGGGAAAATACCTTGTTGGTAATCACTATATTAGTGAATCAGACAATAAACATGCTTTTGAGTGGCTCTCAGTTGAAGATATATTAAAGTACAGTTCAAATATTGGAACAACCAAGATCGCGTTTGATCTGACCTACCCTTCATTAAAAAAGACATTAGATAAGTTTAGAATTGGTGTGAGAACAGGGATTGAAAACCCTGGAGAAGCCAAGGGGGCATTGGATACTAAACTAAATATTTCTCCCTTAAGGTTGAGTAATATAAGTTTTGGTCAAGGTGTTGCCACTACGGGAATACAAATGCTTGCAGCTTATGCCTCTATTGCAAACGGCGGAAAGTATGTGACCCCAACTATTGTAAAGGGTGATAGAAATAAAAAGAGTGCCAAGCGAATCATCTCTAAAGATACAGCTCATATCCTTCAAAAGATCCTCGTCAAAGCCGTTGAAGAGGGCACGGGAAAAAATGCGATGGTTAAACATTTTCAAATTGCCGGTAAAACAAGTACCGCTCAGGCAGTTGATGATAACGGTGGATATGTCGGTCATATTTCTGGATTTATTGGCTTTCCACTCAACGTTGGAAAGAAGTTTGTGGTCTATACCTATGTGAAAAAGCCAAAGAAAGCCTACTATGGAAGTACAGTTGCAGCACCGATTTTTCAAAAAATAGTAAAAAGTATTTTGTATAAAAGAAGAGAGTATAATCAGCTCGCCAGTATCAATACCACAAAGAATAACTCTATCGATGAGATAAGACTCAAGCAGTCTGCGAGGCGAACCGTCACAAGGGGAATTGTTCCTAATCTCATCGGTATGGATAAATCAAGTGCCTTTCACCTTCTCGATCAGTCAAAGATAAAATATTCCTATAGAGGATTTGGCGTCGTCTATTCGCAGTCTCCAAGAGCTGGAGATCCAATGTCAGATAGTACCGAAGTCAAACTTAAGTTTAAAACACCAAGCTATGAATGACCTTCAGTGGAAAACGAGTAATTGCACCAAAAACTCAATTCTCTTCTATTATTTTCCAGAAAAAACACAAAAGAGAGTCGACGACTTTTTAAAACGTCTTAATGAAACTGAGTTTCAAACTTGCTATGTGAATATTGAACTTGATCGAGATAGAGTTATTTGTCTAACAACCCAAAAGTGGATGGAGAAGAGAGAGTCTCTTTGTAATGAAGTCTATCCATCAAAAGCTAAAAAGCTTATAGGTGTTACTGGAACAAATGGAAAAACGACAACAGTAGATATCATTCGCCAACTCCTAGACGGCAAAGATAAAAAAGTTATGACTGTTGGCACCTTGGGTGTCTTTTATAACAAAAATAAAGTCGACGACTTCGGACTAACCACCCCCGATTATATTGACCTTCGAAAGTCTTTAAATCGTTATGAAAGTGACTATGCAGTCGTTGAAGTTTCCAGCCATGCTTTAAGTCAAAACAGATTTTCAAAAATGGTTTTTGATAGAACAATTTGGACAAGCTTTTCACAAGATCACCTTGATTATCATGGATCAATGGAAAATTATTTTAAGGCAAAAGAAAAAATAGTTAACCTCACAAAGGAAAAGCTCTATATCTCAGAGTCAGATCCTGAAATCTATAAACGAATCACGAGTAAAAAAGTAAAAATTATAAAGACAAAAAGTCTTAAAACCTCGAGCTACTTTTCTATTTCTTATAATAATAAAAACCTAAGCCTTGCGCTTGGACTTTTAGAGGATGAAGGATTAGAAATTACTCCAACAGATCTTGTTGAACTTAATCAAACGCCCGGTCGCTTTAACCTCTACGAACAAGAGGAGAGAAAGGTCGTTATAGATTTTGCACACACCCCTGATGCTCTTTTAAATGTAGGCTCGGAGATTAGAAAAACCTTCCCCCATAAAAAAATAATTACCATCTTTGGTTGTGGTGGAGACAGGGACAGAAAAAAGCGACCTTTGATGGGAAAAGCAGCTTGTATCTTTTCAGACTTAGTTGTGATTACCTCAGATAACCCAAGAAGTGAAAATGCTTTAAATATCATTGAGGATATTTATATTGGATGTGATTCTAGTAAGACGACAAAAGAAATTGAAAGAAAAATAGCAATTAGAAAAACGATGACCTCTTACTCTGATGCAGTATTTCTCATCGCGGGAAAGGGGCACGAAAACTATATCGAGATAAAGGGAGAACGACTTCCCTATAGCGACGAAGAAGAAGTTAAAAGGGTTTTAGATGATCTATCATAGGGATTTTAAAAAGTGTTCTTCATTTATTTCTTCGCTAGAGTCAGACGATAAAAAAATTGATATCAATACGGATTCAAGAACTCTGTCTGCTGATGAATCCTTTTTGGCCATTTCTGGTGAAAATCATAATGCTTTAAAATTTTTGGAAAGTGTTAAAACTTCTGGATGTTCCACCGTCATTTACACAAAAAATCACGAAAATGATAAGTTGATTCAGAAGTATCAAGATAGTATCAACTTTATTGCTACGACTGATTCAGTGCTCTTCCTTCAACAAATTACCAACCTACTAAGTAATCGTTTCCAAGATAACGGTGGAAAACTTATCGCTATTAGCGGCTCGAATGGTAAAACAACCACCAAGGAGATGCTTTTTCATCTTCTTCATTGTGTTGAACCCCAAACAATTTGCACTCAAAAGAATAATAACAATCACATCGGCGTTCCACTAACGCTATTACAGATAAATGAAAAAACGAAATATGCCATTATTGAACTTGGTAGCAATCACCCAGGTGAGATAAAAACTCTTTGTGAAATTGTAAACCCAGCTATTGGTGTAACAACAAATATCGGAGATACGCATCTGGAATTTTTTGAAAATAGAGAGAACGTTTTTAAAGAGGAAGGTTATCTTTATGAATCTATTCTTAACTGTGAAAAAGAAAACAAATTATTTTTTAAGAACTCTGACGACGAGTATCTCAAAAGCTTAAAAACGAAACCTTTTGTCGAAGAGTTTGGTTGCACTGCAGAAAATAATAACTTTACTATTGAAAAAGAAAGCGCAATTGTGAACAATAGTGGTTATGAATACAAATTCACTAATAAATATATTACTGGGAAGCATAATCTTCACAATCTTTGTCTTGCTTTTATCATGGCAAAAAGCGTTGATTCGTCTCGCACAGAAGAATTTGTCGCGCTTTGTGAAAGTTTCAGGCCGACAAAAAATCGTTCTGAATGGCTAGTGCGGGGGGAAAGTAAAATCTTTCTCGATGCCTATAATGCTAATCCAAGTTCAATGAAAGCTGCTGTTGAAGGCTTCCTCAGTGTTGCCTCTGCATCAAATTGCCTGATCGTTGGCGACATGAACGAGCTTGGTGAGAATGCCGAAAAGTTTCATCAAGAAACGGCCAAGTTTATTAGTGCTCAAACTGCGCAAAAGGTTATCTTTGTAGGACGCTTTGCACAAGTAGCAGCAAAAGATTGTCCCGGATCTATGGCATTTGGCTCTGCACAACTTCTAAAAGATTACTTTGATAAAAGTATCTTAAATACTTATAAATACATCTTTATTAAAGGCAGTCGGTCTTTACAACTTGAGTCAATCTTAGATATAACTTCCCATTAGAAAAAACTAAGGCTTTATTAAATGTTGTATCATTTGTTATATCCAATGAGCTTGGACGTCTCGCTTTTTAATGTGTTTAGATATATCACTTTTCGATCCTTTATCGCATTTGTAGTAGCGTCTATAATTTCAATTTTATGGGGAAAACGTTTTATCGCTTTCATGCAAAGAAAGCAATTCGGTCAAACCATTCGCGAGGATGGACCAAAAGAGCACTTAAAAAAAGCTGGCACGCCGACTTTGGGTGGAATTTTTATCATAGGCTCCGTCGTGTTAACCATGATTGTTGCTGGCAACTTTTCATCACCACCTTTTATCGTTTGCTTACTTGTCATGATTTCATTCTTCCTTCTTGGCTGGCTAGACGATTACTTAAAAATAATTAAAAAAAATTCTGATGGAGTTTCTGCAAAAGGAAAACTTGCATGGCAATTTTTAACCTCACTCGCAGCATGTTGGTATCTCGTTGAGTTCGGAGTAATAGACACAAATCTTTATGTACCCTTCGTTAAGGGACCGCTGATTGATCTTGGTTGGTTCTATATGTTTTTTGGAAGCATTGTTATTGTGGGGTCGAGTAATGCCGTTAACTTAACTGATGGACTTGATGGCCTTGTTACTGGACCAGTAATAACGAGCTCAGCAACGCTGGGGATTTTAGCATACGTCGCAGGCCACGTCACAATCTCTCAGTATTTGTTTATTCCCTATATTGTCAATGTCGGTGAGCTAATGGTTCTTGCCGCGGCTATCGTTGGCGCAAGCGTTGGCTTCCTTTGGTACAATTCCTACCCCGCTCAAATATTTATGGGTGATGTTGGATCTTTATCACTTGGTGGTGTTTTAGGGACGATAGCAGTTGTGACAAAAAACGAAATCCTCTTTGTTGTTATCGGAGGAATATTTGTGATGGAGGCAGTCTCAGTCATTTTACAGGTAGGCTCATACAAACTAAGAAAGAAAAGAATATTTAAAATGGCTCCAATACACCATCACTTTGAGTTGAAAGGATGGCCCGAGCCAAAAGTAATCGTTAGATTTTGGATAATCAGTATCGTGTTATCCATACTAGCACTCGCAACATTAAAATTAAGATAGGAGAAATAATGGAAAAGTATAATGGTAAGAAAGTTTTAGTTATCGGTCTTGGGAAAACAGGATTTGCTTTGATTAATCTCTTTAATCAATTCAAATGTGAAATTCGTGTAACAGATATAAAACCAATTTTTGATTTAAATAAGCCTGTTAAAAGACTTAAAAAAGTTACTCCGACACCAGCGATGACTTTAGGTGAGCACAAGCTTGAAGATTTCCTCGCTGCTGATATTATTGTTTATTCATCAAGCGTAGATCCAAATATGCCTCAACTTCAGGCTGCGAGAGAAGCTGGTAAAGCAGTTTATAGTGAGTTTGCTTTTGCTTATGAAAATTGTGATAAACCGGTTATTGCAGTTTGTGGAAGTAAGGGAAGAACAACGATTGCCCACATGATTGGTTTTGCTTTAAAATTAGAAAAGAAAAACGTTTTTGTTGGTGGAACAAACACTGAACCATTTTGTAACTTTCTTATTCAACCAGAAAAAGATGATATTGATTACGTCGTTGTTGAGGTTAGTCCATTCCAATTACAATCAATGGATAACTTTAGTCCCATTTTAGCAGTTTATCCAAATATCGAAGAGAGAACAATTGAAGGCAGATTTAAAACTGCAGGTGAGTATATTGAAAACTCACTTAAAGTGTTGAAAAACTTAAGTAAAGATAATTATTTAATCGTAAACTTTGATAAACTTTCAAGTAACTCTATTTTGAGAAACTCTGAAGCTCAAACGTTTTGGTACTCAAGAAAATCATTTGTTAAAATGGGAGTTATTACTGAGATCCAAGGAACTCACTTCCACGATAAAAGAATTCATTCCAACACACATTATCACTCAGAGTTTAAAGTTAACCAGATGAGAATTGTGGGTCAAAATAATAGAGAAAACCTTCTCGCGGCTATCACAGCTTTGAAAGCACTAAAGGTTTCAGATGTGTCTATTCAACAGGCCATTGAAAAGTTTCCTGGAATACCACATAGAATGGAATTTGTGATCGAGAAAAGTGGAGTTATGTTTTATAACGATGCCAAGTCAGAGACAATGGCTGAGATGGCAGAGACTCTTCGCAATTTAAAGGGATCTGTAATCCTTATCTCTGGCGGAAAAGACACTGAGCAAATGTACGAAGGTTATAACGATATTATCAACGAAAAAGTTCGCTTAATGGTTCTCGTTGGTGAGTGTAAAGAAAACATGAATAGGATCATAGGTGATTCGACTCAGACATTCTTAGTTGGATCTTTCGACGAATCTATTTTGTTGGCATTTCAAAAGTCGAGAACTGGTGACACGATCATTTTATGTCCAGGTAATGACTCCACAGATATTTTTAGAGATTATGAAGAGAAAGGTAACTATTATAAGAAATTAATTTTTCAAATATAATTAACCATTGATGTTCCATGTCACGTTCTGATACCATTTGTTTATGACAGAAAAGATAAAAAAATATTTTATTTGGGACATCAGCATACTTGTCTTTATTGGTCTGGTAATGGTGTGGTCATCTAGTTGGATCGTCGCTAAAGAAAACCTTGGATCTTCAATTCACTTTGTCTCTAAACAGATAATTTTTTTAGCGCTTGGATCTGCCCTGGCTTTTGCAGTTTCTAAATCAAAGCTTGGCTTCTGGTTTAGAAATGCTTACCGAATAAATTGCGTTGCTACATTCCTTCTTTTTTTAACATTTACCCCAATGGGACTTGTAATAAAAGGATCGAGTCGCTGGCTAAGCTTTGGTGGATATAACTTACAACCTGGTGAATTTGTAAAATACACTGTTATGTTCTGTGCCCTTAGTTATTTTTCAAATTTTAATAAGTACTCACGCAACGATAAAATGCTTTACGTGCTCAATCTCATCGTCCCTTTAGGCCTTCTTATTATGCAGCCCGATTTCGGAACTTTTAGTATCACCGCTGTAATGATCGCTTTTATTTGGTTTATGAGCGACCTTCCAAGAAAATACTTTTACTCATCAATGGTTTTAGGGGCTGTCTCTGGTGCCGCTGTCTTGGTCGCTGCTCCCTATAGAGTTAAACGATTGATGACCTTTTTAGATCCTTGGGCAGATCCTCAAGGTTCAGGTTTTCAAATCATTCAGTCTTATCTGGCCTTTGCAAATGGACATGTTTTTGGAAAAGGAATTGGAAATAGTAATGAGAAGCTCTACTATCTTCCAGAAGCTTACAATGACTTTATCTTCAGCGTCATTGGTGAAGAATTGGGTTTAATAGGAGTCATCGCTGTTGTTGCTTTTTATATGATCTTTATTTACCTAGGTTTTCGTCTAGCATTGTCAGTGAAAAGTAAATTAAACACACAACTTATTGCAGCAGTTATTTTTGCGATCGGTTTTCAAGCATTTTTAAATATGGGTGTCGTGCTAGGTCTTTTGCCAACAAAAGGGCTTAACTTGCCTTTTATCTCTTATGGTGGATCATCATTGGTAGCAAACCTTATCGCTTTAGGGGCAGTTTTTTGCGCTTTATCCCCAAAGTCACAAATTGTTGACGAGGAATCCAAGCCTCAGTCTTACTCATTTAACCCTTAGGTTTTAAACATGGAAAAAATATATCTTGTTGCAGGTGGTACTGGTGGTCATATAAATGCAGCCTTGTCGATTGGTAAGGATTATAAAAAAACGTATGACGTTCACTATATAACGGGCACCCGCTATTTAGATTATCAACTTTTTAAAGGTGAAAATGTTATTCACCTAGAGAGTAAGCCTCTAAAGGTAAAAAATCCGATCTATCTGAGTGTGAATATTGTTAAAAACATCTTTGTGTTCATTAAATTAATTTTTTTATTTCTTAAGACAAAGCCAAAGTTTTTCATCGGAGCTGGTGGGTATGTCTGTGGACCAGCTCTTTTGGCGGGATGGATTTTAAGAAAACCAATTTTTATTATCGAACAAAATGCAACAGTTGGGCTAACAAATAAGCTGTTGGCAAAAATATCAAATAGAGTTTTCGTGCATTTTGAAAAGACAAGAGGATTAGAGAATCACAATAATCTTGTTCTTGCAGGAAACCCAATCAGAAAAGACATAGGCTTTAGCGAACAAAAATTAGAAGGCGATAAAATTAAAGTCTTAGCATATGGTGGAAGTCTTGGGGCTAACCAGATCAATAAGTCTCTTTATAAATATGTTCCTCATAAGAAAGAAAATATTCATATTCATCATCAAGTGGGAAAAGATAATATAAATCCGGAGATTGTCGCAAAAAACTATGAACAAATGGAGTATATCTCAGACATGCAAAAAGAATACGATTGGGCGAATATTATCGTGGCCCGATCTGGTGCTTCAACAGTTGCTGAGTTAAGAGTCGTGGGAAAGCCTTGTATTCTCATTCCATTTCCAGGGCATTCAGATCATCATCAACAATATAATGCTGAAGAATTAAAAAAGGATGCAAACTTTCCGGTAATGATACTCAATAGCATGGCTTCGACAAAGCAGCTAGCCGAAGAGTTAGAAGATATAATAGAAAACTTTGAATTTAGTGACAAAAAGCTAGAAAGAACAAATGTGATTGATTCTTTCGCTATTATAGATAAAGAGATTCAAAAATGTATGGAATAAATAAAGATCTCCACCTCCATTTTATTGGAATCGGTGGAATAGGAATGAGTGGAATTGCCAAAGTTCTAATGAACCTTGGGTACTCGATAAGTGGATCGGATCTTGGCGAGAATGAAACGACTGAAAAGTTAAAGCTTGCAGGTGCAAAAATTTACAAAGGCCACTCAAAAGAGAATATTAAAGATGTACAAATTGTTGTGTACTCTTCAGCTATAGACCCCACAAATCCAGAAATCATTGAAGCAAAAGCTCAAAAAATCCCAATGATCAGAAGAGCAGAGATGCTTGCAGAGCTGATGCGTCTAAAGTACGGGATGGCTGTTGCTGGCTCTCATGGTAAAACGACTACGACGAGTTTTCTCTCTACTATAATGAATGGTCTCAACCATAATCCGACATATATCATTGGAGGGCTCGTTAAAAACCTTCAAGATAATGCAGCGATTGGCGATAGCGACCTTCTTATCGCCGAAGCCGATGAATCAGACGGATCTTTTCTATACCTCAACCCTATAATGTCGGTGATTACAAATATTGATAACGACCACCTCGACTATCATAAAACCTTAGAGAACCTTCATAATGCCTTTTCTGAATTTTCAAATAAAGTACCCTTTTATGGTGTTGTCGCTTTAAATGCAAATGATAAACCTAGTGTCGCTCTTCTAAAAAAATTAAAGAGACCTCATATCTTCTTTGCCGTTGAGGGGCTAGAGCTGCATACTTCTGAGGTGGATATGTTTGCTCGAGATGTTGAAGAGACAGTGGATGGAGCTAAGTTCAAAGTAGTCGTAGAAAATGAAATTGTTCCTTTTGAAATTTCTTTGAATGGTTTACACAATATATCAAATGCACTTGGAGCTATTTCTTTAGCTAGGGCTTACGGTGCCAAGCTCACTGATATTGCCAAGGCAATCAAAACATTTGAGGGTGTCAGTAGAAGACAAGAAGTAATTTACACAAGTGACTCACTTGTAATTATCGATGACTACGCCCATCACCCAACAGAAATAAAAGCAACAATAAGTACCGTTAAAAATAAATTTCCACAGAAAAAGTTAATCGTATGCTTTGAGCCCCATCGCTTTTCCAGAACAAAGAATTTCTGGGAAGAGTTTATTGCAAGCTTTGAAGGCGCTGGAGAGGTTTATATCTCTCCTATTTACGCTGCTAGTGAGCAACCTATCCCCTATATAGACTCTGAGATTTTAGTTAAAAATATTAATAGCACTGGTCTTCCATGCTTTTATTTAGAGAGTACTAAAAAGATAGTCGATGTTATAGACAACCACTTAAAAGACCAGACCGTTATACTCACCTTAGGTGCTGGTGCAATAAGTAAGATTGTGAAAGAGATTGTTAATGAAAAGTTTAGAAAGTGAAATTCAATCGCTAGAAAATATAGATTTCAAGGTTTCCTGCGATCTCTCAAAATTTACCACTATTAAGCTAAAAAAAGTTGGTGACGTCCTTATTGTGCGTTCACTTGAATCTTTGAAAAAATCTTTGGAAATTATAAAACGCTATAAAAAAAAGTATCACCTTGTCGGTTGGGGCGCAAACCAGATTCTCCTAAATACAAAGGACGTTATCTTTATAAAAATAATGTTTGACTTTGATCGAAGCTATCTTGCAAGCCCAAAGGATGAGTATGTCTTACCGGCTAATGTGCCTCTTAACATTCTAACCAGTCATGCAAAAAAGTTTGGACTTTCTGGATGGGAAGTTTTCACCGGCATACCCGCGAGTCTCGGTGGGGCTATTTATATGAATGCAGGCACGAACTTAGGTGAGATGAAAGATATCGTTAAGTCAGTGACAATTTTAAGAACCTCCTTAAATGTTGAAGAGGTTGTGGTAGACGAAACCTCTTTTAGTTATAGAGAAAATAGTATCATAAAGCCAGGTGACATCATCGTTGGGGCCACTCTTTTCCATCATGGATTAGATGATTTAATCGGTAAAAAGATTGATAATTACCTAACTTTAAGGAAGGAAACTCAACCACTTCAGAGCTTTAACTGTGGCTGTGTGTTCAAAAACTTCGATATAAATCATAGAGCTGGTCAATATATTGACGTTATTGGTTTAAAAGGTCTTAGGTTAGGAGATCTGATGGTAAGTGAAAAGCATGCAAACTTTATAGAGAATACTGGATCCGCGAAATCTGAGGATTTCGTCAATCTTACTGAAGAGTTAAAATACCAACTAGAACTCTTTTCGGGAATTCAGTTTGAATTAGAAGCAAAAGTCTATTAAACTATAAGCTATGAGAAATATACTAATTACTATTTCCTTATTCTCACTCCTTTTTCTTGGCGAAGTTTTTTCGGCTCCAAAAACAAATACATTTATTGGAGAGCTTCATTACAAAACAGTTTTTAATAAATGTCCGTCAAAAGTTGGTGGAAAGCTGACGCTACTTTTGATGAGAGAATTCGAAAAAAATAAGTCATTAAAAGATGTTAAAGAAAAGATTGTGACTGAAAAGCTTGATCAAAAGTACTTCTTGAGTGATTACAAAATTACATTTGATCCACTTCTTAATAGAATTAAATTTGACTTTGAATGCCCAGACGCATTGATGAAAGTTCAAATATATAAGAAAAATGGAGATGAATTCTATACAGCAATTTTGGTTGATAACGGAGACCTTGTAGATCCAACATATGAAGTGCTTTTAAGAAGTGAAAAAAAACTTAAAGGAAAACTTCCGGAGTTAGCGGTCCCCGTCAGTGTTTTAGACAGTAAAGGGCATTTAGAAATAACAAAACTTGTGGCCAAGATGGCACCAGACTTTAGAAAGAAAATTTCTGAAGTTATCATTAACGATAATAGTGAGTTAACTATTATTCTCTCGATCAATAAAAGAGCCGCTAGTGTTTTCATGGGGAAAGATTACTGGAGCGAAAAAGTCGGGAAACTTGTAAAAGTAATAACTTACCTTAAAAAGAAAAAAACTATTCCGGCAATTATAAATCTTACCAATTCTAAGAAAATAGTTGTCAAGTTCTCTGACACACTCTAAAGTTATAGTAAGTGCGTAGTGCACAACTAATGATTACAGAATGAATCTGTGACTGTATTTAAACATTTAGAAATATAGTGAGAAAGGAATCTCGCATGAACGAAAAGCAACAAATAGTATCTTTAGACGTCGGAACGACGAAGGTATGTACTATCATTGGTACGGCCAGTTCTGATGGAATCGAAATAATCGGGGTGGGTTCACATCCAAGCTACGGTCTTAAAAAAGGTTCAGTCGTAAATATCGATAAGACAGTTCGATCTATTCGTTGTTCTATTGAAGACGCTAAGCAGATGTCTGGTGTTCAAGATATTACTCACGCAACAATCGGAATAGCTGGAAATCATATCTATTGTTTTAATAGTTCTGGAGTTGTTGCAGTTAAAGGAAAAGAGATTGTTGCAGCGGATGTTGATAGAGTTATCGAAGCAGCGAAAGCAGTTCTAATACCTTCGGATAGAGAAGTTCTTCACGTTATTCCACAAGAGTTTAGAGTTGATAACACCGCTGGTATTAAAAACCCTGTCGGTATGTGTGGTTCACGTCTAGAAGCCCATGTTCATATCGTTACAGGAAAAACTCCACTCATTCAAAACCTTATTAAATGTGTTGAAGCGGCTGGAATTCATGCAGAAAATATAATCTTACAACCAATTGCTTCATCAAGATCAGTTTTAACAGATGAAGAAAAAGAGCTTGGTGTTGTTCTTGTCGATATTGGCGGTGGAACAACTGATATAGCAGTTTGGAAAGATGGAAGCTTAATTCACTCTCAGATTATTCCTGTTGGCGGTAACCATTTTACAAATGATTTAGCTGTCGCTTTAAAGATTCCACATAACGAAGCAGAAAGAATAAAGTTAAATCATGGATGTGTTCTTCCAGAAAAAGTAAATCAATCAGCTCATATATCAGTTCAAGGTTTATCTGGCACAAAGCCAAGAGAAGTAAGACTTGGCACTGTCGCTGAAGTTCTCGGTGCTAGAGCAGAAGAGTTATTCTCTGTTATTGAAAATATGGTAAAAGACAATAATCTCCACACTTTAATTAACGGAGGTTATGTTATCACCGGTGGTGGAGCTTTAATTAAGGGTCTTCAAGAGTTGGCAGAATATGTTCTTGAAAAGCCAGCGAAGATTGGTTTTCCAAAACCTTTTGGCGGAATGACTAATATTATGCAAAATCCAAAATTTTCTACAGTATTAGGGTTGATGTTAGAGTCTACAAAAGATTTTGATAGTAATAATAAAAAAACGAAGAACTCAGATAAGAATATTTCAAGTGAACACGACATACTTGGAAGATTTAGTGACTCTTTAAAAAATGTATTTAGAGAAATATTTTAATTCGGAGGATATGATGTTTGAAATAGCCGATCAAAACGAAAAAGAAGTTGGTGCAAAAATTAAAGTAATTGGTGTCGGAGGCGGTGGATGTAATGCTGTTAATACGATGATCAAGTCTGGTTTATCTGGAGTTGAGTTTATCGTTGCTAACACGGACTCACAAGCTCTTGCAGCCAACTTAGCACCAACAAAAATTCAACTAGGTTCTGACTTAACAAAAGGTCTTGGAGCAGGTGCAAATCCAGAAGTCGGAAGAAAAGCGGCTCTTGATGATTACGAAAGATTAAGTGATGTTCTTGACGGCGCAGATATGGTTTTTGTCACTGCCGGAATGGGCGGTGGAACAGGAACTGGAGCTGCACCAGTTATAGCAAAACTAGCAAAAGAAATGGGTGCACTAACAGTTGGTGTTGTTACAAAGCCATTTATGTTTGAAGGTAAAAAGAGAATGAAGCAAGCAGGACTTGGTATTCAAGCTCTTGAAGAGTGCGTTGACTCACTAATTACGATTCCAAACCAAAGACTCCTTCAGCTAGCAGGTGAAAGTCTTTCTCTTGTTGATACTTTTAGAAAAGCTGATGAAGTATTACTTCATGCAGTACAAGGTATTTCAGACCTGATTAATAATACCGGATTTATAAATGCTGACTTTGCGGATGTAAGTACTGTAATGGCAAATAAAGGTCTTGCTCTTATGGGTACAGGTATTTGTAGTGGTCCTGATAGAGCTGTGAAAGCTGCAACAGACGCAATAAGTTCACCTCTACTTGAAGATATTACAATTGATGGGGCAACTGGAATTATCATTAATATTTCAGGAAGCAGCTCTTTATCTATGCACGAAACAAATGAGGCTGTAACTCTAATAATGGAAGCGGCTGACGAAGATGCTGAAATTATTTTTGGAACAGTAATTGATGAAGACTTAGGTGATGATATCAAGATCACCGTTATAGCAACTGGTCTTGGCGGAGGAACTACGGTCCGCGAAATTGGAAAACCAGTGTCTGAAATAGCAAGCCAGAGAATTGAGCCTACTTTTCAAGCTCCAGCTTACGTTGAGCCAATGGATTCACCAATGGAAGAGCTTCCAGCTTTTTCAGAAGCTATAACTAATAACGATACATCTACTCTTGATACTTTCTTAACAGAGAGCTCTGTTAATGAATTAAGAGAAGAGACAATCGAAGCGAATCAAAGTCGCTATGAAGATCTTTCAGCTCCAGCAAAAGCACCAGCAAAAGAGAGATCTAATCTCGCTCAAACAATTCAAAATGCAGCTCATAACTATGAGTCGACTAAGAGTGAAGAAGATAGTGTTGAACTAAGTTCACACAATGACTCTCAAAAAGAAGAAGTCGCAAAAGAGGGCTCAAGAGCGAAGTCAATAGCTGAAAAACTAGGCTTTATGAATTTTGATGATGATGAATTTGATACTCCAAGCTTTATGAGAAAAGATGGACCAGCTTCAGAGTCTCAGCCATAGTAATTAAAAAATTAATTGAATATAAAAGCCTCACTTAGTGGGGCTTTTTTTTTGGTAATAATCTAAAGTCGTTATAATCTTATTGTTCACTTCTTTGTAGGATGGCCTAAGAAATCCTAAGTGACCTTCTTCGTAGTATTTAATTTTTTTGTGATAAAGTTCAACACTCTGTTCTTCTTGGCCAGGTGAACACTCACAAGAATCAATGATAACCCATTCGCTACTTTTGTAGTCCTTAAAATGAGCCTGACAAAATGAAAGGCCGTCTGATTCTATGATAGAGTCTTCTTCGAAAATTTCGTTACAAATAACACAAATACTTTTGGATGAAATTTTTTGATTTTTGTTCATTGACTGCGAAACAAAAAATGCAATTAAAATAATTATGATCGCTAAATATACAGCTATCACTGGACGTGAACGCTTACAATTGGCTTATAGCCCAGAATATTATTGTATGTTTGTCTCGCTTTAATTCTAAGTTTTTCCGCAGAGTAATCATTGTCTTTATTTTTCATATCTGTAAAAAAGTATTGAGAGAGAATATCAAGGAAGTCCTCCTCATATGCGTCGATATGTTTGGGTAGTCCTTTGTGAGTGAGAGTAAGACTTCTTCCTTTTTTAGAGACACTTATGAAGATCGCACCATTGCAGGCCATCTTTCTTCTCTCTGAGATCTTTTCTCTTTCAATTTCAAGGTTGCGACTATGGATTAGCTTGGGCTCACTCGCCTCTTGGTTAACAATCGAGTATGAAAAGTCTGAAGCTAATGCCAGGGTATCGAAATTCTTCATCAGTATTGGAACTGCATTAGTATTTTCTTTGATGAAATTAATATGTCGATTGAGAAAAAATACTTCACCGTGAATAGGAACATAATGAGTGGGATTAATTTCTTCCAACAAGGCCAAGAGATCTTTTTGTCCTGGATGGCCTGAGGCATGAATATTCTTTTCAGAGGCTGTTATGATTTGCGCTCCTTTTAAGGCTATATCATTGTAAATTCTATAAACCTTTTTTTCATTACCGGGAATTGCTTTTGAGCTAAAAAGAAAAAGATCTCTTTCATTTACTTTAAAGTATTTGTGCTCACCTGATGTGACTCTTCTTAGCGCACCAAAGTGGTCTCCTTGGCAGCCTGTAAGCATTATTATTAAGTTGTCAGCACCATGATTATTAAGCTGTTCAGACTCTCTATAGACACTCATGTCTTTATCAATAAGACCACAAGCTTCAGCGGCTTCTAGATACGAAAATAATGATCTTCCAACTGGAACAATATGTTTTTTGTGTTTCTTCGCCATTTCAAAAAGTGTTCTCATTCTCCAAATATTAGATGAAAACATAGTGACAAAAATTCTTTGTTTACGGCTTAATATCTCATCTAGATCATCTAATAAATCTCTTTCGGACAAAGTCCTTGTTGGAGAGAGAATATTGGTTGAATCTAGGAAGCAATATCTCTTTTCTGCCTGGTTAAAGAGCCTTTTCACTTTTTGAATATCAAAAGCATCTTCGTAAAGCGGATTGAGATCGTATTTGAAGTCTGAAATAAAAAGAAGAGAAAGTTCATTCCCCTTGTCTTTAAGAATAAGGCCAAAGGTATGGGGAATCGAATGTGTAACATGAATTGGATGGAGTTCAAACTCACCAAAATCGAGATGGTCGTCTTTTGTGTAGACATTTATCTTTGCCGGCAATTTTGCTTCATCAAACTTTCTTCGCAAAAGCTTTGCTGCGAAATCTGGAGCATAAATTTTAGCATCAGGCATTTCAGTAAAAAGATGAACGGCTGCCCCAATATGGTCTTCATGGCCATGGGTGAAAAATATTTTTGTTGGCTTGGTTTTATCAAGCTTTTGAATATCGACAATTAAATAATTCAAATCAAAAAAGTCTTCGTATGGAAAAAGTATCCCGTAGTCGACAATTATTCTTTCTTCACTCGTTTCAAAAACGGTCATATTTGAGCCAATCTCACCGACTCCACCCATTGGGGTGATACTCAAACGACTATTCTTGATGTGCAAGTTCATAATGTTAGAATTCCTTTAAGCTTAGATCCCAAGATATCGGCTGCAACATCTGTTTCCTCTCCAACTGTAAAGTCTGCAAATTGCTTTTGTGGGTCTAAGTATTTCTGGTACATGGGTCTTACTGTTTCGTAATACTGAGCAATGACTGATTCTAAAGACCTTCCCCTATCATTAACGTCTCTATGAAGTCTTCTGGTAAAGCGAATATCTGAGTCGACATGGAGGAAGCATTTAATATCAAGCATTGAGCGAATCTCTTTGTCAAAAAGAGTAAAGATTCCCTCAAAAAGAACCATCTGGCATGGGCCAACTGTTGTTGTTTCGCTAAGTCTTGAGTTGGTTTTAAAATCATATCGTGGACACTCAATCGTCTTACCAGCTTTTAAGTCTGAAATATGGGAGTTGAGTAATTCCCAATCAAAAGAATGAGGGTGATCAAAGTTGGGTGATCCTGAATTTGTAAAAATATGTTTAGGAGGCTCGTTTAAATAATAAGAATCCATATGAAGAATGATTGCATTTTCTTCACCGATACTTTTTAAAACCTTTTTAGCAAATGTGGTCTTTCCCGATCCTGATCCACCTGCGATACCAACAATGTACATATATCTCCTAATAATTTTGAATAGATACGTATTAACATAGAATCGTGAAATTTAAAATTAATTAGAGTAATAATTATAATGATTTGAAGTTCCAATATGCGAATTGGGTAAAGATAGTTATAAGGGCAGCATGAACAAATATTTTTATGTAAAATTGACTCTTAAAGAAGGATCTTTAGGCCAAGAGGACTTAGAGCGGCTAGCTTTTACAGACTTTGGAGCTACTGGAATAGAAGAATTCTCAATTGATGAACCAAAAGTTGATGAAATCCTAGGCGAAAGGTCCTATTCGGGAGCTGACATTCCAGTGTCCGTGATAGAAGAAGTAGAACTTCGTGTTAACACGGAGTCTAATAACGCGAAAAACATCCACTTCAATTCAAAAAAAGAGGCAAAAGCTTTTCAGGATTGGTTCGAATCAACAAGTTACGGAAGCTCAGAAATCATCGAAAAGAACATTGAAGATTGGAATGAATCTTGGAGAGAATCCTATAAGCCTATCGCTGTAAGTGAAAATTTCGTTATCGTTCCTTCTTGGATGAAAGACACCTACCAGGGAGCTGAAAAATATAAACTATACATCTATCCTGGTATGGGATTTGGAACTGGTAGTCACGAGACGACCTTTCTTTGTTTGAAGCTGCTGACCACTCTTAAATTGAAAAAAGAAACAGCATGCTTAGACTTTGGTTGTGGTTCCGGAATTTTAGGCTTAGGTCTGAGGCTAATAGATAGTAAATCGACTATTGATCTGTATGATATCGATCAGGAAGCCCTTGATAATTGTGTTCAGAACTTGGATCTAAATGAGACGTCTAGAGAAAATATAAGACTACTCTTACCAAAAGATAGAGAGAAAATTAATAAAAAATATGATGTTGTCTTTGCCAATATTTTAAAAAATGTATTAGAGATTGAAAAACCCTATCTTACTCAATGTCTGAATGACGGTGGCGTGCTTATTCTATCTGGTTTATTAAAAGAGCAAGAAGAAGATATCATTCAGCAGTACCAGGAATATCAGCCAAAGCTTCAATTAAAAAATGTCCTAAGGGATGGTGATTGGATAGCCATTATGTTCTGCCTACCATGAGAGCTTGTTATTTAGAAAACCTAAGTGAGTATGGATCAACTATCGAGCTAAGTACCAAAGCTATGCACCATCTTGTGAATGTGGTTCGGCTTAAAGTCGGCGATGAATTAAAGTTTTTTGATCGCGACCAAAATATTAGTCTTGTCTCGACTGAAGAAATAACAAAGAAAAATATGATATTCAGAGTTTTAGAAAAAAGTAAGGCTCAAGAATGTAAAATCAAATTAAGCTTTGCCATAGGGAAACTGAAAAAAGATGCTATGGACTTGGCCATAAAGCAACTTGTTGAGATTGGTGCATCCAAAATTATCATTTTCGAGTCTACCTTCTCACAAGCCTACCCTATCAAAATTGAAAGGCTTGAAAAAATAATTATCTCGGCAATGGAGCAATCAAATAATTTCAACTTTCCAGAGATCAACTTTATGAAGCTCGACGATTTGTTGAAAAGTGAAAAAAATAAAATATATTTTAGCTCTGTAACCTCGGAGGATCAAAAAATTGACGCTTTTAATGAGAATTCAATTTTTATCATAGGTCCAGAGGGCGGAATGAGCGAGAATGAAGAGAAAATCCTTATCGAGTCTTCAGATGTAATAAACTTACCCACATTTATTTTGAGAGCATCAACTGCAGTTTCATATTGTGCCGGTTACGTAAGTGCTAAAATGCAATTGAATGTTTGAAGACTTAACAGAAATATGAGATTCTTCTATAAGGGAGATAATGCATGAACAATTCTGAAGATCTTGAGATTGATAGATTATTAGACGAAAACTTTTTTAAGCCAGTGACGAAAGGTTTGGGCTTTCACCATTCCTTAAAAGATAAAAAAGAAGTAGCAGGATCTCTAAGAGAAAAAAGCTTAGATTTAAAAGCTGACCTAGATAAAAGATCGAGAGAGTTAAACATTAGAAATTCTTTTGAGAATACTTCATCTTTAAAAACTGGTGAACTAAGTGCATTCTATCAAGCTCCAGAAAGTAAAGCTGTAGAGCTTAACTTAGATGGTGATTTATCAGAGTCTTTCCAAATGGAAGCAAACCTCCTCCCCCGTTTTGGTGCGTGGATAGCTGACATGGTTATTATTACTTGTGCTTTGAGCCTTATGGCCATCGCAGCAATCTTCATAAGCGATATCCCCCTCTCCTTTTTTAGAGAAAATATCTTCAACCTAGATATCGGTTTTTTCGCAATAGCCTTAACTTCTCTTTTTTACGTTTTCTATTTTTCTTTTTTTGATAAGACAGAATTCTCCACCCCAGGAAAAAGAATTTTTGGTTTAAAAGTTCAAAGATTAAATGGAGAGAACATTGATTTGATACAAGCATTAAATAGATCGCTTGTCTCTCTTCTGTCCTTGCTAACTTTTGGACTTGGCAATATCCTCAAGGTTCAAGACAAACTGACTGATTCTATTGTCGTTTCAAAATGAGTTTTTCTCCTGAGCTTGAAAAATTTCTCACTGAAAATAAAGACAAAAAAATTGTTTTTACTAATGGCTGTTTTGATATCCTCCACAGAGGCCACTTGACCTATCTGGCTGAAGCTAAATCGTGTGCAGACAAATTAGTAGTTGGTCTTAATTCAGATGCCAGTGTAAAGCGTCTCAAGGGTCCTGAGCGTCCAATTAACAATGAAGAAGATCGCAAGTTTATGCTCGAGAATCTGAGATCAGTTGACCATGTAGAAATCTTTGAAGAAGACACACCCCTAAAACTCATTCAAGCTATCCTTCCCCAAGTTTTAGTGAAGGGTGGAGATTGGAAAATCGAGCAGATAGTAGGATCATCCGAGGTTTTAGCCGCTGGTGGAGATGTTTATTCTCTAAACTTTATTGATGGATTCTCTACAACAAACATTATTGAGAAGATAAAAAAGTAACTGTAAGTGTCCTAAATTACAGTAAAACCTGATTAAATCACTAAAATATCTAAAGTAATACCTGAGTAAGTCGATATGTTATGTAGCTGTACGTTTGGTTGGCTATTTAACATAAATTTTTGTGCTAAAGATTAGCATCGAAAGGAGAGAGAAATGGGCTTAAGAATTAAAACGAACATTGCCTCACAAGCTGTTCAAAACAACTTAAAAAAAGTAGATCAAAAAACTTCCGATAGTTTTGAGAGGCTATCTTCGGGAAAGAGAATTAACAAGTCTGCTGATGATGCGGCCGGTTTAGCTATTGCAAACAAAATGCAGGCTGAAGTAATTGGTCTAAAGATGGCAGAGAGAAATGCGAGTAATGGTATTTCAATGGTTCAAGTTGCCGAAGGTGGTTTAGAAGAATCATCTAATATTTTAACAAGAATGAGAGAACTCTCAATCCAAGCTGCTTCAGACACAGTGGGTGAACGAGAAAGAGGGTACTTGAATCTAGAGTACGAACAACTTAATCAAGAAATCGATAGGATTTCTAAGACGACAAAATTTAGTGGTCGAGAACTTCTTACTGGAGAAGGCGATGGACCTCTAGACTTCCATGTCGGTGCATATGCCGGCGAAGAGAATAGAATTACCTTTGACTCAAGTGAAGCAAACGCAACTTCATCTGGTTTGGGGATTGACGGTACCAATATTACGAGTAAAGACGATGCCGTCGGAAATTTAGAAAAAATTGATGAAGCAATTGATAAGGTGTCAGGTTTTAGAGCAAACCTTGGTTCAATCCAGTCAAGGCTTCAGTCTACAATCTCAAATCTAGGAACTCAGACTGTTAATACCGATGCAGCGAGAAGTAGAATTGAAGATGTTGATGTTGCATCAGAGTCAGCAAAACTGGCATCAAGTAATGTTATCAAATCAGCCGCGACTGCTACATTAGTCCAGGCGAATGGAATTTCTAACTCGGCACTTAGGCTAGTTGGATAAACAAATGTAAATAGGGGACGAGAGTCCTCACTTAAGCCCGCCTCTTTAATTCAAGACGTCTTAAAGAGGCTAATATCAAAAGGTAAGAATGAAACAAGTAGGAAAAAATCAATTAAAGAAAAATTATTCTGCTTGGGCAATCTTTAGTATCATCAATAATACAAAGATTTCTGAGAAACCTATTGTGGGCTGGAGAATGGTTGCTGGTAAAAAGGTGACGGTGGATCTCTACATAAGGGTCATTAGAAAATTTAGAAATGAATTTGTCATTAGACCCATAAAAGAAAGTGGTCAAAAAATCCTCGGTGATTTAGTAGCAGGTAGTGAAAGCATAAACCTTTTCCTACCGAGTGATCTTGTTCTTTGTCAGAGTCAGGTGAAAAAAATTGAAGCTAACGGAGATATAACAGTCTCTATGCCCGAGATGATTGCGCAAATTGACCGGCGCAAACACCTGCGACTTTTCAGAGAAAGTGGCGTTAGTATTGGTGTGGATTTCCAAAAAGAGCTGGGAACACACACACAAAGAGTTCAGTTTTTTAGCAAAGATTGTTTTGATATTAGTGCTGGAGGTCTTTCATTTATCCTCTCAAGAACTGAGAGTAAGTATTTCCAAAAAGAAAATGTTATTAATTCCATGACCCTTAATTTAGATGGCAAAAAGACTAAACTTAACGGAAGGATTGTAAATATTTTCGACGTGGAGCCAGATGATCAAAATGGCTTAATCTATAAAAGTAAAAAAGTATGCATCCAATTTGAACAACCCTCACAACAACAACAGAAGGTGATCAATGACTATGTTTTCAAGTATCTTGATATTGAAGATGCCATTTAATTGAAAAGACTGCTATAATCAAGAATATGTCAGTTGTTTCATTTTCAGACCTTCATTATTCCCATAAATATCCTAAGTCGAAGCATATTTGGTCGCTCTTTTGCCGCGAACCCAAGGTTCAATCCGCTAAGACAATAGTGCTTCTCGGTGATATTTTTGACCTCATGATCGGTGCAAAAACTCAGTACATTGACTATTACTTTGACTTTTTTAATGACATAAAAACATTCATTGAAGCGGGGCAAAAGGTAATTTACGTTGAAGGAAATCATGACTTTCATCTGGAAAAAGTTTTTGAAAAATTCTTGAAAAAATATAAATTGGATGAGGACCTTTTTGAGTATAAAAAAGATGAATTTATCGTTGAGATAGATGGAAAAAGGATTCTTTTTTGTCACGGTGATCTTGTTGATGACACAAATGAAAGTTTTAAAAAATGGAAATCTATCTATCGGAATACAGCGTTTGAGTTTTTCACAAACAATATTCTTCCTTTTTTCTTTATAAAAAAGATAGGGGAGAAGGCTTCAGCTGATTCAAAACAGAGAAACTCAAGAGCATTTGATTATGAGAAATCTAAAGAGCTTTATAGGGAAGGTGCTGAACGAGTCCTTAGGAACAATAGGGTTGATTACTTAATCGCAGGACACACCCATATTATTGATAACTACCAATCCGTCGATGGACTTTATCTTAATAATGGCTTTCCACTAAAAGACAAAACCTTCATTGAGATTGAAGGTGGTAAATGTCACCTCGTCAGTTTAGTGGATTCATGTGAATGACTTCTTCTTGAATATCTTTTCCTAAAAGTTCTTTTACAACTGAATAGGTTCTGTTCTCTTTGACATCTTTTGTGACAAGGACTAAGCGATCTGAAAACTTTGCAATCTGTGGAAGGTGAGTAATTGCAATAACCTGAGAAGATGATGCCACCTTAGTAAGGGCTTCACCAATTTTTAGAGCTGTTTCTCCGCCAATTCCAGTATCAATTTCATCGAAAAGAAAGATATTAATAGTATCTTGCGAAGATAGGATCTGTCTTATTGCTAGAAGTATTCTGGAAAGCTCACCACCTGATGCTGCATCTTTGACTTTGTAAAATCCTTCACCTGGATTTGTCTCTGCTAAAAAATTGATCTGTGAGATTCCATTTGATGTGAGAGTTTCATTTTTAAGAACTTCTATTTTTATTGTTGATCCATTCATCCGAAGAGAGCGAATGGCTTTAGTGAGTTCAGTTGATAGTTTTTTCGCCATCTTCACTCTGATGTCGTGCAATTCATTGGCCGATTTTATAGCTTTACTTGTGAGTGTGAATGATTTCTCTTCAAGGGACATTAGGTTATCAGAAATATTATTTAGAGAGTCTTTCTCTTCACTTAGCTCTTGCTGGATTCCAAGCAGTCCATCCGTGTCGGTTGAAAACTTCCTCTTTAGTCGTTGATACCCATCAAGTTTTTCAATGACGACATCTAACTCTATATCTTGAAGATCACTTTCTTCTAGTGAGGAAACTCTATATTGAAGATCACTTAAAAGCTCTTTTGCCGTTGTGAAATCATCAGCGAACTCACTATCCAAAAATTTACTAGCGGACATTATTTCTTTCTCTAAGAGGCTTAAGGAATTATTGAGACCAAGGTTGTCCTCAAAAATGCTTTCTACATTTGCAATAAACTTTGATCTATTTTCAAGATTCATCACGACTTGTTTTTGCTTAAGTAATTCTTTCTCATCTTCAACTGATGGTGAAATTTTATCTAACTCATCTAGTTGAAAATTGATATAGTCGAGGCGCCCAGCGTGGTCAACACGCTTTGTTTTTAGCTCTTCTATTTGTTTATTGACCTCGATAAGCTGACTGTATACGCTAGAAAACTTTTCTTTAGTTGTTGAGTTTTGGGAGAAATTATCCAGAAGAACGAGTTGGTACTTCTCTGAAAGAAGTTTCTGATTTTCAAATTGTCCTACCAGATCTATAAAACGTTTTGAGAATTTTTGTAAAATTTGAAGTGAACAAGCTTGAAAATTTAAATATGACTTTGTTTTGCCTGAAGAGTATATGATTCTTTTTATCGTAATTTCTTCATTATCAAAAGGGTAACCCTCATTGTTAAAGAATTTTTCTATGTTGGGATCTTGGCAGCTGAAGACTGCTTCTATAGTTGAGTACTCACAGTCTTTTCTGACAAGTTTTTTGTCTGCTCTAGCTCCAAGAATCATTTGAAGTGCATCCAGAATTAAACTCTTTCCAGAACCTGTTTCTCCTACGATTGTATTAAACCCTAAGCCAAAGTTAATGGTCTGATCTTCAAAGGTTGCAAAGTTTTTGAGAATCAGTTCTGTTAAAATCAATTTGTCATCCATTTAAGTCTCTCTTACCGTTCACTTCTCCCGTGAACGAATTTCTCTTTTAGTGTGTGGTAAAACGATCTTTCGTCGTTTACGATTAAAGATATTTTTTTGCGTGTGTCTTTTTCTACTTTTACCTCATCTCCCTTCTTAAACTCAAGAACAATTTGGCCATCTACCGTAATAACTGCATCTTCGTCGTCATCTACGAGCTGAACTGAGAGTTTTGAGTGGTCTGAAACTATCAGTGGACGATGGGTCAGTGAATGTGGACAAACAGGCGTTAGTAAAATTGCGTTAACTGAGGGGTGAACAATTGCTCCTCCCGCGGCAAGAGAATAAGCTGTGGAGCCCACTGTTGAACTGATAATGAGGCCGTCACCTGATAAATTATAGATGTGCTCAGAGTCGCTCGAAACCGAAAGAGTAAGCATTCTGGCAATTGTTTTCTTGTTAAAAACAATATCATTCAAAAAGTGCCTTTTAGAGATCTCTTTTCCTTTCTCGGTAACGGATACTTTAAATAATTGCTGTTTTCTAATTGAATACTTTCCTGAAAATACGACATTCAATTTTTCATAGAAGTCAGTCTTACTAAACTCTGTAATAAATCCTAACCTTCCAAGGTTGACTCCAAAAACGGGTACATTGGGATCGACCTTGCGACAGACTCCCAGGAGTGTACCATCGCCACCAAGGGAAATGATCAATTGAGATTTTTTAAAGACATCTTTTTCAGATTTGAAATGTATTTGCTTTGTAACATTTGGTGGAAGATTACTATTTAATCTTTCTTTTTCTTTTTCTAAAAAAATTACAGTCTTATTTCTTTTTTTCAGCCACCTTACTAAGTTGGTAATAGTATTGGTTATATCTTCATAAGAGGAGGGCTTTAGAACTATAGCAATATCTTTAAATTCATCTTTTCTATTCATTTTCCTTCCCATTAATCATGATTGAAAGTGCTTTTTTCATGTCTGCAAAAGGCTTGTTAAGAACAATGCAACCGTAGTCTTTAGCCTTTGTTAATACTTGTTCAGAGGAATAAGCCGTTATGATGATAAATTTTTGAGAAATCTCATCTTTTGTATAAAGCGCTTTAGAATCTTCGATGATATCGAAACCAGTAATATCCTGGAGCATAAGGTCACAGACTATTCTGTCAAAACTCTCTGATTTAATTTTTGAAAGGGCTTCTTTACCTCTAGACTCAGTTGTCACAGTAGCCCCCATTTTTTCGAGGAGCTTCTTTAGCGATTGCTGAATAAGGATTTCATCTTCAATGACTAGTATTTTCATTAGGTAATTTTATAAGGAACTTAGCCCCTTTGTCACTTTTGACGCATGAGATCTCACCATTGAGCTTTTTGACAAGACTTTGGCATATTGCTAACCCCAAGCCGGTTCCTTTCTCTTTTGTGGTAAAAAACGGTTTGAAGACTGTGGCACATTTATCATCGGCTATGCCGGGACCATTATCTTCGATGGTTAACCTTAGATTGTCGTGATCTATTTCCACTTGTACATTTAAAGAGGCATTTGACCTCTCCTTACAAGCTTGAGCACTATTGATGACAATATTGAAAATAATTTGGGCTAACCAGGTGGGATTAGTTTTGTACATGAGCTCTGATTGTGATGATTCTACTGTCTTTAAAAGATGTCGGCTTTCACTTTTTGTCAGTGTAAAGACTTCATTTACAAGCTTAAGAATATCAATGACTTCAAATTCGTTAGTTTCTTTATAAAGATGGGTGAAGTTCTCCATTATACTTTGAGAGCGTTTGATACTTTTCAAAATTTCATTTATGAACTCGGTTTGCTCTTCGTTATGTTCTTCTAAAAGCAAAAGTTGAGTTGTGAGTTCAAGGCCAAAGATAGGATTACTTAACTCATGCCTTAAAGTATTCAAGAGCTCACCAAGCAGGGAAACCCTTTCATGGTGAAAGATATCGCCGTGATCGATCAGACTACTTTTTTTTCTCTCAAGCTTTAGGTCACTGCTTTGATGATCCAATACTGAGTATGGAGACAATTCAAGTGCATTTTTTATCTTGGCAGTTCTCGAAACTTTTAAATTTTGCTCAAGTCTAATCTCTATAAAAGAGGGGAGAAGTGCTGTCACCAAATTAAACGTCTCAATTTCGTCCTTTGTCTGTGGGAGAAAGTCATTTCTGGAGAAGACGATGATAATATTATAATTTGAAAGAGAAAACTCGTGTGCCAAGAAGGTTCCAAGAATATTTAGGTTAATCCCAGAGATTTTAGATTGTCCGAAAGATCTATTTTTTGATTTTTTAATGGATTGAAAAAGAGAGCTAAAATCTGAAATATTGTGATGATAAACTCTATGGTTTGCTCTTAAGACTTCAAGGTGTTCAGACTTCGTTAAGCCTTTTTGATGAATAAAAAGATGAATAGTTTCAAAAGACTTTAAGCTTTTGAAAGAAAACAGTTTTTGGATAAACTCTACGAGGCTATCAGTTTCACTAAGAAAACTTGTTAATTGATTCAAAAGTTTAGCTTGGAAGCTAAACTTAGACTTTGCTTTTGTGACTCTGCTGGCCACATTATTGAGATGGCTTAGATCGTGTTGAGTCTCTTGATTTGGGGTATTGCTGTAATCTTCCACTGAGTAAGGTTATCTTTTAGCTCATAATCAAGCAAGTCCAGAAGCATAATCTCATCGTTCCTTCTTTTTGCCGATAAAAGAGCTTTTGTGACAGAAAGAAGATGAATTTCCAATTGCTTTATGGTGTGGCCAGAGTCGAGCCTTTTATCAGTTTGAATAACAAGACCTTGATGAATTTGTGTAATGAGTTGAATAAAGGTGTCAATTTTTTCAATGATATCACCTAAGACTGCAAGCATTAGGGTTGTTTGCTCATTTTTTGAAAAGTTAACGGCTAGATCAATAGTGCTGATAAGACCATCTAAATACATTGGAAGTTCATCAATTGTTTCTAGAAGAATATTTTTACTATTAGAAACCCGAAATTGGACAAGGTCCACATCAGTGAGGCTTCTGTTTAAAAATAAGCTTTGGTTACTACTGTTTACTTCCTCACCATTAACAAAGAGCTCAGTTAAATACTCATCCTTCCCAAGATGATTACTTTTGATACTCGGTATAAGTTCAGCTACGGTTCTAATCGTGTCGAGTTGTATTGACACTTTTTTATCATTAAATTCTATCGTCGCCATTTAAGCCCCCTAGGCTTCCTTTACTCTTTCATTATTGCTCAATTGTGGACCAACCGTCTTTGTTAAGAGGTCGTTCACAATGGCTACTAAATTCGTTGCTTCGTGAAAAGCAAGCATGTTGCTATTTGTGATCTCTATAATATTATTTCCTGGTGCATTCGCTTTATGAACAAAGAAAAAGTCAGCGATAGGTGCAAGATGAGGAAATGCATTTTTTGTCGTTGAGACTAAAGAATCAATTTCACTCAGCTTGTTTACTCTCTCTTGGATCACTGGAACTGAAGGTGAATCTTTTTCCGATTCATCGAGTATTTGATTACAAAACTGAAAGCCGTGGCTATAGACCTCAAAAAGATGTTTGGTTCCCTCGAGATGGTGCAGCAGAATATTTTCAGTGTCTTTAGAAACTTTTGGAATCTTGCTAGCAAGCTCAATTCCCCTAAAATAATAATTCCATAGAAGTCGATAATAAGACTTAAAAGTATCAGCTGTATTGGTAAGGTTTTCAGTAATTTCTGTTAAAGCTAAACCACCTTCATCAAAACTTGCTTTAATTATTCTTACTGAGTCCAGCTCTAAAGGTGTACTTAGTTGAAGTAGGTTTTTAGTATTTATATCTTGCCCTGTAAGACTTAATGAAATAACTGACATCACGGTGTTGAGATTTAAACTTTTATGACATGGCAAAAGTTCACAAGATGTCTGAAGTTGACATGGAAAACACTTAATCTTCGGAGAGAGGTTAATAACTCTATCGTTGTATGGTGTCGTCTCATGTGGCTTCACGGTTCCCAAAGAGAGCACAATTGAAGGCATTCTCAAAATACCGGCTAAGTGTGATACCATAGAGTCGTGCCCAATGAATAACTGGGACTCTGAAAGCATATTGAAAGTATCCTCAACAGAGTTCTTACCAACGACATTTAAAATTCTTTTATTAAATATTTTTAAAATTGGAGCATTTATTATCTGCTCGGCTTTTGAGGCTTCGTTGGGTGCGCCAACAATATTAATCTCTATTTCTTTGTCTGATTGGAGAATTTTTTCAATTAATTGAGACCACTTACTTGCATCCCACATCTTCCTTTTATGTGAAGCAAATGGATGAAGGGTGACGACTTTATTTTTTGGAGTTTTAAAATCAGTTGCAAATGTTTCTTTCGCACCCAAAATACCCTTGAAAACATCAACTAGGTTTATTGGACAGTGGGTAGATTCCATGACGTTTGAATAGACATACTGTGACCATTTATCATCGATACCAACTTGTGCCTTCTCATTTCTATAAAGTCCCATCTTAAGTTTTTCAGAAATTTGAGTCGTTAAGTACGATGAAGACTTATTAAAAGAGAGATTTACAACTAAGTCATACTCATTCTTTTTTACATCACTAACAAACTTATGGGTATTTTCAATCGCCTCTCTCAGGTTGATATTGCTTTTATTTAAAAAGTCTTTAGTTTCAAACTCTATGATATTATCAAAAGCTTCTTTTAGGAGAAATCTCAACTGAGTCGAAAATCTTCTTCTCGTTATAAGTGTCAATTCAAGATTTTGGTGCTCACTTTTTAGCTGCTTTGCTGCTACGTAGGTTTGTAGAATATCTCCAATACGGGTCAGTTGAATAACGCAAACTTTCATGTTCGTATCCATTATGACTCCTCTTCTATGAGGGACGTAAGTAAAAGAAGATCTAAGTCTAAGTTTGACAGGTCATTTTGAGTATCAATTTTCTTTTGAAGTGTTTTTAGTGCTTCAGTTATTTCTAATTGTAAGTTGCTCATCTTTATCCTCCTGATAATGATTGAACCAGATTTCTAGAACCTATCTATTTGCCTCGGTTACGCCTTCTTCTTGTTCCACTGACACAAGGTCAGTAAGAAGGTTTGTAAGAGCTTGGAGATCGGTTTTGAGACTAAATAAGTGCTTTTCGATAAGTCTCATATTTTCTTCTGGATTTTCAGAGTTTATACTCTCGATTCTTCCTTCAAATAAACCAATAGCACCTCTGGTAATTGAGGTTGTTTTCGCTTTTGATATAATCTGGTCAAGGTAGAGAACAAAATTCTTTAAATTACTTTGGGACTGTTTAGCTCCTTTTAAAGAGCGTAAAGTTGCAAGTAAAAGTTTTACTGCGTTAGTTAACTCATCTTTTGATTGAGTGATGAAAGTTGAAAGTGCAATGGGATCAACTGACTTTTTAAGATGGCTGACAAATTGTTTATTGGGTTGAAAGCCCATTAGTTGAAAATGGTATGTTCGTTCAATATGGTAGCGAAGTTCTTCATCTAATTCTACTGGGCCTCTGATTTGAGTCATTAGGAATCCGTAGTCATCTTCTGTTGTCATATAGATTTTATTTGACGTATGCATTGATGAAATCGGCAACTCCGATTCAGTTTCTTGATTAAGAAGAATGAGAATATCGTTGGAGACAAGTTCCTCTCCTTGGTAGATAACAAAGTTATCAGTATTAACGAGTGAAGATCTTCTTTTCATGTTCTTTGATGATCTAAGCTCAATAGTTCTCGTCTCAATGGCATCAGCAAACATTAAGTGCTCGTTACTTTGTGAAACTAAAAAATCAAGGTTGAGTGCCACTGATGGAAAAGCAGTTCGATCGGTGTTTATAGAAATTAATTTGTTATCAAATCGCTCGTTTAGTCGATTGACAAGAGTCTTCTCTTTTTCGGATCCACTCAGAATGAGTACAGCTTTAAAGTTCTCAGAGTCTTCTAAGGCTTCAATGACTTCAGTAATCGATTCTTTGCATATTGGGCTCCCACCAAATGATGGAGAGAGACTTATACCTACCATATAGGTCGGTTGCGATGTCTTTAAGGATTGGCGAATTCTGGAAAAATTCGTCGTTGCGACTTGAGTGAACTCATTATTAAATTTTACTTTTTTCCCTTCTCTTCTATAAGGAACGGAGCTCATATAGTGTCTCACAAGATGAGAGGGAATAATATCTTCTTCAATATTAGGTGACACAAAGTTTAGGTAGTTTGACCACACGTTTGACGTTTGAGCAGAGCCAAGTTTTGAAATACTCGTTCCTGTCATATCGTCTGTTGTCATCATAGAACAAAGATAAGAGGCAACTGTATCGTTGGAATAATTTATAATCTTATTCCAATGAGTATCGTAGCAAGGGGCCACAGATTTAAAAAAGCTGTTAAGGGCAAAAGAGTCACTATAAAGTGAGCTTTCAGAGACACTTTTGGCAAAATTTCTATCTATAGAGTAGACTTCAGATATACCGGCGTGTGCACTAAAGAACGTTAGAAGATCAGAGTAGGTTAAAACACTTATCTCACTGTGAGGATTTTCTTCTTTAAGAGAGCAAATCAAGTGAGTGCTCCCTATGATATCAATGTCGTGAGAGAGAATAGTGACTAGAATTTTACTCATGAGATACCTCGTTTTCTTTGCTGCCTTTAACAAGGGCGTCAAATGCTAGAAGTCCAAAGTCAAAGCGATTGCGAATCCCTCGGTTAAGTTTTATGTCCTCAATAACATCCGTTATTGGTTTGTCTAGACTTTCAAAGTCAGTTAAATACATTTGAAGAATATCGGTGAGATCCTCAACATAAGCCTGCACATGTGTTGGGGCTTTGTATTTCAAAAAAGCTGTGTAGAACTTTTTCTCAATATTAAAAGAAGGATCGTGTTTTATGATAGCGGGCTTTTGCCTTAAAAAGCTTATGAACTCTGAACTCTTAAAAAGTTCTTCAACATCACTACTATTAATGACTGTGATTGAAGAGTTTTTAAAAGCTCGATATGTTTTAAAGCCTTCAGCTATTTTAGTATTTGGTTCGAGAACCAAGATATTAAAATGATCGTGATTTTCACTGAGAAGCCTCTCGATCTGATCAATATGATATCCAAACCCGAGCCCGAGGACAAGAACGTGATTTGTTACTTTGAGAGTATCGATATACTTTTCTGCGAACGCCTCAGCTTCTTTAGCCGGGTTGTAAACAGAGTGAAGGTGAATACCTTTAACTACAGGAACGGGTAGTCCATTTCTTGAAGTTTTAATTTCAAACGTCGTCGTGCGTTCATCCATAAGCGCAAACCTTTAAGTCAAGCATTGCTCATTTTAAGCAATTGAGATTATAACCTTTTAAATTTTCTTTGTTTTTAAACACTTTTGCAATTTCTATTTGTGTTTTATCCTTTTCTTCATCCAATTTTGAGACTATGAAGTCATCGAATTCAGAAATCTTACCTAATAACAGATTTAGTTGGTTATTATAAAGGACTGCATCTTCTTTATGACCTTCATTTTTTAAACTCGTCTGTTCAAGAGTTAGTCTTTCGTGGACAGTGCAAATGACACTGATGACTTTCTCTCTTTTTTTTATCAAGTCCTCTAGGGCTTCAAAGTCGCCCATGTTTACTTGGTTTACACACTCTTGTGAAATTTTCACTGCTTTTTCAATTAAATCTGTCAAAAGTGCGTAGTGGTTGTTCATGCTTGTTTAGCTTCCTTAACTCTTAAGGACTTAACTGCAGACGCCCATCCATCATATAGAGTGTTAAGAACACCAAGCACGCCAACAAGTGGCTCTTTATCAATTTTAATATTGGCCTGAGTACTAGAGTAGATCATATAGTCGTAAAGAGAGGATAGTTCTTTTGAAATATCTCCACCTACTTCATGATCTAAACTATTGTTGAGCTCGATGATAATATCTTGAAGCTTTCCAATAAACTCACCCTTTTTGGCGACTTGTTTAGCTTCGATTGCGTCGATAGCTTTTTTGCAGTTTTTAATCGCTGCTTGATACAACATTAAAAGAACTTGCTCTTTACTTGCAGTTTGAACTGAAGTTTTCTTGTAAGCTCCTAATCCGTAGCTCATTCATTCCTCCTTAAATTATCCCAGTTGGGTTACAGGGTTTCCACCACCGCCCATTCCGGCGAGACCACTACCTTGTGCCTTTATTCTACTCATTGTTTCTTCAAGCCTAGCAAACTTTGCTTTGAGCATTTGCTCTTTCTTATCCACATGTCTCTGCTTGCTCACAATCTTTCTATCAATCTGCTTTATCTGACTCTCAAGTCCATGCTTCCTAGAACTAAGGACACCGCCTTGAGACTTAAGGGCATCAGAGACGAGTGTGTCCAAGTGATCAATAAAGCCATCGACCTTTCCATTTTCTCTTGTATATTTACCCGTAATAATCTGCGCGACTTCATCATAATTTTGGTCTAGTTTTGATTTAAGCTTATCTGTATCAAGCTTGAGCATACCATCTCTTTGGAAGGCAAGACCCAAGTCTCCGATTCGTCTATTACCATAATCAGTAGAAATATTTTTAAAAATACTTCCTCTGATTCTCGACTCTAGAGTTTGTAGCGTTAAATCACCACCAAGAGTTTGGGATGTATCGACACTTTCATCAAGGGCATTTTGCTCCTTGATAAACTTAATAACGTCATTTATTTTCGCAACGAGGCCATTGATCTTTTCACTAATCTTTGCAGTATCTTCTGTAATTTCAATCGTTACTTCATCACCAGGCTTAGCTTTTTTTAGATCTATAGTTGCTCCAGGAATCAGCTCTGTCGTTCTATTGGCCGGAACCTCTAATTCAAATCCATCAAGCTTAACCTTGGCATCCTGAGCATCTCTTTGATTATCAAAGTATATATCTTCAACACCGTCGACAAGGTATAGTTCTGGAAAGTCGGCTTTTGCATCATCACCTGTGTCTTCAAGTGTAATAATCATTTTCCAAGGTTTGTCAGTGCCATCACGTGAGTTTACAACATTGGCTAGCATACCATTGTCACTGTCTTTGTTAATGAGTTTCGCAATTCCAGAAAGAGATGAACTATCACTGTCGATGTAGACTTCTTTTGTTTCTCCATCTGGTAGCTCGTACTGTATATAGCCCACACCAAGGTATGTTTTGTCTTTGTCCTCAACACCATTTGAAATAGCGGATGATTTTTGGGCGAGTTGAATGACTTCCAGCTGATAGGCACCAGGTTCGGCTATATTTTTGTCGACGCTAACATCGACCCAGTCTTCTGATACATTGACTTGAAATTCTCTGAAGCTTCGAGCGGATTTGGAACTATAGATATCTCCGCGTAGATTTTCTACATGCGCTGTAAGATCACCAAGAAGAGCTTTCTTATTCTCTATTTTTCCTTTTCTCACATTCATCTGCTCCAAAGGTATTTTTTCAGCGGCAACAATTTGCTGAACAATATCTTTTGGTAGACCTGAATTTATTGATCCAAAAGCAATACCCAAATGTCCTCCTGACTTCGTAAAAGCGCTCCTGCACTTTCTGGGCTTCAGGTATAAGATTATCATAGTAAGAATTTGATGCAATAGGGAACAATTTGAGTTAGAATCAAAAAATGGCCTGTCTCTTTGGGAAGAAACAGGCCGTTGGGATTAGGATAAATTGGGTATGGGTTTATGAGCTATTAACTCATACTAATCTTGTCGGGTATTATGGATAAAACTTTAGTAAAAAAGTCGGATATATTAAAAATAAAGTATATATTCTTTATAAGTCGGATAGTTACGTACTTCTCGTTCTTATTAATTCCAATATGGTTACAAAAATCTGTTGAATCTAACCTAGCAGTTCAGTCAGGTATTTTGTTGATGTACATGATCTTCATGGGCGGTCAGTGGTATTTGCTGGGTAAGGAGATCGACCACAGATTGGGGATCTATTATAGGGTAAATTCTTCCATGGATAGAATTCTCTATCGTGTCGTAATGGGAAATATTTTTGTTATAATTTTCTTTAACGCTGTCGCATTATTACCGGACTCAGTCGCTCAGGTAATCTTTTGGTGTTTCTATGGATTTCTAGGAATCTTTTATTCATGGCCCACTCGAGGAAAAATCATTGAAGAGTCAATGGCCGCACAGTTTAGCGAGTTTAAATTTTTAGATTCCTTTGAGAAAACAGTCTTAGGTTTAACCTTTATCGTAAGCCTATGCTCTTTACCGGAAATTCCATTATTTGAAAATATTGATGCACTTAAAATGTATTTCGACCCAAGTGAAAAAATTCATATTGGAATATGGGAATTTTTGAAAGTAAACTATCTCCCTTTTAATTCTTATCCTCAGTTATATAATTTATCTTGGAGCTATCACTTTTTCTTTAATGGGCTGATGATTTACCTATTGTCTTTTTACGCACTCGCTAGGTTTTTTCTTTCTCGCCGCCTCTCAATTTTGGCTGTTTTTTCAGTTGTCTCAACTTGGTCTTTTGCAAAAATTGTAGGTAACAATATTATTCTCACCTACACTACGACTTTCCTTGTCCTATGGGTGTGGTCGTTTCTATGGACCATTAAAAGTGCAACATATCGTTCAGGTCTCTTTACGGGTCTTGTGCTAGCTTTTGGAGTGATGTTAAATATTCATTATATTTTTTTACTGCCTGTAACCTTACTCAGCATTTATTTTATACTTTCTTAAAAAAGAAACAACGTGGTTTAAGCGGCAATGGCTAAAGTATAATATCCTTGGTTTTCTTGTCACTTTAGTCGTTTCTCTGACTCACTTTGAGATGGGAAAAATGTTTTCTGGAGAATCGTTTTCTTTTCTTTATGCAATATTGGCAGAGTTTATTTATAGGAAAGCTTTCTACGTGCTTTCTTTCTTTGGAGTTTTTCTCGTTTTATGCTTCAAGTTTAATTTCCTTAAAAGGTATTTGTCATTAGTGACTTTCGACAAAGAGAGATTTAATCAATTGTTTTTCTGTGTCTGTGTCATAATAGTTTTTGGATTAACTTTTAGTAAAGTTTACTTGGAAGGTTTTTCTCTGTTATGGATTATTGCTTTTCTTTGCTTAATTCCACTCGAATGGATTTTCCAATCTATCAGTCGCCTTAGATCGAAAAGAAATATCATCTACACGCTCTACATCCTTGTATGCCTATTAGACTCACACCTAGAGGGACGTATCAGAATTATGGGAAAACTTTTTCTAAATGAAGAGGTTTATAAGTATATCAATCAAATGTAAGTAAAGTAAATACACCTAGCATAAGTAATTAAAATCACTGACTAAATCTCTTTTTATCTTGCTGCAAGTTTCTTTGTGGTGGTAAACTATAAGAGAGTTTAAAGCAGTTTATGGCAAGGAGGTCATTTTTGCTTAAGTCTACGCTATCCGCTTCTCTTTTCGATGAATTTTCATCTTCCTATCAAACCTACAACCCATCACTTGACCACACAGACAAACCCTTCGTTTATGTAGATCCACTTGGAAACATAAAGCTTCTTACGAATATGGTGACTGATAATGAGTCTGACGATGGAATTTTTGCAGTTTCTGTGGCCGAAGATGGTTGGATGGAGTATCTAGCACTGCAAGAATAAGTCAGTTTGGGGAAAACTAAAACCTCAAATCTAACTGTTTCTGTCATGTCTTTTGCGTAGCAGTATAAAGGATTTTATTTAACGTCCTAACTACATGAAAGTATGAACTTAATTAAATAAACGTTTATTCGTTTTGCGTTAGTTCTGCTACACTCAAGTGTGGAAAACTGCAGCTAATCTGTGGATTAGTTTTAAAAAGCGTAGAAAACTTATGAGAAATAAAATAGATTTTGTTGAAATTTTGGCTATCTTAAATCAAATTAAGCCACAAATTTGTCAATTTATTGACTCAAAAATGAATGATTTTGAGTCTTTAGAACTTTCTCATAAGCGAGATGATTCACCAGTAACTATAATTGATTTAGAAATCTCACGGATTTTCAAAAAAGCCTTTATAGAATCGTTCCCTCACCTAAATTTCTATTCAGAAGAGGACCCAGAGAACTTTATATACCCATGCGTTATTCTCGATCCTATTGATGGAACAAAGGAGTTGGCTCAAGGTGTGGACGAGTGTGCGATTTCTTTTGGAATCTACTTCTCAGGAGACTTTGATGATGAAGACAATTTCTCTTGGATTTTTAACCCTTTCAATAATTTGAAGGCGCACAGCGCCCAAAAATACATAAATTCGAGAAAGAAGAAAAGGTCGTCTCTTTACGGACTGGTCTCTAATACAGAGTTTGAGGCGGATTTATACGGTAACAATTATAGTGGCGTTATGGTCATGCCTAAGGGGAGCATAGCCTACAAGCTAGCGCTGTTGAGCCAAGGCGTGTGTGACTTTGTTATGACGAAAAAACCCAAGAATATTTGGGATATTATGGCCGGAAGCCATCTTTGCCATCGAAAGGGAATAGCTCTCTTTCAAGGTGAAAAACAACTCAGCTCCTTAGATTCAGCTCTAATTGAAGGGCCACTTATTTGGTGTAAAAAAGAAGACTTTCCAAAAATAAAAAAGCTAATTCAAAAGTGAAATAGATCGCAGTATTTCGAGTTCAATAATTGAACTCGAATGGTTTATTGATTAAAACTCCCTCAGCAAAAGGAGGGAAATGTGCTAACAAAAAATCACCTTACAAAAATTCAAAGTTCTATTTTAATCGAAGGAGAGCCTGGCAGCGGAAAGAGTCATCTTGCAAAATGGGTTCACAACAACTCAGATAGATCTGAGAAAAACTTTATTCAAGTCAATATTGCGAGTCTTCACAAAGGTCTTTTTGAGAGCGAACTTTTTGGTCACAAAAAGGGAAGCTTTACAGGGGCACATATGGATAAGGAAGGTTTTTGTTCCAAAGCTCAAAGAGGAACACTTTTTATCGACGAAATCGGTGAACTCTTTCTCGACCAACAAAAAGCCCTACTCAGCTTATTAGAGGAGAGAATATACTATCCTGTCGGCTCTAGCGAAAAATTGCATTTCAACGGAACTTTTATTTTTGCCACAAATAAAAATCTGGAAAAAGAAGTTGAAAGAGGGAACTTCAGAGAAGACCTCTATCATCGCCTAAGGGCTTATAGTTTTCAAACCCAACGATTTAGTCAGTGGAGAGATAAAAAGTTTATTATTTTGGAGGAGTTTGAGAAGGCTAAGATTAAACATGATAAAAAAAACTTAATTCTCTCCTCTGAGATAAAACAGTTTCTTTATTCTTACGATTTTCCGGGAAACTTCAGAGAACTTCTTCAAATAATAGACTATTGCACTTTTATTGCTGAAAATAGAGTCGAAATCGTCCACCTTCCGATTTGGACAAAGTCTAGGCCTGAACAAAAACCCATGACAGATAGCTACTACGAGGCTTTGGAGAGCTTTGAGTCAGTCTTCTTAAAAAGGAAACTCGAAAAGTATCAAGGCAGAATAAACTACACGGCACAAATGGTGAAAATAAGTAAGGTTACATTGATTTCAAAGATAAAAAAATATGGTATTAATATACAAGAGTTTAAAATGATTAATGTTTAGAAGACTGGAAAATTATGGGATTTAAAGTTCAAGACCACTATTTTAATAAAGCTAAGAAAGAGAACTACTTTGCAAGAAGTGTTTATAAGCTTGAAGAAATTGATAAAAAACATAAAGTGATTAAAAAAAACGACCACGTTATGGATTTTGGCTATCATCCAGGTTCTTGGACTCAGTATACAGCGAAAAAAGTCGGTGAAAAAGGATCCGTAGTTGGAATAGATATAAGAGAGATCAACACCAAGCTTGAAGTACTTCCCAATGTTCGTGTCTATCAGAAAGATATTAATGATGTAAAAGACTTATCGGAGCTTGGCACGCAGGAACAATTTGACGTTGTCATCTCAGACATGGCGCCAAATACAACGGGCATAAAATCTGTCGATCAAATCAGAAGTTTGCAACTCGTTGAAATGTGTTTTTATCACCTTAAACAATTTTTAAAGCCCGGAGGAAACTTTGTTATAAAGGTTTTTGACTCTAACGATGCTCAACAATATTTAAAAACAGAAAGAAAAAACTTCGAAAGCTTTCACTATTTAAAACCAAAATCTACCAGAGACGTAAGTAAAGAGTTTTTTGTGATTGGACTGGGCTATAAAGGATGAAGTTACTTCTCATTTTTCTTTTTACAAGCCAAGCTTTTGCCAATCTAAATTTTGGTAAAGATTTCTCACTCACTAAATTTGATTTTGATAAATTCAAAATAGAATTCAATGAAAAGTTTTTTAACGGAATTTTTCCAGATACAATCTCTTCGAATGATAAAGACTTTGATGTTACCTACAGCATAAATAAAAATTTAGAAAAGCAAGTTAAGAGATATTTGAGAAGGTATCGATCCGACTACGCTTCAGTGGTCATCATTGATAATAACACTGGCGAAGTCCTAACAGCTATAGATTATACTAAAGAGACTAAAGAGTTTGGTACCGCTATAACTTTTTCAAGCACTAATCCGGCGGCAAGTATTTTTAAGGTCATTACAGCTGCTGATCTTTTAGAAAACAAAAAGGTTGATAGTGAAACCCCTTTTAGTTACTCAGGACGCTCTTCTACACTTTATAAATATCAATTAAAAAATAAAAAAAATAAATGGACCAGAACGATTCCTTTTAAGAAGGCTTTCGCAAGATCTAATAATGTTATTTTTGGTAAAGCGGCTCAAAAAAATACAACAGCATTAAGTATTCAGAACACTGCTAATAAGTTTGGCTTTAATAGTAATGACCTCTTTCAACTCTTAGATGTCGGCGAGTCACAAGTCTTTACGGCAACAACCAATTATGGTCTTGCTGAGTTAGCTTCGGGATTTAATAAAGCGACGATGATTTCACCAGTCCATGGAGCTGTTATTGCCTCTGTTATAGCCAATAAGGGATACCTTATTAATCCGAAGTTAGTGACGAGGGTTTATGACTCTAAAAATGAAAGAGAAATATGGAAGCCTGAACATGTCAAAAAGCAAGTCCTTACAAATGAGTCTGCTGATGAGTTAGATAAAATGATGAGGTTGACTGTTGAAGCTGGGACAGCTCGTGGAGCTTTTAGAGCGAGGAAGATGAGAAGAATTAGAAACATAGACGTTGCAGGAAAGACGGGAAGTATTACTGGTGGAGTTCCTTTTGGGAAGCGAGATTGGTTCGTGTCTTACGCAAAGCCCAATGATAAACCTGATGACAATGGAATTTCAGTTTGTGTTATGATTGTTAACGTAAAGAAGTGGTATATTAAATCGACATACCTTGCTAAAAAAATCATTCAATATTATTATGATGACTTACAAAGATTAGAATCCAAAACAAAAGTGGTAAAAAAATGAGTGAAGTTTCAAGTGAGTCTCTAGAACAGGATGGGACGCAAAAGTTATCAAAAATGCAAAAATTTAAAAAAGAAGCCAAGTCGATAACTTTTATCATCATTGCTGTTCTTGCATTTAGATCTACATTTTTTGAACCCTTTAAAATTCCTTCAGGATCAATGATACCAACACTTTTAATCGGGGACTTTATTCTCGTTAATAAATTCTCCTATGGATTTAAGGTCCCTTTTTCCGATTGGTTCTCAGATCCCATTTATATAACAGGACCAGATCAGCCAGACAGAGGTGATGTCGTGGTTTTTAAGTATCCAAATGATACGTCACTTAATTATATTAAAAGAGTCGTGGGTCTTCCCGGTGATACTGTTCAGATGATTAACCGAGTTATTTATATAAATGACCAACCAATTGAGGCAACACCAATTGAGGCATCAGCCTTCATGGAAGATATGGATGAAAAATATAAAGTTTATAATTTAGAATTCTTCAAAACAAAAACTGGTGATGCTGAACACATAACGCAAATTGATGCTGATAACTACTACTCAAGCGACTTTTCAAAGCTTGAGGTTCCAAAAGGTCATTACTTTGTGATGGGTGACAATAGAGATTTCTCTGCAGATTCTAGAAGTTGGGGATTTGTCCCCTTTGGACATATTAAGGGTAAAGCCGTTTTAATTTGGTTTTCAACCAATATTCCTTTTCCTGGCGCTGATGCCGGAGATGTTTTCACTTTCAGACCATGGCGTATAGGTAACTTAATTAAGTAAGAACCACTCTTGTTTCACCGTCATTACCTGTGTCATTCGAATCGGCTTTTATCGATTTGTTCTTTTTGATAAAGTCCCTAAGCCAGCCTTTGAGAGTTCCGTTACCATGACCATGAATAAAGCAGACAAATGGTACTGAGTCTGTCAGAAGGTCTGAGACTGCTGACTCCACGACGCTTTGAAACTCCTCAAGTCTCATGCCACGACAATCATACTCGAGCTTTGCATTACTATTTTGAGGGTACTTAACTTGAACATTACTTTGACCTTTCACTTTATGAGCGATTCTTAAAGAATCCATAGGACACTTTATACTCATGAGTCCTTTTGATACTTGAACTTCTTTTTTTCTCTCATTGATAGATTTAACTAAAACGGTTTGGCCTAAGAAGACTGAAAAATAGCTTTTTCCTACCTCTATGTTTTGAGGTTTTTTCATATGACTATATTTATCACTGATTGGTTTAACTTTTTTATTTATAGGCTTTAGTTCAAAAAGAAGAGATTTGATTTCGTCATCTTTTTTATCGAGTTGCCTCTTACTTTCAATTTTACCTGACTTTGCCTTGTGAAAATGACTTTGAGCTTTATCTAGAACTCGTTTAATTTTCTCTTCTAGATTAGAAACTTTCTCTTCAAGTTTTAGCTGATAAACTCCCTCCATAGATTTCTTTTTGTTCTTAATTTGAATATTCAAATCTTTATTTTCTCTTAAAAGTTTATCGAGTTCATTTTCTTTTGCACCAATTTTTTCCAAAAGCGATTCATAATTGAGCATTTTATTGTCTAGGATTCGCTTTGCCTTTTCTACAATTCTTAAACTCTGTGGGCTATCACCATTGAGTTTTGTAAATACTTTAAGCGCCTGGGAGCTTCCTGGAGCCCCGGTGTGTAGATTATAACTTGGCTTATTCGTTTCTGTATCAAAGCCAACATGAGCTGAAACAAAGTGGTTTTTGTCGTGCATAAGAGTTTTAAGCATTTGATGGTGTGTTGATACTAAAAAATGCGTTTCACTTACTCCACTGATCTCTTCAAATAAAGAAAGGGCAAGCGCTGAGGCTTCTTCCGAGGAGGTGGAATTAAAAATTTCATCAATTATAATAAGATTTGTCGGCGCCAGCTTAACTAAAAGTTCTGAATAGTTTTTTACCTCAGAGGCGAAAGAACTTAGCCCCTCTGGTAGGTTTTGACCGTCGTTACCAAAATAATGAATGCCCTCGTAGAGGTGGATGGTCGCATTGTCGGCGGGAATAAAGAGTCCGAATTTTAAAAATATCTGAATAAGTGCAATAGACTTTAAAGTTGCTGTCTTGCCCCCAGTATTTGGCCCAGAAATTATCATTCCATTTGAAGTGGGGAGAATCTCGATATCATTTTTTACTGGATCTTTAATGAGTGGATGATACATGCCTTTGATAATAACTTCTCGATTTTTTGAAAGAGTAGCTTTTATATAATCATTAGTATGAGCAAACTTCATCCTCGTTAAATACTCATCTACATATTGAATAGTTAAAGAGATTAAAGCCAAGTGGTCATGTACTTGTGTTAGAGCATTCGAAAACTTGAGCGTAAGGGAGTTTAATTCTTTATCAAGTTTTAAAACAAGCTCTAAGCGAGCAATATTCATATTTTTGATCTTTGAAGGTTCAATAAATAAGGTTTGACCTGAGTCCGAGCGTGAAACGATTTGTCCTAGGGTCGATTGATAGGAGTCACTTTTAACTGGAAGGACGTATCTGTCGTTTATTAAATCAAAACTATCAAATTGTAATTTGGAGCTCCACTGAGAATCAGACATTAACCCTTGTAAACTCTTTCGGATATTTTGTTCGAGATCAATTTTTTCTTTGTAGAGAACTTTTAAAAGAGGATGCTTAAAATAGTCAATTTCACCATCAGTGCTGACAAAGCTGCGAAACTCTTTTAGAAAGGTATTTAGGTACTTTCTTTTTATATTGTGGAAATCATGTTTTTCTTCCTTAGTAAAACCTAAGTCAAAAAGATCAAAATAGTTTTCCAAATACAATTCGATTCCAAGGGCTATCTCATTGAGCTGAGTGAAGTCGAAGACAGCAGACTTTGAGGATTTACTCATACAATCAAAAATAGATCCCGATGGATCTAGAACAACTAAAGCGGAAGATATATCCTTGATTGCAGTACTATGATACTTTTCTAATAAAAGCTGGGTCCTATCAAGAGTCTTTTGAATATCGTGGACAGTTTTAGGTATAAAAATCTTTGTTTTAACCGTATCATAAAAATGGGCGTGACCCTCGAGCTGATGACTAATTAGAGGCCACTCTAAAAGTTTTAGAATCTCAGGGTCCAAAAAAAATTGAGAACTCATGATACAAACTTATAATGATATCGCACAAGAAATCCAGAACTTTCGCAAGAAGTTTGGTGAATATGCTCAAATTCAAAAGATATACAGCTCCTCTCAGTTTATAAGCCTTCAAATACGTCTTCCGGGTAAAAGCTTCTATCTCTACTTTGGTAGAGGGCATCAATTTGAGGGCTTTTGGTTGGGCGAGAAGCAAATTGAAAGTGCACTGAGAAAAAGAGACCAATTTTTGGAATATTTCAGGCGATATTTGTCAGCATCGGTTCTTCTTAATCTTCAATTAGACTCAAAAGATAGAATTACAAAAATTGACTACGGGAGGTTTGGACACACAAATAGAATGTTTCTCTTTTATAAAGGACGAGAACTCTACTTTGCCAATATCTATTTCGATGAAAAGATAAAGAGATTCAAAACTTTCTGCTCTTGGATAAAAGGGACTCTTGATTTTGAAGCTAATGATTTTGAAATCTTTGATGAGATTGGTCGAAAAGACATCGATAAATCAGCACCACTTCGAGAACCAAAGAGTATCGATAAACTCCTAAAAGTCGAAAAAGAGAAAGCCATCCAATTATTATCCTCCGGAAAGTCTAAGAAGTTTCTTGTAAGGAAGAAGAAAAACATTACCAATGATATTGATCAAGTCAATCGTTGGCCTGAGTTAGCGGAATTTATTCAAAATAATGAAAGTTTTGAAAAATTGAAACGAAAAGAAAAAATTAAGGGCTTTAAGATAAATTTTAAAAATGCAGATCATTATAAAAGACAAGATGAGCTTTACACGAAGGTTAAGAAGCTGAAAAAAGCGCAAAAAATTCTTGCTTTAAGATTATCGGATACTGAAAAAAGTCTAGATAAACAGATGACTCAATTACATGACTTTGAGAATAAACTTAAAATTATTAAGCCCATTTGGGCTCAGTCATTTAAAGCTGATACGGTTGAAGTAACTGCTGAAAATGGATATAAAGTGTTTGATCTTGATCGTTTTAAATTAGCTGTCGGAATTTCGGCGGCGGGGAATGATCAGATGAGGAAAAGTTGGGCGAGTAAAGAGGATATGTGGTTTCACGCCCATGGAGACAAGTCTCCCCATATTATCATCAAAACTGATCAGCCTTTAGATATGGAGTTATTCCAGAAAGTAGCAAGTGCAATGATTCATTTTATGGGAACTAAAAAGTCTGATGTGAATCTAATGTATTGTCCCGTTAAAAATATTAAAGGTGTGAAAGGCGTTCAAGGCTCGGTGACCTTTAAAAAGGAAAAGTATATAAATGTTATTATTGAAAACGATTGGACTACTCTTATCAATTAGTGTTTTTGCAGCAGCAGAAAGAAGAGACTTCTGGCCTGAAAGCGCAAATATGAATGCCAATATTGGCAATTTTTCGGTGTCTATAAAGACCGACAGCTTTAAAGAAATTTTAAACTCAAATAAGAGTCTTTCATATAGGTATTTCTGGTCAAAAGATAAAGACTTCCTCGACTGTAGTGAGCCTTCAATCTGTCCTATCTTACTAAATAAAATTAAAATACTTACCGGTGATAATTTAAATAAATTTCTCGAGAAATATGTTTTTGTAGAAAAAGATAATGGATGGCATAAATACAAAGATGGGAGTGGGGCTGAGGACTATTCTGATGTTTCAATTAAATATGAAAACGATATGCTTTATATTATACAAAAAAATCCAACCGGAACCGAATATATCAATTACACTTTTAAAAAAGACGAGCATGGTCTAGCTCTCACTACAGTTGAGCATAAGTCTTATGTTGGTCTTCAAAAATTTAGGACAATTACCACCCTTGAATATGGTAAACTTAGGAAATTGAGATTTCCGACGAAAGTCATTATGGCGACAAACCAGTCTCTCATTACAAAAGATATCAAGACCCCAAAACGGAAGGTGCGTGAAATCTACGACTTTACTGACTATAAAATTAATGACAAATCTAATCTCGAAAGGTTGAGTCGATCTAAGTAGTTGAATTTAATGTCTGTCTCGTGTAAAAAATACAATTTAAACGCCTAAATTCAGCAATTTAGCGCTTTGCGTTGTATTGTTGATTTATGAAAATTATCGTCATGTTCTGGTTTGTACTAGTCCTATCTTGTGGGCAGCAACAAACTAAAATGAGCAGTAAACTTTTATCCGCCAGCGAACGAAAATCACTTTCGACAAAGTGCGAAGACGCTAATTTTCACACAGATGTTTTAACGAAAAACGGCTTGATAAAGATATTTGAATGTCTCTCTTGGAAAGAAAAGTACCCCCAAGTTAGTCGCTGGTTGATCTCTATTGATGAAACTGATTTGAATAACTCTCTAGCTACTTTCAATCAAACATTTTTCAGGTCTACAGCGACAAGAAATAAATTTCTAGATTTCGCCAAAGAGTATATCTTAGAGGATGTCATTAAAGAGTGGCATACTTTAGCCAAGAACCTCTCTGAGGAATCCTTGCCGATTAATTTTTTAGATATTATATCTCAAAACAATCAAAACTTTCCTGAAATAAAACAACAGTCATTGCTGGTAGTAGGTGAATCTTTAGGTGGCATTTCTCAAAACCTTCAAGATAAGATCCAGATAACTTTTCGTGAAATAAAAAACGATAAACCCCTTTACAGCAAATTGCCCCCTCTTCTTCAGGTGATACTGTCTGAATATGTCAAAGATCCAAAATCTTTTTTCAAGATGTTCAGTTCACTTGTTAGTCCAGACGAAGAACTCATCTTGGGTTTACAGACTATGGAGGGCCATAATTTTCAAAACCTACTTTACTACCCAAGAAGTAGAGAGAACGTCCAGCAGACCGCTGCTAGGTTGCAGCAGATTATTGTTAATAATGAGTACGCCTGTAGCGACACGACTGGTATCTATGAGCTGAATCAAGTTAAAGAGCTAACAAGTAGAATGAAAGATCTTCGAGCTCTTAGTCACGAAGATTTTCTTTTTAGTCTCTATGATTTGCGGCTTAAATTTACTCTTTTTAACAATATTTGTTACTATAAAGAACTTGATGATCTCGTCAAAGTATTTATGGATGATCTGATTGAATTCTCCATTGATCCTGTCGGTTTTAATACCCTCAAGAGGGTTGCCCTTGGATCTGATGACGACTTCTCTCTTTTTAACTATATTAGTTCTGACTTTTTTAGCACCTATAAAAAGCTTGTTGAGCATGACACAGAAGAAACGCTGATGAATTTACTCCCAGCGCTCCAAGCAATATCTATAAATGATTTGAAGCTTTTTTCAAATATACTTGGAGAACTGTCTTTAGACCTCTCTTTTGCAGCTCAATTTAAGTTGTATTGGAGTGAGTTTTCGACAAAAGAAAAAAACACAATTTTACATTTTGTTCGAGATAGTATTTTTTCTAAAGGGAAAATAACATCCTCTCTTATGGCCGGTGCAAAGCTTTTGAATTTATATCCTAACCTTATAAAGGACATTTATAAAAACACTGAAAAAGCTGGTGTCATAAGGCTTTTGAAAAAGTTCTCAGAAGCCTCTCAAAAAGAGGGTTTTAGGAATGATCTCTCTCATTTTGTGAGCGATGAAAACTTTGGACAATTGTTGCGAATCCTTGGACAAACAAAAGATGAGAAGCGCCCCGAGACAGACAGTGATGTTTCTGTGGCAAGAGTGCAGCAAGACAAGGGGAGCGCAATAAAGAGTTGCTTGAATGATCTCTTTGAGAAGGTTAAGGGGGAATATAACTTTTGGACCTTGTTGGAAAAATACCCTGAAACTTGCCAAAGGCTTCCGGAACAAAAAAAAGAGATGGCACATTTAGTCTTTGAATGGACCTTTGATATTGATCGGATCTTTCTTAAGTTTACCGGACAGAAGTTTGCTGTCGACTACGGAGTTATTTCTCCGCAAATGATGCGCTACTATCATGAGCTCATTCACCTAACAAACAGACATTTACAAAAGAATAACCCTAACTATGTTTTAGAGACTATCGATCGGGTGAGAAAGCATCTTTTTGACTTCAATTTGATAGGTGTTCTAGACTCATTTGTAACAGTGGCAAATAATACGATTGTTGGCTCAAGAAAAGAGACTGACCAAGCTTTAAAGCTACTCGTTGAAGCAGACTTCTCACAAGTAGATTCTTCAATTAAAAACCTTCTTTTGAGCTTAAACACCAAAGAACAAAAACCATCTAGTTATACTTACACTAAAAAATTAAATACTAGGGTTGGAGAAAAGAACACTTCATCGACAAAAGAAATCCTCAGTTTTGCAAAGGATACAAAAAAGCTTTTGTTAAAAGAGAATGATGGACAAAACCTTTTGAGCAGTGTGATTGATCTTCTTCATCCCAAAAGTGGAGTTCCAATTCCCATGTTTCGGGATCAACAAAGAATAAAGAAATTTAACTTACAAGAATTTTTACTATTCCTCTATGATGCTTCATCTGGCGAAACAGCGGAGGAAGTTCTTTACCGAGATGAAAAAGGAAGTCAAGTTGTATCACTTACTCTTATTCAAAGACTTGAACTAGTCATTAGAGAGATTGGATTTTTGAATAATTTCTACGGAGCCTTTTTCATAAATAAAATTGCAAAAGCAAAAAACTATACAAGGCAAATTATAAAAATGAAGAAGACTCTAAGGGTTATAGATAAGTCGAGCGGTCTTTTTAGAAAACTAGGTATATTTCCTAAGGAAACTCAATGGGCTTTTAAGAATATTGATCAAGCCTATGATTCACTTTGGCAACTCAACGATGGAAAGATGAGGTACGGAGATCTTATTCAATCTATATTGGCCACTACCGTAACGAGTTCACCAGTGAACGCTCAATCATTTTCAGCACTAAGAAGACCCGACACCAATAGGGTTGAAGACCATAATGGTAAGTTCATTCGGTTGTTAACAAAAAATTCTATTCTTACTCATTTAAGTTTTTTCTTAAGAGAGAACTTCTCAAGAGATGAAATTGAGAACTCAGAATCTATAAGTATGGTTTCTGAAAACTTTCTAAAATTTATTTCTCAAGACGATCTTCTTTTACTGATGAGAAAAGTCTTGGAACATGAAAACTTTGAGGCAATCTTGGAAGACCTTGTGACTGAAAAAGATTTCTCTCTGGATGGTCTTTCCCACATCTTTAAGCTACTGGCCGATATGTCTTTAACTTTTAAGAATGAAGAATTGGGGAATTTAACTGGAGCTGTGATGGCTTTGATGGATCATTATTTTATTGTGATGAATATTGATAAAAAGGATAGTTTACGAGGGCTCGTGTCCCAATTTGCATCCATGGAAAGTGAAAAAAGGGTATCAGCATTAAAGGTATTAAAGTATTTCCCAAGAAAGGTTTCTGTTGACCGCCTTCAAATAGAGCAACTTGTCGCCAAGATAAATTTCTATACAAAAATGGGTGACAATAATAGTGGGTTTTTTAGAGAGTTCACTGGCGATAAGGACTTTAGTGTTACCCCAATTTTAAAGATGTTGCGCAGCACTCATCTGGAACAAGGAAATTTTAATTATTTTTATCATTTATTCGAGGTTTTGGGTGAGCGCGATGCTGAGGGCAGCATGCTCAAGCATGGTCTAGATAAACTCTTCAATGAAAAGTCCAACCAATTAGAGTCTTTTTTGTCTGACATTTTTACTCGGTTTGAGGACCAAAGCAGTTCTAAAAAGTTGTGATGTAACAACCCTTTGATGTATAATGGTGTCTCTAAATAAGCAAAGGAATGTTGTTGAAAGTTATAGAGCTATCCAAAGATGGAGCACAAAAATTACTTAAAGGAGCTAAGGAGCTTTATCCTCGAGATTTAGATGGATCTGTTAAATCTTGTACTCCTGGAGAATGGCTTTTTCTCAAAAACTCTCGAAAGAATATTCACTATCTCAGCTTTGTTAACCCCCTCGCTGTTGATTCGCCTATAGCTCATATAACTATTGAAACAGATCCCATTCCTAAAACTGAAGAGCAATTCCTCTTCGAGCTTATCGAAGCCTCGGTGAAAAGACGCGATATTTTTAAAAGCTATGAGAAGGGATGTCGACTTGTTTATGGCAATTCTGATTCACTTCCAGGACTAGTAGTTGATGCCTATTTAAATGCTGTGATTATACAGATCAATACAGCTGGGATAGATAAGTATAGAAAAAAGATTGAAGAATACTTCACAACTAAGTTTAATACGAGAAAAGTCTACCTTTTAGATAATGAAAAATATCGTGAAAGAGAAGCTCTTCCAATTTATGAGAAAACTAAAATCTCTGAAGATCTTTTAATTGAAGAAAATGGTCTGAGCTTTTATGTAGAAAAAGAGAAAGTTCAGAAAGTTGGATATTACTATGACCATAGAGAAAATAGAGCAAGAGCTAGAAACCTTGTAGCGAAACTTAATCGAAAATACAAAAAGGGCTTAGACCTCTTCTCTTACGTTGGTAGCTGGGGGATGAATGTTTTGGCTGGTGGTGTCGAACATATCACCTTTGTTGATCAAGGTGATATGTCTCATAGTACATTAAAGAGTTTAGAGCTAAATGACTTTTCATCTCGAGGAACCTTTATAAGAGAAAATGTATTTGATTATCTAAAAACTCAAAAAAATAATAATAGTAAATTTGATATTATCTGTTCAGATCCTCCCGCTTTTTGTAAAAGTAAAAAAGAAGAGAGAAAAGCTTATGATGGTTACCTCAAACTTCATAAGCTATTGATGGATCTTTTAGACAGAGATAGTATATTAATCGCTTGCTCCTGCACTTTGTATGTTGATTGGAATTCATTCCAGAAAAATATTGAAGAAGCAGCTTTTGCCAAGCAGAGAAAAATTCAATTGCTTGATTGTGGAGTTCAAGGTTTTGACCATCCCACAACAAGTCTCAATAGTAAAAATTCATATTTAAAATATTTTGCATACAGGGTGGAGTAACTATGTCTGATTTAAGAAAGAAAGTTGTTGATATTGTAGAAGATGCTAAAAAGGTTGTGTTCGGGCAAGACAATATGCTTGAGGCAATTATAGCAGCTTTAGTTTGTGAAGGGCATCTACTGATAGAAGGTATGCCAGGCCTTGGAAAGACTTTAAGTGTTTCTATCATGAGTAAATTGTGTGATCTAGACTTTAAGAGAGTTCAGTTTACCCCAGATCTTTTGCCATCAGACCTTATTGGAACAATGATTTATAATCAGCAAAAAGAAGAATTTTCCACAAAATTTGGACCTATCTTCACTCAACTTGTGCTTGCCGATGAGATTAACAGGTCTCCCGCTAAGGTTCAGGCTGCGTTGTTAGAAGCGATGGCCGAAAAACAAGTAACAATTGGTGATACGACTTTTAAGCTACAATCTCCATTTGTTGTTTTGGCAACACAAAACCCAATAGAACAAGAGGGAACCTATAACCTACCAGAAGCTCAACTTGATAGATTTATGATGAAGATCACTGTGGACTATCCAGAATTTGAAGCGGAGAAATCTATTCTTGATTTAAAAATGAGTAGTATGGATAAATTAGTAGCGAAGCTGGGAGCTGATGATCTACTACTTCTAAAAGAAAAAGTAGAAAGTATCTATGTGGATGACAAAATTAAAGATTTAATTATTAAAATCGTCCACGCGACAAGACCTGGCTCTACACACTTTAACTCAGCCTATGAGGGAGTCATCATGGCCGGAGCCTCTCCGAGAGCTTCCATCTGGCTTTATAAAATAGCTAAGTTTAAAGCCTTTCTTGCAGGTGCAGACTTCGTGACACCAGAGCATATCCTCTCAATCGTTAAGGGAGTTCTAGGGCACCGAGTGCTTCTGTCTTATGAAGCTGTCATTGATAAGGTTGATGTTGGAGAGCTGGTTTACAAAATTGCGAGTGAAAAGGTTTAATGAATCTTAAAGAAATTGAAAAAGTTGTAGCGTCAATACGCACACATCTTTTTAGAAATTCAAACTCTTTTTCTGTTGGAATGTTAAAGTCACACTTTAAAGGTGCCGGATTACAATTTAAGGAGCATCAAGTTTATGCCCCTGGAGATGATGTTCGTTTTATTGATTGGAAACTGTCAGCGAAGTCTGACAACACTTTTGTAAAAACCTTTGAAGAAGAAAGAAATGTAGAGATTATTGTCGCAATAGACCTAGCGTCGAACATGTTAACTGGCTACAAAGGTATTTCAAAATTACAGTCAGCAATTGAAATTGCTTGTCTTCTCTTTCTTCTCGCCGAACAAAGTAAAGATAAGGTAAAGATTATTATACTTTTAGATAAAGCCATCATTCTACCTGCACAGTCTGGCCATAAAGGAATAGCCCTTTTTGTGTCAACGTTAGAGAAACACAATATTCTTTTAGGAAATGGAAAAGTTAACTTTCGCAATCAATTCGAAAATTTGATGACAGAAACAAAGAAGCTTGGTCTTTTGAAATCTTTTGTTGCGAAAGGAAAGGAAGTGGTATTTCTTTCGGATTTTTCTGAAATAGATCAGATGGATGTTCTGAATAAACTAATCTATAGAAAAAATATGCACTGCTTTAAAGTTGTTTCGCCTCTTGATGAGGTCGAAAGACAACCTTTTTCAATATTTACATCAATAAAGGGGAAGAAAAAATTGATTAGCCCCAGTATGAGACACAACGAACAGTTACATGGTCGATGGAAGAAAATAAATGTCGCTAGTAGATATCTGGAGGACTTCGTAAAAGAAATGTTATGAAAAATCTTAGTCTATTCATATTCCTTATTTACTCATATTCCTTTGCAGCTCAGGTAGAGCTTTTATCGTTAGATGCTGAAAAGAAATCGACAGGTGATATCGTCACCTTCAAGGTTGAAGGTGAGCTTAGCTATGAAGAACTAAAAAGCTACCAAAATAAACGAGTTGGAGACATCTTGTATATACTAGAAGTTAACACAGAAGGTGCGGGTTTATTTATAAGAGGTATTTTGGCTGAACCAAAAAAGAAACCAGCAACTATCCCTCAAGAGATTGTTAAGCCGCCTGAGATGAAAGATACCTTTTTGATTAAGAATCTAAACTATGAACCTTCTCAAACAGAGAAATTGAAAGACTTTATTGTTTATCAAGGACCAAAAGTCGAACTCAGTGAAGAAAGTAAAAAGGCATTGAAAATTATTTTCGCTTTTTTAGCATTGGTCATTATTTCTTTTGTCTCCAAAAAAATTCTTTATATTCGTAGAGAAAAAAAGAAAGAGCGACAAAGAATCGATGAACTAGAAGAGAAGATCAGAGGACTTGGAAATAAAAATGAGTTCGAGAAATTCTATCAAGATAGAAAACTGATTGCAAAAGATATAAAATTTGAAGCTTCAAAGCTTCTGGCATTTGAGAAGGAATTAAACTTAATTCAATATAAACCTTTGTGGACTGCTGAAGAGTTAGAAACTATAAGAAAAGCATATAAGAAACTTTTGGATAGTATGGAGCGTAATAATGGAGTTTAATTCATTTTATCCAGCTATTTTAGGTCTTTTCGTTACAGTTGCTTGGTCTCTTGAGTACTGGAAAGCTTTTCAAAAAGCTGAACTGAGTATGCCGATAAAATATATTAAAAAGACGGCAAATACGATGAGAACCCTGTCTTACATCATGGGACTTATGGGACTCCTTTTAATAACTTTTGCAATGACGGGACCAAGAAAACCTTTAAAGTTTTCACCAAATAATATAGAGGTTAATGACATTTATGTTGTGGTTGATGTCTCGCGCTCAATGTTGGCTGAGGATCTACAGCCAAACCGTCTCGAAGTCGCGAAGGAAAAACTACGAGACTTTGCTAAGCTTCGACCTACAGATCGAATTGGCATTATTATTTTTTCGGAAAAAGTCTTTACTCTTTTGCCATTGACGACTGATCCAGGACTAGTCGATCAAGTATTAGCAGATATAAAAGTGGGTTTTCTAGGCAGTGGTACCAATATTGGTGATGCACTAGCTCTTGCTGTTGGTAGAGGACAGGCCAGTAAAACAAAAAATAAGGTTGTGGTTCTTTTAACAGACGGAGTAAATAACGTTGGGAACATGACACCAATAAAGGCTGCTAAGTTAGCGGCTGAATTTAATATAAAGGTTTATACTATCGGTCTAGGTTCAAATCGAGACGCAAAGTTACCGGTAGGTAATGGACTTTTTGGAACTCAGTATCAAAATATTCCAGGTGGCTCTATTGACTTAGGAACTCTTCAGGAAATATCTAAAATTACCAATGGCAAAAGCTATATGGCAAACAGCGAAGACTCTTTAAAAGAGATATTAAGTGATATTCAAAAACTAGAAAAAACTAAAATAGAAACTCAAGGGCAAGTTGTTTATGACGAGTTATTCTTTCCTTATCTCCTTTGGGGAATATTTCTATTTTTGGCTTGTGAATTGTCGAGAAAATTTTTGACCAAGGAGATTGTATGAATTTTATTTATTCGAACTATCTCTTTGTCGCGATTATAATATCAGTATTATTATCATTGATTATTCTAAAGCAAGAAAAAACATTTTTTAAATGGGTGGAAGATCACTGGTTTTACAAACGATCAAGATCTTCCGTTTTATCAAGTCTGTTTTTTATTGTCGGTTTTCTTCTTCTAACAATAGCCCTTTTAGATCTTCGCGGACCTGAGAAAAATATTCAAGGAAAAATTAGCGATCAAAAAACGATTTTATTGATTGATAGCTCAGCTAGTATGCTTGCAGAGGATGTAAGGCCTAACCGTTTTAGAAAAGCGGTGCTATTGGCCAAACACTTTATTAAAAAAGCTGTTGGACAGCAACTCTCTATTGTCGTTTTTTCCGATACAGCTAAGCAGATAATGCCATTCACAAATGACATAGATCTATTAGAAGCACGACTGGGGGCTTTGGAAGACATGAAGCTTAATCGCGGTGGGACTTCATTAACCTTTGCGATTAAAGAATCTATCCAATTTTTTCAAAATAATTCAAAAGAGGTTTCAGGCAATATTCTTATTTTTACCGATGCAGAGGAGACAGACGGCGGCATAGATACAGAAATACCCGACTCAATTACGGTAGGGATTGTTGGAGTGGGAACTGCTAAAGGTGCAACAATCCCAATGCGAACGGAAAAAGGTGTTTTTGTTGGGAATAAGAAATTTGGAGGAGAGGCTGTTATCACGAAACTAGATGAGGAGTTTATTAAAGGACTTGGATCTAAGATAAAAGACTTTAGATATTGGATAGCAACTTCTTATAGCCTTCCAACTGAAGAGATTATGTCATTTTTCACTAAATTACATCGGCTTAAACAGTCAAAGAACAACTTTAGAATAAGACCTGTGCTAACAAACTATTTACTTGTACCAGCAATGCTTTTTCTTCTGATAAGCATCTTACTGAAGATGAAAAAATCTTTTATTCTACCGCTGCTGCTTTTTTCTCTAATATCTTTTCGAACTCATTCGCAGGAGAAAGAAGAAGCTCCAAAAGAGAAAAGTGAAACGATTAAAGAATTGGAAAAAAGATTTACCGAAGGTCGAATTACTAATGAAGAAAAAAGAGCTTTAGCAAGTAGGCTGCTACAAGAGGGCTTTGTCCAAGAGGCAAATGCGCTTTATCAGGAAATTACGCCCAAAAAAATAAGTGATAGCAACTTGATTGATAATTTTAATAAGGGCGCTGCTGAGTTCAAGTCAAAAGATATTAAAGGTGGGTTTAATACTTATAAACGTCTTCATGACTACCTCGAGGAGAATGATCCAGACTCTGAACTCCTTCCAACAATAAAAAAGAATATGATTAAAGCTCTCGAACAAATGGCCCAGAGTGAGTCTAAAAAAAATGACGAGAAAAAAGAGAGTGAAGACGACAAAAATGAGAGTGAGGATCAAAAAGATCAGGGCGATCAAGGTCAGGGAAAGAAGGAAGACGACAAGGGTGGCAAGGGAAAAGACAAAAAGAATAAAGATGATAAGTCTGAAAATAAAAATGATGAAGAGGGTAACGAAAAAGATAAAAATAAAAAGGATGGAGATCAAAATAAAGATCCCAAAAAGAAGTCAGAGCAAGAACAAAAAGATAAAAAGAAGGGAAAGCCTAGCGATGGAGATGGGAAGAATTCTGATAAAAAGAAAATTCCGGCCATCCTTAAACAGCTAATGTCTGATGACAATCAATTGCAAAAAAAGTTGATTGATACTGGAACAACAAAAAGAAAACCAAGAGAAGAAAAGGACTGGTAATGACAAAGATGATGATACTCTTTCTCCTACTGATAAATATAGCTGCTGCAAATGAAGTTGAGATTACCACAACACCTTCTGAGCCTGTTTTGGGTGAAAGTTTTAATGTTACTTTCAAAGTTCTTACTGAAGAGGGAACTGACCCTGTTATTAGGTTCGACCCATCTGGGGTTGAGGTGCTTGGTCGTGAAGAAACAGGGATCTCAACAAAGACGACCTACATGAATGGAAAGCTTACAGTCGAGAGAAGTATTACTATAGTCTATGAAATGGTTGCACAGAAAGCCGGAAGCGTATATTTGAGAAATATTAATGTTGATCTCAATGGTAAAAATATAAAACATAATACCGTCAGAATACGGGTACTTTCCAGAGCAAGAAAAGCGAAAGATATTATGGCTTTGGCAATAGTTGATAAAGAGGAAGCTTTTGTTGGTGAGTCGATTTTAGTTCGGTACTACCTATATTACAAGCCTCAAGTCTCAACGACAGATGTTAAAAAATTTCCTAAACTCGATAAATTTCTAAAGCGGTTTCACCAAGAAAAAACTAGGCCTGAGAGGGTAAGCTTTAATGGAGATATCTATACTAGAAGTATAATTTATACTGCTCAGCTTTATGCTGAAAAGCCTGGTAAGTATAAAATTGATCCAATTTCTTTAGGAGTAAATTATTTACGTGGAAGAAGTGGTGGCTTTGGTGGCTTTGGGTTTAGGCAATCAGCACGGAAAACCGTGACAAGTGATGTTGTTGAAATCAATGTAAAAGAACTTCCCTCTGAAAATATTCCACCAAGTTTTACTGGGCTGGTTGGAAAGCACGACTTCACCCTAACACTGAATAAAAATAAGTTTCTCGTCAACGAGCCTATTGAAATGAAGTTTACTGTAAGTGGACCTGGGGCACTGGAGCTCTATCAGTCACCTAAAATTCTCAATAGTGATAAACTTGAAGAGTTTGATGCAAGTAACGAGTTTCAGATCAATCCAAATTTTGATGCAACGAAAGTCTTCAATATAACCTATTTAGGTCGTGATCAATTCTCTAAAGAAGCTTCAACGATAGCCTTTAGTTATTTTGATCCTGAGGCGTTGAAGTATGAAACGGTGAATCTCTCACTTGGCTCTATTCAGGTTTCCGGAACACAGGCCAGAAGAAGGACAAATATCAACCCTGAGGTAGACTCAGAAGTTCCAAGAGTCGTTGTGCCAAGAGAAGAAAGTGCTGACCTATCTCCCCTCTATAACCTGAAAAATACATATGTTTATAACAAACTTTATATAAATATTGGTTTAGGTATTATCTTACTTATTTTTCTCGTATTAAAGCTCTTAAAGTATATTGAAAAATTCAGACTCAGAGACATAGACCTTTTGACACTTATTAAAAAGGAAGGTTTAACCTATGGAAGGCTTCACAACCTTCTTCGTGAGTTGGGTGATGGAGAAACAATGAAAGAGATGGTAAACAGCTCTAGCCTCTCCAAGGGGACAAAAAAACACCTTTTGGCCCTTGTGGAAAAATGTGAAAAAATGTACCAAGGCAATAAAGATATTTCTAAAATTAAAATTAAAAAATCGGCGATTGATGAAATACATAAAGCCCTTAACCAACAAAATGCAACTCAGTAGCACTACCTTAGAAGAGGTTCAAAGCTCTTCCATAGGCATTACAATAGGCAGTTTTGATGGTGTTCACAAAGGCCATCAACATGTACTCTCAGACTTTGTTGAAAAATGCCACAAAAGAGGTATTCGACCAGTTGTTATCTCTTTTTCACCCCACCCTCTGATCGTTATAAGGAATATTGAAAATTTCCTAATCGATTCATCCCATAAAAAGCGACAGTATTTGAAAGAAAAATTTAATATAGACTTGGTCGAGGTAGAGTTTAATCAAAATATAAGAGAAATGTCTGGTGAAATATTTTTTAGCGAACTATCGAAACAACTTAAAAAAATCAAACTCTTTTATGCTGGACATGACTTTAGCTTAGGTAAGGGAAAGTGCTTTACAATCAAAGAGGCTAGGGAAAAGTTAAGCGCAATAGAAGTTGTTGAGGGAGAGGCATTCGAGCAGGAGAAATTTTCTTTCTCTTCTACCTCAGTTAGGGATTGCCTAAAAAATGGTGAGATAGAAAAAGCAAACTTTATTCTTGGTCACCCTTTCAAACTGACGGCAACTGTGAAAAGTGGAAACAAAATAGGACGCACCATTGGTTTTCCCACTGCGAATCTTAGTTTTTGTGAAACACAAATCCTTCCACAAGATGGCGTTTACTTTGTCAAAGCAAGTCTTAAAGAGAAAAGCTATAGAGCAATAGTTAATATAGGCGTTCGGCCGACTGTGACAAAAGACAATATAAGAGTGGTGGAAGTAAATATTTTTGACTTTAATGAAGAGATATACGGTGAAGAATTAGATGTAGAGTTTTACAAAAAAATCAGAGATGAAAGAAAGTTCTCTTCAATTGATCAACTTCGAGCTCAAATTACAAAGGATAAGCTGTACTGTGGGACCCTCTCTTTTTACGGACGCTTTGGGCTAATAGGAAAAAACATCTCGCATTCAAAGTCCTCAGAAGTTTATAAGAAGCTTACTCATAACCACTATTTGGATTACCATCACTACGACTTGGAAGAGGAAGGCCAAATTGATATGAAATCATTTTTAAAGATGACACCTTTTATAAGTGTTACGAGTCCTTATAAAAAAGCCGTCTTTGAGAGGTGTGATAAGTTTGAAGGCGATGATACTTTGAAGGCAGTCAACTGTGTGAAGTTAGAAGATGATAAAGTAATTGGAACTAACACTGACTTTTATGGAATCAAAGAATACCTCGAAGCTTTAAAGGCTGAAAGGTTTTCTCGTTTATATATACTAGGGTCTGGGGCGATGGCTGATATTATTGGTCTTGTACTTCGTGATAGAAATATAGCATTTGAAACTTTGAGTCGTAAAAATGGAAATATTGATACAGTTAATCTAATAAAAGACAAAAATACTTTGATTATAAATGCAACTGCTAGAAGCTACCAACCACCCTTCCCATTGAGCTGTAGCGGAACCTTCTGGGATCTCAACTACGACCAACCCTACGCTGAAGAAGCATTAAAGAGCAAAACACTTAAGTATATTGATGGTCACGATCTCTTGATGAGACAGGCAAAATATGCTCTAAGCTTCTGGAATCTCAAAACCCCGTAAAATATAAATATGTAATTCCGATAAGTTATTAAACTGGAGTATATATGATCCGCAAGGAGTTCATTGAAGTCGTAACAAATACGGGGATGGCCACCCTTAAGGAGTTGCGTCGTCTTACATTAAATAAGGATCAAGACAAAGTCACTGAGTTTGAACTCTTAGAGATTCCACACTTTGATGAAAATAAATTTGCAAAAGTTATTTCTGAAAAATTTGGCCTAACTTTTATTGACCTTAAAAATGCAAAAGTTTCTAAAGATACAATTAAGGTTCTAAAGAAAAGAATCGTCCTAAAATATAGAGCTATTCCGATACAAATTACAGCAACAAAAGCCACTATCGCAACTTTTGACCCGACAGTCATCAATACGAAGCAAGCTTTGGGTCAAGAACTAAAAAAACCTGTAGAGTTCATTCTTACTAATATTAGTTCATGGAAAAAATTATTTGAGTCAGTTGAAGATTCAGTAGAAGACTTAATTGGAAGTGTCGTTGAAATAAATGCGCACACCGATAATGATGTCGAGATTAAGGCTGAAGATATTGGCCAGGACGTCGTTACTTTTTGTAATAAAATTTTAGCCGAAGCTTTTGTCAAAAAGGTTTCCGATATCCATGTTGAGCCTTATGAAAAGACATTTAGAATAAGATTTCGTCTTGATGGTACACTTGTGACAGTGGCTAACCCGCCAAAATCGATGATGCCAGCAGTTGTTTCGAGATTAAAGATTTTAGCTTCACTGGATATTTCAGAGAAACGAAAACCCCAAGATGGGCGGATTAAGCTTCAGATAGGGGGACAGCCTATCGACTATAGGGTCTCTTCTCTACCGACTCTCTTTGGGGAAAAGGTCGTTCTGCGTTTACTTGACCAATCAAACCTTCAACTTGATATGACAAAACTTGGCTTTGAGCCAAAGCAAATTGAAATTTTTCAAAAAGGTATTCATAGTCCTTACGGAATGGTTCTCGTTACAGGTCCAACTGGTTCAGGAAAGACAACAACACTTTATTCAGCATTAGCTGAACTCAATGTCGAAGGAACTAATATTTCTACGGCAGAGGATCCCTGTGAGTTTAACCTTGAAGGAATAAATCAAGTTAACGTAAAAAAAGAAGTCGGCCTAACATTTGCGTCTGCTTTAAAATCTTTTTTAAGACAAGATCCTGACATTATCATGGTTGGAGAGATTAGAGACTTTGAAGTTGGTGAGATTGCAGTTGAAGCTGCACTGACTGGGCATATGGTTTTATCTACGCTTCATACAAATGATGCCGCCTCTACTGTTACAAGATTACTGAATATGGGAATCGAACCCTTCTTGGTGGTCGCAGCTCTTAACTGTGTTGTCGCTCAGAGGCTTTTAAGAAAAATATGCACAAGTTGTAGAGAGGCCGTTCCAACAACTAAAGAGCGTCTCGTTCAATGTGGTTTCGCTCCATCTTCGGCAGAAAAAATTAAAGTTTATAGAGGAAAAGGGTGCGATATTTGCTCTGGAACTGGATATAAGGGACGAGTGGCAATCTATGAAGTTATGCCTGCTTCTCCTCGAATTAAAGATTTGATTTTAAAACATCCATCTTCTGATGAATTAAAAGCACAAGCAATAAAAGATGGAATGAAAACATTGAGAATGACTGCACTTACAAAAGTAGCGCAAGGACTAACGACAATTGAAGAAGCTTTATCAAATTCAGCTTCTGATAATTTATAAAAGGAACTTTTATGTCTCAGGAAAGTACAAAAACTAGTATTGGTGGAGCCGGTGTTGGGAATTTACAGATTCAACAACTCTTTAAGGTTATGGTCGATCAAGGTGCATCGGATTTACATATCTCAGTAGGGAGTGCCCCAGGGATGAGAATTTCTGGGGAAGTGATAAGAGTAAAAGTTGGGGCTTGTACAGCGGACGATACAAAAAGACTTGTTTATCAAATTTTAACTGAGGCTCAAAGATCTGAGTTAGAAAAAAACCTCGAACTCGATTTCTCTTTTGGAGTTAAGGGCCTTGCTCGTTTTAGAGCGAACTGCTTTTACTCAAAGGGTGCAGTCGCAGCCGTCTTCAGACAAATTCCAAGTCAAGTCCCAGATTTTGATTCCCTGGGCTTACCCCATGTTTTACTTGAAATGACTGATGTTTCTAACGGTTTGATGCTTGTTACAGGTCCTACGGGGTCTGGTAAATCTACAACTCTTGCTTCAATTATTGATAGGTTAAACTCTACTGAAAATGGGCATATTATTACACTTGAAGATCCAGTCGAATTTGTTCATCAGCATAAAAACTGTCTGGTTAACCAAAGAGAAATTGGAGTGGATACTTTGACTTTCGCTAATGGAATTAGATCATTACTAAGACAGGATCCAGATATCGTTCTCGTTGGAGAGCTTCGAGACCTTCAAACTATTGAAGCATCTCTAGAGATCGCAGAAACTGGTCACTTAGTCTTTGGTACGCTTCATACGAACTCAACAATTCAGACAATTTCAAGAATTATTAACGTTTTTCCGGCAGATCAACAGGATCAAATTAGAACTTTACTCTCGTTTGTTCTACAAGGTGTTGTCGCTCAACAGCTTCTTCCTAAAAAAGGGGGAGGTCGGGTCCTTGCGATGGAGATTTTGCGCCTTACTCCGGCAATAAAAAACTTAATTCGTGAAGACAAGCTTCACCAGGTGTATTCGCAGATGCAGATTAACCAAGAAGTGACGAAAATGGTTACCATGAATCAAAGTATTAAAAAATCACTAGATGCTGGTATAATAGATGCTGAAACAGCTATGTCTTATTCAAATAACCCAGAAGAAATGGCTAAAATGATAGGAATGGAGAAAAAATAATAAATGTCTGTAGGTAAGTACAAGTATATTGGCGTAAGTGCAGATGGTCGAAAAGTCGAAGGCGAAATTGACGCTAAAGATGAAAGGCACGCAAAACGTCTTTTAAGGCGTCAAGGAATTCGTGCGCGAAAGATGACTGCGCCAAGTCCATTAGATATCGATCTTGGTGTCTGGATGGTAGAGAAGGGTTTTGTTAAACCTTTTGGAAAAGATGAGCTAAACAGATTTACAAGACAGTTATCAATTCTAATCAATGCCGGTGTTCCTATTATGGAGTGCCTGGATATTCTTTCAAAACAAGAAAAAAACGTCTCATTAAAGATGGCCATTAAAAGTATTATGGAGGACGTCTCCAGTGGTAAATCCCTTTTTGAGGGGATGGTTAAGCAAAATGGATTTGATAAACTCTACTGTTCTTTAGTGAAAGCTGGTGAGGCAGCGGGTATTTTGGATACAATTCTTGTGAAGCTGTCCGAGTTTATGGATAAACAAGAGAAAATGAAAAAACAGATTAAAAGTGCGATGACTTATCCAACAATTGTTCTCGTTGTGGGAATCGCAGTAACTTATGGTTTGATGGTTTTTGTTGTTCCCCAGTTTGTGGGAATGCTAAACGAGTCGGGTCAGGAAATTCCTGCTGTCACTCAATTTGTCATCAATGTTTCTGATTTCTTTCAAGAGTATACAATGATTATGATTCCTTCAGCCTTTGTCGCTTTAATGCTTTTTAAGAATTTTATTAAGACAAAAGATGGAAAGATTGCTTGGGATAGAACAACAATGAAAGCTCCTGTTTTTGGAGATATTGTTATTAAGGGAAATCTTTCAAGTTTTACTAGAACACTGGCCACGATGTTGTCAGCTGGTGTGGCGTTGATTGAAGCCTTAGAGATTTGTATTGAAACAATTGATAATACTCAAATAGCTAAAGATTTAAAGCAAGTTCGAGATGCCGTTGTAAAAGGTAAATCAATAACTGAGCCGCTGGGAAGAATTAAGTATTTTCCCCCGCTGGTCAATCAGATGGTAAAGGTTGGGGAATCAACCGGGAACCTCGATACAATGCTTGTTAAAGTTGCAGATGTTTTTGAAGAAGAAACGGAAGAGTCGATAAAAACAATGACTTCACTGATAGAGCCTGCAATTCTTATAGGCCTTGGTGGACTAATTGGTACCGTTTTAATTGCCATGTATCTACCGATCTTTATGTCAGCAGGTGGGGCTTAAAAGGAAAAAATTGTGAAAAGAGGTAAACTGTCTCGAGCAGAACAAACTCGAGAAGTAAGAAGAATTTTAAGTAAACACGATGTTGACCTCGGTGAGCTTCAAGTTTCTTGTTCGGGAACAAGAATAACCTTGCAGGGAACGCTTCTAAAAAGAAGTGGTGATAATTTTAACTTTGAAGTTTTAAACACACTACTTGGAGAGCTTCAAAGAGTCGGCATGGTTTCCTCAGAGCTGACAAACTGGGATCTCAATAGTGGTGTTAGAAAACTGGAAAAGAACAAGGTTTCCTCTGGCTCAAATTCTAGCTCCCAAGGGTTAGAAATAGAAGATGAAGACCTATCATACGAATAAGACATAAATAATTGGCAGTTATGGGGAAAACTATTCCTACTGTAAGATATCGAAATATATATATATCCTTAATAAGTTCCTGATATTATTTAGTTAGGCTAAAGTATTTAAGATTTTGGGGCGATAAGTAGCATTATGCATTAAAATAAGATTTGTAGTGGCTTCTTCTTAACAGTCTCTACAATTTAACCTTAAAACTTTCTAAACTCTTAACGTTTAAAAAGGGAGATCAAAATGAAAAAATTTATCAACAAAATGAAACAACAAGACGGATTTACTCTCGTTGAACTTATGATCGTTGTTGCGATCATCGGCGTCCTTTCTGCAGTTGCAGTACCAAACTTTCAAAAGTACCAAGCAAAAGCAAAAACCTCTGAAGCGAAAGTTCAGTTGGCTGCGGCTTATACCGCGGAGCAGGCATTTTATGGAGACTTCGGTATTTATGCTACTTGTCTGAACTATATGGGTTACAACCCAGCTGATGAGGTGAATTCAAGATATTACGCTGTTGGATTTAACGTTGTTAATGCCATTAACGATGTTGCACACTCAAGTGCAGTGAACTCTGGTATGAGTACTACTATATGTGCTGATGATTTAGCTGCGGCAAATGGAACTACATTCTTTGCTGCTGGTAAAACTATTGGTGGTACCGCGGCTCTAACCGATGTACTCGCAGCTGACTCATCTATTGGATCACAGGCAGATGACGCAAACATGTTGTTCACAATCGGTGCAAATGGTATTATTTCGTCTAAAGCAGTAACTGCAGCGACTTCTTCAAGATGGACAATGACTCAAGACAAAGTTATGACGAACGTATCAGTTGGATACTAAAAAAACTAAATTAAAAAAGTTAAATGGAGGGGCACTAATTAGTGCCCTTTTTTTTATTAATATTTAAATTGTATTTATGGAAGGGCTTTGGAGCGAAAAACTCGCCATTCCTTTCTAAATACTTTTGACCGTAATAATCCACTCTGTTGCAGTTTTCTTTTCGTTCGCTATTTAAACATTTTAGGTCAAGTTCGGCTTTAATAGCGTAAAGGTCTTTATCGAATTTTTCAATCACTTGAGGCACTGTCGCTGATTCCCTCATCTCCATAACGACTTCATAAACTTGAGACAAGGAGGCACCATTGGAATAAGAAAGTTTTGCTAATAGAGAATCTATATATGTTGGTGACTTTGGACTCTGAGAAACGATTTTATATCTTGGGATAGCTTTGTCGTACTCCCCAGTTTCAAAGGCATATAGAAAGCCTGCATTTAAATTCAAATTATAATCTAGAGGATAGTGGACAAGACCCTTTTCAAAAATTTTAGCTGCACCAACTAAATCGTCTTTTACAATAGAAAGGTATTGTCCTCCAAATTGATAATTTTTTAAAAATAAAGGATCAATTTCTGAAATTGTATTAAACCTTAGGAACATCCAAGAATTATCATTTTTTTCCTTTACGTGATTGATATCAGACTCTAATAACGTTGATATCCACAAGGTTGAAGATATAAGTCTTCTTTGTCCGGTTGAGAAAACCAAAAGAAATTGATTGTTAAAGTTCAAAGCAGTCTGCTGTTTATTAAGTTGGAGTTGAGGTTTGGCTGTCGAGAGCTTGAGTTGCCATCCTATTGCAAGAAGTAAAATTCCAAAAATTAAAGTTATGTATGTTCTAATAATTTTCATTAATAATTGCCAAAGTCTAAATTGCTGAACAGAATAGACTATATGCTAGAACTACACGGTATTACAAAAACTTTTAATTCTGACCTTTTTCGTAAGGAATTCGTTGCAGTTAATAACCTCTCTTTCAAAATAGAAGAGGGGAAAATTACGGGTTTTTTAGGTGCTAACGGTGCTGGGAAAACTACAACCATGAAGATGATGATGGATTTCATCCGTCCAACAAAGGGGGAGATCTCCTTTAAAAACTCATTGGGTACCAAAAAAATAGATATTCTCAAAAATATAGGCTTTCTTCCGGAGAGACCATATTTTTATCCAAACTTATCTGGGCGAGAATTTTGTCATTATATGGGGCAACTATCTGGACTTTCAATTAATGAAACTAAAAAGCAAATTGATTACTGGGCTCCAGTTTTTAAGATTGAATTCGCTCTAGATAGAGTGATTCGAAATTACTCCAAAGGCATGTTACAGCGAGTAGGGTTTCTTGTGACTTTGCTTCACGATCCTAAGTTAATTATTTTAGATGAACCTTTGTCGGGCTTGGATCCGATTGGGCGAAAAGAGTTAAAAGACGTAATTCTCAGTATTAACAAGCTGGGAAAAACAGTCTTCTTTAGTAGTCACATAATTTCCGATGTTGAAGAGGTTTGCCACGATGTGACTTTCATAAAGGAGGGATCTCTTTTTTATCAAGGCTCTGTTGAAAAAATAGTAAATGAGCATTCTAAAGGTGAAAGTTTAATTACGTACACGGTGGCTGACTCTTTCGAGACATTAAAAGTAAAAGATGAAGATAAGAATAGCTCACTAAAGAAGCTCATTGAAGACGGACATAAAATAATAAAAGTAGAAAATGGAAAAATAACCCTCGAAGAGATCATATACAATGTTAAGTAAAGTTTTAATCATTTCTAAATATACGACCAAAGAAATTATAAAGAGTAGGATACTTCTCAATACTCTTTTTATAGGCGTTGGCTTATTTATTGTGACCTTTGTCGCCTATAGTTTCTCTTACGGAGATCCTACTAAAATTGCATTGGACTTTGGTGCGGGGACACTTTCAATTTCATCGGTTGCGATTGCTATTTTTATGGGGGTTTCACTTTTTTACGATGAAATTGAGAATCGTACAATATATCAAATTATTTCTAGACCTGTTACTAGATCTACATTTTTGTTGGGAAAGACTATGGGCTTGGGAGTCGTACTCATTCTTAATGTATTAATTTTGAGTGTAATATCTCAGAGCCTTTATTTCTTTTTGGGTGGTGAGTTTGACTCGTTAATAATTTGGAATATTTTGTTTACGATTATTGAGGCACTATTGGTATTGTCCGTTGTTACACTGTTCTCTTTGCTTACAAGTAAAGTTCTATCGGTTATCTTAACAATCTGTATTTATATAGCAGGGCATGCCATTAGCGGTGTTAAACTTTTGAGTTTTGTAAAGGAAAGGCCTTACTTGCAGGATATAATAGATGTTTACCAATTCATCCTTCCTGGCTTTTATAAATTAAACATAAAAGACTTTCTTATTTATAATAATAACTTGAGCTACGAATACCTTTTAACGACAGCAGCCTATGGATTTATTTATACGGCAGCTCTCATTTCATTTTCAATATTCATCTTTAACAAAAAAGATTTAAATTGATGATCTCAGCAGTAGCTTTTATCATTTTTATTTTTGGAACCTTAATTGGAAGTTTCTTAAATGTTGTAATTTACCGCTTACCTCTTGGGAAGAGTGTAGTTTCACCGAGGTCTTCTTGCCCTAAGTGTGGTCACATGATTAAGTGGTACGAGAACTTGCCTGATTTTGAGTTACCTCTTTATTCTTAGAGGAAAGTGTTCAAACTGTAGTGCTAAAGTATCAATAAGATACCCTGCTATTGAACTCATTGTTGGTTTAATCGCACTAGCTCTTTTTCCTTTTGATCAACTTGACAATAATTCTTTATTTGTCTTCATTTTTTACTTCTCAGTTGCCTGTATTCTTCTTGCTCACTTTATTATAGATATTGAGCACAAGCTTTTACCTGATAAGATAAATATCTATTTTTTACTTATTACACTACCTTTTGTTTTTTTCACTAAACCGCTAAATTTTTGGCTAATTGGTGGATCTATTGGCTTTTTCTTACCTTTAATTGTAACATGGGGATTTTATAAATTGAGGGGAAAAATTGGTCTTGGTGGTGGTGATATAAAGCTTTTTGGAATTTTAGGTCTTCTTCTGGGCCTGTCGGAATCCTTCAGAATATTTTTATGAGTTGCTTTCTAGGCTCTATTGTAGGGCTAGTGACTTATTTTTAGCGGAAAGGTAAATAAGAATACTGCTTTGGCCTTTGGCCCTTATATAATTGTCGTTGCTGTGGTTCAGATATTTTATCCTACAATATTTGACCAAATCAATCTTTTTTCATTTCGATAACATTTTGCACTAAAACCTTGATATTACGAAAATCTTACTTGTATAATAAACTAATTATAACTAATTGAAGGAATACTTTTGTCAAGCATAGTTCAACAATACAAAGATTTAATGGCGCAGTTCGAAAAGGGACAGCTCGTTGGTATTGATATCGGATTAAATGCGGTTAAAGTTGCTTTATTATCTAAGACTAAAAAAGGCTTTATTTTAGAAAAGTATGGTGCCGTTGCGCTTTCTGAGGCTGCAATTATTGAAGACGAAGTACAAAAACCAGAAGAAATAACTGATGCCATATTAGAGGCTCTGAAAATTGCTAAAATTGACAAACGAATAGTCAACATCGGAATGGATGGCCCAAATACAATGACAAAGAGGCTTCAGGTTCCAGATGGAACAAAAGAAGAAGTCGAAGACAATGTTCTTTGGGAATCTGAACAATACATACCTTTTGGAGCCGATGACTCGGAGGTTGATTACTTTGTGCTGGGAGATATTCCTGAGGACGATGTAAAAGACGTTATCGTTGCAGCGATCAGAATTGATATTGCTGAAAAGTATATAGAATATGTAAAAAGTGTAGGCTTAATACCCAAGGTGGTTGATGTAAATGTTTTTGCAATAAACAATGTTTTTGAGACCGTTTATGCCAAAGACTTAGATATCTATTCTGATGAGGGAGTTATAATTGTCGACTTTGGTGCACAATCAACAACTGTAATCGTGTATAAAAATGGTGGTCCGGTACTAACTAAGGAGGTTAGTGTGGGTGGCGTCTTAATTACAGAGGAAATTCAAAGAATAATGGGTGTTAGCTATGAAGAAGCCGAGGATCTAAAAACCTTTGGTGATGAAAATGGCAATCTTCCAGAAGAAATCGTTGCCGTTATCAATAATCAAATCGAGACCCAACTTTTAGAAATAAAAAAGGTTTTAAACTTTTATATTGCTCAAGGCTCGAGCGAGCAAATTACAAGTTGTCTTTTAACGGGCGGTGGAGCTAAGCTTCCTGGCCTCGTCGACGCAATGGGTGAGATGATTGGTGGAGATGTCGATATACTCAACCCCTTTAAAGTAATTGAATACAACAAGAAAAATATAACTGAAGCTCAAATCGAGCAAATAGCGACAACTGGAGTGGTCGCTATTGGTTTAGGGATGAGGTCAGTTTAATGATTGAAATCAACCTCTCCCCAAGTAAGAAAGCTGGATCCATTGCCAATGTCGCGGGGATAGACCTAAGTTTAATAAATGTAAAAATGATGTTTATTGCATTGTTGATTCTGGTTTGTACCTGAAGGGTTCTTAGTTGATTTTTATGATTCACAAATACAAGAAAACAACACTACGGTTCAAGGGCTCAATAAGGAATTGAGGTCGGTGAGTAGCAAAGTTAGAGGAATGGCTAATATTCAAAAGCAAGTTGATGCTTTGAATGAACAAGAACAGAAATTAGCTCAAAAGCTCAATGCTGTGAAAAACATCATCAATAAGAGATCCAATCCTTTTGATCTTTTGAGGTACGTCACCCAAAATATTCCTGAAGATGTTTGGGTTACATTTGTTTCTATTAAGGACAATAACCTTCTCATTAAAGGTCACTCCAAAAACTGGAAGAGTATTGGAGCCTTTTTAGAGAATCTAAAAAATTCGATTTTCTTTTCAAAGCAAATTTCATACTCAAGACCTGAAAATGGTGCCAATGAATATCGTGGTCAAAGGGTAGAGGTCTTTGAGATAAATGCGACTATACTGAGGTTCAAATAATGAAAGAAAGTTTAGTTAAAAATCTCCATTGGTTTATCATTCTTTATGCTTGTTGGGGACTGTTCGTTATTTATGAAGAAAAAGAAGCTCAGTTAGAGACGTCTGCTGTGTCCATACCTGTCATAACAGCAAAAATTACGAGATCAAAAGCCAAACTACGGCAAATAGAAACTTTTAAAAAGAACTTAAGCCAGTCAAAAGAGAGAGTACAAGAAGTTGTTAAACAAATCGAAAAGGTTCAAAAGCAACTTCCATCGGATGTTAACGACACTGAAGTCGAGTCCCTCATTGGAGATATTGCAAACAACTTGAAGATTAAGGAGCCTCAACCGTCTCCTGATAAAGAGACGAATAACGGCTTTTATTTTGCTAAGGACTATCGTTTAACTGGTTACGGTACATTTATTCAGTTTTTAATCTTTTTTGAAAACCTAGAAAAAACTGAAAGAATATTAAATGTAAAGTCGTTGGAGTTGGTTTACGACGAATCTAAAACTCGCGGAAGGTTCCCAATTGTGAACTTAACTGCCATAATTGAATCTTATCGCTACAATACAGAATATACAGAGAGAAGCGGAGTAGAAGAAATTGAGAAAAAATTTGGTAATTAAATTTATATTCCTAGTGATTCTCACTTTTGCTGTCCAAGCTGCACCTGAGAATATTTTTGAAGGATATACCTCGATTGAGGAACCATTTGAATTAAGGGATCCCTTCAAAGCTCCTGACTTAAGAGTTGAAAAAGAATCTAACGTTGTCGGAAAAGTCTCAAGTGGGGTTTACTCAAATATTCCAATTTTAGGTGATGCCCCTATAGAGGCAATCCAAGTGGTTGGTGTTATTATAGGTAAAGAGAGAAGGGCTTTCATTAGGTTGAAGCAGGGCGAGAATGCTGGTGCTACAACTTATACAGTAAAAGAAGGACAGCTTATGGGTGAGAATGATGCAGAATTAAAAGCAATTTTACCTGGTGGATTAATTTTAGTTGAGAAAACTACTAATATTTATGGTCAGGAAGAATATTTGGAAACAGTTATTCCTATATCAAAATAATATTGATACGATGTATAAAATAACTATAACTTTAAGGAAGAGGTTATATGAATAAAATGATTTTTGCTCTATTCGCTTGTCTTGTTTTGTCGTCTGTGTTTGCCGCGGATGATCCTTCAAATGTGAAATTTGTCAATTTTATCCAAGATGGTGATGTCTCGAAACTTATCATTGAGTTTGATAAACCAACCTTTGGTGAAAGAACCCACATAAAAGATGATAAACAAATAATACTAGATATTAAAAATGCCACGGCTGGTAAAAAGTTTCTTCGAGGAATGGATACGTCTGAATTCTCAGGGAGTGCTGTTTTCGTTTCACCTTATAAAAAACCTGGAAGTAAAAATGATTTAAGATTTGCTATTCAGCTTAGAGATAATGTCAGGTCTTTTATTGAGAATAAAAGAAATAGAATTGTTCTTCATATTGAAAATCGATTTGGTGTTTTCTCCAAAAGAAAACTTGAAAAGTCTGATGTTCAGGTAACTGGCGCTCTTAGTGAAGAGGACAAAAAGTTAAATATTCCAAAATCTGGAACTGTTCAAGATATTTTAGAGAATCTAACTCTTTCGGGTGTTAAAAAGTATGTTGGTAAAAAGATATCAATAAATGTTATTAGTGTAAGCTATCCAGAGGTGCTTCGTATGATTGCCGATACCTCCGGCTTCAATATCATCATTGACGATGAAATAAATGCTCTTCCACCACTTACTTTAAGTCTTACAAATATTCCATGGGATGAAGCTTTAGATACTATTATGAGTTTAGGGAAGCTTGTTGCGAAAAAGCACTCAAATATTCTAACTGTTCAGACAGAAACCAAAGCCCGACAAGAGAAACAACTTGAGATTGAAAGAAAAAACCTAAATAAGATTCAAGAGCCAATGGTGACGAAAATTTTCCCAATAAGTTTCGCTAAGCCCGAGGACATTGTTACAATTATATCTGACTACCTAACTGGTGGATCTCAACAACCTGGAGTCGGTGGCGTTACTGGTGGAATCAGTGGTGAACAGCAGGGGCGAGCAAAGGTTGATAAGAGAACAAGTAATATTATTGTTAGAGATACAGTTGAAGTTATTGAGAGAATTAAAAAAATAGTTGAAGTTCTTGATACTGAGACACCTCAGATTCTTATCGAATCGAAGATTGTTGAAGTTTCAGACGAATACGAACTACGAGCTGGTTTAGGTGGAGCATCAGGACTAACTGCTAGTTATAATCCAATCGCCGATTTAGGGAATCTTGGAGAGGAGACGGGAGTATTCTCATTCAGTTCTGCTCCAACAGCAGGCTCTCCAACGGTTTTATCTGGTGCGATACAGGTTTATAAAAGACTTACGGGGCTCAATTTTGCGTTAGACCTTATGGAGTCTGAGACAAAGGGTAGGATCGTATCGAGTCCGAAAATTATTACTCAAAATAACGAAGCTGCAACGATTACTTCAGATCAGGTCATAAGTGTTTTGACACAGCAGCAACCTGTCCAGGGTGGAGCCGTTGGTGGTATTCAGCCGCTTACGACACTGGAGACTTTGACAGCATCACTAAGCCTCGCAGTTACACCTCGTGTGACCAACGATGGCTCTATTAATATGAAAGTTGATATTACAAAGGGGTCTTTCGGAAACCAGCCTGATCCTAGGCAGCCACCACCACAGACGAATAACTCTATGACTACAAATGTGTTGGTTGATAATGGATCAACAATTGTCGTTGGTGGAATACATACAACAACTGAGAGAGAAGTTGAAAACGGAATCCCATTCTTGAAGGATCTCCCGTTAATCGGGTGGCTTTTTAGAAATGCGTACAATCCAACTTCAAACAAGGCTGAGCTTGTTGTCTTTATTACTCCGAGGATTATTAACCAAGAAGAAGCCGGCCTTGTAAATCGAGATATGGAAGGATTGGGAATTTAGGTTCGATGAAAAAGCCTTCTCAAAAAAAGTCATCTTTACTTGCGAAGTACTCTCTTCAATACGAAAAGAAGCCGCGTTCACGAGTTTTTGCTCCTCTTGCTGAAACCTATAGAAAGCTTGGGATGCATGATGAGGCATTAAAGGTTTTGAGAGATGGTATCAAGTATCATCCTGACTATACTCTGGGCTATATTGTTTTGTCACATGTCTACTATGACAAAGAAAACTATGAAATTGCATATTCAACTTTAAGACCTTTTATATCTAAAAACTTAGAAAATATTACTCTTCAAAAACTTTTTGCCGAAGTTTGTATGAAGCTGGACTACCTTGAAGAGGCTTTAAATACTTATAAAAATCTTCTTTTAATAAATCCTCGAGATGAAGAAGTTGCCTTCCAAGTTAAGCTGATTGAAGATGACCTGCTTGTTGCTCAAGAAAAAAATATTCCAGAGGGCTATGTAGAAAAAAGGCTGGAAACATTTGATGACGACGAAGACGATTGGGTTCAAGTTGATTTTAATCAGGTTGATAGAAGAAAAGAGAGCTTTGATGACTGGAACGTAGAATCGATTCCATCAAATCCTTTGGAGAGTTTTAAGTCTCAAATAGAAAAAGGTAATTTTGAAATAAAAGAAGCTGATCTCAATGATGAGTATTACTTTGACGATCACGATATTGACTCAGATGATGTTATCGAGAATGAGGATGACAATGATTCTCACGGTGACAATAGTGAGCCTATAATAACCCACACACTAGTTGACCTTTACTGCAAGCAGGGTTACTTCGACAAGGCCATAGAGCTTTTAGATAATATACTAGAGCTTCATCCCGAGGATAAAGCAAGTATTCTTAAGAGAGAAGAAATTCAGGAAATCTCAAACTTTGGAAAAAATGATGTCGAAAGTCATGGCCATGAAAAGTTGCTTGACCTGGTCGACGATCAAAGAGCTAGACTAGAAGAGAAAAAGAAAAAAATCGAGACAAAACTAGATATGTTTGTTACTGCACTAAGAGAAAAATCTACAAGTATACAAGCAAAACTATGAAAAAAACTCTCATTATAAATGGTCCTAATCTTAACCTTCTGGGAAAGCGCGAAACTAAAATATATGGCGCCTTAACACTGTCTGAAATCCAAGAACATACAGAACAAAAATTAAAAGATCAAAGTGTCCAGTTAGAATGGTTTCAAAGCAATCTTGAAGGGGAAATTGTTGAAAAAATTCATTCTTTTCTTTCGTCAGATTTCGACTTTCTAGTTATTAACCCAGCGGGCTATTCTCATACTAGTGTTGCTATATATGATGCATTGCTCATGGTTAAAAAGCCTATTGTTGAGGTCCACTTATCAAATGTTTATTCCAGAGAAGAGTTTAGACAAACAATGTTGACTGCTAGAGCCGCTTCAAAGATAATGTCAGGGCTCGGAAAAGATGCTTACTACTTCGCAATATTAAGTGAATTAAATAAAGGATAAATATCGTGAAATATCAAACTACAGACTTTAGAAACGGATTGAAAATATCCATCGAGGGAAAACCTTATATCGTTGTAACCTTTCAACATACGAATCCAGGAAAGGGCTCAGCTTTTGTCAAAGCAAGATTAAAAAATTTAGAGACAGGACAAGTGCTGGAAAGAACTTTTAAGTCAGGCGTGGATACTGTTGATAAACCAGACATGGAAGAACGTGAGATGGAGTACACTTACGGGGATATGGATGGTTATAACTTTATGGACACTACTACTTTTGAGTCCGTTCACTTAAACCATGACAACGTTGGTGATGCTAAAAACTTTCTTCAAGAAGGGATCACAGTAACGATTTTATATTTTAATGAGAGACCGATATCTATCGACCTGCCAAACTTTGTAAATTTAAAAGTTGCAGAGACAGACCCAGGCTTAAAAGGCGATACTGCTGGCGGAAGCGGCGGGAAGAAAGCAATAATGGAAACCGGACTTCAGGTAAGTGTGCCGCTTTTTATCAATGAGGGAGAGATTCTCAAAATTGATACTAGAACTGGTGAGTACAACGAAAGAGCTAAAAGCTAAGAGACAAATTATGGATATTAAAAAAATTAAAGAATTTATTGAACTTGCAAAATCTGAAGGGGTAAGTGAGCTCAAATACGAAGAAAAAGAACTAAAAATTGGTGTGAGTTTTCAAACAACAAGCTATTCAGCCCCTCAACTAGTGAGTAGCATTTCAACCTCTGCTGGTTCCGTAACGGCTGCAGTTGCTGCAGAAAACGATCCGAATCTTAAGACTGTGACATCACCTTTTGTGGGAACATTTTATGCTTCTTCATCTCCTGAGAATGATGCTTATGTCTCTTTAGGGGCACATGTTAAAAAAGGCTTTACTCTTTGCATCCTTGAAGCGATGAAAATTATGAATGAGATTGAGTCCGATGTGACTGGAGAGGTTGTAGAAATTTGTGTTGAAAATGAAAGCCTTGTTGAATTCGGTCAGCCGCTATTTAAAATAAGAGTGTAAATGAAAAAATTTCAAAAAATCTTAATCGCAAATCGTGGAGAAATCGCTGTACGAATTTTAAGATCCTGCAGAGAGCTTGGAATAGATACTGTGAGTATACACTCAACTGCCGATGAGGATTCTATTCACGTTAAGCTTGCCGATGAATCAGTTTGTGTTGGTCCTGCAAAGTCTACTTTGAGTTACCTAAGCCTTCCTCAAATATTGTCAGCTGCTGAAATTACAGACGCTGATGCTATTCACCCAGGGTATGGATTCCTTTCTGAAAATAAAGATTTTGCAAAAATGTGCGAGGAATGGAACATAGAGTTTATTGGCCCAAATATAGAGTGCTTAACCTCTATGGGGGATAAAATTGAGTCGAAAAAAATCGCTAAAAAAGCAAAAGTACCGACTTTAGATCCCATTCATGTAAGCGATATGGATGATGAAGAAATATTAAAAACTGTTAAAGAAATGGGATATCCAGTATTGATTAAAGCTTCAGCCGGAGGTGGCGGAAGAGGTATGAAGAGGATTGATGAAGAAGCTAAGCTTCTGGATACAATCGAAGTTCTGAAGACAGAGTCAAAAAATGCTTTTGGTGACGACACTCTTTTTATTGAGAAATATATTGTAAATCCCAGACATATTGAAGTTCAAATCCTTGCTGACAAACATGGAAATGTTATTCACTTAGGGGAAAGAGACTGCACAATCCAAAGACGTTTTCAAAAAGTTATTGAAGAATCACCCTCTCCAGTCATAACGGAAAAAATTAGAAATGAAATCTGTGAATCAGCTGTAAGACTGTCAAAGTTTGTCAATTATGACTCAGCAGGAACTGTTGAATTTTTATATGATCTTGATTCACAAAAATTCTATTTTATGGAAATGAATACTAGAATTCAGGTCGAGCATCCAGTAACTGAGCAAAGGTGCGGTGTAGACCTAATAGCTGAGCAAATTCGTATAGCTCAAGGAGAAAAACTTCGCTACAAGCAAGAAGATATAAAATTCTCCGGTCATGTAATGGAATTTAGAATAAATGCAGAAAATCCTGATACTTGCATGCCTTCTCCTGGGTTAATTACTCATTATCATAGGCCAGGAGGAATAGGCATTAGGGTGGATGATTATATCTATACGGGTTACAGAGTCCCTCCGCACTATGATTCAATGATCTCAAAAATTATTGTCAAAGCAGACACAAGAGATGAGTGCATTAGTCGGTCTTTAAGGGCGCTAGGCGAGACAGTTGTCGGTGGAATTTCAACAAATATAGAGCTTCACAAGCGTGTCCTAAAGCATCAAGATTTTAAGGAAAATACGTACAATACCAATTTTCTTTCTGAAAAAGTGCTATAATTATCAATAGTTATAGTCTAGGAAGGATTATTGTTGAAAGAGGCAATTGCTTGCTTTAATGCAAAAAAATATTCAGAATCTAAAAGGTTATTTGAAAACTATTTAGAACAAGAAATCAGCTCCATTGAAAAGGTTGATGCTCTTACCTATTTGCAAGAAATCTATAAACTACTCCACCAAGAATTTCCAAGAAAATTTGTCCTTTCATTGATTTTAGAACTTGATACCTCGGAATCAGAAAAAATTATGACGCTTTTTGAAAACTCTGAAGTTTCCAAAAATATATCAGCAAAACAAAAATACTTTGAAGCGACATACAAATTAGGGATGATTGAAAAATCATTGAGTATTTCAAAGGAAATATGTTTTGATCTTGTTGAGCAAAAAGCATATTCAATCGCCTTAGGTATCTTCGATAATATAGAGAACAAATTTAAAGGTCGTCTTTACTATGAGTTCGGAAGATTAATTGTCAATCTAGAGATGGCAGACTTCAAAACCTCTTTAGTCGTCGTAGATAAATTGATGGATAAGATTCTTAATCGGTGGCCATCCATTGCTGGAAAGCGAAAAACGCAAGTAGAGTATGCCCAGCATATTTTTAGTATTGTTGAAAATTTCTCTGTTGATGAACTTACTTTTAGAAAAAGCTTTCTACTTTGGAAGATGAAGTTTTCAAACCAATTTAATGAATACAAATTAACGAATAAAGAAAAAATGGAAGCAGTCGTTATCTTCTTTGATGCCCCTGAGCACTACTACCTTCTGATCAATATTCTCACCGATGAGTTTATTGGTTATGAACTCTTAGATTATCTGAAAAAAAATGAAATAAAAGATACTCATAATTATAAAAAAAGAAGCTTCCTCAGAGCTGAAAATAAAAACATCCAACCCCAGTCAAAAACGAATGAAATAGATCTTGAAGTAAAAGGAATGATTCACAATGTAAAAAACTCTGAGATTCAAGCCATCTACAAAAAATATCAGTTAGATGCTGACAAGACATACGAGATTGATAAACGAGATTTTAAAATGGCAGATTTAAAAGAATCTATTGTCGCTTTAGTCTTTATTGAGGACTTTAAAAATGCCAAAAATCTTCTTCGTCATTTAGATAATGGTTTAGAAAAAAATAGCTTAGAGATTGAGATCTTAAGGAAGAGCAAAGATTATTTAGGTCTTTGTGCTTTTTGCACTGAACTTTTTCAATCCGGTTCCGGAGAAGATGATCTGTGGCTAATAGAAAATATTATATGGGGCTTTGAGCAAAATGGAAATCTTGTACAAGCAGAGAACTTCCGCTCACTTCTAATGGGCTATAGCTTAACACCAAGTGAAATAGAAAGGGCACTTCATAATGAAGAGTCTTAACAAAGTTCTAATCATATTCTTTGCAGTTATTGGCATCACATTTTATGTTGCATGGGAAATTATTCAGTCCGAGTATGTTGCAGGCATTTTGACGAAAACAATTACGAGAGTTACCGAGCAAAAGCTTGGTGCCAAATTAAAGTTTGAAAGAATACAGTTCGACCTATTTCCACCTGGAGTCTATATCGAAAATGTAGAATTCAATAGCATAACAGAAGATTATGTCTATAGCTCTTATCTGGGGAGTGTTGGAATATCCTTTGATCTATTAGATGTTTTCAAAACAAAATTTACTTTAAGTGATATCTACTTAAACGATGGTCGTCTCAATATAAAAAAAATTAGCACGAGTAAAGAAACTGAAAATAACAAACCGCCCAAGGTCAGTGAGATCCTTGATACTATCAATAAAAAAATACCCGTAAGACTTAACAGAGTCACTCTTAATCAAATACATTTAGACGTGGTTGGTTTTAAGGTTACGACCGAAAATGCTGTCGCCATCATTTCTAAAGATAAGCTCGGAGTTAATCTAAGGCTACAATCTTTTGATCTTGAAAAGCTTGGGCTATATTCCGAGGTCGTTGATAACTTGGAAATTTATTCTGTTATTGATGATGAAAAAATAAAAATTTATGAGATGAATATTGATAAAGGACTAAACTCAATTGTTCTAGAAGGGGAAATTAAGGATTATCAAAGTGTGGAAACAGCGAAGGCTGATTTACAAGGTAAGCTTAAGTTTTATCTAGATGACCTGCATAAATACCTGGCATTTAGAGACATTGGATCTATTGAACAAGGGTTTGCTAGCGTTGACTTTGGGTTGAATGGGACTTGGAGTAAATTTGAATCAACGGTAAAGGTTGATGTGCAAGATCTCCTCTCTGATTTTGTTAAGGGAGAGTCCGTCAATATGGCTTTGAGTGTAAATCAAGATAGAATACGGATCTCTGATTTTAGTTTAAGTGATGGAAAAGGGAGCATAAAACTTCTTAAAAGCTTCGAGCTGTTCAATATAAAAAGTAAAAAATTTGTCGAGGAAAAAATCTCTGTTACAGCTGAGAAAATGCCACTGACAAATGCTTTAAGGTTCTTCAGATCTACCCTATCACCAATTAAAGGCTTACTAAGTGCAAACGTAGATTTTACACTCAATGAGAACGACTATCACTTTGATATTAAAGATTCAGCTAAAATAGAAAGCCTGCAAGTTGATATTAATAAGGAAAAACTTCTCGGTGCAAATAATATCACTCTAGGGAGCTCTGGAGTTCATGTCGACAGAAGTAAGGTCGACATGGAGTTTAACCTAAAAGGAAATAAGGTTTCTGGGAAAATTGTTGGGCAGATAAAAGATTCCATTACCACTTTTGTGAGCTCAGACCTCAGTGTTGACCTGAATTATTTAGGGCCATTTTCAGGCTTTAAAATAGCTGGGCAAACAGATGCTAAGATAGATGTCTTGCTAAGCGATTCAATATCCCAATTGAAAATAAGCCCTAGTGTTCAAGACTTCGACTTTGAAGGTTACAGGCTTGATAGGTTAAAAGGAGCAATACTTTTTGATTTTAATAAAAGCTCTATCGCCTTTTCAGAGATTAAGGGAAGAATGGGGGACTCAGAAATCGGTGCTAACGGAGAGATCTCTCTAGATTCACTTGAGTTAAATGCAAAAATAAATCACGACACTCTCTACTGGAAAGACCTTGTCAAAATATATGCACCTCTTTTGGGGACACTCGACTTTATGCCACCATCAACTTTTGGTAATTGGAAAACGAACTACAATATTTCAGGGAAAGCCACTTTAGATGATCTTAAACTTAATGGAAGTTTTTCCGGAACTAATAATATTCTCTTTAATGAAGGATTTGATCAAATTGGATTTAGCTATTACTTAGAGGAACAAAAGTTAAAGTTTTTGAATGTTAAAGCCATAAAGTCCACGGGAAATATTTTTGGTGGATATACTTTTGATTTAAAAACCCAAGAACAGTACTTTTGGGGAAATATTGTGAAAGTACCATTGAAAGAACTCAACCATTTAAAAAAACTGCCTTTGAATGTGGAGGGACTTATTAATGGGGTTCTCAAGGGTACAATTAATAATGATGGCAAAAATGGTAAAATGGAGATGACCATTGACAATACAATAGTTCAAAATGAACCTGTTGAAGACTCCTACCTTCTTGTAACGCTCGAGAAGGATAAAGTTGATATTAATATGACACTTTTTGGAAAGCAGATTGAAAATTATTCAAGTATTAGCCTCGAGAAAGATGGAAGAAGTTCGATCACGACTAAGGTCGATATTCCTTCAATGGAAAAGCTATTAAACGCTTTCTCATTTGTAGAGGGTCGGAATAAATTTCAAGGACAGCTTGAAGCGGAGTCTCTTATTACCTTTCAAAATGGACAGTTTAATAAAGCCGATATGAGTGTTAATTTAAAAAAACTTCTTCTGGATAGGGAGAAAGTGCGCTTGTCTTACTCAAACGCTGATGAAGAGATAACTGTAAGAGATGGCTTAGTCAAAAAGTGGGACCTGAGTGCGATTGGTAGTAATATTTATATTGTAAGTCGGGGAAGTGGGACTTTTTATGAAAGTCTCGACATTAACACCAAAGTTAGTACAAGCGCTGAGGTTTTTGAAGTCTTTAATGGCTTTACATCAAATGCGAATGGGACTGTTATTGGCTCAGTCAAAAATAGTGTTACCAATGGAGAGCATCAATACAAAGCGAAAATAGTCTCTAGTGACCTAAGTGTTTCATCATCACTATTGCCCCTTACTTTTTCTAGGGGAGATATACTTATTAACTTCACCGACAACAATCTACAGTTCAAAAGATTTAAGGCTGATATAAATTCAGGTAAGCTCGATATTGGCGGTAATATTAATCTGTCGAAGGTGATTCCTGATGTTGATCTCAATTATTCTTTTCGAAGTGCAGGTATTACAATCTTAAAAAAGTCTGAGCTTGTCTTTTCGGGTGAGGGACTCTTGAGAGGAAAAACATTTCCATATTCATTATCTGGGGACATTGAGATTGAGAATCTTTTAATCTCAAACGAGATCACTGACTTTGGTGGAGGCAGCCAAATTGTAGAAAAGGATATAGACTACCTTCCCAAAAATATTAAGAAATCGCAAAATCAACTTTTAAACTTTGACGTAGATATTACAACAACCGAACCAATAAAAGTCGTTAACTCCATGGCCAATTTGGGATTTATTGGTGCCGTAAGGCTTTCTGGAGGAGAAAAAGATCCCAAACTAAGTGGGAAATTTGAATTAGCCCCTCAAAAAAATCAACTCTTTTTTAAAAATAATATCTTCAACTTAACAAAAGGAAATATCTTTTTCTACAGACAAAACGAAATTTCAAATCCAGAGTTAGATTTTGAAGCGACAAGCACTATAAATGATTATGCAATAAATATAAGAGTCTTTGATTTTGTTAATAACTTTAAGCTTGATATGACGTCTGACCCATCCCTTGTTAAAAGTGATATTCTCTCTCTAATAGCTTTCGGCTACACAGAAGATATCTCCTCTAACCTTTCAGATGAGGAAAGAGAAAGCATGACACGAGCAGGTGTTGGTTCGATTATTTTCGATCGCTTTAAAATAAATGAAACATTGAAGAATGAATTTGGCTTAGAGGTTAACCTTGGAACCGAAATAACGGAAGCCGAACAAAGTTATCTCACCTTTAGAGAGGGAAGAAATAGTGTCGGACGAGTACGCTCGGCAACGAAACTCGAGATAAAAAAGCAGATGACTGACCAGGTAGATCTTTCTGTCTCTAGCACGGTGGGAAATAGTACAGGGCAAAAACAAACAATGAATCTCAATTATAATATAAACAAAGGAGTCTCGCTCGAGGGTGTTTACGAAAACAGAACTGACCCTGAAGTAGATGGTAATATAGATGATACATCTATTGGAGCCGATGTGAGACTGAAGTGGTCTTTTAAATGAAGTATATCCTTATATTGTGTATATTTTCATTTGCAGCTTTGGCAAACTTTACTATCAGTGAAGTGAAAATTAGTTGTCCGAAGAAGAAACTGTGTCGTGATGCAAATGAGATCTTCTATACACTAAAAAGAGATTATGTTGATGAAGACCATTTTGAAAGACTAATAAAGGTCTATTCACTCACCAGCGGTGTAAAGAAATTTAGATATCAGGTTAACCAAGATAAGATAAACACTTTGATTATTAATTGGGAACCAAAACAAACTATCGATTCAATTGAGTACAAATTTGCTAAAGGCTATCTTACTATCCCAACGGTGCTGCCTTTGTCCGAAGGAGACTACTTTGATCTTAGCAAGGTTTCAAAGGTCAAAAAAACGCTCATTGAAATTTTTAAGTCAGAGGGATACCCAGATGCAAATGTTGAATACGAGTTTGGTACGAATAAAGATAAATCTATTAAGTTAACTTATAATATCACCCTTGGTGATCCTCTTCTGGTAAAAGTCGTGAGGGTTTCAGCCCGGCTAGACTTTGTAGCAAAAGCGGCTAGGCAGAAGTTTTCTACAATAAAGGGAAAGCCCTACGATGCTCAATTACTAAGAAAAGAGGTTGAATCATTTAAAGAGACTCTGATCGACTATGGAATGTATGGGGCAAAGATTCAATTTAAAACTGAAGTTGGGAAAGAGGGAGCCGACCTTTTTTTTACGATCACCGATACAAAAAGAATGGCTTTCTCTGTAGAGTTTAAAAATAGAGAGGACCAGTATGCACTCGATTTAAAAACAAAGTTGAAAGATGCCGCAATCGGTGCAAAGAAATCTTTATCAAAGGTTGCGATACTAGATCTCGTGGCAAAGGAATTGTCTGACAGGGGGCACTTAAACTCTGTTGTTCTTGTGGATCAATTCATTTCAGTTTTGCCTGATGGGGGAGAGCTTATTAGCTCTAGAATAACTATCACTCAAGGGCCAAAGGCTAGGCTAAACAAGGTTCTTTTCAAGGGAAATGGAGTGATTTCTTCAAAAAAGCTTAAAAGAGCCTTTTACTCCAATGCAACATCACAGGTTTCCGATGGTGTCTTTGATGAAAATTACTACAGAAACTTTCTAACGGTTATTAAGGAACTTTATATTCAAAAAGGTTTTGTTAACGTGTTGTTGGAAACGCCCGAAATTATCTTTGATAAAAAGAGTAATCGAGTAGATCTTGTTTATCGGATAAGGGAGGGGGTTAGGGCCAGAGTTTCTGACATTAAAATTATCGGATTAAATGATGAATTAAAAGCTGATGTAAGAGATCTTCTAAAAATAAAAACTGGAGATGCTTTTGACCCAATTTCTCTAAAAGCAAAAGTTACTGCTATTAAAGGCTATCTTTACGAGCGAGGATATTTTTACTTTGAGTTTTATTCAGACAAAAGAAATACCTTGGTTAGCTACAACGAAGACAATACAAAAGTTAAACTAATGTTTAAGTTCTTTCAGGGTAAGAAATACTCTGTTGGAGATATTTTTATTTCTGGGAATTTTAAGACACGTTCTAAAGTCATTAAAAGAGAAATGAATCTTAAGACTGGAGAGCTTTTAAGGGCTTCAGATATTGCTAAAAGTCAGACTAATATTTTGTCGACTGGTTTATTTTCATCCGTTGTTATCACTCCAATAAAAAATTCTTCTGAAAATGCGGATATCTTAGTCTCTGTTAAAGAAAAGGATTATGGTCTTGTTGAGTTTGCCCCTGGGGTAAGGACTGATCTAGGCCCTAAGGTCTCTGCAAAAGTAACCTATTCAAATATAGATGGCTTGCATAAGCAAATTACAGTAAAAGCCCAGGTAAACCAGCGCTTCAATTTGAATAGTCTTGATGAGACAAGAAGAAAGGAGGAGGGGAACCTGGTTGAATATCTTACCGCCGTGAATTATCAAGAAAATTACTTTTTTGATTTACCTCTTAACTTCGACACCTCAATTTCTTCGTCAAGACAGAGGTTCTTCTCTTTTGATGCTGATATTCAAAAAGTTAGCTACACCTTCTCCTCGGATGTAACAAATTGGCTAAACTTGTCCCTGACTCAGGAACTAGAGGTGATAAGTCAGTACAATGCGACAGTAGAAAGAGAATCAGGAAAATTTCAAATTGGATCCTTAACACCTGCTTTTACGCTTGATTTTAGAAATAACCGCATCAATCCAACAAGTGGGGCTTTCTTCGCATTATCAACAGAGTTTGCGAACCCAACTTTCTTTTCTCAAGAAAATGATGAAATTGTTATCGATTATTATAAAGTGTTAGCGAGAAATAGATTTTACCTTCCCTATCCTAATGGAACATTGGCTCTGTCTTTAGCGACTGGAGTTCAGAAAAACTTAGCTACTGATAAAAAAATAGAAAGTGACGGGAGTGTTGTTACTGAAGGTTATATCCCGAATATTAAAGTGTTTAGACTTGCTGGTATGGATAACGTCAGAGGATACGAGGACAATGAAATTAATACTCTTGTTACCGGTGAAGATATAAGTGAGGCCAGGGTCGATGATAAAGCCTACATGATAAATCTTAAAGTAGAGCCTCGCTTTTTCCTCAGTGACTCATCAATGATTGGATTTTTTTATGATGCGGGGCGCATTTTCGTGGATGAATACGACCTCTCTAGACTGCGATCGTCAGTGGGAATCTCCTTTAAATATCTAACTCCAGTTGGAAGTTTGGACTTCGATTACGGTATAAAACTCTTGAGAAAGAAAGATTCTGATGGTAGATTAGAGAGCCCTGGTAGGCTACATGTGTCAATTGGCTTCTTTTAAACCCGTTAGAAGAAACCGGCTGGTCTTGATTATTTTGGAGTGGTGTCCAAATAGAGAGTTAGTTTGTGTTGACATCTTGTAACGCTGGGCCGTATATAATGCGGAAATTTTATTTACTAATTATTTATAAGGATTACTTATGTATACGCAAAAGTCATTTTCTCTGAAAGCAGGGGATATCGATAAAAAGTGGTGGATAATTGATGCTCAAGATGTAGTTGTAGGGCGTTTAGCGTCTGAAGTTGCACACCTTTTAAGAGGAAAGCACAAGCCAACATTTACACCAAACCAAGAATGTGGTGACTTCGTTGTTATCACAAACTGTGAAAAAGTTAAGTTCACAGGAAACAAATGGGCCGCTAAAGAATATCATTGGCATACAGGTCATATTGGTGGATTAAAAACTAGAACGGCAAAAGTTCAGTTAGAAAAACATCCAGAGTTAATTATAATGGAAGCTGTTAAGGGTATGTTACCTAAAACAAGTCTTGGTCGTAAGCAACTAACAAAACTAAAAGTATTTGTTGGTGATGCTCATAACCACGATGCACAGAAACCAGTTGAATTTAAGATTAAGGGATAGATCATGGCAAAGGGTAAAGCTTACGAAACACAAACGGTTGGTAGAAGAAAATCTTCGATCGCAAGAGTATACGTTGCAAAAGGTACTGGTAAAATCACAATCAATAAAAGAGATTTTATGGAGTATTTTCCAATTGCAACAACAAGATATATTGTTGAGCAACCATTTAAACTTTTAGAAAATGGTGACAAGTTCGACCTAAACATCAATGTAAAAGGTGGTGGGGTTACTGGTCAAGCAGGTGCAATAAGATTAGGAATTGCAAGAGCAATGATAGCGCTTAATCCTTCGGATAGAGCTGCTTTAAAAGCTGCTGGGTTCTTAACTAGAGATGCAAGAAAAGTGGAAAGAAAGAAACCAGGTTTAGCTGGTGCAAGAAAATCATTCCAGTTCTCAAAACGTTAATATCACAGACAATGTCTATTATATTTTCAAGGGCCTGCACTATGCAGGCCTTTTTTTTTGCCATAAGATGAGTTTAGAAGGTGTAAATGGAAGTTATAAAGATTACTGGTGCGCGAGTTAATAATCTCAAAAATATTGATATCGAGATTCCATTAAATAAAATTGTAAGTATCTCTGGACCCAGCGGATCTGGAAAAACTTCTTTGGCTTTTCACACTCTTTTCACTGAATCTAAAAGAAGATTCCTCAACTCTTTTCCGACTTATCTAAAATTTTTTAGCGATAGACCAGCTCCCGTTGATGTGGACAGAATTGAGCCTGTTCTTCCAGTGTTTGGCCTACCGCAAATAAATCCAATCGTCGGAGCCAGAAGTGTCGTCTCTGACTTGATGAACCTAACCGAACAACTACAAAACCTTTATGGAAACTATTCTATAGAAAAATGTCCTACTCACTTTGTCCCTCTTGAAAAGTACACGGTCGAAAAATTTATCAATGATAATTTTAGCTTTAGTGATAAATCAACCTTCTATTTATTTACCGATAAAGATAGCTTTATTACCTACTTACAGGATTCACCATTTCCAACTCGTACGATGAAAAGTGAAGAAGAAAAAGAAATTGTAGATTTTGATAAGCATCATGAGTTCTGGGAGCTATTAAGACTGAAAGGAAAAAATGTATCCCAAGTAGATGAAAAACTTAAGGAATATAAAAACAGCAGTATTCCAGTTTGGGTCTTTTTAAAAGATGATGAAAGTTTCAGACCGGTAGACTTAGATAAAAATAGTATTTGTCCAGAATGCGATTATGAGGGTGTAGGAAGTCATAATGTTACCCATTTTTCACCTTATAATGCACTGGGCGCGTGCTCGCAGTGCAATGGGTTCGGTGCAACTCTTGAGTATGATGAAGATAAAGTTTTAAATAAAGAGCTTTCAGTCAATGAGGGTGGGGTAAAACTTTTAACTTACAAAAGGTTTGGCTCGATAATTCAAGATTTCAAAAAAGAGCTTAAAAGAGAAAAAATTCCCCTTGATAAACCTATAAAGGAACTCCCTGCAAAATTTAAAACCATGGCATTTGAAGGTGTTGGCCAATACTGTGGATTTAACGAGCTCTTTGCCTATTTGGAGACAAAAAAATATAAACCAAATGTACGAATTTTTATACGAGGAATTCAGGAAGAAATTGAATGCCCAAGTTGCCATGGATCAAGAGTTAATAGTGTTTCACACAATATGTATTTATTTGAAAATTCTAAACTAGCTTATATCGATATCTGGAAGGAGAATGTTGAGAATCTGTTAAGTTACTTTTTAGAAAATAAAGAGAACCTTATTATTGAAAATAAGTCATCCGAAAAACTGGTAGCTAAAATAGTAAAAATTTTAGAGGTTGCTGAGGGTATTGGTCTTGGACACTTAGCCCTAACAAGAAAAGTAAAAACAGTTTCAGCTGGAGAATATCAAAGACTTCTTCTTTTAAAGTATCTCTCTTACGAGGGAACTGGAGCGATGTTCATCTTTGACGAGCCAAGCTTGGGCTTAGGTTTAGAGGAAAGTATGGTTCTTTTGTCGAGCTTTCAAAATCTTGTCGATCAAGGCAACTCCGTTTTAATCGTCGAGCACTCTGAGTTCTTTCATAAGTCTTCTGACTATCATATCGAAATGGGTCCGGGCTCAGGTAAGAACGGTGGAGAGGTTCTCTATGCTGGAGTCTATAAAGAAAAAAAACACGACCCAATATCACTTAAGCCTTTAAAAGTGGTTGAAGAGAATAGAGTGTTCATAGAGGTTGAAAAACCTTTTATTCATAATATTGAGTTTCAAGATATTAAAATTCCACTTAATGAGGTCTCGCTTGTAAAGGGACGCTCGGGATCGGGAAAAACAGCTGTTCTCGTTAATGTCTTGGCACAAGGTCTTTTAAAGCGTTGGGATCAATCAACCTTAAACACTTCAACTGGAACATACTCCAAATTAAATTTTCCAAAGTCTCTTCAAGATGTTTTGGTCGTAGACGCAAATATTAATAGATACTCTAGCCGATCAACAGTCGGGAGTATGACAGGCTTATTTGCAATCGTTAGGAAACACTTTCTAAAGACACCTTATGCAAAATCAATGGGACTAAAGGATGGTCACTTATCTTCAAATTCAGAGCTTGGACGTTGTCCAAACTGTGAGGGAAAGGGCGTAACAATTGTTGAAATGCAGTTTTTAGAGGATATTGTTTTAGAGTGTGAAGACTGTAAAGGACAGAAAATTAAACCTCTGTTTGCCGAGCTTAGTGATGGAAAAATGACTGTTGCAGAATCCTATAATCTCCCCATTGGTGAGGTTTTAAAATCCGTGGAACTCACTCCTAAATATAGAAGAATCTTAGAGTATATGAGGATTCTAAAAATCGATTATTTGTCATTAGATAGACCAGTAAAATCATTATCTGGTGGTGAAAAACAGCGACTATATCTTTTATCAAAACTTCAAACAAAGATAGAAAATACACTTATCATTATTGAAAATGTCTCCTTTGGACTTTCGAGAATAGAGCTTGTGGCAATGTGTGAATTTCTTCAAGGTTTAGTTGGATCAAAAAACACAGTCGTTATCATTGATAAAAATGAAATTTTTGAAACAATCTCCTCTAATAAAATTTTATTTAGCTGATTTTTAGACTCAAGTAATAGCTTGCTTAAGCCGATAAATAACTGAATAGTTATGGTTTGGAGCTTTTATGTCTAGGTATTTGATTTTATTGGTTTTATTGGCGTCTCAGGTAGATGCAACAACCTTTGTTCCCCTCTCAATTAAAAAGCAAATTTCTGATTCTTCAGGTGTTTTGGAGGCAGAGGTTATAAATTCAGAGGCAGTTGAGCTAGAAGATGGTCAGATTTTTACAAAAGTATTTTTAAAAGCGAATAAATGGATTGGTGTCTCTCCCGATCATTATCATATTGATGTGTACCTACCCGGTGGAACAGTTGGTGACAAATCGCTAAGAGTAGATGGTACACCAAAATTTACTATGGGTGAGCAAGTTGTTTTGATGATAAAGACTCACGAGGGGAAAAACTATTTGATGAACTTGGGGCTTGGAAAGTTTTCCATAAAGAAATTTGGAAACACTAGAATTCTTGTGAACTCTATTTTTCCTAAAGCGCCTAAGGTTGGTCAGATGCCTTTAGAGACATTCTACAAACTTGCTAAAAGAATTAAGGGACAAAGATTTCAAAACCGCTTTAAAGACAAGTACGAACTTCATGTTGAAAAAGAATCGAGAAAAGTTAAAATTGCAAAGACTGGTCGCTCTATTGCGTCTGTTGAGTCAAAAATAACTCAAGAGGACTCTAAAGTTTCGACGATCTGGATTCTTCTTCTCTTTGGATTTTTCGGTGCGGTGTTTACGGTCATGAAGATGCAAAATAAAGAATGAAACCGTGTATAATGCTTTCCATTTTAATCGCTCTAAGTGCCCATTCATTTGTGCCTTCAAAAACGATATATGACAGAGAGCTTAAGTGGACCAGTGACAATATCATTGTCGGATTCCTTCCAAATGCAGTGAACCAAAACTCATCAGATCTTCCAATGGGAGAGGTTAAACAAATTTTAGCAAACACTTTTAATGATTGGTCTGCAAAAGCTAATAAAAGTGTCTTTGTAGCCCAGGTGGCATCGCCTTCTCAATTTTCATCGTCTAACACTGTTAAATTTTCAAATAATCCAATTTACTTTAGTGCTGGAGTTCTAGCGGTGACGAGTGTCAGTCATTCAGCAGCAAGTGGAGAAATATTAAGTGCTGACATCATGATTAATGACACTCTTGCAAACAGTAATAGATTTTCTACAAATGCGAGCTCTAGCAGTAAAGTATTTATCGGAGATATTATCTCACATGAAATAGGGCACTTTTTTGGTTTAGGGCACTCCGACGTTACAGGTTCTACGATGATGTTTAGCGTTTTTAAGGAACAAGCGTCTCTTCATCCCGAAGATGAAAGTGGTGTGAGAAGTCTATATAATAATGTTTCTGAAAATGGTGAAATCAGTGGTCGAATTGTTGGGGGAAATCACGTTCCTGTTTTTGGTGCACATGTGGAAGCCATTTCATTGTCTCAAGGAGACGTGCATTCAGCAGTCTTAGCCGCAGAGGACGGATCGTTTAAATTAAGAAACCTAAATGATAGTGACAGTTATATTATACAGGTGAGTCCTCCTAAAGATGTTTCAAACTATCCAGACTATTACCAATCTATTCAGAAAAACTTTTGTAATGGCAGCTCTTATGTTTCAAGCCTTTTTACTAAATGTGGTGGAAGAAATAAAGGACGCCCTCAAGCGATTAATTTAAACAGGCAATCAGTTGTTGATGTGGGAGATATTACTATCCGTTGTACTGACTCTCTAGATACAGACTATCTCTATACAAAGTTATTAAATCCAAGAACGAACTATCTATTGGCAGAAGAGCCAGAAACTTTTGTTGGATATTTTTCCCGAGAAGAAATAGAAAATTTCACACAAAATAAAAGCGACTCTTTCGAAATTGATCTCTCTCATTTAAGTCCAAATGGACAGAGTGTTGAGATTAGGATCTTATTAAATGAGACCTCTTCAAACTTTTCGGCGATTGCAAAACTCACAAATTCGACTTCTACTGATACGACTTTCCCAAGCTACACAGCCTCGGGAAAGCTTGATAATAAACTCCATTTCATCAAAGCACTTTCTTCAAATACTTTTGAAAATAAATTTACTCTCGATATAAATCCTTTTGAGACAAACTCTTTGGATGCAAAAGGTATTTTTGGAAATTCAAGTGTCATGTCTAAAGAAACTTCAACTTACATTGTAACCGTGAGCCTTGTTGGATCAAATGGGTCGGGTACTAAAGTCTTAAAGGACTCCTATCCATACAGCGATAATTCTAGCTGCTTAGAGTCAAATATTCAAAAATCAACTCGTGCAAATACTCCTTTTGAAGTTGCAACAAGCGAAAGAGATGAACAGGCCCAGCCAATGACTTGCGGGACTATTGATATTGACAAAAATGGTGGCTCTGGTGGTGGAATGTTAAGTTTTGCTCTTGGTCTCCTGATGTCTTTTGGACTAGTTGCGCTACAAAGAAAAAAAACAGAAATTTTTGTCTAAGTCCTTATTTTTCTATAAAATTATCAAGTAAATTGAAATCAGGGACAGATATGAAATCATTACTTTTTATTGCTATGTTTGCCTTTTCTATTAATTCATTTGGGCAAAACTTAAACGCACAAAGAATTTGGAAAATCTCTTCTAAAAAAAGATCAATCTTTTTAGATAAAGGCGTTTTTCATATCGATGATATGAAAGGACAGAACGAACTTGTTGGTCTCAGAAACTCTTATGTTAAATCTAGAGGCTATGAAAGATTGGTTTTCGACTTCAAAGGAAATACGCCACCAAGAGTTTATGGTCACTTATCTAAAGAGAAAAATAAGGTGTACATCGACTTTTTTAACACGACCTTAAAAAGTTCTATTCCCGCCATATCACAAGTAAAGTTTGTAAAAAGCGTAGATTTTTTTACGATAGACAAAAATAATTTAAGTGTTGAATTAAACCTATCAAACAATGTAAGTTACGATATTTTTTATCTTACAAACCCAGGGCGCCTGGTAATCGATATTCAATAATAAGGAATACAATGGCTAAGAAGAAAAGTGAAAATAAAAAAATTGGCGATGAGATTGTCGTTCCGGCTCGGCTTCCTGATCAAGTTGTCGTTATACCAATAGTGAACAGTCCTATCTTTCCTGGAATGATCGCTCCAATTATTCTGAGTCAGGAAAAGTTTACTCCAGAGTTAGATGAACAGGTTGGAAAAGTTGGTTACGTCGCTCTAAACCTCGTGAAGTTTAAAGAAGCTTCTAAATATGAAAGCTCAGATGATGATGAAGATGAAGATGATGATTTGGGTGAGTATGAGATGGAGGCTTACGACGAGGATATAAATGATCTGACAAGTAAGGATATTTACCGTGTAGGTGTCTTATGTAAAGTCGTTAAAAAATTAAAGCTGCCTGATGGCTCTGTTAATCTTCTCGTTCACGGACTAAAGAGATTTAGAATTTCAAAATTCATCGAAGAGTCTCCACTCCTTGTCGTTAAGACGGATGTTTTTGAAGATGTACATGAAGCTGATGAAGAGCTAGATGCCTATACGAGATCAGTCATTAATCAAGTTAAAAAACTCAGTGAGATTAATCCCTACTTTAATGAAGAAATGAAGCTTGCAATGCTAAACTCACCTTCTCCAGGATCTCTTGCTGACTTGGTGGCTTTTGCTCTCTCTCTAGACGTTCCAGAGGCGCAAGATTTTCTGGAAACTTTAGTCGTTAAAAAAAGATTTGCAAAACTTCTTGTTTACTTAAAAAGAGAAAAAGATGTTGCTGATATTCAAAAGAAAATTACGGATGAAGTTAACGATAAAGTTAATAAGTACCAAAGAGAGTATTTTTTAAGAGAGCAGCTTAAAGTCATTCGTTCAGAGCTTGGGATGGAAGAGGACGAAAAAACTAAAGATATAAAAAGATTTAAAGAATTAATTGCTGAAAAAAATATGCCCGAGGAAGCTGAAAAGGCTGCACTGGAAGAGCTTGAACGATTAGACTCTATTGCTGACTCTTCACCTGAGTATAATATCACAAGGACTTACTTAACTTGGATGACAAGTCTTCCCTGGAATGAAGAGAGTAAAGAGAGTTCGAATATTGCAAAAGCAAAAAAGATGCTCGAAAAAGACCACTACGGTTTAGAAAAAGCTAAAGAAAGAATCTTAGAATTTTTAGCTGTAAGACAACTAAAGCCTGAGTACGATGGAACAATCCTTTGTCTCGCTGGTCCTCCTGGAGTTGGTAAAACAAGTCTTGGTAGTAGTATAGCAGAAGCTCTTGGAAGAAAATTTTATCGCTTTAGCCTCGGTGGTATGAGAGATGAAGCTGAAATAAAAGGTCATAGAAGAACATACGTTGGTGCGATGCCTGGTAAACTTCTTCAAGCCATGAAAAGAGTTGAAGTAAACAACCCAGTCATCATGTTAGATGAAATAGATAAGCTTGGTCGTTCATACCAGGGAGATCCATCTAGTGCACTTTTAGAAGTGCTAGATCCAGAACAAAATCGTACATTTATCGATAACTATTTAGATGTGCCTTTTGATCTTTCAAAAGTTCTTTTTATCGCTACAGCAAACTATGTTGGGGAAATTCCAGAAGCACTTCTTGATAGAATGGAGTTGATCGAAGTAAGTGGATATACACTTGAAGAAAAAGTAAATATTGCAACTAAGTGGGTTATTCCGAAACAATTAAAAAAGCATGGCTTAACGTCAAAAGATTTTGCCTTAACAGTGACAACTCTTAAAGCCCTTATCCAGGACTACTCAAGGGAGCCTGGTGTGAGAAGAATGGAGCAATTCGTAGCGAAGCTGTGTCGACATGCGGCTTTAATAAAAGTGAGCTCTAAGAAAACGAAAAAGTTCTCCCCAGCACCAAAAGATCTCGAGAAGATATTGGGACCAAAAAGATTTTCAAGCGATATCGCTCAAAAACCATTAAGCCCAGGTGTCGTTACAGGGCTTGCTTGGACGGCCTTTGGTGGAGACATTCTATTTATAGAAACGCTTCCATTAAAAGGGAAGGGACTAAAGCTTACCGGACAAATGGGTGATGTTATGAACGAATCAGCTAATATCGCCTACAGTTATGCTAAAAAAATGCTCGAAGATGAGCTTGAGGCTGAGAAGAAATTAGACAAGCTCAATAGTGGTAAGGTTAAGCGAAAAGCTGTCAAGAAAGCTGTGAAGAGAGTTGAAGGAAAAAATTCACCAAATGAAAATGATGCTGAAGATTCACTCGACTATCTTGATAGCCGATGTATTCATCTTCACCTTCCAGCTGGAGCGACACCAAAAGACGGACCAAGCGCAGGGATCACAATGGCCTTGGCCATTTACTCGCTTGCAAAAAATAAAAAGGTAAGAGGACAGGTTGCAATGACAGGAGAGTTAAGTCTTACTGGAAAAGTTCTTCCTGTTGGCGGAATAAAAGAAAAAGTTCTCGCAGCTAAAAGAGCGGGGATAAAAGAAATTATTCTTCCTTTTGAAAATGAAAAAGATTTAATGGAAGTTCCTGATAGACATAGAAAGGGAATGAAGTTTTATCCTGTAAAACATTTTGATGAAGTCTTAAAAATAGCACTTAAGTAAAAAAAGCCTCCCTTGTGGAGGCTTTTTTATAGTCTCAAGATGTGGTCTATAAAATTTTTTGCATGATAAGCACATCTACATATCGATCAAATTTAAACCCAACCTCATTCATGACACCAACCTCGGTAAATCCAAATTTTTTATGAAGGTGAATACTCGAGGCAGACTCTGTTGTGATTCTTGAAAGAATACTGTGCAGCCCAAGTGCTTTTGCTCTTTTGATTAAATCTTCCATCAATTCCGTGGCGATTCCTCTGCCGTGAAAGGCCGGGTCCACATAGACAGATATTTCAACTGTAGTATCGTAAGCCGATCTATCTGAGTACTTTTTTAGGCAAGCCCAACCCGTTACAACACTCTCTTGCAGAGAAACAACAAGGGGAAGTTCGTCAAATGAGCTAAGAAAGTCTGTGTAATTTTCGAGAGTTTTTGTTTCTTGATCTAGAGTTGCGGTTGTGTTTGTGACGGCCCAATTATAGATTGAGATAATGGATTCAAAGTGTTTTTCTGAAGCATTAGTAAGGGTCATAAAAAAAGCCCTCATAAGAGGGCCTAGATATCTTTATTTTAAAATTCGTCTGAATCGTATTCTTCAACAGGTGCATGAGATACTTTACCAGCTGCAATCTCTCTTAAAGCTGTAACAATATCTTTGTTTTTACTTTTAACAAGACGCTCATCACCTTCTCTTAATTGCTTAACTCTTTTTACAGTTAAGTGAACTAATTCGTATCTATTTTCAACATTTTCTAAACAGTCTTCGATTGTTACACGAGCCATTGGTTACCCCATTTTTAAATTACTTGAACATAACTTTATAGATATAATCTATTTAATTGTCAAAGGTTAATCCTGATACAGCGAGTTAATATCATCGGCATAATCTTTAATAAGAAGCTTCTTTTTCACTTTGAGAGAGGGAGTGAGGTAGTTATCTGTGGATAAATCCATCTTTATAAGTTTGAATTTTTTAATCGTTTCAAAAGAGGCGAGATCAGAATTCACTTTATCGATCTCCTTTTGAATAAAATCAACTACTTCTTGCTCTTTTTCTATTGTTACTTCATCCCATTTTTCAATATCAAAGGAAGCTTTATCGACAGTAATCAGTGCACTTAGAAACTTCTGTCTATCTCCAACCACTACAACTTGGTCAATTGAAGGCGAAAGTTTCAAGATGTTTTCAATTTTTTGAGGTGCGACATTTTTTCCAGCACTTGTGACGATAATATCTTTTTTGCGGCCAGTAATTTGGAGGTAACCATTTTCATCAAATGATCCAAGGTCTCCGGTTTTAAACCAACCTTCAGAATCTAGTGCAGCATCAGTCTCTTTTTGGTTCTGATAGTACTCTTTAAAAAGAGCTTTAGACCGAATGAGAATTTCACCGTCCTCTAAGAATTTAACTTCAACGTCACCTACGGGCTTTCCTACAGTTCCACCTCTTTGTTTCTCAAAAGGGTTAAGGACACATGGAGCGATCGTCTCAGTTAGGCCATAGCCTTCTATAAGCGTTAATCCTGAGTTTCTTAGAAAAAAGATAATCTCTTTAGAGATGGGAGCGCCACCAGAGATGAAATACCTTATTCTCCCACCAAATTTTTGATAGATTTTATCTGTGACTAGTTTTTTCGCCAAATTGAATTGAAGTATTTCAAGAGTATCTGGAGTCTTATCTTTCTCGATTTTGTTGTAATAGTTATTAGTGCAGTCCATTGCCCAATTAAAGAGTGATTTTTTCACAATACCAGAACTCTCTAGGTCCAATTGAACTTTTTCAAAGATCTTTTCAAAAATTCTTGGAACCGCAATCATAAAGGTTGGTCTTACCAGTGAAATATTGGAGAAGAGTTTATCTATAGACTCGGCATACACAGTAAGACATCCAAAGTTTAAATTGAGGAGGGAATCGCACCTTCCTAAAACATGGGATAAGGGTAAAAAAACAAGACTGATATCATTTTTTGTTAATGATGTTTTTGCAAAAGACTTAATATTGAACAACATTGCGATGAGAGCACCGTGAGTAATAACGGCACCTTTTGGCTCACCTGTTGTTCCTGAAGTGTAGACAATTGTTGCAATATTTTGTTCATGTGTCTGGGCAACTTTAGCTTCAAATACATCTGGATTTGCATTTAGCTCTTGAACACCGAGCTCCGTCAAACTTTTATAGTCGACAAGATGAACAAGATCGCTAACCTTGGAACTCAGTTCACTACTGACTTTGTCCAAAGTTATTATCATTTTGATTTCTTTAAGATCGCCTAAGACCTCACTCACTTTTTGAAGTTGCTTCTCATCTTCGACAATCACTATTTTTGTTTGAGTTTGGTTGAGAATAAATTTAATTTCTTCTGGTTTGTAGGTGTGGTAGACAGGTACTGTAATAGCGCCAGATGACATTATCGCAAGGTCAAGGACATTCCATTCCATTCTGGTATCTGATAAGATCCCAACTTTGTCTTGGGCCACTAACCCGTTCTTAGCAAGGGCAAGACTTATACCCTCAATCATTTTTCTGTACTGCTCAAAGCTTGTCTTTTGAACGAGTCCATCTTGAATTGATCCAATGGCAAAGTCAGATGGGTTCTTCTTCACTCTATCTAAAAGTAAATGTCCTATGGTATTTTTGATAAGTTTCAACTTCGCATCCTCAGTAAATCAACGTCTTAAAGCCTACATGGTCAAATTATTATTTGCAAGATGAGGGCCCTAGGGGACTGTTTTATGAAATTATATCTAATATCAACCTGTATTAAAATAAATAAACGCTATTCAATCTTTCACTTTAAAGGTTATTACATGGGGGAGAGAATAAATGAGGTCTTTGTGGATAGTAAAGAGTTTACTGTTGGCGGTGAGTACTTGGTAAAGCTAAAAGCCAAGCAAGTTTTAAGCTCTAGTCTCTATGGAGAAGTCTTAAAGTTCAAAAAGCTTAACTAGCTATTAGTATTAACGGAGACGTGGTCACCTATCATAAAACCTTTCAGGTGGATAAGAGGAGTCTCTTGTTCGTCTTTGAGCTCTGTCATAATTCCAATAGCAGCTTCATCATCTGAGTGTAGAACTTTGATTTCGCCAATTTTTACTTTGTAGTTTACTCTTTTGAGGTTTTCATATGGATTGGACCTTGAAATAACTCTGAACACGTCTAATACCGTACCTTCACTAACACCTTGATTGGTACCTATATTGAGGTAGAAATTCTTTTTGGTCACTTCGTTCTCATAGCCCATTGGAATTTCTTCAGCGACACTATAGATCAGATGATCTCTAGCGAAAGCGCTAAGTGATAATAAGAATAGAAAAATCGTAATGCAGGTTGTTTTCATGTCTCTCTTTCCTTGAGCCAATAAGTTGTTCACACTTACTTATCGACCATTGTGGAAAAAGATTAAGTTTATAGGAAAAATATTCTCTATATCAAACTAAAACACTCGGTCATTATTCAACTTTTAAATATTTATAATTGTTGTAGATCAAATCTGACTGTCTAAAATTTTTGATAGTGTCGTGAGACAAGATATAGTTCCTAGAATAATACTGCATAATCCAAGGAAGCTTCTTGTGGACGATATCCTCAATTTCTTTAAGTATTTGATTTTTTTCTAATTCAGAGCTGGCTTCATTATACTTGAGGAAAAGGGCATCGACTTTCTTACTTGAAAAATAAGTAGAATTTGGACCAGGAGAATGGTTTTTAGTCAGGAGTAGTTGAAGTGTATTTTCAGCATCTGGATAGTCCATTGCCCAACCACCTTGCCAAAACTGCAATTGACCAGTTCTAGCTTTGGTTAAGAATCCAGGAAAGCTATTAACATTAATTTTAACTTTTATATCAACTTTCTCTAGCTCAATCTTTATAAACTCTGCCATCTGTTTTGAAACCAATGAATTTCCCCTTACATCATACTGAAGTTCAGGAAGACCTCGACCTTTGGGATATCCAGCTTCAGCTAAAAGTTTTTTGGCCTTTGATGGATTGTAGGAATAGGGAGTTTTTCTCGAAGGATCGTATCCTGGAACTCCCGGAGGATAAATTGAATTTGCTTTAAGTGAAATATTATTTGAAAAAACTTTTATATATTTTTCGATATCGACGGCATGGGCAATTGCAGAACGAAGTTTGTAGTTTTTACCAACGACTTTATCCTTCATATTGAAGGCCAGCCACCAGTAAGTGAGAGTTGGCTCCACTTGCAGGTTTATACCCTTCTCTTTAAATTCTTTTTTTAAGCTACCTTCTTGATTCAAAACAATAGGGAAGTGATCTTTAGTGAGAACAATAAAATCTAATTTTCCTGATAAGAAGTTTAGCCATCTGGTTTGAGCTTCTTTAATAATATTAAATTTTACTCCTTGAATAAAAGGAATACTTTTTCCCTTGTCAGCTAAAAGATTATTCTCATAAGAGGTTCTATCCCCTTTGTTGGGATAGGTACTTGGGTGATAATCTGTAAAACGAGTAAGAGTAATATTTAAATTCTTGTTCCATTCTTTTAAATAAAAGGGACCTGTACCAATTGAGCCTTGAGTAAGATCATTTTTGGTGGCCCTAATAACTTCTTCTGTGACTGGAGTTGTAAACGACATTGCTAGAGCAAAAAGTATTTGGGGATAAGGTTTTATCAACTTTATGACAAGAGTGTGGTCATTTAAAGCTTTTAGCCCTTCAATATCAAGGGAAAAGAATTTGGACATATCATTTCCAGCCTTAGCTCGAAACTCATTTAGGCCTACAATCTTCTCATCAAATAGCCACCATCCGTTACTTTTAGTCGGTTTGAAAGCAAGCCTTTTAATTTGGTTTATAAAGTCTTGAGCTTTGAGGGTTCTGTCTTTTTTTAAGTGTGGAGAGTCATGAAACTTAATATTTTTTTTAATTTTTATCGTATACTTCAGTCCCTCGTTTTCAATCATAGGCATTTCTTGCGCCAATAAGGGTTTAAGGTGATAAGGTCTAATCAGATAATCGTATTCAAAAAGAGTCTCATGGATTTGATAGATCACTTCAGCCGAGACGGTGTCATATGACATTGCGGGGTCTAAAGTAGGAACGTTGGTTGAGAGTGCGACGTTGATATATTTTTTCTTTGTCGATTCTATTTCTTCGCATGAAGCAAAGACAATAGTGAGGAGGAGAAATACTATTTTCATTATAAAGCCTTGAGTTGTTCTTCTACTTTAAGAAGAAATTGTTCAGTTTTTCCAATAGAGCCAGATCCCTGTGCCATATCTGGGCGACCGCCACCACGTCCATCAACAATAGCTTGAGCATTCTTTATGACCGCTGAACAATTAATCGACTTGTTAGACTTGTGAGTTCTTAAAATATAGGAGAGCTTCTCGCTGTCTTCTGTGTAAATGAGTAAAACATCTTTTTCATTTTGATCTACAAATTTATCAGAAAGGTTTCGAAACTCCTTAGGGTCTCCATCTTTTAGATGGACACTTACGAGTCCAAAATCTTTTCCTATATCTTTTGTATTATTGAAAAGACTTTTTCCTTGGGCTGATTGAATTTTATCTTTTAGTCCCTTAATTCTTTTGCTTTTAGCTTTGAGGTCACTTTGAAGTGCCTCAATCTTTTTGAGAACCTCGTCACCTTTGACGGAAAAATCGAGTTCTATTTGCGATAAAATCTTTGATCTTTTATTGAGATAATTAAAAGCGGAAGAGCTTACGAAAGCCTCAATTCTTCTTACTCCACTTGAAAGTGAGGTCTCAAAATTAATGACAAACTGACCAATTTCTTTTGTCGATGAAACGTGTGTTCCTCCACACAACTCAATAGAGAAGTCTCCCATTTCTAAAACTCTAACTTCATCACCATACTTTTCACCAAAAAGTGCCATGGCTCCTTTTTGGTTAGCTTCATCTTTGGTCATTACTGATGCTGTAACATCTAAGTCTTCTTGAATCTTTAAATTAACAAGCTTTTCAATAGATGTAATTTGTTTCTTTGTTAGTGCTTCGGGGTGTGTAAAATCAAAACGTAAACGATCAAATGAAACACTTGAACCAGCCTGTTTTACGTGATCTCCAAGAACATTAATAAGAGCAGCTTGAAGAAGGTGAGTTGCTGAGTGATGATAAGTCGTTTGCTGTCTTGTGCCTTTGGACACGACAAGATCTGCAGTCTCACCGACTTTTAGTGTCGAACAGTCTTGTGTTGTGATATGTGCGAATAAGCCTTCTACAGGCTTAATTGTATCAACGATGTCAATCGAACCATTGATGCTTCCTTTGTCACCAGCTTGTCCACCACCCTCACCATAAAAAGGTGTCTTGTCGAAAAATAGATAAGTCGTATCTTCAACAATTTCTTTGTGAAGTAATTTAGATTTCGCATTCAATTCTTTGTAACCAGTAAAGACGGTTTCACCAATAGATTCTTTAATCTTATAGAAAACTTCAATATTCGAATCGTCAGCGGCAAACTTATTTGTTTTTCTTGAACTTTTTCTTTGTTCTTCCATTGATTCTTCAAAACCAGAAGTGTCTATTTCTATCTTTCTTTCCTTTAAAATGACCTCTGTTAGATCAAAAGGGAAGCCGTAAGTGTCGTATAGTTTGAAGGCTATCTCTCCAGGAAATACATTGTTTTTGATATTGGGAATTTCCTTTTTTATAAGATCCAACCCTGTCTTAAGCGTTTGTCTAAACTTGTCTTCTTCAATCTTTAATAATTTTTCTGCTAAAGAGGCGTTGGCCTGGTTTTGTGGATATTCATTTGCAAGAGATTCAAAAACTGATGGAACAAGTTGATAAAACTTAGAGTCACTCACCCCAAGCTCTTCCATATTTCTGATGGCTCTTCTAATAATCCTTCTGAGAACATAGCCTCTGCCATCACTTGCTGGCATAACTCCATCAGTGATAAGCATTGTGGCTGACCTTATATGATCGGCGATGACTCGCATGCTTGAAGTGTATTTTGTGTCGCTATACTTTTTGCCAGATAGTTTTTCAATGGCGTTTATAATAGGGGTGAATGCATCAGAATCGTAGTTCCAGTATACATTTTGCATAACAGCTGCAATTCTTTCAAGGCCGGCTCCCGTATCGACCGAAGGTTTTGGAAGACTTCTTCTTTTTATGTCAGAGCCCTCTTTGTACTTTTCATATTGCATGAAAACGAGATTCCAGATTTCTACGTACCGTCCCTCATCGTTTAAAAGGCACTCGCTAGTGTCAGCTCCATCAGAATATGCTTCTCCGTGATCATAAAAAATTTCACTACAAGGACCACAAGGACCTGTGTCACCCATCTCCCAGAAGTTATCCTTGTCTCCGAGAAAGAAAATTTTCTCTTTAGGGACACCCTCTTGTTCCATCCAAATATCAGCGGCTTCTTGATCAGTGGTATGCACAGTCACATATAACTTTTCCTCAGGTATTTTTAATTCCTTCGTTAGAAATTTCCATGCAAAGTGGATAGCTTCTTTTTTAAAGTAGTCGCCAAAGGAGAAGTTTCCACACATTTCAAAAAAAGTATGGTGCCTGGCCGTGAATCCAACGTTTTCAAGGTCATTGTGCTTACCTCCGGCCCTAACACATTTTTGAATGGTTGTGGCTCTTGGATTGCTGGCTTGGGCTTTGCCGGTAAAATAGTCCTTAAACTGATTCATTCCAGCATTTGCAAAAAGAAGAGTTGGGTCGTTTTGGGGAACTAGTGAAGAAGACTCCAGTTTGTCATGTCCATTATCGGTAAAAAATTTTGTAAATCGATCTCTAATTTCTTGAGCTTTCATGCCTCTCCTACTAAAAAATAACTACATTATTTTTAACACATTTCGCTTCTTAATGAAATTTTGAAATTTAGGCTTTTACGCGATTCTATGGCAAAATAGTTCTACTATGAAAATTACAGTGATCATATTAACCCATCATCGTCTGGAGCTCGTCAGGGCTTGCTTAAAAAGTATCGAAGAGCAACACTTTGTGCCTTATGAATTAGAAATTGTTGCACTGCTTAACGGCCAAGATCAGGAAACATTCGATTATTTGCAGAACTATCAAAATCTAAATGAAAGCTTTAAATTCAGTGCCTTAGATCAATCCGTTCCCGTCGGTGAAGCGAGGAATATCCTCATTGAGCATTCCACAGGAGAATATATTTGCTTTATTGATGACGACGTAGAACTCCCACCAAACTATTTTAAGCTGGCCAGTCAGATCATTGAAAACGACAGTCAAATCGATGTTTTTGGTGGCCCCGACCAGATGAAAGATTCTAGCTCAGTCTTTCAAGAGGTTCTCTCAAGTGTCATGGAAAGCTTTTTTGCTATGGGCCCGACTGCGAAAAGGCATAGCAAAAAATTTCAAGTCCAAAAGGGTTCAGAAATAAATCTTATTTTGTGTAATCTTTGGATGAAAAAAGAAATTTTCTCACAAGGATACAAATTTCCCAGTGGCTTTCGAAGAAATGAAGAAAATATTTTAATTGCCCATCTACAAAGAGACGGTAAGAAACTTATTTATAACCCTGAACTCTTTGTTTACCATGAAAGAAAGAGTTCAATTAAGAAACTAATAAAAGTGACCTATTTGTCTGGTCAATTTAGAACTTATGGCTTTTTTAAAGAGCCGGCGACATTTAACTTCGTTTTTATGATTCCACAAATCTTTCTTTCACTTTTTATAATTTTTAGGTTCATGGGTCCTGCGTTTATTAAAGTCTACTGCCTCGCATACCTCCTTACTATCTGTTTAATAGCAATTTTTCTTGTAAGAAGAAAGTTTTCAATACCCAAGGCTATATCAGCTATGCTTATACTTATGAGCTATCATTTTTCATATTCGATTGGACAGTTTAGTGGTTATGTAAAAAAGTTAAGAGAGGTTTTATGAAAACAAGTTATACCTTTTTTGGATTTAAAGTCCTGGTTAGATCAGAAGAAGAAGAATTGATAAAAGTTATCGACCAAAATTTTTCTCTTTTTAAGAATAATGACAACAGTTCTGCAGATCTTATTATTGATGCGTCCTTGGACGTAAGCCTCGAAGGTAAAATTCCAAATGATCTCGTTTCAATAAAACAGTCTATCAACTCTGTTAGTTACCAAGAAAATAGTGTGAGATACAATGACTACTATGGGAAAGCTATAACTAAGATTGATTACGCCGAAAATAAAGCTGAGATTTGGGCAAGTGATTTAAACAGCCTCCACGAACTAACTTACCTTTTAATAATGTCAAGACAGGGGAAGTGGTGTGACAAAAAAGGAATTCATAAAATCCATGCCATGGGAATAAAAGGGGAAAATAAGAATCTTTTACTCATGCTTCCTATGAAAGGTGGAAAGTCTACAATGTTTGCAAGATTTTTGAGCGAGACAGAATTCAGTCTTATATCTGATGATTCTCCTGTTATTAATCATGATGGCAGTGTCTCGAATTTCAATATTAGATTTGGTTTAGAAAACAAACCCATGTATGAACCTTTATTAAGCAAGATTGATAAGCAATACGTTTTTTCCCTCTTTAGAGAGCAATATGGAGAAAAAACTTTAATTGATTTTAAGGCGTTTGAAAGTAGGATTGAAGAGCCTCACCTTGAGTCAATACTGATACAAGGTGTACGGGTTAATAATGATAAAATAGAAATAAAAAAAATAAATAAGATAAGAATGTTTAATTATGTTTTTATCAATATGACTATTGGTGTTGGACTTCCAATGATCATTGAATACTTTATTGAGAATAGCCTTCGGGATCACGCTGGCAATATCCTAATTTTTTTAAAAAGGCTCAAAGCAAGTCTTATGTTGATCGCTCGTTCAGATTGTTACTTTGCCCTAATGGGAAAAGACATACAGAAGAATTTTAAAGCATTAGAGGCTTTAGCGAGGAAGTGAATATAGTTTCATCTCGTTCATTTTGAATCCTTGTAGCCCAAGAGAATCTAAATAGGAAAAATACCTCTTTTTTGTTGTGTTAAACCCTTCCAGATCTTTTAACTCGTAGTGAAGGAACAAAAGAGTTTTAAAGATTGGAACCTTATTGTGAGCTTCTGCTAAGAGTTTGAAACTTAATATTTCTGCAGATCTATAATTTCTTTTTTCAATTTCAATCTGGATGAGGTACTCGAGAAGGATTTTCGATTTAGGAGTCTCTGACAAATTTTCAAAGAAGTAGTCACGAGTTTTGTTAAGTCTGATATTATTTGAGAGAGTTTGACCTACGAGCAGTATTAAAAGAAGTGAGCAAATTGAAAGAAATATTTTTTGTTTCTTCATGTCAAATGTTGAAAGCGCTAATAGAAAAAATGCAAGTGATGTATAAAACCAGTGGTCAGCCACTGACGAGTGCTCCATGTAGGTAACATAAAAGAGTCCACTTGTTGGAATGAAAAATAGCATTGAGGCGAGTAAATACTTTCTTGTTGGTTTAAAGAGTATAAAAACAGTCAAGAAACCAAAGCAAAAGATAATATTGATAAAATGACTTAACTTACTAAATGGAGGATAGACGAGCCAGTTTTTAGTAAGACCAAGGGAAGACTTTACGTAAAAGCCAAGGTGGCTAAAAAAGTTGAGAGATTTCATCCCTATGACCTCTAAGCTCATCTGGTTTGGTAAAAATGAGACAAAGTAATCGATATATCTTGATGACAAACTTAACTGATCTCTCTTTGACTGTAACTCAGAGGTCGTCTTCATTTTTTTCTCATCTGCTCTGTAGTCTGGTGCCTCAGAATAGAACTCACGAACGTTTAATGTATTTGAGCCTGATGCTGTTACTCCTTTGATGTTCTGAATACCAACGTAAATTGATAGTGAAATGAAGGGAATAAGAATAAGAATATTATGTTTTATTGATCTATTTTTTGTCGGAATGAGAACAGGAAAGAGAATTCCTATCGATTTCGTAAAGAGAGACACAGCAAATAGCCAGAAACTTTTATGAACCGAAGTGTTGATATAACGAAAAGCTAGAATAATAAATGTAGTGGCTAAAAGTGTTTTTAGTTGAAAAATCCAAAAAATATTTTCAACAGCTAATGGATGAAATAAAAAAAGTAAGAAAATGAACTTCGAGTTAAAATGACCACTCCTGTCACAGAGATTTTTTAATAAATAGGCATTTAGAAGGTGAATACTTGCGTTTACTAGGCGATAAAGTAAAAACTTTGTCCCAAAAACCTTAAAGAGAAGCCAAAATACACTATAGGTTAGAGGCCACGCCTTGTAAGAGTCTGACGTAAGATCCCAAAAAACGAAAGGATGATTCGTACTGGTAACGTGACTATTCTTAAAGATATAGACGTAATCATCCCCAAATGGAGTCGATCCAGCTGAAATTAAGTAAATTAGGTAAAACACAGAGATGACGACAGGGAAAAATATCTTGTTCTCAGTTACTTTTATCGCCAAATTGTTATAAAATTCCATATATAATAAAATATATTAATCTCTAACTAATTGAAAGTTAAATATAATAGGTTGCGTATAGGAGTTCGATGGAGTCCTTAATTTCAGGTCTGCAGCATTTACGGAATATACCAGGTTTGAGAAAACTTATTCGCCTCTATTATAGAAAAGGCGAAGCTAAATTAATTAGTAAGCTGTCTTCAATAGAATCCATTGGTTCAATTTACCTGAAGTCCAATTTAAACTCAGCAAGCTTCGATTTCGGTTTAAGTGATCTAGACTTTGTTATCGTTGTAAAAAATAAAGAACAAGAAAAAGAAATTTCACATATTTTTTCTATCCTAAGCCGTCTCTATCCTTTTATTAAAGATTATGATTTGTTTACCCTTAATGAGTTAACTTTTTTGACTGAGTTTGGTACTACAAAGTTTTCTAATCATGATGAATGGAAGTTATGTTTTGGAGAGAAACTTGAGTTGCCCAACTATTATTATCACCCTTTTAAATTTTATTGTGATCAAATTGATGAACTCTATTTTCTCGTTCTTTGGTTATATGAAAACTTAAAGGTTAGAAAAAGCGGATATCGTAAGATTGCGATTATTCGAACTTTAAAGAAAATTTTCTCTGTCATAGAGTGGATAGAAAATCCAAAAAAGTTTTCTCGACCAATGAAACAGAAGTTCTCACAAGATGAGACCTTATTGCTTGAAAGTGTTTACAAATCTTCTTTCAAAGATAATTGGATTAATTATATTCAAGGTATAAAATTCTTTGAAGAGTATAGTTCACTTATTCAAAGCTCTTTTATGGTTGGTGAAGACCTCTCCTTTCCCCGAGACTTCGAAAGATATTGTTTTTCTGATCACATCTCTTCAAAAAAAGTTGTTCATATTAGCCAGGCTCTTTACGAGAATTTTTATCTGTGTGGATCAATCGACCCAAGTCTTTTAGAGCGGGTTTCAGATAGGAACCCTTCTCATCCCTATGGTGCCCTTTTAGAACTTAGAGCACATGCACTTGCTATAAGTGGACTTCATTCAAGTTACAATTTTTCAAAAAGATCATTGAAATTAGAGACCGTCGTCGCAGACGTTCACAAAATTAACTCCACTTTTAAGGAGCCAATAAAATTCCTTGGTTCTAGTAACTTAGTTTCTGTCCATTGGGGTGAGTCAAAGCAAAGAGAGATTGCTGTTGCAGTGGCGAAGCATTTCCTCACAAAGCAAAAAGGGAACTTTAATCATATTCATGTGTCTTTGGGTGAGGACAAGCAATGCTTCTATGGAGTGGATGAAATCTGGATTGATTGTGATCCAGGGCAGGCATGGCATAAAGAAGCCTTATATAATTTTGCTTTCTATTTTTGCTTTGGAGCTAAAAAATATATCTTTTCTGATGCAGAGGTTTATTGTGAAAAGGAAACGTGGCTAGAATCAACATTTAACTCTCTTGATCATAAAGACTTTGTTCACGGTTTTCGAAAAGTGGTCGACTCTGAAGATTCTACTTACAATGATTATTCATGGACCTATAAACAGACTAAACTTAGTGGTGGTAACTCAGCTCAGGGGCTTGTCTGGGGAGTCACGTCCAAGCTTCTTCAGAGAATTGGTGGTATTCCCGACTACTGTCCTGATGGGAGTAACGACTCCTTGTTTGTTGAGACAGTAACAGGAATTCCCATGGGCCTTTCGAGTAGTGCATCTTGGTACTACGGAGATTCCTTTTCAGTGGTAGAAGATGTCGAGTATGGATTTGCTGATTTTGAAGTCATCCACGTCAATCATGGAAAACAGAGGCTTTACTCAAACAGAATGGAAGTTATGGGGATAGTTGGGAATTATCTTAGATCGTTATTTTCAAAAAACTCGATTGGTATATTTCAAAATGTTAATAAGACTAACAAGATTCCGCCCTTTGGTGATCTCTTTGAGTTATCTATAAATAAGACTTTGCCACTTCTCAATAACCTCAGAAAAGAAAATTTCATTAAAGACCCAGACCTACTTTTTTTGCGCTTTGGTGATGGATTGGAGTCAAATATTCGTTTCATTAACTGCCTTGGTGTTTGTGAACATTTAGACGGAGAAGATATTTTAAAAATAGGATCTTTCGTTAACGAAAAGAGTAAGATTGTTATTCACTATAAACTAAAAGATCTAATTTTGACTGAACTTCGCGCTGTTCGTTTTATTTTTAACCCACTAGAGGAAAAAGAACAAAAGCTAACTGGCAAGGCTTTTATTGATTGGAAAGAAGAGCCATTTTGTAACAACCTAGCACGAGTAAGTACTGAAGTACTCCCTTTCGAGTATTTAGTTCTTGGGCTTAAAGATATATCAGAGCTAAGCTTTGAATTTGAGTTAAACTACCTAAAACCAAATCAAGTCATTCATCTCCCACGTCCACAGGAGAGCTCTATTAGTATGGTTCACTCTTGGGATGAAGAAAGTGTAATGGATAATATTATTCATAATTCAAAGGACGAATATATTGAAATGCCTGACTTTCTCGAGTCTGATCACTGGTATGCTTTAGAGATAGATTGCTCTAACGTCAAAGACCAGTGCTACTCTGCAGGCTTTTATTTCGGAGCTGATCTAAAGTCAGTAACGCAACTTCGATACTTCTCAAATACAACTGATAAATATCAACGAATTCAAGTCTTACTGACAAAAGACTTAGGTCTTTTAAAGCTTGGTTTACACTTCGAAAAAGCTGGTGGCGGGGAATCCATTAGTATTAAGATTCTCAAAAGGTCTAATTTAAGTTCCAGTCAATAGGCTTTTTGTTTTGAGAAAGTAAGTACTCGTTAGTTAATGAAAAGTGTTTATTCCCTCTGAATTTTGTGACTGAGAATGGAGATGGATGTGCAGATTCTAAAACGAGGTGCCTGCTTCGATCTATATGTTCACCTTTCTTCTTTGCATCATTTCCCCATAAGATAAAAACTAACTTTGAACCTTTTTCATTTAGATTTCTGATAATCTCGTCTGAGAATATTTCCCATCCCTTTTTTCTGTGAGAGCCAGGTGATGATTTCTCGACTGTAAAAACACTATTGAGTAAAAGGACACCTTGCTTGGCCCAGTAGGTAAGGTCTCCGTGATCTGGAGGAGATATTTCTAAGTCGGTTTCAATCTCTTTATAAATATTTTTTAATGAAGGAGGAATCTTTTGATCTTCCTTAACAGAAAATGAGAGGCCATGTGCTTGACCTTGGCCATGATAAGGATCCTGTCCAATAATAATAACCTTAGTCTTTTCGAGATCGGCATATTTAAAAGCATTAAAAATATCATGCGCTGGTGGAAAAACTTCCTTTTTCTCATTTTTTTCTTTCTCTAAAAAGGCGAGAAGACTTTTGAAGTAATCCTTACAAACTTCTTTCTCTATAATTTTGAGCCAGTTCTTTTTAATCCCATGAAACATCGTCAACTCCAAGTTCCCTTGAAACAAGGTTTGGTTCAAATCCTCTTGCTATTAGATAGCGCAAGACTTTTAGCATGCTTTTGCTGTCGTTATCTTTGGATCTTTGTCTGATAGTCTGTTTTAACACATCCAACTCAAGTATCTGATATTCATCTCTCAATGCGTTGATTTCATCTTCACTAAGGATTAAGCTTTCAGTCTTGAGTTTTGCTAAAATATATCTATTTCCATAGCCATTTTTGAGTAAGACGACAGCCCTATTTTCAGAATATCTTCGGTCATTAAGATAGTTTTTCTGTTTTAGTGCTGCAAGTGCATCATCAATTTCTGTTTTTGAAAATTCTTTCTTCTCTAGTGCAAGTCTAAGTTTACTAGATGAATAGTCTTTTTTTGAAAGTAGTTTTACTGATGTTTGTAAAGCGTTTGATTTCATTATTGAGAAGGTGTTGGAAAAGCCTGAGCGTTAATGCCCAGGCTTAAAAGTATTAAACTTATTGTAATTTTTTAGACTTCTTTGTTTTTTTCGCTGGAGCTGCTTCTACTTCTGATTCCTCAGCAATTTCGCCTGTCTCCATATTTACTGCTGCTACTGCATCTGGGTCAGTGGCTAAACCATGCTTCGCTAAAACTTTGATTCTAATCTCTTCCATGACCTGTGGGTTATCCATCAAGAATTTTTTAGAATTTTCACGACCTTGTCCAATTTTCTCATTATTGTATGAGTACCAAGCACCAGCTTTTTCAACAATGTTCTCTTTAACAGCAAGATCAAGAAGATCACCCTCTTTAGAGATACCAGTTCCGTACATAATATCGAATTCAATTTCTCTAAATGGAGGTGCAACTTTATTTTTAACAACTTTTATTCTTGTTCTGTTTCCAGTGACATCATCACCTTCTTTGATGGCACCAATTCTTCTAATATCCATTCTTACAGAAGAGTAGAATTTAAGGGCATTTCCACCAGTTGTAGTTTCAGGGTTACCAAACATAACACCAATCTTCATTCTTAGTTGGTTAATAAAGATAACTGTACAGTTTGATCTTGAGATTGAACCTGTTAGTTTTCTAAGGGCTTGTGACATAAGTCTTGCTTGAAGTCCCATGTGTGAATCACCCATGTCTCCTTCAAGTTCAGCTCTTGGAGTAAGTGCAGCAACTGAGTCGACAATGAGAAGATTAACTGCGCCAGATCTTACTAACATATCTGTAATTTCTAGTGCTTGCTCACCACTGTCTGGTTGAGAAATTAGAGTATTTGGAATATCTACTCCAAGATTCGAAGCATAAGTAGTATCAAGAGCGTGCTCAGCATCTACAAAAGCTACTGTACCACCAGCTTTCTGACATTCAGCAGCGATATGAAGTGTAAGAGTTGTTTTACCAGAAGACTCAGGTCCGTAGATTTCAACAATTCTTCCTTGAGGAATTCCACCGATACCAAGAGCAAGATCTATTCCTAGTGATCCAGTAGAAATGGCTGGCATTTTTTCTTAGGGCTCCCATCAAGTTTCATGATTGCACCTTTACCAAATTGCTTTTCAATTCCTGATAGTGCAAGGTCTAAAGCTTTCTTTTTGTTGTCGTCTGAAGTTGTGTTGTGCCATGATTTTTTCTCCCTCAATTTATAATTGTGTGATTTAAAGTTATCACTGTTGTTAGTTAGCCAAGCAATTTACGGATAAAGTACGGATGAGGTAAATACCCGAATTATTTGATCAATTAAATAAAGGTAAGTAAATTTTGATCAGTACTACTGCTATACCTGCATAAAGACCACTTATGACATCATCAATTATCGTCCCAGAACCATGAAGAATTTTTTTATCAAAGTAGCTGGCCGGCCATATTTTTATGATATCAAAGGCCCTAAAGACTAAGAATACAAGACTCAAATCGAGAATATTTACGCTCGGAAAGACAAAGCACCAAGTTATTAGCATGCCGATAACCTCGTCAATGACAATCCAACCAGGGTCATGGATGTGATATTTTTTTTGAATAAAATCTGCGACAAAACACGCAAGTATTGTGAGGACGGCAATAAGCGAAATTAGTACGGATAATCCGAACTCACAGAGGAAGAATAAGTAAATGAAAGGAATTGTTGCAAGGCTTCCAGCTGTACCTGGGGCTTTGGGAGCATATCCACTTCCAAAAAATGTTAAAAATAAAAGAGAAGCCTTCTCTTTAAAAGGTTTATTTTGTTTTTTCATTAGAGATAGGATAACTTTGGCACCCCTATATGAAAATATTTAATTTGGAAACTGAATGGACTTGAGTCAACTAACAAAAGACTTTCATTTTAATTGGGAATCCTTCGACATCATAGTGGGAGGTAAATCCTCTATCGATGCACAACGCTACCTTTCTCATTTTGATGGGAAAAAGTCTGCTGACAAGTTTTTGGCGGGTTACGGTTTTAATATTACAGACCCCATTCAAGCAGCTGAACTCTTTGGTAATTTTCAAGAAGCTATTCAATTTATAAAACGCTATTTTTTAAAAGACGGTAATGACGAAGGTTTGAATGTAAAAATTCCAAATGTTTTTTACTCCATTACAGATGTTTCAAAGCTGCTGCTTATTGCGACTCAAAAAATATCAGGGGAGACTTCTAAAGAGGAAGCTATTTGGGCAAGTGTTATTTTAAAAGTGATGCACACGATTTTACATACTGATAAGGATCTTCGTTATCGCTATTTTACAACGATACAAACTCAAATTTTCGATAGATTTTATCGTTTTTTACAAAGAGATGAAAACAACAAACTTTTTCTTGAGTCGGAGGACGGTGAATTCAAAATTCCCATCGTTGAGTTTGAGACAAAGTCCAAAAAAACAAGAGAAAGTACTATTATTAAGCTTCTCCATAAAAAAGAAAATGTCGCAGAGGAGCTATTCGATAGAATTGGGATAAGAATTGTCGCAAAAAATAAAATTGATGTTTTAAGGGTTATTGATTTTCTTGTACAAAACTATTTGATAATAGCTAATAATATCAAGCCTAGTCGTTCACAAAACACTCTTTTTGATATGGTAAAGTTAGAACAAAACTATGACGAATTTGTCGAAAAAAGATTGTCTCAGATTGATGAGTCAATGGTTGCCGAAGAATTAGAAGTCATTGCAAAAAACTCCCTTTTTAAACCAATAAAATCTCAAAACAATGAGCACTCATCAATTGACTATAGAGCAATTCATTTTACGTGCAGACAGCTGATTAAATACAAGAGTCCTTTTGTAAAATCATTCAGCGATATAAAAGACCTGGCCAAAAAAGAAGACTCGGAGCTTGCTAAAAAAATTCTTAGTTTAGACACAAGCTTTGTCTCTCAAGATGTTAGATTTTTTTATCCTTACGAAGTTCAGATAACAGACCTAGAAAGCCATCAAGAGAATACTGTGGGTGAGGCTTCGCATTTAGAGTACAAAAAATCTCAACTTCAATCAGCAATGAAGAGACTTTTCAAACCTCTTATTGACTTGAAAAAATTGGATGTTGATTAGGATTCAATAAATTCTATCATTCTTTCGTTCACAAACTTGGGAAAATCAACTTGAGGAACATGACTCCCATTTTTAACAAGGTAGAGTTCAGCGTTCGGTAGTGAGTCAGCTAGAAGTCTTTGAAGGTAATTGGGAATGACCTTGTCTTTGTCGCCACCAATAACAAGTGTTTTCGTTTTAATAATTTCGACCTCACCTAATATTTGATGGATTTGCATCTGATCGAGAAGTTGAAAAAAAAGCTCGGGTCCAAGTTGACCTAATTTATTAAGGTAGACCTCTATAAATTCACTGGGAACAGTTTTGATATTAAAACCCCCAGCGTGGATAAGCTTCTTAATGATAGGGTTCCAGCCACCAAACTTCCAAAAGGTTTTAAAAGCGGCGGGGTAGGCTTTTAAAAGTTTTTTTATATAGGGTTGGACTTGGTCTACAACATTACTGTCGAACATGATGTCGTAAACAGGTATTGTCGTTCCCGATATGAGAATCTGCTTTGACGCTACATCTGGAAAGCGTTTATTAAACTCAAGACTAATATTTACTCCCATACTGTGCCCAATTAAAATAGGATTTTTTATCTTTAAATGGTTGATGAGTCCGTAAAGATCATTTGTCATGTTCTCAAAGGTAATCGAATCAAGATCCTCGATGCCACTTGACTGATAATGTCCCCGATAGTCATGAACTAAGATTCTGTAACCTTTTTCATCAAAGTAGTCTAGCTGATGAACCCAGTGGTGGTTGCTGCAGACAAGACCGTAATTGAAAATAAGAATTCCCTCGTTGGATTCATGTTCGAACGGATCGAAGTTTGTTTGAAAAAATATCTGTTGGTTATCAAGGGTTTTAAAATAGTTTGTATAGAGGTTATTCATTCTTTACTCTTTTGAATGTCCTTTAGGACACCGACTAGTTCTGGGGCTTCTTTTAAAATCTTCTCTGTTGCTGTGTTGAGCTTTTCTCTGTAAGACTCGCTAATAGTCTGTACTGCACTTGTGACAGAAAGACTGCAGCTGCCAACACTTATTTTATCTCCAATTTTTATCTCTTTAAAACCTGTTGTTCTTTTACCGTTAATAAGAATGAATTTTGTCTTTTTACTTAAGTGGCATAAAATTTTAGACTCAACAATTTCAATGAAGAAATGATTTAAATTGAGAAGTGGGTCATCGAGATAGAGGTCCGAGCCAGTATCCCTACCAAAGTAAATAAGATTTTTGTTAAAGGTGTATATACCCTTTTTATCTAGTTCTTCTGATTGTTCTACGTTGATGCTTATCATAAGCTTATTCTAGCTTGAAAGATCAACTTTAAACAGTGGTTGAAATCTTTTTATCTTGTGAGAGCTTATTTAATAATGGAATAAAAAGCTCTGGTTTTTTGTTTTTAACCTTGTCGACGTCTCGTTGAACTTTCTCGAAAATAGAGAAATGCTCAAAAATATTTGCAACCTTGTGAGATGAAACATTGCCGGATTGGGAGGAGCCAAAAAGATCTCCCTCTCCTCTGTTTTTTAAATCTGCTTCGGCAATCTCGAAGCCATCATGACTTTTTTCAACAACTTTTAATCGTTTAATTCCATCTTGCGAAATATTGTTATCAGGGATTAAAAAACAAAAGCCAGCTTTCTGTCCTCTTCCAACACGGCCTCTTAACTGATGGAGGGAACTCAGTCCAAAGCGTTCAGGATTGTAAATTGCCATCACTGTTGCATTTAAGACATTAATTCCTACTTCAATAACTGAGGTGGAGACGAGAATTTGAATAAGGCCTTTATTGTAGTTTATGAGGACTTCATTTTTGTCTTCGGGCTTCATTTTCCCATGAAGAGCACGAACAGAAAACTGAGGGAAATACCTTTTATAGAGAGACTCTACTTTTTCTATATTTTTTAAATCATTTTCTTCGTTGTCCTCGATAGCTGGGACAACAATGTATATCTGCTCTCCAAGCTCTACTCTCGTTTTCACAAAGGATAGATATTTTTCATAGGTCTGGGCATTTATAATTCTAGTCTGGGTGCCTTTTCTGTTTGAGGGAATAGTCTTGATGGTAGAAATATCAAGGTCTCCGTACTGGGCCAATTGCAAGGTTCTTGGAATTGGTGTCGCACTCATGAGGAGGCAGTGGGTTCCTTGTCCTTTAGAAACAAGTCTAAGACGTTGTTCTACGCCAAATTTGTGCTGTTCATCTATAATGGCAAGTTGCAAGTTTGAAAATGAGACAGAGTCTTGAAAGAGTGAGTGCGTTCCTACCAGAACTTTCGTCTGAGTGCTGCTTAGTCTGTCTTGGATGAGTTTTCTTTGAGAATTCTTCGTACTGCCAACGAGCAGGTCAATGGTAAACTTTGAACCAAGAAGATCAGTAAATGTTTTAAAGTGTTGCAGTGCTAAAGCCTCTGTCGGACACATGATTGCAACCTGGCCTCCAGCTAAGGCGACTCCAAGAGCTGCAACTATTGCGACGGTTGTTTTTCCACACCCAACGTCTCCTTGAATTATCCTCATCATAGGATGACCTAAAGAGAGATCCTTGAAAATTTCATGACACACTTTAGTTTGATCGGTTGTAAATTCATAAGGGAATGTTTTGATAAATTTATCTATGGAGTCTTCATCTATTTCTATTTTAGGTGCTTTGATGCTTTTTATAGACATTTTTCTAGCAACAACTTTAAGTTGATCTTTTAGGAACTCAAAATAAACCAATTCCTCTTGCGCTTTCTTAAAGAGCTCAGGGGCATATTCATCGGTTAAACCGTGAAGAGTCATAAAGGTTTGATTCAAAGAGGAAATTGAAAGCTCACTAGATAAATCTTTAGAAAAGAAGTCTAGAGGCGTGCTCCAAAGTGATGGTTGAATTTTTTGAATAAGTGACTTTAAATGGTTACCCGAGACGCCGCTGACAGTAGGGTACTCAATGAGAAGATCACTTTTATTCTCTGGAGGGTTGAGGCTTGGATTAACAACTTGAGCAATACCCTTGTAGTCAGAGACGATTCCTAAAAAAACAAACTCGTCTAGACTCTCTAGTTGATTTTTCAAGTTAGGATAGGAGTTAAACCATTTTAAGTTGAGAAAGGAGTTGCTTTTACTATCTTTTACAACTGCAGTTGCGTTGTAGAGTTGAACTTTGTTTTTGCCTTTTTTACCAAAAGCGGGAGAGATATCAACATTAATGATAGTAGCGGAACCTTTAAAATAATTGCCAACTTTCATCTCTGAGAAAGGTTTGGTACTGGGGAGCTTTATAACTCGTAAAGGGAGAAGCCAAATGAGATCTTCTATAAGTTCTATACCAGATGCCTGAAGCTTCTGAATCGTTTTTGTTGGCTTCTTTGGAGTTGAACAAAGAGCAGTAATACTGCTCTTCCAATTTATATTATTTGTACTCAACTTTTTCAATTTCGTATTCGATATTACCTTTTGGGGCTCTTACTATAGCTTCGTCACCCTCTTCTTTTCCAATGAGAGCTTTTCCAAGGGGACTGCTAAATGAGATCTTATTCGGATCAGTCATGGCTTCATCTTCGCCAACGATTTGAATCGTAGTCGTCTCGTCATTCTCGACATGAGTTATCGTTACAGTCGCACCGAAAACAATTTTCTCATTTGTCGATTTTTTAGGGTCTATAACATTGGCCGTTGCGAGTTTTCCTTGGATCTCACCAATTCTTCCCTCAACATGTCCTTGTTGTTCTTTAGCTGCATGATATTCTGCATTTTCTTTCAGGTCACCATGAGCTCGCGCCTCTGCGATTTGAATCTTTAACTCCTCTCGATCATTTTTGAGAAGACTTTCAAGTTCTGCATCTAATTGTTTTTTTCCAAAGACTGTCATTGGTGTAGACATGTATTACCTCTTTATATCTATTTTTTAAAAAGTGCATCAGCTGCACTTAAGGCGCTTGCCTTTTTTTCATTATCGTTATTTGTGCCATCTCCTAGCTTGAAGAAGTCACAAAAATTGGCTTTTTCTTTCTCTACTATTCTATCAGCGGTGGGTTCTCTGCAATCATTGTAAGAAGAAGTATCATAGAACTGACACATCTTGCAGCATCTAATGCTTGCGTTGCATTTTGTACAGTTTTCGTACCGGCTAATATCTTTTCCAACTTCTAGTATTAGAATATCATTACACTTGTAACACTTTGCCGTCATCTAAAATTCCTGTGTATAACCAAGACCAAAACCTGAATTTGCCTCATCATTTGGGGCTGTGAAATAAATTTGAGGAAGATTTCTTTTGTTATATTGGTCAACTGCACTTTTTAGAAGAGTCTCGTTATTGTACTGCAAGGTCTTTGATGTCAAATAGCTCATAGCAACAAGAACGGCACCTCCAAGAATAAAAGTATTCTTATTTTGCACATTGCCATCATTATTTGTCTGAACAAGCCCGGCCAAAATCATTACACTGCCAAGGGTACTGGTGGCAGCCCCCCAAATAGTTGGTCTATTTCTCTCTTGATACTCGTTGAGAAGGTCTTTTGCTTGATCGTCTTTCTCAAGATAAAAGCGCAAGCCCTCTCCCTTTTTACTGGCACCGGCGTCGACAAGGACTTCTTGGTAATTAATGATCGCTACGCGGCTGCAGGTTTCTGCTGTGTGGGCAGAAGTGATCAATAAGGTAAATATGGCAATTAGCTTTAAAAACATAAGGATTAGTTTATTCCAATACGACATATTATGCAATTTTTGCTGTTAGTTGTTTTCTAGGCAGTTGCTAGTAATATTAATATATTAGGAAAATTTATGGATATAGTTAAGACTGGAATTGGAATATCAAAAACGATTAAGAATGTTTCTCGTGGAAGAGAGATTCTCAATGTTCTTTGGAGAAACGGTTTTGATGAATTTATCATTAAAACTAAACTGCATTCCTATATTCCAGGTTTTGTGATTCCGCGAAGTCGATTCCAAAATGCCATCACTGAGCAAGGCGCAGATGATAACTTTTGGCAGTCGGTTGGCTTTAGACTGAGAAAGTCATTTGAAGAGTTGGGCCCAAGCTTTATCAAGCTAGGACAGCTTTTATCGACGAGAGAAGATATTCTTGATCCTGCTTTGATCAAAGAATTAAAACTCCTTCAAAACAAAGCGATAGGTATTCCTTTTGACCAAGTTCGAGAAATCATTGAAAGAAATTTAGGCCTTTCGCTGGATGAGGCTTTTGACAGCTTTAACCGAGATCCCATAGGGATGGCTTCTATTGGCATCGCTTACAAAGCTCAATTGAAGGATGGTACAGATGTCGTTGTTAAGGTTAGAAGACCTTTTATAGAAAAGACCATAAAAACGGACTTCGAAATAGTAGCTTTTATTATTTCTCAGGTTGAGAGGGTGTCTGGCGACTTCAAATATTTAGGAGCGAGTCGAGCGATTGATGATTTTTTCAAAAGCATACAACTAGAATTAAACTTCATTATTGAGGCTCAGAACTGTAAAAAGCTAGCAAAAAACTTAGAATCAATTGATTCTAAAAATATGTTTGTCCTGCCTAAAATTTATGATGAGTACACTTGTGAAGAAATTCTTGTCATGGATTTTTTAGATGGCAGACCCTTTAATGAAATTGGCGATCTCAAAAACGAAACCCCTGAACTATCAAATATGATGAATGAAAGTGTGAAAATGTTTATTCACACTTTATTGGCTGATGGTTTTTTTCATGCCGACCTTCATGGTGGAAACTTTTTTCTTTTAAAAAACGATAAAATTGGGCTCATTGACTTTGGTCTTATGGGAAATCTCTCTAAGAAAAATAGAACAAATCTTGTTGCTATCCTCTTAGCTTTGGTGACCAATAATTATGAAAATCTCGTCTATGAGTTTCTTGATGTCGCTGAATATGATGAGATCCCCAACCACGATATTCTGATTAGAGATATTCAAGAAGTTCTTTCACCTTTTTTGGGTCTCAGTGTTCAGCAAACAGATATGACGGCTCTTGTTCACTCTATCGTGACGACACTTGGAAAACATCAAATGTATCTTCCTCGAGAGTGGTTTATTATTTTTAGATCTCTTATGACTCTTGATGGCGTCGGTAAAGCAATAAATATAGATCTCAACATCTTTGAAGTTATCGACAGTCAGATTCACGATATTATGGGAGAGCTAGTTTCTAAAGAGTCAATTATGGAAGATGCTATGTGGATTGGGCGAGACACGCTTAATTCCATGAGGATTATCCCTAGACATTTGCGTTGGCTTTTAAAAGAATTTGCAAAAAAGAAATATCGATTAGATATTCAGCTGATAGGTATTGAAAAAGAAGTATCAGCGGTAAGTAAAAGCATGTTTTTTATGGGGTTGATGCTTTTAACGTCGGCGCTGTTTTTCTCCGGAGTCTTTTTGTTAAAAGGGACGTCAGTTGAAAGTTTCAGTGACATCCCAATCATCGTCTGGTGCTTTTGGTCTCTGAGCTTATTAACTTTTATTCGATCAACATTTTTTCTAAGATCTAAATAGAGTCAAGACCGCTTATGTAGATAGGTGGAACCTTCGTGAGCTCCTCGAACCTTCCTGGACCAAAGATACCCGTCAAGAAAGCGTCAATCTCCATGACAATCTCTTTATTTTCAAAACTAAATTCAATATTGGTATTAACAGTTGAAATAGTAATAGCATTTTTCGTATAGAGAGAGATAAAGTCTTTAAACAGTGAAACAGTTCCAACTCTTAAGAGAGCGGCAAACTGAATTTCGTGATCTTCGAAATGAGCATGGGGAGACCAGAGAACTCCATACTTACTTATTTCTCTATAATCTTCAAAGTTTCCAACTTCTATAATAACACCATTTAAGTCTTCACCTTTATTCATTAAAAAGTAGTTGGTAATCTCGTCATTTTCTTTTTTTATATAAAGAGAAGATGAGGTGATTAACTTTAAAGACTCCCAGTCACTGACCTCTCTGTGTACACGTAGCTCTTTTTGTCCATTGTAGATGCTATTAAGGGTCGCTATTTGGGTGGTGGTCAACTCAGACAACGTAGTGGGAGAGTAGCTATCAACATCATCCAGAGAGTGGTCGTATTCAAGTTGTTCAATGCATGGGAAGAAAGAAAACTTCTCATAGAGCTCAATTTGATCACTCCACAGTATATGAAAGGTGGAAGGTTTTTGAAGAGCCAGGACATGTTCAAAGAACTTTTTAAATATTCCTTGTCCTCTGTGCGACTCATCAACGGCAATGCCGCCGTACATATCGATAGGAAAGCTTTTATCTTCTACTTTGAAAAATCTTTTTGACACACCTATGTGAGCGATTACTCTGTCTCTCTCTATTATAATATGACAATTGTGGTGATTCTTTTTTTCTACAAGAGGTGCAAAGTCTACTTGAAAACTATTTTGAGCTGAGTAGTCGAAACTTTTTTCTATAAGAGTCATTGTTTCTTTAAAAAATTCAGGGTTTTTGGCCAGTGTCGTGTACTTCATCGTTAAACATTAACCTCTTTTTCTTAATTGGGCAAAATTATTCACAAGCTAAGTGATTGATTTTGTGAGCTTTTTTCTCGTTTGTAGGCAATTTATTCCCTGCTCATAATATTACAGTTATTTTTTTAAGAGTTCTTTTTATCCGTCGATAAAGTATTTGGATGCTTTAGGGCATTTGGTGTGTCAAGGATTGACACAAAAACCAAGTTCAAGGAGGAACACATGGGTTTAAGAATTAATACTAATATTTCTTCTCTAAACGCTCAAAGAAATTTAAGCGGGACGAGATTAAATCAACAGAAGACGTTAGAGCAACTTTCGTCAGGTCAGAGAATTAACCGAGCAGGAGATGATGCTGCCGGATTAGCAATCTCAGAAAATCTTAAAGCACAAATCAGAGGATTAGGACAAGCAGAAAGAAATGCTCAAGATGGTATTTCACTCGTTCAAATCGCAGAGGGTGGTTTAACTGAAGTTTCAAACATAATGATTAGACTTAGAGAACTTGCAGTTCAGTCTGCATCGGATACTATCGGTCCTACTGAAAGAAAGTTCCTTAATGTTGAATTTGAACAATTAACTGCGGAAGTAGATAGAATTGCAAACTCAACAGAATTTAACCGAGTACCACTTCTAAATGGTACGGGTGCAGTTTTTGATATCCAAATCGGAACAAGAAATGATCCTTTAGCTGATAGGCTTACGTTTGATGCTTCTAGTGCAGACATAAACGTTGCAGCTCTAGGTCTAAACTTAGCTTCTGTGTCGGATAAGATTTCTTCTCAAAACTCTCTAAATGCAATTGACCAGGCTATTACGTCTGTATCAGGTATTAGAGCAGACTTTGGTGCTCTTCAAAACAGATTACAATCAACGATTAATAATCTGCAGATTAGTATCGAGAACTTAAGTGCAGCAAACTCACGAGTTAGAGATGCAGATATTGCGAAAACAACCGCTGAATTAACAAAGAACAATATTTTAATGCAAGCAGGGACATCGGTTCTAGCACAAGCTAACCAGTCTTCTACAAGTGCATTACAACTTATTCAACAAGCAGCCGGGTAATAGCTACCCCTAGCTCCGGCTAACGCTTTTGAATTGTAAAAAAAACACCTGCAAGTGTTATGTGAATTAACAACACCGTAGGTATGTGACGTCGAAACAATAGGGTTTCGTGCAAGATTGGGATGTTTGAAAAGTGCAAAAATTAGAAAACACCAATTTTGGATTAACAACAAAGAACAGTACGTTCGCTAATTACCAGGAGGTTACAATGACTATACTAGACGGAGCTTAATATGTTCAGAATCAATACCAATGTCTCAAGCTTAGCGGCTCAAAGACATTTCGGAAATACAAAGACAGAATTAGATAGCAGCATGAGAAAACTCTCAAGCGGCGAAAGAATAACAAGAGCTGGCGACGATGCTGCCGGCTTAGCAATAAGCGAAAAACTCAAAGCGAATATTAGGTCTTTGGGGCAAGCGAAAAGGAATGCAGGAGATGGAATCTCACTCATACAGACAGCAGAAGGTGGACTCTCAGAGGTATCTAATATTGTCATTCGTTTGCGAGAGCTCGCTATGCAAACAGCATCAGATACAGTTGGCGACACTGAGAGAGAATTTTCAAACATTGAGTTTCAACAGCTCAAAGATGAAATTCAAAGAATCACTCAGTCAGCCGAGTTTAACGGAAGGAAACTTCTCGATGGAACAGGTGGAATCGTGGATATCCAAATTGGGATTAAAAACGATGCCTTTAATGACAGGATTAGTTACGATAGTTCAAAAATCGCCTCTACTCTTGAAGACCTGGGAATTGGGGGGGAGCTTGTTGCAGATAAAGAATCATCGCAAATGGCCCTTTCAAAACTTGACGACGCCATTGTTAAAATTAACGGCAATAGAGCTGAGCTTGGTGCGCTCCAGAATCGTCTCCAATCTGTTACCAATTCAATTGGTATCACTGAAGAGAACCTTTCGGCGGCAAACTCAAGAATCAGAGATGTTGACGTGGCAAATGAGTCTGCCAGGCTAACGAGAAGTAATATCCTCGCGCAAGCAGGAACTTCAGTGTTGGCCCAGGCTAATCAAACGCCACAACTTGCACTAAAACTGATTGGATAGTCACATATCTACAAGGTATCCCTCAAATGAGGGATACCTTTTTTATTTCTATCTATTTACCCTCGCGTAAAACCTGTTAAAATCAACCTATGAATACAACCCCAAAAAATCAAAAAACGATTCTTATCTTTGGAGTTTCTTCCTTTTTAGGATCAAACTTGGCTGAATTACTCAAGGATAAGTACCGAGTAGTGGGGACTTACTTTAATAACGATACTAGAATCGATGGCGTTTTATCTCTCAAGTGTGACGTCCATCAAAAAGATCAAGTCCAAAAGCTATGTTTTATTATTAAGCCAGATGTAACAATTTATGCCATCGGTTTATCGAGTATTAGAGATTGTCATCAGTATCCAAAAGTTGCAGATGCTCTTAATACAGCGGGAGTTTTTAATGTCTCTGCCGCAGCAGAACGCTACAACTCAAAGTTTATTTATTTCTCTAGCTCATTTATTTTTTCTGGAGAAGACACTCTTTATAAAGAGAACGATACTCCGATGCCCTCGACGATGTATGGAAGTACAATGGCTTCCAGCGAATTCTATGTCCAAAAATCATGCTTAAACTATATTATTTTTCGTTGTTCCCCTTTAATTGGAAGAGGGTATCAGTTTCATTCCTCTAATTGGATCGAGACACTTGATCGATTAAACTATCAAGGGAAGAAGATCCTGTGCGACACAAAAATTTACACCGGTTTTATCGACGTATACACTCTCGCATCTATAGTTGATGAAGCTATACAAAAGAAAATTACCAATAGGCTTTTCCAACTTTCCTCAACTGATATCATGAATAAATTTGAGTTTTCAGTGGAGTACTTGGATCATGTTAAAGGAAACCAATCTTTACTGTCGAAAGTTGATTGGGAGTTTCCAAAACTTGATAACCAAGTAACAAGGCAACAAGAGAGTGCTGAGAGCTTTTATCGTATGGACCTTGATAATGCACGGGGAACTTTCTCCACTCCAATGCCTACTATAAAAGGTGCTATAAAGAGAATTCTAGATGAATACTCGGGGGCTATCGGTGGAGCAAAAAAGAAATCTTCTGGGGTTACTTTTATCTAGCTGAGTGCTTAATAAATTCCGTTAAATAATGACGTGTAAGAGCGTCGACATCAACATTTTCACCATTAAATTTCCATGAGATTTTATTAAATGCACCCACGTGGGCTTTAATTTCATGAATCTTGGATGTTGGAGACTCTTCAAAGTTTAAGCGTGCCGAAAACAACCCACCTGTATTAGAGAGGAAACCAATAGTAATAACATCAGCAGATCTTCTAGCGATAACAAGTTTTAAGGAATTTCTATAAAGCATAAAGTCGTTGATAGTGTTTGAAATCTTGAATGACTTTATGAGGCCACTTTGACTTCCTCTAAACTCGTTAAACTTTGTGAGATAGATTTCAAATCTCTCTTTTAGTTCTTCCATAAGTTCAATAGAAGACTCTTCAAGGAGTTTAACTGGGTTTAGGTGTTCGCTAAAGTTAATAACACCAGTCTCTTCCATGTTGAGCTCTTCAAGAGCAAGAGTTTCAATCCAGTTAGTAGCAATCGTATTATTAGTTAGTTGATTATTCATATAAAAATGATCAAGGTATTTGGACGACATGTCAAGAAATGAGAGGGTCTAGATAATGCTTGTGGTTTCGCGCCCTAAATAAAAAGGTGGGTGCAATTAGTAATTATCTTAGGCTTCCCATTTATCAAACTTCGTTCGAAGTTTGTTGGGCATGCTCACAATAACCAGTGACAGCTCCCGCGAAAAGTAATGTAGGGCGAAACTTGTATTGCATTATCTAGAGCCCATAATCAGTATACCAGATTTGTGGGCAACAGTAGATAAGTAATATTAGCTGTCTTGATTTGTCTAACCTACCGGAAAGACGAAGAATTGGGGATTTATCTCATGTCGCTTTGCGAAAAACCGATTAAAATGGTAAAATATAAGTATTAGAGAAACTTTTTTATAAAGTTTAGGAACATTCAAGCCGAGAAGTAAGAGTGTTCACTAATAGGAGAGTTGTGATGAAGAATAAAGTTATTGAATTTTTAAAAGACGAAGAAGGACAAACATCTACAGAGTATATTCTGTTAGTTGCTATTGTGGCCCTCATTGTTATTAAGTTCGGTGATAAACTCAAAGAAAAGTTGAATGCGATGGTAGACAAGGTCTTTACTAGAGCAGATGCTTCGCTTGAGGGATTCGAAGGTTAATCTTAGGAATTAATTTCCTAAAGCATACCTAGAGAGCTTTAATCATGTAACCTTGTTACATGCAGATAACAACTATCCTAAAATCATCGGGTCAAGCGACCATAGAATATCTATTTGTCTTAATCTTTATAGTAGGGATTTCCCTTAAAGTGGTCGGAGTTTTTTCAGATTTTATGAGAGACTCCGTCGGAAACCTTGGGCACGAGCTTTCAGTAAATCTGAGCTCGGGCGTCTGTGAATCTATCTGCTTTTTTTCTGGATATAAAAATGGGAATTCTGGAGAATGATCCCAACACTCTATCTCTTTCTTCTCATACAACTCGTCTTTGTCTCATTGCTGGATGCTAAATACAGAAAAATCTCCAATAACTGGAGTCTTTTAAATATTGCACTCTACTTAGGATTTATCATTTTTTTACCCTCGGTTCTGCCCTTCGCATGGTCAACCTTGGTTTTGAGTGGAGCTTTTCTGTGCTTTGGTTTTACACTTTTTGTTTTTAAAATAATGGGAGGAGGAGATGCAAAATATCTTACGACTTTTGCTTTGCTTATCCCAATTGAACTCCATCAACTTTTTTTAGAATACCTTTTTGTGGGAACAATTCTCTTCGCAGGATTTTTCTTTATTCGTAATGTTATAAAAAATAGAACTGATATTATCAACTACCTACGATCTTTTCACCTCCAAGGGGTAAAAAGTTTCTTTGGTACTAAATTTGCCTTCGCCCCTGTTATACTAGTTTCATGGATTTTACTTGGTCTAAATATTTATTTCGATCTCCTCTAAAACAAAAAGGTCAGTCTACGGTCGAATACATCATGCTATTCGCAATGGTGGCGATTTTAGTGACTTCGGTTTTTAAAAGTGACTCATTCCAAAAGATTTTTGGAAAGCAAGGAACTTTTGCTAAGACCTATAAAGAAGAGATCGAATTCTCCTACCGTCACGCTTTGAGAGGAAGACAACAGTTTAGTCAACCCAACTATTCATCATCGCATATGTCCTATACCAATGGTGGAACGACAAGATTTTTTGGAGCTAGAGATGCGTACCCTGCACAGTGAAGATGGACAATCGACAATCGAATTTATTCTCACTCTATCTTTTGCTATAGGTATAACAATGCTTTTTGTCTCCCAAGCCCTAAATATGACAGTAGGGTTTATGGTTCATTATGGAACCTTCATGGGGGGGAGAACATTCTTAAGCTATGACAGTTTTGGTCGTGATGTTTCAAACTCAATAGGTCAGGCGGGAAATGTCGCCAAAGAGACATTTGATTTTTACAATTTACAGATCCTTGATATTTCTCCTGTTGTGAAAGTTGTAAAGCCAGAAGATGGAAATGCATTGATGAGTGGAATAACAGCTCAATACGATAAGCTTCTTTCTCCTTTTAAGCTCATCCTCAATGGAGAAAAGGCAACATTCTATTCTGAAGGTTTCTTGGGAAAAGAGCCGACTCGCGCAAGCTGCTATCAATCGACATGTGCGGCTATTGGTTCAGGTGGTAATTGCACTGCAAATATGGATGTCACTCTTTTCGATAATGGATGTTAAGTGAAAATATTTAAGCTATTAAAAAATCAAAAAGGGCAATCTCTAATAGAGTTTGTTTTATTTTTGCCTTTTATGATGATGATCTACTCAGTGATCATTAATGTTTCAGGCGCTATAAATGCTTCCCTAAATCAGCAAAAAGTAACAAGGGCTTACTTTTATTATAACATGCAAAATAACTCTACTATTCCTAAACCGAGAAGAGATGGAGCAGATCCGTCAGACTCTTGGCAAATGTTCGGCATGCAGATCATGGGCTGGACAACTGAGCTTGTTGATAACCAACCTGTTGCAGCTTGTTTTAAGTTTAACCTACCTTTAGGAACAGGTGATGGAGATATTTGTGAAGAGGCTTACTCAGGTAAAGCAACTCAATATATTAGAGTTGGGACTGTGTATGGTGTCTGTGGTGCCACTTACCAAAAAAGGGGAACAAGCAAAGTTAGGGTTCCCTCGGGTGGGGTCAATGTTGATGTCGCCGTAGCAGCCCAAGGCTGTTTTATCCAATAGAGGACATTTCTTCCTCATACTTTTAAAACTATCGTAAGTATATAATAAAAGGTGAATTGCTAGAAAAGGATTTCTATGAATAGTCGCGCGTTTACCCTCAGTTTGATCATTGCCGTGATAGCGGTCTTTATGGTTCAGTCCTATATCGAAGGTAGAGAGTCAAAGTTTAAAGAAGAGTATGGGAATATGGTTCCAGTTGTTATCGCAAAAAGAGATATCAATGAGCTTGAACTTATTGACGATCGAAAAGTTCAAATGATTACGGTTCCTAAAAAATATAGAATGAATGGCGCCTTCGATAAACAAGAAAATCTTTATAATACAATCGCTGCAGTCCCAATAAAAAAAGGTGAGCAGATCACCAAGCCCAGAGTTACTTACCCCGGTGCACGTTCAGGTTTATCAAGACAAGTTGGAATCGGAAGTCGAGCTCTTTCGGTTCAGGTTAATGAAAGTCAAGCTGTTAGTAAGCTTATTAAACCAGGAGACAGAGTCGATGTCTTAACTCTTGTGGATTTTGCCGGCGGTAAAAAAGAAAAAATGAAAGTAAAAACTGTCTTGCAAGATGTTTACGTCTTAGCAACAGGATTGAACGTCACCAAAGAGATTCCACTCATTGGTATGAAGGTCGATAAAGAAGTAAGAAAAATGAACTTAAACAACTACACAAACTTCAATGCCGTGACCTTAGAATTAAAACCATACGAAGTCCAAAAGATGATCTTTCTCATTACTGCTGGTAATGGAATCTATCTTTCTTTAAGAAATAATGATGACAAGACTATTGAAAGGATAAGTGGAACGAGACTATACGATGTTTTGGGTGAAGATGCCCAGGATGCAAAAGCTTACTTCGCAGAACAAGCAGCGCTCAAAAACAAAAGGTAGAAATGTTTAAAACGTTATTTTTTATATTTTTAATATCAATAAATGTTTTTGCTCAAGAAGCAAAAGAGACGAACCTATCAATCGCTATTGGAATTGATGAGGTTGTGAAGCTCCAGTACAAATACAACACAAAAGTTCAGATCGGAAACCAAAAGATTGTCTCTTTAATTTTAGCACCTTCAAGACGAGAAATTACTTTTCGAGGAAAGAATGCAGGAAAAACTTCAGTTACTGTAAGGGATGCTGCTGGGGATATTAGAGATAAATTTATTGTCAGTGTCTCAGCCGATGGCACCTCTCAAACGGTGAGGGAGCTCAGGGACCTTATTGGTAATATCGAAGGAATTGAAGTTCTTATCAAGGGTGGAAAGGTTGTTGTTGAAGGGATGATTGTCGTTCCTGGTGATATTGGGAGAATCAACACGGTTTTGGCCCAGTATGGAGATGTGGTAAGGCTTATTGAACTTTCACCTCAAACACAGCGAGTTATTGCTCGTAAGATGCAAGAAGAAATTAATAAAAATAATATGAAAGATGTTACCGTTAGAATCGTTAATGGTGATTTCTGGATCGAAGGAGTTGTAAACTCAGAGCAGAAAAAAGCCGTGGCTGATCAAATAGCAAAACAATATCTTCCGGATAGGCTTGATTCTTTAGCGGCTCAAAGTGGAGGATCAAGTTTTCAGGCCAAAGAGAGATATGCCATTGTAAACTTTGTCTCGGTTAACGAGAAGAAAGATCCTGAACCTCCAGCAAAGCTCGTTAAAATAAGTGCTCAGTTTGTTGAACTTTCAAAAGACTACCAAAAAATATTTGGCTTTCAGTGGACACCGACTCTTACTTCTGGCGGCTCCATCTCATTTGGTAAAACAGAGTCGGGTGACGTCACGACCAATGAGAACGACACTTTGAGTGGAACGATAGCCTCTTTGTTTCCAAAGCTTCAATCAGCCAAGCAAGCAGGTTATGCAAGGGTTATCCAGTCAGCAATGCTGATAACAAAAGATCGGAAACAAGCTACGGTTAGTAAGTCTCGAGCTGTTCCTTACTCCATTGGTGCTGGTGACCTTCAGACGGCTGGTCAAGCTCAATTTAAATTTTCTTTAACGGTTACGCCGTCAATTGGTGATAAGGAAGTCGTTAATCTAGACTCATTAACAGTAACGGTGGCATTGCCATCGGGTAGAGCAAACGGTGGACAACCAACTTCAACAGACAACACAATCACAACAAATATTGCAGTTAAGTCCAAAGAATCTGCAGCCATTGGTGGAATTGTACAGAGTTCTTCAACAACAAGTTATGACAAAGATGTTCAACCTCCTACACCTGAAGAGGGAACCCAGTTACTATTCAACTTGGGTAGAGGAAAAAGTTATACAACGGACAAAGCACAGTTTGTCGTTTTTGTGACTCCCGAAATAATTGAGTCCGCAGCGGATGGAACAAATGAAATTCGTAAAAAATTTAGAAAAAGAGAACGGTAATGGCAGGTCATATAATAAGTATTATTGGTGGTAAAGGTGGGGTTGGAAAATCTCAAGTTGCGGCCAATCTCGCTTTCGCGTTTGCTGCCGAAAACAGATCTAAAACACTTTTGTTGGATTTTGATAAAGTAGCTTCTGGTGATCAAAATATAATTACTGGTATAAAATTTAAAAAAAGTATAAAAGACTTATCGGAGTTTAACGGGGCTATGGATCCGCGTTCCATCAATATGTTTGTCGGTCAGCATAAAAATGGTGTCCACTTTATTGGGATGCCAAATGATCCCAATGTTTCAGACTCTATTGATCCTGAGGGGTTAGGCAAAACTCTTAAAGCCTTACCAAATCTTTACCAAACCACAGTCATTGATTGTGGAAGTGAACTCAACGATCTCGCTTTAAAGGCACTCGAATTTTCAACACTTATTTTTTTAGTGGTGACACCAGATCTTTTGGCTGCAAATCAGACAAAGAGAGTTTTCTCAGATCTTACAACAATGCTTTTTCCAAAAGAGATGATGCATATTATTGTTAACCAATTTCAAAAAGGCCATCCTGTTACTCCCGAAACTATCGGCAGACAAATAGGAAAACCTGTTTTTGGTGTTGTCGCAAAAGATGATCAAAGTTGCTTAAGGGCTTTATCAAGTTCTACTCCTTTATATGTTATTGCTAAGAATTCACCTTTCTCTCAAGGTATTACTGATATTGTGAGAAAGTTGAAGCAAAGAAGTATTTTAAGTGCTTTAGAAAAACTTCAAAAACCAGAAGGAGCTGCACAAAAGAAAAGTGATAACAAAGCTTCTGCAGTTAAAGGTGGAAAGAATCCTTGGTTGGATCTTAAATCTCGAATTCATAAATCTCTCGTTGAAGAGATGGATATGAAAAAACAAGATGATAATGATCCTAAAGCAAAAATTATTCTAAGAGAGAAGACAAAAAAGTTGGTTGTAGAACTTTTAGGTAAAGAAGATACCAAAGGTGTTTTAAACACCCGCGAAGATATGAATCAAATTGTTAAAGAAGTTCTGGATGAGGCTTTGGGTCTTGGTCCACTTGAAGATATGTTAGCAGATAAAACAATTTCGGAGATTATGGTCGTTGGTCCAGATAAAATATTCTACGAGCAAGGTGGTAAGGTTAAGATGTCTGAAGTTGTCTTCACTAATAATCGCCAGGTGTTAAATGTCATAGAGAGAATCGTTGCTCCTATTGGAAGGCGTATTGATGAAAAGACTCCTTATGTTGATGCTCGACTACAAGATGGCTCAAGAGTTCACGCCATCATTCCTCCTTGTGCATTACAGGGTGGGACAATAACAATTCGAAAATTTCCTGAAAATAGACTGACCTATAAAGATCTTGTTAACTTTGGCTCATTGACTATGAACATGGCTGACTTTTTAAGAATTTCTGTTGAGGCCCATCGAAATATCGTCGTCTCAGGTGGTACAGGATCTGGTAAGACGACTCTTATAAATATGCTTGGGGGTTTTATTCCTGCGAACGAGAGGATTATTACCTGTGAAGATGCAGCTGAGCTCGATTTTCCTCAAGATCATGTTGTGAGTCTCGAGACTAAGCCGCCTTCATTAGAGGGGGATGGTGCTGTCGATATTAGATGTCTGGTAAAGCAGACCCTAAGAATGCGACCAGACAGAATTGTCGTAGGAGAGTGTCGTGGTGGTGAAACACTTGATATGCTTCAGGCAATGAATACAGGCCACGATGGCTCAATGACAACAGTTCACTCAAATACGCCAAGAGACTGTATGTCTCGACTCGAAACACTGGTTCAGTACTCGGGTGTTCCAATCTCACCTCGAGCGATTCGTGAAATGATCGCCTCAGCTGTTCATATGGTTATTCAACAATCAAGACTTGAAGATGGTTCAAGAAGAATTATGAATATTACTGAGATTGGAGGAATGCAAGGTGATATTATTACATTGCAAGATATCTTTGTCTTTAAGCAAGAGGGAATGAATAAACAAGGAAAAATTGTTGGAAAGTACATGGCCACTGGTTTTATTCCAAAGTTCATCGAGAACTTAGAAAAGAAAGGTTATAAAGTACCTAGAGGGTTGTTTAACAATGAATAAGATCTTAAGTTTTCTTTTTCTTCTTTCAACTTCAGCTTTTGCTCAAGAAAAAGAGCCCGAGCTAAACTTTATGACCGATATTTTAGGACGAAAAGGTCTTGTTCTTCTCATCTTTGTCATCGTCTTCGCTTACTCTTACAAAAATTCATTAAAACTTTTTGATTGGATTGAGGATCAAACCTTTGGTACTCGAGATTATATTTTACAAAAGTGCGAACTTCTTCATATTGAAATCGAACCTAGACGAATCACTTATATTCTTCTCTTTCTCTCCTTTGGTTTCAGCGTAATCGTTTTTGGAATTTTCGCAGTCTTTGGACACTTCTTAGCTGGTGCTATAGTTGCAAGTATTACCTCTATCATTGGTTGGAGGGTGCCAAGGCCTTTTATGGATGCACTTGTTAATAGAAGAATAAATGCCTACAAGAATCAAATGGTTGATGCTCTTCAGCTACTTTCAAATGGTCTTCGTGCTGGACTTTCTCTACCTCAGTCTTTAGGGATGGTTGTAGATGAATTACCAAATCCGGTTGCCCAAGAGATGAACTCTGTTCTTCAACAAACCAAAATCGGTGTTCCTCTAGAGGAGGCATTTGAGAATTTAGTAACAAGAATTCCAACTCAAGACAATGATATGTTCGTATCTGCAATTTCTATCTTAAAGGAAACCGGTGGTAATCTTTCAGAAGTTTTCGACACAATCGCAGCTGTTATTCGTGAACGGGTAAGACTGCAACAAAAAATTGACACTTTTACGGCACAAGGTAAGTTTCAAGGATTTACTATATTTGCTATGCCATTCGCCCTTGGAGCCGTTTTTGCAGCTTCTGACCCCGCCTCAATGATTCCACTGTTTACAACACCTTTGGGCCTGGTCATGCTTGTAGCGGCCTTAGGATTGGACCTGTTGGGCTTGTGGGCGATATTTAAAGTCGTAAAAATAGAGGTTTAGAATGTTGTAACAATGTTAAAATAATCTCTAAAGGTAAGCGAAGAAAGTACCGATAAACTCAAAGACTATAAAAAGTATTTTGGATGAAACCAAAGGATAAGGGAATGAAAAAAACAAATTTGATGCTACTTTTACTAGGCGTTTTTGCACTTTCTGCGAATGCTGGAGTTAACCTAAAAAATGGTAACTTTTATATCTCCTACACTGATATTATTGTTCCAGGTGGTGGTAAAAAACTAGAAATTACTCGTACCTATAACTCGAAGTCAACATCAGTTGGATGGTTTGGTTTTGGTTGGGGTAACGTTTACGAGACAAGTCTTATACCTTCACCGGACGGATGTGTTGTTGTTAGCGAATACGGTTCTGGTGGAAGACAAGATTTTGTCCAAAATCTAAAGTCGACCCAGAAGAAGCAGCTCAAAAAATTGTTGAGGCGATGAGAAAAAAATCAAAAACTGAGCTTCCATGAATCATCTTTAAAAACGTTAATAGAAAGATTAAAAACAAATTCTGACCTTCGTCATGCTTATGCAAAAAACTTTGGTGTTAAATCAACAATTGCAAAAGGGACGACTCTTTATTCAAACGAGAGAGGAATTCAGGAAATTAAAGTTACTGGTCAAGGTTATGAAAGACACTCAAATAGTGGAAAGAAAGAATACTTTGATAAAAGTGGTAACCTCACAAAAATCCAAGAAAAAAATGGATACTATGTTGAATTCAGATATGACAACAATAAGCTACGAGTCTTTAAAAGATTCACAAGCTAAGCAAGTATTCTTTAAGTGGAATTCAAATGGAAAGATCTCTGAACTTTGGTCAACAGGTGATGCTAAGGCTACTTTTAAGTATGATGGCGACAACATGGTTTTCTCCCAAGATGTTGCAGGTAATAGTTATGCATTTAGCTACGATAAAAGTCATAACTTAACTAAGGTTGTTTATAACCATTACAGAGCGAAGGATGTTAAAGAAGACGCTATGATAATGGAATATGAGCCAAAGACGTTCTTTGTGTCGAAAATCATCGACAGAAGTGGAGATGCTGTAAGCTATAAATATGGTTCCAATCCTAAAAATGCTAGATAATCACTACTGGACTGAAGTTACTAAAACTGGTTTCTCAGGGAAGCCGGTAACTAATAAGTATGAGTATGAAATTAAATCTCGTCCAGATGGATCAAGTTATACTTACAGAATTTATACGAGTATTAATAATATTAAAACTGAGACCATATATTCTGAATGTTGTGGGCTTCCACTTAAAATTGCGAGAGGGAAACACGTAACAAACTTTGAGTATAATGATAAAGGCTTACTCACTAAAAAGCAGTCTACTAAAGGTGATTTCGTTCAAATTAAATATGACAAAACGTTGAATAAAATATCTGAAGTCAAAAACAATGCTGGGTGGACTAAGTTTAAGTATGACAGAAAAGGTAACTTAACAACGGCTCAAAATAGTAAAAGCCAAGCTGTAAAATTGATTTATGACAGAAAGGGAAAGATCAACAAAATGGTTGATAAGAATATGAAAACAAAGGAAACAAGAACATTATCCTTTAAGTATAATGCGCTTGGAAAGCCAGTTGAGATTTCAATGAGTAAGGTTGGAAAAATTAATGTGGCTTATGATAACTTTGGTGAGATTAAGCGAGTTGAATCTAAGGCTGGTCATAAAATGGCTCTACAAGTTACCCAGGCTTTTCAAAACCTTCTATCAATTGTTAAGCCCGCAGGTGTCAACTTAAATATGTAACAAAGGTTACAGGAGAAATATATGAAAAAATTACTAGTTACTTTTACAATGCTTACCTCGGTAGTCGCATTTGCTGAATGTTCAGTGGATGTTTCAAAGCTTGAAGGTCTCGACTTTCAAAGTGTGCCATTTTGCTCGTTTGATGTTTCGAACATGGGAACACAAAAGACCGACTCTTTGAAAGAGGTTGCACAGAAGTATAATGAACTAGCGGGTACATGTACTTGTCCCGGTGGAGATAATGGCGGTGATAACGATGCTTCTCGTTGCGCTATTAATAGAATTGAAGCAAAACCTGTTAGCGGAAGAGAGGGGTATTCAACACTTCAATCTGCTGGTGGTGTACAAAACTAAAGAATGAATTTAATATAGCCCTGTTCCAATGTGAACAGGGCTATATTAAAACTCCCACGGAACGGAAGGTTTATGAAGATTTACGGATACATCTTATTTTCAATTTTATTAGTCTCTTGTGCCTCAACGAATAAAAGAGGTATAGCAAGCGACCAAAAATCAAGAAAAGATATTGAGCAATCAATTTTTCACGATTTAAGGATGGCAGAGTCACATCTAGCGACAGCCAAAATAAATGGTTATCGTACATACTTATCCTCACTAAATGAAGTTCAATTAGAACAACTCCAACAAGAAATTAAAGACATTCGTTTGCGATCAAAGGATCTTCATCAGGCTGTTACTGACTGGATCTCAACCCTATCACATGCTGAAATGAAAGAGATTCGGGGGAAATAAATTCTATGAAATTTTTGATATTATCTCTATTTATCTTCTCTTCAGTTCAAGCAGTAGTCTGTGAAACCCCCACAAAAGAGGGACTTCTCAGTTACATGAACGAATTTGTTAACGAGAGAATGAAGGTCACCGGCGTGGACAGTGAGGCTCTTTTGAAGAGTTTTACTAAAAAGTACGCAGAGTGTGAAAGTGAAATAAATGCAAATAACGTGGCTGGCTGTTTTGAAAATCTTAAAAATTTTTCAAGAAGGAAAATCGCGGTGTCTGAAGCAGACTTTGCAGGATTTGAAGTTTCAAGAGATGACTACTTTAACTCTCGCCCAAAAGAGGCTTATGCCCTACCAGAAGAACTACAAGGTGGAATCCCTGACAACTATAGAAAACTGGCAAAGGATAAAGGTTGGAAGGTTATAGAATACAGATCACGTACCGTTGGAAATCCTGGACGTCATGGTAACGGACGTTCATACAACAGACTTCTTATTCTTGTAGAGGGAAGTCCTTATGATAAATATATACAATTCACATTGCCTAATGAAAATGGCAAACCTCAACAACTTGTGGATTTTATCTCTGTAGATAAATCAAAATCACCCAAAGAAATAACTTTTAATCAGTTCGATAGAGATATTGAAGGCAAAAATCCAAAGCCTAGAGAGTTTTTTGATTCGTGTTTTAGTTGCCATCCAAACGGTATGAGAAACCTCTCGCCAGCTCCAGGATCTGTGTCAAAAGAAGACACTGAAAATTTAGATTACATGAATAATAAGATGGATAGTTATAAAAAGATGAGCTGGGGAAAAGCAGTTGTTCCTGAGCATGATGGGCCGGCCTTGGGTGAAGCGCAGGGGTGTGTTCGTTGTCACAATGGATACACAGGGCAAGAAGGTATCTCCAGAGGTGCTCTAACAAACTCTACAGCTGGTAGTCATATTAGACATAAGGTCGAAGGCGACGCAAGTATGCCTGTGGCAGATTATAAATCTGAGCAAGACCTTCTTGATTATCTTAAAAATGTTCAACTGCAACTCTCAGAGCCAGAAAGAAAAGAATTATTTAATGAACTTTATATTAAAAATAGCGACGATGCCTTTAGTTTAGTAACGTATCAAAGAATTCTAAAATTTATGAATGAAAAAGGTAAACTCTCTAATAAAGACTTTACAAAAATGAAGTTCGTATTAAACGGAAATCCCGACTATCCAAACTGTTTGGGAGACGAAAATTGTTTTCAAGGTTTAAACAAAAGAACAAGCGAGTCTTATAATATTAAAGACAGGGCTGTTGTTTATGAATCGTTTAAAAAGTGGGCGACAGAAGGCTGTGACTTTGGTGAGCCTGTGCCTAATGTTAATGAGAATCCAAGGACTTTAGAAGAAAATTCCGGGACTTCGGGCGGTGCCCAGAGTACACCAATAAGCTCGGGAGTAATAAATGATTAAGCTTATTATTTTTATTTCTCTATTGGCTTTAAATTGTTTCTCTAGCATTCATAATAAATCAGAAAAAGAGGTTTTTGACACTATTGACTGCAAGGCGGAAGTTTCTAATCAGTTAGTACAATGGAATAGTTTGAGTGATTGGACTAGGCACTTTGTTGATAAAAAGACGATAAAGTTTATGTCACCGACAAAAGAAATTGGAAGATGGGTTGAGATCTATTTTGGTAAGATTAATAATGAAATGAAATTGGTTACACCTACAGAGCTGCTAGTCGTTAAATTTGGAAAAAACTGTGAAAAGAAAGTCTACCTAAAAAAATCAGATAGGGTTGTCAATGGAAATGAATTCTCTGATGGAGACTTGGCGAATTTAGTAGAATCAAATAAAAATGGAATCATTTATACATTTGGCCCTCAAATGCCTTTGTCTCTAGATGGGATAAAAGAGATTAGAGCTGCAGCTAAAAAATCTGGCTTAAAACTCACTCTTTTATTGCCTTCAAAAAGTTCAATGAAAGAATTAAAAGAGCTTTTAAAGAAAAAGAAAATAGAAGTTGATAGCCTTGTGGTGTCAAACTCTATGGAGCTATCCTATAGGGGAGCTTTTCTGCATCTGCCTTCAGTGCTGACTTATCATAATAAACAACTTGCTCGCCGAGCAAGACCTGGACATGAAAAATCATATTACTATGAAAAATATCTAGAAAAGGAGATGAAGTGAAAAGGTTTTCAATTACCCTCTTTCTTTTTTGTTCAACCGTCTTTGCTCAAGATTTTTGTGAACTCGCTGTAAATAAACCAATAAAAAGTGTAATGCTCCCAGGAGCGCCAAGTTGGTTTATCAGTGCAAACCCAGATGGTAAGTCTGTCGGTGTTATAATGAATGGCGAAAATAGAATGTTTTCAATGGATGAAGTTGATGAAAATGGTGAGCCCAAAATGATAAACGTTCCTGGTGACGTTGATCCAGTGTATTCACCTGATAGTTGGTTTTTTACAAGTCCAGGAAAATTTTATGACGCTGAGGTTATCCCTGAGATGCTTTCCAACGAAGAGAATGCTGAAAGTTTAGAAAGATTGGGTGATACATCCCTTCATAGCGTTTACCAGTCAATTGGTGTTCTTAAAACCGATAGTAAAACTAAGGCTGAGTATATTTACATTGCGGATCCGAATTCGGTTCAAGACAATATATTCGGATATTTAGAATACTCTATTATGTCTGCGACGAGAAACCCTACAACAAAAGAAAAAACTTTAAAAGAAGTTGATAAAGGAATTTTGTGTAAAGGCTTTGTCGGTCATACACCTATGATTTCCTCTGATGGAAAATACCTTTCTATTATTAATGATGAAACGATGACAACTCAGATTTTAAAAGTTGATACAAGTAAAGGGACATGTAGCCTTATGGTCGACCTAGGTGTTCCTACGGGTAAAGTTTCATTTAATATGAGTGAGGATCCTAGAAAGATTACTTTTCACGTGGATAAGCACAATACTACGATTGATTGGTTTGAGGGGATTCCCTACAATATGTCTAAAGATACCTACGTAATGGATTTTGATGTTCAAAACGATGGAACAAAAGATGAAAAGTGGGATATTGCTAGCCTTCAACGAATTTCAAATAATAATGAAACAGGGACAGGGGTCTACTACCCACGATTCACCAGAGATGGTGATATTATCGCTATTAAAAATGCTGGTGATAATTACTATTTAGAAAAGTATGACCTTAGTAATGGAACTGATGCTTCTTTTGATAGAAACCTTTTATACCCTGTCTCAAAAGAAGTTTATAGTTGTGAATCTCCTGAGTTTCAAAAGTTTGCGGCGGTCTATGGACTAGCTAGTATTTATGCTGAAATTTGTGAGGACAATCAAAACTCTATTCGGGAAAAGGATGCTGTGCTAACCGTTTTAGCCATGGATAAAGACAATTGTGAAAGTTTAGTTAACAAGTACTTTGAATCAGGATCTGGAAAGATCGATTCGAGCAAAGTAAAAAATTTGAGTGAGAATAAAAGAAGATCAATCGAATCGATAACAAAAGAAGAGATGCTTGGGGTGTGCCCTGAAAGTAAAGCAAAAGATAAAGATGTTGATACATTAGTTGTCTCCAATACAGTGGTGGCCGATACCCCTGAAAATGCTTTCAGAAGAAACTGCTCAGGCTGTCACTTACCAGATGAGACCAGTGGAGGTTACTCCTTTCTGACTGACGACGGGTCGATTAATAATGGAAGTGGTTCTGTAAATGGTCTCAACGCTAACTCAGCTTGGAAATCAGTGAATCTTATGCTGAATAACGATTCAATTAATCAGATGCCACCAAATGGTCATCAAATGTCTGAAAAAGATCTTCGGAATACAGTTGAATATCTTAAATCTCAGTTGTCAGATAATGCACAAATCAAAGCAGTCGAAAAACTTTTAGGAAAAAAGATTAGAGACGAATACTAAGGATATAAAATGAAGTTTTTATTTATGACGGTTTTACTCTCATCCTCATCGGTTGTAACCGCCCAAGAAAATGACTTTACACCAAAGTTTGGAAGCTTTAATGGCCACCATATCTCCTCCTTTGAACCTTGTGTTCATAGAGAGCAAAGAGGCGGCTGGTATGATCACTGCTTCTTTAACATGGAAGGGACCAACAGTTTTGGAGATAAGGTGTCTCCTGAAGCCAAGGAATGTGGAGTTGAGGCAAACAAAAGACTTCATAATTGGCTTAATACAAAGGGCAGCGATGTAGAAAATGCTATGTCAGTCCTTGAAAGAGTTCATGGGAGTAAATCGATCTATATTATTGTGACAGATACTATGGGGACGACCATTCCAGGGCAATCCAGAGAATCGTCTAGTTTATGGACATGGTCAGGAACAGGTGAAGGTTCAAACGGTCGTGGACATTACTTTAAGTTTAATATTGGTATCTCTAAAACTGGTAAGTGCTCTATACCAACAGAAGATGAAATGCTCTCTACAATTAGAGGATGGGTTGGAGAAGAGAAGTTTGACCTAGAGCTTAGCAATATAGTTGCAGGGGCTTCTGAATCGGTTCCTGTCAGCGTTGAGGATTCACCTCGTACATTTCTTCAAAAAATCTTTGGAACAAAAGAGAGCAGGGCTGAGAAGCGCGAGGCAAGACAACAGCGTAGAGAGCTTCGTAGACAAGGTGTTCGAGATAATTAAGTTAAAATAATGAATAAAAAATAGACAGTGACTAAAGTCTGGTCACTGTCATCACACAAAATCAAGCATTTATACCTTTCTTTTTTTGGCACGTTTCTCGCATATACTAGTGTAAGAGAAATAACAGGAGAGAGATTATGAAATCACTATTTTTAACAGCAATTTTGGCATTAACATTTTCAACAGTGGCTAGCGCCTTTGAAACAAGTGGAGTTGAATGTCCAGCACTTGCAGAGTCAAACAAAAGAGAAGGTAAAGTTGTCGCTGAAACTTCAACTGCATCTAATGAAACACAAGTATCTAACGTAACAGAAGAATAAAAGTTACCTGGTGATTTTTTCACCAAGTATTCTTCCCTTTCCCAAAATAGACCACGTTTTCCCCGACGTGGTCTTTTTTTTACACTGTCAAATTTTTACTCAACCATTTATCGTAAAAACGAGGTGTTAGCCCTGTAAATCTTGGCATGTTGCTTGCTTATATATAAGTAAGAAAAACAAAGGGAGAGATTATGAAAGCATTATTTTTAACAGCAATTTTAACATTAACAATTTCGAGCGTTGCTCAAGCATTTGAAGTTCAAGGCGTAGAGTGTCCAGCACTTGCAGAGTCAAACAAAAGAGAAGGTAAAGTTATTAACGAAACATCTTCTACAGTAAAAGCTGAGACAATAGACGTTATTGGAAACTAGTAAGCCTGTCCTTCAGGCTTTTTAGCTCCTGGGGGATTAGACCCAAAGAGAGACTTTACATACAGAGACATCGCCATGATTTCTTTATCTGTTAAGGTTTTCTCAAAAGCTCGCATACCTTTACTAGGTATTCCATATCTAATGATCTTATAGATATCTTGTGTAGAGCCTTTTCCGTAAATCCAAAACTTGTCCGTCAAGTTTGGACCAACTAAGCCTCCGCCTTTATACCCATGACATGAATTGCAATGTCTTGAATAGAGCTTTTCTGTTTTGGCCATAAGCGCAGTATCTTCGCGAACACTCTTGAATTGACCAATATTAAAATCATTTTGATTATCAAAATCAATCTCTTGAACAGGCGCTTGTTTAAAGCATGAACTACTTATTAATAATATTATCCAAAGCTTTCTTTTCTGAATGATGAAGTTCTTCACTAGTCTTCCCGTTTTGTCTTATTCGTTGTCTTCTTTTCTTTAGGATGGCGCTTTGTTTACTTTTAACACTGTCACTGCCTGAGAAGAGATTATTACTTATCTGTTTTGTCTTTTTTACTGTGTTATCAACACTTTTTGAAAAAGAGCTTTTTATGTCACTCCCCAAAGGTCCGGTGAATCCAGAAATATGCTGAAAGAGAGGTTTATTTGAAATGGGAATTGATAAAACAATAAAGCTTATAACAAACGCGATGGTTGACTTAAAAATTATTCCTAACATATTAAACCTCTTTAGCTTCAAGTGGATTTGCATAAAAATGCACCTTACAATTATAAGAATCAGTAAGGGTATAAAGTTCATATTCTAAATGGGTCGCGATTTTGTAGTCTGCCTGGTCGACATCTTTTATCAAAGAGAGAGGAGGTTCAAGCTCGCAAAAAAGGTCACTTTCAGTTTCTAAATTAGTGAGAAGCTGCCCTAGAAGAATATTCATACTCTCTACGAACAAAGAAAAGTCGACTTGCTTGGATGTTTCACACACCACAAAACCACAAAGCTCACCTTTGATGGGAAATAGAATACTATTGATATTAGAGATCTGCTGCTTCTGAGGACTTTCGGCTGCTAATTTCAGGACCGCCTGACCGTACACGTTAATGTTTGAAGGGGACGAGCTAGAAATCATCTAAACCTCTTCCATATTTGAAATAAGCTTTTCAATAGAATTAATTAAAGTCTCTTTGGTGAAAGGCTTTTGAAGAAAGTCTGAAGCCCCAGAACTGATGGCATCAATGACAATATTCTCCTGCGCCAAGGATGAGATCATGATAATGAGAACATCTTTGAAGTTTTCAGAGATCTTTTTAGCGAGTTCAAATCCACTCATGCCGGGCATAACAATATCAATTATTGCAATATCGGGTGCTCTTTCGTTCAAAGAGTTTATGGCCTCTGCACCGTCGGCAGCCTCTCCAATTATTGAGTATCTTTGAGAATCCAGCATTTGTGAAATACTCGTCCTCGAAAAATCTGAATCATCTACAATAAGAATTTTATAGGTTTTTTCTGCATCCATGCATTTGTCTCCGTTGTAACTATAGTGTAACGCAAAAGATTGGATGGTGAAAATAAAAAAGGGACCCATTCGGATCCCTTCTATATTGATTAAACCGTGTGATTAAATCAGTTTTCTTTAGGCAGCAATTTGAGAGCCACCTTTTGCAGTCGTGTTTGTTGTCGTTGTTGGTTTTTCTTTTTGAGGTTCCCAGTCAAGTAATGCAACCTCTAAAACCTCTCTAAAATTCCTTACAGGAACAAAGTTAATCTTCTTTCTGTATTCTTCTGGAATATCAGCGAGATCCTTTTGATTTTTCCAAGGAATGATAATCGTATCAATTCCACATCTCATGGCAGCGAGAGCTTTCTCTTTAACACCACCCACTGGTAAAACTTTTCCAGTCAAAGTGATCTCACCTGTCATAGCAATATCTTTACTAATAAAGGAGTTGGTTAAGAGTGACACAATCGTGGTCGCAAGAGTGATACCAGCACTTGGTCCATCTTTAGGAATTGCACCAGCTGGTAGGTGAATATGGATTTCATTTTCATCAAAGATGTCCTCATTTATTCCAAGCATCGCCGCGTTACTTCTAATATATCCCATAGCTGCTTGAGCTGATTCCTTCATAACATCACCAAGTTGACCAGTAAGAGTGATTCCTCTTCCTTTCATCTTAGTTGCTTCAATAAAGAGAATTTCTCCGCCGACTGCTGTCCAAGCTAGACCTGTTGCTACTCCGACTTCATCAAATTCTTTTACATCTTCTTTTGAGTAATGAGCAGGTCCTAAAAGTGTCTCCACCATATCAGACATAATGTGTGTTTTATCTGTTTCACCAGTTGCAATTTTCTTTGCAACTTTTCTACAAAGTGAGCCAATTTGTCTCTCAAGATTTCTAAGTCCCGCTTCTCTTGTAAAGCCATCAATTACTTTCTTTACACCTTCTTCGTGAAACTCAACGTGATCGTTTGTTATACCATTTTCATCCATTTGTTTCGGAATGAGATATCTCTTTGATATTTCCAGTTTTTCTTCTTGGCTGTACCCACTAAGATTAATCACTTCCATTCTATCTCTTAGACGGTCCAGGAATGTTTTCAAGCACGTTTGCTGTTGCGACAAACATGACATCAGATAGATCGTAAGGAACATTTAAATAATGATCTCTAAACTCAGAATTTTGTTCTGGATCTAAGACTTCTAGTAAGGCACTTGAAGGATCACCCTTATAGTCAGAACCCATTTTATCTAATTCATCGAGCATGATAACTGGATTTCTTGTTTTTGCTTGCTTCATCGCTTGAATAAATCTTCCAGGCATCGCACCAACATAGGTTCTTCTATGACCACTAATCTCAGACTCATCTTTAACACCACCAAGACTAATTCTTACGAATTCTCGTCCTGTAGCTTTGGCAATCGATTTTCCAAGACTTGTTTTCCCAACTCCTGGAGGTCCAGAAAAACAAAGGATAGGACCTTTAACTTTTCCACCTTTAAGAGATCTAACTGCTAGATGCTCTAGAATTCTTTCTTTAATTTTTTTAAGGTCAAAATGATCTTTATCTAAAACTGTTTTCGCATAGGCCAAGTCTGTTTTCTCTTCGCTAACTTCATTCCAAGGAATGTCAATCATCCACTCTATATAACTTCTAAGGATACTTGACTCTGATGAATCTGGATGCATTCTCTCTAATCTTCCCAATTGCTTTAAAGTTTCTTTTTCAGATTCTTCTGGCATTTGTTTAGCTAGGAGCTTCTCTTTAATTTCAGCAAACTCATCTTGAGCTTGATCGTCGTCATCAAGTTCTGTTTTCATTTGCTTTGATTTGCTCTCTTAAAAAATATTCTTTTTGAGTCTTTGATATTTCTTCTTTTGCATTAGATTTTAATTTGTTCTTGAACAGCAATTATTTCTAACTCTCTTCAAGAATTTCATTTATTGTGTTGAGCTTTTCAACGGGGTCAAGAGTTTCAAGTATCTGTTGTGCTTCTTGAACTTTTAAGTTTAAATTTGAAGCCACGATGTCAGCTAGTCTTCCAGGGTCTTGTATATCTTCTAAGACCATTAAAATATCTGGTGATAAAACTTTTCCCGTGTTGATAACTTTTTCAAGATTTTCTCTTACACTTCTCATAAGAGCTTCGACAGTTCTTTTTGTTTGGGTCGACTCTACGGCTTCAACTTTTTCAACTTTTACTTTGAAAAACGGCTCTGTACCTTCAAAGCTTGTAATTCGTGCTTTAGCCAATCCTTGAATGAGGATTTTAATTCTTCCATCGGGAAGCTTTCTCATTCTCACAATCATTGCAATTGTACCCATTTCATAAATCTCAGCTGGACTTGGGTTTTCAGCATGAATATCCTTTTGACTTGATAAGAGAATCAATCTATCGGTATTATTCAAAGCTTCTTCAACTGCTTTGATGGAAGACTCTCTTCCTACAAATAGGGGTAAAATCATGAATGGATAGACTACAATGTCTCTAATCGGCAGGAGAGGGAGTGTTTCTTTGAAATCAATATCTTCACCCTCGTAATTTGTAACCATAACGTGTTCCTCCACTTATTATTTGAACGCTTTTTTAACAAATCCTTTTGCTATTTTATTTTTCGGGATAAATCGCTGTAACCTTTAAGCTTTTTTAGTCTTTTTCTTTTTTTTATTTCCATCTAAGTGGTAATATAAGGACGAATTACTTGATATTTAAGGATAATTTAATGACTGACAAAACTAGTATAGTAATCCTCGCCGCTGGCAAGGGAACTCGCTTGAAGATGGATATACCTAAGCCTTTAGCGCCTTTGGAAGAGAGAACATTGGTCGATTTCGTGCTCGATGCAGCCTCAGGGTTCGGTGAAGTTACTTTAATCACTGGTTATAAAAGAGAGCAAGTCGAAAGCCACATGGAAAAGCATTGGGGAGACTTAAAATATAATATTGTTCATCAAAAAGAACAGCTTGGAACCGGTCACGCTGTCAGAACTTACTTTGACAATTTTACTTCTGCTGATGACTTTAAATATACAATTGTGGCATGTGCTGACACACCCCTTTTGACTAAAGAGACTTTTGAGTCTTTAACTCAGGAAATAGAAAAAGGCTTCGACGCTGTTTGTGCTTCATTTATAGATAATAATCCCACCGGCTATGGCAGAATTGTTCGAGCAAAACAAGGATTTAAAATTGTAGAGGAGAAAGATGCTACTGAAGCAGAAAAGGCTGTAACTGAAGTTAATTCTGGTCTTTATATTTTTAATACCGCTTACCTTAAGAAAAATATTTATGGCCTTGATACTAATAATAACTCTGGTGAGTTTTACTTAACAGATACGTGTAAAGTTGATGCGAACGTTAAAGCCTTAACCTTTTATGACAAAGACCTTTTCCTGGGTGTGAATGATCTTTATCAATTGTCAGTTGCAGGGATAAGATTGAGAAAAAGAAATATGATGACCATTCTCAAAGCAGGTGTTCAGGTCATGGATCCAAGCCATACCTTTATTAGTACGACTAACGTAGGTGTGGGCTCATTTATATACCCAAACGTTCATATTGATTCCAAATCAACTATTGGAAAAAACGTTGTGATTGAGCCTGGCTGCTTTATAAGGAACTCGATAATAGAAGACGGTGTACATTTAAAAGCCTATACCTATATTACGGACTCAATCGTGAGAAAAAATGCGAAAGTGGGACCAATGAGTCAACTTCGTCCCGGTGCAGATATAGGTGAGTCTGCAAAGCTTGGTAATTTTGTTGAAGTTAAGAAGTCCACCATTGCTAAAAACTCAAGTGTCAGCCATCTCAGCTATCTCGGTGATGCACAAATTGGCGAAAATGTTAATATTGGCTGCGGCTTTATAACCTGTAACTTCGATGGCGCAAACAAACATATGACTATCATTGGGGACGGATCTTTTATAGGATCTGACTGTCAAATGGTTGCCCCTGTTACTATCGGAAAAGAAGCCTATATTGGAAGTGGATCAACAATAAATAAAGACGTACCAGATGGGGCATTTGCTATCGCCAGGCAGAGGCAAGTGACAAAAGAAAATATGGCGAAAAAATTTATTAAAACTAAAAATAAATAAAAGGAAAATCTATGTGTGGAATAGTTGGATACAGTGGAACGAGTGATGCTACTAACCCTGTGATGGAAGGACTAGCTAGACTTGAGTACAGGGGCTATGACTCGGCTGGAATAAGCTATCGCTTTGATGACAAACTGCATATTCTTAAAAAAGAGGGAAAGCTAGAAAACCTTAAAAAGGTTATCGGCGACGTTAAGCCTGTTACCAACACGGCTATAGGTCATACCAGATGGGCAACTCACGGAAAAGTGAACGATGAAAATGCTCACCCACACGGTAATGACCAAATCTCGATTGTTCATAATGGAATCATTGAAAATGCCAATGTATTGCGCCAAAGACTAAAAGATGAAGGATTGGAATTCCAGTCTGAAACGGACTCGGAAGTTTTTTTAAACCTTTTGACTTTTAATTTAAGAAGCGAAAAAAGCTTAAAAAGAGCAATCATTAAAACTTTTAAGGAGGTTGATGGAAACTCGGCTTTCGTTATTATGAATAGAGAAAACCATATCCTTTATTCAATCAAAAGGTCTGCTCCTCTGGTTTGTGGACTCAATCCGAAAAGCTCAGATGTCTATGTTTCAAGTGATCCCTACGCACTAGTGGGCTTTGCTAGTAAGATCTACTTTCCTGAAGATGAAGTTCTCTGTGAGTCTGACTATACTAATATCGAGTCTCCAGTTAAGTTCTATGAGCTTGATGAGTCGGAATCAAAGAGATTTAAGATTCAAGAAAAACAAGTCAAGCTCGATGTTGTCAGTAAAGGTAAGTATGAGCACTTCATGCTTAAAGAGATTCATGAGCAACCAGAGCTAATTAAAAGACTTATTAGTATTTATTTTTCTGATTCAGGTCAGACACAATTAAAGAGAATACAAGAAAAAAGCTTTCCATTTATTCATATCGCGGCTTGCGGTACCGCTTTACACGCAGGTCTTATTATAAAAAATTATTTAGAAAAGCATACGCAATCAAGAGTTCAATCGGATTACGCTAGTGAGTTTAGATATAAAAACCCAAGTCTTAGAAAAGATGAGCTTGGACTTTTTATTAGTCAGTCTGGAGAGACGGCAGATACTCTTGCCTGCCAAGAACTTTGCTCAGAAAAAGGCTTAACAAATTACTCTATCGTTAATACAGAAGGCTCAACCCTCTATAGAAATTGCGATGAAAACCTTCTGATTTATGCCGGGATTGAGATTGGTGTTGCAAGTACGAAAGCGTTCACCCAACAAGTACTTGTTGGAAATCTAATGGCAAAAGCGATTGGAAAAAAACTTGAAACAGAATCAATAAAAAAGGAATTTGAATTACTAGCAGAGCAAATATCTAATGTCCTTAGTCGAGAAGAAGAGATAAAAAATATCGCACTAGAGATCTATCAGTATGATGGTTTTATTTTTACCGGACGTGGAATGCAGTATCCAATAGCTCTCGAAGGAGCCTTGAAGCTTAAAGAGATCGCTTATGTTCACGCAGAAGGCTATGCAGCAGGAGAGCTAAAGCATGGGCCCATTTCTCTAATTGATGAGAATATGGTGAATATTGCCATTGTCACACCTGATCTTTACGATAAAACGCTTTCCAACGCCGAGGAAGTCAAAGCCAGAAGAGGTATAATGATGATCGTTGGTGAACAAGGAAATAGAGAGTTGGAAGATATGTCGGACTTCTTTTTTGGTGTAAATCTAGAGGGTCTTGAAGATACAGCTCCAGTTTTAACAAATGTGGTTCTTCAGATCTTGAGTTATCACATTGCAAAACTTAAAGGAACAGATATTGATAAGCCAAGAAACCTTGCAAAGTCTGTTACTGTAGAATAATGCAATTAGAGCACTTAAATGAATCACAACAAAAAGCGGTCCTAAGTACGGAGGGGCCGTTGATGATCCTTGCAGGTGCTGGATCCGGAAAAACTCGAACACTTGTTACTAAAATTCAATATTTATTAGAGGAAAAAGGCGTTAGTCCCTATCATCTTTTGGCCGTAACATTTTCAAATAAAGCGGCTAAAGAGATGAGAGAAAGAATTGCTGCGCAGTCAGAAGTAGACCTCGGAGCCCTGCAAATTACAACCTTTCACTCTTTTTGCGCTCGTCTTTTGAGGTCAGAAGCGACATATCTTGGGCTCAGTAGAAACTTTACTATTTACGACACCACAGAATCAAAATCGGTTATAAAAAATATTTTGGGAAAAAGAGGAATAAGTCTTAAAGAGGTTAGTCCAGCTCAGGTACAATACTACATCGATGATGTAAAAAATAATGGTCACTATGTTGGTGCAAAAGAGGATGAGCTCCTCGACGAGATAGATAAAGACGACCCTTTCTATGACTATTTTTTAGACTACGAAGCTGAACTTCATCGAAATAATGCCGTAGATTTTGGTGGTTTAATTACTGGCGTTTTAAATCTCTTTGATAACTTCCCAGAAGTTCTTAAAAGGTATCAAAAAAGATTCCGTTATCTTCTGGTGGATGAGTATCAAGATACCAATAGGTGCCAATTTAAACTAGTTACCATGCTGGCAGAAATGAATAAAAATATTTGTGTCGTGGGAGATGAGGATCAGTCTATTTATTCCTGGAGGGGAGCGGATATAAGAAATATCCTTGATTTTGAAAATGTCTATCCAAAAGCTAGTCTTATCAAGTTAGAGCAAAACTATAGATCCTCAAAAAATATAATTGATGCCGCAACGAGTGTCATATCTAAAAATCTTCAGAGGAAGGGAAAAGATATGTGGACTGACAATGACGTCGGCGACTCGATTAGTATTATAGAATGTAAAGACGATAGAGTTGAAGCAGAGTTCGTCGCCCAAAATATTCAAAAGCTCATTAAAGAGGAAGGTATTAGCGGTGATGAAATTGCCGTGTTTTATCGTACCAATGCCCAATCTCGGATATTGGAAGATGCCCTGCGAACAAATAAAATTGCATATAGAGTGGTTGCTGGAATAAAATTCTATGAAAGAAAAGAAATTAAAGACCTTCTTTCCTACTTAAAAGTTGTCGTCAATGATAAAGACTCACTGGCCCTGTCTCGTGTTATCAATACACCTGTGCGGGGAATTGGTCCTAGGACATTAAGAAAGATTGAAGATGAAGCCCTAAAGAATGACCTCTCACTTTGGGAGATGATTGAAAAGATCGTTCTTTCTCCCGATGATTATAAATACTTAAAACTAACGGCAAAGGTAAAGGCCGGAATTGCTAACTTTGTCTCTTTGGTTCAAGAAGTAAAAGAATTAGAAAAAACTCAAGAGTTACCATCAAATTGCTATGAAAAGCTTTTAATGGAATCAGGATATTATGAAAATCTAGTCGCAGAAAAAAGTTATGAGTCTCAAGCCAGACTAGAAAATCTTGATGAACTTTTATCAGCAATAAGACAATTTGAAGAAACATTTGCAAAGCCTACACTTCTAGATTTTCTTGAAACAATTACCTTAGACACTTCTACTGATGAGGAGCAAAGCCGTGAGGTTTCCATGATGACAATTCACGGTGCTAAAGGGCTTGAATACTCTTATGTCTTTGTGTGTGGAGCTGAAGAGAACGTCTTTCCATCCTTTCAAAGTGTTGAAAACGGTGACGAAGCAATTGAAGAAGAGAGAAGGCTCTTTTATGTTGCTATGACTAGAGCAATGAAAAAGCTCTACATTCTTTTTGCCCAAGGCAGAATGCTATGGGGAAGTATTAAGTTTAATGGGCCCAGTCGATTTCTTGATGAAATACCAGAAGATTATTATAAATGGATAAATATTGGTGGAAGTAAAAATAGACTTCCGACTAAAAACTTTGAGGATTTCTCACAACAGGACTCCTCAAGAGATGAAATTAGTGTGACCTATGCTTCTAAGCCTCAGATAAAAAGGCGATTTGAAGTTGGTACTAATGTGAAACATAAACTATACGGAGTTGGGAAAGTTTTAGAGTGTGAAGGTCTAGGTCAAGATGAAAAAATAGTTATTCTTTTCCCAGAAGGGACGCGAAAAAAATTTCTTGTTAAATTTGCTCCACTTGAGGCCGTAAAATGATCCCTGTTAAACCGATAGATTTTATTGATGGAAAACTCGTTTTGCTAGATCAAAGACTTCTTCCGCACGAAGAGGTTTATGTTGAGTGCAATTCCTTAGAAGATGGCTTCGTTGCGATAGAACAGATGGTGGTCAGAGGGGCTCCTTGTATCGGCTTCGCTGGTATTTTTAGTTTAGCTCTTTGGTGTCATACGAATAAGTTTGATTTAAAAGAATTTAAAAAAGCCTGTGATTATTTAAAAACCTCAAGACCTACAGCCGTAAATCTCGCTTTTGAAATTGATAACGTTTTTAAATTAATTGAAAAGCATTCACATGATGAGAGCCCGCAGAAGACTATTACTGATTTTGGTTTTTTACAGATAAGGTCATTGGAAGAGAAAAACTCCTTGATGGCCGATGCAGCAATCGCAGAGCTTGACTCGATTTATCCCGGAAAAAAACTCAATATTTTGACCCATTGTAATACAGGCTTTTTGGCCTGTGGAACTATTGGGACAGCCTTAGGGGTTATTCAGAAACTTGGGGAACAAAATAGAATTGAAAATGTTTGGGTTGACGAGACCAGACCTTATTTACAAGGAAGTCGCCTCACTGCTTATGAGTTACAGAAGCTAGGGATACCTTTTAAAGTGGTGGTCGAGGGATGCTCCAGCTACCTTATGAGGGAAAAGTTAGTCGACGCCATCTTCGTTGGAGCCGATAGGATTGTCCTAAATGGAGACACCGCTAATAAAGTGGGGACTTCGAGTCTTTCAATTGTAGCAAATCACTATGGTGTTCCTTTTTATGTCGTAGCTCCCTTGAGTTCATTTGATCCTCAAATGGAAACTGGTGATGAGATTGAAATTGAGTTAAGGCCTGAATTCGAAATTACACAGTTTAAGGATATGAAAATATCTCCTGATGGAACGAGAGCTTTAAACCCAAGCTTTGATGTCACCAGCGCAGAAACGATCACGAAAATAATTTGTGAAAAGGGTTGTCTTGCCAAGCCATTTACAAAGTCAATCAAGGAATTATTCTATGAAAATTAAAGGTTCAATTGATATAGGGTCAAATAGTATTCTTCTTCTGATAGGGGAATTTGATAACGGCGAATTTAAAGAGCTTGCCAATGAGTCTACTGTGACAGCTTTAGGAAGAGACCTGGATAAAACCGGAGTCTTCCACGAGCAAAGCAAGGAAGACTCTATGGAGACTTTAATAAAATACTCAGAAATTGCAAAATTGGTGGGACTCGAGCCTGAAAAAATAGTGGCAACAGCAACTGAGGCCTCAAGAGTTGCAACAAACTCTTTCGAATTTTTTAATGAAGTAAAAAAGAAAACCGGTATCGACGTGAAGATTATTACTCCAGAAGCTGAAGCTCATTTCTCCACATCAGGTATTTGTTTTGACACCACTTTTAATATTAACCCAATTCATATTATGGATATCGGGGGAGCTTCAACTGAAGTTATTAGGTTTGATCATAAGAAAAATGAAATTTTGCACGACTTTAGTATCCCTTTTGGTGCAGTCCGTATGACGAACTGGGAAGAGGAAGGAATTTTAGAAGAGAAGTTATCAACTGTCCTTCAAGACTATGCTGAAGATTTGAGTAAAGTGCATTGTCAAAAACTTTTCTGCGTGGCTGGCACGATGACATCTGCGGCCAATATGCATTTAGGGCATCAGGAATTTCAAGAAAGAGAGATTCATGGGTTGGAGATAACGACAAAAGATATTCGAAGTCTTGCTGATAAATATAGAAGTTATTCGCCAGAACAGTTTCTTAAAGAGTTTCCTTTTCTTGGAAAAAGAGCAAAATCAATAAACGGTGGTCTTCGCGTTGCAACTGAGATTTTCGAAAGGCTTGGAGTAGAGAGCGTGGAGATTTCAACTTATGGCTTGAGGTATGGCACAATTCAAGTGGAGGGTATAGATCATGGATATCTTGTTAGATAGTGACATTGAAACTTTAGTTTATGAAAAAGATTCTGTTATTTTTAAAGAGGGGGATGCGCCAGAGTCTTTCTATATAGTAGAGACAGGTAGTGTGAGATGCTTAAAGTGGAATGATAAAAGACTCTCTCCGGTCTTTACTGCCTCTTCTGGGGAAATGGTCGGTGAGGACTGCGTTTTAAGTGATTCAAATCAATATTTCTATTCTGCAGTTGCTTTGATACAATGTAGGCTTATCAAAATAGATAAAAATGATGTTTTTAAATATCTAAATTCCCAGAGTCCTTGGGTAAGAATGATCCTTGATAATTTAAGTGAAAAGATTCAGCACACAACAGATGTTATTGCAGAACATAGAATTATAGATGATTCGCTTTTAAAAAATATTGACTTCTCCGAAGCTGAAGAAGTCACCTTTAAAAATAAATTATAGTTGAATCATATTTCGGCGACTAAGTTGAATGGCCGTGGCAAGAATCTTGTCTTGAGCTTTCTTGCATTCAAGCTTTTTGTGACTGAGGTTCTGATTCATCACTCTAAAAGCTTCCTCAGCATCAACTCTTTCCATTAGATTTAGAGTTTTCCTTTGAACTTTAGTTGAAGAAAGAAAAAGAGCTAGCCCTATAATCGTAGGATTTATATGCTGGAGGATTCTTCTGGTGACAGAGTCATCTAGTTGAAAAAGATCCCTAAAAGACAAACTTTGCTCTGAGAGTTCTCGGGCCATACTGGCATTTCTATTTTTAATATTTGATAGCAGTTTTCTTCTTTCTTCTTCATTCATGAATTGAAGCATATCGATGATTTGCTTTTTACCATTAATAAAGATTCCACCTTCGTTCGTGTTACTCATCCTTTAGTCCTTTAAGCTTCTAGCTTAGTCAATTCAGCTTCATATTTTTGTCGTGCAGTTTCTAAATGATCTCTGTGATCATCATGGACTTGATCTATTTGATTTTCTTGTGACACTTTTATTTCGTTTACTTTTGCCTCGTGATTGGCTTTCATCTCGCTAATGATGGACTCATACCTTGCTTCTTCTCTTTTTATTGTCTCTTCATTTTTTCGACGAAGTCTGATTAAGTCTTTTTCCAGCTTATTTTGTTCGGCTGCTTCTTCATTTTTATAATCTTTACTAAGTTTTACCTCAGTATCTTGATTATTCTCTTTGAGTTTTTCAAGTTCGTTGGCATGGCCTCTTTTAAGCTTTCTAATCTCATACAAATGACGATTGTTTTCAGCCTCTTGCTGCCTTGTGTGTATTTGTTCTTTAATACCGTCCATTTCTACTTCCTTGATTTCTACTGTCTTTACCGACATTATTAACTATAATACTTGGAATTGATTAACTGGTTCAAGGAGGCAAAAATGTCAGGAAAGAGTCTAAATAGTGGTAAACGCGTGTTTTTAGTAGGAGGGAAGAGAACTCCCTTTGGTAAATTTGGTGGAAGCCTAAAAAATATCACTCCAGTGGACCTAGCAGTTCATGCTTCAAAAGCTCTTTTGGAGGAATTAAACATTGCTCCCAGTCAAATTGACCATGTTATTTTTGGAAATGTTGCCCCTTCAACTACAGATACAATGTATGCCGGAAGACATCTGGCCCTAAAACTAGGTATGCCGGAGCAAACGCCTGGTTATGTTGTTAACAGACTTTGTGGATCAGGTATCCAGGTTATTTTGGATGCCGTCAGACAGATAAAGCTTGAAGAGTCTGAGTGTGTCTTGGCCGCTGGAGCCGAAAATATGTCGATGATGCCACACCTTGTTTATGGAAGTCGATTTGGAACTCGCTATGGTGCTTTAGAGACAGTAGATATGCTGCTAGATACTTTGACTGATAAGTTCACCCAAACACCAATGGGGATCACAGCAGAAAACTTAGCTAAAAGTCATAGTATTACCAGAGAAGACACTGACGTCTATTCCCTAAATGCTCACAAAAAGGCAGCTGCCGCTCAAAAGCATCTTGCAGGTGAAATCGCACCAATTATTGAAGGAAGAGTTTCTTGTTCTGAGGATGAGCATATAAGGTTGGATGCAACTCTTGATCAAATGCAGAAATTAAAGCCAAGTTTTCAAAAAGATGGAACCGTCACTCCTGCAACTGCATCGGGAATAGTCGATGGAGCAAGTTGTGTTATCGTTGCCTCTGAGGACTTTGTGAAAAAGCATGGATTAAAACCCCTCGCTGAAATTATTGATGGCCATGTTGTTGGAGTCGATCCTAAAATAATGGGAATTGGACCAGTTCCAGCGATTAAAAGTCTCCTAGAAAAAAATAACTTGTCACTATCTGATATAGATCTGTTTGAAATCAACGAAGCTTTTGCGGCGCAAGTTATAGCCTGTAAGAAAGACTTAGAGATTCCAGATGATAAGTTAAATATTTGGGGGGGAGCTGTCGCTATCGGGCATCCACTAGCAGCAACTGGAACACGTATTACAACTACGCTTGCTAGACAGTTAAAAATGAATAATAAAAGCTACGGTGTAGCATCTGCCTGCATAGGTGGCGGCCAAGGAATATCAATCTTGTTAAAAGCAGTTGAATGAAAGAAAAGTTAATTCTCACAGAAATAGAGCAAAATGAGTTCCAGCTATGGTTGGAACTCAATCTCAATAGTATCTCGTGGGAAGGAAGATATATTGACGATTTTAATTCATTTTGGAAAGGTTTGTTTCCCAGTGATATTACAGTCGCCGACCAATTCGATAAGCTGAAAAAGTCTATGATGATGTCTAAGTCTGGGCCACTGATATCATGGTTTAGCTGGTTAAAAAATAAACTTGTCTGTTATCTTTTTTCAAGGTGTGAACTCACAATCTTAGAAATAAGCCAAGAGTCAAAAATTTCAGTTCGAGAGGTCTCTGTGGTTTTAAGAGACTTCTTTGTTGAGCGTCACGCTCATTTAGATGAACAGTTAAGTGACTATTTCCAACTCTCGCATGTAACAAGTGAAAAAATACACTTTAAGTTTTCGGACCTCTCTAAGAAACTTGATCTTGACTCCGTCCAAAGTGGATCCTCTGAAGATGAGATTTTGAGAAATCTCGAAGTCACTCTCTACAAAGACTGGGGTGTTCTCAACGAGAAGATCTCAATGAAAAACTCAGACTTAGAAGTTGATATTGAAAGAGTCAAAAAGAAAACATCCATGAAGAAGCAAGTTAAGTTTTTGCAGGACTTGGTTGTGCTTTTCTTGATTGGGGGGTTGTTCATTGCAGCGGTGAAGTTTGGAAATGAATGGTACGAAAAAAAACTAGTCAAAGAGATAACGTTATTTGAACCTAACTTTTTTTGGTTGGATAAAGGGATTAACTATCAGGCTCAAGATCCTCTTGATGCAAAGAATATTAAACTCAGTTATAGAGAGTTAGAAGAGCTGGAGAAGTTGGAGTCAAAGGAAGTTTTTGAAGATAATGAAGAGACTGCACGCTTTGATGTTGAGTCCGACGTTGTTCTCACTTCAGTAAACTCTATTCCTAAAGATTTTACCTCTGCAGACTTAGAGCAGTCAGCGTATGAGGAAAATCGAAAAGGTGGCTATCGAAACTCTAGGTATGGAGGAAGAAAGGCTTATAGAGTCATGATGACTTCCGACAGCCCTCAGATCACAAAAGACGAACTTGTCGACTTACTAGAGAGATACGATATTAAACAGGTAGATAATGTGAAGCCCGGAACAAGCATCCCAGGCGGAATTTACTTTAACCTTCACGTGCCTCAAAAATTTATCAAGGAGTTTCTCTCTCATGTAACATCAGTGAAAGAGTCTAGAATCCTTGAGAGTCAAACTGTCTTTGGCGGACCAAAAGGCACGAGCAAAGTTTTTATTTGGATAAAACAGATTTAAGCTTACTCTAAAGTGACACTTATCATTTTATCACCTTTTTGAATTTTATTTGCCACATCCAAACCTTCACCTACAAAGCCAAAGACTGTGTACTTATTATCTAGGTGGGGATGAGTTCCAAGAGAGATGTAAAATTGAGAGTCAGCAGAATTGGGGTCACTTGACCTGGCCATCGCTACAGTTCCAGGAACATGCTTGTTTTTGTTAAACTCTGCCACTATATTTTTACCGCTTCCCCCAGTTCCGTTACCTTTAGGATCTCCACCTTGGACCACAAATCCTGGGATGACCCTATGAAAGGTTAGCCCATTGTAGAAGCCACTGGTGATTAATTCTTTAATTCTGGCCGTTGTATTGGGAGCATCTTTTTTATAAAAATAGAAAACAATATCTCCATGAACAGTTTTAATTCTGGCTTTTGTTGCTGAGGAATCACCTTTTGCCGTTGAAGGAGAAGATGATACGGGTTGTTTGTCGTCACAGCCAAAGGAAAATACGAGGAGGGCTGCAAGCATTAAAGTTTTCATTAGGTATCCTTATTTTATAGTCAGTTTTTCCAATTTTTTTATCCCCAAACAGTTTGGGATAAATACCTTTTAAGTGTAGTGGAAAAAAAAATCAAAAAAAGTTTTTTTTCTTAAAAAATACTATTGACAGCTAAAAAGAACTTAAATACATTAGGTCTCCGCAATCAAAAAGATTTGAGAAGTAAATGGGGGTGTAGCTCAGTTGGGAGAGCATCTGATTTGCATTCAGAGGGTCGCAGGTTCGACTCCTGTCATCTCCACCATTCTCAAAAAACTTTAAGAAAGCGAAAATAAATGTTGCCTTAAAAATACATAAGTGTTAGAAAGACAGCCTTTGAAAAATTGATCTTTGACATTTGAATAATGAAATAAGTTTTGAATCCCTCGGGATTCGAAAATAGACGAGAAAGAACCAAATTAATAGTTCTAGACAGATGAATTGATATAAAGACTTCGGTTTTTATTCTGTCGGCAACCATTATAATGATGAGTTGTTCTATCAAGCCACAAAACGAACATGAGTTAATTTATTAAATAATTTAAGTTTTATACTTGGAGAGTTTGATCCTGGCTCAGAACGAACGCTGGTGGCATGCCTAATACATGCAAGTCGAACGAGAAAGCTCTTCGGAGTGAGTACAGTGGCGCACGGGTGAGTAACGCGTAGATGATATGCCTTTTAGTGGGGGACAACATCGTGAAAACGGTGCTAATACCGCATAAGCTTAGTGACATTGAAAAAACTAAGGAAAGGGGGCTCCGGCTCTCGCTAAAAGATTGGTCTGCGTGACATTAGCTTGTTGGTGGGGTAATGGCCTACCAAGGCAACGATGTCTAACTGGTCTGAGAGGATGATCAGTCACACTGGAACTGAGACACGGTCCAGACTCCTACGGGAGGCAGCAGTAGGGAATATTGCACAATGGGGGAAACCCTGATGCAGCAATGCCACGTGAGTGAGGAATGCCTTCGGGTTGTAAAGCTCTGTCCTATAGGAAGAACGGTTTATCGGTTAATACCCGGTTTATTTGACGGTACTATAGAAGAAAGCACCGGCTAACTCCGTGCCAGCAGCCGCGGTAATACGGAGGGTGCAAGCGTTGTTCGGATTTACTGGGCGTAAAGCGCGCGCAGGCGGACTAGCAAGTCAGATGTGAAATCTCGGGGCTCAACCTCGAAACTGCGTCTGAAACTGTTAGTCTAGAGTATCAGAGGGGGAAGGGGAATTTCACGTGTAGGGGTAAAATCCGTAGAGATGTGAAGGAACACCGGTGGCGAAGGCGCCTTCCTGGATGATTACTGACGCTGAGGCGCGAAAGCGTGGGGAGCAAACAGGATTAGATACCCTGGTAGTCCACGCCGTAAACGATGAGTACTAGCTTTCGGGGGTATTGACTCCCTCGGAGGCGCAGCTAACGCATTAAGTACTCCGCCTGGGAAGTACGGTCGCAAGACTAAAACTCAAAGGAATTGACGGGGGCCCGCACAAGCGGTGGATTATGTGGTTTAATTCGAAGCAACGCGCAGAACCTTACCTAGGCTTGAAATCCTTCGAATTCCGAGTAATTTTGGAAGTGCCCGCAAGGGAATGAAGTGACAGGTGCTGCATGGCTGTCGTCAGCTCGTGTTGTGAAATGTTGGGTTAAGTCTCGCAACGAGCGCAACCCCTATCTTTAGTTGCCAGCATTAAGTTGGGCACTCTAGAGAGACTGCCCGGGTTAACCGGGAGGAAGGTGGGGATGACGTCAAGTCCTCATGGCCCTTATGCCTAGGGCTACACACGTAATACAATGGTTGGTACAGAGGGAAGCGATCAGGTGACTGTTAGCAAATCTCAAAAAGCGAATCTCAGTCCGGATTGGAGTCTGCAACTCGACTCCATGAAGTTGGAATCGCTAGTAATCGTGGATCAGCACGCCACGGTGAATACGTTCCCGGGCCTTGTACACACCGCCCGTCACACCATGGGAGTTGTTTTCATCTTAAGACGTGACTCTAACCTTCGGGAGAGAGCGTCTACGGTGGGAGCGATGACTGGGGTGAAGTCGTAACAAGGTAGCCGTAGGGGAACCTGCGGCTGGATCACCTCCTTTTTAAGGATATAAATTATCCAGGTCAATACTATTAAACATTTTGGTTCTTTCTCCTCTCTATTTTCTATATAAATTTAAAAATATCTTTAAGTCTGGGTGTATAGCTCAGCTGGTTAGAGTACGTCCCTGATAAGGACGGGGTCCCAGGTTCAAGTCCTGGTACACCCACCATGCTAGAGTGTGGATACGACTTAAAGACATTATCTTTGACAATTACATAACAGGATCAGATAGAAGACGAGAACATAGTAAATTAACGATACATTTTCGAATGTATCGCCCAAAAAACTAGAATAAAGCTACTAAGGGCATACGGTGGATACCTTGGCAGTAAGAGGCGATGAAGGACGTGGTTAAGCTGCGATAAGCTTCGGGGAGTGGTTAAGCGCACTTTGATCCGGAGATTTCCGAATGGGGCAACCCAGCTATACGAGAGTGTAGTCACTCGCAGGTGAGTAAAGTAGCCTGTGTAGAGCTAACGGAGGGAACTGAAACATCTAAGTACCTCCAGGAAGAGAAATCAATAGAGATTCTGCTAGTAGCGGCGAGCGAACGCAGATTAGTCCAAACCAGTATGCGTGCATGCTGGGGTTGTAGGACTGCCATCAAGGGGATTTTGTTAGGAGAACGATCTGGGAAGGTCGACCATAGGGGGTGAAAGTCCTGTATCCGAAAACGAAAAAACTGGGGCAGTATCCTGAGTAGGACGGGGCACGTGAAACCCTGTCTGAATCTGGGAAGACCACTTTCCAAGACTAAATACTACTTACTGACCGATAGTGAACAAGTACCGTGAGGGAAAGGTGAAAAGAACCCCGATAAGGGGAGTGAAATAGATTCTTGAAACCGTATGCTTACAAACAGTTAGAGGGCTATTGTAAAGCCTGATAGCGTACCTTTTGCATTATGAGCCGCCGAGTTATGGTGTGTAGCAAGATTAAGCCGTTGAAGGTGTAGTCGTAGGGAAACCGAGTCTGAATAGGGCGATTAGTTGCATGCTGTAGACCCGAAACGGGATGAGCTTACCATGGGCAGGTTGAAGCGAGGGTAAAACTTCGTGGAGGACCGAACGCATATAGGTTGAAAACTGTTGCGATGACTTGTGGTAAGGGGTGAAAGGCCAATCAAATTCCGTGATAGCTGGTTCTCCTCGAAATGCATTTAGGTGCAGCGTCTATTGATTACCGTTGGGGGTATAGCACTGAATTGGCTAGGGGGCTCACCAGCTTACCAAACCATATCAAACTCAGAATACCAACGAGTACAAATAGGCAGTGAGACTATGGATGCTAAGGTCCATAGTCGAAAGGGAAAGAGCCCAGACCAACAGCTAAGGTCCCTAAATTGTCACTAAGTGGGAAAGGTTGTGGGACTACTTTGACATCCAGGAGGTTGGCTTAGAAGCAGCCACCCTTTAAAGAAAGCGTAATAGCTCACTGGACTAGTGGTCCTGCGCCGAAAATTTAACGGGGCTAAGTGACGTACCGAAGCTTTGGAATATTTTAATATTGGTAGAGGAGCATTGTGTTTATCGACGAAGGCATACCGTGAGGAGTGTTGGAGATACCACAAGAGCTGATGGCGGCATGAGTAGCGATAAGGAGGGCGAGAATCCCTCCCACCGAAAATCTAAGGGTTCCTGGGCCAGGTGACTCCGCCCAGGGTAAGTCGGAACCTAAGCCGAGGCTGAAAAGCGTAGGCGATGGACAACAGGTTAATATTCCTGTACTTAGTATTTATCGTTTGACTGAAGGAGTGACGGAGAAAGGTAACGAATCCGGGTGTTGGATATCCCGGTTTAAGCAAGTAGGAGGGCAGCGTAGGCAAATCCGCGCAGCTATTTAAACTCTGAGATGTGATGACGAGCCGTAAGGCGAAGTTCGCGATCCTATGCTTCCAAGAAAAACTTCGTAGGGAGATAGATATTGATCCGTACCGTAAACCGACACAGGTAGATGAGAAGAGAATTCTAAGGTGATTGGGCGAACTCTTGTTAAGGAACTCTGCAAAATGGATCCGTAACTTCGGGAGAAGGATCGCCACTGAGAGTGTAGTCACTTGCTGACGAAGCTTCTGGTGGCCGCAGTGAAAAGGGGGTAGCGACTGTTTATCAAAAACATAGGTCTATGCAAACACGTAAGTGGAAGTATATGGACTGACGCCTGCCCGGTGCTCGAAGGTTAAAAGGTGAGGTTAGGATTCGTCCGAAGCTTTAAATTGAAGCCCGAGTAAACGGCGGCCGTAACTATAACGGTCCTAAGGTAGCGAAATTCCTAGTCGGGTAAGTTCCGACCTGCACGAATGGCGTAACGACTTCCCCACTGTCTCAACAAGAGGCCCAGCGAAATTGGAGTACGCGTGAAGATACGCGTTACCCGCGGAAGGACGAAAAGACCCCGTGAACCTTTACTGTAACTTGGCATTGGGTTTCGAATAACGATGCGTAGGATAGGTGGGAGTTTTTGATCCGTGCGTTCTGGCGTACGGGGAGACATCCTTGAAATACCACCCTTCGTTATTTGGAATCCTAACCTGCGGTCATAATCTGGCCGGGGGACAATGTCTGGTGGGCAGTTTGACTGGGGCGGTCGCCTCCTAAAGAGTAACGGAGGCGCACTAAGGTTCCCTCAGCCTGAATGGAAACCAGGCGTAGAGTGTAAACGCATAAGGGAGCTTGACTGCGAGACATACACGTCGAGCAGGTGCGAAAGCAGGTGTTAGTGATCCGGTGGTTCCGAGTGGAAGGGCCATCGCTCAACGGATAAAAGGTACTCCGGGGATAACAGGCTGATCTCCCCCAAGAGTTCACATCGACGGGGAGGTTTGGCACCTCGATGTCGGCTCATCGCATCCTGGGGCTGGAGCAGGTCCCAAGGGTTAGACTGTTCGTCTATTAAAGCGGTACGCGAGCTGGGTTCAGAACGTCGTGAGACAGTTCGGTCTCTATCCTCCGTGGGCGTAAGAAATTTGAGTGAAGCTGACCTTAGTACGAGAGGACCGGGTTGGACATACCTCTGGTGTACCGGTTGTGGCGCCAGCTGCATCGCCGGGTAGCTAAGTATGGAAGGGATAACCACTGAAAGCATCTAAGTGGGAAGCCCATCATAAGATAAGATTTCTATTAAGGGTGCTTGTAGACTACGAGCTTGATAGGTTGGAGGTGTAAGTGCAGTAATGCATTCAGCTGACCAATACTAAACACCCGTTTTGCTTTATTTTTAATGTTTTTTGGGAATGTTAATTTACTATGTTTGAATCTTTTATCTGATTTTGTTTTGTAATTGCAAAAGCGACGTAGCTGTCGTAAAAGAGCTAAGTTAAAAATATTGCTTAAATTGTTATACGATTTGGGTGTGTTTATAGCGCAGGGGAAACACCTAGTTACATCTCGAACCTAGAAGTTAAGTCCTGTTGCGGCGAAAGTAGTGCATGGGCGACTGTGTGTGAGGTTAGCAAAATGCACCCTTTAATTTTTCTCTTCGGGGAAAGATATATAAAGAGGATCTTCGGATCCTCTTTTTTTTTGTCTTTTTTGAACTGTCTTTGAAAAAAACCTCCTTAAAACAGGTAACTGCTCAATAAAGTGTTCTTCAAATCTTTAAAAATATTTATTTTGAACTAAACATCAGAAATTGTTTGGCCATCCATCTCTTTTTTGTAAATATATCTCCATGGCATTTGATGAATTAAAAAACATGGCAATGGGATGGGTAAATACTTGGAATAAAGGCAAACTCAAAAGAAAGTTAAAAGAGACTGCTCAGCGTGCTGTAGACCTTACTATAGAAAATTCAGAGTTGGAAAAAAAGAATAGTGAACTCATAGATGAAGTTCGTCGTCTCAAAGGTGAAAAAGAAAAACCTAAAATAAAGCCAACAAATACTAGTGACCTAAATCCACCTCCGAAGAAAGAACATAAGAAAAAGTCTAAAAAGAAAGATATCGAAGTTGATGAAGAGATTGAAATTTCTCCAGATAAAAATGAACTCCCTAAAGACGCTAAATTCATCGGTTCTAGAGATGTTGTGGTCCAAGAAATAGTATTTAATCGCAGAAATATAAAATTCTCTATTAAGAGATATTACTCTGAAAGTCTCGGTAGAGTTATCGAAGGTGAGATACCTTCAGGTTTCAAGGGCCATCAGTTTGGTCCTAAACTTCGGTCCCACATTCTTTATTTGAATTACAAATTAAGAGTTCCCCACGAAAAGATTAGAGAAATGCTCTCTGAGCTGAAAATTGATATTAGTGCAGGAACTATAAATTCAATTCTAAATAACCTGACTGATGACTTTCAGGTTGATCTGGAATCCGCAAGACATGCAGGACTAAAAAGAGATTCGAAAGTTCATATCGATGATACTGGGGCGAAAGTTAATGGAGTAAAAGCTTACACATTTGGAGTAAGCCATAAGTACTTTACTAGCTTCACTACGAGTTTTGAAAAGAATCGTTGGGCATCGGTGGGAGCACTCTTTGGAGGTGAGCAAAGGTTTATTTTCGATAGAGCTGCAATTGATTTTATTGGTAAGAAACTAAAACGTCCCAAGGTTACAGTATTTTTTAACCTTCTAGAAAAGAAGATAAGTTTTAGTCGAGAAGAATTAGAGGTCTTTTTTGAAGATTCGACTTTCTCAGATGTAACTAAAAAACAAAAAGATATCGTTAGAACTGCTGGTGCACTTAGTTATGCGAACTCTAGAGCGAATGGACCACCAATAAGATTTTTAATCTCAGATGAAGGGACAAATTTTAATGGGCTTCATAGGAACCATCAGCTTTGTTGGGTGCATGAGATTCGTAAATATAAGCTATGTGAGGTTTTCAAAAGAATAGAGAGTGAAACCCTTGAGAAATTGGTTCGTCAGTGGAGAGCTTTTTATAAGCTCATGAAGAGGTACAGGAATAATCCTGACGCCGTTAAGAGAATACAGATTCGATCAGAATTTGAGAGGATCACGTCTTTAAAAACATTAGTTAAACCACTGGATGCACAGCTTGGAAGAACAAGAAAGAATAGAGATAAACTTTTACTATTTTTGAAATACCCACAACTTCCTCTGGATAATAACCTTTGCGAAAGAGACCTTCGAGAACGAGTGATAAAAAGAAAAATCTCACTTCAAAACCGCTCATTGAAAGGAATGAAGTCTTGGGACTTGATGCTTTCACTGGCCTCAACTTGTAGAAAAATAAATTTGAGTTTTTGGCGATATTTAGAAGATCGAATCTCCCAACGAGAAGAAATTCCATACCTGGGCAAGCTAGTTCAAGCTATTTAAATCCTATAAATTTAAACACAATATTGAGCAGTTACTAAAACAGTGACCAAAGTTTTTACACCCCTATGTAACTTTTCTAAATTGAAAACTATGGGCGCCATATTTTGTTATTGTTGTGGCTAAAGAATCTTATCTCTATAAAAGGAGCCGACTTATGCGCTTATTAACGACCTCTTTACTGGCAATGACCTTATTTAGCTCAGCCTTTGCATCTGACTATTACTGTAAGAGCTCATATGATGCTAAGCTGGAGAGAATCGAAGCTAATCGTACAGTTCGCATGATCGGACAAGGTACACTGGGCTTGGGATTAATTGTATCAGGAGTTGCCGTGCCTATGATTATCTATGGTGGTGGAGCCGCTGGGATTTCAATTATATCTGCCCTCGTTACTGGACCAACAGCACAGTGGTTAATGGAAATTGTTGATCGTGAGGATGGTTTATTGATGGCAAAAAAATTCATTGAATTATCGCAACTAAATCGAGACGACCTTAAAGCTTCATCGTATGAAGACTTTATTGATGAGAAGTTGAAAAAAAGAAATAGAGGCTCTGATATTGAAGTCACTAGAGAGCAAGTTTATTCAGCTTACCCTTTTAGTGAATTTCAAATGAATTCAATCGTGGACTTAGCTTTAGAAAGAGTTAATAAGAAGAGACAGAGCAGATCCTTGGAAAAATTGTCTTACGAAGGATTTCAGGCTGAAGTTGACCTTATGTTAAAAACAGATCTTTTCTGCCAAAATCGTGCCCAAACTTATCGTAAAGTTGTTAAACTTATGAAAAATAAACTCAAACACTAAAATTGTATTGGTAATAAGGTAGTAGCTGACTTTTAAGCTCTACCTTTTGTTCAATGTAGCTCTTTAAATAACTTGAAACTTCTTTCGCACTTCATTATCATTTTATAATGATAAGAAAATTAAATAGATACCAACTTTTAATCCTATGCCTACTCTCAAGTATAAATATTATATTTTACTTCATGGGCGATATGGTTCCCGACAATACTTTTCAAATTCAAGGCGATACGAGCTCAATCAATTCATTTACTTACTATTTGTCGTCAATGGCTTCTTACGTATCTTATTACGTTGGTCCTTGGATTATTCTTCCTTTTTTTGCCTCTGCTTTTGTCTATTCATTTCTTATTTCAAAAAGAGAAAGTGAAATTGATATTTTCATACCAACCTCTCTGATTCTAGTGTTTTATTTTTTTAGCCTTCTTATATTTCCAAATTTGGTCGGATCAGGTCTTACGTTTTTAAGCTACAAAGCCTTCTCTACTTACACGATATTCTTTTCAACATTAATTTTTTCCATCGTTGCACTCTACCTTTGCTTACAAGGATCTTTTATCGATACCCTTCAGGCATTCCAAGTTGCTGCGGAAAGAATTGGAGCTGTTATCTGGAGATCATTTGGCCGTGGATTAAATCGATTTAAAGAGGTTTCGATAGCCGAATCTGGTAAGAGCAAAAAGATTCAACTGCAACAAAAAGCTATCGGCTTTATAAAAGATGGTGCAGAAAAACTAAAAGATGTGGCGATCAAAAAAGATAAAGAGGAGATCTCAAATACAGACAAATCTCCAGAGAAAATAACCCCCATCGTTAGGCAAAACCTTGAAGAAGTTGAAACAAAAGTAATTGTTGAAGATACTGAACAAGAAGATGATTTCGGTATGAGCACAAGTGCTTTAACTAGTAGCCATGAAAAAGAAGAGCTTTTAGACAAACCTGTAAGAAGACCGACAAAAGCGCCAACATTTTTTAAAAGTTCTGAACTTGTGGATTGCATAAATATTGCTAATAAAGTCATCAATAACACAGGAGATGACTCTCATTACTTTAATAAAATAATGGCAGCAATTGAAGATAAGCTTCAAGAATTTAAACTGCCTGCTAAAATTATAAATGTTTTAAAAGGTCCAGTCGTTGATACATTTGAGTTAGAGCTAGGTGAGGGTGTTAAACTTTCTAAAGTTTTGAATTTATCTGATGATATTGGACTCGCTCTTAATGGTGTACCGATTAGAATTGTCTACCCTCTTCGTGGAAAGTCTACCATTGGTATTGAAGTTCCAAGAAACCCACGAGAAATTATTTATCTTGATGATGTTCTAAAGAATAAAGCTTATGGAAACTCAACGCTAAGATTACCTGTAATGATGGGGAAGGACGCATTTGGCGAAACAAAAGTCGTCGATCTCGCGGCTATGCCTCACATGCTTGTTGCTGGTGCCACCGGTGCTGGTAAGTCTGTATTTATAAATACAATGCTTGTTTCTCTTATTATTAAAAAGTCACCGCGAGAATTAAAACTGATACTTGTCGATCCTAAGCAACTTGAACTTGCTTTGTATGAGAGACTTCCCCACCTCTTAATGCCTGTTATTACCGAGGCTAAACTCGCTTCGGTAGCGATGCTTTGGCTTGTTCAGGAAATGGATAGAAGATATTCTATTCTGAAAGACATGGCGGTTAAAAATATCGAAGGCTTTAATAAGAAAGTTAAAACTTGTGATGAAAAGATGCTTCAGAGAATTAATAAATACTATGAAGATCAGCAGGATGATGGTTATGAACTTCCCTATATCGTTTGTGTTATCGATGAATTCGCAGACCTAATTCTTACAAAAACTGGTAAAGAGATTGAAATCAATGTTAATAGACTGGCAGCTAAAGCCAGAGCAGCGGGAATTCACTTGGTTGTAGCGACACAAAGACCATCAACTGACGTCGTGACCGGGACTATTAAGGCAAACTTTCCAACTCGAGTGGCATTTACTGTTACTACTGGGATTGATTCGAGAACTATTCTTGATCAGTATGGAGCTGAAAAACTATTGAAGCGTGGAGATATGCTATTTAAACAAGGGGTTGACCTCTTTAGACTCCACTCCGCCTATGTTGAGGAAGAAGAAATTGAAGGCTTAGTTGATAAGCTAGCAGAAATTCCTGCTGTCTTTAATGCTAGTGCTGTTAACTTTATTGAAAATACTGGTGAAGATGATGACATGAATGGAGAGGTAAAAACTACATTTGTTTCAGGGACAAGCGATGACCCAGTTTACAATGAAGCCATTGAAATTGTTATGGATAAGGGATCAGCTTCGGCTTCAATGCTGCAACGAGCATTAAGGGTTGGGTACAATAGGGCTGCAAATATTATTGATGAAATGGAGAAAAATGGAATTGTTGGACCAGCCCAAGGTTCAAAGCCAAGAAAAGTTGTTGGACGCGCTGAGTAGTCGCTGAGAGAATGATCGCCAAATATCAAAATTTGAGAGAGAAGAAAATCTTCTCTCTTGCCGTTTTCAACCCTGCATGCTAAAAACACTAACAATATTTAAGCTATAAATACGTTAATCGCTTGATTTGGATGGTCCCTACATTTCGTGGGGTAACAAGCGATTCGACACAACCAACCAAGGAGACATTCATGGCTAAAGAATTAAGTTTAACAGAAATGCTAGAAGCAGGTGCACACTTCGGTCACCAAACTCACAAGTGGAACCCAAAAATGAAACCATATGTTTATGGTGAAAGAAACGGGATCTACATCATCGATCTTCAACAAACAGTACCAATGGCTAAGAAAGCTTATGACTTCATAAAGAAGACAGCATCTAGTGGAAAATCGGTTCTTTTTGTTGGAACTAAAAGACAAGCAGTCAGAAGTCGTTAGAAACAAGCGCTATTGAATGTGGAGCTTTCCATGTTACTAACAGATGGTTAGGTGGAATGCTTACAAATTATAAAACTATTGCTCAATCAATTGATAAACTTAGAAAAGTTGAAAAAATGAAAGAGACTGGTGACTTCAAACTTCTTAAAAAGAAAGAACAATCAAAAATCGAAAAAGATATCGCAAAGCTTAGAAAAAAACCTTGGTGGAATCAAGAACATGAGAAAGCTTCCTGGAGCTATCGTTGTTGTTGATCCAAATAATGAAAGAATTGCGGTTAAAGAGGCAAATCTTTTAGGTATTCCAGTTGTTGCAGTTGTTGATACTAACTGTGACCCAGAAGGTGTTGATTACATCGTTCCTGGAAATGACGATGCAATCAAGTCTATCACTATGTTCTCTGAGTACTTTGCTAATGCTGTTGCAGAGGGAAGTAAGAGGGGCTAAGAGAGAAACTGGTGAAGTAAAAGACATGAGTCTCTGAAAAAGAGATTCTTGAAAAATACGAAAAAGACGTTGAATTAAAGTTGAAGGTGAATAATAATAATTAAATTATAAGGATTTGAATCATGTCATTTGGTGCTAAAGATGTAAAAGAACTAAGAGAAAAAACTGGTGCAGGAATGATGGACTGTAAAAAAGCCCTTACTGAAACTAGTGGTGATATGGAAGCAGCTGTAGACTTTTTGAGAGCAAAAGGTTTAGCTGCTGCTGCAAAAAAAGCAAGTAGAATTGCTGCAGAAGGTTTGATTGGAGCAGTTGTTGAAGGTAATGTTGGTGTTGTTGTTGAAGTTAACTGTGAGACAGACTTTGTTGCAAAAAATGATGACTTTAAAAAGTTTGTAAACGATATTGCTAACTTTCTTAATCACGAGCAATGCCACAGATGTTGCAAGCTCTTAAAGCTGAAAAAATGGGCAATTCAACTGTTGACTGAAACAGTTCAAGAGTTAACATTAAAATTGGTGAAAAAATCGATATAAGAAGATTTGAAAAAAGAACAATTTCTGGTGATGGAACAAGTTGGTTCATACGTTCACGGTGGAAAAATTGGTGTTTTAGTTGAAGTTGCTTCTGATAAAGCAGATGCTACTAAAAACTCCTGAATTTCAAGAACTCGTTAAACGACTTATGTCTTCACACAGCAGCTGCGATCCCAAGATTTTTAAGCTCAAGTGAAATTGATGAAGATTTTAAAAAAAGAGAAGCTGAAGTTTATGAAGCTCAACTAAAAGAGCAAGGTAAGCCAGAAAATATGATTCCAAATATTATTAAAGGAAAAATGAATAAGCTTGCTTCAGAAGTTTGTCTTCTGGATCAAAAGTTTGTTAAAGATCCAGATCAGTCAATTGCTAAACTTGTTGAAAGAAGTTGGCATCAAAGATTGGTGCTAAGCTTGAAGTTAAAGGTTTTACTAAACTAGACTTAGGTGAAGGTATTGAGAAAAAAGAGGATAACCTTGCAGATGAAGTAGCAAAGTTAACAAAAGGCTAAGAAAATTATTTTAAAAATACTGAGGGACCCTTAAAGGGTCCCTTTTTAGTATAAGGGTATGATTATGAAGTATAAAAGAGTGTTAATTAAATTGTCCGGAGAGGCACTAGCTGGAGATCAAGGCTTTGGAATTGATGGTGAAATGCTATCAACTATTGCAGCTGAGATAGCAGAACTTCATAAAACGGGAACTGAAATTGCTATTGTTGTTGGTGGAGGAAATATTCATAGAGGTGTTGCGGGAGCAACAACTGGGATGGATAGGTCGACTTCTGACTATATGGGTATGATGGCAACGGTTATTAACTGTCTGGCTCTTGCAAGATACGCTCGAAAGAAGAGGAGTCTTTACAAGAGTCCAATCAGCAATCCATATGCAAGAAGTAGCTGAGCCCTATATTCGCAGAAAAGCCATGAGGCATCTCGAAAAAAAAAGAGTCGTTATTTTTGCTGCAGGGACAGGAAATCCATACTTCACAACTGATACGACAGCAGCTCTTAGGGCCAATGAGATTAATGCTGAAGTTATTATGAAAGCCACTAAGGTCGACGGAATTTACGACAAAGATCCTATGAAGCATAATGATGCTGTTAAATTTGATACACTGAACTACATCGATGTTTTAAATAAAGGCATTAAAGTAATGGACTCTACAGCGATAAGCCTTTGTATGGATAATGATATGGATATTATAGTCTTTAATATGTTTGAAGCTGGAAATATCCAGAAAGTTGTAGAAGGCAAAACTGTGGGGACATTAGTCTCTAGACCAATAAAAAAATAAAAGGAGATTTAAATGATTGATGAAATTAAAACGATATTAGAAGACCAAATGACAAAGACAATTAAGTCTCTTCAGACACAGTTCTTAAAAGTCAGAACAGGAAGAGCAAATGCCAACGTCCTCGATGGTGTTAATGTCGATTACTATGGAACGCCAACACCTTTGAAACAAGTTGGGCAAATCTCTACTCCAGAAGCTAGGCTTCTTCAAATTCAACCGTTTGATAAGACTATTATTGCTGATATTGAAAAAGCTATTATTAATGCTAACTTAGGTTTAAATCCTGGTAACGATGGAAATCTTATTAGAATTCAATTTCCCGCTTTAACTGAAGAAACGAGAAAAGATCTTGTTAGGCAGATCAAAAAAATGGGAGAGGATGCAAAAATATCGATTAGAAACTCTCGTAGAGATCAAAATGAAATTGTAAAAAAAGCGGAAAAAGATAAAGAAATCACTGAAGATGATGTAAAAAAGTTCGCAGATGAAATTCAAAAAGTTACAGACGTTTATGTAAAGCAAGTTGATGACATGATGATTGCTAAAGAAAAAGACTTGATGACAGTTTAATGGAATCAAGTCTTCGTCATATTGCAATCGTTATGGATGGAAATGGCCGCTGGGCTACAGAGAGAAATCGACCAAGAGTTTGGGGCCATATCAGAGGCTCAAATATAGTGACATCTGTGGTTGAGAAAGCCTCAGATTTAAAACTTGATGCTTTGACTCTCTACGCTTTTTCTACTGAAAATTGGTCTCGACCAGATCTTGAAATAAAAACTCTTTTTAAACTTTTAAAAAAATTTTTAAAGAAAGAGCAAAAGTCGATTCTGAAAAATAATATAGTTTTTGATGTTATTGGAGATACCTCTGGGCTGGATCAGGCCACTCAAGATATTATTAAACAGACAAGAGACCTCTCAAGGAACAACAGCGGACTAAAATTATCTTTTGCTTTTAGCTACGGTGGTAGACAAGAAATTATTCACGCTGTTAATCAGTATATCAGAAAATCACCAGGTCTAAAAATTGATGAAAAGTTGTTGGAGCAAAACCTTTATCGTCCAGAAATAGGAGATGTTGATCTTCTTATAAGGACTGGAGGAGACAAGAGGGTGTCTAACTTTCTTTTATGGCAAGTCAGCTATGCCGAGCTCTATTTTACTGATATCAAATGGCCAGACTTTACGGCAAGTCAGTTTGAAGCCATAGTTGAGGAAGTTAAAAGTCGAAGCAGACGTTTTGGAAGCCTTGACAATAATGGAAGTCTAGAAAAGACAAAAATTTTATTAGAAGGAAAACAATGAGTAATACACAATTAAGAATAGTCTCAGCATTAGTTTTGGCATTGATCGTTACTCTTTGTTTGATTATTGGTAAGTCTGCAACCCTCCTCTTTATAGGATTGGTCGGTTTTTTCGTTATAGACGAATTTATCTTGAACTTTTTGAATTTTAGCAGGAGTAACAAAAGTTATATCATCTCAATTGTAACTTTTGTGTCAGGGTATTTTTACTTTAACTTTTTTGATCATTCAGATGCTCTGACTAAAGGTCTAAATAGCTTGGGTCTAATTATGAGTGGTGGACTTATTTACTATTTGTTCCTTACAAAACACGACTCTTTGAAAATCCAAAGGTTTCTTGGAAAATATACTTTATTTGTAGGTATCCTTATTCTCATTCCTTTTTTAAACCTCTCTGCTATCGTTCACGAAAAGCAATGGTTGCTGAAGATGATTGGCTTAGTCATTCTAAACTTTTCAGTTGATACAGCGGCTTGGTTTTGGGGAAAGAACTTTGGAAAAACGAAGCTTTGGCCAAAAGTTAGTCCGAAAAAAACAATTGAAGGCTTTGTTGGTGGAGTTATTTCATCAGTTTTAATTACGGGTGTATACTGGAGTATTTTTATTCAAGTCCCCTCTTCGTTTGTATTTGTCTCATTTTTTCTCATTGCCACCTGTTCTCAAATTGGAGATCTGGTACAATCTAAGATGAAAAGACAATTCGATATCAAAGATAGTTCGAATCTAATCCCAGGCCATGGCGGGGTTTATGACAGAGTAGATAGTTTACTTTTTGTTGCCCCTCTTTATCTATGGCTAATGTTACAATTGTAGGTTGTTATGCTTTTAGTTTACGCAGAGAAAATTTTTCATTTTATGATATTCCTAGGTCCCTTAGTTTTCTTTCATGAGCTCGGACACTTTCTTTTTGCGCGCTTAGCGGGAGTGAGAGTTGAGGTTTTCTCCATAGGGTTCGGACCTAAAATTTTTAGAAAAAAATGGGGACAAACAGAATATGCGTTGTCTCTGATTCCACTGGGTGGCTATGTAAAAATGTTCGGAGATAATCCTTTGGATGATGCTGAACTCACAGAGGAAGAAAAAAAGGTCGCATTTACTCATAAGTCTAAATGGAGACGGTTTTGGATTGTCTTTGGCGGACCTTTAGCAAACTTTATCTTAGCTTATGTTATTTATTTCTTTTTGGTTGTTAGTGGTGAAAAAGTTCCAGAGGCTAGAGTTGGAATTGTTCCTGAAAACTCTGATTACTATTCCTTAGGACTACGCTCAGGTGACGTCTTGAAAAAAATCAATGATTCTCGAATTTTAAGTTTTGACGACCTCAATATGATCGATACCAATGTTAAATCAATTACGGTTTTCAGAAGAGGTGAGAGTGTTGAACTAGAAGTTAATACAAATGGTATTGAATTCATTCAAAACTTCTCAAAAATACGTTCTGGTTTGCGTGCGCCTATTGTTCTCAATCAAAAAGGTGAGCAGTTTTTTATATCCTTCGATGGTAAATCGGATTTCTACCTTTCTTTAGATAACCTAAAAGAAGAGCAGGGGAGAGCCTTTGAGTTAACTCCTATTATTTCTGATGTTGAACAACTTAAGAGGATTGAAGATATTGAGCTTGACTCGAATAAGTCTATAACCTTTACAGCAGCTAGTTCTGAAAGTGTTTTCAATACCCTTGTTAAAAAAGGTTATTACCCTAGAGATTTAGTGATCGAAAATGTTCTTATGGGCTCAGCAGCTGATAAAGCCGGCTTAAATAAGGGCGATATTATTTCCAAAGTTAATGGAAAAAATATTTTAAGCTTTGATGGATTGAGAAAAGAAGTTCTTGAAAGTGGTGACGGTGAAGCCATCACTGTCACTGTTCTTGAGAAAGGCAAAGAAGTTAAAAAGAGTCTGATACCTGAGATCGTTGATCAAGGCGGTCAGAAGATAAAAGCAATTGGTGTTCAAAGTGGGATCGTTTTTCTTCCTCTCAAGATGGTTGAATATAAGACAGATGGATTTTTTGCTGCAGTAGCAATGGCTTATCATAGAACTGTTGATGGGATAGCTAAAACATTTGATGGATTTAAAAAACTAATTTTAGGCGAGGTCTCACTTAATAATCTTGGTGGTCCTTTAACTATTGGGAAGGTTGCTTCTGATTCATTTAATGTTGGAGCCTCAATGTTCTTGAGACTTATGGCAATCATTTCTATAAATTTGGGTCTCATAAATTTATTCCCAATACCAGTTTTGGATGGCGGACATATTGTTTTTCTTATTTTAGAGGCCATTAATGGTGGACCACTATCTAAGAAAAAGGTTCAAATTGCTCAACAGGTTGGAATGTCGATGTTGTTTCTTTTAATTTTTGTTTCATTATTTAACGATATATCTCGACTTTTTTAAATGCATCTCTACTTAGATACTACATTTGGAGTCACCGTTGGATTGTTAGATGAAGATTTTAAGTGGCTTTATTATACATTCTCTGATGAGAAAAAAAGTTCGACTATTATTCACAGTCAGATTAATCAAGCTCTAAGCGGTGCTTCACTTGAGATTTCAAAATTGTCGAGCGTTATCTGTGTTGCAGGTCCAGGTTCCTATACAGGAATGAGAGTTTCAAAAGGCATAACAGATGTTTTGGAGTGGCAAGGAATAGAGGTCTACTCTTTTTACCAGTACGATGTCCCCCTTCTTGTCGATCGTTCTGAGGGAATTTGGTTTTCAAATGCCTTTAAGGGAGAATATTTTCTCCATGAGTTTAAAGGTGATAAAGCTTCACAAAAACTGGTAGAAAAAAGTAAAGCTCTCGAAAAAATAAATGATTCGGATATTCCTATATTCTGTCTTAGAAATGAGGAAGGAGAAAACTTTATTTCGACACAGTCATTGATACACGAAAATAGTGAAATGCTTTTTAAAAAGGTAGTCGATAGAAAAATGAAACGTGAATTGTTTTATTACAGAGGTTTAGATCAGGAGTTCTCAAAGGCCAAAGCTCAATGAATAGATTCTTTATCAACTCTGATAATTACCATAAGCTAGTTATCATAAGCTTTTGTGTGCTCTTTTTGTTGCCGTTTAAAATTTTTATTTTATGGTCGATCTTTATTTCGGCTTTTCTTTTGTTATTTAAGAAAAACAAAGTCATCGTGAAGGATGCACTGACAAACTCTGATGATATTGTCATCACTCCAATTACGGGCACTATAAAAAACATTGAAAATGGAAATGGTAGTGTCAGATATCTAATTGCGTCACCCTTTTATGGAAACTTTGGTTTATATTTTCCCTCCTCTTCAACAATCGAGAAATTTGAAACTAAGGTAGGAGAAAAAATTCAAAGAGTTGGCAGGACCAATAAAATTTCTCAAGATGCAGACAAAGTTGAGTTAAGCTTTGTAAATAAAACTGGTAGGAAAGTTGGTATTAATATATATAGGTCTCTTCTGAGTGGAAAGCCGCATGTATGGCCTAAAGTAGGTGACAAGGGACGCGTGAGTGCGAACTTTGGTTTTCTCCCTTTTGGTGGCATCGTTGAGGTTATCATTTTTGGAGAATCAAACCAGCTTGTTAGAAACGGAGAGAAGGTTTTGTCGGGCTCAACCCCATTAGCAGGACTGAAAGGAAATAGTAATGAATGATAAAAAATTTGCATTTTTTCTGCCAAATATTTTCACGGCCATGAATATTGGTTGTGGATTTGTCGCTATAATGCTGTCAATGAATGGTGAGTTTTACAAAGCGTGTATGTTTATATTTTTGGGAGCTATTTTTGACTCTGTTGATGGTCGTGTAGCGCGACTGACGGGGACAAGCTCAGCATTCGGAGAGCAGTTTGATTCAATGAGCGATTTGATCTCATTTGGTATGGCTCCGGCGATAATGTTCTATAACCGTTTTCTTTATGATTCAGGAAGGCTAGGAATGGTTATAGCATTTCTTTATCTTTTATGTGGAGCCTTAAGGCTTGCTAGATTCAACGCTAATATTTCAAAGGTAGAGTCTAATTACTTCCAAGGACTACCAATTCCGGGAGCGGCAATTGCCGTTCTTAGTTTTATTTTAGTCTCACTTGTTTATCCAACACTTTTTGTTAATAAGTACATTGCTGGACCATATATAATATTTTATGCACTTCTGATGATTTCAAATGTGCCCTTTCCATCTTTTAAAGGTTCACCTTGGGTAAAAAACAATAGAAAAAAAGTTCTATTTATTATCTTTCTTACGGCCTCTTCCCTTTTTGTTTATGAAGAAGTAATGATTCCAATCATCATTTCACTTTATGTGATTGGATCTATTGTCTACGTTATCATGCATAAAGAGCAGTTTGATGGAATCTTTGATTGGGATGAAAATGTCGATAAAAAAGTAGAACAAGACTCTAGTGGAATCTAATTATTATAGACTAACGATTGAGTTTAAAGGAACACGCTTCTTTGGGTGGCAAAAGCAAAAAGACTTTTGCCCTACGGTGCAAGATGACTTAGAAGCGGCATTAAAGAAAATTTTCAAAACACAAGAAATCAAATCCATTGGATCAGGAAGAACGGACACAGGTGTTCACTCTCTTGGGCATATTGTTAAAGTCTGTGTTCCTTTTGAAATTGAAGAAGAAAGCTTAAAAAAAGCTTTAAACTCAAACCTTTCTCAAGATATTCGGGTCAAGTATGTCCAAAGATGTGAGAAAGATTTTAGACCGACAAATGATGCAGTCTCAAGAGAGTATATTTACCTGTTTTCTAATTTAGACAGCCCTAATGCATTCCAAACAGACTTCATTCCAAATATCTCTCATAAACTTGATATTACAAAGATGCAAAAAGCGTGTTCCCTCTTTATTGGAGTCCATGATTTCAAAAACTTCTACTGCACAGGTAGTCAAATAAACTCTACACAACGAGAGATTTATGACTGCTCGTTATCTTACACGGATCTTAACTTTCATAATATTCTACCCTCACACTACGAGTTAAAAATCGAGGGATCTGGTTTTCTAAAACAGATGGTCCGATTAATAGTAGGCACAATATGGCAAGTTGGTAGAGGAAAAGTGTCCCTAGAAGAACTTGAGAGTGAACTGCGAACTCCAGGTGTTAAAAAGCTCGGTATTACCGCCCCAGCTTGTGGTCTATTCAAAACGAAGGTTAAATATTAGGGAGCGTTTGGGCAAAGCTTTCCTTTGACTTTCAGTGTAATTCTAGCTACTTTCAACTACTTTTTTAATAATATTAAACGCGGTGCGCGTAACAGATAAATGAGGTCCAGATGTCTTATACAATTGAAAATATCAACGGTTGCACGAAAAAACTTTTATTTAATTTCGATGGAGTTGATCTTGCTTCACAAATCGATTCAGTACTTAAAGAGAAGCAAAAGTCTTCTAACCTTAAGGGGTTTAGAAAAGGTAAAGCTCCTATGGGTATGGTAAAGCAAGTATACGGAGCCCAAGCTGAGAATGATGCTCTTTACAGATTTGTTTCACAAGAATTTTATAAGGCTCTTCAAGAAGAAAAGTTAAATGCTGTAGGCTATCCAAGCTTTGGAAATACAAACTTCGAAGATGGGAATAAGGTATCGTTCGAGGCGACTGTAGAAATTTTTCCAGAATTTCAACTAGCGGACTTTTCAAAATATGAATTCAAAAAAGAAGATGAAAAAGTTTCAGAAAAAGATTTAGCTGATCTTAAAAAACAATACTTAGAGCCAAAATCTGAGATGGTAGAAATCAAAGATGAGAAAGCGAAAATTGAAAATGGCACGTTCGCTGTTTTTAACTTCGAAGGTGAAAAAGAAGATGGTGAAAAGCCAGACAATATGAAGGCTGAAGAATTTTTACTTGAGATTGGATCAGGTCAGTTTATCCCTGGTTTTGAAGAGGGAATGATTGGGTTAAAAAAAGGTGACAAAGAAACAATCGAAGTTACTTTCCCAAGTGACTATCATGAAGAAAATCTTCAAGGAGCTAAAGTAAAGTTTCATGTTGAGATCCTCGAACTTAAAGAGAAAAAAGTTCCAGAGCTTACAGACGAATTAGCAAAAGAGTTTGGCTTTGAATCAGCTGAGGACTTCACAGCAAAAAATAAAGACCGATTAGTGGCTTCCAAGAAAAAAGAAGTTCAAGGAAAGCTACAAGAAGATATCTTAAAGAAACTAATTGAAGATAATAAATTTGATGTTCCAAATGCACTTATTGAATCTCAAAAGAAAAGTGTTCAAGAAGAGTTAGCTGCGAACCTTAAACAACAGGGCTTCAATGAGGATATGGTTAAAACATATTTTGAAAAATGGGATATGGATGTAACAGCGAAAGCTGAGTTTCAAGTAAGATCAGGCCTTATCCTCGATAAGCTGTCAAAGCAATATGAAGTTGAAGCAACAGATGCTGACTTCGATCTTAAGATTGAAGAAATGGCCACTCAGTCAGGAATGGATAAGGAGCAAATCGCTTCTTATTACAAGTCTAACGAGCAGATCAAGGGAAATATCATGTATGCTATTCGCGAAGAAAAGACATTTGATAAGTTGATCTCAGAAATGAAAGTAAAATAATCAATAAAGCTCAGGCCCTCCATATCGGAGGGCTTTTTTTTTGCAAATCACCTCCCAAAAAGATTCTCGAAAATTTCTTTTGCAAACTCTATTAAAATAAAAATATTTGTCACGTGAAATCTTTAGTACCATTGAAAGATCTGGCTGAGACGCCAAGTAAGAAGGGTTTGAAATCTCACTACTGGCAACATGAATCGGGCTAAAATGAAGAAAAATTAAAACTCCGATAAACCTTTTTTTAGAAAATCCAAAGTTCGCTAATAAAAAAAGAACAATAACAGAGAATGAACTATAAAAGTTTAGAAAGCTAAAAGTCTCTGAAGTAAAGATGATAGTCTCGTTAAAAAAATAGATGAAGTGATTTGATAGATCATAAATCCAAGTGAAGTTAAAAACCCAGAAATTTAAACTGAGAAGAGGAAACACACTGCTGAAGATACCTGTGAGCATTGGATTGACAAAAAGACCGAGAAAGTTAAGCTCTTGTTCTAAAAAGAACGATATTAAAAGCTGAGTTGTAAATAAGTTACAAAGAAGCTTCGTTTTCGTTTCGGAAAAAATAATTGTCCCCCAGCAAAGAAAACTAAAAGAGAAGCTCATAGGACTTAGGGTATATCCGCCGAAAATTAAGTCGAACAAAAATGTTAATATAAATGAGGCTTTGGTCTTTTTCGTTAATATTTTGAAAAGGTGAAAATAGATAATTCTTTTTAAAGAGTAAAATCCCACAATATAAAAAGAGATAATAAGGAGTGGGACATAAATAACCAATCGATACTTTCCTCGAACAAAGAGAAATATGAGGATGAGGATTGAAGAGAGATGAATACCGGAAGGTGTCATGAGGTGCAATAAACCGAAAACCCTATAGCTCTCTTTTAAATTTCTAGAAACCTCTTTTTTATTACCTGTTTGGGTTGCAATTAAAATTGACCGCTCATTCCTTTTCCAGTTTTTAAGCTCTTCCTTTTGAAAGGAAGTTCTTTTTTTAAAAGGAGATTTTTCCGTTGGAAGACATAAAAGAAAACTAGAAAAAATAAAAATGAGTACCACTTTCATATTAGGTCTCGCATTCAAGGATTGTGTAAGTCGGAACGACACAACCTGTTGATATTACGAAGTCTCGTCGCGATGCAAATTGTTGATTTGACCCTGAAATAATGCTAAAAATCACCAAAGGATACACAATGACACTAAACTCTAGAGCTTTGGAAGAGTATTTCGCTGGCTTCTTCAAAGAAGACGATCTTTCCAGAAATTTTCACTACCTAAATTCTCTTCCAAAAGAGATGGTGTCCTGTCAGTTAAAGTTTAAGGATGACCTTGTTATCTCCGGGCTTCCCTATTTCTTTGAGGCTTTTAACTATTTGATTCCCGGATGTATAAATTATGAAGAATTTCTAATCAATGAAGGCAGAACGGTTCAAAAAGAAGAGAAGTTCGAGCTACTCTTTGATCTTCCCTTTAATCTTGTTTTAACGGCTGAGAGAATTGCTCTAAATCTTTTGCAAAGGTCTTCTTCAATAGCAACTCACACAAATAGATTTACTTCTGTGGCGAGCAAAAAAGGTATCTCTATTCTAGATACTCGAAAAACAACACCGGGTCACAGAGGTCTTGAAAAATACTCTGTGCAAATTGGCGGTGGTAAAAATCATCGTTTTGGACAGGCAGACTGTTGGATGGTTAAAGATAATCACAAGTCATTTTTTGTTGGTGTTGATAAAGCCATTAATTATTTTGAGAATATGAATTCATTTTACACGCCTTTGATTGTAGAGGTTCATTCAATTGAAGAGATTGATGAAGCCATAGTTGCCGGAGCAAAACATCTCATGTTGGATAATTTTACACCTAAGCAAATTGAAGAGGCGATCAAGTTTAAGAAGGACCATATTACCTATGAAGTCTCTGGCGGTATTACCTTAGATTCTTTGGAGAGTTATCTCATCGATGGTGTTGATGCCATTAGCTGTGGGTCTTTGACTTACGGAGCTCCTCATGTGGATATCTCACTAAAATACCAAAGAAAACTATGAGCGCAAATACTTACGATATTCTCGTTATTGGTTGCGGAGTAGCAGGTCTATCTTGTGCTATCAAACTAGCTGAAAAAAACTTGAGTGTTGCGATCATAACTCGTGATAAAAAACCTGAAGAAACAAATACTCTTTGGGCGCAGGGAGGAATCATCTATTCCAAAGATGATGATAAGTTGATTTCTGATATCGAAGTTGCGAGTGCTATGACATCTAATCCTTTGGCGGCAGAGATTTTACAAGCAGAATCACCAAGGATTTTGGAAGAACTTCTTTTTGAAAAAGCTAAAACCTCTTTTGACCGAGATGATAACAATGGCCTTTTATTTACCAAAGAAGCCGCTCATTCAAAGGCGAGAATTATTTATAAAGGAGATTACACTGGGAAAGAGATTCAGATTTCACTTTTGAATTTTTTAAATGATAAATCAAGATTTCCAAATGTGAGTTTTCTAACAAAGCATACTGCAATAGATCTTATTACTCCTAATCATCACGGTGTTTCCATTAAGCAGCGCTACGAGCCTCATCAGGTTTTGGGGGCTTATGTTTTTGATCAGGAAAGTGGACAAGTTAAAAAAGTATTAGCAAAAAAGACCGTTCTTGCAACAGGAGGAATTGGTGCTTTGTATTTACATAACTCAAATAATGAAGGTGCTAGAGGAGATGGACATGCAATGGCCGAAAGAGCTGGTGCTTATATTTCCAATATGGAGTTTATTCAATTTCATCCAACAACATTTTTTTCAGAGAATGTTCACCGACGCTTTTTAATATCAGAAGCCGTAAGAGGCGAGGGAGCTATTTTAAAGAACTCCAAAGGTGAGAGGTTCATGCAAAACTATCATCCGGATGCAGAGCTTGCTCCCCGAGATGTTGTTTCTAGAGCAATCTTAGCTGAGATGATCAGGTTAAAAGATGACTGTGTTTACCTCGATATTTCTTCAAAGCCCAAGGAGTGGCTTGAACAAAGATTTCCAACGATTTTCAAATATTGCCTAGATCACAAGGTGGATATCTCAAAAGAAGCTATTCCGGTTGTTCCTGCTGCTCATTATACTTGTGGTGGGGTAAAGACTGACTTGGTTGGAAGAACGAACCTTCCCCATCTTTATGCCGTGGGGGAAGTTGCCAATAATGGACTTCACGGGGCCAACAGACTTGCCTCAACTTCACTGCTTGAGGGGTTAACATTTGGTTATAGGGCAGCAGATGATATTTCTAAGTCACTGGACTTTTGTGATTTTTATGATGAAACAAAAATTAGAGATTGGAGAGTCGGCGGTGAAGAGCTTGACCTGGGACTCATCTCACAAGATATACAAACAATAAAGCAGACAATGTGGAACTACCTTGGCTTAAAGAGAAATAAGACAAGGCTTGCAAGGGCAAGAGCGATGTTCAGAGAGATGAACGATGAGATCCATAAATTTTATAGGAATGCACAACTTCATGATGATCTTATAGGGTTGAGAAATTCTATAGAGGTTGCGCATATGGTTTTAAATGCCAGTGTCAGGAATAAAAAGTCAGCAGGGTGTTTTTATAGAGAAGACTAGATTCTCTTGTAGGTCGTTTCTAAGTTCTTTGAAATTCTTTGTTTATAGATGAAGAGACTTTCACTTTGTCTATTCGTCAGATTAGATAGATCAAACATTTTATGCATCCAAACATACAGATCAATACTCCTAAATCTCAAAACATCGTCTATAAGATTAAACCAAATGGGGTCGAGTGCATTTTTAGACTTGTAAGAGGCAATAAACCTTCGTTTGTAATTTTCAAAATGAGACTCGCCATTGTGATAAGTAAACATACCGAGAGCATAATAGAGATGAATGCCGACATCAAAGATATAGAAACCATTGGAACAATCGTCAAAGTCAAAAAGCTGTATACCGTCAACTGATGAGTAAAACATGTTTCCAAAATGAATATCACCGTGGATTGGTCCAAATGCATTTTTTGACTTAGGTAAAGAACTATACCAGTTGAGAGCTTTTTCGCACTCGCGTTTTGCTTCGTTATCTTTGAGATAAAGACTAAAATTTTCTAAGTGATCATTCTTAACGTACTCTTCTCGTTGGAATGAAAACTTTTTAGAGTGATAATGAAGATCTCCAACTAATTCTCCCATCTCAATTGGAAAACTAGCTTTTAGTAACTTGAGATCTTCTATAGTATTTCCTGTGGCTTTTATAAATACACAAGCGGTTAAAGTTTCACTTTTGTAGTCGAGAGTCTCCATCATGACATTGTTATTTGATCTTATGGGCTTGCACACATTCGTACTAAATTGACTTAGATATTCTATAAAAGCTAATTCTTCTTTAATTTCAAAGTTGTTCCTGTGACTTTGTTCTGTAAGCCTTAGGATCAGATTTTTACTTTCAAATTCATAAACGATATTTTCAGAATCATTAATGAACCTCGGAGCTTCTTGAATACCCCATAAGTGCCCGAATTTAATGGCCATATTATGTAAGGCTGCAAAGTCTCTTTTTGCAAATACAGATCTCATTTTTAAATTCCTTGCGGCTTAAATTTTTGATGAAAAAGTTACTCGATTTTATCCTTTCAATTAGACTTATTGCAACATTAAACTTATAACACCTCAAAATCACTTGAAAGGCTCTTTATGGAAAACACAATTACTGGTGGCGAAAAATTCGTTACAAAATCTCTTTATTTTACCTCATTAGGTTGCTCCAAAAACTTGGTTGACTCCGAGGTCATGCTGGGTCATCTGGGACTTGATGGTTTTAAAGTCTCTCAAAGTCCTGAAGATGCTGAGGTTATTATCGTAAACACATGCTCTTTTATTGAAGCGGCTAAGGCGGAATCAATCGAGACAGTTTTAGATCTTGCGGACTTCAAAAATCCTGAAGTAGGTAAGTGTAAAGCACTCGTGATGAGTGGATGTATGGCCCAGAGGTATTACGGTGAACTAGAGCAGGAGATGCCTGAAGTTGATATGTTCATAGGAACTGGTGAGTACAATAAAATTGTTCCCCTTCTAAAAGCTTTTGAAGATGGAAAGTTAGAAAAGAAATCTTTTGTTGAGATTCCAAAGTTTATTCATACAGAATTCGATCCAAGGATCAATACCTCTCCAAGTTATATGACTTGGCTAAAAATAAGTGAAGGATGTAATAGGAATTGTACTTTTTGTATTATTCCAACTTTAAGAGGTAAGCTTCGTTCAAGAACTATAGACTCTTTAGTCACAGAGGCAAAGCGCCTGGGTGAGAGTGGGGTACGCGAACTCAATTTAATTTCTCAAGACTTTTCGGACTATGGTTCGGACTTTGAGGGCTTTGAAAAAGTAGATACCAAAAATCCAGTCATTCATAATATGTTAAAAAGTCTTGCCGAGGTTGACCAGATTGATTGGGTAAGAGTTTTTTATTTCTATCCCGATGATCTTACTGAAGATGTAATGGATATTATTGCAACTCATCCTAAGATTTGTAAATATTTAGATATGCCGATTCAACACTTTGCTGACGGAGTGTTAAAAAGAATGAATCGTAGAGTAACCGGACAAATTATCCGCTCAAAAGTTAAAATCCTTCGTGAAAAGATTCCAGGTATCGTGTTGAGAACTTCTGTTATTGTGGGATTTCCGGGTGAAACTCAAGAGGATTTCGATAAACTTCTTGAAGGTATTAAAGAGATGCGCTTCAACCATCTTGGCGTCTTTAAATACTCTGATGAAGAAGGAACGCCTGCTTTAAGACTAAAGAATAAAGTTTCCCAAGAAGTTATTGATGCCAGATTTGAAAAAATCTATGAGGTTCAAAAAGAAATTGCAAGAGAGCTGAATCAAGAATTTATCGGTAAAACGATTGAAGTTCTGGTTGAAGGTGTTCACGAGGAAACGGAACTTCTTCTTCAAGGCCGTCACATGGGGCAAGCTCCAGATATTGATGGTAAAGTTATCATCAACGATGGTGATGCTAAATCTGGAGACATCGTAAAAGTCCATATTACAGAAGTTCTAGATTACGACCTTGTTGGTGAAATAGTAGACTAGCCTTACTCTGAGGCTAGCTTTTTAAGAAAGAGGTCAAAATTTCTAGAAAAGTCATCGAAGTACTTGCCTGTAGCCGGTCCTTGAAAACTTGCCAAGATCTTTCTGACCTTACCTTTTTTATCTATATAAATAGTTGTTGGAAAAGAGATAAAGTTTTCGAGACCAGGTAGGATGTCAGAGACTTTATCTTCTTCTGTATAGCCTCCAATCATGATGGGGTAATCGATATCGTAGGCTTTCTTTGCTTTTTTTAATTGAACAAGAGCATGTTTTTTGTTGGGACTTCTTTCAAAAGCAATGAGTGAAAATTTGACGCCAAGATCACTGTTATTCGCTTTCCAGGACTTAATGAACTTTGTCTCGTCTATACAGTTTGGACACCATGAGCCAAAAATCTGGATGACTTGAACTTTTCCTAAATTATTTTTTATCGAATAGCTCTCTCCTATTAAAAGTGGGAGAGACAACTTGGTTATGTCTTTTTTATATTTCGTGATTTGTTCTGGATCTTTCAGTTTGAATTCACTATCTACTGTTGCGCTAAACTGAGTGTTGTAATTTGCGCCAGAGTACATTTTTCCCGTGTAGCTACTGCCTTTAATTTTTCCTTCAAAGTAGAAGGCATAGGCTCCATCAAAGCCAAACAATACAAGATTATCTTCTTTAATTCTTGGAGTTAGGAAACGGTAATCACCTGTTTGGGTAATAACACTTGCATAGAATTTATTCTTATTTTCTGTGAAAACGAGAAGGGCTGGGTCTTCATTTCCTTCAAACTTAACTTTCCACTTTCTTGGAAGTAGTTTCTCTTCCTTAAAATTATTTTTTAAGGTTGCCGCCAGCTTCATTCCAATAACGGGCACCTTGTACTCTGGAGTTCTGTTGTGCTTTATCCAGTATCCCTTAATCACTGGGCCTGTTTGGACGAGTTCAAAAGAAGCATCAAAACCTTGGATAGGAATAGTAATTTTACCTTTCTCTATTTGGCGTGAAAGAGTTAGAGTCTCAGCCATCGTCGATAATTTTACATCGTCTTTTGTAAACTCTAGATTAAAAGGAATCTTCTTTCCCTGTAGTTGGAGTTCCATTCCCCATATACCCTCAAGCTTTTCTGGCCCAAAGCAACCTGTAAGTAAAAATAGTAGTGAGAAAAATAGAGTGCGCATATATTTAGACCTTTGAAGATTTGTGGTCCAAATACTGTCATTTGTTGATTTATTCTGTCAACGGACAGAAGGTCTATTGGTCTTTATCTTTAGATTTTTTATTTGCGTCGAAGATAATATCAGTTTCTAACTCAGAGATCTTATATTGGAGGTGGCCATATGTATTTTTGTCTCTAATCTCTTTGGAGGCAATTCTATTTTCTATCTCTGTAACTTTCTGAGTTAGACTCATCAAGATCGTTTTCATTTCAGAAAATTGATTATTTTGGTTTTGTGCTAATTTATCAAAGAGGACTTCAGTTTCCTCTACAACATCTGTAGCTAGAGTCTTACTAAATTTTTTGCGATTAAATAGAAAATCAAACATCTCTTTCTCCTTGAATACACTCTTATTTTAGACTGCCAGGCTGCGTGTTTAAAGAAGGCAAACTTTACACCGAGATATCTGGGGCAAAATGATGTATGATACTGATATTATAAGGAGATAATCGTGAATAAATTTATTTTGTCAGCTCTTATGAGCTTAATGGTCACCAATTCCTACGCTTTGGATCTCGATAAGTATAAGGAAAAACTAAGAGCTCCCATGGCCAAAATGCTAGGTGAAGAGACAACAAATAAGATTTTGGGCGAAAAAGTAGTAGAGAAGACCAACGCGATGACATTACCGGAAATTCCACAAGTCAAGCTCGATGCTAAAAATGAAAGTTTCTACGATCAAAAAACCAGTGCGGTCTACACTCAAGGTGAAGATTATAATAACCTCTCAAATCAAGAGAAAAGAAATTTTAGAATTAAATTTTTAAGGCAGCTCTATTTTGTCACAAGAAATTCGCAACCTAAAGAAAGTGATCTGGCTAAGTCTCTAAATGTTTTAGAGCAAGGTGGAAATAGAGAGGGAGTATATCGCTCTGTCACACTTGACCAAACTTATTTAGCTCTTGAACAATATGAAGAAAATCCAAGTGACACATTAATCAATTTTGTTCGATACTTCACACCAAAATATCTAAGAAAAACTTTCGAAGAATCAAGCCTTAGAAAACTGAACCTGTGGTCATTAAAAAGGCTTCTCACGGAGAAGTGCTTAGAGCTTGTGGATGTACTTGCAAAAAAGCCAGAGGATCTCTATCGTTGGTATGCTGTTTATTCCGCTGAAATTGCGAAAAATTATCCTGAGCTATGGAAATCAAAAACTCGAGCGAGTACCAGTGATGAGTTCCACTATCGCTGGGCAACCAAAGTACCTTTTCAACATATTAAATCAGAAATTATTTTAAAAAATCATCTTCTGATGAACTATTTGCAAAAAAACTAATCAAAGAATATTTTTTCGCTTTTGACAATTGAAGCAAATAGTCTCTCAATTCCTAGGGCAATGCCTGAGGAGTTGGGGTAGCCGTCTTCAATAACTTTTAAAAATCTTTTTGGAGAAGGTAAGGTGTAGTTGTAGGCTTCTTTCTTTTCAAAAGCTTGAAGCTCAAACCTCTCCTTTTGAGAATTGTAGTCTGTAAGCTCGTTAAAACAATTTGCAATTTCCACTCCTCGAATAAAAAGTTCAAATCTTTGGCAAACTCTTTTGTCTTCAGGTTTAAGTGTCGAAAGCGCAGCCAGTGGAGCCGGATATTCATCTACAAAAATGGCTTTCTCTTTGGCAATAATAGGTTCTATTTCGTTGAGAAATAAAAGAAAAAAATAATCATCCCAGGTACAATCAGTGTTGGGAAGTGGAACTGATTTAAAGTTCTTCTCAATAAGCTTTTTAAGCTCTTTGGTGTTTAAAAAATTTAAAATATCAATGTTTAAAATATCAATAAAGAGCTCTCTAACTGTAGCTGTTTGAAAGTCTGACTTTTGAAACTTCTCTTTCACAGGCATTGCCAACGCTTGGGCACGCTGTGAGAGGTCTACTGTTAAATCAATAACATCTTCTTTTATCGAACTATAGTTTTCATGTTTTCTATACCATTCACACATAAGAAATTGTGGTCTGTGGATAGGAGATGCTTGTTCATCTCTAAAGCAATAAGTGATAGTAAAAATTTTATCAAACTCTTCTTTAGAGAGAAGCTCTTTCATAAAAAACTCAGGAGAGGTGTGAAGAAAACTATTTGTTCTTTTTGAGCTGTTGATTGAATATAACTCAAAAGGGTGAATATGAGTTTCCATGCCAGGGTTCTCCGTCACGGGAGGCGTTAGAACATCTAGAAAACCTTTTGAGACAAAATGATTTCTCATGGCCTGAATAAATTGAAACTGATATTTTAAACTCATCATGCGATATCCTCTTAGAAAAGAAGCAATTTATCAATATATTGAAGATTCAGAATGGGTCGGCGCAGTAAATTTTATTTTTATTGAAGACTACATCTTTCTAATCTTGAGAAGTGACACGATGCCCTCTCATGCGAGCCAAGTCGCCTTTGTTGGTGGGCATAAACTTGCTAGTGAGATCCATCCAATTGTGACAGCGAAAAGGGAATTTGAAGAAGAAACGGGTCTAAGTCCTGAACTTCTTTTGGATCCTATCGTTTTGGAGCCTGTTGTTACTTCAAAATTGAAAATGATCTATCCCGTGGTGTCTTGGATAGATATGAGTAGAAAAGATTTTATCCAAAAGATTGTAAGTAACGGTGAATGGAATAATGCTTATTTGGCCCGGGCTGATTATATTTTCAATGACTCTCATTGGAGCAGGGGAAGTATGTTTAAGGAAAGGGTTTATGATGTCTTCTTTTGTCCAATACCAAAGTCTGAAGTTTTAGAGAAAAGCCCTGATGAACAAAATAAGGTCATTCTTTGGGGTGCCACAGCTAAAATAATTTGGAATTTCTTTAAAATCCACATTGATGATGCTAATTTCTCAAACAATTAATAAATAAAAACGTAGGTTTTATGAATCAATATGCAGCTCAAGTAGCAGAACTTCTAGGATTAGCCGATATTCCAAATCTTTATGATTGGTTGGGAATAAGTGGAATCTTCACTTTGGCTTTCATTTCAGTCTTTAACCTGTTTAAAAGTCCAAAAACAAATCTTGATGATGAAGCGACTCTAGAAAAAGATAAAAAAATAGCAACTGAGGTAGCAAAAGAGTTAACTTCTTCACCTGTCGCAGAGAGTTTACCTAAACATGAACCCGCTCCAGAGTTAGTTGAGACTGTTGAAGAAGTCCCACAGAAGCCTCTTGAGAAAAAAATAACTTGGAGTGACAGATTACTAAAAGGACTTTCGCAGACGAGAAATGATGTTTGGGGAAAAGTTGGAGCTATCTTGGGATCCAACAATATATCTGAAGAACAGTTTGAGCAGATTGAGGAGATTCTTTACTCTGCAGACCTATCTCCTTCAATGGTTCAAGAGCTTTTAGAAGAGCTTAAAGCATTTTCTAAAAGTGGAGAAAAAAATACTCAAGAGTTTATTCTTTTTATTAAAGGCTTCTTAAAAGGAAAGATGGCATCTATCCAGGATAAAGTTAATCTTGATCTATATGACTTCGATAAAGAGAAAAAAGAATTAAAAGTTATCATGATTGTTGGTGTTAATGGAGCCGGGAAAACGACAACCATCGGAAAGCTTGCAACGAAATTAAAAGCGCAAGGGGCCAAAGTCGTTGTCGGAGCTTGTGACACTTTTAGAGCAGCGGCTGTTGAGCAGCTTGAGGTTTGGTGTAACCGGGCAGGGGTTGAAATAGTAAAAGCAAAAGAGGGAGCAGATCCAAGTGGAGTTGCATTCGATACAGTAAAGAAAGCTAAAGAGATTCAAGCAGATTACTGTATTATTGATACTGCGGGTAGACTGCATACTGCGTCAAACCTCATGGATGAACTGCGAAAGACTAAAAAAGTAATGAGTAAAGTTGTAGAAAGTGCTCCTCACGAAACACTATTAGTGGTCGATGCCATTACTGGGCAAAATGCTTTGAGACAAGCTGAAGAATTTAATAAGACACTGGACCTTACTGGTCTGATATTTACTAAATGTGATGGCTCTTCAAAAGCTGGTTCTGCGGTAGGAATCGTGAAACAATTGGAAGTACCAATCGTTTATATCGGAGTAGGAGAGTCGGTCGATGATCTTAATATCTTTGACCTCGATTTATACCTAGACGCACTGCTTGGAATTGCTTAAATCCCTCTCTATGCGCATTGACTTGTAACTAGATGTCATTTACTCTTTTGTGATGACCGTACACAATGAAGGTTTAGAATATAATATATTAGGTTGTAACGTCCGGATAAAAAAGGACGAAGCCGACAGAGATAATGCTTTAAAAACTATTGAAATTGTTAACAAAGAAATTGAGAAAATGAGATCACAAAACTCTAAGCTCAAAGATATTGATGTCGCAGTTCTCATCGCTTTAAAGTTTGCTTCGGAAAAAAGTGAAATCGAATCTGAGTATAAAGAGAACTTGTTTTCTTTGAAAGCTGGGGTAAATGAAGCTTTAAGTTTTATCGAAGAAGTGTCTGCAGGATCCATGCAACCCAGTAAATCAGAATAGTGCGCTTGTGAGTAAAAAGATTGAAAGAGAGCACGCCAAAGAGCTGTTATCTAAAATCTCTGAAAAAATGATTCTAGAAAAAAGCATGTCTTTATCTAGCAACCTCGCTATGCACTTAAAAAGTATTCTAAAAATTTCCTCTTCATTAAGTATTGGTGGGTTTAGTCCCATTCAAAAAGAGTGTCTTTGGTTTAAAGATGACTTCTTTGTGAATCAGACTATTTATGTGCCAACGATCACAACTGAGACCCAAATGGTTTTTGTAGAGGTCGAACACCGCAACTTAGATAGGGATGAGCTAGGTCTTAAAGTGGATGAAGCCTTTGTAAAAAGTGCTGGAGTTCCGGATGTTTTACTCATACCAGGATTGTTGTTTGATAGACATATGAATAGGCTTGGAAGGGGAGCAGGTTACTATGATAGGTACCTGGAAACTTTTAAGGGAATAAAGATTGGAGTTTGTTTTGAAGAACAACTCGTTGATGAGTTAAAAGTAGATAAAAACGATATAAAAGTAGACTTAATAATAACTGAAAAAGACAAATATATAAGGGGAATAAAATAATGACTACAGAAACGATATTAGCAGCTCTGTTATCTCTCGTTCTTGGTGGTGTAATCGCTTACGTTATTTCAATGGGAAAAGTTAAGAATTTAACGGCCGAAAGTGAAAAAGAAGGTGAGCAGATTATCAAAAGGGCCAAAGATAGAGCAAGCGAGATTAAGAAGTCTGCCAAATTTGATGCTAAACAAATAATCCAAGATGAAAAAGATGAACTGGATAAAGAGTACAAGAAAAAAGTATCAGCTCTTCACGATCAAGAAAGAGGACTTACCAAGAAGGAAGTTTCACTCGATTCTAAGATTGAACAAAAAGATAAAGAGCTTGAGGCCTTAAAATCTAAAGAAGAAAAATTAGAAAATGAAACAAAGCAAACTTTGGCTGAAAGAGAAAAGTTCATCGCAAGACAAGCTGAAATTTCAGATAAGCTGACTTCTGTTGCTGGAATGAGTAAGGACGAAGCTAAGCGAGAGCTTATGAGTGCGATGGAAGAAGAGGCGAAAGTTGATGCCGCTAAAATGATCGCAAGAGTAGAAGAAGAAGCACAAGAAGAATCAGAAAAAAGAGGAAAAAGAATCCTTGGAATCGCTCTCCAGAGATTTGCAGGAGAGTTTGTTGCTGAACAAACTATATCTTCAGTTGAACTTCCAGGAGACGAAATAAAAGGTCGTCTTATTGGTAGAGAGGGTCGAAATATTAGGGCCTTTGAGCAAATCTGTGGTGTTGATTTAATTATCGATGATACTCCGGGAATGGTTGTTATCTCTTCATTTAATGTCGTAAGAAAGCAAGTTGCTAAAATGACAATTGAAAAACTTATTGCGGATGGACGTATTCATCCAGCAAAAATTGAAGAGTTTCATGATAAAGCTAAGCACGAAATGGAATTAAATCTTCGTGAGCTTGGAGAAAAAGCACAGATGGAAATCGGTATTCACGGTCTTCATCCAGAAATTTTAAAAATGCTTGGAGCTTTAAACTACAGAACATCTTATATGCAAAATCAATATCAACACTCTTTAGAGGTTGGTTTCCTTTGTGGTGCCATGGCAGCAGAATTGGGAATGAACGTTAAGCAAGCGAGACGAGCAGGACTTCTTCACGATGTCGGAAAAGCCATTGATGCTTCGGCTGAGGGATCTCACGCCGTTGTTGGTGCAGACTTTATTAAGAAATATGGAGAGGATCCTGATATTGTTCACGCGGTTCGTGCTCACCACGAGGACGTTAAGCCAGAAACAGTACTGGCCCATCTTGTTATGGCAGCAGATGCACTAAGTGGTGCAAGACCGGGTGTTCGTAAGTTCTTGAAAGAGTCATACGTAAGTCGAGTTACTGATATTGAAAATATTGCCAATGGCTTTGAAGGTGTTAGTAGAAGTTATGCCATCTCTGCAGGTCGAGAGATTAGAGTGCTTGTTGAAAATGAAAAGGTAACAGATGAGCAAACTGTCATGCTTTCAAGAGATATTGCTAAAAAAATTGAAGAAGAAATGTCTTACCCAGGAACAATTAAAGTTTCTGTTATTAGAGAGACAAGAGCTGTAGGTATTGCAAAATAAATGAGTACAGATAGAATTGCTATAGTAACCGGAACCTCTTCTGGGCTTGGAATGGCCATGGCCACTTCTTTGCTTGAAAGAGGTTTTGTCGTTTTCGGAGGCTCAAGAACTGAATCAGATATTGAGCATGAAAACTTCATTGATCTTGAGCTCGATGTGAGAGACGAAAAATCAGTCATAAAGTTTTACGATGAAATTAATAAAGAAACTGAAGTGGTTGATATCCTCATCAACAATGCAGGTATTTGTGAAATGAATAGTTTCTCAGAAACAAGTGGAAGCGAGTTTGTGGATCACTTACAAACTAACCTTCTAGGTTCATTCTATCTTTATAAGTACTTTGAACCGTTCATTATTGAAGACGAAACAACTTGTGTAAATATTCAATCTATTAGTTCAAAACATTCCTACCCAAACACTGTCAGCTACACGGCGACTGAATACGGAAAACGTGGTCTTATTGAAACGATATTAAAAGAATGGGGACGCTATAAGATTAGAAGAGCTAACTTTTATGTCGGGGCTGTTGATACACCTCTTTGGTTTAAGTATGAAGATATCGAAGTCGATAAAATGTTAACAACTGAAGATTTTATCTATATGTTTAACACTATCATCGATGCACCCGAACACATCCAATTCCCTGATATTACATTTCTCCATAAATATGGCTTTATTGACTAAATTGCCATTAATTAGTGGCAATTTTACCTGGCTAAAGATCACAAAAAAGCTAATAAAAACAGCCTCTTAGTTGATTAACAAAGCTAATCCGACTAAGTTTATCGAATTTCATTTAACATAAGGTCTAAACCTTCCGATAAGGAAGCGTGAGGATCTTATGAAAGTTATTTTTTATTTATTATTTATTTTTTCATTTTCTGCTATGGCATCAAAAAATCTTGGTCCAGGGTTAGAAACAATTTGTACTGAAATTTTAAAAGAAAACTCAGCGAGATCTTTAGTAAAAGATAAAGATCTTTTTGCTGGAGCCATAGATAGAACTTTGAATGTTGCAATTGCTGGTGTGGCAGGTGCAGTCGCAGGAGAATTAAAATCTAATGAGGCTCAAAAAGGTGAGAAAAAAATAGAAATAAGCGACAGCGATCGGACCAATTTTTTTGAGATAATGAAAATTGTGGACTCTAAGACTGATAAGAATAGTAGCTCTAGTGATATTAGAAAAGCCTGTGAAAGTGCTTCTTCAAAAATATTAACTCATAAAAGTGCACAAAGATTAAACAAATTACTCAAATACGAGGGTTTGGATGAAAACAATTTAGAAAATGATCTGAAACTTTATGGAAAAAAAGACAGACAAAGTGTATCTGCTGGCGAAACATCAATATCTAAAAGTTCAACGACATGTAAAACAAGCCTTGATCTAAATGGAACTTTTGGTGAGAGTTGTTCTAGGTTGCCAAGCAAGGTTACGGATCATTCTGGGGACTCAAATGATCAAACTTTTTCACTACTCGATAGATTTTCTTTCGTATATTCAAAAGATATAACATCTTTGTCTGGTAGACCTGAAAACTGTGTAAAATGTCTTGAAAAATTTTCTATTTCAAATAAAGGTGCAGAGGGAATTTCTAACGGGTACCAAGTGGCGCAGAACAAAGTAGCAGAAATTTACCACGAAAAGATTGTAGAAGGGAAACTTCAACTTGCATTCGCAGCTGCTCAAAACATAGCTGACCTAAGAGCTTCAAGAGAGAAGTTTGCTGACGGCGGCAATTACTCCCAAAACTGTCTCGAACAAAAAAACTTCGAGTCTTCTTTACGCAAGAAGTGTGGAGATGATGAAAAAAAGCTATTAGAAGCTAAATTGAGAATATCTAAAGCCTTAAATTCTATGGGTGACAACTGGTCTATTGAAAATCTACAAGATTCATTTGAAAATGGAACGAGAAAAATTAAATCTGAAAGCTGTAAAGGGAGTTTCAGTTCGAGAGATGCCTATCAATACTTCTTGATGAATGAGATGTATGCACCCAGCATCAGTGAAGAAGAAGTTACTTTACCTGGCTTAACCTTAAAACTTGTTGATGAGACAATTAGTAAAACCAATACGATCAGTCAATTCTGTGCTGGATCTGGAAAGAAAACTGGGTCAGTTGATACTCTATTTGAAATCATTTTTGCTCAACATATGAATGGTAGTTTAAAGGGTGCACTGACAAAGGTCAACGATAAGTTAAATGAAGAAACAGGTAGACAGCGTGGGGTGTCTAATATGGTTCTAGCTTCAGCGGCTTTGGATGAGATGCGAAAAGCCGATCCTTTACTCAGAATGGTATTGCTTAGTGGTGAGTCGTTTTGCGCTTTTCTAGATAAAAAACCCGAGGGAGCTTCAGTAGCCTCACTTGTTGTTAATAGTGACCATTTTAGCCCAGAAGAGCTTTTTAATAATCACAAAGAAATTCTGAATGAATATGAAGGTCGATGTACTTCGTATATTGACGAGCTTGTTGAGTCAGCTTGCTCTTCAAATGAAGGCATGGATACTTTGGTAAATAATGTTATGCCAGACCAAATCAAAGGTTTAATGGATGAGAGAATTGAACAAATACATTCATCTCAAAGGGATCTTTCTGAACTTGAAAAGTCTGAAATTTTAGGAATTGGCAAAATGAGCTGCGAGGTTAACTCTCTTTCAGGGGGAGATGATGATGGTGTTATTTTTAAACCCTTAAGTGCAAAAGACTCTTTTGAGTATGGACAAATTTCAAAATCAGAAATGTCTGATTTATTTCGAAAGAAGCTATCAGAAGAAATGGATAATAGTCGTTACGTAGAATCGGTAAACTTTTTAGATTACAAAGGAGATTTGTTTTGTGAAGGCAGTGCTGAAGTTCTTGCAGCAAAACAGCATGTTAACTATGACGTTTATGGAGAAGAGCCGGATGAGGACGTCGTTAATGAAAATATTATGAGAGGCTATATTGAGAATGAGGGATCAGATGGTATTGCCTATCTACCTGACTCAATAGCTAAAAAGCTATCGCAAGGTAAATCCCCTTCTTCTATTCTGAAAGAAATGGAAGAAAAGAGAAAGGCTAAAACATTAGGGGCAATTCCATCATCGGGATTTGCAAGCACAAAGACCACTGATTCATTACCAGTAAACGAATTTGCAGAAGAAAAAAATGACCTGACTCAGTCACAGGTTGTATCTTCTTATGTCAATCCAAAAGAGTTTATAGACGAAGTAAAAAAAATGGACTCAGAAGAAAAACTTATAGATGATCTCGTATCAGGTAATTCTGAAGCGGATCAATTGGAAAAAGCCTTAGCTAAAGATAGATTAAAAGAACAAGATAAGCTCGATGAATTGAATAGACAGCTTGCTGAGATAGAAAAAAAGATAGCGGATGCAAAAAAAGCGGAACAGTCAAGAAAGGCCAGTGAGCTTGAAGATCAAAAGAAAAAAATTAAAGAAGAAATTGCAAGCACGCAAAAGAACTTGAACTTTTTAGACAAAGAAAACCAAAAACTTGCAGATAAGAGATATGAAGAAAAAATTAAGGACTACGATAGAAAGCCTTCTGGTATCGCGGAAAATAAAGTCGATTCAAATACTGGAAGCTTTCGTCGAGGTAGAACCTCTAACCAGGCAGGCGCTCAATTGAGTGATGTTGTCAAAAGTGTAAACGACCAAGTTAACGAGCAGACAAACTTCATAAAGCTTGAAGTCGCACCGTCAGAAATCTTATCCATCATAAAAAACGTCGATGCTAGCGGAATTGATACATTATTTCTTGGAGAGAATAAAGATGAGCTTCGTTTTATAAAGATTCCAGGTCAGACTAACTATATTGATGTCAGGCTTCTTGATGAGGATACGCGGAAAGAACTTTTCAAAAAACTGGAAATTTCTAGTTCTAGCATTGTAGAAAGTGGAAAAGAAGCGAGAGAGAAAATTGATAAAATAGTTGAAGATTCTAAAAAAGATGGCGGAAGAAAAGTTTTATTTGAAAACTTAACTTCTTTTATAAAATCATCTGTGGCTTCTGGAGATAAGCAAGCGGCTGCGATAGCTGCTAGTGAAATACTTAAGTGATAACTATAAATGTCGCAATTGTCATACCTTTTAGATTTAAAGAATCTATGGAGGTTTGGATGCAAAAGCGAAATTCAAAAGATGAATTAAATGGCCTATTAGAATTTCCAGGTGGAAAGATTGAAGCTGGTGAGGACCCAAAAGCTGCTGCGATAAGGGAGACTTTAGAGGAGACAGGTGTAACTTTAGCTGCCTCAAAGCTTAAATTGGTTAAAGTCTATGACGATATAAAAGCCACCAAGACAGTCAAATTAAATATATTCGCCTACGAAGATAATGATGAGTTTTTAAACTCTTGGTTCAGTGAGCCTGAAGAATATTGGTCTTTAATCCCTCCAGCGAATCAAACCTTTCTTAAAGAAGTCTTAAGTCTCTTGAAAACAATGACTTAGGTGATGCCGCAGAGTAACAACTGAATAGACTGAAATGCTCTTTTGAGCTATACTTAATTCTAGAAATATGATTTATTTCACTTTTATAAACCTACAAGGAGCTGGACCATAGAGCCCCCATCGAATAATTCAAACTTACAAAAATCACTCTTTAAATATATAGTAAATCTTGGGAGTCTTTAAGTGACTTCTCAAACTCAGGATATAATAATTTTTATTACCGGAGTAATCCTTTCTGCTGTTTTTTCAGGATCGGAAGCCGCTCTCATTAGTATCCCTGCGAAAAGGGTAAAGCAGTTGATCGAAGAGGGAGGAAGCAGAGCAAACGCTTTTAGATTCCTCGCTGAAAAACCTTCTGAAATTCTCACCACTATTCTTATTGGAAACAACTTTGTTAATATCTTTGTTGCTTCATTAGCAACGACAATAGCTCAAAACTACTTTGACGATGACGCTATATCTTACTCAGTTGGTGGTACGACTATCTTAATTCTTATATTTGGTGAAATTATTCCAAAAACTTTTGCCCGTAATCATTCTGAAAGACTTGCACTGCCTATCATTAGACTTCTCCAGTTTTTGTACTACGCAATGTTCCCTGTGGTAAAAATCTTTATGTTTGTTATTGAAGCTGTCCTTGGAAAAAATGCTCAGCTTGCTGAAAGACTTGTCACAAAAGATGACATCGAGTTTTTAGTTAATGAGGCTGAAAAAGAGAAGACCATCGATTCAAAGCAAATTGACTTATTGACATCAATCCTTGAATTCCCAATGATAAAAGTTAAAGACATAATGGTTCCAAGAACCAAGGTTCACGCTATAAAGAAAGAAGCTAGCTTTCGAGAGGTTATTGATCTTGTCAAAGAAGTGGCCCATAGTCGTTACCCTGTTATGGAAGAAGACTTAGATTCAGTTTTGGGCTTTCTCCACGTTAAAGACATCTCATTTGTTGAGCCCGAAGATAGGGATAAATTCAATGTTGAAGATCATTTAAAAGATACATTTTTTGTTTATGAGCATATGAAAATTCAAGCAGTCTTTGATCATATGAATAGAAAAAAGGTTCATTTGGCGCTTGTAAAAGATGAGAATGGACTTGTCGTTGGTATTGTTACTCTTGAAGATATTATGGAAGAAATTTTTGGTGAAATTCAAGATGAGCATGATGATGAGGATGACGGAATTCCAAAACTCTCTGAACATCAGTTAGAAAATGGACTTGTCGTTCCAGCTGAAATTAGTTTAAGAGATTTAAAAAATGAGTACGATATCGAAATACCTCTAAACGATAATTACTCCACCCTTCGAGGCTTTTTATTAGATATGCTTGGAAACAATTTCCCGCAGACTGGTAATATTCTCTTTTGGGAAGGTCTATCTTTTAATCTGCTTAAAGTCGTTGATAAAGAAATCGAAGAAGTTAAAATCGAAAGTACTGATGGTGAAAGATATATTACAAGTAGAAGTGAGGAAGAGGCTAAAGAAACTTCACTAGAAGACTTTGAAGTCGCAAAGGAAACTATTAATTAACTATTTAAGCTTGGTGAATTCAAAGTCACCAAGGACTCTTGCTCGACAAGACAGTCTAATGACCTTATCTTTTGCAGTTCCAGCTCCATTCATCCTTTCATAGTTCTGTTTAATGGCTTCAATAGTATTTTTCTCAATTTCTGAGGGAGCTTTTAAGTTCTCTGCACCGCTCACAATTTCAACCTTACATGCACCGCAAGAACCTGCGAGACAGCCATGAGGTAATTGTTCACCTGCATCGTCCAAAGCATCGAAAAGAATAGAGTTTTCATCGACTTGGTAGCTTAGAGATTTATCTTTAAATGACACTGTGGGCATATAATTTTCACCTATTTATATTTATAACTTCACTATCGAAATTGTACCTTATAAGGAGTCTAAATGCTAAGTTTTGAAAAACTTTATTCAATGGGGCACGAAGAAGTTGTCTTCTTTAGTGAGCCATCTTGTGGTCTAAAAGCTATCGTGGCAATTCATGATACTACATTAGGCCCAGCTCTTGGAGGAACAAGGATGTGGAACTACGCTTCAGAAGAAGAAGCTGTAGAAGATGTTCTCAGGTTATCACGAGGTATGACGTATAAAGCTGCAATCTCAGGATTAAATCTTGGTGGTGGTAAAGCTGTCATTATCGGTGACCCAAAGAAAGATAAATCAGAAGCACTTTTTAGAGCTTACGGAAGATTTGTAGAGTCTCTTAACGGAAGATATATTTCAGCCGAAGATGTCAACATTACAGTCAATGATATAGACCATGTATATACTGAAACAAATTATGTTTGTGGTATTGATAAAGCTCATGGTGGTTCTGGAAACCCAGCGCCCTATACCGCTTTAGGTGTTTTTAGAGGAATGCAGGCAAGTGCTATGAAAACTTGGGGCGATAAGTCTCTCGCTGGAAAGACTGTCTCTATTCAGGGTGTCGGTTCAGTGGGCCTTGAACTTGGGAAACTGATTAATGAAGATGGTGGAAAAATACTTTTCACTGATATTTCTGAAGATAATATTAGTAGGTTTAAAGAAGAAATTCCAAGCGCTGAGTTTATTGAACCAAACTCAATCTACGATGCGAATGTCGATATCTATGCTCCTTGTGCTTTAGGTGCAACTATTAATGACGACACTGTTAATAGATTAAAGTGTAAAGTTGTAAGTGGAGCAGCTAATAATCAGTTAAAAGAAGACAGACATGGAGATATCCTTAAAGAGAAAGGAATCCTCTATGCGCCTGACTACCTTATTAATGCCGGTGGACTAATGAACGTTTCAATTGAGTTTGAGGGTTGGAATGATGATAAGTCGAGAAGAATGATCGATAAGATTTACGATACAACGTTAGCGATCTTTGATCTAAGCGAGAAAGAAAATATTTCTGTTAATAAAGCCACTGACTTGCTGGCTGAAAGAAGACTCGCTTCAATGAGAAAAATTCAAACTAACTTTTTAGGACGAGGATCAGATCATCGCTTCCCAGGATCAAAAGTAAGACATCAAAAAATATAATCTTAAGCCCTCGGAAGAGGGCTTTTTTATTAAAAGAAAACTATGAGCCAAACGAATTATACAACCCTGTTAAATCAAGTTAAATCAGTCACAGAAAATGAAACGAATAGGATTGCGAACTTATCTAATTCTATCGCGTTGATTCATGAGGATTTAAAAACTCTTTGGACAGGTTTCTACTTTATTGAGGACAACGAACTTGTTCTGGGTCCATTCCAAGGTCCGGTAGCTTGCACAAGAATAAAGTATGGAAAGGGTGTTTGTGGAACAGCTTGGAGCGAAAATAAAGTTCTTAGAATTGCTGATGTTCATGCATTTGATGGGCATATAGCTTGTTCAGCTCTATCAAACTCTGAAATTGTCATTCCACTACGAAAAGATGGTGCTGTTATTGGAGTTTTAGATATCGATAGCGAAGAGTTTGACTTCTTCTCGCAAGAAGATGAAAAAGGTCTTTCCCAAATTGTCTCTTACATTGAAAAACTTTTATAGTATCATTTTGACCCCGGATGAGCCCATTATCAGCTGTTTTGCGGTAAGTATGTATTAGTTGATTAAAATTCTTGATAATGTAAATATGGTGCCCAGGAAAACGAAACCAAGGAAAAAGGGGCATCGATGACAAACCAAACAACTTTCAAGTTAACTCTCTCACTTTTAGCATTACTTTTTGTTATTAACTCAAACGCTAATGATAAAGTCATTTACGGTGAGGATGACAGGCTTGACGTCTTTGAGGCCACAAACAAAAAACACGTTGAGTTATCAAAGTCGACAGCGGCGATGATCCCAACTTATAAAATCAAATCCCTAAATAGTTATGAAGTTCTACTTTCAGGGAGAAGTTTAGAGGAGGGCGGAAAGTGTGCATCTGAAAAATTTGCAGCTCAACCCACAGTTGCCAACTGCTCAGGATTTTTAGTTGCGAAAAATAAACTTGTAACGGCCGGTCACTGCATAAAGTCTCAATCTGACTGTGAGAGTAACTCATGGGTTTTTGATTATAAAGTTTCTTACTCCGCTCAAGATGAAGTTGTTGTGGATAAGAGCAAAGTTTATAAGTGTAAATCAATCATTTCTAGAAGCTTGGATTCAAGTTCTCAAAATGACTATGCGCTTATTGAACTTGCAGAAGATGTTGAAGATAGAAAGCCTTTAAAGTTTAGAAAGACAGGAAAAGCCAAGGTTGGGGATGAGTTAGTTGTTATTGGTCATCCGACGGGTCTTCCAACAAAAATAGCAGCGGGAGCTAAAGTTAGAAAAGTGGGGAGCGTTTTCTTCACGGCTAACTTAGACACATATGGAGGAAACTCTGGCTCGGCTGTTTTCAATGCCACAACAGGAGTCATCGAGGGAATATTAGTTAGAGGAGATACTGATTATGTTTGGAGTTCAGCTCAGGGCTGTCAGGTTTCAAATGTTATCTCTAACTCAGGCGGAAGAGGAGAAGATGTGACTCTTATAACAAATATAAAAGAATTATCATCTATCACTCAGAAGAAGAAGAAACTGTTCAACAACCGACAAAGCCAGACTATAGTCATCTACCAGCCTGGTTAAGAAGATGGTTGGGGCTAGTTTAATTTTAAAAATATAAAAAGGAAGTTTTAAAGCCCACTAAAATGTGGGCTTTTTTTATTCGTTAGTTCCGTAAAGGAGTGTCTCGTCTTGATCAGCGGCGGAATTGTAGTTATTTGGTTGGTACCAAGCTCCCACTGGAACCGTCGAAATAAACCTCTGACCTGCTGTCGGATTTGCTAAGCGCACCTTGTAGGGTGCATTCGTATTTGCTCCTGAACGAGTAAGAGTTAAAGTGGCAGTCGTTGTTCCAGCAGAGTTAACAACAGCTATCGTTCCAGGGATTTTACTAGCGAAAGCTATATAGTCCGAATTTGTTGGAAGTATATATTTCGTTTTCATGAGATTTGTCGAAATAAATGCAGCCGAACATAGTCCATCTGAGTCAGCGAAAGAGGCTCCACTTATTTTCTTATCAGCCGTAATTAAGAGACTTTCACTTTGATAAAGTGTTCCTGTTCCTTGTGGGGTTATTCTGATGTCTCCAGACTTATTCAGTGATCCGGTTGCTGTAACAGAGTTTGAGTGGATAGCTGAATAGTTTGTTCCGTCAGTAAAAGTGGTCAAAGTCATTGAGGCTGTTGGAAAACCAATTATTTGTGTGAAGCCGGGAATAAGAGGACTCGGATCTTGAAGGTCTCCTCCTCCTGTCGAAAGAGAATAAGCTAAAATATTTCCTGTCGACTCTACTTGGTAACTACCGTAATCAGACCAAGCAAGCGTTGTTCCGCTACCTTTGGTAAGAGTTGCACTTGCTAAAAGTGTTGCCCCTTGCCTTACTTCGATAATTGCATCTTCAATGGCATAGACCTCTAAGTTTTGCGGACTTGTTCTTGTGGCGTTAAAGGAAAATGACTTTCCGGCCCATTCAGCAGGGTTCCAAGCAATATTCGCGGACTTATCCGCTTGGTCAGCGCTTGAGCGTTTACCCGCCGTAAAGATGGGCTTATCAGCATCAATAATATCGTACTTGGCTGAAGTAAACGCAAAGGTCTGTCCCTGATTAAGTGTCGTTAAAGGTGCACCGTTTAGAGTAATGGTCGTGCCATTTTGAAAGGCAGCAACAGTTGTGGCTGTTGAACCACCGACATTCATCGCGGAGTATGGACCAAAAATAGTATCTTCTGGTTTTGTTTCTGCTTCGGCAATTGCACTCCATTCGGATTCACTGGTAGTGTCATAAATGACTTTTGCCCTAAATTCATAGATAGTGCTGGCATCAAGTCCTGTAACTTCAGCGAATGTATTGGAGCTTGATCCATCTGAAAAAAGAAGCCAAGCAGTAGAACCTTTCAGTCTATAATTAATAATATAGTCATCAATAGTGAATCCACCAGGAGTATCGAGTTCCCAATTTAGACTAACACTAGTACTTAAAGTCGTTGGAGCTGAGAAAAAAGATATCGTCGGTGTACTTGTCGATTTATTTATCGTTTTTGTTACCTGAGTCGCTGTTGAGTGATCTGCCGTTAACAAAATCCCCGTTGCATCTGCTAGAGATGATACATCGACCGGTCCCGAACTCCATGTTCCTGAAGTACAAGAAAGAGTGTAAGGGAGACCACCGATGTCTAAATTAACACTTGAACCATTTTGAGAACAAGTTCCTGAAGTCGTATAACTATTCTCATTGACCGAGGTTATATCAGGGGCTGATGAAATCGTTACAGTTTCAGCAGCTGCATCTTTTACGATATTGACAGAGTCTTGAGTGGCCGTTGAATGATCAGCCGTAATAGTAACTACGCCATCAGCTAAGCCAGAAACATTAGTTGTCGTCGTCGAAAATGAACTACCAGAGCAGTTCGCGGTCTTACTTATTCCGCCAATATCGATTGAAACAATCGTTCCACTTTGAGAGCAAATACCAGAGACCACGTAGCTAGTCTGATTCGACAAGTCTATGTTAGGTGCATTGGTAATTGTTACCGTCGGTGTGGCCGTCGTCTTTGTAATATTTTTTGTATCGGAGCCCGTATTCCCTGCTGCATCGGTTTGAGAAGCCAAAATTGTAACAGCCCCGTCAGGAATAGATGAAACATCTTGGCTGCCAGAGTTCCAAGAATTAGAAGTACAGACTGGGGATAAGTTGATGCTAGAGATAGAGACACTTACGACTTCTCCATTTTCATCACACGAACCTGAGATAAAATAGTTTGATTCGTTGCCAGGAATAATATTCGGTGAATAGGTAATAGCCACAGTTGGACCAGTCGTATCTTTGTCAACCGTTGTTGTAACAGTCGTTGAAGTGTTTCCGGCATCGTCCGTCTGAGTTACAGAAATAGAAATATTTGAGCCATCAGTTACAGATGTGGCATTAACATTAACCGAGTAAGCTCCACTAGAGCATGACCCAGTGGCAGTAGACCCTCCGACAGAGACATCAATTGAGCCAGAGTCCTCTGAGCAAGTACCAGAAACTGGATAGCTAGACTCATTAGATTGTATAATATTTCCTTGAGCCCCAATAGTTACCGTCGGCGCAACGGTGTCTTTCGTAACAGCAATATTTGCGCTGACACCAGTATTAGCTGAGGCGTCAGAAATTTCGGCAGTCATTAAATAAGTTATTTCACCCAAGCCGGTTGTATCAATTGTCCCTGAGAAAGTGGTGCCATTACAAAGCATTCCAACTGGACTTGTGGCAAGTACTCCATCAAGTTTAATGATAACCGTTTCTCCATTTTCACTACACGTTCCACTAACAGCAAAGCTTGTAGAGTCAGAAACTGAATTGATAAAGCTAGCTTGAATTGGTGATGTTATGGCCACAAGTGGAACCTCAACATCTTTGATAACGCTTACAGTACTTTGAGTTGCGGGATTTCCAGCTGCATCGGCTATGTCGGCAGTTACTGATACTGAAGCATTGTCAGCCTCTGCGGAAACATCCCAGTTTGTTACTGACCAGCTTGTTGTTGAACAGGTTGCTGTTGTTGTTAAAGCGCCAAAAGCTACATTTACAGTTGCTGCATCTTCATCACAAGTTCCACTAACTGAATAAGAACTTACATTTGCATTGGCAAGGTTGACATCATCGGCTGCTGTAATGGCAATCAGTGGAGCGATAGTGTCTTTAACAACAGTTGTTGAATCAGTAGAGGTTCCATGAGCTACCTCTACTGTAACTGCTCCACCATCTGTTGCACCAGAAACATCGAAAGCAGCCGTTGTAAATGCACCAGCGGTACAAGTAGGCGTCGCAACTTCCGTACCACCCACAGTAACTGTGACAACCTCAGTGTCTACTGAACATGTACCAGTCACAATATAATTTGTTTCATTCGCAAGATTGATGATGGGGGAAGAGGTTAGCGCAACAGTATAACTTACTTTATCGACACTGTTGGCTGCACTTGTCGTGAGGTTCCCAGCAGCATCAGTTATTTCGACTGTGAAAAGATGGCCAGTAGCGTTTGGAATAACGGTAGAATCAAAAGTTCCAGTCCAATTGGTCCCATCACAAACAAATCCAGTTTGGGAAGTGGCTAGGCTTCCATTTACCTTAAGTTCAGCAACAAGAGTATTTTCATCACAAGAACCAGAAGCTGCAAATGTATTTGAATCTGTAATTGCTGTAATGGTTGAAAGGTCTGCTGGGGTTGTTAAAGTCACCACTGGAGCAATAGTGTCTTTTGTTATGTTAACTCCGATTGAGGTGATATCATTTCCACCAGCATCAGCAAGATAAGCTGTGAACTCTAAAGATCCTTGAGTAAGACCTGTTGAATCAATTGTTCCTGTAAAATTTGTGCCATCACAGCTAAAACCAGTCTGTCCAGCTGCGGCTGAACCATCAACTCTAATCTCAACTGTTTGTCCACTTTCGTTACAAGTTCCACTTACAGCGAATGCAGCGGAGTCGTTTGCAATATTTATATAAGCACCATCAGTGGGAGAAGTAATTGCAACAGTCGGTAGAACTGTGTCTTTTGTTACATTATTTGGGAGACTTGCTCCAATATTTCCAACAGCATCTGATAGCTCTGCCGTAAAAGCATAAACACCATCAACGTAGCCTGTGGTATCAATTGTTCCGGTAAAGTTTGTACCATCGCATGAAATAATTGACTGACCTGTTGCAACTGCTCCATCGAGTTTAATAACAACACTTGCTGCACTCTCATCACAAGTTCCGCTAACTGGGTAAGTAGCAGAATCATCAGCAAGTAAAATAAAAGTTGAATCTGCTGGAGTCGTTATTGCAATTGTTGGAAGTACGGTATCTTTTATGACATTTGTTGTGGCTTGTATTCCCGGATTCCCAGCACTATCAGTAATATCAGCTGTGATATTTACTGAAGCATTGTCAGCCTGTGCAGAAATATCCCAAGCGGACTTTGTAAAAACACCACTTGAACAAGTCACTGAACTATCGGTTATGTTTCCGAATTCTAAATTGATTGTTGCAGACTCTTCATCACAAGTCCCAGTTAAAGTATAAGCAGTACTATTGGCCAAATTAACATTAATAGCAGGATCAATTGCTATAATAGGAGCCACTGTATCTTTTGTAATATTAATATTAGGGCTAATACCTGTATTGTTTCCCAGGTCAGTTAGTTCAGCTGTTATAACGAGAGCTCCCTCTGCGATACCTGTGGTATCTATTGTTCCAGAAAAACTAGCACCATTACACAACAGACCAGTTGGATTCGAGGCTGTAGAGCCATCCACTTTGATGACAATGGTTTGACCAGCAACATTACACGTTCCGGCGACAGCAAAAGCTGTCGAGTCAGAAGCAATATTAATAAAACTCAGATCTGCTGGTGTAGAGATAGCAACTATAGGAGCTATTGCATCAACTAAGACGGTTGGAAAATTCGTTGAACTCAAGTTTAAGTAGGCATCATTTCCATTAACGTCTTTTGCCGTTGCTGTTAAAAGATCGATTGAGGCTGACAGGTCGATGCCATCGGTGTCTTCATTCCCTGTCGTGACTGTGTAACTAAAAGTTAGTGATGTCGTCGCTGACCCTGAAGTGAACAAAGCTTTTGGTGTTCCAACGGGTGTTTCAAAAATCAAAGGAAGTTCAGGTATGTCTCCTGTTATCGTGACTGCATCATCGTAGGTTAAGATAATATCAATTTGATCGTTCTCTCCATAAGTACCAGCTGTAATTGTTACGTTGGTAATTGTGGGTCTTACACCATCAACAAGTGAAGATGCAAAAGTGGTAGAGGGAACAATATTATTAAGGGCATTTCCAACTGCATCGACAATGCCTACTCCTCCAGTGATTGAAGCTGCACCAACAATTCCATCGGTATCTAAATCATTCTCTAAAACAGTGTACGAGTATGTAATTGTATTTGCTGTTGTTGCTGATTGAGTTGCCGTAACTGTCGCGGTTCCAATTGTTAAGTCGATTGTTTCAGATCCAACGGGGGTTATGTTTTCTGAAAATGTTAAAACCATATCAATGACATCACCAATAATATAAGTATCAGCAGCAATCGTATTTGAGGAAATAGTAGGAACAATAGTATCTTTTATAACTGTTGCCGTTGCTTGTATCGCGGCATTTGTTCCAGCGTCATTATGATCGGCAGTGATAATTAAGTCGGCGACTGTATTGTCAGCAGACTCTGTAGCGGCAGTGACATCAGTCGTTGTGGACCACGCTAAAGCTGAACATGGAGCCGTGTCAGTAACACCTCCAATATCAATATTTACATCTTGGCCATTTTCAGAACAGGTACCACTAATAGTATATGTTGAAACATTACTCGCAGAAACTGTAGGGCTGACATCAATTGTGACGGTGGGTATAACTCCATCAATTAAAATTCCACTCGAGTCAGGTGGCGTGTGAGTGAGTGTAGCGTCGTTTCCATTAATATCTTGAATAAGCGCCCCAACAGGAAGATCTAGAGGAGATACTAATTCAATTCCATCTAAGTCTTCTTCGCCTGCAAGCACTGTATATCTGAATGTTACTGCACTCGTCGTTGAACCACTTAAGTAGTCAGCGTAAACAGTTCCCGTGCTGAGAGTAATAGCAAGTCTTGGAGTATTTGTAATTGTAACGTTGTCATCAAAGTTGACAATGAAGTCTACTGTATTACTTATGATATAAGTATTATCAGCTGGAAGAGTAATTGAGGTAATTGTTGGAATTACGGCATCAACAAGGACTAAAGACAAATTTGGTAAAGCCGTAAATGCACCTAGGTTTGTATTGCTGTCATTTGTTCCAATGTCTTGAATTGTTCCACCATTTAAATCTAGTGTAGTACCGACAAAACTGATTCCATTTGTATCTTCATCAGGACTTATGACTGTGTATTGAAATAGTAAAGACGTCGTCCCATCTCCTGAAGTGTAGTCCGCATACTTTGTGACTCCACCAACGTCGATGGCAATCCTTGGCGTTCCTGTTATAGAGACGTTTTCGTTATAGTTGAGTGTAAAATCAACTGTCTCATTTAAAATATAAGTTTCAGGTGTGGGTGCAGTGATCGTTACAACATAAGGAACAAGTGAGTCTATCAGGACTCCAGTTGTATCTGGTAGAGTGAAGGTTAAATCTAGGTTGTTTCCGATAACATCTCTTAAATTTGAACCATTTGTTTGGATTGGAGAGACCATCGTAATTCCATCATGATCTTCAAGACCTTGAGGGAGTGTGAGTGCAAAATACAGTGCAGTGGTTCCTGTACCCGAAAGATAAGTTGCAAAGGCTTGTTGGCCTCCGATATCTAATTCTATTCTTGGTATTCCACCACTAATATTTATTGGCACATTTGTATTTACAGTAAAGCCAAGAACATCTGTTTCATTATAATATTGATTCGCCGGTGGCGTGATGGAGATGATCTGTGGGGGCTCATAATTAACATTGATCAGAGTTGTATCAGGAGCAAATACTGAAAAGTCTAGTTGTCCCGCAAGGGCGACCGAGTCTGAAATTGTTCCTGCATTTAAATCTATTGTCGGAGAAGGAATTTGTATTCCATTGTCATCGATATCAGCGGCACCTACAAGATATGTAAACACTAAGTCTGTCGATGTCGATGCACCAGTGTTATAAATGGCATATTCAGTTGAACCACCCACATCTAAAGCTACGCGAGGAGATCCCGTTACAATAACATTTTCATGATAGGTGATTGTTAAATTTATCTCTTGTCCTATTGTGTAGTTTGCATTGGGAGAGATCGCTACTGCTGTAATCTCAGGATTTTTTGCATCCACTAAAATATTAGAGGAATCGATAAGAGAAATCGGCGTTGTAAGAATATTACTTGCTGTTACCGCATTTGTTCCAATTATTGTTCCCGTATTTGGTTCTAACGGGGATCGAATTTCAATTCCATCTAGGTCTTCTTCTGTGTTCGAGACAACGTATCTAAAAATTAAATTATTAGTCCCTGTTCCTGAACTATAATCAGCATAGACTAAACCTGGGGAATTTGAGTTAAGAAGAATCGCAACTCTCGGTATCCCGGTTACATTGACGCTGGTATTATATGTAAGAGTAAAAAATAACTGCTCGCCTTCCAAGTAAGTTTTGTCTATTGGTGGTGTTATTGAAATAACTTCTGGCAAAGTTGCTTCTACTAAAACATTGACCGTAGAGGGTGGATTTATTTCTGCAAGTGAATCAAACAGACCAACGTCTTGTATTGTGGCACCATCAAAATTTATTGCAGGTTGAATTAAAATTCCATCGGAGTCAGCATCACCTGTGACGACAATATATCTAAACAGGAGTGTGTCGGTGCCGGAACCAGAAATATATTGTGCTTCCCTAGTCACGCCTCCAATATCGAGATCGACTTTAGGAATACCTGCTGCAACATTGACGATCTCTGTAAAAACTAGAGAGACTTCAATCGCCTCTCCTGGTTTATAGGTGTCATTTGGAGGCGGTATAACTTGTTTCACATAAGGCTGATCTCCATTAATATTGATCATTGAATTAGCTAAAGTTGCTGGTGTGAGATCTGCATTATTAGTTGCTGCATCTTGAATTGTACCACCATTTAGGTTTAGTGAAGTCACAGCATAACCTGTAAGGTCTAATTCGGTTCCCCCAACAGTGGCCCTAAAAAAAAGATTAGATGTTCCATTTCCTGAAACGAGTTGAAGTTGTTTTGGAGTTCCTTCAATATCAATCTCAAGAGTTGGTGCTCCAGTAATCGTGACCGATTCTGAAAATGCCAGTGTTATCTCAATAGCTTGATCGAAGTAGAGAGTTGAAGTTGGAATTGCTAAAGGTGAAACTAAAGTTACAGCGGGTACAATTGAATCAATTTTTACATTGGAGTATGTCGTGTCACCAATTGAGGTATTTGAGTCAACGGCAACACCATTGTTATCAAACTGAATTGTTCCACCGTTGAGATCTAAGTCTGCAATAAGTTCTACTCCACTGTAGTCTTCTACTCCCGCTGGTACTATATACTCAAACACTAATGTTTTTGAATTTGATCCAGACAGATAATTAGCGTAAGCTGTTGCTCCATCAACATCAAGAACGAGTCTTGGTGTTCCAGTAACAGTTAAAGTCGCTGGATGTGAAACTTTAAAGAGTATTGATTCATTTTCTTTATATATTTTATCAACTGGAGGTGTAACAGCTATCAAGTTTTCAGACGGTTTATTACCTGCGAAAAAATTATCACCAAGATCTTTTTCTTCACTTTCAAAATTACATCCTGAAAGTAAAATCGTTAAAATGAAAAATGCAAAATACTTCAAATTTATTCCTATTTTTTAGCTCATCTCATCTCTCTATCGGTGGATAAGGTGGATAACCTGTATTGTAAGGTCTCACCTGAAACATTTTGCCGATTTCTTAAGAAAAAATTAAGGCAAGTGTTTTCAAATGGTTAGGGCGTTAAAAATGGATAAAAGGCATAAATTCCAAAAATAGAGAATCATAAATGACTCAGAAAATGGTCAAAATTGCATCTTTGGAGGGAAAGATTGTGCCCCTAAGTAATTGAATTTTTATTTGTTACAATGGAAATAATGAAGCCTATTTTAATCATCTTATTTACCCTTAGCTTAATTTCTTGTGCCCAAAGAATTAAGGTTCCTATCAATCGGATGATGACCCCCGAAGTTATTGGTGGGGGAGCAGAGATTGAGTATCAAAGAATTGGTTTCGCTCAATCAAGGCTCGACTTTACCGGGGGGCGAACAGACAATCCTCTAGGCTTCACAAGTGTTGTGGCAAACAGAACTTTATACATGGCCGCTGGAGTGTCACAAAATGTGGACCTTTTTGTAAAAGTTCCCCAAGAGTCTTCAAGCCTATTAGGTCTGAAGGTTCAGCTTTTGGGCTCACCATCCAAAACAAGAAATAATACTCATCAATTTGCTTTTACGATAGCTGTTGGATCGGAAAGAGACAGTTTTGAAGGCTCCTACGAAATAGAACTAAAGAGTGATGTCAGAGATTTTTCTCTCATCTATGGTTATAGGCTGAATCAATTATTCATTGCATATTCATCAATCAGTTTAAGTAATTATCATTTTCAAGGAGATGTTAAAGATGGTGGAGGGGTGCTTATTGATGATGAAATTGATTACGAAGCCCAAAACATTCTTGGAGCTCAGGCAGGCTTTGAATTTGGAGGGGAGACTTTCTCCTTAAAACTTGAGCTTGCTGCTCAGAAAATAAAATGGACAAACACTGAAGAAGAGCTCCTATATTCAAGTGGTTTGGCCTTCCGATATGCTTTTTAAAGAGAATATTGCCACCCTTAAATATCAACTCAATTTATTGTAAAATAAGGAGAGGAAAACTATGAAACTATTCTTGTTAATCATTCTACTTCACGCTCAATCAAGTTTTGCAAGACTCTACTTTGAAGATGCCACAAGCCCCGAGCTCATCACAAGCGCTCGAGCTCTCGCAATGGGAAACTCTTATTCATCTTTAGTCGATGATTCTATGGCCGCGTTTTATAATCCAGCTGGCCTAGGAACGGTTAGAGGTTTGAGCCTTCATCTGACAAATATTCACATTGAAATGAATAATGGCTTCTTTGATGCCACCAGTGGATCAGGAAACTTTTTTGATGCTATTGATAAGTACGACGACGCCTTCACTTCCGAGGGAGTGCGTGATCTTTTAGCTGATAATCCCGGAACGACTCATGCAAGATTTAACTTCTTTCCGAATATAACGTATAGATGGATAACTTTGGGATACATGTATTCACAACAGCAAAAAGCGAGACTAGAGTCCAGCACTTCAGACTTTGAAATAGCTGAAAGACTAGATACAGGACCTGTATTGGCCCTTGCATTCTCAATGTTTGGTGGTGTTGTAAAAGTTGGAGCAAGTGCGGTTCACTTGACCAGAAAAGAAATCTTTAGAGATACTCCCCAAAACCAAGCTGTTAATATAAATAAAGAGGACTACTCACGGGCCACTATGACTCATGTTACTGCAAGTACCAGAGTGACCTTCCCCGTAAGGTACCTTCCAACATTCTCTGTTGTCTCTAGAAACGCAGGGGATGCAAGTTGGGGGAGTGAGGACCTAGCAGGCGCACCAGAGGAGATACCCCAGACGACGGATATAAGTGCTTCAATAACTCCTATTCTTTCCAAGGGATCGAGAATTCATATCGAGATCGGTCGAAAGGATTTAGGTAATAAATACGAGAATGTTCCAAACGAAAGAAAGCTGCAAGGTGGAATTGAGTGGAACTATAGACGAAGTATTTTTGTGAGAGCTGGCTATGGAGATGGCTGGGGCTCTGGCGGAATTGGTATAAGAACCAGAAACGTCGCTTTTGATCTTTCTACTTATGCTGTTGAAGCAAGTGAAGACGGATTCCGCGAGGATGAAGATCGCCGCTTTGCCATTCATCTATCATCAGGCTTTTAACAGCCGCCAAATCCTCAAGCTTTTTATGTTATTCCAACAAGATAGACATCTTTATGTTTAGAAATATCTTCGATCATATGCAATTTCTATAAGTGAGGCTATACAGGTGAGGCAACATCTGCTAAAAGTGCGTTTTTACAATAAAAAGATCAAATTGAGGGTTGTATTCCCTCCTAAATTTTTAAAAAAATTTAGCAAACAAACGAAGGTTTAAATATGTCTTTGCAAAATCCCTACGCCTCATTTTTAGAGTCACTACAAAAGCCAGCCCGCTATATTGGTGGAGAACATTTTATTGTTCGTAAAGACTGGGACCAGATGATCGGTAAGGTCGCCCTTTGCTTTCCTGATACCTATGAAATTGGAATGAGTCACCTTGGCTTTAAAATTTTATATGAAGAAATAAATAAAACTGAAACCATGTGTGCCGAAAGATGTTTTGCTCCATGGATTGATATGGAAAAAGAGCTTCGAGAAAGAAATCTTCCCCTTGTGACTCTTGAAAATTTTAAGCCCTTAAATGAGTTTGATGTTGTTGGATTCTCTCTTCAATATGAAATGAGTTATTCAAATATTTTAAATATGCTCGACTTAGGTGGAATTGAAATCTACCAAAAGGATAGAGCGGAAGATGCACCTTTTGTTATCGCTGGTGGACCATGTGCGACTCACCCAGAGCCGATTGCTCCCTTTTTAGACTTTATTGTTATTGGTGATGGAGAAACTCTTTTTTCTCAGATCGTGCACTTTATCGGTGAGGCTCGTCGCGAAGGCTTAAAGCGTGACCATATTCTTTTTGAGCTAGCAAAATGAAAAGGGATTTACGTTCCTTCATTTTATGAAACTGAAATCGATGATATGACTAAACTTGAGGTTGTAACAGGTCCAAAACCAGAATTTATAGGTTCTATTCCTGATAGAGTTGAACGCTATTTTGTCGAGAGTCTAAAGGACTACCCATTCCCAACAAAGTCTCCAATACCACATATGACCGCTATCTTTGATAGATTCTCAGTTGAGCTTAGCCGAGGCTGTACTGAAGGGTGTCGTTTTTGCCAGGCTGGGATGATTTATAGACCAGTTCGAGAAAGAAAGCCAACCGATGTTGCAAAAGTTGTTATGGATGGTTTAAAAAATGGTGGATTTGATGAAGCGAGTTTGACTTGTCTCTCAACAGCAGACTATTCAGCTGTAACCCCTCTTGTTGTTGATCTCATAGATAAACTTGCTGCAGAAAAAGCAACATTAGGAATAAGCTCTCTAAGAGCATACGGATTAGATAATCAAGTTCTAGATAAAATCTCAGAAGTTAGAAATACATCTTTAACTTTTGCTCCGGAAGCCGGAACTGAGAGAATGAGAAAAGTAATTAATAAAAATGTCACCGAAGCAGATATGCTGAAGACAGCAAGAGATGTCTTCTCTCGTGGCTGGAAGAAAATGAAATTGTATTTCATGATAGGTCTTCCAACAGAAGAAGATGAAGATGTTATTGGCATCATGCAAACTGGTCTTCGAGCGAAACAGATTGCTCAAAAAGAATGTGGTGTTCGTAACCCTATTATCACAATTAGTGCATCAAGCTTTGTTCCTAAACCCCATACACCTTTTCAATGGGCTAGAATGATTACACTTGATGAGATTATTCGTAAGCAAAATATTTTAAAAGATCACGCAGTAAAGATGGGACTTAACTTTAGAAAACACTACTCAAAGATTTCTTATCTCGAGGGTGTCGTTTCCCGTGGGGACAGAAGAGTCGGAGATATCATCTATAACGCTTGGAAAGGCGGAGCACGTTTTGACGGATGGGATGAGACTTTTAAATACGACCTTTGGATGAAATGTTTAGAGGAGTCTGGGATTGATCCTATTCATATGCTTGGGACAATTCCGATGAATGGAAGACTCCCTTGGGATCATATTGATGTCGGACTTGAAGCAAAGTTTTTAGAGCGCGAGTGGACAAAAGCAAATAAAGACAGACTTTCTCCTCCATGCGGTAAAGTGCACGGAATGATTGTTCACCATTCAAATCTCGAAGCTTTGGAAAAAACTTTTGATATCGATAAAAAAAGACTTGTTTGTTATAGCTGTGGTGTCGCCTGTGACTTAAAAGAGATGGTTGAAGAGAGACGAGACTATCTTGGAAGCATGAATGCAATTGAGGACACTCCTTATGAGGCACCAAAAGAGCGCAAGAAGATAGTTGATCTAAGAGAGAAACGAGGTCAATGGACTGGTGAAAAATATAGAATTGAGTTCTCTAAAGTTGGACCAATCTCTTTTATTTCTCACCTTGATCTGCAAAAAATTGTTGCTCGTATTTTTAAACGAGCAGAGATTGAAGTTCTTTATTCTGAAGGCTATAAAACGAGACCGCTGATAGCGTTTGGTCCGGCCCTTACATTAGGGGTTAGTTCTTTATCTGAATTTTTTGATGTACGAGTACCAGAAAAATGGGAAAGCAATGAAGAACTTCTAGAAAAGTTACAGTCTCATTCAGAGAAAGGAATTATCTTTAAGAGTGTTGAGTTAGTTGGGAGTAAGACCGTCTCGATTCAAGACTCTGCTGAGAAATTTACTTACTATCTCCAAACAAAAAATAGTGATGATAGTGAAAAGGCAATTAGCTTTCTAAATGCTGAAACGGAGCTCGTTATCGAGTCTTTCTCAAAGAAAGCTCAGAGAAATATAAAGAAAGATATTCGTCCAAAAATTCTTACGGCTTATAAGGGAAAACTTGACCTTGATCGTAAGTTGATGGATTTGATCGACGAAGTTTCTCCATGCAAGGGAGAAGGAATCTTTATAGAGACTGATGTTGATCAAGGCTCAAGTGTGAGACCTAGCGAGCTTGTTAAAATTTTAGCTGGAATTGGTATAAATGTTGAGCGGCCAATCAAAGAGAAAATAACCCTTAAGGCTTCAACTCTTTAAAGATTTTTAGATATCTAACCGAATATAAGTAATGAATATTCGGTTAGTATGTCTCTTTTATCTATTGTCACTTTGTTTCCAAGCGGCAGCTGCTGAAGATTCAAGCGGTGACGTGCTAAAGTGTGGATTTTATGAAGCCTTTGGCAAAATTATTTGTCAGTCCTCTAGTGAGTGTTCACTCGCTATAAACCCTGGTAAGTTATCGGAAAAACTCATCTTTTTAGAACAAAAAGACTTCTCTGTGTCATACTTCACCGATCAATATGTTAAAATGTATTTAACGATCACAAAAGAGGCTGCTGAGTCTAAAGCTAAAATAAGCTCTGCTCCTATTAAGCAGGTCCGCAGTGTTAAGACTTCAGTTTTAAACTTTAAAAGAGGTGTGTCCTGTCTTTGAAACATCATTTGAACATTGTCATACTTCTTTTCTCAGTGTCATCGTATGCATTTGACAAGGTTGCATTTGTTATTGGTGATGATTGCCATGAAACAAAAAATCTAACAAATAAAGTTGTAAAGACTGCGATTAATGTTTCAGAAAGCCTTGGTGAAAAAGGTTTTCGGGTCATAACAATGTACGGTGACGAAGCAAGAGCACAAGAGTTAAAAGAAAAAGCACTCTCTGCCAGTAAGAACGTGACAACCACAAGTGTATCTTTGGAAAAAGTTAAAAATAATATTACTCGAGCCTATGAAATGGATTGTGACAAACGTCCCAAAGAACTAATGCTAAATTTTATAGCCCATGGATCAGCGAATTTCGATGGTAGTGGGTCTAACCACTCTATCTGTGCTGGTAATGCTTCTGCTTCCGGTGGAAAAAGAAAAAATCAGATTTACATGAGAGATATCGCTGAACAAATTAAGGCGCTAGCAAGTAAAGATCGCTGTGAAAATAAAATGAAAGTCGGATTTGTCGACTGCTCTTGTAAGAGCGGAGGCTCACTCAAAGAGTTTGAGGGATTAGGTTGCTCACTATCAATGACCAGTGAAAACAATAAGTCGGATCTTAAGCTCATTGATGAATACAGTGATAAGTTAAAAGATAAAAAAGAGATGAGTTTATCTGATATTCACTTGGGGCTTTTAGTAAACAGAGATTACGACCTCTATACAGAAGAAGTTGATGAAGCTTCAGGGAAAACATATCTTGAGAACCACTTTAACAACTCCAATCAGATATCGGGTTGTTATGACCAAGATATCGCCAAAGTGAATGCAATTAGTGCTAAGGAGGAACCTGCTTGTCGAACACCTCTGAGCATCCTTGAAAAGAAGAAAGAATTAGAATTTGAGAAAATAGAGCAAATTATAAAAAGACTTAATCTTGGCCTAAATAGTAATCCTGAAAAAGATAAGATAGCGACCTTGATGGGCTTACAAGCAAGTGAAGTACCGGAAAGCGATAAAATTTCAAACATTGTAAATGATCTCATCCAAAAAGATAAAGAGTATACAGAGCTTTCGAGACCCTTTGTAGAAAAGGAATCAGCAGTTATGTCCAACACTGCTCTCAATACAACATTTGACTGTGAGTTAGATGCGACAAGTTTTGCTGATCAGAATATAAGTAACGCTTTAAAGTCACCAGGCGGGTCTCCGGCAAAAGTTAAAAGATTTGAAGAAGTCTCTCAGGGAATTTGTCTGAGCTTACACTCTGATGTCTATGATAAAGAGAGCGCTCAAAAGAAATGTGTTTTAGGTAAAGGCTACTCTGCTAGAGGATTAAAACTTTCCTTGTCAGAAGTCTTAAAAATTCAGAAAAATTTAAACCTTCTAGATAGTGAGAGAAGTAAGCGACTTGTTAAAAGGAATACTTATGAGATTCAAAGAGCTTTTCGTTCCAGTGGCGAGACTCTTAATTTTGAAGAAGTCAAAAACTCTTATTCTAAAACGATTTCTCAATGCTTAAAGAAAATAGAAAAATTGGCAAAAGAGAAAGAAGTAAAACCGGCGTTAGATGCAATTGCCTTCGTCAACTCAACATATGCAGGACAAGAAGACTGTAAGGTTTCCCACAATACATTTAAATGTATTGAGCAAAAACAAAAGCTCAATGAAGCACAAGTGAAAAGGTATTTTGGTATGGCCCGAGGCTTTTACTTTCTAAATTGTAAAAACAGCTTCAATTCAAATTCAGATGTAGCAGCTTGTGATGATTTTAAAATCTAAAAAGGCTACGACTTCTGTGATCTATACTTCTCTTCTGTGATGAGTTTTTGAATAAGCCTAACCAGTAGCTTAGTAATCTCTTTTTTTATCTCAATCCTTGAGTTACTCATAAATTTCTCCTAGACAATAATTTTATAGAGATTTGACACGAATTGGCAAATTTATGCCTCTTAGAAGTCTGGTTTATACTCCAAATCATGGATTTTATTGGACTTGCTCTGGTGTATAAATAACCCTGTTCGTAGACAAAACTCTACTAATATTATAGAGTTAGGGATCTTTTAATATTCTAAGGGGAACTATTATGGCCACTTCTCAATCTGTGACGTCAAAAAAAATATCAGCTAAAACGAAAAGAAAATTAGACCTTATAAAAAAACATAAATTATCTAAGGATACCCTTTTAGATATGTATAGAAACTCATACCTTTCTAGAAAGTTAGATGATGCTGAGATTTCTATGAAGAAGCAGTCGAAAGCTTTCTTCCAAATTTCTGGTGCCGGACATGAGGGAATTCTCTCTGCTGTCACAAAGATTTTAAAACCAAGTTATGATTTTTTTATTCCCTACTATAGAGATAGAGCTCTATGTACTGGACTTGGAGTAAGTGCTTATGAAATCCTTTGCCAAGCAAATGGAAATGTCGGGGATACTGCAAGTCACGGCCGTCAGATGCCCTCTCACTGGGGAAATAAAGAATTAAATATTATATCTAAGTCATCATGCACGGGAACCCAATTTCTCCAAGCTGTTGGTATTGCTGAGTCTGGAAAATTTTTAGGCAAGATGGCAAAAGATGGTGTTGATCATGGACTTCCATATGCAAACGATGAAATCGTCTACGTTTCCACTGGGGACGGAACAGTTTCTCAGGGTGAATTCTGGGAAGGTATTACAACGGCTTGTGTAAATAAACTTCCTGTTCTTTTTATGGTTGAAGATAACGGTTTTGCTATCTCTGTTCCAACTTCTGTTCAGACACCTTCAGGATCGATTTCAGTTGCTCTTGGTGGTTTTCCTGGACTCACTATTTTCGAATGCGACGGAACGGATCCTGTTGATTCATACGATGCAGTTAAAAAAGCCGAAGTTCATTTAAGAGCAGGTAAGGGACCGGTTTTAGTTCATGCACATGTAACAAGACCATACTCTCATTCGCTTTCGGATGATCACTCTTTTTATAGAACAAAAGATGAATTAGCAGAAGAGGCAAAAATTGACACGATTAAGACATATCCTGAATTTTTAATTGAAGCTAATATTGCAACACTTGATGAAATCAATGACATAAAAGCGATTGTGGAAGTTGAAGTTAAAGAGGCAATGAAAAAAGCGATCAATACTGAATGGCCTGAGCCTGATACCTATATGGATCACTTATATTCTATGGACGTTGATCCAACGAGTGAAGACTTTGAAAGAGAGGGATCATTTCTTGGAAAAGATGATATCCCAATGGCTGGATCGATAAATGCCGTTTTAAAAAATGAATTAAAGAAAAATCCACTCATGAGAATGTTTGGAGAAGATGTTGCTGACTTTTCTGAGTTAGAAAAATTAGACAATCCTGAACTCTCAGGTAAGGGCGGAGTTTTTAAAGTCACTTCTGGCTGTCAAAGAGCTTCAAAAGAAGGCCAGGTTTTTAACTCGCCTCTAGCTGAGGCAAATATTATTGGCCGTGCGATTGGTATGGCGATGAGAGGAATCAAGCCTGTTGTTGAGATTCAATTCTTTGATTATATCTGGACAGCCTACATGCAATTGAAAAATGAAATGGCAACAACACGATACAGATCAGGCGGAGACTTTAAATGTCCGATGGTCGTAAGAGTTCCAATCGGTGGTTATTTACGTGGTGGGGCAATATACCATTCTCAGTCGGGAGAGTCTCTGTTTACCCATATTCCAGGGATAAGAGTTGTCTTTCCATCGAATGCTAAGGATGCTGCCGGTCTTCTAAGAACCGCAATTAGATCTGATGACCCCGTTATGTTTTTAGAGCATAAGCATTTATACTATCAGGGATATAATAGAACTGCAGATCCTGGGGAAGACTTTATGATTCCTTTTGGAAAAGCAAGAGTCGTAAGAGAAGGAACCGATGCAACAATCATTGCATGGGGGGCGCTAGTACAAAAATCTGTTGAAGCCGCTAAAAGGATGAGCGCAGAAGGTAAAAGTGTTGAAGTTATAGACCTTCGAACTCTTGCACCTTTTGATATGGATGCGATTGTAAAATCTCTTTCTAAGACAAATAGAATTATGATCGCTCATGAGGAACATAAGACATCAGGTTTTGCTGGAGAGATTGCGGCAAGGATTAATGAAGAATGCTTCAATCAACTTGATGCTCCAATTTTAAGAGTTGCTTCCGAAGATGTGCATGTCGCTTATAACCCGGCTTTGGAAGATATCATTCTTCCTCAAATTAATCATGTGTACGATAAATTGAAAGAGCTTCTTGAGTACTAATTCAATACTAACAAGTAGACTTATATTGAAGCCTTTGGAGAAAGTAGATGCCGAGCATTTATTTGGTTTACACTCTGATGCAGAGGTTATGAAATTCATTCGTGAGCCAGATACGGACATATTTCAAACAAAAAAAAGAATAAACGAAATACTTTCTTACTCTTTTGACAACGCGGGTTTAGGTCTCTGGTCAGCATTTACCAAGCAGGATAAAAGTTTCATTGGTTGGGGGGTTCTTGTGCACATCGATCATAATCTTTCCAACCCGATTGAGATGGGGTTTCGATTACACCAACGATTTTGGCGCCAGGGATTTGGTTTTGAGATTGGAAATGCATTATTAGATCATGCCAAAAATATTAACTTAGCGAGAGTTTGTGCAATTACCCTAGATGAAAATATTGGTAGCCAGAAAACGATTGAAAAGTGTGGTCTGCAGTTTAAAGAAAAGAGAAATTATTATAATCAACAAGTTCTATACTATGAGAAAGAGATATGACAAAAGAAATTGAAGGCACAAGCGAAAAGTTTAACATCACAACTTATATGGAAGCGAGAAAGCTTGCTCAAAAAATTGTTCTTTTGACTGCTTCTCAATTTGATGTGGGAATGACTGAAGATCAGGGTTCAACAATTATCGATGAACTTTGTGAAAATTTTAATGTTGAAAGAAAGTGGCATCCAAATAAATTTAGAATTGGTAGAAATACAACTAAAGCCTTTCGGGAAAAATCTCATCCAGATGTTAAGCTTCAAAAAAATGATATTTATTTTTTAGACTTGGGTTTGGTTATTAATGGACACGAAGCTGACTTTGGTCAAACCTTTACTGTTGGACAAAATTTAGAGTTTGCTCATGCACAAAAATCAGTAAGAGAAATTTTTAATGAGCTCAAAGCTCTTTGGAAAGAAAAAAGTATCTCAGGTGAAGCTCTTTATATCGAAGGCGAAAAACTTGCGAGAGAAAAAGGATATATTCTCAACACTGCAATGGATGGTCATCGTCTTGGAGATTTCCCTCACGGAGCCTTCTACAAGGGCTCTCTAAGTGAATTCGCTAAAAAACCTATTGAGAATCTATGGGTTTTAGAAGTTCTCATCAGACATCCAGAAAAAGAGTTTGGTGCATTTTACGAGGATATTTTAGTTTGATTGCCTAGAGTTTATAAGCTCTTCTGTTTTCACTCCAGCGCAGCTGGGGATTCTAATATCTCTTTCCGTTTCAACATTTATAAGCTTATTCATTGGCATCCACTTGCTGACTAGACTGTATTCTTTGGTGTTGTAGAGGGCCAGCTCGACAAGATATTTTCCAATAAGACTTTTATCCCCACTAAAAATTATCGGAGTAAATGATGGTCTCTCCATATTTGAAGCACGGTAAGGTGTCCTTCTGTTGGCAAAGAGTTGGTTAGGCTCAGTCTTGGTCGGAATCAGTGTTATCTCCGTCACTCTTTTGTCGTGCTGGAAAGCCGGACACTTGGCGCGTCTAAACTCACTAGACATAGCGGCAGCGTGATAATAGACAAAAATTGATATGCTATCAGACACGTTGCCAAGATTTGCGAGGTCATAGAGAACATGACCGATAGGATTCTTAGAGCCACGATTTATTTTTGTTACTCTAAAGACCCAAGCATTTGCACCTGATTTACTTAAAAGTCTCTGTGCATCTTTTGGCTTAATCTTTGGAATTTTCACTTTAAACTGGAAGCCTTTAGAAATTTCTATTTCTTTCTTTTTACCAACTGACCACTCATCAACAGAAAGGTCAAAAACCTCTCCTGTAAGATTATTGACATACATCTGTCCGTTACCAGTTTTGACTTCAAACCATTTACTACAAGAGCTTAAGAATATAAGACTTAAGAGAAGAAATTTCATCCTTTTAGGAACTCTTCATCATGAAGCCAAGATGCTTGTCTTGGTGGTTTTTTAGTTTTACTCCACTCTTCTAACATTTCTGGAGCTATCTCTCGAAGCTTATCCATTTGTTTTTTTGTTCCAGTATTAGCAGACAGCTCTAGTCTGTGTCCATTTGGATCAAAGAAGTAAATAGACTTAAAAACACCATGATCAGTTACGCCAAGAACATCTATTCCTTTTGCTATAAGATCAGTCTTTGCTTTTTCTAAAGTTTTGAGGTCTTCGACTTCAAAGGCAATATGCTGAACCCATGTTGGAGTGTTTTGATCTCTATCCATCGGTTGTTGTCCCGTCAGTTCAAAGAAAGCAAGGACATTACCCATTCCAGCATCTAAAAATATATGCATGTAAGGATCGGGCTCTTTGGTAGAGGGAACGTGATCTTCTGAGATTGATACCGTTAGATCCATATCTAACATTTTTTTATACCAGTCTGCAGTTTCTTTAGCATCATTGCATCTATAAGCGACGTGATGAATTCTCTTTAAAATACTCATAATAACCTACTTTTGAATTTGCGCTTTCATGAGGCGCTGTTTTTCAACGACACTATCTGTTTTAAACCAGTCATTGCCAGCCCCTCGGCCCATTGGTTTCCACGCTTGAGTAGTGATTCGCCCACTGTCATATATTTTATCATCGATATGAACTTTTACAACTTCACCGGTTATAAGTGTCCCTGCTCCGGGTTTATCGCCGTAGCTAATTATATCTCTTAATTCGCACTCGAAGTGAATAGGACTCTCTTTGACTCTTGCAACATCTACAATATCTGACGGGATCGGTGTTAGCCCGGCATGGATAAATTCATCATCCCCATAAGCCAATTCAGCACTTGCACTGTTAACCTTGTCAGCGTTTTCTTCAGTACAGAAATTAATCACAAACTGCTTGGTGCGCTCTATATTTTTAACGGTATCTTTTTTTTCACCTGTCGCCGTTCTTATTAAAGGTGCAAAGCAGACAATAAACGGTTTCGCGCTAACACCTGTGAAAAATGAAAAAGGTGCGACGTTATTTGACCCGTCTTCATTTTTAGTTGAAACAACTGCTATAGGCCTGGGTAAAATTGAGCCTATAAGTAATTTGTAGTTGTCAGCAAATTCAGCATTTTTTGTATCGAAACTAAGCATTATATTTCCTTATTTGGAACTCCAATTAAATTTCGAAGTTTTCCAATTCTTTCTATTTCTAATTCTACTATATCACCGGGTTGAATCCATTTATCAATTTCAAGACCACAACCTGTACCAACGGTACCACTTCCCATGAAGTCAGTCGCAAGAAGCCACTCTTCTTTTGAGGCATGGTCAATCATTTGGGCCCAAGTGAAGTGAGAGTCACCGGTGTAGCCTCGCGACCAAACTTCGTCATTAATAGTTGCCGTCATTATTAGATTTGGTTCTTTGCCTTTAAACTCATCAGCCGTTAAAATCACGGGACCAACAACCGAGCAAAAATCTTTTCCCTTCGCAGGACCAAGTCGAACGGCCATCTCCTTCTTTTGGATATCTCTGGCCGAGATGTCATTAAAAACAGTGTAGCCAAAAATATGGTCGAGTGCATTTTCTTCTTTTATATTTTTTCCGTCTTTTCCAATCACAATCCCAAACTCTAATTCATAATCGAGTTTATTTGTGTAGCAAGGCCACGGGACTGTTTCTTCGGTTCCAATAAATCCAGTTGTTGGTCCTTTGTAGTAGGCTGGCATTTCATACCACGCAGGAGGAATTTGTTCTCCGCGCTTTTCAAAACCTTTGGCAACATGTTTTTCATGGGCGTAAAAGTCTCGGTAGCAATTAATTTTATCGATAGGGCAACCAAGGCTTACGTATTGGTCATCCTTTAAATCAAATGAAAGATCAGCTCCATCATTTGTTTTTAAAATTCCATTTGTTGAGAATTCTTTAAAGGCATCGATAGATTCTTCTAAGATTTCAAAACTTGCTTCTTGGTATTTTTTTAAAAAATCAGAAAGAGATGGTGGGGCAACGTCATGGGCTTTTGCTTTGGCATCAAAAAAACCATCGATTTCATATTGCTTTTGCCAAATAAGATTAACGTCTATAATTGTTGTTTCATTAAAGAAAACACCAAGTCTGTTAAATTGTCCAAGCGGAGTTTGTCTCAAATAAGTACAAACTTTCATAGAACTGTACTCCTAAATTTTTTATCGTATTCTGGTAAAATTTTATCCATCGCTGTAAAAAAATGACCATCTCTTCTTTTAGTCCGATAGAAACTCTTACCCAGTCGGGCATTATTGGCTTTTAAAGGTCTAATGATGACACCATGATCAAGAAGTTTATCAAAAAGAAACATACTCGCCTCTTCTGAGCCCGTTCTGAAACAGATAAAGTTTGTCATCGACTGAATAGGCTTAAATTCTCTTTGGTCTAGAAACTTTAAAGTTTCATAATAGCGTTTTGTATTGTTTCTAATTGTTCGCTCAAGATGAGGAAAGTCTGTAAGTGCTCCTACAGCTCCTTTTTGAGCAATTAAATTTGGCTCAAAGGGAAGTTTAACTTTGTGAAGAGCTTGATGAATTCTTCATGAGCAAAACCGTATCCAACTCTTATTCCACCTAGCCCATATGCTTTAGAAAATGTTCGAAGGGTTATGACGTTGTCATAGCGGTACTTCATAGAGTCTGGATAATCCCAAGTCGACTGAGCAAACTCAAAGTATGCTTCATCTAAAATAACAATCGTATGCTTAGGAACAAATTGCATGAGGTAGTCAAATTCAGCTTCAGTGATATAAGTACCAGTCGGATTATCAGGATTGGCAATATAGAGAACTTTTGTGTCTTCGTTTACAGCTTTGGCAAGAGCCTTAACATCGTATCTCATATCTTCAGTTCTTGGAACTGTTACAACTTTTGCTCCCCCGGCAGTGGCAAGAATATGAAATCCAATAAAAGTTTTTTCTGCTGTTAAAACTTCATCGCCTGGTTGAATAAAAGCTCTTGCAATATAGGCCATGATTCCTTCTGAACCATTTCCTAGAATGATATTTTCTTTTTCAACTTTATAAAGTTCGCAAAGTTTTGTTTTAAGTGCAGTAGCGTGCATGTCTGGATAGCGGTGAGAATCCCAAAGAGCATTAGTCATTTCTTTAATCGCAAAAGGACTTGGTCCTAATGGGTTTTCATTACATGCAAGCTTTGTAACCTTGGTTAGACCCTTCTCTCTCATTACTTCTTCAATTGGTTTCCCGGCTTGATAAACTTTTAGCTTGTCTAAGTATTCGGGAATTAAACGTTTTTGCACTGCGCATTCTCCTCGTGATGACGATATAAAAGATAGAATGAAACTACTTCTAATAGAGTAATTTATCAAGCAGATTAGGCCTAGATATAGTGCCTTAAGTCACTGATAATATAAACTTTTACTCTTAGAATTATCTTTTATAGTATATTTAAAAAATCAAAGGATAAAGATGAGTATATTGAAAGGAAAAAAAGCGTTAATTTTTGGAGTTGCTAACGATAGAAGCATAGCTTGGGGGATAGCCAATGAGCTAAAAAATCATGGTGCCTCTATTGCGCTTTCCTATGTTAACGATGCAATTAAGAAAAGAGTTGAGCCTTTAGCTGAACAATTAGGTGCTGACTTTACTTTTGAAATGGATGTTGCAAATGATGATCACTACGAAAAAGTTCAAGGTTTGGTAAAGGATAAATGGGGAGACTTTGATATTCTTGTTCACTCCGTGGCTTTTGCCGACAGAAAAGACTTAAAAGATAAATTTTTAAATACTTCAAGAGAAGGCTTTAAACTTGCCTGCGATATCTCGGCCTTCTCATTGGTCGGGCTCTCACACTCCTTAAGCCCTTTGATGAACGAAGGTGGATCCATTATGAGTATGAGTTATTATGGGTCACAAAAAGTTATCACAAATTATAACGTGATGGGGGTCGCAAAGGCTGCACTTGAGGCAAGCACAAGGTACTTGGCCAATGAACTTGGAGAGAAACAGATTAGAGTAAACTGCATCTCAGCTGGTCCGGTAAAGACTCTTGCTGCTTCCGGGGTTTCAGGCTTTAGAGAGATGTTGTCTCAAGTCGAAGAGGTCGCTCCAATGCGAAAAAATATTACGCCAACAGATGTTGGGGGAACAGCTGTTTATCTAGCGAGTTCTCTTTCAAACGGTGTGACTGGTCAGGTTATATATGTTGATAGCGGCCTATCAATCCTTGGAGGATTTTAATGCTAAAAGATGCTCTGGTTTCTTTTAAACCTTCCGTTCAAAATATTTTTCAAGATAAGATTAACTTTATACTTGCACTTATTCCAATTATCATTGGTATTGTTCTCTATGTTCTTTTGGGATCTTGGGTCTTTGGAAGCTTGATGGAGCAAGGAAATGCGTGGATTGAAGGACTGACAGGTGAAGGAGCGACAGGAAGTATTTTGACTGTTATCGCTGGCATTATTCTTTCGGTTTTGTTGTATCTCATTATTAGTTGGACCTTTGTCCTTATTGTAACTGTGGTTGCAAGTCCATTTAATGATATGCTCTCAAGAAGAACAGAGAGAAAAATGAAAGGTGAGGAGCTTGAATCATTTGCAGCATCTTTTGCCATCATTGGTTCGACTTTCTTTAAAACGATATTTACTGAAATTCAAAAAATATCATTTATTTTAGTTTTATCTTTATTGGCATTTGCGATGGGTTATATTCCCCTTTTAACTCCGATTAGTCTTATTATTACAGTACTTCTGCTTGCCGTGGGGTTTGTTGACTATTCTTGGTCTCGCCACAACATTCCCTTTGGAATGTGTTTTAAAGATTTAAAATCAAATTTTTTAAACTATGGATTTGGAGGAGCTTTCTTTTTTGTACTCATCTCTATTCCTGTCGTCAACCTAATCGTTTCTCCTTGGGCAACGAGCTATTTTACGATGCTTTGGGTGAAGAATAATGAACATCGCGATTAGAGTTCCTGACGAACTCGAACTTAAAATAGCTGTTTTTCCTTTTCTTCATGCTGTCGATAGAGCATTGGATGAACTCATTGACGAGTCTGAGGTTTTAAACTTTCATTTAATTTCCAGTTCAGAAAGTTTAATCGCATTAAACTTTTTACCCATGAAAGCTTACTATCAAACAATACCGAAGGATGACCTTAATAATATCTTTGCCGCTCATAGAAATTTAGGGAACTTGAAACATACCAAAGTTGATATATATATCAGCATGACTGAAAATTTTGTTGATGTAATGATAGGACGAAACTTAAAGGCAAAAAAGAGGATCGGCTTCGCAAAAGGAAAAAATAGTTTCTTTTTGACTGACAAAGTTGAAATAAAGGAGGAAGGCCACTTTGTTGAAAGATTTCAAGACTTTTTATCAAAGCTTGGTGTCGCAAAACCTAAATTAAGAAGAGTTAGCTCCCGATCATTTGATCCATTCTTTAAAGATACCGAAGAAAAACCTTATATTGTTTTGAATATTGAGACCGTTGAGGGGGCATTAAATACTCACTGGCTTGATCTAATAAAGCACTTTGAAGAACTAAAGATTGTTATTATGAGTGACGGACTCGATATAAATGACCAAAAACTTCTTCTCACTGAATTTTCAAAACGTATCAAATCAAAAAATACAGTTGAAATTTTCGAAGCTGGGGATCTTATTGATTTTGGAAAGTTGATCTACAACTCTCAAGTTTTTGTTTCAGGAGACTCACCTTTTGTCTCTTTAGCCTCCTATTGTGGTGTACAGGTTTTTCATTTGAATAGAAGTCCAAATAAAGATAAAGATAATCGCTACTTTCTTGGGGATACAGTTGTATGCTCTAGCGCTGATAGTTACTACCAAGATGGAGATGACTTCCACTACGGTAAATTTTTTGATGAAGTTATTGAATTTGTTGAAGCTAAAATAAAGAAAAGAGAGACTAAATGATTTTAGAAAATATTGTTATGGTTATTGGCTTAATAGGACTTGGATCTTTAAGTAAACGAAGTGGTATTTTTCCTGAGAATACTCCCGATGTTTTAAACAAGTTTATTTTGAATATTTCACTACCGGCCATCATCGTTATAAGTATTCCACAATTAATTTTTGATTCTAATATGCTTGTACCTGTTGCCGTTCACTGGGGAGCTTTTCTTTTTCACGTCGCTGTTTTGTACGGAGTTTGCAAACTTCTAAAATTTTCTCGATCAGTTTTTGGAGCCTTATTAATTGTTACAACTCTTGGTAACACTGCATTCCTTGGTATTCCTATGGTTAAAACCTTCCTTGGGGTTGATGCGGTTCCTTATGCCGTATTGTATGATCAATTGGGGTCAGGAATTGGATACATTATTTTAGGGGCGTTTGTTTTACCTCGTTTTGTTGGAAAGTCTGTTGGAAATCCAAAAGAGGTTTTTATGGGGCTTTTAAAGTTCCCTCCATTTGTTGCTCTCGTCCTTGGCTTCATCTTTATGAGTGTTCCTATGCCACATGTTCTAGAAAGTTATCTAGCAGCCATTGCTAGTACTCTCATACCTTGTGCTATGATCGCCGTGGGATTTCAAATGAAGTATCGTCTCCCCAAATCCACCCTCTATCCAATGGGGGTAGGGTTGTTTATAAAACTTTTAATAGTCCCTGTTGTGACTTGGTTTTTTGTCTCGAGCGCTGGTGGTGAATCGATTGCGGCGAAGACTTCCATTTTGCAGTCGGGGATGCCACCGATGATAACGGCTGGTGCTATGGTAATGGCAGAAAAATTAGAAATTGATTTATGTACATCCCTTGTGGGCTATGGACTCTTTTTCTCGTTTATAACTCTGAGCGCAATAAATTTCCTGCAGTAATTCTAAGTGCTTTTCGCTGCGTTACGACTCTGTCGGGGCAATATATCTCCACTACAAACCTGGCACCTATCAGAATACAATGCTATAAAACTATTTCATCAGTCATTATGACAAGGAGATTAATATGCGTAGAATAATTACTTTAATCAGCATTCTTGCTTTAAGTTTAAGTTTAGCAAGTTGTGGAAAGAGTGGAACTAAACTTGTTACCGACATCGGAGTTGAAACTTTAGATGACGGAACTTCACAATATCTTTCAACAGACTTTGTTTTAGATATTGGTTCAACAGAGCTACCATTTATTTCACTTCCACTTCCAAAAGATATTGGTGCTTTAAGACTTTATCGATTAAATGGACAAAATAGGATTGCCGTTGACCTCAATCTAACTTCAGCTTTAAAGCTACCTAGAGAGCTTGGAACTCTTCCCAATGGACAGCCGATTCCTGTCGATACAAATGGTGCTGGAATTATCACTATTAAAATAGAAGGAATAAATGCAAAAGTTTATGTTGCTCAAAAAGAAGATACAACGTTAGTTGGTTTTGCAATCGCTATTAAGCAGCTTGACGGTTTAGGAGACTCAATTGGAAATGCCGGTATTTTTCCAAGCTTTGAGTTAGGAAAAGTGAGACTTACTGCTGGAGTCTTTACTTCAGATGAAGCAAAAGAGACTGGAATTGCGGCTTTCGCAAACCTTGGAAATGTATTTGCGGGAGACAGCAAAACAATTGAACTAGCTTCAAACGTAGAGCACTTCACACCAATAAGACAGAGAAGACTTTCTAGAAGACAACAGAGAAGAGCTTACAATGCTCTTAGAAGAGTAATGTATTCTGGAGAAGAATTAATTCTTTCTGAAAAATAAATAAAAGCCAATTTAGAATTTGATAGAGCCCGGATTAATTTCCGGGCTTTTTTTTAGTAATTTCTGATAAATCTACAGACGTTCACTGTCGCCAGTTGGCCGAAACGGGTATAACCACTGACTGGTATACACTGCCCAATTTCTTTGCAGTCGTTATTAAAAGTACATTGCCTTCCGTTATGAACACATCTGTTAAAATCACATCTTGTTTCTCTTTCACAAATTTGACTGAGGGGACACTCCATAGAGCCATTTAAAGTAATGAGTTCTTTTTTAAGATTTTTTATAGCTTCAGCTTTTCTTTTGTTTTGCTCAAAGACTTCAATGCCTAGTTTATTGCCTTTTTGAAACTCAATACTTTTTTGGTTGCAGTACAAGTGTTCCGTACCAGAGTCTAAACCTAGTTTATAACCATTTTGGTAAGTACAATAAAGTTTTAGTCCTTCGTCATAGCCACTAAGATATTTTTCTCTTTCCATGGTAATTCCATGCTCCGAGCAATCTTTTTGATACTTTGAATCTTGGGGGGTGACTTTTCCTCTCAGGGCATCACTTTTGCCTCTTTCAAGCCAATTGGTTGTCTGACATTCTTCTTTTGATAGGCTGCTGCAACTAGCAATACCAAAAACTAGAAATGAGATAAGGAGTAGGTGTTTCATATTTCCTCTTTTATTTATTTTTTTAAATCACAAACTTTTACTCTTACAACATCAGAAAAACTTGTGACGTCTTGTTTGTATTGGCATCTTTTACCATCGGTGCATTTAATTGATGTGATACATTTTTTTCCATAGCGCTTCAGCAGGTCATTCTTGGCTTTTCTTTTAAGATAATCTCTCAATGCTTTTTTATATGTACTCTCGAAGGTGGTACTTATTTCTTCGCAGGCTTTGTGCGGCTCTTTTCCAGAGGAGCCTAGCATTTTAGCATTTTCGTCTGAGCAATATGTTTTTAGACCCTCTTCAAAACCTTTGAGATAGTCGAAACTTCTTATTTTAACATTTTGAGAATAACAGGCATCACGATACTCTTTCGTTTTTGGCTTACGAATGCCATTTTGAGCATCAGCAAGACCTTTGATAAACCAATTTGCTTCTTTGCACTCTTTTCGACTGAGGGAGCTACAAGAGGCAAACAGAAAAAAAAGAAAGAAGTACCTCATTAGCCGCCAAATAAAGTTAAACTGTTTTGAATAGACTTCACTTGTTCTTCAAAACCTGAAGCTTTCTCTTTAACCTCAGCAACAACTTCGTCTGGGGCATTTTCTATAAACTTGGGGTTTTTAAGTTTCTTTCCAACTTTTTCAAACTCTTTTTCAGCTTTTAAAAGGTCGTTGTTTAATTTGTCTATGTAGCTATCAATATCAACGACTCCTTCAAGAGGGATAAAGACTTCAGTGTGTGTACTCGCCTTCATAATCGACTTCTCTGGTCTTTCAACTGTTTTATCTTTGATTTTTCCCGAGCGAACACGAGCGAGTTCTTTAAAGTAACCTCGACTTTTATAGAAATATCTCGCAAGGGCTTCATCATCTGTGAAGAAACGAACATCAATTTCTTCTTTAGGCTTGATGTTAACTGAATTTCTAAGGTTTCTAATATTTGTGATGACTTCGATAAATTTATCCATATTATTAACGTCTTCACTGAATGAAAATTCAGGATTGTATTCAGGATACTTTTGACTAATAAGTAAACTCTCATCAACAGCTTTAAGATGACTCCATATCTCTTCTGAAATAAAAGGAGTAATAGGGTGAAGAAGCTTCATAATATGTTTAAAGCAATACTTAAAAACATTGGCCCTTTGTGCTCTTAAGGCTTCGTTCTCTGAGCTTAAGATTCCTTTTGATAGTTCAATGAACCAAGAACAAAATTTATCGTACACGAAAGAGTAAAGTGTATTACAGGCATCATCAAATCGATACTCTTCCATAGATGCTGTTACTTTTTTTGTCACATCGTTGAGTTCACTTAGAATCCATTTTTCGTGGTGATGAAGATCAATCACTTCGAAACCTTTGTCATTTGCATTTTCTAGATGAGGATGAATGAACCTAAAGGCATTCCAAACTTTGTTGACAAAATTTCTATAGCCTTCAATCTTTTCAGGATCAAGATTTATATTTCTATTGTAACCAGAGCTGACGGCCAGGGTGAACCTTAAAGAGTCACATCCATACTGCTCGATAATATCAAGAGGATCTATAACGTTTCCTAATGATTTACTCATCTTGACACCGTCTTTATCCCTTACAATGGCGTGGATATAGACATGATCAAAAGGTGACTTCCCCGTCGCCTTATTGGCCATCATCATCATTCTTGCAACCCAAAAGAAAATAATATCAAAACCGGTAACCAGTGTGCTTGTTGGATAGAAACGATCAAATCCTTTCTCTTTCATGGCATTCTCATCAGGCCAACCAAGTACGCTTAGTGGGAATAATCCTGAAGAGAACCATGTATCAAGTACATCTTGATCCCTTTCAATTTTTTCGCTATCGCACTTTGGACATTTTGATAACTCAGCTTCTGAAGCCATTTGATGCTGACACTCAGTACATTCATAGACTGGAATTTGATGTCCCCACCATAGTTGTCTTGAGATACACCATGGTCTTGGATTTTTTTGATATGAGTAATATGTATTCTCCCATCCCTTTGGAAAAAATTTCATTTTTTCGTTTTCTACTTCTTTAACAGATATTTCGGCCATCTTTTGTGTGTTTAAGAACCACTGCTTTGAGACCATAGGTTCAACTACGGTTCCGCTTCTTTGAGAATGACCGACCTGTTGAACATGGTCTTCAGTTTTAACAAGCTGTCCTATCTCTTCCAAAAGGCTTACTGTTTTCTTTCTTGCTTCTTTAGATGTTAGACCTTCAACTTCCTTGGCATTTTCATTGAGAGTACCATCTTTGTTAATAATATTGATGATCTCTAAGTTGTGGCGCTTTCCAATTTCATAATCATTAAAGTCATGACCCGGAGTCACTTTGAGACAGCCTGTACCTTTTTCCATGTCAACATGATCATCAGCGACTATTAAAACTTCTCTGTTGCAAATAGGGACGATGGCCATTTTTCCGATAAGATGTTCGAAGCGATCATCGTTTGGATTTACCGCAACGGCGGTGTCACCAAAAAGAGTCTCTGGTCTGGTCGTTGCAATCTCAAGAAGGGCATTGCTTCCTTTTACTTTATAGTGGATATGATAAAATTTTCCATTAATTTCTTTGTGATCAACTTCAGCGTCACTTATGGCTGACTGAAGTTTTGTATCCCAATTTATAATATAATTGTCTTGATAAATTAAACCTTCATTAAACATATCGACAAAGAATTTGTTAACAGCTTTGTGAGGACCTTCATCCATGGTGAACGTAAAGTAGTCCCAGTCACAACTATCCCCAAGCTTTTTAATTTGCTCGATGATTTGACCACCGTATTCTTCTTTCCATTCCCAAATTCTATTTAAAAACTCTTCACGACCAAGATCATGTTTCGTTTTTCCTTCCTCTTTAAAAATTTTCTCTTCGACTTTAGCTTGAGTCGCTATACCTGCATGGTCTTGCCCCGGAACCCAAAGAGTTTCAAAGCCCTGCATTCTTTTAAATCTTGCAATGACATCCTGAACAGTGTGATCAAGTGCATGTCCCATATGGAGTTTCCCTGTAACATTTGGGGGAGGCATTAGCATTGTGAATGTACCCTTTTGTTTATTGGGCACAGGTTTAAAGGATTTCTTATCCATCCACGTTTTATACCATTTATCTTCAATCCCTTTTGGGTCGAATGTTTTTGGAAGTTCATTTGCATCTATTTCAGTTGTATTATGATCCGTCATTTTAACCTTTGATTAATTTCTGTATATTTTTGATATCCGTTAATTTTATATTCTCGCCGTCTCTTGTTGCTAGGTCCTTTATTTGCACAACTCCATCTGCTAACTCATTTGAGCCAATCATTGCGACAAATTTGTGCCCTTTGGACTCTGCCAATTTGAAAACCTTCTTAAATTTGATGGTTCCTAGGTTGAGTTCGATATTGAGATTAAGCTGGCGAAGTTCACTCGCTAGTTTAAATGCCGCAGCTTCACAGTCTTCATCGAAGTAGCAAATAAGCATGTCATTTTTTGCATGAGAAAGGTCTGGAAGAAGTTTATGAGTCTCTAGGAAGTCTCGAAGTGTAACATCGCCCATTCCAAAGCCAATTCCTGGAAGGGGGCTTTCATTAAATATTTGTAATAGGTTGGCATAGGCTCCGCCACCTGCAATCGCTCTTCTATTGTCGGGATGCTTGTCAAAAACTTCAAAGACGACACCTGTATAATAGTCAAGACCCCTAACAATCGTTGGATCGTACTGAAGTGATTCATACACAGGAAGGTTTTTAACTTTTTTTACAAATGAGTTGAAAGAATGAGATTCTTCTTCAAGACCGTGTCGAGATAAAAAGCTAAAAAGCTCGTCGAAATTTTTAATTTCAAGATAACTTTTAAAAGTCGAAATCAATTGCTGATCGGTAATGATTTCTGAAATCATTTTATCCAGAGCTTCCGGTTTAACTTTTTTGGCTTTATCTATCACTTTGTAGAGTTTATATGTTTGGTCCTTGTCGAGTTTTAAAAGATCTTCAAAGATTGAATCGACAACGGTTCTGTCGTTGATGAGAATTCCATACATAGAGGTGTTAGCACCAAATTTTTTCATCAAATTATCAACAAGAGAGAGAATCTCTATCTCTCCAAGTTTGTCTTCTGCACCAAAGATATCAGCATTGAATTGCCAATGCTCTCTCAGTCTTCCTCTTTGGGGTTTTTCATACCTCATGAGATTGGGAAGAGAGTACCACCGTATTGGTTTACTCGTTTCTCTGTGAACACCCGCAACCATTCTTGCTACGGTCGGTGTCATTTCAGGTCTTATGGCGACCTTGCGATCTCCGCGATCAGTGAATGAATAAATTTGCTCGTTTATTAATTCTTCTCCAGATTTGGCCAAGTACAGATCAACTTCTTCTAAGAGGGGGCCATCATAGGCTTCATAGGCAAAACTATGAGCAATATTTCTCATGTTTTCAAAAAGATAATCCCTCACTCGCATCTGAATGGGGTAAAAGTCACGACAACCTTTGTAGGGCTTTTTCGACAATGCCATATTGATTCCTTAAATAACTAAAATAACAGTTATAGGTATCAAAATTAAGTCTGAATGTTAAGTTTTTGAATTGCGTTATTGCTCTGTTTCCTCGGCATTTTCTGGTGCAATGACATCGATAGCTTTGGAAGCTGAACTCATGTCGGACTCGCCTAGATCTTCTACTGTTTCTTGCGCCTTAGCCTTTTGACTCGCTGAGTCCTCTTCCATTGAATCTTCTTTTATAGGCTGACTAGCTTCAGGGGTAAGAGAAATTTCAGGAATAATAAAAAGCTGATCACTTCCCGAGTCGCTCTTTCTAGCAAACTCCTTGAAGTAAAAAGACTTTTTGGTAAGTCTCTCGATTGTATCGAGGGCAATCTTTTTGGTAAGACTATTGAATTCCTCGGGACTCATGCTTAAAAAAGCGCTAAGCATAGGGGAGATATATTTTAAAACTCTCTCAACTCTTTTTGCTCGCAAAAGGTCTTTAGGGTTACTTCTGTCGACACTTTGATAGCGAGTTAAAAAGTTATCCGCCATAAAGGGGGATAGGTCATTCAGTATGGTTTCTATAATCCAGTTAGAAAAGCTCGCATAGATCACCTTATTCTTTTCTAGTTTTTTATTGATCGACTTGATGATTGTCTGATTAACTTGAAGCTTTGCTGTGTCTTGTAGATATTGATTTGTTAAAATACTTCTATAAGTTTCAGACTTTAGAAGGAACATCAGCTCTTTTGAGTCTAGTCCCTTAAGGTCTGAATTTATTAAATCAAGGCGAGCGATGAGGTTTTGTTTTTCATCTTTTGAAAGAGGAGATGCTTTCAAGTGTTCTATTAGAAGTTCGATCTCGTAGGGAACGGATTTAGAGACGATACTCAAGCCAGATATGTCTTGAGCAAAAAGTGTGGTTGTGATCAACAATGCTAAAAGGCTAATCATCTTTAATAAGTTTATCGTCATTGAGTCGACTCTTTCCTTCTGCAACAAAATACTTATCTCTGAAAGGGATTAATATCGTCCCATCCATATTGATAATATTAGTTACATATCTCAGATCAGTTAAAATTGTTAACTTATTTTCTTTTAAATCAATTTTAGCAACTTCAGTTTTTTTTGTATTAAGTGATTTATTTTCATCAAGTGTTTTTACAAAATAGATGTTCTTTTCAGAGCAGACAATATTTCCGATGTCGTTTAATTGACTTGAATAGATTTGTGTTATGGTATTAAAGTCTTTGTTGTTGTAGAGAGGAATCTTGAAGATTGAGCTTCCATGATCAGCTTCGGCGAAACTAAATTCACCCAAATAAATATTATCACCTTGGATGCAGAATTTTAGGTTCATCCCGTTAAATCGACTTTTGTAAACGGTCGTAAAAGTCTTATCAAAAATAGAATACATAATAAGGGCCATTGACCCTTTGGAGTTAATATCAGTATAAAAAAGTGTATCCTTGGTTGCCATCAAAGCTTGTGGGCGAAAGAAAGGATTAATTTGATTTTTCAATTTTACTGTAACGACTGCCTGATCTGTCTTTAAACTTTTTGCCTTTATTTCTTGAGTCTTAGAGTCATAGTAATTTATCCATGTGTCTTCTAAGTTGAGGGATAAGAAAGCACCATCGCTAATTTTCTCAAGCTTATCCTTTCCATAGTCGAGGGAGTAAAGAGTGGTTGACTTAATAGCACTCAAATTCCTGTGGAATTCTTTTTCTTGTTCAACGATTAAGGTCTTTCTCGATGGACTACCGAAAATTAAGTATGATGTCGAGTCCTCGTCCTCTTTAAGAGTACTGCTAGAGTAATTAGTGGACAAGAAGAGCTTTCCGTTTTGTTGGAAATAAGTAAATTTTCCATCTTTTGAAAGAAAGCGAATATTGTTAAGCGCCTGTTTCGTTTGCATTTCAGGAAGCTTAGAAAAAGCAATAAGTGGCAAAGTAAGAAGAAGGATTTTAATAAAGGGCATACAACCCCCACAGGTTAATCGAGCTAAAAGCTTGGTAGGCTTTAACAGAGCTAAAGATATAACTCCAAGGGACAATTCTTGGAGCATTTAAATCATCGTAAGCTGTTCTTAAAACAACAGACAAAATTCCCTTTTCCTCAAAGTATCCATCGATGATAAAAGGAAGAGGATTACATTCATTCAGTGTTCTTTTTTGGAAGAAACTAGGAAGAAGGTCGGCTCGGCACCCAACACCATGAATAATTGCATCAGGCTTTTCTTTGAATAATTGTTGGAGGAAAGTAATATTAAAAATCTTTTTAGTTTTCTTTTGATAGAAGTCTCTTAAGAATTTTTCTTGAGCTAGGTTTTGAGCCGTGTATTTATCAGCAAAGTAAGGGAAGGTTACGCCCTGTCTAACAGAGATATGATTTATGGCCACCTCATCTTTTATGATTTTAAAACGACAGTCAGTAACATAACACTGGTCAGAGTTTAAAATAATCCAACAACCGGACTTATACTCTAAAAGAGTTGGCTTATATGCGGATTCCTCTACCGCTTTACAGGTTTGATTTGCCGAGAGCCCTCGAGTTCTTCTCATTATTTTGGAGATGACAAAGCTAAGAGATTGTTCGCTTTTTTCATAATCTCCAAAAAGAACGGGCTCACAAACATCAACAGCATTTATTTTATCTCTATAACAAACCTTGTTTCCCCAAAACTTTGCATCATTTGTTTCCATATTCATTTTTAGAAACTGATAAGCCGAGTTTGTTTGACAGTCGGAGCCAAGAGTTGGTTTTTCCTTGTCAAAATGAGCGGCGATTCTTGAGATATTGACAAGAGAGAGATTACCAACCTTTGAAGGACAGTCGTTAAAGTTTGATTGAAGTCTTGAAAAATTTAAAGCTTTAGATATATTGGGGCAAGTAGGCTTTGGTGTAAGACTTTGAGAATATTTATTGAGGTACTGACATCTCTTGTCCTCGTTTGATAATGTGCGAGCACAGTTTTTGATATCCCTATCAGTGAGTTTTACTTTTTTTAGAAGTTCCTGGCAAAACGGATAAATTGTCACTGCTGGTTTTAGCTTCTCTGAAACTTTTTTAAAATAACTTGTGTTAAAAAAGTCGTCACAAAAAAGTTTGGGCTTTTCTATGTTCTCACAGAGATTTTTTAGATAGTCATAAGAATTTGCATTTAAGCTTTTTTTGTATGCTTGTGCCTGTCTCAAGTCTCTTTTTAATTGTGTTAGTTTTCTATAGTCAGACCTCGGGGTTGAGTTAATTTTTACTTCTAAAGGTCTAATGGACTCAACCTCTTCGTAGATCATACAAAGATGAGGTGTTTTGTAGTCGGTTGTAAACTCTTTGTGAATACTGAGGCATTCGTCATTTGTTGAAGGTGTCTTTAAGAAAATTGTGCTGAGGGTTTTCTTTGCATTTTGTACTGAAAAGTAAAGTGAGAATTTTTTTGATTCCGGACATTGAACAAAAGCGACTTTGTCTAAAAAGATGGCCCTAGAGACAAGAGCTGTTTTTTCTTCTTCTTTTCTATCTTTGTAATTCACAATGAGATGAGTGATTGGTCCATCTGAGTCTTTTATGTGATTGGCTAAAATAAGGTCATAAAAAGAGCATTTGTCCTTTGAACCTAACGAGGCATATTTAGAAGGGGAATAGAAAAGAATATGATTAATAAAGTCTGGATCAAGCGTGAGCTGGTTTATATCTTTGACATCCAAAAGATTTGAATAACTACTTTTAAGCTTTTCTTTTTTTTCAGCATAGAGTTTTTCTTCAATCTCAAGAAGTGACTCCATAGTAGAGTATAAGCCTGGTAGTTTTTTTTGAATAACCTTAGGTTTTGTTTGAGCGGCAAGGGATTGGGAAAATGCCAGGACGATAAACGCCCCGGCTATAAAACTCTTATTCAATAGATTTTCTAAGAATTGATGCAACATCTTCAACTTGTAGATTTTCAGTTCCTGTTTTATTACCTTTACCTGAGTTAAAGTTTATCATACAAAAAGAACATGATGTAGCAAGTTTCTCAACTTTTGTGGAGTTAACATGGTGAAGTCTTCCTTCAACGAGCTCAGTTCCCTCATGAACTTCGTACCACATATTTCCTCCACCCATTCCACAGCATAGGGCTTTGTCTTTATTCTTTTCCATCTCTTTAAGAGCAATACCCGGAATTGATTTTAGAATCTCTCTAGGTGCGTTATACTCACCATGATGTCTTCCAAGGTAACAAGGGTCATGGAAAGTTAAATCTTCTCTTACTTCTATTTTAGGTTTTAATTTCCCGTTAGAGACAAGATCGGCTAGTAACTCTGTGTGGTGGATTGTTTCAAAATCACCATCATCAAATTTTGCGTACTCTTTGCCAATTGTGTGAAGACAATGTGGGCAGTGAGTGACTACCTTTCCGAAATCATATTGATTCATATTTGCAATATTCTCGATGGCAACTTCAAAGAAAGAATACTCATCACCAAACCTTCGAATAGGGTCACCGTTACACTTTTCTGTTTTACCCATAACGGCAAAGTCAACACCGGCTTTTTTAAGAAGTTCGACAGTGTCTTTAACGACTTTTTGGTTTGAAGCATCGTAAGATCCGGCACAACCAACATAGTAGAGGTAGTCGACCTTTTTACCAGCTTCAATGAGAGGAACATCCATTCCATCAGCCCATTGGAACCTATCATCTTGAGAGACACCCCATGGGTTTCCATTAATTTTAATATTGTTAACTGCAGTTGCAGCCTCCGGTGGAATTTCACCAAGAGTAAGTGCTTTATATCTTTTAAGTCCCATAATCTGTTGAACGTGTTCAATATTCATTGGGCACTCTTCCATACAGGCACCACATGTCGTACATGAATCAAGTTCTACTGCAGAGTAAAGAGGGTTCTCCCAGAAATCAACTTCGCCTTTGTCACCTGCCACCATTACATCACGCATTTTTGTAATAATTGTTTTCGGATCAAGCGGTCGACCAGCTAAGTTGGCAGGACAAACGTTTGTACATCTTCCACATTCAACACATGAGATCGCATCCATTCTTTCTTTGGAAGTAAGTTCACTCGACTTCCCAAGTCCAAATGTTTCAGCAGTCTCATCTTCAAAATCCATTATGTTCAAGACACCCCCGCGACGCGCTGGTGTGAATAAAGCGTTGAGAGGAGCCGCAACCATATGGAAGAATTTGGTATGTGAAATACAAGCTAAGAAAGCCATTGTGTTGATCATGTGAACCATCCACACGACTTGATAGGTAAGAATCAAACCTTCACTTTGTGGATTCGCCATTTTTAGGATTGAGGCTACAAACCAACCAACCGGAGACCACATGGCCTCTCCACTTGGCATGCCTGCTGCAACTAATCTCATCGCTTCAAGAGCGTACCCTAAAATGACAAGAGCAAAAATCATGGCATACATGAACTTTTCATTATTTGGATTCGTTGCACTTAAATAATCTGGCTTGTCGATGTAACGTCTTTTATAAGCCATTGCTAAACCGATCAGAATTGCGATTCCGGCCCAGTCAGCTAAGAAAGATACAACAATATAGGTTGTTCCTGTATAAAGTTTTAAAGGGGTATCCGCGTGAATTGCAACAAGCTCTGTTGCAATAAGAAGGATCACAAAACCATAATAAATAAGACTATGAAAGATTCCGACTTTTCCATCACGAGTAACTTTTCCCGTAAATAAAATAGTTTCAAGCATCCTTTTGAAGTTGAGCTTCTGCGGAAGAAGTGATTTGTATCCGCGACCTTGCGTCACAAATTTGTATTTATCTAGGGCGCCCTTGATAAAAATTCCAATCGCAATAAACATAAAAAGATACATCGCAACTTTAAAGCTCGTTGGGATTTGCCACAAGACTTCTCTTGTTGCTGTAGTAACATCCATTTTTCCTCCAAAACGTACCGAGACAGAATTGACTGGCTGCGACACTAAATCCACACATTCTTAGTTTTTTATACCCTATCAATATACAATAATTTATAGTTTAAGTCATGATTGCAATTCTAGACATTTTAATATTTTTTAGCTTTTTCACTTTGCTTGCCGGACTAAACTTCAGGATGGTGCAACAAGTTAAAAACATTCCTATCACCGAAGCCAATATTTTAATTTTAATTTTTCTTTTTGGGCTCGATCTTGTGTTCGTTGCGATGACTGCGCGCTTTTTTGAGCTAGGAGTTGACCTCAATTGGGCCGTCATTTTGATGACTTGCTTTGGTTTGCTATCTCTTAGTTCGATCACAATAGGCGTTATGGTAAAAATGGGTTTGGCCACAGGTAAAAAGATGAGAACTTTGCTCAGGTTACCTTTGATTGGTGCGCTTGTGGGCTTTTATCTAAAAGATGAGAGAGCACTTTATCTTTTTGTTGGTATTGAGTTAATATTAACAATATATTTTTTCATGATGAAAGATGAATACAATTACGTTTTTCGCCAGCAGATCAAAGGGCTTTATGGTTTTCTGCTGTTCGCTATACTACTTAAAAATAATTTCTTGGCCTACTCACTTATCGGGCTGTTTATCTTCGTGCTCATGAAAAATCAGATTATTAATCAAGTAAAGCTCAAACTTGTGTTGGAGAAGAGTCAAAATGAAATTTAAATTATACTTCCTAATATTTACTCTCTTTGGTTGTGCTCAAGTCACTAGCCTTAACCTTCAAAAGCACCAATTTGGTCAAATCCCAACAAAAATTGTGTGGATACAAGTTGCGGGTTTTGAAGAGGAGCATCTCGCAACCCTAAAATTTGATTCAAACGCTAAAGCTGAAACTTTATCTTTTGAAAAGTTTCTCTGTTTGGGTAAAGCTTGGGAGTATAACCTTTACGATATTCGTCCTTCTTCGAGCTCTAGTTTTATAGGACAGTTGACGGGAGAAAAAAATATTAAAAATACTTGTGAAGACTATCAGAAGACACCCATTTGGAGTCTTATTTCTAAAAATAGTTATAAAGTCGGTGCTTTCGAAAATGGGGCAGGTAAAGATCAGAGCCTAGAGGCAGCAAAAGAGTGTGGAGAAGATGGTAAAAATTTCTTAGAGGATCTTACTCTTTGGAAAATGGCAAAAGCTCCGAGCAAGTCTAATTCCTTTTTCCACGTAAACGAAAAATCTATTTTTGATAAAGATACAACTTACTATGATAGAAGTTGTCTCACAGGAGAGTGTTACTCAAACCTGTCCCAAAATATTAAGTCAGTTTTTAGTCAATTTTCTCGAAAGTCTGATCGATATTTATTTGTGGTGAGAGACTTTAAGTACCAGAATGATTTAAAAAGTAGAAATTATTCTAAGTATAAAACAAGTTTGAGTGAACTCGAGAAAACGGTAGACTATTTTTTGGATCTCGCAAAAGAGAGTAAAAACATGCTCATCCTTTTAACCAGCGCAAGCTCTCAAGGTTTAGACTTTCCAAAACGTGGTAATCAGTGGAAAGAATTTGAAAAAAGTGGGCGTTATCTAAACCAGAAAAAGTCTAAGCTTATAAGTACAGTTATGGCCTCTGGAGCAAGAGCAGAAAACTTTTGTGGTATTTACAATCAGAGTGAAATTTTGACAAGAGTCTTTAGCGGCTCGAAACAGCAGGGGCTTGAACTTGCCATCATCAACCCTTTTGATTAGGAAATAATTTAAGTTTTAGAACGATTGTCCGATAAGATTAGTATCTTTCTTAAATGGAAAGAGAACCACTTCGTGAGAGACAGGTTTCAACAACACAAAAAGGTTAAAATGCCCCATTGGAATCAATGGGGCTTTTTGTTTATTGGCACGAAGATTGCTTCTAGAGAGGTATAAAGCTTAGTTTAACGGCCCCAATTGGGAAATAACTGTATAAAGCTTTTACACTTTAGGGAGTACTGTCATGAAGTTAGCCATTCAACTATTCCTACTTTCTTCAGCCTTTTCTAGTGCTTTTGCGTCCAATAAACTAGTGGAAATGATTCGAGTCAATCAAATAGAAAAAACGAATGAATACATTGAGCTAAATAAAAGGAGCATCACTCAGAACTCCGCAAAAGAGGCTTTGGAATATATAAATCTCAACTCACTTCAGTCAGATTCATTTAAAAATATTGAAATTATTCAGCGCCTGCGAGAAATTGCATTCAACTAACCTTCTTGGGTATATAGCTTGCTATTCTCTCCGCATTTGCCGCGATGGTGAGTGAGGGATTGGGACCAAGTGAGCTTGGAATAATACTACCATCAATAATATAGAGACCCTCATGCCCGTAGGCTTGTCCTTTCTCGTTGACCACAGAAGTCTTGGGGTCCTCACCCATAATACAACCACCAAGAGGATGAACAGCAAAAATCTTATCAACGGCCATAAAGGGGTTGGGCATAAAAATTCCATTCCATTTTTTTGTATAGCGACGAAGTTCTTTTTCAACTCTTTTGAAATGAAGTTCTGAGTCGTGAAGATTCCAGCGGACTTTAAATTCACCTTCTTCTTCTACCATTTTTCCTGTATTTCTATCTCTTCCCATGGCAAGGTGGACGAACATATTGCGGACAAACTGATCACTATCTAATGCATTGGAAAACTCATGACCAAGGTTTACTTCGGACTTAAATTGAGAAATTCCAAGGACTCGTTTGAGAAAACGAATAAAAGTAAAATGAAGAAACTTAATTTCATTCCAAATAGAACTTGCTTGAGGAAGCTTTCCAGCTAGATACCAAGCGAGTCCGGCTGGAGCTCCAGCATCCTCAAGATACATCACATGTTTGTAGCCATCAGGGTATGGTGTCATCTTGTATTTGATTGCGGTTGTTATAACTGGTCCCTTGGTTGGGTCAAAAGTTTTATCAGTGAAGTTACTGTAGGCCAGAAAATCACCATTTCCGCACAAACCTTTTCCTAGATGAGAACTTAAGCGGTTAAGATTTCCATTTTTGACTTGTTTCATGAGAAGTCTTGTGCTTCCTATGGCCCCTGCGCTAACAACAACTTTTTTAGCAGCTATTGTTGTCATTTTTTTGGTTCTAGGATTTATGTAGCGAACTCTAAACATATCTCCTTCATCAATAATATCTGTAACCTCAGCATTGGTTCTAATATCAGCTCCATTTTTTCTAGCAAGAAAAAGATAGTTCAAGTCCAGAGTATTCTTGGCGTGTATATTACAGCCGATATCGCATTCACCACACTTATTACACTTTGATTGAATAGCTCCGTGTTTATTTTTTGTTTGCTCTCCTGGAAAGGAGCCTTTAAAGTTTATCGCCAAGTCGGGGGCAATGACTTCAGGTTTCTCAAGCATATCCTCTGTCATCTCCATCTGAGTGGCGGTCTCTCGATAAATTCTCGCCTTAGGAGTGTCTCGGTAGTCTGGATCTGTTTCAAGGGGGTAGGGAGATGCTTCCATCATTTCCAGTACAGTCTTATAAAATGGCTCAAAGGTTTTTGCGTTTAATTGAAAAGGCCAGTTAGAGAAATACTCTTCTTCTAAGCGCAATAAAACATTCGCGTATATAAGGGATCCTCCTCCAAGGCCAGATCCCGTGACGGATAAGTAATCGCTGCTGGCGTCATCTCTTATTTCCATAAAACCAAACTTTTGATCTTTAGGTTCCCAAAAAAGTTTTTCTTTGATTTCGTGGATACGCCTAGGAAATGACTGCATTGGATACTCAGACCCCCTTTCCAAAAGACATGTTTTATAGCCTTTTTCGACAAGTCGATGAGTCATGACAGAGCCGCCAAAGCCTGAACCAATAACAATATAATCAAACATTATCTCTTTCATATAGTTCCTTAAACGACTGTTAGATTAAAACTTGGGAGGACTTCATAGAGAACCGTTCTTCTATGATCCATGATTGCGTCGTGAAAAAGTTTCCAAGGAGAATCTAAAAAACATTTTGTGAATTTAATATTTTCGGAAATACCATTGAGTTTATCGGGAAGTTGAAATTTGAGTTGGTTTTTCCAGCCCATCACCCCTTCGCCTCGATAGTCTATCTCTTCTGCTCCAAAGCTAAAGAGACCATTTCGAATCTCATCTATCCAGGCTGTACAGCGAACATGTTGATCGTCGTTTGTGATTCCAAGAAATAAGTCCTCTATTTTTTTTCTATCTTCTTCAGGTATTGAATGCATCACCAGTGCGTCTTCATTCTCTCTGTAGCTTCTAAGAGCTGAATAGAGATGATCAGCTGCTTCCATAAAAATTTTAGTATTATCTCTTCTAACTACTTTTCCGGCATAGTTTATATACTGCCACTTTAAAAAAGGTTTATCTGGCATGCTTAAAGCGGGTCCGTGTCCCAGTGGAGAATATTCTGTCAGGAGAAAGGAGAAAATTTTCTCCCACCATCTTTTTTTAAAGTAAGCTTTAATTCTCATTGTGTGAGTGGTGTGTGTGGTTCCATCATCAAAATCAAGAATCTTTTCAACCTCGTTAACCCTATGTGAGATCCCACAAAATTTCTGATGGGCCCAAGTATCGGCGTAAACATGCATTGTAATGCCCAGCTGATAAAGATTGTAGGGCTTATTTTTTTTAGCAAAGACCTTCTTAAGCATAAGCTTGGCAACATCACTATTGGGTTGGCAAATAAGTCTTTTTACAAATGAATCTTCACCTTCAAAGAGTGGGTCATCACTTATATTGCCAGGTAAAAAGTGAAAGGGAATCCAACTATAGTGATTTTGAAGCTGTTCAAAATTTCTATAATCGAGCATTTTGTGAGCAGAAGCGAAAAATTCATAACCGGCATAGTTGTCGAAGAGAAGTCTTCCTGAGTCTGTGGCATCATCAATAAATTGTGAACTCGAAGCGATGATCTCTGATTCATTTTTTTCAAATCCAGCAAGTCTTGCAAGAACATAAGTTGTTGTAAAATGAAAATCTTTTTGCATACTACTCTCTATTCCTATTTAAAAATTCAATAAAAGTTGGGAAGACATCTTCAGATGCTTTCTCTCCAATAAAAATATCTTGATGACCATAACCATCAATCTCTTTGAAGGAAATTTCTTGCTGAGGGGAGATTTTCGATATCTGCTCAAACGTTAGCTTATTGGATTCTGGAAAAATTTTATTCTTATTTCCTGATATAAAAAGTGTGGGAGGCAATGTTACATCCTTCAAGTTTTGTAGATAGCTCTTTGGAAGATCTTTGAAATCATTTTTTCTTTGAAACGGAATACTTTCTTTATTCTTAATCATCTTACTAATATGTCTGTAGTAATAGGTCGTCGTCGCTCCAAAAAGATCTTTGATCCTTTTGTGGGTAAGAGGATGAAGATTTTTGTGCTCGTAAGCAGCCGGAAAGCCCCAACCCCACATGAAGCTTGTCATATGGCATGCGGGCTCTTTGCATTCTCTTCTTATTAGACTTTGGAAGATAGAGAGCCATTTCGCAAATGAATGGCCAGGCATGTAAGGAATTTGAGGTGAAAGATAGGGGTATCGAAAGATATTATCTAGAAAAAAAGGAGCTATCTTAATTTTTAATTTTGCAATCGCGGGGACTTGAGGTGTAAAGGAGACGCTATTGCTGATAAAGCTTTTTATTCCAGTGACTTTTTGTGCCGATAAAGCAGCGCTCATGGCAATAGAGCCGATACAATGGGCAATAACATGTATATTAGTGTCCTCTGGAACCACTGACCGAATCTTTGCAAAAGCTGCAGGAAGGTCGTACTGAACGATATGATCATAGGTATATTTATTGGGGATATAATTATATTTGTGTCGTCCGCTACCTCGCCAGTCTATTGAAAAAATATCTGTGTAGTTGCTATTATTTAGGTATTGAACAAGATTATAGTGCTCTGGCATTATAAACATATCAGTTGCAGTCGAAAGTCCATGAAGAAGAACCACGACGTCTTTGCAGTCCTTACTTTTAAATCTATCGACCTGAATGGTTAGACCATCTTCTGTATCGACATGGTAGTGGGTCACCTCAGCATTTGAAACCCCTCTACTAGTATGGACTGGGAATATATGCTCGTCCCATTCATGTTTTTCCGGATTAAAGAGCTCTGGGGTATAAGACTCCCAGAGATTCTCAGCAAAAACGTTCATGAATTTATAAATACTATGTGCTCTCACTAGAACTGAAGGTGAGTTAGAATTTAAAGTCATCATCTGTTTTGTAAAGTCTTTGAGATTTAATCTGAGTACACCAGCATAAAGGGGATCTTCACGTTGTTCGCCTTTATAAATTTGTGTGTAAAGAGTTGTTGTATCTTTCCACATTTGAATGGGATCTTGTTTGTGGACATTTTTAAAGCCGTAGAAGGTATGGACTTCATTTTTTTGATCTTTAAATTTTAAAGTGTAGTGCATCTCCTTAATAGCATCAAAGTCTCGCGAGCTAGATGAGGGAACAAAGAGGTTGAAAATTCCATTGATAACCTCGCATCGACCACCAAAAAGAGGTGAGTCAATGTAGCCGTTGGCTTCAGCTGTTAAATCTTTATCGTTTATAAAGTCATCTATGTTTGGGATATTTATAGTGAGTCTAAACTTTAAACTCTGGCTCTTTGTTTCCCCTTCAGCTGCCAGGGAAGTAAAGCTTTTAGCTGTTGCATCGAAAGATTGGTCAGTAGTGCCAACAAAACCGTGCATGTCTTCTGTAAAGTAAACTGATTCACTTGTCATGAGCTCTCCAACAATAAATATTTTTAAGTTTTGATTATAGGTATAGAGGGGACCTGCATGATACTTAAGAATATTTAATACATTTATTGCCGATCTATTGAACGATATCAGAGTTATCAAGTACACTTAAGTCTATGCTGAAGTTCTTATCTAAAATGCTACCCGCGAGTTTTAAATCTTTAACTCTAGAAGACCAACGAAAGTGGACCATCGTCTTTGCGATGAATTTTGTGACAGTTGGAATTCAATCTTTTTATCTCTATCGCTTTAATACTCGCTACGATCTACCTTTTGCAAATTATGTGATCCTCACATGCATGGGTCTTAATCTGTTGGCGATTTATTTTGCTTTTAAAAAAGAATATCAAAAAGCGGCCATTTTAGTTCTCATTCCTGGAACAATAGATTTAATTTATCTTATATATGTAGCCGGAGGAATTTCTGCTCCAGGAACTTTCTGGCTCGCTGTTTTACCTCTTTTCTACGGAGCTTTCTTTGGCAAAAAGGGTGCTGTTGTTGGCTCGTTGATAACGTTTTCCACTTATGGTCTTTATGTCCTTCTCCATAATTTAGGCTTTAAAGAAACTGTGGTTATAAATGAAGAAGACATGTATTTCGAAAGGCTCTCAAACCTCTTCAACTACACTCTCATAACGGCTCTCTATTATATCAGCTACACAGCAGCTTTTGAGCGTTCCAACAAGAAACTAAGTGCTTCCAAAGATCTGATTGATAATCTTTTCAGAGTCGTCTTGCACGATATTACAAACCCCATCTCCGCTTTAAAGATGAGACTTGAACTGATGAAAAGAAAATCAAGTGATCAGGACATGGTGAATTTTGAAAAAATGGAAAAGTCTTTAAGGAAAGTAACGAGTATTTTAGAAAACTTGAGAAGTTTCAAGGCCATCGATGATGGTGTCATCTCTATACCAATGAGCGAGATTCCAATATCAAAAGCTATTACTCAGTTTGTGGAAGAGTCCGGAGATTTTGCTGCGGAGAAAGGGGTCGATTTAAAAGTGAATATAGACCTCACCCATAGTGCTAAGGTCTATGGAAATATAGAAACACTTTGTTCCCAGGTTTTTGCTAATATTTTTTCCAATGCTGTTAAGTTCTCTAAGCAAGGAGATATTATTACAGTGAAAGCCTATCAAGATGAAAGTGATGTTATTGTTGAGATCTCAGATAAAGGAATGGGTATTCCTGATAAAATTTTAGAAAATCTTTTTAGATTTGATAAACCAACGAGTCGAATTGGTACAACTGGAGAGCAAGGAACAGGTTATGGCCTTCCTATAATGAAGTACTTCTTAGAGCTTATGAATGCAAATATTGAAGTTAGTACTTCAACTGATGAAGGGCCAAAGCGTGGAACATCATTTAAAATGACGTTTCCTAGTCTATGATTTCAAACTGAGCGAATCTTTTGTGAAAGTATAAGTGGTATTGCAGTAGTCACATCTCGTTTCTATTTTCTCTTCCTCTGAAAATAGATCGTCTAGGTCATTGCCTGAGAGGTTGCGAAGGTTTGTCGCCATTCTCTCTTCTGAACATGGGCACTCAAACTTAACTTCTTTGCTATGAAGATAGTCAAAGTCATATTGCTCAACAAACTCTACGATGTCTTGAATCTCTCTTAACCCTTTATCAAACAATTCAGTTATAAAAGAATTGTGCTGCAAGATAAATTCTTTCATCGGTATGTCATCGTCATCTTCAATAACTCTTTTGATATCAACTCTTGGGAGTTTTGTAATCATGACACTTTGATCAAGGTTTGTACTTGTAATGACCTGGCTATTTGTTTGATAAGACTCTTTTAAAATCTTATTGATAATCTCGTCGGGCTTCTCTTTTACTAGCTCTATGTTCGAAGTATAGGATCTTGAGTCAGTGAAGATTTTTGTGATTCTTGCCGCACCAGAAATTTCATTTGGAAATTGTTCAAATTCTTCTGGAAGGAGAAGAGTTCTCATTGACCCCGTAAAATTTGTCTCAATTTTAAACCGAAAATAAGGCTCATCAGAGTCAATATAGACACCTAGGCTCTCCCCAGACTTTAAAAAAGTAATCATCTGTTGCGTTGTTAAAATTGTCTTGGCGTAATACGGCTTCGCATTAACTCCAATATTGTGAATCTCACCAATTTCTTCCATCAGTTTCGATCCCTCTAGAAAGTGAAGAGTAAAACCTTTTTTTGAATTAATGAAACTGTATAAGCGACTTTCTTTCATGGATATTCCGTTTGTTCGTTGATACTTTTTTATGTAGTATTTAATCAATATCGGGCATTAATTCTAGTAGAAAATACCTTAATGATTAATATTTTACTTTATAACAATAGCGAAAACTGTAATTCTGCTTTGAGTCACAGTTTGGCCGGAACAAATGAAGTTCTCATCGTCACGCCAAACCCTGTTTTGGCCGATATAGCTCGCCTAAAATTTGATAAAATTCACCCTCATCTAGAGACCGTAACAGTATCACACTATTTAAAAGGTGAACTCTCTCAGTTGCTGGAAGAGGCACAATTAGATAACTTTCAGGGAAAATCAGAGCTTAATATCCTTTTGGGATCACTTTGGAAAAAAGGTCGAAGTTCAGGCAGTTACGAACTTTTTAAAAGATGTTTCCAAATGCTTACCGACTTTAGAAGCTTTACCATGAATGAGGATATTCTAAAAACGGTTCTGGAAGAGTACGACGAAGAACTCTCTGGTGCTGTTTTCTGGTTTCACAAGTTGATGATGGAGATGGACATCATTGATGAGCATCGCTCATACTTCCTACTGGCCGAAAAATTGCGAGAGGGCGATCTTCCACCATTATACAAAAGTAGTCGGACGATAATCTTTTGGGGTTTTGACTTCATGACGGCTTCTCAAGTTGATCTGCTTAATTCCTTGGCCATCAGATCAGAGATATATCTTCCTTTTTATAAATCAGCTTTTGATAAGTCGAATGATCTCGACTGGATTAAATGGCTGTCTAAATCAGAGTCTCTAATTACAAGAGTTGAAGAGGATGAAGAATTAGACCATAAAATAAAAGTTTTAAATTTTTCAAAAAACTACCTTTCTAAAACGCTGAAGAACTTGGCAACAACAGCTGAATTTAAAGATAAGAAGATAAATTATGTCCTGGGAACAAAGAACTTGGGAGATGAAGTTGTTGGGGAGATTCCTTTTTCCCAGACAAACTTTAAGGTGCCCGTCGATCTTTTTGTCGAAAAAGTGAGTCACTTAAAAGAACTTCTTCTTCAGGAAGTTTCTCGCGCTCCAATTGAGCATGAAGTGATAATAGAGCTTATTCAAAACGAATCAAAGAAGGCGCTAGAACAAAGGGACTACCGATTATATAAAATTTGCAGTCTTTGTTTAGAGCAAATGATAAAGTGGGTCAACCTCTCTGAAAATAATGAAATGCTTGGGAGATTTGATATTAAGATTATCATGGATTCTGTTTCATTAAATAGCCCAAGAAACTCCTTGTTTAGGGCAAGTGAAGATGCCTATGAAATCAAAACATTAAAAAATATAGATAAAAAAGAAGACAGTGATCTGAGTGTATTGTGCGTGACTAGTGAATACGGACCAATAAAGGGGTCTGTCGTTCAATACTCTGAAAATGTTGAAAAGTTCTTGGCCAGTATTGGTCCTATTAGAAGAAGTGAACTAGAGTTCATTCAGCTTAAGTCAAAGCTAAATGAGTTTCTCTCTCGTGGCGAAAACATTGTCATCATCGAAGAAGGTCTTCTTGAGCACGACCTTGGTTGGAGTAGTGTTATTCCTGAGGAAAAAAGAGAATATATTGAAATAAAAAATAATATTAATCATACACACAGATTTATTATTACTGATAAGGTCGAAGAGAAAAGTTTGACGTCAATTTCGGCAACTCGACTTCAAGCTTATTCAGACTGTCCTCGAAAGTATCACCTCAATTACGTCCAAAAGATTTCTCCTCGTATTGAGCTTCCAGGTACCCTGGATTTTATGCAAATGGGGTTGCTTGAGCACCAAGTAATTGAGGACTACTTAAAAGTAAATAGAGAATACAGTGAAGATATTCACCTGAGTCTTATAGATAAAATTCTTTCATCTTTTCAATCTAGGCATTCATTTGATCAAAGCCTGTACGAGGAGTATCGACTAGAGTTGATTGCTTTTACCACCAATATTATAAAAGAGCTTATTGTTTTAAATTCTCAGCTAGGTTTGGAGTTAAGGTGCGAAGTGCCGCTTCCTTCAAACGAGGATATTAAGATCTTAGGTAGTATAGACTGTTTAGGCGTTAATTCAGACACGGTGGTCGTACTAGATTTTAAAAGAGGTGGTGGGTCTATCCCAAGCCAGGTAGGATTAAAGGCTTTTAAAAAGCTTCAGTTGTGGTTCTATTTGCAACGTCTACAAAAGGCAAATATCTTTGAGAGTCATAAGAAGCTCGTTTGGGGCTATATTAACTTATCTGCTCTTGAAGAATCTCTTGTTTACAGTAACGATGAGGTTCTCATAGAAAGCCTAAAAACTTCGGGCTTGAAAGCTTTTAGTAAGATGAATCATTTCTCTGATGAAATGAGTGAATTATTTGAAGAATACACAGACTATGAAAATGATTTAATTATGCGACTTAGGGGCGAGAGAGAATTTCCTCCAAAGCCTATTGAGCCAAAGACCTGTGATTACTGTCACGTCTCCAATATATGTCCACGAGGAGAGCTCTAATGGCAGGGGCAAATACAGAACAACTTTTAGCGATAGAGCATGCCGGTGGTGTCCTCTTAAAAGCCGGAGCTGGCTCTGGAAAAACATTTGTTCTCAAAGAGCATATGATTTATCTTTCAAAAAAATGGCTCTCAGAATATAAAGAATTGCAATCTAAGCCAGATTTATCAGAGTTTATAAAGTTAAAATTTTCTAAAACAGTTCTGATGACTTTTACAAAGAAAGCTGCTGGCGAAATTTCGATACGTCTATTTGATGAATTTGAAAAGGTTATCGAACAGATTGATGAAGTTGATCGTCCCCTTTGGGAAATAATTTGTGAACAACTAGACTATTTAACAATTACAACGATTCATGGTTTCTGTTTTAAACTCATCAAACAAGGCTTTTTTCCTGAAGTAGATGTTGATAATGAAATGCTTTCAGACTCTGAATTTGACGATGCAGTAGAGAGTATTTTTGAGACATGGATAAATACAAACTTAAAGACAGAGGAATCCGACTTCGTTGATGTTGTTTTGAAAGAGAAAAATTTTATTTTAAGCTCTTTGAAGTCTATATTATCAGATCCGACCTTGAGAATAATGTGGGAGAAAATTGATCTTAGCAAAGTAACGCTTCAAGATTCAAACGATATTATCTTATCAATCAGTCAGCTTTTTAAGTTAGATTCAGTCTTTGGTAACAGAAACATCATCTCATCTGCTGCAGAGTATGAAGGGAAGAAGTGGTACGATGCCTTGAAGGTATTCTGTGAACAATTTGAAAGCTTAGAGACGATTGATGAAATGCTCGCTATTAATGAATACTTTTCAAAGTTGAAATATAAAATTCCGACCTCACCTCGGGTCAATTCTACAGATGCTGATATTTATAATGTCTATCAATCTTTTAAAGAATTGAATGCATTTATGAAAAGTAGCGGTGAAGATTTTGAACTGTACTCAGAGTTTTTTGAAACCTATGTCATGAATTGGTTTGTAAAATTTAAATCCCTCGTTGATTTTGCAAGTGTTCAATATCGAGAGATTCCTGGGATTACCTTTTCAGACCTTGAGTATATCGTTAGAAAAGGGCTTGATGATGAGCAGACAGTCAGTCGGATTGCACAGAGTTATAGCTACCTTATTGTCGACGAGTTTCAAGACACCAGTTATGTTCAATTTGAAATCATTCAAAAAATTATTCAACACGATTTTAGTCGACTCTTTTGTGTGGGCGATATCAAGCAAGCTATATATGGTTTTAGAGGGGGAGAGTTGGGAGTCTTTCTTGATTGTGAAAAAATGACTCAGACTGTACGCTCGTTAAAAAATAACTATAGGTCAGATAAAAATATCGTAGAATTCAATAATAACTTCTTTGATTTTCTTTTCTCAAAAGGATTGAAGTATGAAGGTGATGACTTTAGACCTGTAGAAGTTGAGTATCAAGAAAACCCAATTGCGGACAGGGCGCTAGGCTCTATCTATGAGATTGAAGCAGACATTGGATTTATCAAAGAATTTGGTTTAGATAAAGTTGGGAACTCAGAGACGGAGTATCTCGAAGCTCTACTTTTAAAAAAACAAATTGAAATCTTTAGATCAAATAATGAAGAGACTTGTATTCTCTATAAAAAACTGAAACCAAGTCTCCTTCTTATTGGGTTGATGATTGAACAAAAAGTTAGCTTTACGGCACAAATAAAGGTTCCTCTTGGAGAAGACCCTCTTTGCTCCATTTTTAAACTTCTCATCGAAAATGAATATAATACTTCTGAAAATAAAGAGAGATACTTAACTTTGATTTTGAGCGCTTATTTTGCTCTTATAGATAGTTCTATTGAAGTCGATATAGGCAGCTTAATTAAAAAGTTTGAAAATGATCGCTTGTACCTTGGACTTTATCAGGCATTTTATAATTTTGTCTCCGTGGTTAATATTGCAAATTCAAATTATAAAAATAACCTTCTACAAATTAAAAATCTTTGTGAAATAGCAAACGAGAGTTCTGAGCATTTAGTAACTCTGTTAGAAAATAGTAGCTCGATTGCCTACTCGCTCGACTTTCAGTATGGAGATAACCCCAGAGGTATCTTAATAATGACTGCACACGCCTCAAAGGGTCTGCAGTTCTCTAACGTTCTTTTAGGCGGTGTCTATACCAACGATAAGTCCTTTCCCTTCACTGGTATCTTTGGAAAGTACCCTTTTAGTATGAAGTGGAGTAAAGAGATAACGTCTAAGAAAAAGTTTAAAACACCACAATATATACTTGAATCAGAGGAGAGGAAGCTCAAAGAGTTTTCAGAGTCTAAGAGACTTTTTTATGTTGCCTGCACAAGGGCCGTAAATACTCTTGGGTGGGTTGATTTGGAGTATGGTGATGTCAAAAAGAGGACCAATTCTAATAGTTGGAAAAATGGAATCGATAAGTGGAAAAGTACTCTTTTTAAAGACAACCAAAAGATAATCAATAGATTTGAGAGAAAAACCTACGATATCTCTAAGGAGTTTAGTTTAAAATTTTTAAACCTCTCCTCAAACAGAAAGCCTCTTTTCCATGTTGACTCTTTAGGGATGACTAAGAAATTGGGTTATGTTGAGTCAAGAATTCTTCCAGAGCTATCCGTGACAAGACTTGCTTCAGTAGTTTCATGTCCAAGAAAATTTTATTTGAAAAATATTTGTAAAATTTCGACTGAAGATTTAACTCTTTTAGGCGGAAATTTAACTCAGGTTCTCAAAGAGAGTGATGAGGAGCTTAGTAGTAAATCCTTCTCTTCGAGTAGCGAAAGAGGGACCAATCTTCATTTGCAACTAGAGCGAACAATTAAAAATGGTCTGAGTTACCCGACTGATATAGATCGTAAAGACAAAGATGCGATATCTTGGACTGTGGATAAACTCCAGTTCTTTGCGGATAACAGTACTTTTTTATCTGAGGAAAATATAAAGTTTGAGTTTTTTAATTTTATGATTTCTGGAATTCCCGACTTAATCATATTGAACGACCAGATCCCTCAGATTTGGGACTTTAAGACAGGACAAATCAAAGAAGACAATAGTGAAATCTACTACTTCCAACTTATGACCTATGCCTATGCTCTTTATAGTTTAGGAAAGATTGCTAAGAACTCTGAGGTGAAAATAGTTCTGTGCTATCTCGATGAAAAGAAATTAGTAGAGAAAGTTCACAGTTTTTCAGATGTGGACAAGTATCTCCGACCATTTTGGTTAGAGACCAGTAGACCTCAAAATACAAACCTCAATCATTGTGACTCTTGCGAGTATGGAAATATTTGCCACAAATAGAAGTCGATTCTTGCGCGTTTTGTGGAACATGTTAAACTATCTAAGTAAGCAAAATTATTCAAAAGTTACAGGATGTACGAATGAAAAAGTTATTAGGATTATTACTTCTTCTCACAACTGCGCTGGCAGTGTCTTCAGAAAAATCAGTCTACGATTTTTCATGGCTCGACAAAGATAAAGAAATCTACGTTTTACAGAACCGAAAATTTAGAAAAGCGAAAACTCTTCACCTTGGTGGAACTTTGGGACGCTCACTTTCCGGTGCCTTTAATGATCGGGTCTCGGGTTCAGTTTACGGTGGATTCTTTTTCACTGAAAATTTAGGCTTGGAACTGTCATATACAAAAGCATCAAACACAACGAACGATACCCATGATGCTGTTAAGAAAGCTGGTGCGGTGGCATTCTATAGGCAAATCGATACAGAGCTAACAGCACATTTTGTTTGGGCCCCTTTCTATTCAAAAATTAATACTTTTAACAAAATTCTTTATTACGATTGGCTCTTTGGGTTTGGTGGATCAACGATCTCCACAGAAGATAATAGAAATGAATTTAATGAAAATGCTTCAAACGCAAATGAATTGACAACAGAAACAAGCTTCGCTTTAACTTGGTTTACAGGTTTTAGATTTTACATCAATCAAAATTGGTCAACGAGAATTGACTTTAAAGGGACTCATAGTAATGCAGATAGAGCTGTGGCCGATGGAAGCAGTTTTAAATTGCAAAAGTCTTGGTTTAGCTACTACGACCTAAAACTTGGTCTCAATTACTCATTCTAATTTAAAGGCATTTATAATGTTAAAAAGTAAAAAAATGATATTGATTGTGGCACTTTTTTCAATAAGTGCCTTTGCTAATTTAGATAGAGCGGGATCCGTTCTTAAAAGTAGCCGAGGTGTAAAGAGGATGGAAGAGGTTACAATAAGACTTGTGAACTCCAATTATCACTTCACAGCGATTCCTTGGGCGAAAGACTTCTTTATTAATAATAGAGAAAGAATTAGCTCTTCAATGGAGAGGGCAATCGATGAGTTAATTACTGTCGTTGGAACAAGACAGTTTGAGCTTATTCCTAATAGATATCTTCAGCGATCGAATTCAAATTCTGTTCGTTATATTATTGCTAAAAAGCTCTTGAGAAAAAATAAAGCTTCTGAGGCTTTAAGTTATGTTTCAAAAATTAATCCCAATCATCCGGTGTATCCATTCTCTTTAAACCTAAAAGCTGTAGCATACAGCCTTCAAGGTAAAACAAAAGAAGCAAACAATGTGTTTAAAGACTGTGAGAACTTCAGCACAAGTAAGATTTCAAGTGCTAGAAATGCTATGGAGAAAAGACAGCTCGAGATGAACCGCGACTATTGTATAATGGGTAATGCCAGAGCACTTTTTCAAGGTCGAAAGTATGATGAAGCAAATCTTAGATACCTAGACATACCAAAGTCATCATTTGTTTGGCCTGAAGTTCTCTTCGAAGAGGCTTGGAACTCTTACTATCTACAAAACTACAATCGAACCTTAGGAAAGCTGGTTACCTATAAGGCTCCAATCTTTGACTATATTTTTAATCCTGAAATAGAAGTCCTTAATGCACTAACCTTTATGAAAATGTGCCTGTATGAGGACGCCAAAAGAACAAGTGATAACTTTTATACAAAATATATGAAAGACACACGTAACCTCCGTCTTTATCTTATAAAGAGGAAAAAGCAGTATAAGTACTTTTATCGCTTAATGCTGAGCTTTGAAAAAACAAACCGTGCAACGAATGATCTCCTTGAGACCTTACTTCGAAGTATCTCTAGGGAGCCAAGCTATATGGATACAAGAGATTCTCTAACAAATGCAGTTAAGGAGTTAGGACGAATAAATGGTCAAAGAAACTCTTTAATGAAAAGAATAGCAAAGAAAAATATAAGTGATGTTATAAGAACTCAAAGAAATCTTGTTGGAAGTTATGTAAGAGAGCGTCTTGTTGAAAAATATGCGGAACTCTATAAAGCATTCCAAGGAATGAGTTATATTAAACTAGAAACTTTGGCCCAGAGAAAAGCTAAGCTTTATAATTTTAATGATAAAGAATCTAAAAGAGGGGATATAAAGTATATCCAAAGAAATGATAAACAATACTTTTGGAACTTCAATGGGGAGTTTTGGGCTGATGAACTAGGAGACTATGTCTTTGCCTTAGGCTCGGAGTGTTAGAATGAAGGTATTACTTTTTATAATATTAGTCACCCTTTCAATAAGTTCATTTGGTCTGACTTTGGACAAAAGAAGAGCACAGATCATCTCAATAATTGATGAAGAGTTAGATGAGGTAAGAAGGCTTGCCCAGCAAACTGGGAATCGAAATCCTGACCACCTCCTTAGAATGGCTGAACTCAATCTAGAAAAAGCGAGACTTTGGAGAGAGAAGGAAAATCAGGACTATATAGCTCTACCGGATGATGTTCGTCGAAAAACGAATAAAAGAAAATACTTTCAAAAATCAGCAGCCTATTTTCAAAGGGCAAATGAATTATGTCTTAAGATTGCTAGATCTTTCAAAAGATATAAGTCTATTGGCGATGTTTATTACATTCTTGGTTATAATGCAAAAGAGGCGGGACAAGACAAAACCGCTCTTAAATACTTTTCAAGAGCTCAAAGCAAGACTTCAAGAAATTCTTTAACTAGAGTGAAGTCACAAATTGCTTTAGCGGAGCTGTACTATAATCAAAAAAGTTATAGGAAAGCAATTCCTCTCTATGAAAAGTCTCTTTCTAGTTATCAAGATAAATGGTGGACAAAAGATTCATTTAACCTCGCTTGGTGTTATTTTAGAACTAATAATTACAATGCCGCTATTGATAAAATGAAAGATATCTTTGAGAAGAGCTCCAGTTCAAAGTTTGTTGATATGAGAACATCTGTTGAAAGAGATATTGGACTATTTTTTGCTACCGCAGGAAAGATAGAGCAGGGAATCGACTTTTATAAAAAAATTGGAATCAATTTTACTGACCAACTTTTAAGAATCGCTGTGACGATGAAAGCAAAAGGTCAATATGACTTGGCCAATAGAACTCTCAAATATGCGTTACAATACGAAAAAGACGACAAGAGAAAACAAGAGATCTACATCGAACAATTAGACCTCTATAGTAGCTTTAGTAAAAGAGAGCTCCACTTAATGGTCTCTAAGAAACTATTTGCTGACTTCAAAAAAAATCAATTATCAGAAAACAAGATAAAAACTTTAAGTTTTCACGTTGGAAAACAAGGTGCAATTTTGCAAAAACAGGTCATTGGTAAAACCTATAGAAGGCTTTATAAGCAAAGAGTTGCAAAAGCTAATATGGCCGTCGACTATTTTGGAATGTTGGCTGAGTTAAACCCTGAAAAAGGTCCAGAGAATATCTTTCTACAAGCCGAGACCGCGTTTGCAATGCGGGCTTATCAAAAGGCTCTTATTTATTATGATCGAGCATTCGATCTTGCTGTAAAACAAAATGATAACACCTTTAAGCAAAGAGCAATGGAGGGGATTCTCTCATCTCTAGGAAAAAAGAGATTATCTCAAAAAGTTAAAGATACTTATTATATCCCTGTATATAACAAGTATCTTGATAATTATCCAAAGGGAAAAAGGTCTAAGAGTATCTACCAAAAGCTCTTTAAGGTCTACTTAGATAAAGGCGATTACAATAACGCCAAGGCTACACTGGATCGTTTTAAAAACGTTTATAAAAGTGATTGGAAGATTCAGGAAGCTATGATTGCTGAACTGATGGAAATTAATAGAAAGAAAAGAGAAAATGATAAAATTCGCCTCTGGATTGCGGATATTGACGCAAAAAAATACTTTGTCTCAAAAAAATACGCTAACAAGTTGAGAGAACTTCTCACGAGTATTCAGATCGACGATGTTCAAATGGATCTTAAGAAAGGGAATAAAAGTAAAGCTCTTGTTGGGTATCACAAAATCTTGAAAGACCCCAATAGTACACCGCGCTCGAAGATAAATGCTAAATACAACTTGGCGGCTCTCTATTATGAGATGGGGTCAATAAATAATTCATATAAATGGAGTAATGAATCTTTAAGTGAGATGGATGAAAAAGAGGCGATAAAGTTTTCAGACTCTTTTTTAACAATATCAACTTTTCTTTTCACTCAACTTGAATTCGAAAAATCAGCAGAACTTGCTCAAAAAGTAGCGGTGAAGCTTTGCAAAGAGAGAACAAGAAAAAAATATGTAGCTTTTAAAAATGCTGCCTTTATGTACCTGGCCGAAGGGCAAACAAATAGAGTAGAGAACCTCCTTAATGCAACGGCCAGCTGTAAGATTCGTTCAGCAATTATCTCCAGTGTAAGATTTGAACTTTTAAAAGACTATGAGAAAGCGAAAAACTGGAGACAGTATGAATATCATTACGGAAGGCTCGCTCGCTATAGGTCGAATTGGCCATCTTTAATCATTCCTTCATCTAAACTTGCTTCCATGCATGCAAACCTTGGTAATCAAAACTCAGCAAGAAAATATGAACGAAATAAAGATCGTTTTTATGCTGACTCTATTAAAAATAAAAAAGAAATTCCAGTAAAAGCTCTGGACGAGATTGCAGGGGAAAAGATAAAACTCTTAGAGGACATTAAAACTCAGCTTTTGGCCGTGCCTTTAAGTTTTCCAGCTCCAACTTTCCAAAATGGGGTAAAACAAAAGTTTGCAATACTCGATAAACTTGTTGCCCAATCGGCAAAGGTTCAAGATATTGGTTCTGGAAATGGAATTGTCAAAGCTTATAAAGTTTTAATAGAGAGTCATTATGCTTTTGCAAAACAAGTTCAGGAGTTTGAACCAACGGGGATGAAGCCAGATTTCGTCCCTCTATTTAAAAAAGATATGAACGCCCAGATTGTAGGCCCTTTACTCACACAAGCAAAAAACTATGAGAAAGATGCTAAAAAAACTATCTCTCAAAATGAAATTCTTAGTGTGCATAATTCGGCTATCGAGGCTCAAGGTGAAGAACTTCCCGTAAGGTTTTGGTACTCACCACAAGCCGTCCTAATGGATAGGGGGGGAAGATAATGAGAAAGATACTATCAAGCTTTGTTTTACTCTTTTTTGTTGCTAGTTGCGCTACGACATCTGGAGATAAGGACTACTCCGATATTACAAAAGACGATTTTAAGACGAAACGACAGGTTCCCTATGATCAAGGTGCTGACCGTTTTAAAGGTATAAAAGATGATAACTATAAAGTTCTAGGAGAGGAGTCTCTTTCAAGATTCTCAGATCCTGGTGACCTTGAAGAGCGAGGAGTTCTTGATCAGATTACTGTTGCCTGCTATGAAAAAGACTTTGAAAAAGCATTTTCAATCATAAAAGAAAAATCAGCTGTCTATAAAACCAATCCCATATTTTGGAACCAGGTTGGAACTTGTTTTATGCTTAAAGGCGAAAGAAGAAAAGCTCTTCTCTTTTACAACAAAGCTTTAGAATTCAAGGCCAGCTATTCTCCTGCATTTAATAATTTAGGTTATATGTATAAGTTAGAAAATGAAGATCAAAAGGCACTTGTTGCTTTTACGAGAGCGAAAAAAGCTAATCAATACGCTAAAACGCCACTTTTTAACCTTGGAAATCTTTATTTAGAATACGGTCTGTTTAGCCAGGCCATTGCTACCTTTACAGGTCTTTATAATATCGAAAAGAAAGATGTCGATGTACTCAATGGGCTGGCGGTAGCCTATTTAATGCAAGGAAATACGGACCGGGCTTTAGAGTTTTATAAGAGAATAGATTCTGACTTTTTAGAAAAGCCTGAATTTGGAATTAATTATTCTCTTGCTCTCTTTCGATCAAATAAAAAATCAGTTGCAAAGGATAAACTCTCAGATATTGATAAGGAAAAATTAGGTCCTTGGAAAGAGTATTATCGAAGTGTTGCAAGTATTTTAGGAGTTAGGTAATGAAGTGGATTTATGTCATTCTGTGTTTATGCTTTGTAAGTCTGTCTTTTGCTCAGAGCAACCAAAAAAAGAAAGTTTATTATGAGTATAAGAAATATGAAAAATTTGACTTTGGTGTTATCGATGTTGAAGGTGGAGAGAATTCTCCCGGTGACTTATCGATCTCTCCACGCTTTAGAAAAAAATTTCGTAATAAAATTCCAGAGAGAAAGCAGTTTAATAATGAAATGAAAAGGGCCTTAGATACAGTAAGGTAACAGGATATATTGTGAATATAGAAAAAAGCAAAAAAGAACAACTTTTTCAAATTACTCTAGACGATGCCAATCTCAATATCGAAGGCAGTGTTATTCCTTATGGAAGAAAGCTGATCGGTCGAAGTGAAAGTTGTGATATTGTTATTGGCCATCCTAGTGTTTCAGCTGTTCATGCTGTTCTAGAGATAAGTCCACGCGGAATTAAGATTTTTGACATGAATTCCAAAAATGGATCTTTTGTCAGCGATAAAAAAGTCGTCACAGCTGATGTTTCATTTGGTGACAAAATTAGATTGGGATCTGCCTCCCTTACGGTGACGAAATATTCACCAACTCCCGAGTTGCCTCCAGTTCTTGATACCCTCGAGCCTGAGAAGGGAAAGGCTTCTATTCTTCCACCCGTTGCACCTAAAATTACAGAAACAGAGGATGGCCCCTATATTGTCTATCCTCTTGGTGCAGATCCAAAAGCTGATTATTCAGAATATATATTTGAAGATGTTGAGGAGTTGTATCCTATCTTTAAATACGAGCACGGAAAGCAAGCCGTAGAAGTTATTATTCTTTTTAATGATAAAGTTTACTCCGTTGATTATCTTCCTGAGGAAAATGGGGTCTACTCTATTGTGGGGGCAAATCCTAAAAAGAAAGAAATGGAATTTGCCTACTTAGGCAAAGATGAGAAGATTGCCTTTATCGAAATTAATAGCGGAAACTGTGTTGTTAATAAGCTCCATAATTATAATACGCAACATCTTGCGAATGATAAAATTGTCGCTATCACTGAAGGACGAGTCAATATTCAAGAAAATGATATTGTGAGACTTGAGAATGGGCACTTAGAAATTTATATTAGACGTGTCTTTAGTCCACCAAAAGTAAAGCCAGCACCTTTTTTCAGAAGAGATCCAGCGTTAAAGAGATATGTTGCTCTTATTTTATTTTTTCTTTTGGTTCCACTTGGTGCTTCGATGTTTTTAGATATCGAAAAGAAAGAAGATGAAAAAGATCCAGAAAGAATCGCAAGGATTCTCTATAAAAAAGAAGTTAAAAAACTTCCATCGATCAAGAAAAAAGAAGTAAAAGATCCTCCTAAGCCAAAGGTTGCTGCGGTCAAAGAAGTCAAAACAACTCCGACTCCAAAGCCAGCACCCGAAAAGCCAAAGGTAAAACCAAAAAGAGTAACGAAAGCTCCGGGAACAAAAACGGCAAAGAAGGTCGTGACTCAAAAAAGAGTTAAAAAACCAGCTCCAAAAACGAACGCAAGAGCAGCTAAAAAAGCTGGTGCTTCAAGAGCAAAATCAAGGTCCGCAAGCCGATCAAGGCGATCAAACACACCTTCTGCTAATACGGGGGCTGTAGATACTTATAAGTCATTTGATTTTAAATCAACTATTTCATCATCAATGGCAAAGGGTGGAACTTTGACTGGGGCAAAAGTCGCTAAGTCGAGCTCTAGTGCAGACTTTGGATCCGCTAATATTGGCGGAGGAGTTGCTAGTAATCTTCAAAAGGCTGATGTTGGAACAGAGGTAGGAAACTTAACCGGCTCAACAATCGGTAAGCTTTCTCAGTCAAAGGGAGCTGAAGGTCTTTCGGCCAAGTCAGGAGTCTACGCAGCTGGTATACCTTCAGAGACAGTCGTCTTAGGGTCAATGGATCCAGATGTAATTAGAAGAATACTGAGAGAAAATATTCCACAGTTTAGATACTGTTATCAAAAAGAATTAGATAGAAATGCAAATAAAGATCTGTCGGGAACAGTGAAGCTAATCTTCACCATCGGTGCCTCTGGTGCCGTATCAAAAGCCGGGGTAGGAAGCTCATCATCTCTTCCTGGTCAAGTTAAAGGCTGTGTTGTTAGAGTTCTTCGAGGTATTAGGTTTCCAAGACCAAGAGGTGGAGGAACTGTTGATGTTAATCAACCGTTTAACTTTATGCCACAACGAATCTAGTGAAAAAACTCATTTTCTTAATCATTCTTTCTGGGTGTAGCTCAAAACCAGCTACACTTTTAGAGAATCATTCTTGTAAGGATAGCGATTCTCTTCAGACTTCCCACGCAAAGATGGCCATTAAAAGTCAGATCTCAAAGATGCAAGCATGTTTTCAAAACTATATTAAGTTCCAGCAAGAGAGCAATCAAACTGTTAAAGTTTGCCATACCGTTAATATCTCCAGAGACGGTAAAGTGACATACTCCCAGGTAACTCCCATCGAGGGGAGAATCGCTAAAGACTTTAAAATGTGTTTAGAACAAAGTTTTTGGGTGATGAACTTTAGCAAACTTCAACTAGAAGAAGATCTATTCGTTAAATTTCCCCTGATTTACCAATCAAAGTAGCAAAAAATCTTACTTTGATTATCTGAATTCAACAGGTGCATAATGCACCCTTTGACACACTTGCTTAGACTAAGTCATCATTGTTATAGAGTAATGTTTTATGAGGTATAAATGCAGAAGTTAATTGTCTTCTATACATTCATGATTGGAGCACTGATGTGCTCAAAAGTGGCTTTTTGGTACTTCAACTGGCAGTGGTAGACTCGTTTATTGTTCTTCGCCCATAACCACAAATTTATACTCTTTAAAGCCAGCTGATGCACAAGTGTACATTATTTTTTTCACATAAGAGTACTTCAAGGACTTATCAACGATAAGGTTTACAATACCACTAAATTTTTGAGCTTTACCACCGGTTTGGATGTTCATGTTTTTGATTTCGTCTTTCTTTTTTGAAAGCTCATCAAAAAGAGGAATCACTCTTCTACCACCATCATCATAGAGATTTTGAGGCAGATCAGAAGTATCTAAAACGGTCTTACTATCGACCCAAATTTTGTCTTTTGAAACCTGGATGATGACACCAGCGGTATTAATATTAGATGAAGCTGAGTTCGGTAGCTCAATGCCCTCTGGGATATTTAATGTAACGCCAGAGGAGTTATAGCTCTTGATAAGAAAGATAAGGAGAATAACGAGAATATCGAGCAGAGAAGTGATATCGAGATCAAAATTCTTTCTTCTTACTCTTTTCTTGTTTCTTATGGATCTATTTCTACTCATAGTTAGCTCATTAGGTTTCCAAACATTATCTTACTAAATAATGTTTTCAGTTGAACATCAAGACCGTCTTTATCTTTTTTAAAGAGGACGTCGTCTGTTTTTTTCAGCACCCTTACTTCATCCATGATCTTTACGATCTCTTCGTAAGTGAGGTCAACAATAGGTTCTAGAACAATCGTTTCTTCTGAGATATTGGTCTTTTTCAGGTCTACTAAAAAATCATGAAGAGTGACCAGATCGTAATCTCCACTTTGATTCTTACTAATCTTTTTAACTGTTTTAGCGGGTACTCCAGTGGAGATATTAAAACCACTTTTTGTGATCTCAACTGTTAGGGCCAAAGGTTTTTTCTTATCCTTTGGAGGCTCAGAGTTGGAAATTATAGGAACATCACTTCCTATCTCGTATATCTTCACAAATTGCGCTGACATAAGAAGAAAAAAGATAAGGATGAATACAGCATCAAGAATAGGTACAAGATTAAGACCCTGATCCTCTTTATTCTTCTTTCGTCTTGTCGGTTTTTTATAGCTCATTGTTTTGCCTTATAACTCAGCTTTGTCTTTAGTTCCAAGGAGGTCGAGAAGCTTTACACTAAATTCATCGATCTCATTGATGATCTTATCTGCCTTGTTAGAAAGGAAAGCATGCATGATCATAATTGTAATAGCAGAGAAAAGCCCTAGTGCAGTTGTGTTCATGGCTTGTGAAATACCTGCTGCAAGTAGTTCTGCTTTTTGAGCGGGGTCAACATCGGCAACTGCAGCAAATGTTGATATCAGACCTTGGATGGTTCCAAGAAGTCCAAAAAGTGTTGAGATATTTGCAATAAGTTGAAGGTAGTTTAATCGAAGTTCTACTTTTGGAACAACTTCTAATGCTGTGGCGTCGAGTGCATTTTGGATTTGATCTGTTCCTTGGTTCGCTCTTTTTAATCCACTCTTAAGAACCTTTGGAAGTGCAGCAATTGAACCTGAACAGACTCTGATCGCCCCTTGAATATCGTTTGATAGAACATATCGTTGAACTTCATTCATGAATGAAGGGCCATCTACATCATAATTTCTAGATAACTTTTTTAATCTCTCTAGAGCGATAGCAACACCGACTCCCCAAACGCCGAGGATGACGAACATAAAGACTCCACCGTTTTTGATGAACTCAATAGCTGTGGTTAAAATACTTGTACCTTCCATGGTTTCTCCTAATATCTTGTAAGACCATAATTTTACTTATAATAATTATTCTAAGCTATTATTTTTACTAAGGGGATGGCGGGTCAAAATTGCCGTCGGACCAGGCTATTTGAAATTTATTCCAAAAAAAGAAAGGAGGCTGAGAGCTTCAAATTTATCAAACGATGCGCCCTTTAATTGATTGTTGACTGGATTTATAGAGTAATCGGTCGCCGTGGTTAGATCACAGTTTCTAAGAGATGTGCTGTTAAAAACTGAGCGAGTTAGCTTGGATTTTATAAAAACTGACCTATCGAGAGTGGCTTGTGAAAAATCAATTTCAGCTAAGAGACAAGAATCAAAAATAAAATCCTTTACATCCATTCCAGAGAAAACATTAAAGCTCAGGTTTGAATGCTTAAACTTGAGATCAACTATTCTTCCAGTGGAGGTCCAGTTTATGCCAAGAAACTTACATTCTGTAAAAGTGCAGTCGTTTAAAGTCGAATGTGTAAAGGAACAATTGCTTAGATCACACTCACGAAATGAACATTCCTCAAAAAGAGAATTACTAATGGGGGTGGAGTTGAGGTGGCATCCTTCGAAGACGCAATTATAAAACTCGTGGCGTGTGTTAAAAGCTATCTTTGTGAGATCAATAGTTTCATCCTCAAAGGTCATCTGATATCCATGATAAGGCGAAACTGTCTTCTAAATCTCTCAACAGCTCTTACTTCTTGTTGATAAATTTTGATTTTTGCAGGGTCATTTTTGTCTAAGTCGACCGAGGAATTACCTAAATACTCTACCTCTGCAGACATTTCATCATTTAGCCTTTCAATCTCTTGAGTTTTTGGCAAGTTGTGCTTTTTCATAATAGTGATAAGAATATCACTAAGGACACTCGTCTGGATAAGGTTTCCAGGATTAGACAGTTGAATGATGAGTTTATTCTTTAACTGTTCTTTCTGTTTGAAACTCAGGGCTTCAAGCCCATTATTTACCGTCTGGTAGAATTGAATCCAATTTAATGATTCGACTTCTTCATCTGTTGAAATTTTTAATTGTTGGCCGGCCACTTCACTGCATGGAGAAGAGAGAAAAGCGTCGAGTTTTTTAAAGGTGGAGAGCTTACTTTTTAAAATAAGATTACAACTTTTGATCGCTTTATCATTTGAAATATACTCTTTTGGAGCTTGATTTTGACTCGTGACCTTAGGGATTTTCTTAAAAACTGTTCTACCTTTAGGTTGAGGCGCTAATTGGGGCTTTGCTTTAATCTTCTTGGCTTGATATTGAGTTGATTCGTTGAAATGCTCAAAATTAAAATCGGAACTTGTTTGGCGGTAAATAACAAAGCCGATGACAATGGCTATGAGGCTAAAAAGTGCAGGCTTCAGGTAGTGAAGCATTTAATTATTTTCGTTAGTTTGGATTTCGTAGTCATCTTTTGCATGAGTTTCAATCTTTTTAATCTTCTTTTCTGGTGAGACGTAGACCTTGCGTGAAGGAGTATATTCTGGAGGTGCACCAAAGACTTTATCGATTTTTTCAACTGTAGATTTTTCTGCAAGTTTGTCTTTAGCGATAAAGATCAGAGCAATGAGAAGAGCACACACAATCGCGGTCGTTAGTTTTTTCATTAGCTATAGTGCTCCGGATATAACTTGCGCTCAATACCTTCAATAAAGATATGGATAATTTTGATATGTATTTCTTGAATACGATCAGTGATCGGGCAATCAACAATTAAAGGCACATCAACCATGTCCTTTAGCTTTCCACCGTCTTTACCTAAAAGTCCAACCACATGCATGCCTTGTGCTTTGGCTTTTTCAACAGCAAGGATAACATTTTGAGAGTTTCCACTTGTTGAGATGGCCAAGAGGGTATCGTGCTTCTTGCCCCACGCCTGAACGTGTCTTGAGAAGATATACTCATATCCATAGTCATTGGCGACACAAGTGATGTGACTTGGGTCACCCATATTAATAGCAGCGATAGGATCTCTGTCTTTTCTATATCTTCCGGTAAGCTCTTCAACAAAATGCATTGAATCGCACATTGAACCACCGTTCCCACAAGCCATTATTCTGCCGTCGTAGTCTTTGATAGTCTCAACAAACTTTTCTACAGCTAATTCAATTAAAGCTATATTTTTTTCATCGCCTATAAATTTATCTAAGACTTCTTTTGACTGTATAAGTGAGTTTTTAATATATTCCATCAGTATTCCAAATTTTTACAAAAAAAAAGACCAGCAAAATGCCGGCCTCGTCATTTCTTATGATTAAACTAAATCGTTTATATTTTTTAAGATTTCAGCTTTTGGTTGATTCCCAACAAGTGTGCTTTTTACTTCACCATCTTTGAAGAAAATGAGAGTTGGTATGCCGCGAATTCCATATTGCTGAGCCAATTCACCTGCTTCATCTACATTTACCTTAACAACTTTTGCACCTTCAACTTCAGATGCTACTTCATCAAGAATTGGAGCAAGGGCCTTACAAGGACCACACCATTCAGCCCAGAAGTCTACGATGACTGGCTTGTCTGACTTAATAACTTCACTATCAAAATTTTCTTTATTTACACTTAAAGCACTGCTCATAATATTCTCCTAAAGCCGTAATACTTAATTCAAAGATTAGCATAGGTGTTTTAAAATAACTACCTAGAGATTGTAACTTTAGGTTACTTGCTTTGCGTCAAGGGCAAGTAATTACATGTTTTAATAAGGGCAAATATTAGATATCATAAGGGAATGAAAAAGAAGTACTTGCTAAAGTCAGGCATTAATACAGCGAGATTTACCAGGCTGATTGCAAAATCTATCGATCTTTTTATTGTCTTAATCTTGTCCCTGCTTTTTTACCCTTTTGGACTTTTAATTGCTCTGTTTTATATTGGTATTTCCGATTTTCTCAGCCAGGGCCAATCTGTTGGTAAAAAAATCATGGGCTTCTCCGTTATATCACTTGAAGATGGAAAGCCATGTTCACTAAAGCAATCTATTATTAGAAATCTTCCTATTCTCATTCCAATGGGCTTTGCCATCATACCGTTGTGGGGATGGATTCTGTGTTGCATTTTGACGATACCTTTAATGCTTCTAGAAGTTTATTTACTTTTTAAACTTGATTCGGGGCACCGTCTAGGAGATGTAATGGCCGATACGACTGTTATTGCAGACGATCACGACAGAGTCGACCTTCGCAAGAACAAGGAATCCTGGTTTGAAGAGAAAAACTTGTCGCCATGTAATCGTTCAATGATGTAAAATAGCTCCCATACCACAGGGAGTAAAAATGAAGAAAAGACTTATCATTGTTGATATTAGTAGTTTTATATTTCGCGCCTTCTTTGCGATAAGACCTATGACAACTCCAAAGGGCGAGCCAGTAAATGCCGTTTATGGTGTTCTATCAATGCTCTCTAAATTAATTACCGCTTATGATCCAAGTCATATTGTTCTCGCAAGGGACACCAGTGGTGGTTCTTTTCGAAATGAAATTTATCCTGAATACAAAGCAAACCGTGGAGCTCCACCTGATGATCTGATTCCTCAGTTTGCGATGATAAATAAACTAATAGAGGTAATGAAAATACCAAATATTGTGATGCCGGGATTCGAAGCCGACGACCTCATTGGCTCGCTTGCTGTTCAGATGAAAGACTCCTTTGACGAGGTTCTTATTGCCTCAGGTGATAAAGATCTTATGCAGTTTGTAGATGATAAAGTAAAAATGCTCGATACCATGAAAGATAAAACTTATGGACGAGACGAAGTCAAAGAGAAAATGGGTGTGTGGCCTGAGCAGGTCATGGATTATCTCTCTTTAATCGGGGATGCATCTGATAATATTCCTGGAGTCAAAGGAATTGGAGCAAAGGGAGCCAGCAAACTCCTTGAGGAATTCCCAACTCTTGATGAGCTTATTAAAAATATTGATAAGATCTCGAACAAAAGAGCGAAGACGGCTCTTGAAAAAGGAATTGAGTCTGCTCACCTTTCTAAAAAATTAGTCGCCATTGTCCAAAACTTGGAACTTAAAATGGAGCCCAAAGATCTTGCTTACTCATTAGAGCCAAATGATGAGCTTCTCGAATATTTAGATGAACTGAATTTTAAGTCATTTCGAAATAAGTTAAAAACAAATAGCACTGCACTTATTGAAAAACCCAATACATTTGTAAAATACGATACGGTTAAAGATGAGAAGAAATGGAGTAAGGTTTTAGAGCTTGTGGAAAAACATGACTCTCTTTTCATGGATTGCGTCTTTCAAGGTGAAAGCTATCATGACCTTAGCCCCTTTGCATTTTCTCTATCAGTTGGAGAGTCGAATTTTGTGATTTATCCAGAGGGGTTAAAATCTTTTACTGAGCTTATGATGGATATCCTCCATAGCAGTAAGACGATACTTATTTCCTCGAACAATATTAAACCGATTATTTGTTGTGCTTTTTCTAAAGAGTATGTCATTCCCAACCCTCTTTTTGATTGCTCTCAAGCCCACTTTATTCTTGATGCTGATAAAAAACATGACCTAGCAACAATCGTCGAGGAGACGCTGAGAGAGAAAGTTCTGACCCTTAAAGAGCTTTCTAAAGAGAGTCTCGAGCAGGAGCAATCTGTTAGAAATTTTGAATACGCACTTGCAAGGCGTTCTTACTTTGGTATCCGCTCATATCCTTGGTTGATGAAAAGGTTGCAGGAAGAATCCCTTGAGGAACTCTACCAGACAATGGATCTTCCTTTAATCACGATCCTTGCAGAAATGGAAATGAGAGGAATTGACCTTGATGTTAATTTCTTTGAAAAAGTAGAAAAAAACTTTCAAAAGCAAGTTGATGATATCGATGCTGAAATTCAAAAAACAGCCGGTGGAGAAGTTAATCTAAAATCTCCAAAGCAAGTGAGTGGTCTTTTATTTGAGCAACTTGGCTTACCAATAATTAAAAAAACTAAAACGGGTGCCTCTACAGATTCAAGTGTATTGGAAACTCTCGCTAATATGGGGGAGAGTGATATTCCGGCCATGATAATTAAATATAGAGAGATAGAGAAATTACTTTCTACTTATGTGAAGACGCTTCCTAAGATGATCGATGTAAAAGGAAAAATACATTCTCACTTCAATCAAAATATTGCCTCAACCGGAAGACTTTCAAGTGATAAACCAAATCTCCAAAATATTCCGATTCGATCAGAGAATGGAAGAATGCTGCGAAAGGGTTTTGTTCCAGAACCAGGCTGTGTTTTATTGGGAGCTGACTATTCTCAGGTTGAGCTTAGAATACTGGCCCACTTCTCTGAAGATGATACGATGATTAAGGCCTTTAATAATAATGAAGATATTCACGCGCAAACAGCAGCTGAAGTTATGGGGATCGACCTTAAAGATGTGACAAGTGATCTTCGTTCTCAGGCTAAAGCTGTAAACTTTGGACTTATGTATGGTCAAGGAGCCTTCGGTCTTTCTCAACAACTGGGAATTTCAAGAGGAGAGGCGCAAAGCTATATAACGTCCTACTTTGAAAATTTTAGCAAAGTAAAAGCCTTTCTTGATACTTTAAAGGAAGATTGCGAAGCTAAGGGCTATACGGAAACACTCTTTGGAAGAAAAAGAGTCCTTAAAGATATCAATTCATCAAATCGCCAGATGAAGTCAATGGCTGAAAGGATGGCGATTAATACGCCAATTCAAGGAACCGCTGCTGATATTATAAAGAAAGCAATGTTAACCATTGATAAAGAAATGAAAGCAAATAACCTTAAGTCTAAGATGCTTCTTCAGGTTCACGATGAACTGATCTTTAACATACCTGAAGATGAAGTCGAAATGATGAAAATTTTAGTAAAGGATAATATGGAAAATGTCGTTACCCTTAAAGTACCTTTGAAGGTGGATATGGGTGTAGGTAACGACTGGTTTGAATTAAAGTGACCTATTTCCTTTATCAACAGCTTCAATGGAGTCAAGATTTAGTTCAGAGCATCCACTAAAGACATCTTTTGTTGTGTTAAATGAATTCGCGTTAAGAAAAACTTTCTCAATCATTGATCTTCTATCTGTGTTCTCAAGCCTTGTCCAAAAACGGGTTGCCGAAGTGACAGAAAAGCTAATCTTTTTTCCTGCTTTGAAAACTCTATTGCGAACAACAGGTGACACCTCTAGGAGTACGCCACAAGATGTTCTCACTTCTATAACATTAGCTGGGATGAAGATATCCTGAGTGGTAGAGATGTGAACGAGATCTCCCTCTAAGAATCTTGAGTCATAAGCGAAGGCTGAAAATGCCATCATAAAAGAGAGTAAAATAAATAAATTCTTCATTCTTTTTTCCTTATTGAGTTTCCTCCATCATAAAGGAAAACCCAACTTAATTGGGAAATAGAGGAGAATGAGTGAAATATTTACCTGTATAAAGATTCGACAATTATGTCCTATCCTGTTGTTTCTGGGCAATTATGTCCGGTTAATTTCTGAGCGATTATGTCCTATCAGACTTTAAGCGCTTTTTCTGTGTTTCGACTTATCACCATAGTCACTTAATCTTTTCCTATTACTAACTTTACATTGAACTTTTCTGCCCATCACATCGAAGCTGTAGCTTCCATCAAGGTGAATATTTATATTGATTTCTCGTCCATAGAAACACCTTTTTTCATCCAACACCCAAGTCACATTCTCCCAACTAAATACATTTCCAACCATAATTTTTCGCCTAATCTTTTTACAAAATATAATATCTAGGTCTCCAAAAACATTTTTTCTCCAGGCTTTTTCTTCTTCTTCTTCGGCTTTGACTGAGAATTGAAAATTGTATGCAGGAATAAAAATCTCTTTTAAGTAATAATTGGCTTCTTCAATATTTGTTATGTGATTAAATTCTAACTCCGCTACCAGTCTGTCTTGGAATGTTCTCCAGAGTCTCTCTATTCTTCCCTTTGCTTGAGAAGAACCTGCTAAGATTAATTGAATTCCTGTTTGATCAAATGCTCTCGAAATTTGTGATTCCCACTCGCGCTCTTTCTTACCATAAATACCTGCTTGGTCCATATAGAAACTTTCTGGCAATCCATAGTTATCAACGATCTCCCTAATCACCTTCAGAGAGTTATTTGACGTCTCTCCATAGAAAAATTCAGCACCAACAACAATCCCGGTAGCATCATCAATTCCTCCAATCAAATCAGTTCTTTCATCACCGAACCAAGTATGATCACTTCCATCAAACTGAATCATCATCCCTTCTTTTGGAAGTCTTGCTCTTGGTTTATGGCACCGTCTTCCTCTTCGTTTAGGATGTTTTACAAGGCAATGTTTCCTAGCAATTGAGTGAAGTGCATCTTTTTTGATTTTAATTTCCTCATACTCTTCTATCTTTTCTCGAAAATGAGTTAGATTAAAGTTTCGATATTGATTTTTTAGAAGAGAGACTATTTTTTCTTCAACTTCGAATGGAGTTTTATTGTGAGGAGTTCGATTAATGTTTCCATGTAAGACACCAATCGAACCCTTGGCCTTAACTTTATTGATAATTCTCTGAGATTGTCGATACGATTTTCCAATCTGTTCAGAGAAGGAAATTATAGTTAACTTACCTTCAATAACATCCATGGCCAGGCGATACTGCTTCAATTCTTTTTGTGACATAGTGACTTTTCCCATTCAATTCCCCTAATAACTGATTGGAATCAGGGTACATAAATATTATTGAATAGGACATAATCGCTGAGAAATAAGGATAGGACATAATCGTCTAGTTTCTATACAGTTTTAGCATCACCCCAAAAGAACGGGGTAAAAAAAAAGCTCCACATAAAGTGGAGCCTTCTTCAATCTTAATTAAAAATCAAACTATTTGTTGTTTGAAAGGTACTCAGCAACACCAGCCGCAGTTGGCTTCATTGCTTTTTCACCTTTCTTCCAGTTTGCTGGACAAACTTCTCCATGCTCTTCAACATACTGAAGGGCATCGACAACTCTAAGAGCTTCATCTACGTTTCTTCCTAATGGAAGATCGTTGATTGTTGAGTGTCTAACAATACCTTTTTTATCGATCAAGAATAGTCCTCTAAGAGCAACTTCTTCTCCGAAAAGTACACCGTAATCTCTTGCGATACTTTTTGATTTGTCAGCAATTAGTGGGTAGCTGATTTCGCCAATTCCACCTTTTTCTACTGGTGTATTTCTCCAAGCAAAGTGAGAAAATTCAGAGTCAACTGAACAACCTAAAAGTTGAACGCCTCTTTCTTTAAACTCATCATTCTTTTTGCTGAAAGCAATAATTTCTGAAGGACAAACAAATGTAAAATCTAGAGGATAAAAATAAAGAATAACTTCTTTACCTTTATAATCCGATAAACTTACTTCTTTGATCTCTCCGTTTTCCATTACTGCAGTCGCTTTGAAATCCGGTGCTGGTTTTGTTACTAATGATGTCATAATATCTCCTTGGTGATAGTTATTTTCTTTAGTCATTATTGATGAAAATCTAGCATAATCATAATTGAAAATCTCTATTTGGGTAATAGGTAAAATCTATCGTCTAAGTCTTTGTAATCGTTTAGGGTGATCGCGTTATTCTCGACCAATTTCAATAACTTCTTGCCCTTTAGGGTTAAAGTCTCTTAAATCATCTGGGACAACGGCTAAAATTTCTTCCTCGAGAGCACCCATCACTTTCAGCTTAACGCAGTGTTTGCTGTGCACGAGAGAAACTTCTCGCGTTGGTATTGGTCTGACAAATGGCCTTAAAAGTTTCTTTTGTGAGCTTGGCAGTTGTTTTGTGGCCATGTCTGGCAGGAGAGTATAGCCAGAGCCTGTCAGCACCATATTCTTTAAGGTTTCAAAATTACCTGATTCGAAGTTAATAGGATTCTTCGGACCATTGGGATCTCTTTTTTGACACAGCTTTAGCACTTGATCTCTAAAACAATTTCCTTTGTTGAGAAGCCATATTTCATTGATATCTAGAAATTCCTCTTTTATTTTTGCTTTCTTACTTAGAGGGTGGTCTGGAGAGACAAATAGATGAAAGGGCTCGTAGTAGAGAACTTTCTCGACAATACTTTTTTCGTGAAGAGGTGTGACAAGAATACCGGCATCTATCTCATCACTTTTTAGAAGTTCAATAATCTCTTCTGTTTTATTTTCCGTAATCATAAGATTCACTTTTGGAAACTTCGTTGTAAATTCCTGAATAAAAAGTGGGATAATAAAAGGACTGAGAGTCGGGATGACAGAGAGTCTAAAGTCTCCAGTGATTTCACCTTTGCTCTCGTCTATAATACTAAAGAGTTTGTTTTGTTCAAAGATGATAACACGAGCTTGCTCTATAATGGCACGTCCTTCATCGGTTGGTTGAATCGGAGACTTTGAGCGATCGAAGATTGTCACTTGGAGCTCATCCTCTAGTTTTTGAAGTTGCATGCTAAGAGTGGGTTGTGTCACAAAACAACTCTCGGCAGCTCTGCCGAAGTGTTGATGCTTGTTAACGGCCAATACATATTCTAATTGTGTCAAAGTCATTTCGAAATCATAGCAAAAGATAAGTAGATGTAAAATATCAAATAGGATAAACTGATCGGTATGAACGCGTCAATTCTTGCTCTAATGGCCAACTTTAGCTTCGCACTTGGATCACAATTCTTTACTCATTTTACGAGGATCTATTCATCGACTTGGATGAATACATTTAAAGCTCTCGCTGCCGGAGCTGGTTTTCTTTTAACCGTTCTTTTGACGACTGGATTTAATCCTATAACGAATTTAGGTTTTACCTTCTTTCTGGTCTCGGGAGCTGTTGGTTTGGGGATCGGAGATATTTTTTTATTAAAAGCGTTTGGTGAGATCGGTCCAGGTAGGACAATGGTCATCTTTGGATTTCATCCTATTATTGTGGGTGTCTTTTCATTTTTCATTTTCTCTCAGCAAGTAGAGACTCATAAGCTTTGGGGAATATTCTTCTTTATTATCTGCTTAATTATTTTTTCACTAGAGAGTTTTAGGGCGACAAAGCAGTGGAGGTTTAAAGGATTGATCTTTGCTTTTTCTGGAATGGTTCTCGATGCAGGGGGAGTGCTCCTGACTCGCTATTCATTTGATGCTAATCCCGCGACAACTCCTCTTGAAGGGAATTTTTATCGCTGTATTGGAGCGGTGATTGTATACCTTATTATTAGAAAGTTTTCACCCTTTCATTTTAGGGCCCGCTTAAAGTCGATGAGTAATAAAGCCCTTCTCTTTTTGTGTATGGGTGCTTTTTTTGGAACTTATTTATCTTTAATGCTTTATCTTCAAGCCATTCAGATCGCAGAGAGTTTGGCCCTCATCTCTTCAATCTCGATTACTTCCGTTATTTTCTCATCGACCTTTGAGTGCATATGGGAGAAGAAAGCGCCGTCGGGCTACCTTCTTCTCGCATTTATATCATTTTTGGTTGGAACTTACTTTACTTTAGGCTAGAGAATCGATTGTATCTCAGCCTGGGTATAACTAGGGTGGTAAGGATTTGGTGGAAGAACTGCTGGAGCTCTTCCTTTTGACTGATCACCTTTTCCAAAAATGTATCGATCAAAGTCTTCTTGTAAATCGAGTCCAGAGTATTCCTCAATATCTGAAATAAAGTCAGCAGTCGTGACTGTCGTAAACTTTCTCTTTTCAAAGTATTGCCTCAAAAAATCCTTGAGACCAGGCTTTCCAGCTTTGATGAGTTTGTAACTCATATAAGAGAAAAAGGATCTTCCTTTCTCATAAGAATTATCATCTGTTTTTCTTGTATAGATATTATGAGCTCCCAAATTAAAACTATGGTAATTTGGTGAACTGTAAGTCTTATGTCCTTTATCTCGCCATGAGGCTATTCCTTCGTCCATCCATCCGGAGTTTCCATCTGCAGGTTGAAGACCTTTGGCAAAATAGGCATGTTGTAGCTCATGTCCCAGAGCCACCAAAGAAGTTGCTGTTGCACCGGCATATTCCATACCACCTTTTAACTTGGTTCCGTAAATAACTAAGCTTTTATGAGGCCATGGTCCATAGTCATTTTCAAGTTCTCTTAGAATCTTAAAAGTCTGTCTTTTAAAAATCCAATTTCTCATTCTGTACTTTGAGTAAATTGTAATAGGAAATACATTTCCATTAATTGATCTGTATTTTAGCCTAAGACGCCAAAACTTTGATTTAGGCACAAGGTGAAAATACAGACTAGATGAGGTATAAAAATCTGGATAGGTAATTCTGATATGATTTTTTTCAACTTCAACAACATCTCCATTAGCAAAAACGTTGTGAGCGATATTGGTTCCTGTGACTTTCACATTAAAAGTCATCTGGTATTGATCATATTCATAGTTTGAGGCGACAAATCTTTCAAGGAACATTCTGTCGGTTAAATCTTTTATGAAGAAGCCCGATGATACTGCTTGCTTCCCAAACGCGAGACCATGGATAATAGGAGTCTTTATTGTCATGGTGTGAAAGCCTGCAGTCACTTCTTTATTAATATAGCGCACGAATGTGACTCCTCCTGGAACAGGAGTATAACCATGATCAACTTTCCTTCCATCTAAAAGAACTTCAGAAGGGGTTGCTACAGAATCAAAAATAGCTAAACCATTTTCAAGAACTTCAAAGTTTATATGTGTGATAGCGGTGGCTTCGTCTTTTTCATTGTCATAAGTGAGGTCGTAATTCGCAGATGTAAAGTCAACAAAGACTGCTTTCCCATCAGGTGTTTGAAAACTAGGAGGGGCTTGTTCGATCCCAGCAAAAGAGAGTGCGCAAAAAATGAGTAAGAATAAAAATTTCATTTATAGCTCCTTCGTTTTTGATTTCATCATCTTTCTTTTGATACAGGCCCTGTTGAGAAGCCAAGAGAATGTTGATTTTCTTGTTCTTCCAAAAGTATATTCGGGGTGAAATTGAACCCCAAGTACTGGCCTATTTGAAAACTCAATAACTTCAGCTATTGTGTTTCCATTTGAGATCGCAGTGACTTCAAGTTGTGGCCATTGATCCTTTCTCTCATTATAGTAGTCAAGTCTTAACCCTTGATGGTGAAGTTCTACGGCTCTAAACATCGTTCTTCTTTGGAGAGACTTTATGAGTGAGTCATCTTTTGTGATTCTAATTCTATCGATCGTGTATCTTCTATTTTTGATCCCAAGTTCTTCTTTTATATCCACATAAAGAGGAATTCCTTGAGAGACTGTCAGCATCTGCATTCCTCGACAAATTCCTAGAATTGGAGTGTGAAGTGAGGCATCGTCGGTTGAGTTAAAATATGTTTTTAAAAGATTGTATTCAAATGGATCTCTCTTTTTTCCTTCCTCAGTATAGTTGACTAGATAGTCGAGTCTTTCGGTTTCAGCTTTTAACTCAGGAGTCACTTTATCAATATAGTATTTGGGATCAATATCTACTCCACCGGGAATAAGGATAGCGTCAACTTGCGAATAGTCTGGAGTTTGGTTCTCTGAGTAGAGGTTTTTCAGTTTTATTCTGTAACCCATCTTTCTTGCTGCTTTAACCAAGCCCCAGATATTGAATCGTCCACAGTCTTTAGTACAGCCAACAACGATCTTTTCGCCTTTTTCCATTTGGCAGCTTTCCATTTTAAAGCTGGTACTAGCGTTCGCTGTCAGTGAGAATTTTAGAAAAAAACTTAGTGCTAAAACTAATGTTGAGAGAGTAAATTTCATACAACTTCCTTATCAATAATGTGTATATTGATTTTATCGGGAAGTAATTTACTCTAGAAGGGTGAAATTAATGCCAGTCTATTTCTATATCGGCTTGGACTTTCGTCTTTTCGGTAGGATCCGCGCTTTTAACGCTGAAAACCACAGAGCTATTATCGTATTGTGTGATGGCTTCACCAGGTCTGAAACTGATTTGTCCTTGATCATTTTCTTGAGTATAACAGTCATGGAAATTATACTTTAAACCTTTCTCTATTTCTGTCTCGTCTGTTGGTGTAGCGCTTGAAGCACCTCCGACGTATTTACAATAGAAATCGTAGCCCGTCTCTCCATTAGAGTTGAAATAAATAGCTGCTGTTCCATTTCCAGCATTTCCTTCAGTAACATCTAAGCTCGCTGGGATTCTCAGTTCTAGATCTTTGTCGAAAGATTTTGCAGAATCTGTGGCCGTTCCATTTTGATCAATACTGGCGCTTAATTTAAAGCTGTCAGCTGTGATGAATCGAATTGCCGAATCACTGTTATCGCTTGCAGGAGCTTTGTTAATGACACCTTTTCCACAACCAACCTGCAGGAAGGTAGAAAGGATTACACTGGATTTTAAGATAGTTTTTAACATGTAATCTTGATCGGTGCGGGGCAGAAGAATCTTAGGTTTTTTGACCAAAAAAAGAGAAAAAAATTCCTAGCCTTGCATAGTGATAGAGTCGGTTATTAGGGCTGGTCAGTGATTCCAAAGAGTTGCTAAAATTATAATTTTTTTTTAACTAGACACCCTTGACGACTATGGATTCAATACCACCTTAGAGGAGTTAACAATAAACCAAAATACTATACTATGCGTTAAACGCATTAGCTTAAAAGGAGAAATAGATGTCTGTAAAACCACTTCACGACAGAGTTCTTGTAAAGAGACTTGAGGAAGAAACAAAAACTGCAGGTGGGATTATCATTCCTGATAATTCAAAGGAAAAACCGGCTCAAGGTGAGATCATCGCAATTGGTTCTGGGTATAGAAATACTGACGGAACACTCTCAGCACTTGATGTAAAAGTTGGAGATAAAGTACTTTTTGAAAAGTATGGACACTCAGATGTAAAGATTGAAGGGAACGACTTTTTAATCATGAAAGAAAGTAATATTTTAGGAATTTTAGGATAATAGGAGACAGTTATGTCAGCAAAAGAATTAAAATATAGTGAGAATGCAAGAAGTCTCATTTTAAACGGAGTTAACTCTCTAGCAAATGCAGTAAAAGTAACGTTGGGACCTAAGGGGAGAAACGTTGTTATTCAAAAATCTTTTGGTGCACCTCAAATTACAAAAGATGGTGTTACAGTTGCGAAAGAAATTGAACTTGAAAACGCATTTGAAAACATGGGCGCACAACTTGTTAAAGAAGTGGCTCAAAAAACAAATGAAGATGCAGGGGACGGTACAACGACAGCAACTGTTCTTGCTCAAGCAATCTACAGAGAAGGGTCAAAGCTGGTAGCTGCTGGTCACAATCCAATGGATCTTAAAAAGGGAATTGATCTAGCAACTGAAAAGGTCATTGCATTTTTAAAAGAAAATTCAAAAGAAATTAAAACGACTGAAGAGATCGCACAAGTTGGATCTATTTCTGCAAACAACGACATGGAAATTGGTAAGATGATTGCTGATGCTATGGAGAAAGTTGGGAAAGAAGGCGTTATTACAATTGAAGAATCAAAAACGGCAGATACTTATTCTGAAGTTGTTGAAGGAATGCAATTTGATAGAGGTTACCTTTCACCATATTTCGTAACGAACACTGAAAAAATGCAAGTGGAGTTTGATAATCCTCTTATCATGATTACTGATAAGAAAATTGCAAGTATGAAAGAGTTATTACCTCTTTTAGAAAAAGCAGTTCAAACGTCGAAGCCACTTCTTATTATTGCTGAAGATATTGAAGGGGAAGCTCTTACAACTTTAGTCGTTAATAAACTTCGTGGAACTCTTAACGTTGCAGCTGTAAAAGCTCCTGGTTTTGGGGACAGAAGAAAAGAAATGTTAAAAGACATTGCAACTCTAACAGGGGCAACTGTTATCTCTGAAGAACTTGGAATGAGTTTAGAGACCGCTGACCTTACTCATCTTGGTACGGCGAAAAAAGTTTCAATCGATAAAGAGAACACTACTGTTGTTGACGGTGCTGGTGATCAAAATGCTGTTACTGATAGAGTTAACACTCTTAAAGCACAAATTGGTGAAACAACTTCAGATTATGATAGAGAAAAACTTCAAGAAAGACTTGCAAAAATCGCCGGTGGTGTTGCTGTTCTTTATGTTGGTGCTCCAACAGAGTCTGAAATGAAAGAGAAAAAAGATAGAGTAGAAGATGCACTTAATGCTACGAGAGCAGCAGTTGAGGAAGGTGTTATCGTTGGTGGTGGAGCAGCACTTGTTCACGCAACAGAAGCTTTAAAAGACTTCTCAACTGGAAATGCAGACTTTGATTTTGGTGTAAGAATTGTTGCTCGTTCAATCGAAGAGCCACTAAGACAAATTGCAAATAACGCTGGTAAAGAAGCATCTGTTATTGTTAACGACGTGAAGAAAGAGAAGAGTTTCTCTTTTGGATACAATGCTCGTGATGATAAATTTGAAGATTTAGTTAAAGCTGGAATCATTGATCCGACAAAAGTAACAAGAAGTGCTTTAATGAATGCAGCTTCAGTTGCTGGAATGATGCTGACAACAGAGACGATGATCGCTGATCTTCCAAAGTCTGATGACGGTCCAGGAATGCCTCCAATGGGCGGAATGGGTGGCATGGGTGGAATGCCAGGAATGATGTAAAAATATCCTCCCAAGAATTTAAAAAATAAATGATGGCCTCCCTTTTTGTGGGAGGCTTTTTTTTTAGTTATTCTAGTCTAGTTCCCATTCTCCACGATCCATGATTCCTTGAACCCAACTCTCTGAACAAAAAAGTTCGCCAATCTCTATTTGTCCATAGTGATTAGGGTCTAGGGTAACAAGCTCTATGCCATAATTTGATCTTGCCCAAATATTAATGTCTGTTGATATCCCTACAGGTCTACAAGTAAAATCTAGCTGACTAGAATCTCGATTATCCGTGCATTTCAGCGTAAATCTTTCTCTTGTCGAAGTATTTAAGAATTCAGCACTGCTGGATATGAGTCGATTGCCTATGGCCTTGTAGTCGAGTTTTAATTGAATTTTTTCAAAAGATGGCCTTCCATCTTCCATGAATCCCCCGCATCGAATTACTTTTGCAGACGAGAGTAGGGGGAGAGTTAACAGCGAATAAATGATTAAGCTTTTCATGAATTATCCTTAGTTTTGGGCATATTAGTAGATTGAGGTTTATTTACAAGTAAGATCAATGACTTATGTAAACTCTATATATGCTTGGCACACCCCTTGCTTCATATAGTGTAAGAGAGAATTAAGTTAGGAAATTTGAGTACTAATTTCAAGGGGATAGCATGATTAAGAGTTTAAGACATTGTATAAAGTTTAGACACTTTCTAGCAATCGTTACTTCTATTTACACTACATCAATTTTAGCTGGAGAAGCCGGAAGGGCTCCTGCGAACTTTATCCCAGATGACGACATGATCGTTGTGCCTATGGTTGTTGAAAAAAGCTTCTATGACGACTTCAATGAAAAGCATAAAGAGAAATTTCAGCAGTCAAGACTTCGTCTCGAAGGATGGCTATTACAAGAGCAGTACGCACAAGATTACGGTCTTGAGGACGCTGACTTTATTAACCTTCCAACTCCAGAAGAGAAGGAGAGATTCTTTAACAGAAACTACCTGCGCTTTATCCAAAAAGATGTAGAAAAAGCGAACCAAGAAACTGTTCAGGGAATCGTTGATGATTGGAATGCCGATGACGAGATCGATGCTATTAGAAATACAGAGCTTCGTAACGAATATATTGTTAAAGCAAAAAGAGCAAAGGGTCAGAAGGTTATTGAAGCATCTGAGACGGTTAAGGTAGGAAAAAGCAGTTTCAAGATCGACTTTCAACCAAGACTTGAGCAAGGAATGGTGATGATCAAGCTTAAGAGTGACTTCATTAAAGTTAGAGCTTGGTTAGGGGTTAATGGAAGCCAGGAGCTTTTCGCAGAAAAAAGAATTGCAGCGACAAACACGAGAATTTTGGCCAACTACTATATCGATGAGAATAGAATACTTGCCGCGGTGAGACAACCGCTTGGAAATAATTGGTCTATGCGTCTAACGCATCAAAAATACTATAATTCTGCTGACGCTTTCGAGCTTGGTAGAATACCTGAAAATAATGTTTTATCAGTTAACTTTGGAATGGGATTTTAATTCCTCTCATGTTAATTTGTGTTTGAATTTATATAATGCTTCAAACACTAAAATAAACGGAGAGTTTTATGGCACTTTATCACAGCCCACTTTACAAAGACGCACTTGCTCAACTTGAAATGGCTTCAGCCGCAATGAATGCAGACCCCAATATTATCGAAAGATTAAAATACCCAAAAAGAGCGATTCAAGTTTCTATTCCTATTCGTCTTGATGATGGAACAGTTAAAACTTTTGAAGGCTATAGAGTTCAACACAATATGACTCTTGGGCCAGGAAAGGGTGGGATTCGTTTTCATCCAGATGTTGATTTATCAGAAACAACAGCTCTTGCTATGCTTATGACATTTAAATGTGCTCTTGTTGGTCTTCCTCTTGGAGGGGCAAAGGGTGGAGTAAGAGTCGATCCAAGTAAATTATCACGCCAAGAACTTCAAGCTTTAACCAGAAGATATGCAACAGAGATTGGTCCATTTGTAGGTCCAACAAAAGATATTCCAGCTCCAGATATTGGAACTGATGCTCAAACAATGGCATGGTTTATGGATACATATTCTCAAATCAATGGCTACGCAGCTCATGGGGTTGTAACGGGGAAACCAATTTCAGTTGGTGGATCTCTTGGACGTGCAGCAGCTACTGGACGTGGTGTTGCTTATTGTATTAACTTTGCCTACGAAAGTATGGGAAAGAAAATCACTCAAAATACAACTGTTGCCATTCACGGTTTTGGTAAGGTTGGGACACCTGCTGCAGAAGATCTGGCAGCCCAAGGTGCGAAAATTGTAGCGGTCTCTGATGTCTCGGGTGCTGTTTATAGCGAACATGGTTTAGATGTGGCTAAAGCAACTCAGTGGGTAAAATCAGGTCGTTTATTAAAAGACTATGAGGGAGTTACTCTTATCTCAAACGCGGAACTTCTCGCTCTTGATGTCGACATTTTAATTCCAGCAGCAATTGATGGTGTTATTACAAAAGATAATATGGAAACAGTAAAAGCTAGGCTTATTGCTGAAGGTGCCAATGGTCCACTTGATAAAGCAGCCATCGAATATCTGTCAGATAGAGGTGTATTCATTATCCCTGATATTCTTTGTAATGCCGGTGGTGTTATTGTTTCTTACTTTGAGTGGGTTCAAGGTTTAGCAAACTTTTTCTGGGATGAAGATGAAGTCAACAGTAGACTCCACAGAATTCTAAAGAAAGCTTTTGATGATGTTCTTGAGAAAAAAGAGTTGTATAAAGTTGATATGAAGAAAGCAGCAATGTGTGCGGCTCTTGGAAAACTTGAAGCAGCAATGAAACTTAGAGGTCTTTTCCCAGGTTAGATTTAATGAATCAAAAATATCGGGCACGTCTTTTGGCGTGCCTTTTTTTTATCCCTTTACTATGTTTTTCAAAAATATTGAAAGACGACGTCATAGCCACTGGAAGTGAGCAGTTTAGTTATCAGTCCGTTTGTAAAAAAATGATGAATAAAGACCTCCCTCTTATCGATTATACAAATGCTACGACTCTGGACTGCATGGGGACTTCGATTAATGTCGGGAGCTTTTGCCTAAAGGAGATGCCAGATTCTCCCACTCTTTTGCGAGGCTATATTGACCCTAAAATAAAGAGAGTTATTTGTAAAAAAGGGAAAAAGGTTGATCTAAAAATAACTTGTGAAGGTGATTATCTTTGTAAGGACACAGAGCTTGATTGTTACAAATTGGGACAAATATACGCGATGAGATTAAACCTTGATCATCATTCAAGCTTTAAAGAGAATAAGAAAAAAGTCCTTAATTGTTACTTCTCTTTAAAAAAGAAAATTAGCCTTCCCAAATAATCTTTAAATACAAGTGTTTATAAAAGATAGCTAAAACAAGTAATTTGAATAAGGTTCCTAAAAAAAGGAGCCTCAATGCAAACAGAAATAAAAACCTATCTCGAAACACCAAGTGGAATCACCTACCTTTCTATTTTTGGGTACGCCAATAGAGGAGTGCCCGGACTTGAAATTAATGGAGCGGGAAGGCTTTCCAAAAATATAAAAGAAAAAGTGATTTATTTAAGTAAGAGTCTGAGCTTAAAAACTCAGGCGAAAAGATTTGTCATCTGTGTTGATATTAATGATGTGGGTTCTAATATTGATAAGGGAGAGCTAAAGTTTTTGGAATTCCCTATTCTTCTTATGTTTTGGTATTTAAGTGGCATTATCCCTATCAAGAAGCTTGATAATTGCCTGGCCCGAGGATGGTTTAATGTGCGAGGAGAAATCTTTCAAAGCCCTTACCCTATAACGGCCAAGAGAGCTCACTGGCAGGGAATTAACCCGGTAGAAATCAAAAGCTTAAACATAATTTCAAGCCTTGAGTCTGACAATCAGTTTCATAAACAAATAGATGCAAGACTCTTACTAGGTCACCTTAAAGGAATAAAGTTTAAGGTCGATTATATTGAAAGAGACTCTGACATTCCTATAAAGTCTTTTAGTGCATGATCACTTTTAGATGAACACTCAGCCAAAGGAACCATTGTTACTTTCCCATCTCTGACAACAGTAGCATGTTGCGCTTTTCCCTCAACCAGAGCGTCAACGGCTGAAACACCCATGACAGTGGCAAAAAATCTATCGGTGGGAGTAGGACTTCCACCTCTTTGAATATGCCCAAGGATACAGACTCTTGAAGAGATATCGTGAAGATCTTCTAGTACGTGGGCTATATCATATGATCTTCCCGGTTTTTCACCTTCAGCAACAATAATAACTGAAGAATTTTTTCCTCGTCTTAGACCACGTCTTATATCGGATGAGATTTTCTTATAATCGATTTTGTCTTGGTTGAGTAAAACATTCTCTGCCCCAGAACAAATTCCAACTTTAATGGCAATTGAAGAGGTCTGCGCTCCCATAACTTCAATAAGAAAAGTTCTATCGTTTGCCTGAGCAGTATCTCTAATTTTATCCACAGCTTCAGTCGCAGTCTGTACAGCTGTATCAAACCCGATGGTATAATCCGTTCCAGAGATATCGTTATCGATTGTTCCGGGAATTCCAATCACAGGAAAGTTAAATTCTTCATTTAGGGCAATTGCACCTTTGAAAGAGCCATCGCCACCGATCACAATAAGGGCATCAATGCCTCGATCTTCAAGAATTTGAGCAGATTTTTCTCTAACATGTTTATCTTTAAACTCAGGGCATCTTGAGGTGTAGAGAACTGTTCCACCTCTTTGAATAATATTTCCAACACTAGATGCATTCATCTCTGTCATTTCATTATTGATAAGACCTTTGTAGCCTCTTTGAATACCGTAGACCTTAATACCGTGAGAGATAGCAGCTCGAACGATGGCCCTGATTGCACAGTTCATCCCCGGGCTGTCGCCACCACTTGTTAAAACACCAATCGCTCTGATCTTTGAAGACATATATTTTCCTATCGTTAATTAAAAATTGTTGTACCGGTAAAATCACTAGGCTTTTCAATACCTAGGAGATGAATAATTGTAGGAGAAATATCCATTAATGCATCATCTTTATTTTTAATTTCAACTTTTTTATTTTCGAGTCCTTTTTGAACCAAGATAAAAGGGACTTGAGCGCCAGTGTGAGACGTGTGCGGACTTCCATCGGCATGGGCCATCTGATCGCAATTTCCGTGATCTGCAGTTACTAGCATGGAGATGTCTTCTTCCAGACACTTATCTTTTAGCTTCCCTAAAACAATATCGATATATTCAACTGCTTTTACAGCGGCTTCGTAATTGCCTGTATGTCCAACCATATCTGGATTGGCAAAGTTGACAATGGATACAGAGAGACCTTTGTCGGAGAGTTCGTGAGTGAGCTTATTCAAAACCTCGGCTGCACTCATCTGAGGTTTGAGATCGTAAGTCGCTACTTCTCTCGGGGACTCCACTAAGATTCTTTTTTCACCTTCAAAGGGCTTTTCAGCTCCGCCATTGAAAAAGTAGGTGACGTGAGCATATTTTTCGGTCTCAGCAATTTTCAATTGTTTTAAACCTTTCTTTGATAAGAATTCAGAAAGAGTTCCTTTAACGTTTTCTCTATTGAAAAGAATAGGAACTTCTGGAAAATCTTCATCAATATAAGGAGACATACAAAGAAATCTCGAAGGCTTTATTGAATTTTCAAAATGTTCAAAGTTTGTGTCAACAAAGGCTTGTGAAATCTCTTTTGCTCTATCAGGTCTAAAATTAATAAAGAAAACACAGTCTTCTGACTTTATTTTTGATTTTTCTCCAAACAAGACAGGAGTGATAAATTCATCATAGATCTCTTTTTCATACTCCGCTTTAATATAATCTGCAGGAGATAATTCAGTTATCTCACTTTGCCCTGTCATCATTGTGTAGGCTTTTTCAATCTTCTCCCATCTTCTATCTCGGTCCATACCAATGGAGCGTCCTTGCATTGAGGCGAAAGTAAAATCTCCAGACTTTTTAAGCTCTTCAATATACATGACTCCATTTTGTTGTGGTGTGTCCCGCCCATCCATGAATGCGTGAAAGAAAACTTCAACTTTGTGAGTATTGGCAATTTTTATAATTTCTTTAATATGTTTAATATGCGAATGAACGCCACCGTCAGACAAAAGCCCCATAATATGAAGACGATTAGATCCTTGTTTAACTTGCTCAAAAAGGGCTAAAAGTTCTTTCATGTCTTTTAGCGTGTCTTTTTCTATAGACTCATTAATTCTCACTAGATCTTGTCGAACAGGCCTGCCGGCTCCGATATTCATATGACCCACTTCAGAGTTGCCAGCAACTCCCTTTGGAAGTCCGACCAACACCCCACCAGGCTCAATAGTGGTATTGGGATATGTTTTTATAAGGGCGTCTAAGTTTGGTGTTTTTGCATCTCTAACTGCATTCTTGTTTTCATTATCGGAGAAACCAAGTCCGTCACAGATAACCAATAGTACTCTCTTAGTTGATCCAAATAATGACATGACTTTCTCCTAGTTGTGATAAGGGTGATTATTATTAATTGTAATCGCTCTATAAAACTGCTCTACAAAAAGTATCCTAGCAATTTTATGTGGGAATGTAAGTTTAGATAGTGAGAATTTTTCTTTGCATAAGGCCAAAACCTCTGGTGAGTGACCCTGCGCTCCAGCAATAAGAAAGATGAGATTCTTTTGAGTTTCTAGTCTATCGAATAACCAAGAGGACATTTGAGGACTATCATACTCCTTACCAAATTCAGACAAAGCAATAATATATCCTGGAGAATCTTTGGTGAGATCTTTTACTTTCTTCAACACTTCACCACCTTCAAAATCAAGACTTTCGGCTTTGGCTTTGACTTCGTGAATGAAAAGATTTGGGTTTTGTATTCTCTTTAAATAGGAAGCCTCGATCTGCTCGAGACTTTTATCTTTTAATTTTCCTACGACGATTAAGTGAACACTTTTACTCATGGGTTTTAGAAGTAGTTGTTCGTTGGATCCGAATGAGATGTTTCTGTCTGTGGAGTACCAAAGTAGTACTCTTCAGGGATCTGAATTTGTTTTTGATTTTTCCAAAGCATATCAAGATCAAAAATATCTCTCGAAACTTCAAGAAAAAGGTGAACGATAACATCACCGGCGTCTACAAGTATCCATTCTGCTTCCTCAACACCTTCTACCGATTTAACTTGAACATCAGTATGTCTCAGGCTTGGAACAAGGACGTCTACCATTGATCGTGCTTGAGTTGTGTTTTGGGCAGAGGCGATAATATTGTAGTCACAAAGAGAACTTGAATTACTCATATCAAAGATCTTTATATTTAACCCTTTAAAGTTTGCAATGATCCACGCACACGCAAGAGCGATATTTTTAGGAAATTCTTCCTTGTGTTCGTTCATGATTTTTGTGATTTCTTTTTCTACAAATTGATTACTCATTTTTTCTCTCTTTAGTTTTAAACATTATTCTTTTTAAGGTATCAATATTTCTTCCTGATACAGAAGATATTGGAAGAACTTTCTTATCGAGGTGCTCTTCCATAAATTTTTGATATTCAGCAATTTCTTCTTCACTCATTGCATCTATTTTCGTGAGGCAGATAATCTCTGGCTTGTTATAGAATTGTTCGTGATCGTATTTTAATAACTCATTTCTAATCACGGCATAATCACCCATTGCCTCTTCTGGATCAACGAGCATCGAACAGTCAATCATATGAACGAGAGCACTTGTTCTTTCAATATGCTTTAAAAATGTATGGCCTAAGCCTTTACCTTCGCTGGCGTCTTCGATAAGACCTGGTATGTCAGCGACGACAATTGAATTTTCATTATCAACTTTAACGACACCAAGATTTGGCTCAAGAGTAGTAAAAGGGTAGTCGGCAATTTTAGGTCTTGAATTTGAGATCGCTGAGATAAGCGTCGACTTTCCAGCATTTGGAAGTCCTACCAAAGCGATGTCAGCTATAAGCTTGAGTTCAAGTCTAATAGGGATCGTGATCCCCGGTTGACCAGCTTGAGCTTTTCTTGGAGCTTGATTGGTTGGTGTTTTAAAATATGTATTGCCAAGTCCACCACGTCCACCTTCTGCCAAAAGTTTTCTTTGGCCATGCTCTGTGATGTCATCGATAAGTGTGCCGTCTTCAGAGTTAAAAATAAGGGTTCCAACTGGAACCTTGATAATATAGTCAGCCCCTGTTGCGCCGTCCATTTGAGAGCCTTGACCGCCTCCACCATTGGATGCTTTATAGACTTTTCTTCCTCTAAAGTTCACAAGAGTATTGATATTCTCATCACCTTCAAAGAAGACGCTTCCGCCATTTGCCCCATTGCCGCCATCAGGACCACCATAGGGAACAAATTTCTCGCGTCGAAAACTAACTTTACCATCGCCACCGTCACCGGAGCCGACCTCAATATTTACTTCATCTATAAATCTCATTGGGGGGGTTATAAGCTACACTGCACCATATGTGAAGAAATATATAATGGTTTACAGTAATAAATACCTAAAATTACAAACTAAAATACAGACTTAAGCCCTAAAGAAGCTTTTCTTTCACCTAGGCTCTCATCTTCAATCTCCATTTGAGAAAACTCATATCTCACAACTAGGGACATATCTCTTTTCAAGTACTTAAAATTTAAGCCTGAATTAACTTGCGCCCCTTGATAATCCTCGATCTTAGATCCCGATGCATTTTTCTGGACTTTTAAACCCGCAAAAAGAGAAATATTATTATTTTTAAAGAACTCACTACTGGCGCCAACCTGAACACCATTAGATGCTGCTGTGTCAAATTCAACTCTATTGAGACTATCAAGCTCAAAGGAGAGAAGACTTTTAATGTATGCACCAGCATTTAATCTAAAGCTTTTGAAGTTAAAAAACCTAAAAGCCGATACTTCGTAGTTAGTTTGGGTTTTATCACTAGCAATATTTTGATCATCATCATTTGAATACTGATATCTTTCAAGCTTTAAGTTCACGCCATATGAAGAATTTCTCTCGTAAGTGGCAATGAGATACTGAGAAAGGTCTGAATAAACATTTGCTTTATTAACTGATTGAGTGTGATGAAAAGTTCCAAGTTCAAGATCAAATTGATTTGATGAGGGGCTAAGTTTTGAATCATTTAGCTGTGAATTCATAGTCGTTGGAGCCTGTGCTAATTGCTCAGAAGGCTCCTCATTTTCTTGAGACGTGCCTTTAGATATATAATAAACTTTTCCAACTGGAAGTTTCTTGGCACTTTCCCACGTGAGGTTATTAAAGTCTAAAATTTCTCTAATTCCCTGGGTATCGTTTTTACTTTCAATATAATTATTTCTGATGAGTGATTTTGAAATCGAGTCACCATAAAAATCCAAGGTGTATGATATCTTTGCAGCTTGAACACTTATAGTCGTTAGGGCACAAAGTACTGTTGTTAGTTTCATAAGTTAAATCCAAATAAAAGAGTTTCATCATTATTAGCACCAAAGTTATCATTCTTTGGCTCATACCAAGCAGCTGCTTTAACAGAGACTTTAATAATTGACCCTGCTGGGAGGTTTGTCATTCTCAACTTATATGGAGCATCTTCGTTAGAGCCTGACCTTGTTAAAGTTCCTTGAACCTTAGTTCCATTTGGCTTTGTGACTTCAACTGAACCAGCTGAAATCGATGCAAGGGCTAACCATTCAGTTTCGACGTTTAGGGCATATGTATTTTTCATTTTTGCTCTAGGTAAAAATGGTGCGGAACCATATCCATCAGCATCTGCAGTGCTTACAGCTTGAATTGGTTTATCAGATTTAATCCTTACTGATAGTGCTTTGTATCTATCTCCAGTGCCTTCAGGAGAGACCTTAAAGAGGTTCGCTAAATTTGTAAAAGTATGACTAAAAACCACATCGTTAGAGTGAACTCCGTCAAGAACTGTTCCATTGGTAGAAGCTGATACGTAACCCGATCGACTTGGAATTCCAATGATATCAGTTGAATTTGGAAGTATTGGTCTTGGGTCTTGTATTTGGTTATTAGAGTTTGTCGTTGATATTAAATAAGCACTAAAGACTCCATCCGCTTGAAGCTGATAATTTCCATTATTAGGAAGTCTGATTGTACTTCCGCTATCTTTAGCGATTGCAACAGTTTCAATTGTCGTTGTCCCATTTTTAATAGTTAAGTTGATGTCTTCGAAAGCTGCAATCGATAAGTCGTGTCCAGCAGATCTCGATGCTGAAAAACTAAATTTAGTATCTGCCCAGTCCTGAGTGGTCCAAACAATATTTCCCTTTTTGTTATCACTTCCAGAACCTTTTCTTCCAGCAACATAAAAAGCAGAGCTAGAACTAATCTTATCCATTTTGGCACTTGAAAAGTTATGCACTTCACCTGCCTGAAGAGTGGCCATTAAGTTTCCATTTAAATAAAAATCACCATCTTCAATAGCGACTAATGCACTAGCTGTGGCACCTGCGATATTGAATGCCTTAATATCATCTTTAAAAAAATCATTATCAGGAAGTGTTCTTCTAGTCACAGTGCTTTCGTCTGAGTAGTTTCCGTTACTAGCTCTGACTCTAAAATTATACAGAGTCGATGCTTCTAAGTTTTCGATAGTAGCGTTTAAATCTTGAACAGGGTTTCCAGAAAATGAGCTCCACGATGATTCGCCATCTCTTTTGAACTCTAGGACATAACCTTTAAGGGGGAGAGTGGATGAACCATCTGCTTTATTCCAGCTTAACTCCATTTGCTTAATTCCGGTTTTCGCAACATCTATATGTGTTGCCACTGTTGGAGAGCTGGTATCAATGTTTAAAGTTAATATAACTTCTTTAGTCTTTTCAATATTTATTGCTTTAACAGAGATCTCAAGCTGTTTATTGCTGGGTGATTGAAAGTTTAAGTTAGCAGAGAACTTATCTTGCTCACAATTAACTGAAACGGGACTATTTATAAGATCATCTTGAGTGAAGATAATTGTTTTAGCTTCTGAACAATTACCGGTAACTGTTACGTTTTTCCCAATTGTACTTGAATCCTCTGGACTTAATACAACTAAGTCTGGTGCCACTTCAGCTGGAAGTATATTTCCGATAGTGTCCGAGTTATTACTCTTTCCATCATAAAAAATATTATTTTTGGATCCACATGAAATAAGAGAAAATAGAAATAGTAAGTAGGCAATCTTCATAAACAGTCTCCTTAAGAACTACTTAAGTTTTTGCAATGACCATACCAATTTCTTTACGTGAAATCAGGGGGTTGAAGAATTTGCCGATGTCAAACTGACTCTTTATTGATAAAATTGTCCATGATTTGGACAAAAAAAAGCCCTCTATTTCTAGAGGGCTTAGATATTTCTAATAATATTAAAATTATGCAGTTATTACAGAAACCATTTTAACTTTTTTGCTGTAGTTAGAAAATTTAACTTTTCCTTCTTCCAATGCAAAAAGAGTAAAGTCTCTACCCATTTTTACACCTGGACCAGCATGAAATTTTGTTCCTTTTTGACGAACAATAATGTTTCCACAAATTACTGATTCACCGCCGTACTTCTTAACACCTCTCATTTTTGGGTTAGAGTCACGACCGTTACTAGTACTACCACCTGATTTCTTGTGAGCCATATCTTTTTCCTTTCTTTTTTAAATTATGCTTTAATACCTGTAATTTTTAAAGCTGTGTAATGTTGTCTGTGACCATTTTTCTTTTTGTATTTACCTGGTTTTCTCACAGAAACGATAACTTTTCTTGAACGCGCTTGTCTGATGATTTCAGCAGAAACAACCGCTCCAGCAACAGCTGGCATTCCAACCTTTGGTGCATCTCCACCAATGAAAAGAACATTATCTAATTCAACTTTTGCACCAATCTCACCTTCAAGTTTTTGAACGTCAACAACGTCACCCTCTTGAACACGATACTGATGACCTTTAATCTCAACAATTCCGTACATTTTAACTCCTTAATACGACTAGCTAGGAGAGAAGTTATAAAAACTCTTCTTATTGGCCCTAGACCAGATCTTTTTTTGAACTTTATCTTTTAATGTTTGGCAGCGTCTTTGTCAATAAAATTAGTTATAACTATCGTTTATTGCTGCCTTGCGGAAGATTTTTCTCATTGGAGGTGGACCATTTTAGTCCATGAGCAGCAAGGTCGATAGAGAACTGAGATTAATCCGGAGGAAAAATGACTAAACAAGTAAGCTATTTTCAATTTCAAAAGAGTCTTGGATACCCAGTTTTCGTAAGATTTGAAGATGAACAGCTTGAGTCCAATCTAGAATCTTTGGTGACATCGATGGGTTTTACCAAGCTTGAAGAAAATGAATTCAAAAAAATAGAGATTATAAATGCCAAAACTCGAATTCTGAGCCTTGGCAAAGCCTCTTTAAAGGTCGCTAAGCAAATAGATGGACCTGGTCCTTTTGATGCTTACGGACCCGAGAGCACGACAGAATATCCCTCTTACAATGTTTACAGATATAAGCACTTTGGGGTGATCCTGTGCGGCCATAATACAGCGATGTGGCAAGCGGGAATAAAGAACTGTGGACCAAAGTCGGTAGAGCTCAAAACCATCATCACAAGATTTATAAGCCTCGCCCTCGCACCTTTTGGAATTGTCAGCTTTTGGGGCGTACCTGTTGGAGAGGGATTTGTCATTATGAATCCAAAAGAGGCAAACTACGAGTCCATTATCGTGGATGTCGATAATAGATGTTTTATCTCTCAAGACGGAGTCGTGGCCATTGATTTTGAAACGAAAGTTTTAAGACTTGATGAAAGCTTGCATGGGAGAACGAGACAGATGTCCAAAGAAGAACTTGTGAGTTTTTTAAGTACAAGGACCTGTTACTTATCCAATAAAGGTCTGGATCACAGATTAAAGTCATCCATTTATCAATTGGTGAAGCAAGTTGAAGGTGTCGTTTATCCTGTTGAGAACTTTAAGCCTAGGGCAGCTGCTTAAATTTCAGCCTCAACCATTTTCTTCATTAACAGAGTAAAAGAGCTTTTAAATTTTGTTTTTGCGTCATAAGCGGAATAGAAGATTGGAAAGCATGTGATCGTACACGCTCCAGAGTAGACGTGATTAATACCCTTTTTATTTTCCCAAATATACAAAGCTGATTCTTCGTTTTTTTTATACTTATCTTGTAACCCATATCTGTTGATAAGTGATTGATGAAAAACATCATGTAAAAAGTAGTGGGGCAGTCGCGCGTGAAAGTCTGTTATTTTCGAGTCTACCACTTGAACTAAGGTCACAAACTTATAACGAATATGGGCGACATAAAACTTGTACGTTGTGGCTTCTTTATCCTTGCCAACCACCTCTGGACTATATTTTTTAAGCAAAGGGGCAATCTCATTTCCAGGCATGAATTCTTGGAATTTATCCACACTAAAGTCGTAGTTTGGAGCCTCGACCAAGGCTTGAACTGGTGCACAGATGAGAATAAATAAAATAGCTAGAAAATCTTTCATTGCAGCCTATAATACACCTATTAAGTGACTGTTTTCTTGAAACGGCATCATTTTCTCTTCAGTAATTCGACCCTTTCATTGTATAATATACCTGAGGGTTTTGGGTTTTTACAAAGTTAAAATGACAGAAGACTTTAAATCGTAAATAATGGTTTTTACTTAGATTTGTAAAACGGAAGTCCCATAAAAAAACTAGGAGTGGTTTGTGAAAAGGACAATAATTTCATTGAGCGCTATTGCATTACTAGCTATTGGTTGTGCCTCAACTAAAGTTGATGACAACGCTGAACTAACTGAAGCGAAGCCCAAAAAAATAAGAGTACAAAAGCATATTGTCGATAAAGCTCTGCCGAGCTGTCATTCCTGTATTCTAGGAAGTTCTGGTGATGAAGAGCTTAAGACCACAGATAAAAAGCTTTACTATATTTATGGAGCTGAAGAATTAAAGCTCCATAATACCTATTTCGATATACCTGTGGTTTATAATGATGCAACAAAAATGTGGATTAAGTATTTCACTGGTAGAGGAAGAGAGCTTTTTGCAAGATATGCCAAAAGATCGGGAAGATATGCGCCAGTACTTTCTAAAATCTTAAATGACCAAGGCTTACCAAGAGATCTTATTTATCTTGCAATGGCGGAGAGTGGATTTCAAAATATGGCAAGGTCTTGGGCAAAGGCCGTTGGACCTTGGCAGTTTATGCCTTTTACAGGAAAGAGATTTGGCCTCGAGGTTGAATTTTTTCTCGATGAAAGACGTGATCCCCTAAAGGCGACAGTAGCTTCTAGTATGTACCTTAGAGACTTGTTTAAAGAGTTTGGCTCTTGGGAACTGGCCATGGCAAGTTACAATGCCGGCGAAGGAAAGATGAGAAGAGCGATCAGGCGCTATAGAACAAAAAACTTTTGGAAGATTAGAAAAGGAAGATACCTAAGACCTGAGACAAAAAACTACGTTCCTAAAATAATGGCCTTAGCTATTATTGGTAAAAACCTAAGCTCTTTTGGATTTGATATTGAATTCGATAAGGCGCTTGATTTTGAAGAAGTAACAGTTCCTGGTAATGCTGACCTTTATAAAATTGCTCAAGCCCTTGATATGGACTTTGAAGAAGTGAAAAAATTTAATCCTGAACTTATACGGTGGCAGACACCTCCAAAGTTAGATGAGTATGTTCTAAGACTTCCTGTGGGGATGAAAGCTCAGTGGGATAAAGTCAAAGAAACGGCACAGGTAGCTGCAACAAATTATAAAGTCTATCAATTGCGAGGGTATGCAAGCTTAAAGCAAGTCGCGAGAAAATTTAAAGTTCCGGCAAAGGTTCTAGCGAAAATAAATGATATCCCTGCAGATAAAAAGCTTTTTCCTAAAACGGCCATCTACCTTCCTTTTCACGAAGATCATGTCGCTAAAAAGGAGAAACTCTACTCTGATCTCTACGAGAAACCTCGTAAAAGTGTTGTTAGACGTAGAACCTACCAGCGATGGGTAAAGAGGGGGCGTGCACGTGGTGAAAAAATTGAGAGTCCAAAACAGTTTTATATCGTCAAAAAAGGTGATACTCTTTGGAATATCGCCAGAAAAACAGGTGTGAATATCAACACCATTATTCGTTCCAATTATAAGTTGGTTAAACGCAGAATGATTCTTCCTGGTGATAAATTAGCAATTCGTTAGTGGTGTTATCCTGGAGAAAAAATGGCAGGTTTTGGGTTACGGGCCTTAAAAAAAGTTCAAGAAGACGAGAATACAAAACAGTCTAGAATCTATTCCAAACATATTGTTTATGGCGATAATTTTTATGCTGCACTCGCTTATCTTAAGCTTGTGGAGATCCATGGAATGGAGAGTGTGAAGCTCATCTCCTCTCGTCTTATCTCAAAAGATTCTATAGAGGGGGAATTAAAATGCTCTCTTAGTACCTTGAGGTCTGAAGAAGTTGCCAACACTCTCATCACTATGGCTCCAGAGTTAGAAATATTTCCAGTTGATTCAGAAAACGTTTTTTATAAAGATACAAAATTTCATAAATTTGGTGGAAGAGCAAAGCCTCATGAACTTAAAGAGGATGAGGACTTTTTTGCCAATAGTGCTTTTCATATAAAGCTTATGAATCTTTTCACTTCGCAGCAGCTGGAGAGTCTAGATGAGACGTTAGAGAAAAATACTCTCGTCAAATACATAGACTCTATTCAAAAAAATACTCCTTCAGATTTAGTCGAAGTGACAAACTATAAATTAAAAACAGGTGAAGCTGAAACGATTGAATGCGAAAAACTCTATTGGTGTGAATCACCTAAACTCTTTTATAAGAAAGTAGAAAATAAAGACTCACTTGCCGATCAAGTTGGAGCTTATTGTACGGCCTTAGAACATAGAATCGGTTTAACGGTTTATATGGAACTTAAAGGTGAGCTTTATGAGGGGGAGGGGAATGTGTTCCTTCCACAAAGTGTGACGTATGAGCTTGGACATTTTATTGCTGAGTTTAAAAAATACAATCCAGAAAGTAATACTCAAGAGTTCGCCTGCATGATGTTCGTTGATGAAGATGAAGTGAATGAGGAAGATTTAGCTAAAAAAATTAAACTCATGAAGCGAGTCATTGGAAGAGTCTTTTCTGACTTTGAAAAAATTGAATACAAAGAGAGAATTCAATACGATCGTGAAGTTCTCATCAATAAAACTGATGACTCACTTATTGATAGCAAGGTGAATGTTGAGTTTATTGGCCCTGGAGCTCCCCTTTATAAAGACGAGTATAAGGAGTTCAAGCATTTAGGAAGAGGACTTATTTCTTTGAAGAGTCTAGAAGCTTAAGCGGTCTTCTCTTTAAACCTTCTCTGTCGACAAATTGTAATCCAAGATTTTTATCTTTTTGCTTAAACACATACATTTGTAGAGGGATCCAGTGATATGAAGCATCTAAGTGGATAGCGTTATCATCGAAGGACCAATTTCCTCTATCAGCTTCCTTACCTTTAAATTGGTAAATGAACTTTCCACCTTTATAAAGATAGATTTTTATTTTTCCTCTATAGTAGTATGAGTCCTCTAACCATTTATCATTATCGAGATCACTGAGTTCAACACTTTTATCATTAATTGTGACATCAAAGTCTTCGACAGTTGCGGGTTGAAAAGAACTTTTAGAATCGAGATCCTTTTGACCACAAGACATAAGAGTGGTCAAAAAAATGGTGAGGATAAAAATTAGTTTCATAGCGCTTTGTCTGGATTCATTTGAGATTGAATAAAATTCTTCTCGCCGATTTTCGCTAGAAGACTTTGTTGAGTTTCCAACCAGTCGATATGCTCTTCTTCAGAGGCCAAGATTGATGCGAGTAAGTCACGAGAGACGTAATCTTTTTCGTTTTCTGCGAGCTCAATACTGTCTTTTAAAAATGGAACTGCTTCGTGCTCAACGGCCAAGTCGGCTTTGAGAACTTCTTCGATATTTTGACCAATTTTAATTTTTCCAAGTTTTTGAAGATTTGGAAGGCCCTCAAGAAAAAGAATTCTCTTAATCAGCTCATCCGCATGTTTCATCTCATCAATAGAGGCGTCGTATTCTAATTTTCCAAGCTTTACCATGCCCCAATCTTCAAGCATTCTGGCGTGGAGAAAATATTGATTTATTGCTGTTAGTTCTTTTGTTAAAACACCATTAAGTGCTTCGATAACTTTTGGGCTACCTTTCATGAATACTCCGGTTTTCTCTTAAGAGATTAATACTGGAATATTATTGAGAATTACTTTCGTTTTGTCGAGGTTGGTTTTTAGAAATAGAGATGGTGTTATGAGTTTGTTTAATATGGTCAATAGCATCAACAACGCACTGACCACAATCTGATCCCACACCTAGGGCTTTAAGGATATCTCGAGTAGATGAGTTCGTGATCATCGCGTTCTCTATATCTTTATCTGAAATACCTTTGCAAATACATACGTACATTTGTGTCTCTCCTGAGATTTACTATATACTATATCGGTTTCGTATATCAAACAATTAATTTATTAATGGAACTTTTTTTAGTGTGGGCTAACATGTTGATTTTGCGTTGCGGCGCGCATAACTAAGGCAAAAAAAAGGGGATTCCGAAGAATCCCCAAGTATATTTCTAAAATTTTGTTAATTAGAAAAGTACGTCAAACTTGATCCAGTTCCATGCAAGTGTATTTGTATCAACTTCGTCAGATCCAGAAGCATCTGGCTCGAAAGTAGAAACAGTATAAGCAATTGATGGAGCATAAGTCAGGTGTAATCCCCAAACGTGACCAACATGAAATCTATGACCGTACTCAACTGTGATGTCAGTTACTGTATCATCTTCAGAAAGAGCTACACTGTTGTAAGTACCTGTCTCACCGATTTCAGTCATGTTGTAATGAAGAGCAACATAAGAAGTTGAATCTAAAGATTTACCAAAGTTATAGTATCCCGAAAGACCCATAGTTGTAGCATCTACATCACTACCAGAAACTTCTCCAGTGTATGACTTGTAAGTAACACCAACTTGCCAGTTGTTGTTAATTGCATAAGCGTAGTTAAGAGCAATGTTAGTTGTGTTTGTCTCAGAGTCAGCGTCATTAGAGTTTAATGAAAGATCGAAAGACTTAGACATTCCAGAGTCAGTAAAGTTAAAAAATCTTACCATGTGCTTAAGATCTTTTCCTTCATGTTCGTGCATATCAGCGAAAGCTGAAACTGTTGATAGAGCTAAAAGAGCTACTAATAATTTTTTCATTTCATACATCCTTTGTAGAAAGTTGTTATTAAAACTTAAAGTTTTATTTGATTGTTCTATTACACATCAGTGTAGTCAGTTTTTGCTAAAAGGAAATACCTTTCTGTACAATTTGTTACAAAATTAACCTTTGTGCAGAAATAAACACATTTAAAATTTTCGTCAAAAAAATGGCAGAATCATAAGAAACGAACTTGTTGACAGGAGATTAAAAGGTAGTGAGTAAGCACCAATCGACCTTGCGGATTTTTACTTATCCACAATAAAATACTTTTGCCCCTATAGAGAGAGTTTATAAAAATAAATTGTAAAAAAAATAATTAAACTTGTTTGACTTAGTACGCGTATTTCTTTCTAATTTTAATATTAGGTAAAACTTTAACAAAAACGATAGTTTAATTTGACCCATTATTTGGTTAATTAACAAGGAGACGTTATGAAAAAACAAGTGGCATTAACCTTAGGTCTAGCAGTAATTTCTGGTTCTGCTTTGGCTTCAAAAGCAAGATTACAAGCATTAGGTGAAGACGTAGATGGTTCACAGTACATCATGGATGCACGAAACATCTTTTTAAACCCAGCACAAGCTAACTACTATAAGGATATGGTTACTGTTGAAGCTGGTGATACAACAAACAATGACGACACTGCTCAAGATCCAAACGCAGAGGGTGGATTCTTAAGAGCTTCTGGAAATATGGTTTACGGTGCATTTTTTGGTCATGAAGATCAAACTCTAAATGACATCAGAACTAACGCAGGTGGAACGGCAGCAGAACTTGCTGATCAAAATACTTGGGACTTTTTTATTGCTGGTGATGCTGGTGTTCAGTGGGGTGCAAACCTTTCTTATATGGCTTATAAAAATGAGCAAGCAACTAACGAAATCGAATCAGATGCAGTAAGAGTTAACGTTGGTATCATCTCTGGTGACACAGAAGCTTTTTTAAAGACTTCACTTGTTGAAACTGCTGAAGAAGATTCTTCTGTAGATCTTGAAGTAAACTCTAGATATGTTTTAGGTGCTAGTCACAACATCAACGGTGGGACAATCATCTTTAATTATTCTTCATTCGAAGCTGAAGAGTCTGAGACAGCTGATGAAACTTGGAAAAGCACTATGTTCAATATTGGATACGGTAAAGTTGCTAAGTTAAATGATTCATCAAGCTTTAACTGGAAAGTTAACTATATGAATATTGAATCTGAAAACGAAGACTTTGATAACACTAACGGTGATCAAAAAGCTTATGCACTAAGCGCAGTTATGGGCCTTGAGTCAATGGTTAAAGAGTGGTTAACACTTAGAGCTTCAATTGGTCAAAACCTTGTTTCTGAATTCGAAGATGATGACGGAGATAAAAGAAGTTTAGCTGATTCTACAATCGTTGCAGCTGGTGCATCTTTTGTATTCGGAGATTTCCAAGTTGATGGAATGATCGGAAACAACGCTACTGGTGGAACAACTGATAGTGAAGGAACTAACTCAGGGACTTTAAGAACAGACTCACTTCTTTCAAGAGTGTCTGCTACTTACAGATTCTAATAATAAGGTATAGGAGATTAACATGAAGAAATTTTTAGGATTAGCACTTCTTGCCTCAGTTTTCACAACAAGCGCATTCGCGTCGGTTGCAAGACTAGAAGCTTTAGGTGAGGACCAGTACGGTTCACAATATATTAACGATAACAGAAATATGTTTTTAAATGCAGCTGCTGTTAACGATCACTTTGACTTTGTTACTTTTGAGTGGGGAGATACAACTAAGGTTCAAAACACTGAGTCGACTCCTAAAGCCCAAGGTGGGATTTTTAGAAAGACTGGAGATATGGTTTACGGTGTTTATTTTGGGGCTGACTCAAACACTGCATCTCAGTTAAGAGCTGGTGGTTTACAAGCTATTGCTTCATCAACTTCAACTGATGTAAACAACTTGGCTGCTCAAGCTCAAAACGAAGACACTCTTGACCTTTTTGTTGGTGGTGAAACATCATTCAAGTGGGGAGCAAGACTTTCGTATGCTGACGCAAGTAACGAGCAGGGTGGAAACTATGCCACTGGTAAGACCTTTGACAAGGTTGAAAAATCTGGAATCTTAGTAGGTCTTGGTGCGATTGCAGGAAACAATGAGTTCTATGCAAACATCGGTGCTGGTAACGAATTAAAAATTGAAGGAATTACTGACCTTGGTGGTGGAGATTATCACTTTAAAGGTGAGCTAGGATTTCAAGTTGGTTACATAAGAGCTCTTGGGAATAATGCAAAAGCTTGGTTAGAGTATAGAGCTCAAGATGTTAAGGAAGAAGAAGTTTCTTCTTTAGATGAGACTTGGGAAGTATCAGTTTACCAAATTGGTTATGGTAAAGTATCTAAGCTGAACGATGTTTTCACAGCAAACTATAAATTAGTTTATAATGCTGATAAACAAGAAAACAGAGGTTTCGCTAGTGGACAAGAAGACTACGAAGAAACAAGACTTACAGCAACTCTTGGAATGGAAGCAATGGTTAAAGAGTGGTTAACTCTTAGAGCTTCTATTGCTAACAATCTAATGGGTGAAACTACAGCTCTAGCTGCTGGTGGAACTTCAAAAGATTCAAGAACAATTGCTGACTCAACTGAAATTGCCTTAGGTGCAAGCCTTAACTTTGGCGACTTTGCAATTGATGGTCTTATTGGAAACAATGCTGACAGTGATGGCACTGCTGGTGAAACTGGTGATGACAACGGTCAAATCAGAACTGACTCATTAATGTCAAGAGTATCTATGACTTATAAGTTCTAATAGGATGTTAGAAATATAATCGAAAGATTAGAGGGCCTGGAGGAAGCTTCAGGCCTTTTTATTTTTGGCTAGGCTCGCTGAAGATGATTTTTGAAACTTCATGGCTTTTTTTATCAAAGATAATATTTATTCCTTTTGAAGGGATAGTAAGTTCCCAAAGATTCACACCTGCATTTGTTACCTTTCGTGACTCTTTTTTAATTTCTCTATATTGGCTTTCCCAAAAATCCACAGACTTCTCGTGACTAGCCGGGCTTCTGTGAATTGATCTTACGACCTCATTGCTGTCGATCTGAAGGCTTATGTCTTTCCAGACATATAATTTGTCGCTTTTAAACACGGGCTTTTTAAGAAGCTCTATGGCCTCTGAAATCTTAGTGTCTCCCGGTGAGATCCTCGAGAGGTTAATTTCTCTAGAACAACTAGAAAAAGTGAGTGCAAATGTGATAATAAAGAGTAGCTTAAAATATTTCATGTTTCCTTTATCGGAACCAGTTGAGATAACTTGAGCAAATAAAGCGGTTAAAGGATAAGTGTTGAAAATTACTGTTAAAATTCTTATGAGCTTTTTATGTATTTGCCTCATAGCAGTGGGGTATGTGGCTTTTATTTATCTTAAAACTGACGTGGAACAACTTAAAACAAAACATGTGCAGTACAACTCAAAAACTCAAAGTTATGAGCTCGTAAAAAAGTCAAATAAATGGGTGCCTATCAATGAGATATCAAAAGTGGCAAAGTGGGCTATTGTTATTTCTGAAGACTGGGCATTTTATGAACATCACGGCATTGATTTTAAACAATTAGAAATAGTTATTGAAGAGAGTCTTGAGGAAAAAGAGCTTGTTCGTGGAGCATCCACGATTACTCAGCAAGTGGCAAAAAATATTTATCTGTCAAATGAGAGAAGTCTTTTTAGAAAAATCAAAGAAGCCATTATCGCCTATAAACTGGAAACCAATTTAACTAAAGATGTTATTTTATCTCAGTACCTTAATCTTATTCATCTTGGTGAGGGGATCCATGGGATCAAAGAAGCATCTCGTTTATACTTCAATAAATCGGCAAGTAATCTGACCGCTAGAGAGGGAGCCTTTTTGGCAATGCTTCTGCCAAGTCCAGTGAAGTACAGTACATCATTTAGAAAAAAGGAACTGACTCCCTTTGCGACGGAAATTATTGAGTCGATTTTAAAAAAATTAAAACAAGCAAAAGTTATAACGGTTGAGCAAATGGAAGCCGAGATGGATGATCAATTTAATTGGGAAGCTTCAAGCTTTGATGCTTACTTATGAAAGTCATCTTATTTCTTATCTTTTCAAGTTTAAGTTTTTCTCAAGATTTTGGAAATGGCTCTGATGGTGTTTGTAATTTTACAGGCGGACTTCAAGCTAAATCCGTCTGGAATTGCACAGACCTTTTTGTCTCTGGAAATACAACTTTTCCAACAAGCTCGAAAGTTGTCTTAAAAGTTTCCGGTGGTGTTACCGTCTCAGCGGCTGGAACATTATCTGTATCAGCTTCTGGTACAACTCCAGGTGGTGGTGGAATGAGTGGTGGAGTTTGTTCTGCGACTCCTTGTTCTTCTCCTCAAACGGATGCCTCTAACTCTTCTGGTGTTTTAGCTGAAGGTGGAGATGCTGGTACTGACGACAATACCCTTGGGGCAAGCGGAGGAGGTGGTAGCGGAGCAACCTACAATCCAATTGACGAGGGTAAAGATGGAGCTACTGGAACCGATGGAGGAAGTCCTTCCCAAGGTGCTGGAGGGGTTGCAAGCTTAACTGGTTATGGTTCAGAAGCGAATTTTGCAACCACTATTAATGGTGGCTCCGGTGGAGGTGCCGGTGGAAGTAGCGATGAAATAGGTACACTTGTGGCTGGGGGAGCCGGCGGGGGCGGGGGCGGAATTATTCAAATCTTTTCAAAGGGCTCCGTTGATATAGATGGTGAGGTTTTATCTCGTGGTGGGGATGGTGTAGGTGCTCCTGCCACTAACAACGGATCAGTCTATAGCGGCGGTGGTGGCGGTGGAAGCGGAGGTGCAATTTTTATTTATTCTCAATCGACAATTTCCGTTTCTGGTAAAGTAGAGGCTCTTGGTGGAACTGGTGGAGTGACTGGTGGCGCGGGAAGCAGTGGCGGCAACGGCGGTGTTGGCAGAATAAGAATGGACTCATTTGACGGGACGATATCTGGAGGCGTTAACGTTGATCCAGCTCCGGAGATTTTTACTGCAAGAGCTCTTTCAGGTTTAAAAGCAAAATTTAAAAGTGATATTTCTCATAACTGCTCCTTCAAGGAAGAGAGAGTTGACTTCTACCCATCATTTATTTTTGGAATGCTTCTGAGCTTATTTTTTATGGGATTATTGAAACGTATTTAGCACCAGGTGCTTCGTTATCTCCTAGATTTTCTGTCGATCCAGAACCCATTTGTCCAAAAGCACCAGCTCCAAAGCAAATAACTCTACCTTCATCTTTTGTCAGAGCACATGTGTGAGAAACTCCAGATGCAATTTGATTAATAGTCTCTCCACCTAGATCCACAAGAGAAATATCCTTTACGAGTTCATCGTCTCCCACATTCTCAGTCGTGCCCAAGCCAGTTGTTCCCGAGGCACCAATACCAAAGCAGTGGACACTAAAGTTACCACTGATTGCACAGGTGTGAAGATTTCCAGTTGAAACACTTATGTGAGTAGAAGCTCCCGTGTCTACATAGTCTATAGATGTAACAGCTTCATTATCACCAATATTCTCACTATTTCCCGTACCAATTTGCCCTCTAATATTAGATCCCCAACATCTCAATTTTTGTCCACCGGTTATGGCACAAGTATGCCTGTTTCCCGTTGCTAGTTGAATGATCTGTTCACCAAATGGAACAGGAGAAACTGAAGATGGTAGTTCATCATCTCCTACGTGATCAGGGTTTCCAAGTCCGAGTTGACCCGAATCATTTCGCCCCCAGCACCTTAGATCACCGTTTTGTAAAAGAGCACATGAGTGGAAACTAATGGTCGAAATATCCATCTGAACAACGGGGCCTCCGACGCTAACGTAACCTATTGTAGAAACGGACTCATCATCTCCAATCGCGTTGGTGTGTCCAAGACCTAATTGTCCGAATGCATTCTCCCCCCAGCACTGAATATTTTTATTTTCTAGTAGTGCACAGTTATAAGAGTATCCCGAATAGATTTTAACAGCTTTATCCTTAAGCGGGACTGAGGCAAGATTAGAGACATCTTCATCATCCCCAATTGTATCTGTATGTCCTAAACCAAGTTGTCCCTTATCGTTTTGTCCCCAACATTTCACAACACCATTTTCTAAAATAACACATGTGTGGAAGGCTCCGGCACTAACATCTTTAACCTCTGCTCCTAGGCTGAGAGTTGATAGAGAACTTGGAAGCTCATCATCTCCAATATTATTTGTATGTCCTAGGCCTAGCTGGCCTCTGGTATTTTGTCCCCAACACTTTAAGTTACCTTCAAGAAGGAGTGCACATGTATGAAATCCACCAGCGGCAAGTTTTTTAACTTCTATGGGCTTTTCTTCTTTTTCACAATACTTTATTTTAGCGACACTAAAATCATCTCGATCATTCGTAAGATGAACTTGATTGAGTTCGGCATTGTATTCATATGGTACCGAGATATTATTCACGAGAGCTTCAATAGTGGCTGGATCAACTTTATTTGTTTTGAGATTAAAATCGTTGGCAGGTTTAATAGAAACAGTTGCTAGGCGACCAAGGTTTGCGAGACCGTTTGCATAGTCTCCGTTTGCCATGTCGACTGTAATCCCACCTGCTATATTTACGGCATCAATATAACCATAACCAATTTCATTTTCACCATTTACAGGCATGGTTTTATTGTCTTTGTAGAGGACCCCACCAACTACTTGCGGAGAACCATCTTGAATTTCTGTGATTCTGTCGACAACCATCTGAGCTGTAATAATTTTATTGCCCTGTTCATCAATACAATATTTATCGTGACTTCTATCTTCTCCACCTTGTGGATCTGGAACTGGAGTCACACCTGTTGGATACTCAGCACAAATGTCTTGTTCATCGGCCACAAAAATTACAGTAAGAGCTGCATCTTCTCTAAAAAAATCTTCTTGGCGGTTAAGAATAATATTCTCTTCATTGGTCGCCTTTAAAAAAGAATAGAGTCCAAGTTCTCCTCCGTCAGTTTCATTATCACCTTGTGGATTTTGCATTTTTGTTTTCAAATGATTTTTGATCTCGGCAGTTGTCAAAGTTGCACTTGAGAGTACTCTTGGCTCTGAGCCTTTGCGATATAACTTTCCAGACTGAGAGGTGTTGTCTCCATGTCCTAAAATAACCGCGACTCTATAATCAACTTCAGCTGGAAGCTGAGTGAGAAGAAAATCAAAACCTTCTGCAATAGCTGCTCTTTCTTCTTTAATTGAACTTGATGTATCAATGACGATGGCTATGTCTAATTTTCTCGTTATGAACTCTTCTGGTGTTGCGTATTGATCTTGAAAACAAAGAGCATTGACAGTATTACCGCTGGAAGTGGGATTAGTTTCAAAAGCATCATCAAGTGCACTGCTCGTTCCAGAGTCCTCACAAGAGGAGACGAGAGTGAAAAGCACGGAAAGAAAAAGCAGTGATAATAATTTCATAACCTTATTATCAGTTGGAACACCATTTCACTCCAGTATTTTCAGCTGGTCTAACTATTCGCTTTTATAGGTTTTGAATGAAAAGGGGATCTGTTAAAAAGTGTAGAGGGAACCCATAGATGCTTGGAATTGTTGGGTTTTTAAGTCTTGGTCCGAGTGTGTTGAGTTTTGTAATTCAGCAACTCCACGAATAAAGACTCTAATTTGGTTAATTGAATAAAAATAGTAACTTGTGGCCAAGCTTGTTAGCAGTCCTGAGCCATATCCAATTTTTAAGCTGCTGTTGATGAGGTTTTTGTGCCAAAAGAGATTGGCAGATCCAAAAACAAAATAGTTAAGGATTGTTCCATCATTCTTAGCTACAGAATCTTTATTTTCAAAGACGGAGGTGAAACTTGTCGCAATACCAGTTGAGAATTCAAATTTTTTATAATTTGTTAGATATCCAAGTTCAATTTCTCTTTGCACTAAATCCTGATCATCAAAAACTTCGCCGGTGATTGTGCTAAAGCTAAAATCTAGCTTTTGAGTTTTATAATTAAATTCAAACCCATTGGTTGAAACTCCTTCAATATTGAAGTCGCTTTCATTTTCATTCTTATAATCCACCATCGTCATCAGATAGGAAACCTTCATTGAATGATTATGGGGCGGCTTGCTCTTTTTTGGGACATCTTTAGATGTGACGACTTGAGGCTTTGCTTCCTGAACAATTTCAAGTTTAGAGATATCAGAAAAGGGAGAGAGTCTTCCCCAAAAATCTCTATAGCGGTAACGCCAGTAAAATTCACCAGTTCTTGGGGCTCTCCATTTAAAAGATGGTCGATTCGTCTTTTGAGTTTTTATTTTTCTTTTTAATTTGCGATCAGTATAAATTTCAATTTCATACTCTTTAGCATTTTCAACTTTCTGCCAGGCAAGATCAACATTGCCTTCAGTGCTGGCATAGGCCCTACTAAAAAAATGAAAGGATCTTTTCAAAGAGTTTGATTGGAGTTTTAGTTTCAAACTTGGTAGTTTTTTGGGCTTTTTTGGTCTGGGGTTTGGCTTTATTGTAAGGCGCACGGGCTCTTTGTAAACTTTGACACCCTTTTTATCAATAGAATAGGCTCTCCAGTAATAAACGCCAATTTTTGGAAAAACGATAGAGGTTTTACTTCCTTTGAGTTTCCGAGTTGTTATGAGATTTTTAAAATCTTTTGTCTGAGAGAGTTGGAAGATACTATCCATCTTCTTTTTAGACTGCCAAGAAAAATTTACTTTTTGATTGGGCTTCTTTAACTCTAGAGTTATCGACTTTATGTTATCAACTTTTTGTTTTGTGAGCACAAAAGTCGAAAATTTTTGATTTTCTATTTCTGTAAAACTTTTAACAGGAGTAACACTCCAAAAATATTTTCCCTCTAAAGATGTAGTATAGAGATAGTTTTGAGTGTTTGTTTCTTTATAGAAAATAAGATTTTTGTTGTCGTCAAAGATTTCTAAAAGCCATTTCTTTGCGCCAGCACGGGCCCAAGAAAAGTAAATCTCAGTTTTATCAGAGTAGTAGACCTTGTCAAAGTTGACTCTCGGAGTGAGGAGGCGAGGGGGTTCAATAAAATATAAAACATTGAAGTTTTGTACTTCGCTTGTGTTCTCTTTTGATTTTACTCGCCAATAAAAATTTCCAGCTTCAATTTTCTGCTTAGTCGAGTTGAGTATGGGCTGGGCCAGAAAAATTTTGTTAAAAGAGGCATCCTTTGAAACTTGAAGTTCTAAGGGGTCTAGTTTTGAGGAAATTTCAAAGTGAATAGGTTTTAGCGTAGAAAAAGTTTGTGCATTCTTTGGAGAGATTAATGAAATTTTTGAGGAATACACTTTTAGTTTTGAATTGGTTATTTTAACAGATTGATTTTTTGACACTTCAATAAACTTTTTTGTCTTGGTATCTTGAACGTTTATCTTTCCCTCTTTCACCTCAACTGTTGAGATGGAGTTTTCATTGGTTAGGCTTACTTTTGCGCTACTCGATTTTAAAATGAAGGATGAATTTCCGCTATTAACTTTTAAAGGCTTTGAGTTCGCTGTGAAATCCACTTCCATATTTCCTTGGTTTAAAGAAATTGAATCTAGAGACAAAATTTCGACCATCGTCTCTGGACCTAGTGAGATAGTATTTTCGTCTACCTTCATTTTAGCCGAAGAATTTTTGTGGGTAAAAATGAGATTGTTTAATGATAGAGGAGCTTTTATGCCAACTTCTTCCCAACCCAGAAAGCTTTCACTCTTTCTTTTCACCGTATTGTTAATAGAGATAATCTCTCCAATTGAAGAAATATCCATAGAGGAGTTGATGTTTTTATTCATGAAAAGTTCTCTGTAACAAATAACGATAGCGATCACGCAGGCAATCGAAATAAAATAGTTGAATGTTTTAGTTGTATAATGAACTTGCATAAATTTACTTTTATTTTTTAATTTGTATTATAATCATAACATGAGAAAAGTTCTTGTTCCTATTCATATTAAGCTGGTTAGCTTTTTTGTCCTCATACTGTGTTGTGCTATCTCCTTCTATGTCTTTTATGCCACAAATTTATTTAAAACAGATAAGACTGCATACATATTTGAATCCGTAAAAAATCATAATCAAAGCCTCTCAGATGCTGTCAAAACTGACCTCGAGGAAAAAGAAAGTGTTTTGACTTTGCTAACGACCTTTTATAAAGCTCCGGAGGTTGTAAATACTATTTTAAAGTCTGATGAGGATCTCATCGCATTTTCGGTTTTTAATAAGTGGGCTCAAACAAGAAAGTACAATAGTCAGGTAAATGATAGGCGAAGCTTGTCGGGAGAAAAAATAAAAGAGCTTATTGGGCAGTCCACTGAAAAGAGAGGTCTCTATAGCGATGACTTGTCATTTCTCATTTGGTCTAAAGAGGGCGATCAGGTGTTTAGTCTCGAGTTTTCAAAATTGAAAATCATCGATCAAGTTAAAAACACCTCTTTATTTAAAAATATTCTAGTTGAAGAAAAATCTTGGAAAGCTTTATCTGTGGATTCGAATTATACTTTTTTAGAAGAGTTGCCTAAAAAGCATCCAAGTACAGGGCTTTCATCTGGAGTGATCGTTAAATTCTTGGGTGGTGAGAAGTACATTTTGGCTTTTAATACTCCCTTTAAAAGTTTGAAAGTCTTTACACTTATTAAAGAAAGTATTGCCTTCCAAGCGACAGAAACCCTTGTCAATCGCTCTCTTTATTTTGGTGCTTTGATTGTAGCCGTTGTCATTCTCCTCATTCTTCTCTTTTCTCGAATCTTTACGAATCCAATAAAGAAGCTTTTTGAACGTTCTCGTGAATTTTCACAAAATAATTTTTCAAATCAGGTTGAACTGTCCAATCGAGATGAACTTGGAGTCCTCGCTGATTCAATGAATGAGATGCGTTCTTCAATTCTCAACTATATGGTTGAGATGCAAGAAAAGAGTCGTTTAGAAGGTGAGATGAAAACCGCTCAATTGGTACAAAAATCTTTCTTTAAGGCCGAAAACCTAAAACTCAGTGGGGCATCCCTATGTGGTTATTATAAACCGGCTTCAGAGTGTGGTGGTGACTGGTGGGGATCTCGTCATATTTTAGGAAAAGATATTATTATTATATTCGATGCAACTGGACATGGAACAGGAGCCGCCATGGCCACGGCGATCGCCTTTAACGGTCTTTCTGCAATTGAAACTCTTAGCCAGACAGATGAAAGCTATGCCAATGATCCATCAAAGATTATGAGTTTTTTAAATAAATCACTTTGTGAAATTCACGGAGATATGATGGCCACAGCTTTTGTCGCCGTTTATGATTCAAGTTTTAAACGGCTCACTTTTTCAAATGCTTCTCACAACGCACCTTTAAAGATAAATTTCACCTCTGAGACCTATCAAAAAGATCATATTGAACCCCTTGTTCAAGTCAATGGAAGAAGACTTGGTGAGAAGCCAGAAGAAGTATACCAAAGCCACCAAGTCGATCTAAACGCGGGTGATAAAGTTCTTTTTTATACAGATGGTTTAACTGAGGGACAAAATAATAAGCAACAAGACTGGGGACAAAGAAGATTTTTAAAATCAGTAATTAAAAATGTTTCTTTGAGTAATGGACATTTCCTAGAGGGATTAAAATCTGATGCATTTGAATATTATGAACAGACGGAACCAAAAGATGACATCACAATATTGACCTTAGAAATTGATGAAGTCCAAAGCATTTATACATACGAGGATAGCTTTGAAGAGGTTCTAGATAAGTGGGAAGAGCTTGGAGACTTCGACGTTTTTAAGCCTAAGGCCGGGTTAATAAAAGAGAGTTCAAATCAGAGGCAACTTGCACAAGTTGTCCTCGCGGGTGGAAAATCTCAAGAGGTAAAAAATAAAATATCTTCACTTTTTGATAATATAGATTTTAGTGCATATTTTGGAGATATTAGAGGCTATCTTGAATCTCTTACAGTCGAGCTTGTAGAAAACTCTCTCGTTCACGGTGGGAGTGAGAGTACTTTACAAATTCTAGAGGACGATAACCGTTTTACTATTAGAACCGAGGATAAAGAAGGACTTCTTTCTAAACAAAAGTTTTTTGAAAAGCTTAGAAGGGCCTTTAAAGAGAAAACATTTGAGGAAAAAGAGTCAGGAGCTGGCCTTGGATTCTATCTGATAGTGAATTTATCTGATATGATAGAGTTTGATTTAAAAGCGGGAAGTCATACAATTATAGAGTGTTCAATAAATAAGTATAAAAGACTAAAAGAGTATAAACAAAAAAGAATAATAGTGGATTTTAAATAAGATGAGGTTTTTATGAGCTCGCAGCTAAAAATAGAGCAGATTCAGCAGGGAGATCAGACAATTGTTGTTTTCTCTGGTGGTATTGACGAGGACAGCTCTTTTGAGAATGTCCCAAAGTTAAACAGTAAAATCACTTTTGACCTATCAAACGTTCAAAAAATAAATTCTTGTGGCATCAGAGAGTGGATAAAGTTTCAAGATGAACTAGATCCCAATTTGAAGATTACCTATCGTGGTTGCTCGCAAGTCATTGTGGAACAAATGAATATCATAAAAGGTTTCGTGAGAGCTGGTGGAGTTATAGAGTCCTTCTACGCTCCTTACTTTGATGAGGAAAATGATGAAGAGGTCAAAATTCTCATTACTCCAAAAGAGGTTGTTGATGGCAAAGCCCCTGTTAAAAAGAATGCTGAAGGCGTTGAATTAAAGTTTGATGAAATAGAAGCTCAATACTTTAATTTCTTGAAAGGAATATAAATAAAAATGGATTATTCTCTACTTGATCACTTACAAAATCCGATATTCGTTGTCGATAAAGATGGCAAAGTCTTGTATTCCAATCATTTTTGTTCGACCTATTTTGGACTTCCCCCAAGAAAGCTAAAAGCATTCGAATTCATTTTTGAACTTCTAAAAGTAGAGAAGAAAAGTGTACAAGAATATTTAGATAACGCTTTGAAAGAAGATTCACCAATGGTGTCAACTGAGATCACGTTGAGTCCACAAGAGGGCGAAGGAGCTCAAACAGTTATCATTAAGTACATCCCTAGTGGGGGAAATGTCATTGTGGCTCTCAATGATTTATCCATTGAGAAGCAATTGCATGAGAAGTATAAGATGCAAGTTCAAGAGTTGAGACAAACTCACGATCAAATTGTTAAAACGGACAAACTGGCCGCGATTGGAGAACTTATTGCGGGAGTTGGTCATGAGATTAGTAATCCACTGACTATTATCAATAATCGAATTTCTAAAATTGAAGAAAACCTTATCACGCTAGATCTTGATGATTTAGGAGAAAACATTGTTGAGATTTCTAGTGGCGTCTCAAGAATTAATAAAATTATAGCAAATATGCAGTCATTCGTGAGAAGCGAAGATGATGAAAAGGAGCTTGTCTCGCTGGGAGAAACTCTGGAGGCAAGTAAGATCTTTTTAGAGGATCTTAACTTAAAGAAGTCTCAGATCTCTATTCACGCTAAAAAAGATGTTTGGAGCTTTGGAAATAGCTTAAAGATCCAACAAGTTTTTATTAACTTAATGAAAAATTCTATTCAAGCAATGAATGGATCTGACACCGCGAAGATTGATATCACATTAAGAATTGATCATGACGATCAAAGTGCCGTGATAGAATTTCAAGATAACGGTCCAGGAATTGAGAAAGGCTTGGAAGAGAAAATTTTTGACATGTTTTATACCAGTAAAGATATAGATCAGGGAACTGGTCTAGGCCTGGCCATTTCCAGAAAAATTATGGAGTCAATGCAAGGCTCAATTGAACTTGGTCAAAGTAATAGTGGGGCTAAATTTGTATGCTCTCTCCCTCTTGTGGAGTTTGCTACTTATACTAACTCAAATGAATATCTCAGCGGGGAAAAAGAGGTCGAGGATCCAAAAATTTTAATCGTTGGTCAAGATCTCTCTTTAGTGAATTCTGTTTATAAAAGCTTAGAGGGAGAGGACTTAGTTCTCATATGCTCTAATGAAGCCCTCAAGATTGATGAACTTATTGATTTTTTTGCTGTCGACTTTATTTTCCATTTTGAAAAAGAAATGGAACTTGAAGTTAACTCTTGCTCTTTAAAGGGGATCTCAATCGAGAAAGCCGATTTAAAGAAAAGGATTATCATCGATGGCTAGTTCTAAAAAATTTAATGTTCTCATTGTTGATGATGAAGAAAAAATCACGAATATTATTCAGCAGTATTTAAAACTCTATGATGGTTTTAACAAAATTGTTATCGCCTCAAGTGTTGTGCAAGCAACTCAAAAGCTTGCCAATCAAGAGTTTGACCTCATCATTACCGATCTCTATATGGGAAAGGCTGGGGGAACAAATTTAATCGAGTATACGAAAAAACATCCAAAGTATAATAAGATAAAATATGTTGTTGTTTCTGGCTTTGTCAGTAAAGATGTAACGATTCGCCTTATTAAACATGGTATTCGACATATCATTGTGAAGCCTTTCTCAACAAGACAGATTTTGGAAACTGTTTTTAAAGCCTTAAAAATTTCTAAAAAACCAGAGGAATTGGCCAACACTATAATTATTCACCTGGCCGAAAAGCTTCAAAGTCAAAAAGAGAGAATTTTAGAGGATCGAAAAGAAGCTATCTCAAAAAAATTAGAAAAATATTATAAAGAACACGAAAGAATAGAGGCACAGAAAGATAATGAGGACTAATTCAACTGTCTTAGGGCTTCGAAAACGACGGCTGTTGCAGTGTTAGAAAGATTGAGAGATCTTATATGCTCTGAAAACATGGGAAGGTGAAACATTCTATCCTCATACTCCGTATAAAAAGTCTTGGGAAGGCCACTCGTTTCGGCTCCGAAAACAAGATAACAATCTTCACTGTAATTTGCTTGATAATGATTTTGCCTGACATTATTTTCAAAAAAGATGAGCTTCTCTCTTTGAGGATTTTCAATTTCTAAAAAACTTTCCCACGAATCAAATTCTTTTATTTTGACATGCTTCCAGTAATCAAGTCCTGCTCGTCTGACAGCTTTTTCATCGATGTCAAAACCATAGGGCTTAATGAGAATAAGCTCTAGCCCCAAGGCGACACAAGTACGCCCGATACTTCCTGTGTTACCAGGAATCTCGGGCGTGTATAAAACAATTTTAAAATTTTTTTGTTGCATCTACTTCATTAAAATATTTGTAAGAGTTCTAACCATCATTCCTGATCCACCTTTAGCTGGACAGTAGGGAAGGTGAGATTGATCACTTGCAACACCAGCGATGTCAAGGTGAGCCCACTCTATTCCTTCAGTGATAAAGTTCTCTAAAAAGCACGCAGCCGTTGCTGTACCAGCAAATCGACCCTGGCTAATATTTTGAAGGTCAGCGAATTTTGATTTCATTGACTCTCTCCACTCTGGGATAATAGGAAGTTGCCATGCATACTCGTCTGATTTTTTTGCAGAGTCAGTGACAACTTTACAAGCTTTATCAGACCCTAGGACTGCACATACTTGAGTTCCAAGTGCTACTAAACATGCACCAGTTAAAGTGGCAGCATTAAAAATCATATCTGGTTTTAAGTCACTGGCATAGCTTAGGCAGTCACCAAGAACCAGACGACCTTCAGCGTCCGTGTTTAATATTTCTACTGTCTTTCCATTTCTAGCCGTCACAATTGAATCAGGAACTGTTGCGTGTTCATTAACAGCGTTATCCGTCATTCCAAGGATACATGTAATTTTATAAGGTGAACCGTTGAGAACAGCTGCTCTAAAAGCTCCATAAACAGTTGCGGAACCACACATATCGTATTTCATATTCACCATAGAAGCGCCGGGTTTTAATGAATATCCACCAGTATCAAAAGTTAAACCTTTACCAACAAGTGCTAAGTGTTTTGTATTCTTCGTAACTTTCTTTGGCGTATATGTAAGGTGAACAAGTCTAGGTTGGTGAGCACTACCAGAGTTTACGGAAAGAAACATTCCCATTCCCTCTTTTTTCAGCTCTGGTTTTCCGAGAATCTTTGTTTTTACACCTTTTAGATTTTCTTTAACGTCTTTTTCAATTCTTTTTGCATACTCTTCTGAGTGAAGAATATTTGGAGCTTCACTTCCAAGATCGCGCGCAAAATTCATTGAGTCAGTAATATTGTCATTCTCAGCGATAGCTTTTTCTAAAGACTTCTTTACCTTAGCATCATTCACGTAGAGACAAATCTCTGAAAATGTCGGAGTCATTTTTTCAGTCTTATACTTATCAAAATTGTAAGATGTGAGCTTAATAGCTTCATTGATGATAACAGCAGAGTCTGCAAGTTTGTTGATGCAGTTAAACGAGGCCACATCGATAGCAACTGTTTTATACTTTTTAGGTGAGAATGATTTGTACGCATTGGCGATAGCTTTTCTCAACTCTTCAGATTTGGCTTTTGTTTTTTCACCTAGTCCTACAACCATAACCGATTGACCGTAGCTATTTGTAAAAAAGAAAGAGGCTCCAGCGCTTCCAGTAAACTCTTCACTGTCAGTAATAACGTGAAACTCTTTAATAAGATCTTTGTCCGACCAAGAAAGAACGAGGCTTTTTTCGTCATCTTTTACTTTTTCATAGGCACCAAAAACTTTTAATGAGGCATTATCTAAATGCTCTGTCTTAAAATCTACATGTACTTTCATCAATTCTCCTGTGTATAAATCGTTATTAATTCTTTTATTCTTAAAAATTCAATTCCAAAGCTAGCACATATCTTGTAATCTATCTTTATGCCCAGCATATATAGTCTCTATTTAGCCTCAAACTTCGTTTTGCCATTTATGGTGAGTACGGTATTTTTCGTCACTTTTTTGATGACGTTTGAGCTTTTTAGAATTTTACAACTTATGTCGTCTAAAGATATCACAGTTGGTTTTATTCTAGGAATGATGGGAGATGTTGCCGTCACGCTCGTGCCGATGGCCGTGCCGCTTTCCATCTTTTTCTCAACAATTTATTGTCTCAACAAGCTCTCAGGGGATTCGGAGTATATTGCTTTGCGTTCTTTTGGGCTTCAAAAGATTAAGATTCTCACGCCCTTTGTTTTGATCAGTTTAGTCATGGCCATAAATTTATATTTTCTTAATCAAGACCTTGTCCCAAGCGCCCATAGAAGTGTGAGAAAAAAAATTAAAATTATCAGTTCAACAAGTCTTATTGAAGGAATTAGAACGGGCCAGTTTTTTACACGTATTCCAAATGTTACTCTTTTTGCGGAAAATGTGGATGAGATTACTAAAGAACTTGATAGTGTCTACCTCCATATCTTTGATCCAAAAACTTCCAGAGAAAAAATTATTCACGCCAAATCTGGTCAGATTCTCTATGAAAAAAACGAACAGACCGGTCTTGAAACTTTTAATTTACTTTTACTCAACGGAAATATTATTGATACAGGTCTCAATCATGAAAATATAGAGAAGATTCTTTTTGAAAAATATACTTTCCCTATATCTGAGCAGAAGTTCTCTTACAAACCCTCAACCAAAGAAATTATGTTAAATAGAGAGGAGCTAAGCGCCTATATTAAAGGTGGTGAAGAGGCTTCTAAAGCCAGAGGAGTAAAGAAGAAGGATTACTTCAATGCAACTTATGAATTCTGGAATCGATTTAACACTCCTGTTTTAGTGATGTTGTTGACCTTTCTTGGTTTTGGATTAGGGGTAAGACCTAATAGATCCAGAGGAAAAAACTCCAGTGGTAAAGGAATTCTCATCTTGATTGGATACTATGTTATTTTCTTCTCACTAGTCAGTGCTGCACGAGATGGAGCTTTACCGCTTTTTATGGCCATGACAATCCCGGCTTTATTTTTATTTGGGATATCCACTTACTACTACAAAGCTTTGGATTGGCAATAGAGTTTTTGTGCCCCGCTTCCAGTCCTTTTTTGGCCACAATTTTAGGCTCTAGAGACAGTTTGACATCCATCTAATTTACTGAAATCATTAATGTATTAAGATTATTTAAGTTGGCATGAGTCATGCAACTATAAAGATGTCTAGCCCAAGGAAATAGGGCGATACAAGTCCACGGATGGACTCCTTATTTGTTTACCTTTTGTTTGTTTTGTTACCGCTTTAAATTGGGAAAAATTTTCCAATAGGCACATTTTTGCGAATGTTTCTCAATCCAGTTCGACTTTTATCCGATTACGTTAGTATGAAAGAGGAAAAGTCGGACTGGATTTTTTATTTAAAACTATCAAGAAATCTACCAGAATATTACTTTGATTTAGACCGTGAATTTAAGAGTCAGGGACTTACGTTGATTCCTATATCAATTTCTGAACTCATCTCTATTACCAAAGGAGAGGGAAAATTCAATGTGTTTACAGGGGTTAGAAATTTTTCTGATGCTCATTACTATACTAAAAGAGTTGAGAAAATTTTTGGAGTCCTTCTTCGCTCAAAAAGAATGAGCTTATTTATGAGTTCAAGTTTCTCCTTTATGAACCAAAATTATAAATACGGAAAAACGGGCATGTATCATTTTTTCCCTCTCCCACAAAGTCTTCACGAAATTTGTGATACAATCGCAAGTGAAGTTGAGAAAGCTTCACGCAAAGACCAGCGGTGGCCGGGAACGTCCATTGGCCTTGGGAAAACGATTAGGTAATTAGGCGAAAAATGAAAAGTAAAAGAAGTGATCTTGAAATTCGATACCATCTTTTGTTTAAACTAGATGCGTACAATCTCTATCAAAGGGTGAGCGTTCGCCAACACGACTATATCGAAGCATTTTCTTTGAAGAGAAATAGAGCTGTTTTTAAAGATATTTTTGACAATAGATATAAAAGAGCTTCAATTGAAGATCTTTCTCATTGCTCTGTTGAAGTCATCGAGTCCCTCAATAGCTTTTACACTCTAGTAGATGAAATCTATTGGTATCTTAAACACACTCAAGACATGCCAAATATGATTCAGGATGAAGTCCAGCGTTACTGCAACCGACTGAGAAGCCAATACGAAACCCTTGCCCTTTTTATTGATGCTGAGTTAACAGGTGAAGATGCCTTTGCTGTAGACTTTAAAGAAGAGATAGAACCGGCTGATCACGATAAGGATAATGACTATTTTATGCTTGAGGGTGAAGAAGCCGCGATTGCTGAAGAGTCAGACTATATTCAAGATGAACAATATCAAGATGAAGACTTTGTCGATGAGGATGACACGGAGAATCAACAAGATTTATCTTAAATTATTGCCCCTCTTCAGGTAAACAATGACTATGAAAATACTTGTACTAATAATTATTTCAACATTTGCAATGGCCAAAGAGCCTTTCTCAAAGTCGAGGCTTAATAAGCTTTCAGGCGAGAGAAAAGCAAAATATGACACCAAGTCCGAGTGGGATCAAAAATACTCTCGATCATCATTTATCTATGGAAAGTCTCCGGCAAAATTTCTGGCCGAGAACTTTGATTATCTAAGACCGGGAAGTGTCGTTCTCGATATGGGAATGGGTGAAGGACGAAATGCCGTCTTTTTAGCTGGTAAGGGACATAAGGTCACCGGGATTGATATCAGTTCGGTGGCGATAAAAAAGGCGAACCATCTGGCCCGGGAATTTGGAGTGAAGATTAAAGGAGTTGTCGCTTCTTTAGAGAAATATAAGATTGAACCCAATTCCTTTGATGCGATTATCTGTTTTTACTATGTCGACCGAAAATTGATTCCGAAAATTAAATCGTGGCTCAAGCCTGGTGGCATTCTTATTTACGAAGCTGAGACCTTAAAAGAGAGAGAGAAAAAAGAACATCGCAAAGAATCCGTTGAATACTACTTGAAGGATCAAGAACTGCTTACGATGTTCTCTGGCTTTAAACTTTTAAAATATGAAGAGCCGCTTCACGAAAGAAAGTACCGCGCGAGTGTTGTTTTAATGAAACCAAGAGAAAAAGGAGCCAAGTAAAATGGCACAATACACCTCAACTAAACGCTTTATTGGCTACCCCTGTACTCATAGACAGTGGCAAGCCGAATCCCACTGCCGCTTCGTTCATGGTTATAGTCGCGAATTTTACTTTGAATTTGCCTGCAATGAATTAACTAAAGAACAGTGGGTGGTTGACTTTGGCGGTCTAAAAGAAGTTAAGGCTTGGTTAGCTGAAATGTTCGATCATACATTTTTAGTTGCAGCAGATGACCCTCATCTTCCCGATTTCAAAAAGCTCGATGAAGCTGGTGTGATTCAATTGCGTGTCCTCCCAAATGCTGGGATGGAAGGAACAGCAAAGTTTGTTTATGATAATGTTAATGAGGTCATCTCAAAGCTTACCAATAAGAGAGCGTGGGTGACTAAAGTAGAAGTTAGAGAAAATGAAAAGAACTCAGCGTTCTATCAACCGAATTAATCAAGTACTATTTTAACACCTTGGAATCTTTCAGAAGTGTGGCATAATTAACCTATGCGTTTATTAGGTCTTGTCCTTATTATTTCTTTTTCAGTTTTTGGCGTCGAGTACAAAAAAAATGAAGACTCTGTTATTTTCTCAGGCAGAATTTCGCGTATTAATAATACGGCTAAACTCATTCGTTTAAAAATAACTTTTGAAAACTCTAAGTTTCTACGTAAAAGAGATCGTATCGAATTTTGGAATGAAACCTACCCTGATAAAAGATGCATGTCCTACGTTGAAGGAAAGACCAGTGAGTATATTTTACTTCGCGTCCCTCAATACGATCTTTGCATTAATAGTGTGCACGCCACCGTTGGAAGTTATCTTCATCTTTATTCCCCAGACCTTGAAAATGGTCTAGAAGTGGCAAAAGACCTTGTCAGTATTCTGAAGAAAAAACATCTCGCTCTTTCGGCGAGAATGACAAGATTTGAAACAGAGGTCAGTGGTTTTGTAGAAAAGATGGATGCCGTGAATAAAAGGTATGAAGTCCTAAGGCAGAAGCTAGAACTCGAATGGCAAAAAGAACTTTCAAGTTTAGAAGAAGACAAAACGAAAAGTTATATGCGATACAAACATACTCAGTCGAGAATGAATGAATTAGAACACAAACTTCAACAATACCGAGTCCACGATCAAAACTTAACAGAAGATCGCTGGTCACTTGATCCAAAACTTTATTTTAAAAAATAAAAAAGGAATATGATGCGAACTCTAGGATGGATGTTTCTCATAATAATAACAGTCTTTTCATGCCAACAAAGACCAAAAAATAACACGGCCTTCTATCTTAATTTAGGTGGTGAACCTGCGACGATGAATCCTATAAAAGCTTCTGATGGCTATTCTTCTGATGTTCACGATCTAACCGTTGAAGGTCTTTTAGATAAAGACGATGACTCTTATGAATGGATACCAAAGCTTGCGACCAAATGGAAGATCTCAAAAGACAAAACGACATTTACCTTCTGGTTAAGACAAGGAGTAATGTTTCACGATGGGTCTGAGCTTACAGCCGAAGATGTAGAATTTTCATTTAAGACCTTCTCTGATGTGGAAAGGTGGCGAAACGTAGAGAAGCAGTATTACTTTGATGAAATTGAATACGTCAAAGCGATTGATAAATACACAGTTGAGGCAAAGGCCAAAAGTACAATTTATTCAAATTTTTCTAAAGTTGCTAGTGGCTTAGGCATCATCTCTAAAAAGTTTTATTCTCAAGATGAAAAAAGAAGTTTCTTTAATAAAAATCTTGTAGGCACAGGTCCTTATAAACTTCAAAAATGGCACAGAGGCAATAGAGTTGTCTTAGAGAAGTTTGATAAGTGGTGGGGAAGAGATGTGGAACCATTTTCTAAACAAGCACATTTCCCTAAAATTGTTATGCGCTTTATAAGTGAGCCTACCGTTTCCTTAGAGATGCTAAAACAAGGCAAGCTCGACTTTGAAGGAATGAGCCCGGATACTTTTATAAAAAAAGCAGTTGGAAAAGAGTGGGGAAAAACGGTCCATAAAGTTGAAACACAAAACAAAGCCCCCAAGGGATATTGTTTCTTGGGTCTTAATATGAAACATCCTATTTTAAAAGATCGAACAGTGAGAAAAGCTCTCTACCACCTTCTCAATAGAAAGCTTATGATTGATAAATTTGAACATGGGCGCTCAGTTCCAGCTGTGGGGCCAATTTATCCTGACTCACCTTATGCAACTAAAGGGTTAGAGGCTGTGGAATTTAATCCCAAAAAAGCGATTGCCCTTTTAGCGAAAGCTGGCTGGCGCGACACCAACAAAGATGGGATTTTAGATAAAAACGGAAAAAAGCTTTCTTTAACGATTCTAGAACCTGGTTCAACCTATATAAAGTATCTGACTGTGTTTAAAGAGGATGCGAGTAAGGCTGGTGTGGAGATAAACATCAAGCAAATAGAGTGGAACTCGTTTGTTAAGCTCGTTACTCAAGAGAAAAATTTTGAAATATGTAGGCTCTGTTGGTCAGCGGTCGTTGACTGGGACCCAAAGCAGATTTGGCATAGTGAATCTATTGAGAATGGATCAAACTTTATTAGCTACTCAAATAAGTTAGTAGACAAGTACACCGACGAGGCTTTGTATGTTTTTGATAGAGACAAAAGAATTGAAATTCTTAAAAAGGTTGAGCAGGAAATTATTAAAGATGTCCCTTATTTAATTTTTAGTTATAAAGAGCCCATTTTCTATGGTTATACGGATAGGATTAAAAGGCCTAAAGACACTTTTGGGTACACGATAGGAACAAAGTATTGGTCGTTTAAAAATACGATAAAGAAGGAATTGTAATGGGTAAGTACCTTTTAAAAAGATTAATGATGCTTATCCCAACACTCTTTGGGATAACATTTGTCGTTTTTGGGATTATAAATTTGGCCCCTGGCTCTCCTGTAGAACAAAAACTTCAACAGTTACGCTTCGGTGGTGCCGATGGAGGCGCAGGTGGTGAAACGAGCTCAAAGGGTCAAGCGGGTGTCTCTAAAGAAGTCTTAGACGCTCTCAATAAACAGTATGGCTTTGATAAACCTATTCATATTCGTTATTGGATATGGTTAAAAAATCTCTCTCAATTTGACTTTGGAGAGTCCTATACTTATGAAGAAGATGTGACTGATGTGGTTGCCTCAAAGCTTCCCGTCTCTTTGCAGTTTGGTATTGTCTCGCTGATTTTAGCTTATGCTATCTCCATCCCCCTGGGAATCTACAAGGCGATAAAAGATGGATCGACATTTGATCAAGTTTCAAGCTTCCTTCTCTTTTTAGCTTATTCAATTCCAGGTTTTATGCTCGCCATTTTTCTTATTGTCTTTTTTGCGGGTGGAAGTTTTTACGACTTTTTCCCCATCGGCGGACTCTATTCAGATTTCTATGATGAGATGACCTTTTGGGAACGAGTGGTGGATAGAATCTATCATTTTGTTTTACCAACGATTTGTTACACTATTGGCTCTTTTACAACACTGACAATATTGATGAAAAACTCTCTGATTGAAGAGATAAGAAAAGACTATATTCGTACAGCACGGGCAAAGGGAGTCAGCGAAAAAGTTGTCTATCTCAAACACGCCCTTAGAAACGCACTTATCCCTATTGTCACAGGGCTTGGAAGCTTTCTCTCCGTTTTCTTTGCCGGCTCTTTATTATTAGAGAAAATTTTTCAACTCGATGGAATGGGACTTCTAGGTTTTAACTCCCTTTTATCTAGAGACTATAACGTATTGATGGGACTGGTTTTTATTCAAAGTTTGTTAATGCTTGTTGGAAATATTATTTCTGATATCGCCTATGTACTGGTTGACCCAAGGATAGATTTCTCATGATAAAAATATTAAAAACAGATGAATCGCAAAAAAAATGGAAAGCTTTCAAAAGAAGAAAGCCGGCAGTCATCTCTATTTGGTGTATACTGATCGCTTGTTTTTTTAGCTTTACGGCAGAGTTTTGGGCCAACTCAAAACCAATCTTTTTGAAGCATAAAGGTCATTTTTACTTCCCGGTCTTTTTTGATTACCAGGTTAAAGACTTAGATTTGAAAAACTCCATTATTGTCGACTACAAAAAGTTAACCCTTACTGAAGGGGATATGGTTGTTTGGCCTCTTATAAAGTGGGACCCCTATGAGTCAAATAGAAAAGTTGATAGCTATCCAGCCCCTCCGTCAGCAAATAATTTAATGGGAACTGATGATAGAGGTCGAGATGTGTTAACGCGTCTTCTGTATGGTCTGCGCTATAGTATCATCTATGCTATTGCCGTTTGGCTGATTACTTTTATCATTGGAGTCATCTTGGGAGGCTTTCAAGGGTATATTGGTGGCAGGGTTGACCTTTATGGACAGAGAATGACTGAGATCTTAAGCACTGTGCCCCAACTTCTTCTTCTCATTATTATTATTTCAGTCTTTCAGCCTTCAATGATCTTGCTTATTTTTATCACCAGTCTCTTCGGTTGGATTCCGATCAGTTATTATATGCGAGGAGAGTTTTTAAAAAATAGAAAAAGAGAGTATGTCGAAGCTGCAAGAAGTCTTGGAGCAGGTCATATGAGAATATTCTTTAAGCATATTCTTCCAAACTCACTGGGTCCAATTATCACGTTCTCACCCTTTGTGATTGCGGGAAATATCACGGCCCTTGCTAGTTTAGATTATCTGGGCTTTGGCTTAACGCCACCAACACCTAGTTGGGGAGAGCTTCTTGCTCAGGCACAAAGCAACTTTACCATCGGCTGGTGGCTTGCTCTTTATCCGTCACTCGCTTTGTTTCTAACGCTTACGATGTTCTCACTCGTAGGAGAAGGTGTGCGTGATGCAATGGATCCTTATAAGGTAAATTAGAAGGTGATTTTTCTTGTGAGAAGTTGCCACCACATAACAAAGTCCGAGGCGAGGCTGTAAAATGGATGCTTAAATGTTGCTGGTCTATTTTTTTCAAAAATCATATGACCTGCCCATGCAAATCCATATCCCACCAAAGGGCATAACCAAAGTAGTTTATACTGCCCAGAGATAAGAGCATAAAAAAAGATGGGTATTAAAATAGATGTACCAATAAAGTGTAAAACTCTATTGGTCTTGTCTGAATGCTCAGTTAAATAAAACGGATAAAACTCTTTAAAGCTTTTAAATTTCTCGCTCATATTACTTCCTATCCCTTAAAAGCCTAGATAGTGAAGGAGGAGCAATTCCTAAGTAAGATGCAAGATAAGTCTTTGGGATTCTATTGACATCAATATAGCTACTCTTTAAACACTGATCTAGTCGCTCTTTTGCATTATACAAAACAAACTCAATTTCGCGTTTTGATTTTCTCATATATGTTCTAACCAAAACTTCTCGATAAACTTCATTCCAAATAGGATTTTGTTTCATTAGTTGTAAAAAATTTGTGTATTTTGTTGTGTAGATAACGCTGTCTTCAAGGGCTTGCACTGAAACCATTGAAGGTGATTTGTCTGAAGATAAGAAAAAATCTAGAATGAGACCTCTTTCAGGAATAAAAGAAAAAGTTTTTTCTTCGCCTTCGGCATCGATAAGATAAATTCTAAAAAGACCTTTCGATACAATGGCAACTTCGTTGGTGTTGTCAAAATGCTGAAAAAAATGATCTCCTTTTTTAATCTCTTTTTTTGTTAAAATAAATTCCAACGGATTCCAATTCTCAATAGGAGATTGAATAAGAGTTTGAAAGAAAACTTTGAGATGCTCTTCTAGTTGTGCCATGGGAAAATTATAATAGGATAAGGATAAAGGGGCATTTCGCCCCTTGTTATAATTGCTGAAGTTTTATTTTCGTTTTCTTCTTCTTTCCTTCTCTGTAGTAAACAATTTCAATTTCATCGCCAATTTTAAATTTTTCAAGTTCGTGAAAAATATCGTCTTTTGAGGTGATTTTTTTGTCTTCTACCTTGGTGATGACATCACCGATAAAGATCCGACCGTAGCTGTCTTTCATCATTCCTCTTAAGCCTGCCTTTGCTGCTGCTCCGTCGGGGTCTACAAAAGAGATGGCAGCCCCTTGTCTTTTGACATAGCGACTTCTAATTTCATCTTCAAGCACGCCAATGCCTAAACCTGGCCGAATGACTCTTTTGTATTTTATGAGTTGAGGTGTAATTCTTTTTATCGTGTCTATCGGAACAGCAAACCCTAGTCCAGAACTGGACCCTGAAGTTGAAAAAATCATCGTGTTCATTCCAATGAGTTGACCTGAAGAATTAATCAGCGGTCCTCCGGAATTTCCTTGGTTAATAGCGGCATCTGTTTGAATCATATCGTGGATTTTTACTCCACCGATTCCATCAATTTTCCTACCGAGGGCGGAGATAATTCCTTTTGAAATGGAATGATCGAGCCCAAAAGGATTTCCTATGGCAAGTGCCATCTGCCCCACCAGAAGATCTTTCGAATTACCCTTTACAACTGGCTTCACAGTTTTTGGTTTATTGACAAGTTTTAAAACTGCAATATCTTTTGTGGGCGCAACACCCACCACCTCTGCTTTGTACTGGGTTTTATCATTATGAAAAGTCACAACAAAATTTGTCCCACCTTGAACAACGTGAAAGTTCGTTACAATATGGCCATCAGTATCCCAAACAAAACCAGTCCCAGCTCCTTGGGGAACCTCCACCTTGCCATAGAAAAAACTATCGGCCACTCGGATATTTGAAACGTTTACAACCGAAGGAACAGTATTATGATAAATATTAATTGTTCTTTTTTCGCTTTCGAGAAGGTTGTCTGTTTTGGGGGTTGAATCATCTGCTAGTAGACTTAATGAAAAAATAAACGTCAGTAGTAGAAGAGTCTTTTTCACTTTCACTCCTTTGCTATTGTCCGAAATATAGGTAATATTAGGTGGAATCGGTGATAAAATCTACTGGGAAAAGGTAACAAATTGTGACGAAAACACAGAAGTCTAAAGAAATTCAATACTTTAACCGCTCAATAAATAAAGTTGAGACTGAAAAAGTCTACGGTGACTACTTTGTGAAGCTTCTGTATGAATCAAACTCGGGAAGACTTCTTGCTCCTATCTTTGCCAGTAAGTTTTTAAGTAAAGTGTATGGAACCCTCCAAAATACCATGCTTACTCAAGTGAAGGTTCCAAAATTTGTCGATAATTTCAGTATTGACCTCTCTGAGTACAAAAAAGGGTCTGTTGAAGTTGATGACCAAAAATTAACCTACAAAAATTTTAACGAATTTTTTATAAGAGAATTTAAAAGTGGAAAAAGAACTTTTGTTCAGGATCCTCTACAACTGGCAGCTCCTTGTGAAGCTCGCTACTTTGGTTATGAAGCGATAGATGAAAATGTAGCGATACCTGTAAAGGGAAAGTTTCTTCGGGCTGATGCTCTTTTAGGTGATATTGAAAAGGCTGCTCCTTTTATTGGTGGGCCACTTGTCATTGCCAGGCTTTGTCCGGTTGATTATCATCGCTACCACTATCCAGATAGTGGTAAAACAATTGAAGCTTATCCTATTCACGGAGATTTTCATTCCGTAAATCCCATTGCCTTGAAAAATAAGCCCGATATTTTTATTGAAAATGAAAGACGGGTCGCAATTCTTGAGACGAATAACTTTGGAAAAATTGCTTATATTGAAGTCGGTGCGGCGATGGTTGGAAAAATTGTCCAATCCCACAATGAAAAAAAATCCTTTCGTCGGGGGCAAGAAAAAGGGTATTTTCTCTTTGGAGGCTCTACAGTTATTATCCTTGGTGAAAAAGGAAGATGGGCTCCATCTAAAGATATGATTGAAAATACCTTAAAGGGGATGGAGACCTATATTAAATTAGGCGATCAAATAGGGATCGTTTAAATTGTACAAGTCGCCTATGATTTTCCTGTACGACTTTAGTCCCCAAAAAAATAGAACCTCCTTTGAGGTAGGGCCTTTGTACTTTTGAGCTCCACTGAGAAAATCTTCTAAATTTCTTATCATTGCTTCAAAAATTTTATGATCCTTCTCGTTTAAATAAACCTTATTAAAGTTAAACTCGCCGTCGGTTTTTTTTATCATTGCGTTCTTTATACTATCTTTGACGATTTGATTTAGTTCAAGCGCCCTTTGCTCTGGTGGTCTTTTTTCTAAGATCTTAAGATTTTGGGTTTGCAGATGAAAGTGATTTTTCTTTTTTAGTATGAGCTGTTTCTCGATAAGCTTTTGCAGTGTCTTCTCTATAATCTTTGGACATAAAGAAGTATCAAAATGCAACTGACTCAAAGTCTTATTCTCTTTAACGATAGATTCTAAAATATATCTTTCCAGTGCTGAAATCATAGAAATGCCCCTTTAATCTCAAGTTTATAGTTGATCTCATTGAGAAGTTCACTCAGTTCGTCAAAGGAGAAAGATCGCTCGCATTTTCTCATTATGGCCCGTAGATCGAAAAGAGATGGCTTTTCATCTTTGTGAGCGAGAGCTCCTTCAAGCGCCTCATATTCAGAGAGCTTCATTTCAGCTCCATTGAAAATGCGAAAGATCCTCGTTTGCTGAATATTCGTTTTTAGGGAAATCATCTTGTAGGTGTCTTTTGGAAAATTTTCTTTGTAATTTTTAATAAGGTTTAATTGTAGTTGGTTCATCTTGCTCTCCTTGGTTAATTACAGAAGAGCAAGACTTGTGCCAAAAATTATTGAGCTTTTATATCATCAAAAATGCGATAAAAAGCTGATGACGAAATTTTTAGATCCCTGATGGCATGTGTGACTTTACCACTATGCTTCTCTAAAACTTCTTTAATGATTTCTTTTTCAATCTTTTTTATAAATCCCTTAAGACCATTTTGTTCCAAATAAGAGCGGTGAGAATGACTTATCCAAGCTCTTTCATCATTTGAAGAATTCTTTTTGAGAGACATAATATCTTCAGCTTTTACAACACCACACTCTTGAGTCGAGAGGACTTCGATCATTTTTTTAAGCTCTCGAACATTTCCTTCCCATTTTAGATTCTGGAGGTAGGATTTTGCACAGTCTTTAAGGACGATTCTTCTTTCCGACTTACTTTGAAAGTGTTTGATCAGCATAGGAATATCTTTTGGGCGTGAGCGCAAAGATGATATTTCTATGTTAATTCCATTGATTCTAAAAAACAGATCTTTTCTAAATTCACCAGAAGAAACCTTTTCAAAAAGATCTTCACAGGTTGCTGTAATTAAGGTGAACGAAGAGCTGACAGGCTTGTCTGAGCCAACCGGATAAAAGGTCTTCTCATCGAGTGCTTTTAAAAGCTTCTCTTGCATCCCCATAGACATAGTAGCGATTTCATCCAGAAAGAGAGTTCCACCGTCGCAAGCTTGAAGCTTTCCGATTCTGTCTTCTGTCGCTCCTGTGAAAGATCCCTTTTTCGCTCCAAAGAGTTCAGATTCAATAAGATTCTCTGAAATCGCAGAACAATTGAGATGGATAAAGGGCTTATCATCTTCGAAGTTTAAAGAGTGAATGAGCTTTCCAATATAGGTTTTTCCCACACCCGTCTCACCTGAGATAAAAAGTGTTTTATCTTTTAGAGACATATTAGATATTTTTTTGATCTGCTGGATAAGAGTCTCATCTTGAGTAATAAACTCTTTATCAAAGAAGTTCCCTAGGGCATTTTTTTTATTCTTTTTAATAAAATTTGTAATATAGGGAGAGAGATTTTTGGCATAGTGAAGTTTGGTTAAAAAGTGCTGACATCCTTGTTCATAGGCCAATTCAGTTGTTTCGTCATTATCATATGAGCTGAGAATAATACTGTGAATTCCTTTGGCTTTTGCGGCTTTTAACACACAAAGGCCGGATTCATTTCTTTCCATTTGCATATCAATAAGGGCCAAATCATAGTGATTTGTCTCAAGGAGAGCAAGGGCCTCCTTTTCAGTGGCAGCCTCAGTGATCATACCAAATTTTGAAATAACATGACTGACACCAAGCCTGAAATATTGGTCATCGTCTACTAGGAGTATATTAAGATTTGCTTTTTTCATGGATTCTTTATAAGGGAAAACCTTCCATTTCCAATATATTTATTCCAGAATCGAAATATTTACAGGATTCTACCCGTTGTTTTGGTGCTTTTTCACTTTTTCAAGCAGTTGCTTCACTTTTTGAGAGTTTCCACGTCTTCCAATCATTATGGCGTCTTCGGTGTCTACTATAATGAGGTCTTCAACATCAAAGGTTGTAATGAGCTTTTTATGACTCACGATCAGATTGTTTTTGCTATCTAAGTTGATAGAGCGAGAGTCTTTGGTATTTCCATCGGAATCAATTTCAAGCTCTCCGTAAAGAGCGTCGAAAGAGCCAAGGTCTGACCAATAGAAAAATGAGGGCACTACGCTGACGTTGTCACTTTTTTCCATAACGGCATAGTCTATACTGTTTGAGGGGATCTTCTCCATCAGCTCTTTATTAAAGAGGGTTAAGTTCTCTGTCGGTTTAGACCCTTCAAAAGTTGCTTTCGCCGCTTGATAAATGTCTGGAGAATAGCGTTTTAATTCATTGAGAAAAACAGCGGCTTTAAAACAAAACATCCCACTATTCCAAAAAAAGTTTCCACTTTTTATATACTCACAAGCGGTTTCGTAATCAGGTTTTTCTTTAAACGATTTAACATGGTTTCCATCAGCTTCGATATAGCCAAATCCCGTTTCAGGATATTGGGCCCGAATTCCAAAGGTGACAAGCTTATTTTCTTTTGCCAAGTTCACGGCTTCAGTCACAGACTGTTGGTAGAGATTTTCATCTTTAATAAGGTGATCGCTTGGAAGAATAAGGAGAATCTCTTCACTGTCGGCACTGAAAGCGGCAAGAGCTATAGCGGCAGCTGTATTTCTTGCAACAGATTCAATGAGAATATCGGTTTTAAGTTCTTTATCTAGTTGTTCTTTACAAAGTGGTAACTGAGTTTCGTTAACAACAACACAAAGGGATGTGGACAAGGTCTTATTTCTTTTTATCGTTTTTTCAAAAAGGGATTCCCCTTCAAAAATTTTTGCGAATTGTTTTGGTGATTCTTGCTTTGAGATGGGCCATAAACGCGTTCCAGCTCCTCCACAAAGTATAACAGTTTTCATAAAATTCCTTAGTTGTTTAAAGCATAGGATGCTATCGCGAAATAGATGAGTAAACCAGTAATATCAACTGTGGTCGTGATGGCGGGACTAGCCGCAACAGCTGGATCTCCTCCAAGCCTTCGCACCAAAAGCGGAAGACCTGCGCCCACGAGTGCCGATGTCATGACCTGCATGGCAATTGCCAGAGAAATAATAAAACCAACAAATTGAAAAGTCATATTAGGGGGTAGCAAAGAGATTGATGAGAGAAAAGCGATCTTAATAAAGACTAAGCCTCCGACGCAAACGCTGAGCATGGCAGATATTCTAGCTTCTTTCCAAATAATTTTTAACCACTGGGTATCAGAGACCTGATCTAGCGCGATCGCTCTAATAACCACGGTCGCAGCCTGACTTCCGGTGTTTCCACCAGTTGCGGTCATCATAGGCATATACAGCGCCAAAATAATCATCTGTTCAATAACATGTTGATACTGATGAACAATGACCCCGGAGATAAGTCCAACGGCCGCAAGACCCACTAGCCACAGAACTCTTTTTTTGAAATGTTCAAATGCACTCGTTTCAAGATAAGTTAAATCATCCACAGAGGGGACGATCCCCATGAATTTCTCCATATCCTCTGTGTGCTCGGCGCGAATGACATCGATTGCTTCTTCATGACTGACAATTCCCACAAGTTGCTTGAGAGAGTTTAAGACTGGGATGGCGACAATGTCATGTTTTTCAATTTTGTTGGCAACGATTTCTCTATCTTCGTTAACATCTGAATAGACAAAGTTCTCATTACAAAGTTCTCTCACAATATCTTTGGGATCAGACATAATGAGATCTTTAATTGTGATAATTCCCAGCATCTCCATGTCATCGTTGACAACATAAACATAGTAGATCATCTTCTGCGAAGGAGCGTCGTGGCGAATTTTGGCCAAAGCTTGTTGGCAGGTCATATGAATGAGAATTGTTGCAAAATCGGTGCTCATAATTCCACCCGCAGTCTCCGGCGGGTAAGCACTTAGGACGATAACATCCTCACGAGTTTTTTTATTTAGAAAAGGTAAAATAGCAATCTGTTCTTCTTTTGAAAATTCTTGGAAAAGATCGGCTCGGGAATCAGAGTACATATTTGTAAATAAATCTGAGAATGTTTTCTTATCTATAATCTTTGAAATTTCGTGTTGTTTCTCTATGGATAAATAAGAGAAAACTCTTCCCGAATCCTCAAGGTCAATAAGTTTCAAAAAATGAACAATATCGGTATCTGATTTTTCTGTGAGAAAGTCGACAACGTTTGCCGTTGGGAATTCCCCCAGGGCTGACCTGAGTTCTTCAATATTATTCTCATTTACCAAACGTTCAAGCTCTTCAAGCTTTACTTGGACTTCATCATCTTCAACCATAATTAAACCTTTGAATGACTTATCGGTCCACGAACGGCAAACCTTAAGAAAAAGAAGGGGTTAGCTATTATTCCAAACTGTTTTACTCTACCTTTGAAGAACTAAATTTCGCTTAAGGTGTTGTAAAAGCTAACCGATAACAATGAATAGAAAATATAAAGGAACCTTAAATATAATGAATGTGATAAACCTTCTATTCTTTGGAATGACGAAGTCCAATCCGTTGGTCAACGAAATTTCCAATTATTATCAAGATCAAGAGCTCTTTGATACGTCTTTTCACGATGATGAACGAAGTATTAATAAATTTTTCTCTCATACTCCAAAAGGTATCTTCTTTTTCACTGTAAGTTCAAAAGAAGAGTTACAAGCAGCTGTAAAAGTTTTACGGACTCAAAGAAAAGCTATCAAAAAAGGTTTAATTAAACCCACATGTATTCTTGGAAAGAGTAATAGAAAAATTGAACAGATACTCGCGAAATATAATTGTAAGGAAATCCTTCCGGCAGATATTAGAGCAAAAAGTGCTGTCTATAAAATCGATTTTTGGGCAAAACAAATAACTGGGCAAGCCAAAAGATATCAACCTGAGTCTTCTAAAGAGGCGATCTCAAAGGTTGAAATCGAAAAAGAGAAAGAGACCAAAACATCGAGTGTTATCTTTGTTGAGCCCATTGAGCAAGAAAGTGATATTTGGATTGTTAAGCATAAAACAGACGCAAAAAAAATTCTAAGACGATGGCTTTTAAGAGTCATGGGACCTAGTCCTCAGGTTTGTAAATGGGAGGAAGTCGAAAACTCAACGAATAAAAGTCAAAAAACATGGAAGCTTCGGTTTACTTCTGATGAGATCATGTTCTATGAAAGTGAAGGTGTGTGGCTCTTTGAAGGGGCCAAGCCGGAGTTTGATTGGAAGATGAAGCGATGGAATTTCTCTTCTGATGCTCCAAGGCTCTATTTCTTAGAAAAAGACAAAGATGCCGTTATGCGCTTTGAGATCGCTGGAACAAACCTTGAGGTTTGTGAAAACTCAAAAAAAGCAATGGCAAAAGAAGCATCAATAATCAAAACTTTTGATACCAGCTATTCATTTGAAAAAAAGAAAGAAGATGAAGAAGATGAGACCTCAATTGAATCAGATGCAAAAACAGAAGCTGGTAATTTAGAGGGCGACGTCAAAGACAATCGACGCGATAGCTCGCATATGCGTGGTGATAGTAAAAATAGTGTTGAATCTGAACACGGTAGTAAAGGGTCTTTCCACGAAGATGATAAAGGTGGACACCTTCAAGGAAAAGTTAAAGACAAAGGTCATTCAGATAAAGAAAGAGAAGATAAAGATAATGTTTTAGATGAAGACTCTGAAATCGAAAAAGAGCGTAAAAAGAGTCGAGATGAAGTTTCAGGTCGTCTTGAGGGTAAGGTTCAAAAGAATGAGGCGCTTGATAAAAAAGAAGCGGCTAAAAAAGATCCAAAGCAAAGTGAAACTCAAAGTGCTGAAAGAAAGTCTCAGTCTGAAGAGAGCAAAAAAGATCCGGAAGAAAAAAGGAATCCTGTTCTCGAGCAGCTTCTTAATAAAAAAAATGATGTTGAGGCAGTAGACTATTCTCCTGAAGCGCAGCTTCGGAAAAAGAAACAAGAAGCACGCCTTAAAGAAGATCAGGCTAAAAAAGAAGAGGCACAAGCGAAGTCTCTAGACGAGAAAAATGAACTGAGGAAAAAAGATAAGACCCCTGATGAGAAGGAGAGAGAGAAACCAGACTTCTCATCAACCTCAACTGATAAGAGGGAAGCAGCTGACAGAGAGCGAGGTGAGTTCGACGATGCACAAGCTGGGAATTTAGGTGGAAAATCTTCCACTGATCAAATTGACAGAAGCCCTTTGGGTTCGAAGTCACAAAAAAGAGCCCAACAAGAAAAAGAAGAAAGAGAAAGAGGCGAGTTTAAAGAAGGGCCAAAAAATGATCTCGGAGGCAAGGGCTCAACGGATCAAATTGATAGAAGCCCACTTGGATCAAAGAGCCAAAAACAAGCAGATAAAGAGAAAAAAGAAAGAGAAAGAGGCGAATTTAAAGAAGGGGCAAAAAATGATCTCGGAGGTAAAAGCTCGACGGATCAAATTGATAGAAGCCCCCTTGGTTCAAAGACTCAAAAACAAAATCAGGATAAGAAAGATCCCCGTAAAAGTAACTTTAAAGAAAACTCTCAAAATGATCTTGGTGGAAAAGGTTCGACGGATCAAATTGATAGATCTCATTACGATAATAAAAAACAGATCGATCATCGAAAAGAAAATAAAAAGATAGAAGATAGCGAATCAGATTTACAAAGCTACAAGAAGAAAGAAAAGATTGTTCCCACATACGGAAGAGATGATGCTTTAGATGAACAACTGGGTGAAGCTCAATACGGATCAAATAAAGAGAGTTCTTATAACGAGTTTGCAGAAAATCCTAAATATGCCGAGGGAAGTGTTGAGGATGCTCTTGATCCAAAGCTCGACTTTGGAGTCGATGAGCCTGAGTCTAAAGAGGGCGAGGAAGAAAAATCTGAGCTGGAAAAAATACTCGCGAAACCATCTGAGGTAAGCACCGAAAGCGGAAGGTTAAAGGTGGCACTAGAGCAGTCAACAAGTGCTGGAAATGCAATTTCTTTTTTGTGTGATTTTGAAGATTTCTATCCCGATGAACTCATGGTTTTGGCACCGAAGAGTTCACTCAGCGTTGGTGAGATCGTTCGAGCTAAAGTTTCACTAAAGTACAATAGCTCGAAAAAAGAAGTCGTCGTTTTGGGAAAAATTTCAGAAGTTGAGTCATTTGATGATAGACTAGATCATCTGGTTATTGACCTTGATGATATTAATCAAGAAGATTACGAACAATTTATAAGTTTATATAATGACCGTCAAAGTCAGATTAACGATTTTATAGAAAGAGCAAAAGGCTTTTAGACAAATGAAAGATGACAAGAAGAAGTCTCTATTCAAAGAGTTTTTAAAGAATAATCAGATATTGATTGTCGATAAAAGCTCAGCCTCGCGACGCAGGCTCACAAAAACACTCGTGGATATGGGTGCCTCTCGTGCGAATATTGGAAGTGTTGCTCACTATGATGAGGCGCTTGAAATAATTAAAGATCAGAACCCCCAATTAATTCTCTCTGATTATATGGTAACAGGTGGGTCTGGATTTGATCTTTTTGCGCAAAATAAACTTCTGTATCCAACAGATAGAAAATGCACAAGTATTCTCATTACCTCTAATATCTCACAGTCCGCTGTTGCAAAAGCGGCAGAAGAGGATGTTGATTCATTTATTATTAAGCCTTACACCGTTCAAAGTTTAGAGAAAAGCTTGATTAATGCTGTTATCTCAAAGCTTCATCCTAGTGCTTATGTTTTGATGGTGGAAAAAGGAAAAGAGCTTCTTTTCGCAGGCGAATACCAAGAAGCGGCGAAAGTCTTTGACGATGCGATTATCTTAAATAAAAAGCCATCTTTGGCGCACTTTTATCATGGGCAGTGCCAGTATTTCCTCAACTTAGAAGATGAAGCTGAGGACGATTATGAGAAAGGTTTGCAGATCAATAATATTCACTTTAAGTGTCAAGTCGGACTTTATGAACTTTATAAAAAAGAGGGAAAGTTAAAAGAGGCTTATGATGTCGTAAGAAATATCGCCAAATATTTTCCAGCAAACCCTGAGAGACTGAAAGAGGTTGTCAGACTTGCCATTAAAACTGAGCATTACGATGATATGGAAGATTATTACAATATCTTTGTTGACCTTGATGAGAGAACTGAAGATGTTGTCACCCATATTTGTGCCGGTATGTACGTATACGGAAAGTATAAAAACTCTCAAGGTGATGATGAGAAAATGAAAGAAATTTTTGAAAGAGTGGGGATTTCATGTGCTGGGCTGACAAAGTTTTTAAATGCCATGATTGAGACTTTAGTCGAAAATAATATCTTTCACGAAGCCAAAAAGCTTTTAGGTCGATTTGCTGTTAATGACTCTAATAGGCAGCAATTTGAAATCTGTCAGTTTTTAGCGGATAGTGCATCCATGTCAAATAAAGATCGGATTGCAAAAGGACTTGAGCTTTTTAATCGGAATAATAAACACCCCATGGCCGTGAGAATTCTCATTAATTCTCTTTATAAGGACGGATCTGAGAAGAAAGCTGAGCAGTACCTCGACGAGGCTAAACATCTTTGGCCAGAATCTTTTGAAAAATACAAACGTCCAAAGTCTTCTGAAAAAGTCGCCTAAAACACTCAAGTTACAATAACTATCATTACCATCTTTTCGTTTACTGATTCATTTTATTTTGATGCACTATAAGCTTATAAAAATAATCTATTCAAGGACGAGAATGATGAAGAAAATAATAGCAATGATGTCTTTTGTCGCTGCCCTATGTGCCAGTGCCCACGAAGAACCAAACCCACTTATGCGAAAAGAGTGGACCTTAATCGTTAATGTTAAAGTTGAAAATTTCAAAACAAAACTTAAAGAACTAAATGACCTCGATATGGATATTGCTGGAGTTGATGTAAAAGAAAATATCATCGATCTTCTTGTCAATGACCATCAGTACGAAGAATTGGTTTCAAGAGGTTATGCTGTGACCGTATCAGAGACTAAAGGTGTAACTAAAGGTCCTGATAGCGAATATAAAAACCCAGAGGAAATAGAAATCATTATAAAAGATTTTCACGCAAGATATAGTGATATTACTCAGTTAGTTTCAATTGGAAAGTCACTAGAGGGAAGAGATATTTGGGCCTTAAAAATTTCGGATGAACCAAAAGTGAACGATCTAAGTGAACCTGCAGTCCTATTCAATTCTATGCATCACGCTCGTGAAGTTATGACCCCAGAAGTTTCAATTGATATTATGGAATATCTTTTGACCAACTATAACTCAGACCCTCAGGTGACAAAGTGGGTGAATGAGACTCAGATTTGGGTTATCCCTATGTTTAATGTCGATGGCAATAATAAAATGTGGAACTATGATTCTTATTGGAGAAAAAACGTAAGAGGTGGTTTTGGTGTCGATCTCAATAGAAATTATCCAACTGGCTGGGATTCATGTAATGGCTCTAGCGGAAGCCAATCATCTCAAACATATAGAGGCGAAAGTCCTGCAAGTGAACCAGAAACCCAAGCGATGATGGCTTTTATAAAAGATATTCGACCTGTTTTTGATATCTCTTATCACGCCTATAGCGAGCTTGTTATTTACCCATTTGGATGTGGTGACCAAAGAACACAAACGAAAGAAGTTGTAGAAAAAATTGGAAATGAAGTCGCAACACTTCTGGATTATGATGGTGGTACGGCTTGGGAGCTTCTTTACAACGCTGATGGTGGAGATATTGACTGGATGTATGATGCTTATCAGGTTATCCCTTTTGTTATTGAATTAAATAATAGATGGGCTGGTTTTCATCCAAAGTTCAGTAAGTGGAGAGATAAAACTGTTGAGAGGAATAGAGTAGGATGGCAACATCTTTTAAAGCGAACATTCGAAAGTGGAATTAGAGGAATAGTTTCTACTGTGGATAGCCCTGTTTCAGACTTTAAGATTAAAGTTTATAAAGTTATCAATGGTCAGAAAGAATTTTTTCAAAATTACGTTGGACATCAAACAGGTGCCTTTCACCTCGTGTTAAATCCAGGGGATTACTCTTTAGAAATTATTATCGATAATAAAGTTGTAAAAGAAGTTAATTCATCGGTTCAAGCAACGTTAAAAAGAGTGATGATCGAGATTTAGTATGATCAAACTTCCAGCTCTTCTTTTTGACCCTGAGTGCGGTCTCTGTGTGAGATTTACTCAAGGCCTGCGTCTTTTAGACAGATCTGGAAGTATTAGTATGGTTCCCATCACGGATGAGAGTATCTATGAAGAGTACTCCTCACTTACCTTTGAGGATTGTTCGGAGACGATTCATCTCATCGATGAGAATGGAGATTTTCACCGGGGACCAGATGTTATAGAGTTTTTGATAAAACAAATTCCTACAGTTTCTAAGCTTTCATGGTTAATTGAAAAAGGATCTTCTAAAAGGGCGATGGGCTCCTTTTACGATAAGGTCAATGAGATAAGAAAAAATAAAAAGAATGCACATGCACCCGGATGTGATGATTGTGGTACTCGTAGAAGTCGAAAGGTTGAAAAATGAAAATATTATTAATGGCACTGATGAGCTTAAATGCTTTTGCTGGATTTCCTGTTGTTAAATTTACAGGTCTCTATGGAGAGTTTGAAAATAGAGAAGGCATGGCTTATGCAAAAAGTGCTAAATATGATCTTGAGCAAGTGAAAATTTCTCATCAAGAGATTGAGGTCAAATTTAATAATAAAGTGAAAAATCTTGTTATTAGCGACAATAATACAACAGTTGAATTAAAATTTGATTTTAGTTTTCTCAATGTTTTTCAATCTTTTAGCTTTGATGGCGTCTCTATGGAGTCCTCTGCTAAGGCTTTTGATATGGCCATGGATAGACTTGCTTTACACATTAAACCTAAAGATTATAATGCAGAGGATTTGAAAGTTTCATCAGATCTAAGTGTTATCAACACAGATGATTTACCCCCGGGCGATATAGACATTCTCGATGGATTTGTTCTAAATGGTGCCATAAGTTTTAAGAAGCTTTTATTTGGCAATGTCGATGCTCAAAATATCATGCAGCAACTGATCGCTGAAAACCCACAAAGAGAGACAGAAATAAGAGAGTCCTTCACTGGTTTGAAGTCAATTCCTTTGAAGCTTAGAAATCTTAGGCTCTCAACTGATAAAGGCCGAATCACAGGTCAGGTCTTACTTGATTCTTGGATTAATGCCAATCTCTATATTGGAGGGCAGATGGTTCATCGAAAAAATGAAAATAATATTGAGATCAGGTTAACGAAGGCCAAGCTAGGCTACTTCTCCATTAGAAGACTCGTTTTAAGAGAGATTAGAGCTTTGCAAGTTGAAGCAATAACAGTGCAGGGAAATCTTATTACAATTGATTTGGGTAAGGTTTTATCCACTTCGACTCTACGATAAGAAAGAGTCTATAAATTGCCCAGCTAATAAAGAGACCTAAAAGAGCTCCACAGATAACATCTAGGGGATAGTGTTTTCCTAGATATATTCTTGAGTAAGACACAATCGCTGCATAAATGAAAAGATACTTAAATTTTGATTTTTTACTTCTATAAAGAAGAAAGAAGAAAAATATAATACCAAATGTGCTCGTCGCATGACTGGAGACAAATCCATATTTTCCTCCGCCTCGTCCCTGTCCAGCTGTGTATACATTCCCCATGAGACTTGGTTCATGCATGGGCCTTAATCTTTTTATATTATCTTTAAATCCCTTCGTTGAGATACTGTCACATAGACCAAAGACCATAAGTAAAAAGAGAAAGGGAATAAAGGCTTTTGCTTTATATTTTTTAAATGAGAAATAAAGAAAGAAAGCTAAAATAAGAAGAGGTGGAATAAAACTATAGGAAACAAAAAACATTACCTTATCCATCACCGGACTATTGAGATGATTGATAAAAAGAAAGAGTTTTGTGTCAATTGAGTTTATTACTTCCAGCATTTTAATCTAGCATCCCAAATATCTTTCTGAGCCTAAGTTTTAAAACGGCAAAAACGGCTTCATAAACGATGCCACCACTCATTTTAGATTCACCATCTCGTCTTTCTGTGAAAACAATCGGTACTTCTTTTACTCTTAAGCCTTTTGCCCAAATTTTAAAGTTAAGCTCTATTTGAAATGAATAACCATTTGAAAAAACGCGATCTAAATTTAGGCTTTCAAGACCTTTTCGAGAAAAGCACTTAAAGCCACCAGTGGCATCTAAAATGTTTAGACCTGTTATGATACGCGTGTAAACGCCAGCAAAGTAAGACAGCAGAAGTCTGTGCATCGGCCAATTTATAATACGGATTCCACCAATATAGCGAGAACCGATAACAAGTTCATGGGTTTGAGCGGCTTCTAAAAGTCTCGGAATGTCTTCTGGGTCATGAGAGAAGTCACAGTCCATTTCAAAGATAAATTGATACTCTCTGTCTAGTGCCCACTTAAAACCTGTAATATAAGCGGTCCCTAATCCAAGTTTACCCGTTCTCTCGATAATATTAATATGCTTATTCTCTTCCATAAATTTTTTCACGACCTCAGCCGTTCCATCGGGAGAGCCATCTTCAATAATGAGGATATCAAGATCCGGGTAGAGGGTCGTAATACGAGTGAGCATCTTTTCGATATTCATAATCTCGTTGTAAGTAGGAATGATGAGAAGGGATTGATTAAATGGCAACATTAGAAAAGCTCTTTTGCTATATTATAGACGTTATCGGATTTTCCCATTGTGTAGTAGTGAAGACAGGGAACACCTTTTTCTTTTAATTCTTTGGATTGAGCGATACACCACTCGACACCCACCTGACGAATCTCTTCAGTATTTTTGCACTTCATGGCAGCTGAAACGAGGTCATCAGGAAGATCAATATGGAAGATACTAGGGAGAACTGTTAATTGAGTTGCCGTCGATAATGGTTTTAAACCTGGAATAATGGGGACATTTATCCCAGCTGCTTTGCAGCGATCAACAAATTCAAAAAACTTAGTATTGTCAAAAAACATTTGAGTCACTATGTATTCAGCTCCAAGCTGAACTTTCTTTTTTAAAAAATCTAAGTCGACGTTGCAGTTTGGTGCTTCAAAATGTTTTTCCGGGTAGCCTGCAACTCCAATACAAAAATCTGTGGGAAAAGCATTTTCTACTTCGTAATTAAGATAGTCACCTTGATTCATGCTATGAATTTGACCGATAAGATCTGAGGCGTAATTATGTCCGTTCTCAACCGGTGTAAAACGTCCTTCCGACTTAATGGCATCCCCTCTAAGGGCGAGAACATTATCTACACCAAGAAATTGAAGATCAATAAGAGCGCTTTCGGTTTCTTGTTTAGTAAAGCCTCCACAAATAATATGGGGAACGGTGTCGACGTGAAATCTGTTCATTAATGCGGCACAAATACCAACAGTGCCAGGTCTTTTTCTCAAGGATACTTTTTCGAGGAGTCCGTTTTCTCTTTTCTTATACATGTACTCTTCACGGTGGTAGGTAACATCAATGAATTTGGGCTTAAACTCCATAAGAGGTTCAATGGCCGTAAAGAGCTTTTGAATTCCATGTCCTTTCATTGGTGGAAGGATTTCAAAAGAGAAAAGAGTCTCTTTTGCATTATCTAAGTGTTCTATTACCTTTGTCATTTTTGTTACCTTTAAAGATCCATATTATAACGAAGCCATTTTTTCGCTTCTTCTAGATCATATCCTTTCTCTTGGGAATAAACTTTTACCTGTTCTTCAGTAATTTTTCCAACATTAAAGTATTTAGCTTCTGGGTGAGCAAAGTACCAACCCGACACAGAGCTGGCCGGAGTCATCGCACAAGACTCCGTTAGTTCAACACCAATTCTGTGTGCATCTAAAAGCTTAAAGAGTTTCTTTTTCTCAGAGTGATCTGGACAGGCGGCATAGCCAGGAGCTGGTCTGATGCCTTTGTATTTTTCTCGTATAAGTTCCTCACTAGATAGACTTTCATCTTTGGCATATCCCCAATAGTCAGTTCTCACTTTTAGGTGAAGATACTCGGCAAAAGCCTCGGCCAATCTATCGGCCAAAGCCTTAATCATAATAATGGCGTAGTCATCATTTTCTTTTTCATACTTCTGGATCAAAGTCTCAAGACCCAAGCCTGTTGTGACCACAAAGGCCCCAATATAATCAGTGACACCGGATTCTTTGGAAGCGATATAGTCAGAGAGGCATCTGTTTTTAGAGTTGGCCTCTTTCATCTGTCTTTGTGAGCGAAGCATATGCAAAGTCGTCTCTTTTAAAAAGATCATTTCATCGCGAGAGTTTGCCTCAAAAAAACCGAGCACCGCTTTATTTTTAACCTCGGGACAATCAATTATTTCTTTTAAATATAGTTGAGCATCGTTAAAAAGTTTTTTTGCCTCAGAGCCAAGTTTTTCATCTTCGAAAATTTTAGGGTAGGCACCTTTGAGTCGCCATGCAGAGAAAAAGGGACTCCAGTCTATATACTCAACAAGTGTGTTCATGGACACATCAGTGATCTCTTTTGTTCCGACGAAACTTGGTTTAACTGGAGTGAATTTTTCCCAATCAATTTTTAGTTTATTTCTTCTGGCTTCTGCCATTGAGACAAGCTTAATTTTATCAACTCTTTTAGCGTGACTGTCTCGAAGCTCTTGATAGTGCTCTTTGGTTTCTTTGTGAATCTTATCTCGGTTTGTCATAAGCATCTGGGCCACGGGAACTGACTTTGAGGCATCTGAGACGTGAACAATGGTGTTTTCATAATTGGGATCGATCTTTACTGCCGTGTGAATTCGGCTGGTCGTCGCACCACCAACCATGAGAGGAATATTAAAATCGAGACGCTTCATCTCTTTGGCCACATCCACCATCTCATCTAAACTTGGAGTAATAAGACCTGACAGTCCTATAATATCGACATTTTCTTCTTTAGCGCGTTTAAGGATATCTTGAGCCGGAACCATAACGCCCATGTCAATAACTTCAAAGTTATTACAGGCCAAGACAACACCGACAATATTTTTTCCAATATCGTGAACATCACCTTTGACGGTTGCCATAAGAATCTTGCCGTTTGTTTGGGCTTTTCCACCTTTTTCAGCTTCGATAAAAGGTTGCAAGTGAGCGACGGCTTTTTTCATCACTCTTGCCGACTTAACAACTTGAGGAAGAAACATTTTTCCATCCCCAAAAAGTTCTCCCACCACATTCATCCCATCCATAAGGGGGCCCTCAATAACTTCAAGGGGGCGAGCGAAAGTGGGTCTGGCTTCTTCAACATCATCCACAATAAAGTCGGCGATCCCTTTAACGAGTGCGTGAGTAATTCTCTCATTGACTGGAAGAGTTCTCCACTGATCATCTTTTTTCTTGTCTTTTTTGACACCGACAACGGTACTTGCAAACTCTAAAAGTTCTTCAGTCGCCTCAGGATGTCTATTTAAAACGACGTCTTCAACTTTGTCTCTTAGCTCTTTTGGTATTTCATCATAGATCTCAAGCATACCTGGATTTACAATTCCCATATCCATTCCCGCTTTAATAGCGTGGTAGAGAAAAACGGAGTGAATGGCTTCTCGAACGGCATTATTTCCTCTAAAAGCGAATGAGAGATTTGAAACACCTCCACTAACTTTGGCAAAGGGGAGGTTCTCTTTAATCCATTTGGTAGCATTTATAAAATCAACACCGTAATTATTGTGCTCTTCAATTCCTGTTGCGATCGCTAAAATATTGGGATCAAAAATAATATCCTCAGCCGGAAAGCCCACTTTTTCAGTTAAGACTTTATAAGCTCTTTGACAAATTTCTATTCTTCTATCAAAAGTGTCAGCTTGTCCTTTTTCATCAAAGGCCATAACGACTACCGCCGCTCCAAACTTCTTTACCGTATTGGCGTGAGCGATAAATTCCTCTTCTCCCTCTTTTAAAGAGATGGAGTTCACAATAGCTTTTCCCTGCACACACTTTAGACCCGCTTCAATAATAGACCATTTCGACGAGTCCACCATAACAGGCACTCTGGCAATATCAGGCTCTGCGGCGATAAGGTTGAGAAACTTCACCATGGCCGCTTTACCATCGATCATCCCATCATCCATATTGACGTCAATGACCTGGGCACCATTTTCAACTTGTTCTCTGGCCACTTCCACTGCCGTGGTAAAGTCTTCTTCAGCGATAAGTTTCTTAAAGCGAATGGAGCCAGAAATATTTGTTCTCTCGCCGATATTAATAAAATTACTTTCTTCAAAAATTGTCAGCGGCTCAAGCCCTGAATAATGGGGAAGCTTTTTAAGTTCAGGGATAGTATGGGCAGAGTAGTTTTTTGCTCTATCGGCAATCTCTCTTATGTGTTCATCTGTCGTTCCACAACAGCCACCGACGATATTAATATAGCCCTCTTTGAGAAAGTCTTCGATAATGTCGGCCATCTCAGCCGGAGTTTGATCATATTCTCCAAACTCGTTGGGAAGCCCAGCATTTGGATACATAGAGACTTTAAAGGGCGCTTTCTCTGAGAGAGTTTTAATATAAGGGCGCATCAGATCAGCACCAAGCGCACAGTTTACTCCTATACTCATCAAAGGCAGATGGCTCATGGAATAAAGAAAAGCTTCAATCGTTTGTCCTGACAACGTTCTTCCGGAGGCATCAGTAATTGTTCCTGAAACCATAATAGGAAGAGGTTTGGTTTTAGTTTTTTCAAAATAATTACTAATGGCAAACAGTGCGGCTTTGGCGTTAAGAGTATCAAAGATAGTCTCAACGAGAAGATAATCGACTCCACCCACCACTAGGGCCTCAATTTGTTCGTAGTAGGCTTCGACAAGTTCATCAAAAGTTATCGCTCGATATCCTGGATCATTTACATCTGGAGATAAGGATGTGGTCTTTGTCGTGGGTCCAATTGATCCGGCGACAAATCGAGGTTTCTCTTTTGTGGAAAATTTCTCACAAGCAGCCTTGGCCAATTTTGCTGACTCGAGATTGAGTTCATAACAGAGGTTTTCCATATTGTAGTCGGCCATGGAAACTGAATTGGCCGAAAAAGTATTTGTCTCAATAATATCTGCGCCAGCATCTAAGTATTTTTCGTGAATTTCGCTTATCACCTCGGGCTTTGTTAGCGTTAAAAGATCGTTATTGCCTTTAAGCGAACTGGGATAATCTTTAAAGCGCTCACCGCGATAGTCTTCTTCTGATAAATTATACCTTTGAATCATGGTACCCATAGCACCATCGAGAACGAGTATTTTTTGCAAAATTAAAACCTTTGGTCATTTGAAAAATATTTGATTAGTGTATTATTTATTTAGGGATATTCCAAGGGGAATCAACGCTTTTCTAACGATTAAAACAGGGCTAAACTAGATTTATGTTATCAAAACTTGAACCAAAATTTACCTATAAAATCTGGGGTGGAACGAAGCTTTCACAAATTAAAAACCACACTTGTGAGACTCCACTAGGCGAGACCTGGGAGATTTCAACTCATGAAGATGGACCAAGTCTTTTGGGAGGCGTGCCACTAAATAAATTTTGTGACCTCTCTTATTTAGTCAAGTTTATCGATACATCTGACAATTTATCAGTTCAGGTTCATCCAGGAGATGAGTATGCCAAAGAGCACGAAAACTCTATGGGAAAGACAGAGTGTTGGATTATTTTAGAAAGTGCGCCTGGATGTGGAATTTATCTGGGCTTTAAAGAAGGCATCACAAAAAAAGAGTTTAAGACAGCCGTTGATAATGGATTGAATGTTCAAGAGTATCTAAATTTTATTCCGACAAGCCCCGGGGACTACTTTTATGTTCCCTACGGAGCCGTGCATGCCATTGGTGTTGGCGTTACTCTTTGTGAAGTTCAACAAAACTCAGGAATAACCTACAGAGTGTGGGACTGGAATAGAGTGGATGATAAAGGTGTGGGAAGAGAGCTCCATATAGATAAAGCCTTGGATGTCTTAAACTTTTCGGCAGACTTTAATCTTAAATTGATACAAATGAAAAATATTTTTAAAGGATCTGGGCTTCAAAAAGTTGTCGACCACAAAGACTTTAAAGCGGAGATCCTTCTTTTAGAAGCAGATCAAAAAAAAGAGCTTAACCTTTCAGTAAAGGAAGGGACTTGCCATTTTATCGGGAAGCTTAGAGATTGATGAAAATCAGTTTCACTCCTTTGATTGTGCCATTACCTTAAAATCGAGTCTTTGTGAGATTAAAGCCAAGACTAAATCAATTGTTTTACTCATTAGAGAATAGGAAAGATATGAATCATATTGAGATTGCCAAAGAAGTTATTGATATTGAAATTGAAGGATTGAAGTTTTTAAGATCAAACCTTGATGACAATTTTAAAACGGCCGTTGAAGTTATTTTAAAAACCAAAGGACGAGTGGTTATAACAGGCATGGGTAAGTCGGGACTTGTAGGAAAGAAAATTGCTGCGACGATGGCTTCTACTGGAACTCGAGCATTCTATATGCATCCAGGAGAGGCTTATCATGGCGATCTTGGCATGATTAGTCCAAGTGATGTGATTATTGCCATTTCAAACTCAGGTGAGACCGAAGAGATTATAAAGCTTATAAGCTTTTTTAAAGACAATAAAAATACCATTGTTGCCATGACGGCCAAAGAGAATTCTACACTCGCTAAGTTCTCAGATATCTTTTTAAATATCGCCGTTGAAAAGGAAGCTTGCCCTTTAAAACTCGCTCCAACGAGCTCGACCACAGTGACGATGGCTTTAGGGGATGCATTGGCCGTGAGTTTAATGAAGGCGATAGATTTTAAAGAAGAGAACTTTGCGCGCTTTCATCCCGGTGGAAGTTTGGGCAGAAAGCTTTTAGTAAAAGCAAAAGATGTGATGAAAACTCAAGACCTTCCGGTCATTTCCTTAAACTCAAACTTTAGTGAAGTCATTGATATGATCTCAAAGGGACGGATGGGAATTGCCATTGTGACAGAGTCTGAAAAAGTTATTGGTGTTGTCACTGATGGCGATATCAGAAGAATTTTAACCACAGATCCAAAAGTGGCCATCACAAAATCGGCAAAAGACTTTTACACAAAAAATCCAAAATCGATCACCAAAGAAATGAAAATAGTCGACGTCGAAAAACTGATGCAAGAAAATAAAATTACATCAGTTCTCGTTTTAGAAAATGAAAAGCTTGTGGGTCTTATTAATCGCTACGATCTTTAATAGTGAAAAACTTTTAAGACGTAATTATCATTTTGTGGAATGACATCGGCCCAACCGGCAAACCCGTCTATATCATTTCCAAGAACTCGGTACTTAATTGTTTGATCAAACGGAATACTCGTTTGGTAGCCTAATAGACGAGAGACTAAAAGAGTTACGTTAAGGTGGTTGGGAAGAGGGCCAAACTTATCCAAGAGGGCTTTAAAGTCAGGACTTGTTGAATAACCGAGCACAGGAATATCCATAGAAATTTTATGGAGCATTCCGTGACCCCAAATATTATCTTGTCCAAGTCCTTCACCGTGATCAGAAATATAAATAACGGCCGTGTTAGGATACTTTTCAATCTCAGTTAAAAGTTTTTTAAAGAATGAATCTAAGTGATAAGTACTATTGTCGTAGTGGTTAACGAGGGCAACTTTGCCAATATCTTCAATCTTATTTTTAAAGACGAGTGAATCTTTTGTGTAGCGAAGATTATAGGGGCTATGAGAACCTCGGTGGTGAAGGACCATAAAGTTTTTCCCCTGAGTCAAATCAACTTTTCTAATCTGTTCAATAAGATCGTGATCGTTTGCTGCATTCTCATCTTGTGTGTCTTTGGTGATATCGTAGAACGATTTATAGTCGTCAATAAACTCCGGGCAAAGACTATTGATGATATAGCGAAGTTGCTGAGATGACTGCGCCGAGTAAAAGTAGGTTTTGAAATTATTTTCTTTGGCCATCTTAAAAAGACAACGATCAGCTTTTGAAACTCTTGCCCCACCACCAAGGCCAAAAGTATTATTCATAATAAAAGCCAATGAGATATCGGTGGAGACACCAGAAGAGATCCCCCTGGTAAAATAAAAGCGTTCATCGTCTTTTAGGCTATCAAGAAAAGGAGTTGTCTCTCTTTTGTAGCCATAGAGGCTCATCTGATTAGGAGTTTGGCTCTCTCCGATAATAAAAATAATATTTCTATCACCAACAGGTTCTTTGTCGAAGGTGATCTTGATATCTTCTTTATCAAAAGAATTCCCCGATAATTTGTTGGGAAGAATTCGTCCTAAAAAATAGGAGAGACTGAGATAAATATTCATCCCGTCAAACTCTTGATTTGAAGGCTGACGTCACCAGTCGTGTTTCCGACTGTATAGGTTCTGTCGGATTAAAAATAAAATAAAAAATGAAAAGAAAATGAAAAAACTTTGACGATATTTTAGGTGGATAAGTCTTGTTTACTTTCCAAAGAATCACAAGATGCAGGAAAGACGAGAAGAAATGGTCTTAAAAAGACGTAGATATCTTCTTTTAGTGTCCCGGTGATCTCAGAGACCTGTGTGAACAAGAAGCTAGATCTCAGCTGGAAAAACGGGGAGCCCATAGAATTCCAAGTGAATCATCTGGAAAAGGCTTAGCATAAGGACAAAACCCATGGAGACGAATCTCCAAATAGGTCTTCGTATAAAACTAAAGACATAAAAAGATAACCGATCAGTCCAACATAATTACTAAATGGAATCTCTAAAGTTAATGAATCGTGAAACCAATAGAAAAAACTTGAGCGGCGATCGTAAAGAAACTAAAACAAAGAGTAAGAATAGCGTTATTTAATATTTTCATCTATAAAAGGTAGCATAAAAAAAAGAAATTGGGAGGATTTCTCCTCCCAAGTGTAGGTCTCAACGAATGTTGCTCTCTCATGACAATCTAGCATTCACTAGATTAAGGTGTGGATTGTGACTGTAAACTCTCTCAAGTTCCACCATCCATAGAGCAAGTGAGATGCCAAACATTTCCCACTATTTTGTTTTGTTTTCGGAATCCTCGTCAACGTCACTTATAAACTCAGTCACAACTTTGCTTAGGACTTTTGGCTTCTCCGTCCAAATAGCGTGGCTTGCGCCTTTGACCTCATAAAAAGAGCAGTTGGGAATAAGGTTTGCGTATTTGATACCCGTCGTTGGGGTCGCCTCATCAAATTCTCCACAAACAATGAGAACCGGAACTTTTAGCGTCTTGAGTTTTGCAACTTTATTGTATGACTTTAAGCTGCCTGTAGGTTTAAACTCTGAAGGGCCCCACATCGACATATACACTTCTTCTCCGTGAGGATTTTTTATCTTCATAAAGTCTGCGAGCTTCTTTTTATCTCGAAGAACATGCTTTTCATAATATTTCATAATCGCGTTTTGATAAACTTTTGAATCTGTCGCATCTATCTCGTGACAATAATTAATAACCTTTTGAATATCTTTGGGAAGACCTTTGATGAGTTTAATCGCATCCTTTTCCCAGTCTTTTGCACTAAACATGGGTGATTGAAAGATAATTGACTTCACTCCTTTGCCCTTCTTCGCAAGGTAGTACTCTAGGGCCAAAGTTGTGCCCCACGATCCCCCGGCAAGGTGAAATTCTTTAAGCCCCCAAGCTTTTATCAACAGATCAAGTTCTTCTACAAAAGTAGAGATCTTAAATTTATTTCTCTCAAGCTTGCTGCTTTTGCCTCCGCCAATCTGGGTATAGGCATAAACCTTTCTTCCTTTTGCCAAGTCAAAAATTTTTGACGAAGAGCTATGAGTACCACCCGGACCTCCGTGAAGCCAGATAAGAGGAGTCTTTCCTCCTCTGCCTTTGACAGTGTAGTGGGTCTTTCCAAGCGTGTGGGCGATGTATGGCATCTCTGTGTCTCCTCGTAAAAAGTCAATAATATCGGTGAGTTTCGGTTTTTGCAACGAATTAAATCAAAATATTCGGAAATCGAAATAAAAAGCATCTAAGAAGCTTCATCTGATTGGCACCCTCATTGCTAAAGAGAATAAAAAATAAAAAGGAGAAAGAATGAAATTACTATTAGCAACACTTTTGACGATGACCTTTCTATCGTGTGGAAAGGCAGAAAATGAGTCGGGATCTTATGCAAGTTTTATCAATCAGATGTCAGTTGATACTGACTTTGATGGGATCTATGATTTTCATGAAAAGAAAATGGGGACAGATCCCCAGGTGGCCGACTTACCCTTTATTGAAGTAAAGAGCCAAAATATAAAACTTAAAGGTAGGAACTTCACACTGGAATATGAAAAAGAAGAGACATCAACTTTTGTTTTAGATAATAAAATTAAGAGACAAGTGCGGCTTTTTTTAAAAGAGAGAAATTATCACTTAGAAGAAGAGGTCTTTTCTGAAAAAGAAAAACGCAGATTTTGCCTCTCAGATGACGTGTACTTTGAGGCTCTTGCAAAGAAACTCTATCCTGAAAAACTAAGCTTCGAGTACTCTGTTATCCCAGATCAAAACAAGCTTTCAGACTCAATAACGAACTTAAAAGTGAATTTACTTCAAGATGAGTCGACCTTACAGGTGAACTCTCAGATTTTTTTTGCCAATATAGATTTTAATAGAGCTATTGAGAGATGCCTGAGTTTTGATCTTATAGACTTTAATTATACTATCGCTGGTCGGGAGCTTGAATTTTCAGATGTCGCTTCTGACACTGGAAAAAATTTGTCTCATATTATCATAAAAAATGAAGACGTCTTGAAAGATTATAGAGTGAACCCAAAGGGAAACTTTCTCGATCAACTGAGAAAACAAAATATTGACTTTAAAATAAGTCCAAGTGGTGAAATTATTCACATCGACCAAAAAAGAAGCTCATTTGCTCTAAGAGAGAGCTTCTCTTATTATAGATCTCTAAAACCAGATCAAAAAAGATGGTTCTTTATTTCAAGTGACTCAGGTGTCATCACAGATCAACTAAACCCTGGGCAGACTTATATACTGGCCCTTGTCTCAATAAAAGAGATTTTAAAGAGTGAAAAGCTCTATGAAACTCAAGCGATAGAGCAAAATTCAAATATCATTTCTCTCAAGGGGTTTAGTAGTGGGGATGAAATTTATTTAAACCTTGATGCGCAGATAGACCTTATCAGTAAACAAAATATTAATATTAGAAAAGCGGGTTATAATCATTTGGTTGAACAGTTTGGTATAGCGACTCCTAGGAGTGTCGCCACTGGCTGCTCCCATGTGGAGACGAACTTAAATGATGGTGCAAGAAGATATGAGCTTTTAAAAAATCTAAGACTCTTTGCTCAGTTTTCAAGCGGTGAAAGCCGTGAGTTAAAAAATGTGAATGGGAAATTAGTTTTAAAGTACACTCTTAAAAAAGAAGATTTCATCTCGGGAGTCGCATCAATTCAAGTTGGGCCAATAAACAAAAGTGCCTTTACCTACACGCGCCAAACAATTATTAAAGATGTTGGAAAACTGAGTAAAAGAGAGTTTTATCGTTGTGCACGAAAAGATATTACCCACCAAGTTTCTAACACGACAGAAATATTTAGTTTCGATTATAAAATCTCAGGAGGGGCAGCGCGTCGTTATTAAAAATCTTCATTCATAGAGAGACTTATGCTAAATTCTCTCTATGAATATTTTACTTACAGGAGTGGCAGGCTTCGTTGGTCATAAAACTGCACAATTATTACTTGAAGACGGTCACCAGGTTGTGGGTGTGGATAATCTCAATGATTATTATGATGTCGAGCTTAAAAAATTTCGTCTCGCTCAAATCAATTCTGAAAACTTTACTTTTGCTCAAGTGGATATAGAAAATCTAAAAGATCTAGAAAATATTTTCTCTCATCATAAAATCGATAAAGTCATCAATCTCGCAGCTCGTGCGGGTGTGAGGTATTCTATGGAAAATCCTCATGTCTATCTTTCAACAAACGCTCAAGGAACACTCAATATTCTTGAATGCATGAAAAAGTTTGGACAGAAAAAATTAGTTTTGGCTTCGACAAGTTCTTTATATGCAGGCCAAGAAATGCCATTTTTAGAATCTCTTCCCGTTAATGAACCCATCTCTCCATACGCGGCATCAAAAAAAGCTGCAGAGACGATGGCCTATACTTATCATCATCTGTATGGAATTGATGTTAGTGTTGTCCGTTATTTTACAGTGTATGGACCGGCCAGTCGACCAGATATGGCTCAGTTTCGCTTTATGCGCTGGATAGAAGAGGGCGCTGAAATTGAACTTTTTGGTGACGGAAAACAAGCAAGAGACTTCACCTTTGTGGATGATATTGCTAGGGGAACTATTCTTGCTCTTAAGGATGTGGGCTTTGAAATTATTAATCTGGGCGGAGGGAATAATCCCATCGAAGTCAATACGATGATAAGTGAACTCGAGAGACTCTTGGATAAAAAAGCAAAAATAAAAAATCTTCCCTTTCATAAAGCAGATATGATGGTGACATGGGCTAATATCGATAAGGCAAAAAAGATTCTTGGATGGGAGCCTCAAATTAATTTTACTAAAGGTTTAGAACTTTGTGTCGCTGACTTTAAAAATCATTACGATTTTTTAAAGGGAATAAAGTTATCATGAAAAATCTTAACGAAAAATATTTTAACCTTCTTTTAAATAGATTTAAAACAGGACATAAAACACAAGTCGTTCTCCACCAACCAGAAAAAGATATTTTTTCAAATGTTATCTGCCTTCCTATTGCAAATGATAAAGAGCTCTCAAGCATCACTATTCAAAAATACGAACAGCTAACGGATGATCTTTCTAAAAATTTGAAAAATTATGATTATACTATCTTAAAAATGCAAGCGGGACTTGGCTCAAGTGTAAAAAGAAAAGATCTAATTGCAAAAGTTGAAAAGAGAACCAGGCTTGGAGCAAAGGGGACCGATTTGTACTTTGAAGTTGAAGGTCAGATGAAGTCAATCTCTGAACTACAACTCCTTCAGGCCCAGGCCCTTGGTGAGAAAAAAATATTTAAAAATATTAATTACGTAAACCTCGTCAATAAAGAGACAAAGGATGCGGTCGATGAAAGTTCTCAGAAATTTCAAGAGAGCAAGAGTCTTAATATCCTTGAGGATATCTACCAAAAGAAAATGAAAACAATTGGAGCCGATGGTGAACTGACCGACAGAAGAAGGGCTCCTGCTGGGCACGGTTTTGTTGGATTTTCGGCAATTCTGGATACTTATCTTAATGATTTAAGACATGAAATAGTCGCTATCGGAAACGGTGAAGACCTTTGTTCAACTCCAGATCCTTTGATGATCAACTGGGTTGTTGAAAACAATATACCTATCACAATGCTGACAACGACAAAAACGCAAGCTGATAAAAAAGGCGGTCAAATCTCTATTGTGACTGGTGAAAATGAGCATGTGACTATTGTTGAAAAAGCCCAAGCTGAAGAATCTGGTCAGCTTGAGTATTTTGAAGCTCTTGGCCTTCGTGCTGGGGATAAAGAATCTCTTTTTAATACCAATATTGTCATCATTAATAAAAAAGCTTTGAAAGAAATGTTTAATAAATATCTTGGTGGAATGAGTGCTGATGAGTTTTCTCAATGTTTTACTCCAGACATAATAAAAAATGTTAAGGAGCAAGATGGAGAGAAGTTTACTCAGCTTGAAAGTGCCCTGGGTTCTGTTGTCCTCAATCTAGATCGTTTCTTTAGAGAAAAGTTTAGTCAGCCTTTGGTTTCATTTTTGAATTTAAATAAAAATGACAGACGTAAATTTTTTATGCCTATAAAAAAGAGATCAGATTACGATGAAATCTTGGAGGCTTTTAAAGTGGATGCCAATAGTTTTCAATTAGTTCCAAAAATTTAATATAAGCCTTGCTTTAAAAGCTTAATCCTTAAATGAATTCACTCTCTTTTTCATAACTTACAGACTCTTATGACTGATCACCTTTTGCAAATCCTTGTCTTAATCAATTCTAGCAAGGAGAATATAAGTGGATCAAGGGCAAGAAAATCAATACACCTATATCGATCTTTACGATCATGTGGTTAATGGACATTTGGTTGATACAGGCTTTACCTACGACTGTTGGTCAGGTCAGTACGCTGTTGAAGATGCTGAAAAGAGAATTTTCAACTTAAAAGTGCGGGGCTATTTTAGTGAGGACTAGTCTTTACAAATGAAGGGGCTTCTATTTTCATAGCTTGGTGTACAGTAGGTTAACCAAGCTCCATCTTTAAAATGGGCAGAACCAAAGAACCAATTAATATGATGATTAATTTTTGGATCTATTTTGATCTCATTCATAAACCTGTCGGGTTGGACACCATCGACTTCAAAGCACCAGCCGTAAACTCGCATCTCGTTATCGCTAATCACTTCGTAGGAATCAAGGCCTGTGGGTGTTCCTATAATAGAATTTACTGATCTTTCGTCTCCTATAAATTCGACATTGTTCTCAAGGAATGAATCAAGAGTAATCTTTGAGACTGTGGACTCATTATTGAGTGGTATTTCGATATCCAGATACTTTGAATCTGTACAAAGCTCAGAGATTGAGAATCGAATGGCAAAGGCTTGTAGACTTAAAATGAGTAAAAGAATTATTTTCATAGGCCCAAACTAACTTGGGCCATAGAGGTTGTAAAGAGACTATATAATTTTGTTTAAGACTTGAATAAGAACAACAGCTCCCACCATAATACTAGAAAGCTTAACCGTCATTCGACTCTCAAGAGACTTTATGTCCGATCGAACCATAACAAACTCCTGGTCAACTTTTGCAAAGCCATCTCTCATCTCAGTTCGAACGTTAGTGAATTCTTCTTTCATCTCAGATCGAAACTTAGAAAACTCTTCATGAACCTCAGTTTTAAAGGCTTGGAAGTCAGCTTTCACTTCTAGTTTGGCGATGTGAATGTCTTGTGAAGTCGCAAAATTGTCGTTCATAATTTCACTCAATACCTTGATCATGGTGGTGGCTTGATCTTTAGAAAAGCCACTTTCCTCTAAATAAAGACTATACCTCATTGCGTTAATCATTTCTACTCCTTTTTAAAGGAGAGTATTCAATTTAGGGGTAAAGCTAAGATTTGTAAGTGATTGAATTAACTCAGTAAAAACTGGATATCGTTCTTTTTCAGCTCTTTGATAAAGCCCTCATTGGACTCTAGCAGAGTATTATAAAGATCTCTTTTTGTATTTTGAAGAGCATGAACTTTCTCTTCAATGGTGTCCTTGGTGATAAGTCGGTAAGCAAAGACGGGATTTTTTTGACCAATCCTGTGGATTCTATCAATGGCTTGAGCTTCAACCGCCGGATTCCACCATGGGTCTAAAATAATACAATAGCTGGCGTTGGTGAGATTTAATCCCACACCTCCGGCTTTGATACTAATGAGAAAAGTTTTATGCTCAGATCTATTTTTAAATTCGTTGATGACCTTATCTCGGTCGCGGGTAGAGCCATCGAGGTAAGAAGAGTTGTCTGCATCGAGGTTTAGCTCCTCTTTAACTAAGGCCAAAAGCTTTGTGAACTGGCTAAAGATAATCACCTTATTTCCGGAGTCGTGAATCTCACTGACAAGCTCTTTGAGAGTCTCCATCTTTGAGCTTTCAATTTTGGTAGCGTTATCCACAAGCTTTAAGTGACTTGCTGCTTGGCGAAGCTTGGTGAGAACTTGCAGGAAAATAAGTTTTGAAAACTTCTCTTCAGATTGTTTTTCTAGCTCCTCTCGGAGGGCCACGTGATAACTTAAATATTCTTTTTTCTCTTTTGCCGACTGCTCACAGTAGATGGTTTGAATAGTCTTTTCTGGAAGGTCTTTTAAGACAGTCTCTTTTGTTCTTCTGAGAATAAAAGGTCTCAAAAAGTTAAAGTTCTCGAGAATGGTGGGATCTTTAATTTTCTTAGCTTCAAAAAGTCCAGGAATCACAATATTAAAAATACTCATCATGTCTCCGGCGTGATTTTCAACAGGAGTTCCGGTAAGAGCGTATTTGTGTTTGGCCACAACCGCAGCACAAGCTTTGTGGGTGAGAGAGGTTGAGTTTTTAATCATCTGGGCTTCATCCAAGATGAGATAGTCAAATTGATAATCAAAATTCTCTTGTCTTTGTAAAAGCTGATAAGAAACCAAGAAAACATCATTGAGGTCAAAATCCATTTTGCCCAAATTCTTATTTCGCCAGTTAAAAACTGAAATCTCTTTGGCAAACAGAGCAAATTCACTTTCCCAGTTTCCTGTGAGTGACTTTGGACAGACGATCAATATCTTGAGCCCTTTGTTGGCATTAAGCTTTCTTTGAAGGTGAGCGATTATCTGAATCGTTTTTCCAAGTCCCATATCATCGGCGAGGCAACCACCAAAGCGGCACCTCTCAAGAAAATCAAACCAGCCAAGGGCCAATCTTTGATAAGGACGAAGAGTGCCGTTAAAGTTTTTTTCTTCATAGATTTCTTTAATCTCTTTAAAGTTTTCAAGCTCAGCTTTTAAAAGTCTGATATTCTTTTGTGTTTTTAATTCTGGAAACTCATCCAGGATTAATGCCTTTGCTGGGTGCAAAGATATAGAGTCTTTAGTAATGACAGCATGTTTTTGAATAAGTCTTATTTTTTCAATCCAGTCATCGGGAATGATTCCCATTTCACCGGAGCTGAGTTCAATGGTATTTGATTTTAGATTTACTTTTTTGAGGATATCTCTAAAATTTATTTCTTTTTTTAAGCCATTAAAATCAAGCTTTGGATTGAGGTCGAGCCAATTGATTCCACTTGTCACATCCATACTAAACGAGCTCGCACTTTTTAATTTTTGTTTTTTAAAGAAAACGGGAAGCTTAAATTCATCTGCATATTGCATAAACTTAAAAAGTTCGGAGCTTTCAAATAAGAACGTATTATCCGTAAACGTAAAAGACGGAAAAGCTTTTATAAATCTCTCAAGCGGTTCGTAGTTGAGTTCAACTAAGTTATTATTATTAGGTCCATCAGGGACATAGATATAGCCTCTGATGTGATTTGAGTTATCTTCCCACTTTAAATAAAGCTCAAAATAGATATCAATGGTTTCAACCTTGAGGTTAAACTTATCACCGGTAAAAAGGTGATGAGGTATATTTTTGATCAGCATGGCCTGAAGTTCATTCCACTGTTCATTGCTCACCTCAAGACTTTTTTCATAAATCTCAATTAAGGTTGAATAGAGGTTATTATCGATAAGATCTTTATTCTCCACCTCATAAAATTCATCATACTTTAAAAGAAGATTGTCATAGATCTCTCGATCAAAATCCTTGTAAGAGAATCTTTTATCATTGATCTCAATATAGGGGACAGCAGACTTTTGCAAAGAGTCCACTTCAATTTTAAAGCGAGCCTTTTCTGAATTAAATCTCAGATCTTTATCCTCGTCGACATCATAATAGCGATAAGATCTTTTGATCGTTCTTTTCGTTTTAATCATTTTCTTAAAAAGGAGTCTGTTTTGATGAAGATAGAAGTCGCCGTTATGAAAACTTGATGAATTTTTAGATTGGGAATATTCCCACCTGCCAAAAGCACACAGCTGGTTGAGAATCTCTTGATCCAGAGCATCTGGAAGCATGCGAATAAGTTCAGGCTCTACTTTTACATTTTTAATTTTTCCAAGACGACCAGAGGCAAGTCTTGATTGACACTGAAGGGAAAACTCAACCTTAACTCCTGTATAGTCTTCATAAAAATCTATAATATACCAGATGAGTTCGGGGGCATTTGTTTTGACTTCTTTTTCACTGTAGAAAAGTTCGGGGGTCTCAATATCTTCTTTTCTTCTTTTTTGCTCGTAGATAAAACTTTCCATGATTTGTTCAAACTCATTGGATGGCTTATCTTCATGTTTTATAGGTTTAGGATTAATAAAGGCATTGTTAACAAATTCGTAGTCGCTATTCCAGTCATCAAAAAACATACCCGTCTCTTTTAAGATGACAGCTGCGATATGCTTACACTGACCATTTGAGATAAAGGCCATGCAAGAACAAAAACCCAAAATTTCTTCATTAAGGGCCGACTTTTGAAGACTCACCTGATAGGTGGTTGATCCTTTAACAGTAGCTTTGAGTCTATTTTTAGTAGAGTCTACAAGATTGATTTTATCCAAATAGTCTTGGGCTTTTTCAAATTGTATTTTATCAATATTGTAGAGAAATCTTGGCATGGGGTACTCTACAAAATGATTTCTGGGCTTGGAAGTTTCAGTGCGTCAATATGTCTAACCTTTTTGATATCACTTTTAGACACGGGCTTATTAAGCCAGTGAAGTTTATACTCATCAGGCATGCCAAACTTTTCGTGGATAGGGGCTTTCATGGATTTTCCATGAACGAGGTGGTGCAAAGTACTATAGGGATAGTGCTCAATTTTTTTGACAAGCTTTGCCCTTGTAGGATTTTGGTAGATATATCTGTAGCAGTGAAGAAGATAGGTTTTTGAAGCAATGGACTGAATCTTGAGATTTTGAAAGACGCCCGGGTTGAGAAAAGAGATAAACTTCGAAACCTTCTTTGAATGAGTTTTTAAAAGAAGATGGTAATGATTATTCATTAGGACAAAACAGATAATATCCCCACCGTGGATTCTATGAGCGAGAGACAGACCAAAGAGAAGTTCATTCCACATTTTATCCATGGGTTTTTTAAACCATCTTTGGTCAATTGTTTTTGCTGTAATATGAAGTGTAAGTTTTTGTAATTGCGCCATTTTTAAAAAGTCCTTTATTTCAATCAGTAAAATATGCTATTCTTTTCATGCACCAAAAGGGTGGGGATGTGCTTCTAACACACCCCCCTTGGTTCACTTATATAGCTGGTAAGTCGCTACAATTAGCTGACAAACTGCTGCTATAAAAGAGAACACCCTAATGATGTCTTCCATAACAAAACCTTTTGGCAAAGGCGCCCTTCATTGGGCGTCATGGAAGCTCCTTGCTTTCTATGCAAGCTCTCAACGACCTAAAAAACTCTAAAGGTTTGAAATGATTCTATTTAAAAGATGCTAAACGGATTTTTTTGTGGGGAGGAGGAGAGTATAAAGATTAAGCGACGATGCTAACTTTTCCACTTACGCCAGCTTTAGTGAGTTGGTCTTGTAGGGCGTACTTGGCAAAAGTTTTTTCCGGCATACCAATAAGCCTTGCAAAGCTTACGGCTCTTTCTACACTGACAAGCTTTCTCCCTTTTTCTATATTACATAGATCCTGTTTTGAAATTTGCAGTCTTTCAGCAAAATCTGTCTGAGTGATTTCATTGGCAATCCTATAAGAGTGAAGCATTTCACCAAAAGAGACTTGGCCGCTTTGTTGTCTTATGGCTGACTTTGCCCTATTTTTTGTACTCATGATGATTAATCTCCAGAACCTCAATGAGTAACTCATGGGTTTTCTCGTTTAGCTGGTAGATGATTCTCCAGCTTCTAGATAGGGAGCAGGAGCGCTGTCCTATTCTACTACCTTTGAGACTATGGTCTCTAAAACCTTTAATTTGTTGCATTTTTTTAAAGCCATCGGTTTCTATAATTTCCACCCATAAATCAAATTGGATGAGAATATACCTTGGTATTTTGGATAAGTTTTTTTGAGCTTTTTTTGTCAGTAAAACTTTATATTCCATAAAACCTTTTTAAGTATACCATAAAGGTGTACTCTTGTATAGAGCCCACTCCTTGGGTTCTATGCAAGGTCTTAGCGATCTAAAAAATTCTAAAGGTTTGAAATGATTCTATTTTATAAAAGGAACAATGATTCTTTCAAAAAGATCGGGAAGTTTTGATTCAAAAACGGCACTTGCCGATTGAGCATTTTGTCTTGAGACCTCTGCTCTTAAATCCGCATCACTGAGAAGGGTTTGCATCAGCTGCGCCAGCTCGTGATCATTTTCTCCAGAGTAGATAAAGTTTTTTGACTTTCCCTCTAAAAGTTCGCTCGCCCCAACCCAGTTGGTTGTTATGACAGGAGCCCCGCAAGCCATGGCTTCGGCCACGACGCGGCCAAATTCTTCAATCCTTGCTGGTAAAACAAAAATATCTAGAGCGTTAAAATACTCTTCCACATGATGAATAACGGGCAGAAGCTTAACTCTATTTTTATAGGGACTTTGATCTAAGATGCTTTGAAATTCAGCTGGAAGCGTGTCTTTTCCCACGAAAACAAAATGACATTTTCGAGCGATCTCTTTTGGAAGAAGATTGATGGCGTTAAAAAATCTGTCCACTCCGCGCTTTTTAAAATTTCCAGAAGTAATAAGACCGACTAAAAATTCATCCTCTTCCACTCCTAGCTGCTCTCTTTTATTATCGCGAATCTCTTTTGAGAGAACTTGAAATTGAGTCTCATCCACAGCGGGATAAATCACTGAGATATCTTTTTCCGGAATTTCAAATCTTTTTATCATCTCATTTTTCACAAGCTTGGAGTTGGCAATAAGATGCTTAAACTTTTGATTTTTAAAGATGGGGGTATGAATCTTGTACATTTCATCTTCTCTTGAAAGTACCGTCACCATGAACTTTTTCACTGAAGTGAGATGCACACAATTGTGAACAAAGTGAATATCTGGATTTTGATAATCTCCGTGACCGATCACAAGGTTGGGCTTTAGCTTCTTGGCAAGATCTCGAGTTTGATTTGAAAACTGCAGACGCCTTTTAAACTTCTTTTGCCAAGGCCATCTAAAGGATTTATGGCTAGTTGCGCCACTGGCCTTAATATCACCCACATTTGGGTCCTCTGAGATAGTATGCACTTCATATCCAGCTGACTTAAAATACTTTATTTCCTCATGCACACTTCTAGTAGCACCGGAATAAGTTTTGGCCAAATTTTGCTTTGAAATGAGTATTTTCTTCATATTAATAGTGTAGACTTTAAGAGCTACTTTGAGAACATCTATTCAAATACTTATCCCATATTTAGAGCTAGAAAAATCTTTTAAACCATGGTAACTAAATCGTTCATATATACCGCTATAATATAACTTTAGAACTAAATAGGGAGAACGAAGAGATATGGTTTTTACTTCCTTTGTTTTTCTTTTTCTCTTTTTGCCTTTTTGTCTCATAACACTTTTTTTAATCCCAAAAAAATACAGACATATCCAACTCCTTTTTATGAGCCTTGTCTTTTATGGTTATTGGCGTCTGGATTTTATTCTTTTAATCATTGTCTCAACACTGGTTGATTTCTATTGTGGAATAAAAATTTTTGAAAGTACCGGGGATAGAAGAAAGCATTTCTTAGCTCTTTCAGTTATTTTCAACTTAAGTCTCTTAGCCTATTTTAAATACTTCAATTTTGGGATCGAAAATTTAAACCTAATACTGAACGAATTTGGAATGACCTCACTTGGGCGTTATTCTATTTTACTACCTGTGGGGATCTCATTTTTTACCTTTCAGACCATGTCGTACTCCATTGATATTTATAGGAAAGAAGTTGAGCCAACTTATGATCTTCTAAAATTTGGTACTTATGTTTCAATGTTCCCTCAATTGGTGGCAGGACCTATTGTTAGATATTCAGAAATCCAAAAACAATTAAAAAACTTCCACTCAAATATGCAAATTAAAGAGGGATTGGCTTTATTTGCTCTGGGCTTTAATAAAAAAGTATTAATCGCTAATAACGTCTCTGAGGTTAGTGATTTTGCCTTTAAAGTAGGGGGCGGAGATAATATAACCGCGATTATTGGTGCTGTGGCCTACACTCTACAAATCTATTTTGATTTCTCTGGCTACTCAGATATGGCAATAGGCCTTGGAAGGATGTTTGGTTTTGAATTCCCAATAAACTTTAACTCACCTTATCGATCTAAAAATATTACTGATTTTTGGAATCGATGGCATATGAGTCTCTCTAGGTGGTTTCGAGATTACCTCTATATTCCTCTAGGCGGGAATAGAGGAAGCTCTTTGACGACTTATAGAAATCTTTTTTTAGTCATGTTTTTATGCGGCTTGTGGCACGGAGCAGCTTGGACATTTATTATTTGGGGTTTATTTCATTCCTTACTCCTAATCCTAGAGAGATTAAATGGAAGACGAGCTCTGGGGTACCACTGGTTACCAAAACCTTTAATGAGCACGGTAACGTTTTTTATTGTCATTGTGAGTTGGATTCCTTTTAGAGCTGAAAACCTTGGGCAGCTCACTCACTATATGGGAGCATTTTTTAATAGTGTGCCAGACTTAAAGCGCTCAATGATATTTGAAATCCTTGACGTAGAAAAACAGATTTTTTTGATTTTGGGTTTAGTCCTCTGTCTTGGTTTTAAAAACATCTACAATGTAAGTGATAGGAGGCGTAAGAGTCTTTACATATTCAACCTGGGAATTTTTATATTTGCTATTCATGAACTGATGTTGCAAGAATTTAATCCCTTTCTTTATTTTAATTTTTGATCATGAAAAACGTTAAAAAAGTGATATTTAATTTTTTGTTCCTTTGCGTGATACTTTTTATCGCGACTCAGATTCCTTTGAGCTTTATGTTTGTGGAAGATATAAAGTTGCCCACCCTGAGTTTTTCGAAACTTAGAAATGGAGAGTTTGGTGTCGATTTAGAAAAAACAATGAAAAATAGCTCGTATCTTTCAGAAGTGACAAGCAAAAATTATAAATCCTTTATTGAAAAAATAGTTAAAAGACCCAATAAAAATGTTTTGATTGGTGAAGATGACTTCCTGTTTTTGAAAAAAGAAACTGATGAGCTACCTGCCATTTATCTTGAAGAGAAAGTGAGTAAAATAACAAAGAATCTTGCTCTTTATAATGATCTTTTTGAAAAAAATGGGATTAAGCTCATCCTTGTTATTCTGCCCAATCGATCGAGGCTTTATAAAGAACTAGCTTACAAAAATAAAGAAATACCGGAAGTAAGAAAAAAATCTTTTTTAAAAGTTTTGGATGAACTCAAAGGTAAAAATATCGATTTTATTGAACTTAGTCCATTTATGATAAATGCAAGTAAAGAGCTAAAAGATCCTGTCTTTTTTAGAATTGATCATCACTGGACTTGGCGATTTGTTGAATGGCTAACACCTCGCTTATTGTCGGAATTATCTCTTTCATTAAATGAGGAGATTATAAACCCTAAAAAAATATTCGATATAAAATGGACAACGATAGTTAATGAGCATGACAAAATTTTAAGAAAGCTAGGTTACGCTAGAAATCTTGTACCTAATCGATTTAAGCACAAACAAGAAGTACCAGTCTTTAGTCCAGATAGAGATAAATTACAAATAAATGCAGAAAATAAACTCCTCATGGTTTCATCTAGTTATGGAAGGTATGGAGTGGTTGAGCACTTCTCCAATAAGCTGGGTTACGCTATGCCTTATTATATTGGAAGAGGTAAGGGTCCTCTGTGGGGCATGAATGCAGCAATCCAAAGAAATATAAGTCAGGGATACAAGTATGGAAAGCCCAAGGCCGTTATGTGGATTTTGTCAGAGTCTGAGGTCCTTAAAATGGATGATATTCTCAATATTCCTAAAGTCGCTGATGTGGATAAGCTAAAGTCAGCTCCATTTTCTATAAGCAGTGTTGAGAACAGTAATGGTTCAACTGAACTTAGCCACGTAAACGGACAAATTGACCTTAAGTTAAGTGTTCCTCGATCGAATTCTATGTACTTTGTTAAATTAGCTCTTTTTGCTACGAAGGAGCAGTCATTACTAAAAATAGGTTCTAAAAATTACGAATTTTTTCAAGATGGTGGCGACCACTACTTTCCGGCAAGAGCGAAGAATGGAGAGATAGAGATTAGACTTACTACGCCATTTGATAAAAAAGTTGATGAGAAAAGAGAATTAAAGGTTTTAGGGGTTTATTATTAGTTGTCTCATTTAGGGCTAATAAAAACAAAAGTCTACTAAATTTCATTTTGGGGCTTGCTCCCGTTGTGACGATTATCTTTTTAATCCTCAATATTTCATATGCTAATGGGGGCTTTGATAAAGGATTTCCAAAGCTTACCAAGATCTATAAGGCCCGAGTTCTTGGTGTGGTAGAAAAAGGGGAAGTTCAAAAGCCTCTTACAAAAAAAGACTATTACAAATACCCTCTCACTGCGTCAGCTAGGATTGAGAGATATTTCTATATTCCAGGTCTGGCTTCCTTTTTCTGGGATGGATTCTTTTAAAATTTCGACGAAAAAACAATACAGAGCTTAATTATAGAGTTTTTAGATTTTTGATTCCTGCGGATCTGTCTTGGTATATGTTGGTTTATGAGCATACAGTCGTTCACCAAGTTGCTGGGAGTTATAGTTATTTTTTATGGATGATCTTTTTCTATTTATTCAAGTTATAATACAAAGTTAATTCGTTGATTCTTTTTTCAAGTAAATCTACATTTCTTTCAACTATCAATAAATAGACGTATTCTTCATCTAAACTTTGAAAAGCATTTTTAACTTTGGGCGAAAGGATATTTACCAAGTGAACCATGCCTACTTTGTAAAAAGAATCGAATAAACCTACTCGCTGCATAGTGTTGGTGAAAGAATCTCTTACTATCAAAATATTTTTTCCATTTATAATCTGATGATTAGTTACTATCTCTGGACCTAAACTTTGATCTATATATTTAGAATTATCAGGTGTATTATATTTAAAATCATAATCACTAGAATTATAGTTAGTTGACTCCGGAATGTAGTCTTTTTTTTCTAAAATAAAAGGTAGTTTCGAAATTTTTACTAAATCTAGATTTCCAGTGGCTGCTATAGTGTAATCTATGCAATTAAACTTATTAGAACTATTTAAGATGGCTTCTCGTATTTTTTTTAAGGCAACATATGCTCCAATTTGGTTCCAATGAGTGTCTGTTTTGTAGTAAATTAAATCTCCACAGCGTTCTTTATAGTCCATGAGTGTCGAGAATAAATCAATGTAGTTTTTATTTTTGAAATTAGAGATAGTAACCTTTTTTTGCCTCCTTATCTTTAATGGTAGAAATTCTGAGTATATTGAGCTTTTATTTGGTGCAATTGAAAAATAAAATTTTTTGCCGTGTTTCTCTTCTAGTAGCATACTAAAACGTTCGATCTTTTTTGAGAGTGACTCTAGATCCAAAGGATGCAAACCTTTAAATCTGTCAATGTTTGAGATATAATCTTTACCAAGAAATATCCAGTCATTATTCCCTAAAATTGATTTATTAGCATTAATTGTTTTATTGAATATAAAGTATTTTATCCAAACCAAGGCATTTATAAAATCATTTCTAAATAAATATTGATCTCGAATATATAGTTTTAAGTTTTTATAATCCTCTTCTCGTACTCTGTTCTCTAGGCTTTGAAATTTGACTTTCGATACCTTTGCAAAATGCGTGTCCTTAAATATTATTCCAACTAAGGGGAGAAAAAGAATAAAACAAAAAATAAAAATATAAATTTTTTTCATTTAAAACCTAAAATATATAAATGGGTTATAGGTTGCTCCAGATAAATAAATAATACTAATAAGGAGTAGTGATAAGCTTAAAATTGAATCAATGAATAACTTATAATTATTGATCAGTCTAAGTCTTGTTGTTAAAAATGTTCGTGACCCCCTTTTGACGGCTACCTCTTAACGGAGGAAAAAATGGAAAGAAAAAGAAGAAGATTTACCGAAGATCAAAAAATCCAAATTCTACAGGAACATCGTTCAAAAGGTGTTCCAATTTCAGTTTTAGCACGAGTCCATGATATAAATGCAGTAACTTTATACCAATGGAAAAGAGCTATGAAAGACAAACCTGATACTAATATCGATGTTGCTGACCTTTTGAAACAAATTGATCAACTTAAAAAAGACAAAGATAAACTACTCAAGAAAGTTGGTGAATCTACCCTCAGAGAAGAGGTCGCTCAGGATATCATCGATTTTTATAAAAAAAAGATCTTGGAACAGGAGTTGATCGAGCAAAAGAATTCATCAAACTCAAAAAGAAAGGATCAAAAAAAATGATCTGTGAAATGTTTGGAGTCCACTCAAAATCAATTTATAAAACGACTAGCTCAAAGAAATTTTACTTTAAAGCTGAAGATGGAGAAATACTAAGCCAGATTAGGTCAATTGTTTCCTTACGACCAACTTATGGTTATAAACGAGTTACGGCCATGGTCAATCGTCTTCGACTTACTCTGGGGCATCCAAGGCTTAATAAGAAGCGTATCTACAGGATCATGAGAGTGAATGGACTTCTTCTTCCAAAGTCTGCTGTGACGAGAACTCACACTCCAACTGGCAAAGTAATGACTCTGCATTCAAATACAAGGTGGTGCAGTGATTGTTTTGAGATTAAGTGCTTTAACGGAGAAAAAGTTTTTGTTTCTTTTGTTTTAGATACATGTGACAGAGAGGTTCTCTCATTTGTAGCTTCAAAATCACCACTGCTTGCGACTGATATTGAGAGTCTGATGCTGAAAGCAGTTAAATACAGGTTTAAAGATTACAAAACTTTGAGAACGATAGAATTTTTATCGGATAGAGGAAGTATTTATCGAGCCCATTCTGTTAAGAATTTGGCGAACCATCTTGGTTTAAAAAGCTGTTATACAGCTGCCTATAGCCCAGAATCAAATGGAATGAGTGAAGCTTTTGTGAAAACGATCAAGCGAGACTATGTCTACAACAGCGACTGTTACAGTGCGGATGTAGTGCTGAAGATGATCAAGGGTTGGATGAAAGATTATAATGAAATAGCACCTCATTCAGGGCTTGGCATGTTGAGCCCGAAAGAGTATTTATTAGAAAATCAAAGGTAGCCTAAAACGGGGTCCAATCCAAAAATTTATAGGTTGGTGCAGAAAATATAAATGCAATTATAAAGAAAAATAGAACCTCTTTGTCTATTAGGTTATTGATGCTAGAGTTGGTGTAATTACGCTGAATAGTATTATTAAAATCAAAAAGTTTTAAAACGAAATTATTTGCATATTGAATGTTCTCCGATCTAAAATAAACCCACCCTACCATTACAACAAGCAGAGTATAGAGTCTTGTAAAAGTGTTAGGGATTTGGGAAAATAAATTTAATAAGAATAGTTTTTCAAGTACAAGAAATAGACCATGATAGAATCCCCAAAAAACAAATGTCCAGCTTGCTCCGTGCCACAAACCGCAGAGAAAAAATACAATAAATAAATTTCTATAATTCTTTATTATACCGACCCTATTGCCACCGAGAGGTTTGTAGACATAGTCTTTCCACCAGGTTGAAAGTGATATATGCCATCTTCTCCAAAAATCTGTCACAGATGTTGCTATATATGGATAATTAAAATTTTCGACGTATCGAAATCCAAATACACGCCCCAATCCAATAGCCATATCGGAATATCCTGAAAAATCAAAATAAATTTGGAACGTATAAGCTATAATTCCAACCCATGCGGCCGGTACATTTAGTTCTGTAGGCACTGTTTTAAAAACTTCATCTGCTACCAATCCACAAGTATTTGCGACTAGAACCTTTTTTGATAATCCATAACTAAATCGAACAAACCCTTCGTATATATCGCTAATGGAAACTGAATGATTTTTTAACTGACTCTCTATGTCACGATATCTAACTATGGGGCCCGCAACTAATTGCGGAAAACAAGTGACGTAGCTTGCAAACTTAGAAAAATCTTTAGTTGCTTTAACTTCTCCCCAGTATACGTCAATTGAGTAACTCATTGATTGAAAAGTATAGAAGCTTATACCGAGAGGCAGGCTAACGTGCCGCATGAAGTTCAGAGCTTCTTCATCAATCCCCACTGAAACTAAATTTTCTGCAATAAAACCAGCATATTTAAAATACATGAGAAGTGAAAGATTTACAGCAATACTTAAAAATAATGTATATCTTGCTTTTATTGATCCTTGATATCTGTATTTTTCTATATTCAAGCCGCAGAAAAAATCGATAACTGAACTTAACAAAATAACCCAAAGTGCTTTTGAGTCGCCCCATGCATAGAATATCGCGCTTAAAATTAGTAGAACCAAAAACTTGAATCTTTTTTTAAAGATGAAAAAAAGAGCTAAGCTGAACGGAAGGAAAAAAAATATAAATTCAATAGAGCTAAAAACCATTTTACATCAACAAATTTGCTCCGAACAAATAGACTAAACTTAGGACTTGAGAATAAATCACAAACCGCACAAAATATCAAATATATCTTCTTTATAGGAGAGTATTTGGATTCCTACATTTAAAATACATGCGATTGCTAAGTTTATCCTTCAAAGAGTCAAGGTCGGTACCATTAAAATCTACATAAAAATTTAAAGGGAATAGCTTTTGTGTAATAGCGCCAAAGATTAATATAATTTTAAGACTATAGAATTCTTTTTTCATACAAAGAGAGCATTAATATTTTCCAATTAATTAAGGATTTTGCTCCGCATAAGGGACAGAAAAATCTGTTTTTGTATATAATTTTTAGTTTTGCTGTTATATAAGTTTGCAATGAATGAAACGGTTTTAGATGTACAAAATGTAAGTAAGATATTCTGTCGAAATATGCGTAAGAGTATGTTTTATGCTCTTGTTGATACCTTGAGAGGATTTTTAGGATTGCGGTCCCCAAGCGGAGAAGCCGACTTAAGAGAAGATGAATTTTGGGCTTTAAAAAATATAGATTTTAAGCTTAAAACAGGTGAAGTTTTGGGCATAATTGGCATGAATGGGGCAGGAAAGTCAACCTTACTCAGAGTTCTTACGGGTATATTTCCTCCTTCTGGAGGAAAAATTGTGATCAATGGAGACGTTGGAGCACTAATTGCTGTGGGTGCTGGTTTTCATCCCCATATGAGTGGGAGAGAAAATATTTATGTTAATGGTACCATTTTGGGAATGAGTAAAGAAAAAATTGATGAAATGTTTGATGAAATTGTCTCGTTTTCAGAGATAGGAGAATTTTTAGACGCCCCCATATCCACTTATTCTTCTGGTATGAAAGTTAGACTCGGATTTTCGATCGCAATTCAAAATAAGCCTAAACTTCTACTGATAGATGAGGTTTTATCTGTGGGGGATCTAAAGTTTCGAAAAAAGTGCATGAGTAAGATAGAAGAATTAAAAAAAGAATGCTCAATTATCTTTATTTCTCACAATATGAATCAAGTAAAGAGACTTTGCAATAGAATTATTTTTATGGATAAAGGAAGAATTATATCTGATGGAGAACCCGACGCAATTATAAGTGAGTACTACAACCTATCAAACAAATCGAGTGAAGACGCTGATGTTCTTTCGATAGTGGACTCTACTTCAGATATTGAAATAGTTCAGTTTCGGTTTTATCGTCTAAAAGGGGATGTGAAAGAGTATACAAATGAGTTTTTATTTCAAGAGTTAATTAATGTCGAAGTCTGTTTTAAAAGTTTAATATCGGCAGAGCAGGCTAATATAGGATTTGCCATTGTTAATTCATCTGGTCATATTGTTGGCTCGACAAAGTCTATTAATTTAATTAAATCTCCAAAAGAAACAATTAAAAAAGGCAGAAATAGCATTGATATAAGTATTGGCAGAATTAACCTTCTTCCAGACATATATAATACTGAATTTAAGTGGAAACTTAAAAATGGTTTAGAACTCTTGCAGGGACATGGACCATCATTTACCGTCCTAGCGGAACCAGAATTGACTAACTATGATGGCATAGTAAAATTTGATGATGAGTGGTCATGGTAAATAAAGTGCACAAAAAACTTAGATACCTAGTATTTCTATATATAGAAAAATTAAGCTTTTTTTATATTTATTTATTCAAAAGTGCTCCTCGCTCAAACTCAATAAATAGAAGCTTCCAGGCCACACAAAAAATAGAGTTATTGGATCGTAAAGTTTTAATTGTTGTTTCTCATTGCGACGATGAGCTAATATGGTCAAGTTCCCTTTTAACCCAAAAAGACTCAGCTTCAGTTCGGCTCTTAGTGATTTATAGCGGTGGAAAGAAGAGGGATGATTCGGCTTGTCGCGTTGCCCACCAGTCAGGGGTTGAGTTTGATCACTTAAAATTGGAAGAGAACACTTTCAGCGATAATCGACTTGCATTTATCACAAATGAGGCGGCTGAAAAGATAGAAAATAAATTAAATACTTATACAGATATTGATATAGTTTTCACTCATAATCCTCATGGTGAATATGGGCATGGTCACCATATAGATCTTTCAGCTAAGATTTCTAAGTTTTATAAAAATAGAGAAGAAGAGTTGTTTTATTTTGGTTATGCTCATTCAACAGTTTATAATAAGTTAGCTCTATTTTATAAAACTACAACCTTGTTTTTAAATCACACTGGAGTCTGGCCTAAGTATTCAACTAAGAGTGTGAAACCATCTTCTGGAATGTTAAAATTTAAACAGTATGAGAGGTATTTCTTAGTCAATCATACTCACTACTTTCCTCAAAAAGATCAGGGGCTTTTATACAAATTAATTGAGAATTATGAATTTATTAGAAAAGATATCTGGGATGGATGGCTTAGATATGGAACTCATTATCACAAATATATGGTAAGTAATGTTCAGTACTTCATGTCAAATAAAGTTGCATATAATTTTGAAGTATTTCTTGAATGGCCAACATTTTATAAAACCGATCTTTTGCCAAAGAATAAGCAGGGTGAAATTGTTAGAGCAGACGACATTAGATATTTGTTTGACTACTTTCTTATTCCGAAACTAAAATTTGAGGGCGATTTGTTATTCTGCGGCTGGAATGAATTTTGTATAAATAGAAGATATAAAAGTAAATTTTTGAAATATTGCTCATCATTCAGTACTTTGGATAATAATCCTATAAGAAAAGATGAAAGTATTTACGGCGATCAAGTAGCAACCTATGTTGGAGATATCGTAAATTTGGACGGAGTCATTGAGGACTCAAAGTTTGATTCTATAGTCTGTAATGGTGTGTTTGAATATGTAAGTGATATTGAAGCGTCTACAGCTGAAATTTCAAGAATTCTTAAGGTCGGAGGAAGGTTTCTTCTTGGTATGCCTGGCAAGGAATATTCGTCCACAGGAGTAAATAGAACGACCTACACTGAAATGAAAAAAATTCTTAGAAGTAATGGACTTTTACCTGTACAGGTCTGGCTGAAAGAATTCCCAGAATATTATTTTATACATGGAATAAAGCTAGATGAGTCTTGGCAATTAACTCCTTAATACATCTTCTCAATTAATTTTTCTTCACTAACATAGTAAAACCTGTAAGAAATAATAAAGATAGCTATAGAAATAAGTAATATTAAAAAATACTCAAGCTGAAGAACAAACATACCTTTAAATATAAGATCTCTACATCTAATTAGTAAATATCCAATTGGGTTATAATCTATCAATATCCTAATCAATGGGTTTTCGATTGTTGTCTGCTTGTATATTACGGGAGTAATGAACATAAAAAGTGTTAAACCGAAATTTACAGCTTTTCGAAAGTCGTTATAGGCTATAGATAGAATTGAGGTAATTAGACCGATTGAGCATGCTAAAAACAGTAATGGAGCCAGATATATAAAAACAAGAATAGATTTCCAGCTAGGTATAATGTCAAAGAAAAATAAAGCTATAAAAGTAATTGCTAGGTTAATTATTATTGTTATCGATTGATTTATTATTTGTTTAACTAGAAGTGCGTGGCGTGGAAAGTTTACCTGCTGCAAGAAACCAGAAGCTATATTGAATATATCGCTAGATGCATTAATGTATCCGACAAAAATAGACCAAAAGGTTGTACCAATTAAAACAAATGCTGGGTAGGGTACACCTATATCTCCGGGAGTAAGTAATCCTGCGTAGTTTAGAAATATCCAGGATATAATGCTGACTAGAGGTGTAATAATATGCCAGGTCACCCCAAGTAAAGCTTTCTTGTACTGCGCAATAAAGTCTCTTTTCACTAATTGAGTTATAAGATCTTTTTTGCTCATCGTGTCTCTAAAACTAGTTCTAAGCATTTGGAAAATATTTTCAGCGTTTCGGCTGTTCGGGGTATAAATTTCTTGCATAGTTCGTTAGTATCATGTCAAAAATGAGGATGTCTATTTAATAGCAAGCTATGTGGGTAATTTTTTGAATTTAACTAGAGATTTACGTTTCAACTTAGAAAAAGAAGCCGTAGAGTATCGCGGACTTTTTTATTGGAGAAGAGAAATCTCTGGTGTTTGGCCTTTGGTTAATCAGAATCGAGAAATCATACCGTACATCGCTTTTGGTAATAAGAATGGATTGAGTGAGGAGTTAATACTTCGAGCAAAAGTTTACAAAAAAAAGGGATATCGGATCATATTTAATCTTCAAAGTGCTCCATATTATAAGGAAAATAAAAAATTTATATATTCTTTTTTTGATGCTGTTATGGATATGGGGAGTGAAGAAAAAAGTCTAAACATGAATCATTCAATGATGGTAAGGTCTATGCCTTATAAAAATTTTTTTTGGGAAACAGCTGGAAATCTAAAGTCCGTAGACTTTTCTATCTTAACGTGGGGTGATGATGATGGCGGATGTAAACAATGGGAAAAAGGCAAAAAAGTAGTTTTGCAACTCCTTGAAAAAGGAATGTCTGGGATTGTTTTTAATCAAAGGCCTATTGTAAATATTGAATCAGACGATCTGAAATATTGGACGGACGGTGGCTCGTTAAAAATTATCAATACTGTTTTAGAAGAGAAAGACTTTTTTAAAATTGCCGATAGAAGTAAGATCTCTATTTTTCCAAACGAAAACGATGCTTTTCCTAAATTCATCATAGAGTCACTGTTGAGTAATAGACCTATTGTTTACTCAAATAAACTAAAGTTTGGAAAAGGAGTATTGCAGTGGAGTGGGGACGTCGCCATGGAATATAACTTTGAAAATGAAGATAGTATTGATAAAATAATTACGTTTCAAAAAAAATCTGAAGCTTACAATTCAAGAAAGCTATGGTTGGAAGAGTTTGGTTTTGATAGGTTATCAAAATTATGGGCTAGTGAGCTAAATAGGCTTTTTGGGACTAACTACAAACAGATCTCTTATTTGAACCACGAGAAGCGAAAAAATGATAAATGAAATCAAAAAAAATTCAATTTGTGTAATAAGGAGTGTTGGTGAAAGTACGACTGACACTTGCCTATCTAGATGTGTCAGCTTCTTTGGTGAGAATAATGTCGTTGTTATTTATGAATCGCCGTTTGAAAATGCAATAAAAAAATGTTTCGAAATTGGCATTGATTCAGGGAAAAAATGGCTCATGGTAATTGATGCTGACGTTATACCTGCTGAGCATGGATTAGAGAGCTTATTGAGATATGCTAGTGCATCATCTGAGAACCTTTTCGAAGTTCAAGGTAATGTTTATGATTTCTCTTTTGGGGGTTGGCGTCAAGCTGGAAACCATCTATATAGAGTATCTTTATTAAGTAAAGCAATTGAGTTGATTCCAGGTCCAGGAGAGTCACTCCGGCCTGAATCAACAACGATAAAGAGAATGGCTGGGTTGGGTTATGAATGGTCAGAGTTAGATTTTAAAATTGGACTTCATGACTTTGAACAATATCCAAAAGATTACTTTCGAAAAGCACTACTATTTAATAAAAAATTCAAACGATATATTCCTATTTTAAAGTTTCGTTGGAAAAAAAATGAACACTTACACTATGGCTTCAAATACCTAATAAACGGTATCGAATATAAGCAAAATGTAGAGAATCAAGATTATTTAAATGCTGATAAAGTAAACCTAATATTTAAATCGTTAGATAGGGTCGAAAATATAGACTTTGAAAAATACGCTGACCTCGATATTAATGACTACAACAATACATTTGAGTTTAAAATATTTCAATGTGTGAGCTTTATTTCCAATTCAAATCTTTATAAATGGATATCAAATGTTTAAAGTTGGATTTTACTTTAATGGTGTGGAAAACAATCATGATATCAATACTATTCAAGCATCGACACGAATAAGAGTATTTGATGTTATTAAAATGTTTAAGTATGATTTTAAGTACCGTCTTGAGCTTTTCAAGCCAGGTAAAAAATACGATCTTGTGGTATTTCAAAAAATTTTAGACAAGAAAGGTTTAGATCTTTTAAAAGAAACAAAAAACCTAGGTTGTAAAACAGTATATGATATAAACATTAATGCTATTGACTGTGACTGGGACTCAGATAGTCTATTTGGAAGCGGAACAAAAGAAGTTCTAGTGGAACGTGCAGAAATAATAAAATCTATTTGTTCAGAAGCTGACATCGTTTGTGTTTCATCTAGACACCTTAAAGGTGTTTACTCTCAGTATTCTAAGAGGACGATTTGTATTGAAGAAAGTGTACCTGACAGTTTAATTGATCTCTCTAGGGAAATTAATCGTGTAAACCCACTGTCAATGGTTTATTGTGGATACTCCTTGAAGGCCAAAGAACTGCTTTTGATTTCAAATGCTATAAAAGAAATGCAAAGTGAACATGGAGCTAAAATGTATTGTGTTTGTGAAGCTCCTCCAGAAGGACTAGACTTTAGCTTTGAATTTGTAAAATATAATCAATCTAAAATAATAGAGCAGTTATCTGCTTTCGATATCAAACTTGCACCTAGAGACTTATATAATGGATATAACTTAGGACATGCTGCTACAAAGGTAGCACTTCCTGTTGTTGCAGGTGTTGTAGCCATTGGTTCAAACATCCCTTCATATATAAATAGAATTGAGACGCTCGATAACAATCCTCTTAATTGGCTGAATTTACTAAAAACTCTAAATAGTGATCGGTCTTTGATGGAGCATATGCTTTTTAGTCAGTACGAGTCTGTGCGAGCAAACTTGTCTGGTAAAAAGATTAAAGCTGACTATAAAAGAATGTTTGAGTATATTTTCTCATGATGAAAATTTACCTAGATTATGAACATTCAGAAGATCCTTGGGGGGGAATTAATAGTTTCTTTAGAGGTTTCCATAAAGAACTAACATCAAGTTCTCAAAGGGCAAAACTAATAAATTCTAAATCTAAGGCTGATATCGTTCTCTTAGGTGCAGCTTCTAGAGGGATCGAGAAAGCTGTCACTGGTGATGAGATTGAAAGAGAATATCAATTAAGAGAGAAACTATTAAATAAAATTTTAAGTCGTCATCGATATAAACTTATTCATCGTTTGGACGGTCTGAGGGCTAGTTATGGGGCTGGATTTATACCAAATGATAGGGAACAACTTAATATAGCTGAACTCTCAGATGCGATAATATTCCAAAGTAAAGAGAGTAAAAATGTTTTTGAAAAATATGGTCTAAACATTTCAAAAGTACAGTCTGAAATCATTTATAATGGAGCGGACCAAAGTATTTTTTTCCCTTGTATTTCTAAAAAACCTTCATTAAAGAAGAAAGTTTTAGCTACAAGCTGGTCAACAAACCTGAGGAAAGGTTTCAAAAAGATTGCTCAATTATCAAGAAGACAGGACATAGATGTTTTATTTGCTGGTCAATGGAATCAAGAGGTAGATTCAGAAAATGTTTGTCTTTTGGGTACAAAAAATTACAAGGAGTTATCCTATTTATATAGAGAGGTTAATTTTTTTCTACATGCAGCTGAAAATGACCCTTGTCCCAATGTTGTTCTCGAGGCTCTCTCTTCTGGATTACCAATTTTGTTTCACCCCTCTGGAGGAACGAAAGAGTTATCTGAAAGATATGGTGAATCTATAGGATCAAACTCGGTAGATGAGCTTTTTAATGCTTTAGATAATATAATTATTAACGAAGAAAAAATAAGAGAAAATATTATTCAGAATTTAAATAATTTTTCATTTAAAAAATGTTTTAACCAGTACTTAGATTTCTTTGAAAAACAGCTGATTTAGGAGAAAAAGATGCTTCAAAAGTTAAAAAAACTTTTAAATAAAAGAAAAGTCTTTATTGATTGTGGTGCAAATGTTGGTGAGATTTCAGCAAGGTATCTAGATTTAGGATATACAGTAATTGCTTTTGAGCCTAACCCCAGTGCCTTTGAGGTTTTGTTGAATAAATTTGAAGATAATAAAAAAATAACGCTCATCAATAAAGCTGTCTGGCATAAAAATACAACTTTAAAGCTTTATCTACATGAGAATAGCGACGAAGATGAGGTGTATTGGTCTCAGGGGTCTTCGTTACTTTCATTTAAGGGTAATGTACTTGAGAGTAAGTTTGTAGAGGTCGAAGTTATCGACCTTTTCGAATTTATTAAAAATAGCGAATATGACTTCATTGATACGATTAAAATCGATATAGAGGGTGCGGAAGTAGAAGTTCTTGAGAGATTGATAGAGGAAAAACTATATACTAAATTTGGAGAAATCTTTGTGGAGACTCACGACCATAAAATCCCAGAGCTCAAAGAGTCTACAGACAAGATTCGAAATAGAGTTACTAATCTTAGAATCAAAAATATAGATTTGGATTGGGTCTAAATGAAGTATAATGTCGCTATCCCAAGCCTCGAAACAACTGGAATTGGAGGCCCTATATCATTCCTAAAAAACTTCAGAGAATTTTCTAATAAAAATGGAACTAAATTTTCAAAAAATAGCAAGAATATTTTCTTTCCCATTGAGCACCCTATTCATGATTTAAAAAAAAGAAGAGAGATGGGAGGATGTATTATCCAAAGGCTTGATGGTATATACTACCCTGAGAAGCATGGTGAAATGTTCGTTACTCTGAATGAAAATATAAAAGAAATCTACAGAAATTATTCATCGCACATCATCTTCCAAAGTGAATATTCAAAAAAGCAATGTTTTGCCATGTTTGGACCAGTCACTAAATACTCAATTATTCACAACGGGGCAAATTTGGAAGTCTTTTATCCACTACAGGATAAACCCAAAAATAAAACAACTCAATTTATTACAACCGGCAACTTTAGAAACTTGGATATGCTAGAGCCAGTTATTAAAGCACTTGATATCCTTAGTGATAGCTATCAATTTGAATTGCAGATCTTGGGACCAGTAGTTAATGATGATCTTAAAAAATATTTAGATCGAGAGTATATTCGTTATTTAGGTCAGAGTACATCGCAGTTAGAAATTGCAGGTTATCTACGGACAGCAGATGCATTTATCTATTCTCACCTAAATCCTCCATGTCCAAACTCTGTCATAGAGGCAATCTCAACCGGACTTCCCGTTATAGGGTTTGATAGTGGATCAATGTCGGAGTTATGTCATTTTTCGAAAGATTTGCTTGCTGATGTTGAAACAAAAATATTTCAAGAATATCTCGATTTTGATGAAAAAGAGTTAGCTATAGTTATAAAAAACTACTTAGACTCGCCAAGTTATTTTAATAAGATAGCATTAGAAAACCGTAGTTTTTTTTCAATTGAAAAATGCGTGAAATCATATTTTGAAATTTTTAGTAATGCTGGACTTAAAAGAGAGTCTTTTATAGATAAAATTAGGAGATACATAAATGGATAAGCCCACTATGCATTGCCAGTCAGAAATTTTAAGTGATATTGGATATGAGTCCGTTTTAACGGATGATTTGATGTTGAAGTGGTATCGAGATTATTACTCAACCTCAAAGCATTTGTTGACGCTGTATTCTATTGCAAATGGTCTCTGCGCAAAAAAGATCTTAGAAGTCGGATTTGGAAGAAGCTCATTTGTGTTAGCAAAGTCAGCGAAAGAAAATAATGGAAAATTATTCGCTTGCGATATGCGTGACTTTTCATATCTATTTAATGACGTCGAGAAAAAATATACCAATTTCATTATCGGCTTGTCAGATAAAGCTTGGAACTCTTTAGAGGACGAGTCTTTAGATTTTGCATTTTTAGACTATTTCTCAGGAGAAGATATCTCAGAAGAATTTGTCATGAATGAGATTGAAAAATGTCTAAAGAAGATGAAGGGAAACAGCGTGATCGCAATTCATGACGTCTTTGATAGTCGATATAAAGTAGGCGAAGTTTTGAAAAAGATGTCTAGATCATGGAAGTTTAAGAATAAAATTTCTTTCTCATCAATAACTTATAATTACGGACTAGGGATCTTGACAGTTTCTCCTAAAGGGAAAAAAAATATCTTACAGGACGAGCAAAAAAAGAAGCTAGAATAGATTTTTAACTCTAAATATAGTTTTTCTTTTTAAACGAGAGAGACTACATCTGAAGGGATTTATGGCAATAACTTTTCCACCATTAGCCCTTATTTTCGCTGTTAAGGAGTGTTCATTCAATATGCACAAGGCTTTAAATCTTAAAGTTTTAGCCGACTTAATTGTTAAATCTTCCGAGCGGTACCACTTTTTTGGCATTTTCATAATGGGAACGCTTTTAATGAGCCACTCGTCTATCAATTCTATATAATTCTTACTAAAGAAATTGTTGTGATTATTTATCAGCTGATCGGATCCATCAATATCCTTAATCTTATAGGAAACAATGGACTCTACGCATTGAAGAGCTTTCTTATTGCAAAGAAAAAAGTTTGTTCTAATCCAGCTATTAGATTTTAGATTTCTAATTCTAACATCTTCAATATAAGCGTCTGCGTAACCTGATATGAAAGGAGAATTGATTTTCTCCAGCCTTTTCAGATTAAATTTATTAATAAAGTCGGCAGAAAAGTTTCTGTGAAAAGAATCGTTTGCCAGTATTATTATATCTTGCTCATTAATAGACTCTGACAAAATAGTATAACCTTTTTGCCATGCGCTAAATTCATGAGAACTGTTGTCTCCATTAATTAAAGTCTTATTTCCTGCGAGCTGATCTTTGAATTCGTGATCTACTGAGTTATCTAAAATTAAAAAATTTTGGGGAATTATTGAATTCTTTTCTAAGAACCTATTTATGACATTAATTGAGCTATTGTGATGTTTACTTCCAAATTGAACAAGAATGACGTGGTAATTTATATCCATTTATTGCGCCCATTGTTAGAGTCCAATCTGAGCTAATATTTTAGCCAAATTGTTAGATTTAGGCTATACATTATGTCTAATAATAAACAAGTAGGGGGAGATTTGAAAGTTTTAATAACTGGTGGAGCAGGTTTTATTGGTTCTGCTGTCGTAAGACATATTATCAAAAATACAGACAACACAGTTTTAAATATTGATAAGCTCACCTATGCAGGGAACTTGGACTCACTAGTAGGAGTTGAAGAAAGCGAAAAGTATAAATTCTCTAAGACTGATATTTGTGACTTTAATAACCTAAAACAAGTATTCAATGATTTTAAGCCTGATCTTGTAATGCATCTTGCGGCTGAAAGTCATGTCGATAGATCAATAGATGGAGCATCTGAATTTATTCAGACAAATATAATTGGAACTTTCAATTTACTGGAAATTTCAAAAGAGTACTTCAACGGTCTCTCTGATGAAAAAAAATCAGTCTTCAAGTTTCATCATATATCCACAGATGAAGTGTATGGCGACTTAGATAATATGACTGACCTTTTTACTGAGGAGACATCCTATGCTCCAAGTAGCCCATACTCTGCTTCAAAAGCATCTTCTGACCATTTAGTTAGAGCTTGGAGAAGAACTTATGGTCTTCCTACCGTTGTAACAAACTGTTCTAATAACTATGGACCTTACCACTTTCCTGAAAAACTAATTCCTTTAGTCATCTTAAATGCTATTTCCGGTAAAAGCCTACCTGTGTATGGTGATGGAAAGCAAATCAGAGATTGGTTATATGTAGAAGATCACGCTCGGGCTCTCTATAAGGTACTCACTGAAGGGACAGTAGGAGAGACTTATAACATCGGTGGCCACAATGAAAAAACTAACTTGGATGTTGTTCATACAATTTGCGATCTCCTTGATGATTTAGTGCCAAATAAACCAGATGGAGTTACAAACTTTCGAGACCTAATAACTTTTGTTACAGATAGACCAGGACACGATCAGAGGTACGCAATAGATGCTTCTAAAATACAAAAAAAATTAGGTTGGTCCCCAGAGGAAACTTTTGAAACAGGAATTAAGAAAACAGTTGTTTGGTATCTTGAAAATAGGAATTGGTGGGAAAAAGTTTTAAATGGTTCGTACAAAAATGAAAGACTTGGTCTTTCTGGAGGGAAATAATGAAAGGTATTGTATTAGCAGGAGGTTCTGGGACACGATTGTATCCTATTACTAAGGGCGTCTCTAAGCAGCTTCTTCCGGTTTATGATAAACCAATGATTTATTATCCACTTTCGACTCTTATGCTTGCTGGAATTAAAGATATTCTTATCATTACTACTCCAGAAGACAATGAAAGCTTTAAGAGGCTTTTAGGTGATGGCTCTGATTTTGGTATTAACCTAAAATATGCCGTTCAAGATGCTCCAAACGGTTTAGCTGAAGCCTTTATTATTGGAGAAGACTTTATCGGTGGAGACTCTTGTTGCCTTGTATTGGGCGACAATATTTACTACGGACACCATTTCTCAGACACATTAATTAATGCTTTTAATCAAAAGGAAGGGGCTACTGTTTTTGGTTACCATGTGAGAGACCCAGAAAGATTTGGAGTTGTTGAGTTCGATAAAAACTTCAAAGCACTTTCAATTGAAGAAAAACCTGAAAATCCTAAGTCTAATTGGGCCGTAACTGGATTATATTTTTACGACAACAAAGTGGTTGAATATGCAAAAAAGATAAAACCTTCTCACCGAGGAGAACTGGAGATAACAAGTATTAATCAGCTTTATCTTGAAGCGGAAACGTTAAAGGTTGAGCTCTTGGGAAGAGGTTTTGCATGGCTTGACACGGGAACTCATGAGAGTTTGAGTGATGCATCAACATTTATTCAGACTATAGAGAACAGACAGGGGTTAAAGGTAGCTTGCTTGGAAGAGATCGCCTGGTCAAAAGGTTGGTTGAGTGATGATGAACTTAGAGAAAAAGGGAATCTCATGGCAAAAAATGAATATGGTCAATACCTTTTACAACTACTAAAGAGTCATAGATAAATGAAAGTTTTAGTCTTTGGAGCTAATGGGCAAGTCGGTAAAGACCTCGTTTTAAAGCTTAATCAGAACAATATTGATTTCAAAGCTTATGAAAGAGAGTCTTTGGATATAACAGATAGGGAACAATTACTGTCCGTGTTTAAAAAAGAAAGACCTTCTTTTGTTGTTAATGCAGCCGCCTACACAGCTGTTGACTTAGCTGAAGAAGAAGAGTTGAAAGCTAGAGCAGTTAATACAGATGCTCCGGGTATTATCGCAAAGCTATGTTCCGAATTCGACACGTGTCTTGTTCACATATCAACAGACTATGTTTTTGATGGTGAGAGTATTGATAGGTTGTATTCAGAAGAAGATGTCACTAATCCTGAAACTGTCTATGGGACAACCAAGAGAGATGGTGAAATCGAAATTTGTGAGGTTCTAGCTAAATACATAATTCTTAGGACCTCTTGGGTGTTTGGTGAACACGGAAATAACTTTGTTAAGACAATGTTGAGGCTCTCGAAGTCAAATGATGAACTTCGAATTGTTCACGATCAAGTGGGAGCTCCTACCTACGCTGGAGATATTTCAAAAGCGATTATTCAAATTTTGAAAGCTGATAATATTAACTATGGAATCTTTCACTTTTGTGGAGCTCCGTATGTTAGTTGGTATGAGTTTGCTAATGAAATTTTTAAAAAGGCTAAAGCAGAAAATATCATTGAACAAGAACCGATACTAAAACCGATTCAATCAATAGATTTTCCTCAAAAAGCTAAGCGCCCAAAGAACTCAAGGTTGGCAACGGCAAAAATAGAGTTGAAATATAATATTCAACCATCGAATTGGTTGAACGCACTAGATAATATTAAGGATTATAAGTGAAAGTAATTGATACCAAACTTCAAGATGTAAAAATAATAGAGCCCGTTGTATTCGGAGACGACAGAGGCTTTTTCATGGAAACCTTTCAGCAAGAGAAATTCGAAAAAGAAGTTTGTGAAAGAAGATTTGTTCAAGACAATCATTCAAAATCTAGCAAAGGGATTCTAAGAGGTCTTCATTTTCAAACAAAGAATACACAAGGGAAGCTTGTTAGGGTTGTAAGTGGTGAGGTTTATGATGTCGTTGTAGACCTTAGAAATAGTTCTCAAACATTTGGTCACTGGGTAGGTGTTTATTTATCTGCTGAGAATAAGAAACAGCTTTGGGTTCCGGAAGGATTTGCTCACGGCTTTTACGTTACTTCAGCAGAAGCGGAATTTGTTTATAAGTGTACTGATTATTATAACCCAAAGTATGAAAAGACATTAGCTTACAATGATAAGGACATCAAAGTCGATTGGCCATTTGATGGAGATCCTATTCTATCTTCCAAAGATGCAGATGGAGAGAAATTTAGTGAGTTAAACCTTAATTGGGGGGGGAATGAATTTAGATAACTTTATCAATCTTGAAAATTTTGAAAATTCTTTTCGCAATTTTAAAAATGAGAAGCCATTTCCTTTTGCTATAGTAGATGACTTTTTTAAAAATGATATAGCAGCACAACTAGAAAATGAAATCCCTGAGTATGATGGAAGTGAGTGGTTTAGCTATGAAAATGCAATTGAGATCAAAAAAGCCTGTAATAACTGGAATTATTTCCCCAAATTAACATATGAAGTTTTCACATTACTAAATTCAAAGACATTTACTCAAATGGTCGCATCTCTTACAGGTACGGACTTTTTAGAAAGTGATATGGGGTTAAACGGAGGTGGTTGGCATATTCATCCAAGTGGTGGGAAGCTCAATACTCATCTCGACTACTCTCTTCATCCCAAACTAGGATTAGAAAGAAAGTTTAATATTATTATCTATTTAAACAGTAATTGGAAGGAAAGTTGGGGGGGGCCATTTAGGATTTTGGAACCACGATGAAAAAAATAGCGGACCAGGGGAGCTTTCTAAAAAGGTTAGCTGTAAGTTTAATAGAGCGGTTATCTTTGACACAACATTCAATAGTTGGCACGGCTTACCTGAGCCTATAGAAGCCCCAAAGGGGGAGTTTAGAAAAAGTATCGCAGTTTATTATTTAACAAAACCTTCTGAGATGACTTCTAGTAGAGGGAAGGCGTTGTTTGCACCTACTAATGCTCAAAAGAATGATCAAGAGGTTTTAGATTTAATAAAGTTACGCTCTCAAGTGTCGGAGGCTCAAAATGTTTATAGAAAGAAATAGGATACCTTGAAAGAAGTAACAGTTATTATTCCCTTTTATAATTTAGGAAAGTATCTAGATGAAGCAGTATTATCTGTTGAGAATCAGTCCCTGAGTAATTGGGAATTAATCATTTCAAATGATGGGTCAAGCGATTTAGATTCTATTGAATCATTAAATAAATATAGACAGAAATATACAGTCATTGACAAAGAAAATACTGGCTTAGCGAATACAAGAAATGTCGCTATCGAAATATCTAGAACTGAATTTATAGTCTGCCTAGATGCAGACGACGTCTTAGAACCAACTTATATTGAAGAGCTTTTAAGAGTTATAAAGAATAATAATGAATTAGGCTTTGTAACCTCTTGGGTTCAACTCTTTGAAGGAAGTCAATCTATTTGGGAGACTTCAAAGTTTGATAAAATTAAGCTTTTGAAAGAGAATTGCATTCACGTGGCTTCACTATTTCGAAAGGAAGCATGGAAGCAAGTCGGTGGATATGATGAAAAACTCATTGGCTATCAAGATTGGAACTTTTGGTTAGGTCTAGTAGCTAAAGGCTACAAATGGGAAGTTGTTGAGAAGTGCTTATTTAATTATCGTGTGCGGGAGCAATCTATGATTCAGAACTCTGATGGAAAAAGAAGAGAAATCTTATCTGAGATTATAAAAAACCATTATCAACTTTATCAGGAAATGATGCTCGATTTGATATTATCTATGGATGAAGATAAACAAAATTTACTGGAAAGGATTAGATTTTTAGAGGGAGAACTTGATGAAAAAAATAAGTAAAGTTCCTTATTTACTCTTTTCAAAGATAAAGGTTATTCTATTTAGCTTAAAAATTTTATTAAAAAAGTTTCTTGATAACTTTAGAGACTATTCAAAGGTGAAATCGCTTCCTCTTAAATTGGATCAATCAGGGCATTGCTTTGCAGCTCAAAGCGAATACTTTAGATCAAATTACTATGATATGTTAGAGATTGAAGGTAATTTTGAATATCCTATTCTTCCAGAAAAAAAAGATAACCTTCAAAATCTAAAATCATTTTGTTATGCCAATAATATTAAAACTCTGTGGCTTTATAGGCCGGAGTGGTTCACATCAATAAAGGAAGATTTAGAAGAATTGCGAGAGAATGGTGTATCAATTATAGGCTTTTCAACTGAGCCAATACCAACCCTCAATGATTTCCTCAAGATGAACTCTCATATTGATCAAATGAAAAGACTAATTTCTCTTTTTCCTGCAAGAAAGTTACAACTTGATAGAATTATTCACTTCGACTCTTCTTCCGAAAGTTTACTGAAGTATTTAGGATTTAAGAACTTAATTTGTCATCCACTACCTGTAAGTCGTTCTGTTTTTGACGTTCCTTCTGAGGAGATTAAATATGACATTTGCTTCATTGGTAGGCCAACAGAGTATAGAGAGTTTTTTCTATCTCCACTTAAAGCCTTTTATAAAGTCATTCATATTGCCCACGGTCTTTTTGATGAGGACGCTGCAAAACTTATGGCATCTTCAAGAATTGTATTAAATCTTCACAATGAGAAATACCTCAATTTTGAAGACAGATTAGTCCAAATAAAATTTTCTAAAAGTATCGTTTTCTCTCAGCCTTTAACAATGAATGAATGGCTTAAAGAAGATGAGTACGTAGAATTCAAATACAAAGATGAATTGCTTAAAAAGGTGGAATCTGTATTAAGAGAGAAGGACGCCTCTGTAATAGAAAAATACAGAAACAAATTTGATAAAAAAGAATCTTTTTATTATTCATCACTTTTAAAAGTACTTAGTTTAGCCAAGTAGTCTTTTTAAATATAAGTAGGCTTTGATGTTGTGACGTTTTAAAAAACGAGCAACTTTCCCTTTAAAAACTTTAAAGTATTTGCGCATTAGGCTTTCTCTTGGAGAGTTTGAGCTGTACCACGCCAAGTGAATCTGATTCATCTGTCCTATTGTTTTTTGTTTTTCCTTATTAACGATAAAATTCTGGAACACTTGATCCCAAAACTCTTGAGAAGATTCTTTCCAATTGGGCCATGCTTGAGCTGTAGCTATAGCTCCCTTTTTGAGATCCAGTAGCTTATCTTTATTGTCTTTGAGACCGTTTATTGCAGATATAACGCCTCGTTCATCATTGGTTTTAATTACAATTCCATTTATTCCGTCTTCTATATATTCATCGTGTCCGGATACATCATAAACAATAGATGTTCCTCCGCAGTGAAACATTTCAAGGGGGGGACCAAACATTCCTTCGACATAGCTGAGCTTTACTAGGACATCGCATGCTCCATATATTTCAGGAGTCTTTGTGATTGGAACTTGGCTAAAGACTCTATCAACTCCTGGAAGCGATTTGACTTCCGTGCTTGTCAGGAGCCAAATCTCATCAGCATTTGAATCAATTGCAAGCTTTATTGTTTTTTCAACATTTTTAAAAGGAACGTGTAATGGACCTTCTATTAAAACTCGAAGTTTATTATCTGATCTGAGCGAGAGGCTCTCTTTATAAATATCTTTTCTTATGCCATTTTTTGCAAGGGATACTTGGTGTCCATATTTGTCTTCCAAATAATCTTTTATCCAAGTAGCCTCAGTGATATAGTTGACGGGTAGAAAGTAAGTAGATTCAACAAAGCTTTGAAGATTGACATCACTGTCAGGGTAAAATTTCGACTCTATAGATTGAACAAAGTAACCGTAACTATCCGCTTGAATCTTGTGTATATCGAGAGAAGTTTTCCACCAAGTTGCAAAGCAGTAGTTAAAGTTGATACTCGCTGCTTCATCAAATGTGATCCAGTTAAGTGTTTTTGCTTCGGGGTGCCAATCGAGACTGCCTTCTTCTATTGTATCCAAAGTGATCATTGTAATACGGTGTCCAAGTGCTTTGGCGTGTAACGCATGTTGGAAAATCACATACATACCACCCGAGATGCAGGGGGGTCCCATTAGAAAAGCAATATCTCTAGAATCAGCCATCATCAACCTTTAGTTAAATAGTCTAATTATAGTGAGTTGAGACTAAAATGTGTACCTAAAACTTAAATATGTTGATAAGAAAGTACGCAGAAGTTAATATGTTGGCAATGAGCTTCAGATAATGATGCTGCATGTAACGGAGAATCGGATTGATAATGGTGGACTTGAGAGAGTATAAGAGGAAAGCTAAGTTTATAGCCTCCAAAAATGATACTATCTTCAAAATTTCGAAGTTTGCTTATCATATTTTGCTCAAGGTGAAGTCTCGCCTAAAAGTGAGAAGAAATCTTCGTCTGATAAAAGAGTACTTCTTTTCAATAATTTCTGTTTTAAAGCGTATAAAATACAAAGTTAAAAATTCTTTTTATGATAAAGACTTTATCAAATTAAATGAGTCGCCTTTTAAGTTTTGCGATCCGCATACACAAATATCAAAAAAAACTCACCATGAAATTTTAGATTACTATGAAAAAAATAAATACAGATCAAGAGAGCATACGTTTCGTAAGTATGGGAAAAAGATAAGGTTCAGGGCCAAAGATATTTCTTCTGAAAACATAGACATATTAGTGTTTCCTGATTATCGGCTAAATAATCCTTACCAAAAGGACTTATATCTTTTTAATGAAACAACAAAGTATATAAATACTGTCGATGCACTTAAAAATTTCTTGGAAAAAAGAGGATCAGAGAAAAAAGTATTACACCTTCACTGGACCTCAAATATTCTTAGAGAACTCGGTTTTGAGAGATTTAAGAAAAGCTTAGATCTTTTTCTTTCTCGGGGTGGGAAGGTTGTCTGGTTTGTACACAATCTTTACCCTCACGACTCTCAAGATAAATCGGAAGAGAAAAAACTGAGGCTATATATATCTGAGATTTCTTCTAAAGTTGTTGTTTTGGCTGAAGCTTCAAAGAATAAGGTTATAGATGAATTTCATTGCGACCCAAGCAAGATGACTGTGATCCCTCATCCCAACTATGCTCGTCATTACAACTACCCAGATCTAGACTTTTCTGTAAGAGGAAAACAAAACTCTGGAAGAACGAAACTTCTTATAATGGGTTCTATTAAAAAGTATAAGGGAATAAAAGAATTTTTGGATGCTTTTGTTTCCTCTGAAGTCATGTCCAAGTTGTGTAGTTTAACAATTGTTGGAAATGCTGATGATGAAACTTATCGACGAGAATTGATGAATTATGGAGATGCCTTTAATGTTCATTTTGATTTGCGAATGCTCTCTGATTATGACTTAGCATCCTATCTTAATGAGTGTGACTTCGTTGTTCAAAATTACCTTTGCACCCTAAACTCTGGGGTAACCCTCTTGGCACTCTCAAAAAATCGTCCCGTCTTATGTTTGAAGAATGACTCATTCGACTTTCTAATAGAAAATGGAGAGAATGGTTTCAAATACGGAAACTTTAGCGAATTAGAAAGTGAGATGGCCAGTCTAGTTAAAAACAAAGAAAAACTAAAACAGAAATCCTTTAAATCTGTTGAGATGTACGATTGTGTTCCTCTCTCTCAGCTTAGAGATACTTTAAAGTTGTAACAATTATGAATGAGAAACAAAAAAAAATCTTTGTGACGAGACCTTTTCTTCCGGCTAGAAAAGAGTATGAAAAGATCTTAGATAGGGTTTGGGATTCATCCTATTTAACAAACTTTGGTCCAATCCTAACAGAGCTAGAAAAAGAAATAAAGACATACACTGGTGTAGAAAACCTAACGGTATCGAATGGAACCTTTGCATTAAACTTGGCTTACGAATTATTAAAGCTTAAGGGAAAGAAGGTATTAACAACACCTTTCTCTTTTATTGCAACGGCATCAACTTTGGCTTGGGATCGGATCGATTTTGACTTCGTAGATATAGATGAGCAAACATACAACATTGATCCGGTAAAATTAGAGATTCGACTACAAGAAGACGCATCTATTTCGGCAATCGTGGCAACTCATGTGTTTGGTAATCCATGCGACGTAAAAAGAATTGCGGAGATCGCAAAGAAATATGATGTGAAAATCATTTATGATGCTGCTCATAGTTTTGGAGTTAAAATTGATGGTGTATCAATCTTTAAATATGGTGATTTAAGTACTTGTTCGTACCATGCTACAAAAATCTTTCATACTGTTGAGGGTGGAGCTGTCTTTTCAAATAGTCCAGAGGTTATTCTTAAATTGAAACAGCTCTCAAACTTTGGTTATAATCCTAAAGCTGTAATAACTGAAGTAGGTATTAATACAAAGGTTTCTGAGTTCCACGCCTCTATGGGGCTTGCTAATATTAAGCATATTTCCAACTTGATTGATGAAAGACTTGATATTATAGGTACCTATAAGAGAGAGTTATCTGAGTTAGGTACATTCCAAAAAATAGATGAGAGTGTCAGCTGGAATGGGGCATATATGCCAATTTTACTTCCAAGCTCAGCTCATGTTGAAAAGCTTTTTGTGACTTTAGAAGAAAACTTTATTTATCCCAGAAGGTACTTCTATCCTAGTTTAGATGAACTTGGAATTTTTAGTGATAAAAGCGCTTGTCCTGTGTCGAGGAATATTGCTTCAAGGATAGTTTGCTTACCTCTGTTTAATAATATGAACAAAGATGATCTAAAAAATATAATTGAGTTAATAAAGGTGAGCCAGTGAAGAAGGTAATAATTTTAGGAGCTGGTGGCTTCGCCAGAGAATTACATTCATGGATTGATAATGTTGAAGGAGTCGAACTCGTGGGATTTTATGCCGATGTAGATTCAGATAAGAAGCTTAACGATTATAATATCTATTCCGACCTTAGTGGGCTTAAAGATACAAAGTATGTTCTAGGTGTTGGCGACGTTAATTTAAGACAAAAGTTTGCAGAAATTGCAGAGTCGCAAGGGCTTTCCGCGTGCGATCCCTTAGTTCATCCTTCCGTTGTTTTAGGAAAAAATAATAGCCTTGCACAAGGAGTTGTTTTAACTCCCGGATGCATTGTTACAACAAATGTGACACTTGAAAAAAATGTTATGATTAATATTGGATCCACAGTTGGACACGATTGTACTATCGGGGAGCTTAGTGTCCTTTCTCCTGGGTGCCGAGTCTCAGGAAATGTGGAGGTCGGTAAGAGATGTGATCTTGGAACAGGATGTTCTATAAGACCAAAGATACATATAGTAAATGATGTCGTGGTGGGGATGAACGCTGCAGTTGTATCTAATCTTAATGAAAGCGGTGTCTATATTGGCATTCCCGCCAAAAAGTTAAGCAGGTAAGTGAGTGCTTAAAATACTTCACATTGTTAAAGATGAAAAGTTTGTAGATCTTGCAGGTGATTTATTTGAGACAGCTTACCCTGGACAGAACGAATTCTGGTCTTTTCAATCGAGCAAAGACTTTAAATATATTAAAAGAACTAAGATTATACAAAGATCACTTCTTTCACTTTTCTCTCTATCATTAAAACAAAAAGTTCAAAAATTTGATTTAATTATTATTCATTGGTTAGGGCCTGTTGCTTGTATCTTTGTCAATCGATTTTCATTCAAGCCAATAAGTTGGATTGGCTGGGGTGGAGACTATTATGAATTTACGGATATTAAGCTATTAGATGATAAGTCGGAAAAATTTGAGAAAGAAATCAAAACGATTTTTTCGTTTTATTATTTGCAAGAAACTGTAAAACAATTAACCTTTTTTACATTAAATCAAATTGGTTGGGGAAAGAAAAATTCCATTAGAAAAATAAAAACTTTTGCGCCTGTTCTAGAAAATGAGTATTCAAGGGTTAAAAGTTCTTTTGATAAGAGTTACTTTCCTGAATTTGTCGATTGGAATTATGGGTCTCTAGAAAGACACTTGATCGTTGGTGTTGAAAACAAAGTTGTCAGTGGTGAAAATTTACTTCTTGGAAATAGTGCGACCTTAACCAATAACCATCTTACAGCTTTTGATGTGATCAAAGAGGAAAAAACAAGTTTTAACAAATTGATAATACCTTTGAGTTACGGAAATGATGTCTATAAAAAAACGATTTCTGACCTTTTTAAAAAAGAGCTAGGAGAGAAGTTTGAATCACTAGACCGATTTATGCCAGTTGATGAGTATTTTCAAATAATTCTAAGCTGTAGAATAGTGGTCATGAATCATACTAGGCAGCAGGGGTATGGAAATATTATCGTGGCACTATATTTGGGAGCTTCAGTATATCTAAACGATAAAAATCCACTATATGAATATTTAAAAAATAAAGGGTTCAATATATTTAAAATTGAGGACCTCGGTCAAAGCAATACAATCTCTGACGAAATGATTGAGATCCATAGAGCCTTACTTTCTTCTATTTTTTCAGAAAGTCAGATGCTTTCAAAAACAAAAAACCTTGTTGAGAAGACTTTGACATGACTAAACAGCTAAACGATTCGACATTAAAAGGTATCAGATGGACCACCTTTTCTAGTGTCATAACAGCATTTCTTCACTTATCTCAAATTATTATTCTCTCAAGATTTCTAACTAAATCAGAGTTTGGATTAGCTTCTTTATCAATAGTGGTTTTAGGATTTGCTCAAACGTTCGTGGATATGGGGTTTTCAAACGCGATCATTCATAAGCAGAACTCAAGTGAGTCTCAACTAGGTACTCTTTATTGGATGAATTTCATAGCCGGTATCATAGTTGCAAACATAATATACTTTTCATCTGGCTCTATAGCGTCGTTCTACAACGAACCTGGTATGGTACCTTTGCTGAAGGTTATTTCGATATGCTTTGTAATTATACCTTTAGGTTTGCAGTTTAAGGTTCTATTCCAAAGAGACTTGAGGTTTAATTTACTTGCAATACAAGAAACGATCGGTGCTTTGTTTGGTTTTGTGGCAGCTCTGTACTTTGCTATAAATAATTATGGCGCATTCAGCATTGTAAATGGCTATCTTTTTAATATTTTGATTACAAATTTTCTATTCCTTACATATGGAGTAAGAAAATACCCTGTAAAACTTGTCTTTAAATTATCAGAAGTAAAAGAGTATATAAGATTTGGCATGTTTCAAACTGGTGAAAAGACTATCAATTATTTTAACACTCAGTTTGATGTGATGATTATCGGAAAGATTCTTGGAGCTGAAACCGTGGGGGTTTACTCGATTTCAAAACAGCTAGTTTTAAGGCCAGCTCAGGTTATAAACCCTATTGTCACGAGAGTTTCATTTCCAGTAATGTCAATTCTCCAAAATGATTTAATCCGAATTAAATCAATTTATATGAAAACAATTAATTTTTTGTCATCTGTAAACTTTCCAATCTATCTTGGAATATTTCTTCTTTCAGAAGAGATAGTACTTCTTTTATTTGGTGAGAATTGGACTCAGGCCATCTCTGTCGTAAAGATTCTTTCCTTATATGCTGCCCTTCGTTCAACAATTAATCCCATCGGTTCATTGACTCTTGCAATGGGAAGGGTCGATATAGGCTTCTTTTGGAACTTAATTGTTTTTTTTACTCTTCCATTTGCTGTTTATATTGGGACATTCTTTGGACTCGACGGTGTTTGTTTTGCGTTAGTCATTTACATCCTTCTACTCTTTATCCCTAACTGGCGATTCCAAGTGAGTGTTTTATGTGGCGCTGGTTTTAGAGAATATCATTTAGAGATTCTGAAGCCTCTTGTATTGACCTTGATTGCTTCTATAGCTCCAATAATATCTCTCTATTTTATTGATAATTTATATGTGAGGATTTTAGCAGTATCAATTTTGGGAACAGTATCAGCGGGTATCGTTAATTATTTATTTAACAAGCCTTTTTACAACATGATAAAAAAACTTATAAAAAGTACTTCCTAATCCCATGAATAGCATAGCGAAAAAAGTAATAAGCTGATTTTATAAATCCTAGTTTAAACTCATCTCGATACAATCCCCATTGAATAACGGCCATTTTCTTTTTATCTGAAGATAAAGAGTCACCGCCAAATATTCTATAACAGCTAAGTTTCTCGTTTAACCCTATAGCTTCTCTACAAGCTAAAATTGCATCATACCAAAATAAATAATCTTGCCTTCGACGAAGGTGTTCCTTAAACCTGATAGAGTTTAAATCTAATAGGCTTTTTGAGATCATGATGGAGCTCGTAGCAAAAGGGTTGAACTTTAAAAGATCAGTCGCAGTGTATTTTTGATCGAGAAGTTGCTCTTTTAAGACTTTTCCTTCTGCGTCAATTGTCCAGTAGTCGTGGTAGGTGAATTCACTTCCTGTTTGCTCCATAAAAGAGATCTGTTTTTGAAGTTTTTGAGATTCCCAAAGATCGTCTACATCTAAAAATGCCACGAAATCACCAGTTGCATGGTCTAAGCTTACATTTCTCGTTTTTGCGGCACCGGAGTTTTTCTCATTTTTAATGAGTTTTACTCTTTGGTCATTTTCCCTTAGTTTCTCAATGATTTCGACAGAGCCGTCAGTTGAGCAGTCATCTGTAATGACCCATTCCCAATTTGAGAAAGTTTGACTCTTAAGGCTATCATAAGTCTCAGGGATGAACTTTTCAGCATTGAAGCAAGGCGTAATTATCGATACTTTTTTCATGTAAACTTCACTCTTTTTTTAGTATAGTCCCATGATATTTCAAATGAACTATATTGGTAAGGAAATGTTTTGAGACGTCGTGTTAAGTCCATTGATTATACCCAAAGAGTTGTAGACCTTTTTATTGTCTACATCTCGTGGATGTGCGCTTATTTTCTAAGGTTTGAAAATGAAAGTCTGTTTTCTTGGTACGCAAATTACGGCGTGCTTTTGTTTTTAATCTCTTTACTCGTTTTTAAAAACTCAAAACTCTACGATGCTCTAAGGTTAACTAATACCTCTAAATTGGCCAGTGCACAGATTAGGGCCAATGCAATATCTCTTGTCGCTTTCTTAGTAGTGGCTTTCTTTATGTCTCATCACAGAGTTTCAAGAGTGATGCTTGTTGTGTACTTTGCTCTTTCCACATCTCTTCTCGTTTTGAGTAAAATTTATTTTAGAAAAGTCATGAACTCAATTAAGCAGAGGATTCTTGTTATTGGAAACGGAGAGCCCGCTAAGAAATATGTTAAAAATATTGAAGAGTATAAAAATATAGAGATTGTTAATTGGATAGACTCTGTAGAAAGTGTTGATGCCAGTGAGATTGAAAAACTTGAACTCGATGATATCGTGGTGGGTTTTGATGCTGAGAATGTTAAAGACCAAAAAGAGGTTCTCACAAGACTTTCGGAGTCTATGGTTCCTATTATCGTGCTCCCAGATGTGAGCTTTGCAAAAGTGGGCTACACCATGAGCGATTTTAAGGGGCAACCTTTAATTTATCTCAATGAGCCCAACATAAAGCATTCGGGATTGATCCTCAAAAGACTTTTTGATTTTACCGCTACCGTTATAGGTGTGTTTTTAATTTCTCCCATTCTACTTTTTATAGCCGCAGCTATAAAGCTCACAAGCAAAGGCCCAGTTCTTTATCATCAAGTGAGAATGGGCGTAGACGGAAAAGAGTTTAAGATGTGGAAGTTTCGCTCCATGGTTACCGGTGAAGCGAATCACGGTGGCTGGACAGTAGAAAATGATCCAAGGGTAACAAAGATCGGTCGCATCATTAGAAAAACGAATATAGATGAACTTCCTCAACTTTGGAATGTTATAAAAGGCGACATGAGCCTAGTGGGTCCAAGACCAGAGAGGCCTCAGTACGTCGATAAATTTAGAACTGAGATCCCAGGCTATATGATTCGCCATAAGTTTAAAGCAGGTGTGACTGGTTGGGCTCAAGTTAACGGTTGGAGAGGAGATACATCCATTCCCAAAAGAATTGAATGTGATCTTTGGTATATTAAAAACTGGAGTTTCTCTTTGGATATCTCGATTCTTTTTATGACCTTTTTTAAAGGAAATAAAAATGCTTACTAGCTCTCAAGATAAAACTTTTAAATGGATTATGTGGGCGCTTATGTTTTTGAGTGTGGGCTTTTTATCGAGTCCAACGATTGTAAGTGTGTACCATATACTCATAGTCATCCCTATGTTTATAGCGATTAAGCGAGCGGATTCATTTCGTATTCCTAAAAGCGGATGGTTTTTAATAGCCCTCACGGTTTGGGGATTAGTTTGTAATTTTGTAAACTTAGATGAGCTTGTCAAGGTGAGAAAAAGTTTTGATGAATTAAAGTTTTATCTTCTTGGCCCTCTTTTGATTTATCCTCTTAAGTATTTCTTTGATAGGGCGACGCCTTTTCAGGTGAAAAGAATGTTAAATGCCTTGTACCTCGTTATTATTGTAGCCCTCATCGTTGGCTGCACCAAAGCTTTTTTTGGCTTCAATCTTTTAAAGATGGAATTTGGTGACTTTAAAAATCGCTCGGATGGCCTGACGAATTATATGCGTTACGGCTATGCATCAGCTTTTCTTTTTGTTTTGGGCTCAGGTTTTGTCCTTAAGAGGAAGGAACTTCAAAAGATTTTTAATCCAAGATTCTTTTATATCGCTCTTTCACTTTGTTTCTTTGCTGTTCTTGCAGCTAAGACTCGTGGAGCGCTTCTTGGAATTATCGTTGGATGTTCATTTTTAATGCTTAAATTTAAACCAAAGCTTGGTAAGGTCTTGGTGGGGTTTGGAGCCTTCTTTATTGCAGTCGTTATATTTATCTCCTTTACAGGAATCAAAACCAACTCGAGATTTTTTAATATCAAAGATGGCTCTAATAAAAAGAGAATGAGCCAGTTCTATACTGCTGTAAAATCAATTGGGGAAAAGCCAGTCTTTGGACTTGGAGCTTCTCAGTTTTCTTATCACGTTACAAAACTAAAGATAAAGTACGATATATGGTCGAAAGAGTATTCCGGGCATTCTCATAATATCTTTCTTGAACATGCAGCAAATTATGGGATTCCAGGTCTTATTTTATTCTTGGGCTTCTTAGCCTTTTGGGGGATGGAGCTTTTTCAAAGAGGAGACTTTGGATGGGTTCTTTTATCTTATCTTGTGGCCTTTACCGTCTCTGGTCAGGTAGAAAATCTATTTGATAATACGAATTCACATTTATTATTTTTTATATATCCATTGAGCTTTATTAAATTTAAAGACTACTCGAAGAACTTAGATAAATTTAAAACGAGCCAAAAGATATAATCATTTATACCTTGGTCTCAGATTAACTAACATATTTTCAATAGTTTAGCTGCATCAGCTTCATATTTTACTTGCATAAGACTCCATAAGGAGATGACTTATGCCGGCAATATCAATGTTTTTTGGAATTATTATCAAAATGTATTATCGTGAACACAATCCACCTCATCTCCATGCTTACTATCAAGGATTTGAAGCAAGCTTTAGCATAGTTACAGGAGATAAAATTATAGGGAATTTTCCTATAAAAGCTGATAGAATTGTTTCCGATTGGATACAAGTGTATAAAGTCGAGTTAAGTAATAATTGGGAGTTAATGAGAGACAGTAAACCTCTTCTTCGTATCCCTGGAGCTGACCAATGAAAAATATAATTAGAGTTGAAGCTTTTGAGTACTATCTTGAGTGTGAAATGGATAACGGAGATATTTTTAGATTTGATATGTCATTTGTTCTTAGTAGTGAAGGGGAGATGCTTCAAGCTCTAAAAGATAAATCTTTTTTTAAAAAAGTATTTATAGAAATGGGCGCGATTACTTGGCCCAACGGCTATGATATACATGCTGACACTATTATAGCTGATGGTGAGTTAATAAAGAGTGCATCTTAAAATATTAATATAACAAAGGATTAAACATGAAAATATCAGTAATAGGAACAGGCTATGTAGGCTTGGTCACAGGAACTTGTTTTGCCGAAATGGGAAACAAAATAACATGCATCGATATCGATGCTTCTAAAGTTGAGAGCATGAAAGCTGGAAAGTGTCCGATCTATGAGCCGGGTCTTGAGCCAATGATGCAAAGAAACTTTGAAGAGGGACGTCTTCAATTTTCAACATCTAATGAATCAATTAAAGATTCTGCAGCAGTATTTATGGCCGTGGGAACTCCAAGTGGAGATGATGGATCTGCCGATCTGCAATACGTTTATAAAGCTCTCGATGATCTTATTCCTATGATCACAGATGGACTTATTGTGGTTTTAAAATCCACAGTGCCTATTGGAACTGGTGAAAACGTTAAAAAATATCTTAGTGAAAAAACTTCAAAGAAGGTCGTCGTTGTGAATAACCCTGAATTTTTAAAAGAGGGTTCCGCTGTCCAAGATTTTATGAAACCGGAAAGAGTTATCATTGGAACGGATGATGACAAAGCTTGGAGTGTAATGGAAGAGTTATACGAGCCGTTTAACCGTCTAAGTGGAAGAACAATTCGAATGAGTAATCTTTCTGCTGAGATGACTAAATATGCGGCGAACTGCTTTCTTGCCACAAAAATATCTTTCATGAATGAGATAGCAAGGCTTTGTGATAAAACAGGTGCAGATGTGACTGAGGTTCGCCACGGAATTTCAACGGATTCAAGAATTGGGATGCAGTTTTTATACCCGGGACCAGGATACGGTGGATCTTGTTTTCCAAAAGATGTTAAGGCCCTGGCCTATACAGCGAAACAGCACGGTATGACGCTTAAGCTGGTGGAAACAACAGAAGAAGTAAATGCTGAGCAAAAACTTTATATGTTTGAAAAAATGAAAAATCATTTTGGAGATCTTAAAGGAAAGACCATTGCTATTTGGGGAGTTGCCTTTAAAGCGAATACTGATGATATCAGAGAGACCCCCGCAATCTATACTGTTAAGGCCCTAAACGAAGCTGGAGCAAAGGTGAGATTCTTTGATCCTGTGGCCGATGATAACTTTGAAATTTATGCCAAAGAGAATTCTTTTGACGCGGTAAAAGTTGAAAATAAGTATGACTGTCTCGATGGTGCAGATGCCCTTTGTGTTCTGACTGAGTGGAAAGAGTTTAGAGCTCCTGATTTTGATGAGATGAAATCAAGACTTAAAGCCCCACTGGTTTTTGATGGTCGAAACCTTTATAAGACCAGTCATATGCTGGAAGATGGATTTACTTATTATGCGGTAGGGAAGAGAATTAACAAATAATTCCGATTTCAGAAGACCTTTATTCCATTTGCGGGATTAAACATTCAAAATATTAATAACTTAGGCCAGATATACTCTGGCCTTTTTATTGCTTAAACCTTTGGATACAAAACAACAAAGGGGAAACGATGAAAAAGTTAATAACGACAAGTCTCATTATGCTGAGTGTATTCAGCTGTGGACAAAAGGGCGATTCAGGTCAATCTGATTCCGTGCTTACTCAAAATCTAGAAGAGGCATCAGGCAACAAACCAAACTATTCACATCTTGATCTTTATAGTTTTAGTAATAATCTAAAAAAGCCACTTAAAGCTGATCTCAGATACATGCAGTATCAAGATCGAAAGAGTAAGGGCGTTGAGAGTCTTAATCATATCTCTCCTGAAGGAGGAATAAAAGATGTCTCGATTAGTGGTCTTAAAGTTATTATCAAAAAAGATGACCCCCAAGGCTTATATAAAAAGCTCTATCAAAGATCTGATCTTAAAAGCCTCTCAATTGATGCCGAAACTATTGAGATTCATGATCCCATTCATCTCGCACAAACGGATATTACTCTCACAGCGAAAAAAATTATCTTCATAGGAGCGGGCTCTATTAATACGACACCTCTTGATTCAATAGCTCTGAGAGCACCTCAGTTTAAAGATGGTGTCGATGGCTTAGATGCAGGATCTATTTACGTGCATGCCGATGAGATTGTAGAGGATAAGAAGAGCGTGAGATTTATTGCCAATGGTGGTAAAGGTCAGGGAGCCGGACCTGGACAAGCTGGAAGAAGAGGGACCAATGCCGTTTTAAAACACGGATACTACAAGTACACAAGTCATGTCTGTCATCCAGGAACAAATACGAATATTTGTTTTGATGAAGTAGAGCGAGGGAGTCCTTCTGGAAATGGCCAAAATGCCATTGTTGGTGGGAAGCCAGGAGAGGGAGGACAAGCCGGGAAGATATATATAAATAAGAACTTTAGTATCGCCGCAACTCAAACCGGAGGTGTGGCAGGAAACACAGATTCTTTGCGACTTGGTGGTGCTCCTGGTTCGCCGGTGACGACTTGTGCAGCAAAGTTTAAACGTAGAAGAGTGAGGTCCTATGATTGTATAACAGCGATTGGAGGCGCTTCAGCGATGCCAATAAAGGCAAAGAGACCTTGGGCTTTTGATAAAAAAATTCAGATTAAAAGAACAAAAGCTTCTTGGATAAGTTCTGCTATTACACCTTTTCAATATAAATATATCGAGGACCTTTATAAGGCCGGTTATCTTAGTTCATCACAAAGTGAAATCTCGAGCTTAAAAAATACTATCACAAAAAATGTAACAGGAATGGAGACGAAGGCTTTGCAGCAAAAGCTTACAAAGCTATCTAATCAGATGGATATGCGACTGGATTTTTATGGAAATAAAAAAACCTGGGTTCCAAACCTTGGCTTTGAAGTTAACTATATGCTTTTTAAAAATGAAGTAAAAAGAAATATTGAAGTTCTCTATCTGGCCAACTCTATGTCTATTGATCTTGAAAAAGAACAGATGAATATTCAAACGATTAAGGAGCTTCAAAGTGAACTCTTTGAAAATATCGATGCCGAGAAAAAAGAAATTGATAAAACAATTGATGATATCGTTGCAACCAATGAGGCGCTTGGAGAATTAAAGACGGCTGAAGAGGAATTTCACTATCAGTTAAAGGAAGTTGAAAGACAAATTAAAGCGAAGGCCAAAAGAAATATAAAAGTGCCTTTTATGGATAAAGCCGTAAAGGTTTTTGCAGCAGCTTCCAAAGTAATTCCTGTAGGACAGCCGGCTCTTGGTGCTGTTGGGATGGGAGTTGAATTTTTCCACAATGCCACAAATGGAAGTATGAGCGCCGGTGAAATCCTTCAACAAGCTCCTTCAATGTATGGACAATTCCAAGAACTCGACTGGAAGGCCACGACAAAAGAGATTCATGAAAAACTGGATGAACTGTCTTTATCTCATCTTGAGGGAATGGACTCTTGGGAAGAGAGAGGAAAGCATTTAAAAAAGATCGTTGATTTTTCAAGCCCAGTTTTTAAAGCTGTTGCCAGTCAGATGAGTCAGTGGAAAGAGATGGAGGGAGGATCAAAGCTTGATCGTGAAATCGCAAAAATAAAAAGCTCTCATAAAATGTACAGAAAAGTTATTGAAGCTCTAGAGAACTTAAATTTAAAGAAGACACTTTTTAAAGACCGAGTGATCGATTTTCAAAGCTCTATGTCAGATGCTTTGACATCTATTACTGTTAATTACTCAGCACTGGCCTATTCATTTGAGGATATTGAAACCATTAGTATTGAGAGAAAAAGAGATTATATGAGTGCACTTGATGAAGTTAAAAGCCTCGCCTCAAAATCTCTTCACTATTATGGGTATCTTCTTGAAAAGTCTTATGAGTATCGCCTGCTAAAGGACTATAAAAGTAAATTTAACCTAGATATTTTAACGGATGAGATTTTAAATTTAATTAAAACCGGAGCTGGAAATAGCGTGAATAATATTGAGTCTCTTGAAGTGATCTATAATGCTAAGCTGACTGAGATTACCAACGAACTTTTACACGTTTACAATGATAGTAGCGCCGCTCAAACCATGTCTAAAGAAGTCAGCCTCACTGTGGAGGAGATCAACTCCCTCAATAATGGTCAAGCGATCTATCTGGATACCACACAAGCAAACTTCTTTGGAGAAGATAAAGAGAATATTAGGCTGCTTGACCTAGAGGTAGAGTCTATAAAAAGTAGTGGTACTCATGCACAAATTGAAGTTTCAATGAGTCATAGTGGAAGATCGGTGATCGATCAAAACTCTGTAAACTTTGTCTTTGACTTTCATCATCCGAAAACAAATTCTGCTCTCAACTGGAGATCGGTCTATAACCCTTGGGCAAATACCTATTATCACTCTGAAATAAGTGCTAATGATGAGTCCCTTCTTAGAAATCTGCTAGATTTGGACTCAGGAAATAGTCAGCTCTTTATCAGTCCTGGAGCGAGGACCTTTATCAAAGTCGAGCTCAATAAGAGCGAACAAACAAAGATTAACTCGATGCGTATTAGGATGGATTATTCATACAGAATTAAGTAAGGTTGGGTCCCACAAACGTGGGGCTTTTTTCATTTTACCCCAGCGGTTATTAGACTTCTTTTTCTCAAATTGGTATTAATAAGGTGTCTAAAACATAAGGATATACCGCTATGCATACTGAAGTGCAAAAATCTCTTTTTCTAGAAGTTGTCACTCTTATTGAAAACTATTTTGATGAAAATAAAACGTCAAATGTTGTGAATTACATTAAAGGCACTGAACTCAAAAAACAGCTAGACCTTAAGATCACAGATTCTGGAATCGATTCAACTGAACTCATTTCTGAAATTAAAAAATATTTAAAATACACGCCTAGAACAAGTCATCCTCAATTCGCCAATCAACTCTCTGGTGGTTATCAATTTGAGGCGATGCTTGGAGAGCTGATCTCTTTTGTTGGCAATAACACCATGGCCACTTATGAGGTCTCGCCTGTTGCTTCTTTAATTGAGGCTGAGTTAGTAAAACTTATCAATGACATTATTGGAATTAAAGACGGTGATGGCATTATGCTCACAGGTGGAAGTAATGCCAATTTAATGGCCATCCACTGTGCTCGTGAAAAAAAGTTTCCCGATGTAAAACGAAAAGGAAATCAAGGTCTTGATCTTTGTCTTTTCGTTTCTAGTGAAGCTCATTACTCCCATAAAAAAGCTATGATGGTCATGGGACTTGGCTTGGATAATCTCATTATGGTTGAAACTGATGAGTCAGGAAAAATGCTAGCTTCAGATTTAGATAAAAAAATTGAAGCTTCAAAAGATGCTGGTAAAACGCCTTTAATTGTCTGCTCAACCGCTGGAACGACTGTTCTTGGGGCTTTTGATCCCATCGATGAAATCGATGTCGTTTGTAAAAAGCATAATCTTTGGCACCATGTGGACGGCGCATGGGGTGGGGCAGTGATGTTCTCTCCTAAATATAAAGCTCTTATGAAGGGAATTCAAAACGTTGACTCCTACACCTTTGATGCTCATAAGCTTATGGGATCAGGACTCATCACTTCATTTTTTACAACGAGACACCCCGATATTTTAAAACTTGCCAACTCCGGTGGTGGAAGTCAGTACATCTTTCATGAATACGAAAACGCGCAGTTTGATACTGGTCGAAAATCACTTCAGTGTGGACGAAAAGTTGATGCCCTTAAATTTTGGCTTCAGTGGAAATCAAAGGGGCATACGGGGTTAGCAAAATTTGTTGAAGATCAATATGAGAAACAAAATTATATGGTCAAAAAAATTGAGGAGCATCCAAGATTAAAACTTGTTGCTCACCCTGAGTATCTCAATGTTTGTTTTCAAGTGATCCCAAAAGATGAGTCGAAAGATATTAATGAATATAATCTCGACCTCAGAAGTCGTCTGGTGAAAGAGGGAAAGATGTTAACAAACTTTTCTCGTTTTAAAGATGGGACAATCTTTTTTCGCCATATCTTTGCCAATAATATAACGACAAATGAGCACACCGACGCTTTACTCAATCATTTACTTAACGATCTTAAAAAGGAATAGATATGAAAATCTTTTTAGTGGCTCTAATGTGCTTTCAGGCTCACGCAAGCTTTCTTGTGAAAAGAACAATTGAAAATGGAAAGACCAAGGTCATCAGTACAAAAAAACTAGAAAGAGAGGCAAAAAAGACAAAGATCTTAAAAAATATTAGAGAGTCTATTTCAGAGAAGGAAAAGACAAAAGATATCATTTATCAAGAGGTCATCTATCCCAATCACCTTTTACCTAAAGGGTATGAGGATTATATCAAAGAGAATAAGTCTTCTTGGCCAGATTCTGAAATAAGAGACATCGTAAAAACGGGTAATGATAATAATAGAATCACCATTACTATTTTAGGCGATGGTTACACTTTGTCTGAAAAAGAGAAGTTCTTCTCCGATGTGAAAAGAATGGTTAAAGATATGTTTCAAGAGGTGACGTTTAAATCCTACCTCAACCTTTTTAATATTTATGCGATTTTTACTCCAAGTGAGGAAAGCGGAATTTCTGATCTAACCACAAAAAGAACGGCCTTTGATCTATATAGAAGTCCTAGAGGTTCTAAGCGCGGTATCATGCCGGGCAATAGATCTGCGATTGAAAAGGCTTTAAACCTTATTTCTGCTAATACTGATTATCCAATCATCATCGCCAATGATGACTTTTATGGAGGTCTGGGGGGAAGGTATGCCATCACGACTAGAAGTCTAACTTCAGGCTCAATGGTTCTTCGCCATGAACTTGGACACAACTTCTCAAATGTTGGTGAAGAGTACGACGGAGGCCAAGTTTATTCCGGCGCAAATTTTTCTCGAACATCAAATGTTCCTTGGTCCCACTGGGTAGAGGGGAAACTTTCAGTTAATGATTCAAAGTTTTTGACAGGCTCTTATGTTTGGCAAGATTTAGGTGAGAAGGACTTTGAAATTGATTTTAATTTCCCAAGCGGAGAGGGCTATTCCTATGATCTACAATTAAGCTCAGTTGGTTGGGAGAGTAAAGATGACGTTTCAATTTTCTTAGATGGAACGAAATTAGAACTAGATGGAGATTTTACAATTGATAGAAGCTTCTTTCAAACAGTGATGACTCCTCTTTCAACTGGCTTTCATAAGCTGCAAATTAAAGACAATAATAGGGACGGAAATAATGTTTTGGCCTTCGCCAATGGATATGCCTATCCAAAAGAATACAATTTCACGCCTAATCTTGTCGGTGCTTTTAATGTTTTTCGCGACGGGGGAAGTAAGGCCGGCTATAGACCTACGGATAATCAGTGTTTAATGAGAGAGATGAAAAGCAAGGTTTTTTGCTCGGTTGATCAAGAAAATATTTGGTTTAAATTTTTAGATCGTATCTCTTTAATAGATGAGTTAAATGTCTCTGGGTCTGTTCACTCTTTAAAGCTTCTGGATATTGAGACGATTTCAATTAAGTGGTTTAAAAAAGAGGGATGGAGCACAGTCTCTGAGATTGTTGAATTAAGAGACAAGCTTGTGGTGGATCTCTCTCAATATGGCAAAGGTAAGTACGAAGTTCACGCGGAACTCACCCATCCAGAAATAAGAAAGAAAACTGATTCAACGAAAGACATTAAAGAATTTAAAATAAGGTAGAAAATGAAAATTTTAATTTTACTTATTCCCTTTTTCGCTTTTGGATCTGTTACTCAGAACAATTATCCCTGGGCAATACATTGTTAAGGGGTCTCAGTTTATTGTCGGTCAAAAGCTTCGAGATCTTGGAGACGATGTCTTTTTAATTAAAACCAAAGATAAGATTAAAGTTGATAATATAAATGTCTTTTATAATTTCCAATATAGTGGAGAGTTTAAAGAATCAAAGATTGAATCCACTAAAAGTAATGATGCTCTATTGGGGGATCAAAAACACCATCTTATGATCAAATCCCTTGAGGCTTGGAAGATTAGTCAGGGCAGTAAGAAAGATTATTGTTGCTGTTACGGATAATGAATTTGAAATGGATCACGATGATTTAAAACATGCGTGGTGGAAAAATGAAAAAGAGATCCCTGGCAATGGAATCGATGACGATCAAAATGGATACGTTGACGATATTAATGGATGGGATTTTGTCACACAAGATAACGATCCCAATGTTGAAGAGGGACCAACTCATGGAACTCATGTCTCTGGAATTATTGCCGCTTCTTTAAATAATAAAATTGGCGTGGCCGGAATCGCACCAAATGTTTCGATTATGCCCCTTCGTTGGTACGGGGATGAGAGAAGTTGGAATACCGCTTTGGTGGTTGAGACTTATCGCTATGCCATTGAAAATGGAGCGAATATTATTAATACAAGTTATAATATCGATCCTTTAGTTGAGGATCCCGCTTATCTTAGACGTGATTCAATACGCGAAAAAAAATGAAGTCATTATTTTTAATTCTGCTGGAAATGATTATAAAAAAGATCCTCCCAGAGGTGTTGTCAAAGATATTGTTTTGGTTTGCTCTGTCAGAAGTTCTAAAGAGAGACATTTTGATAAGAAATCGAATTTTTCAAATTATGGTTCTGAAATAGATGTCTGCGCTCCAGGTGATCCTATTCTTTCAACAGTTCAGCGACGCTATCTTGGGGAGAGTCGCTACGGTGAGCTTGAAGGCACCTCAATGTCCTCTCCAGTTGCTGCGGCAGTGGCGGCCTTAATTTGGTCTCACTTTCCAGAACTCACGGCGTCTGGGGTGGTGAGGAAACTTTTAGATTCAGCTGATAATATAGATGAAAAAAATAAACGTAAATATAAAGGAATGCTTGGAAGCGGAAGAGTGAATGCTCTGGAAGCTTTGAGATAGAGGGATAAAAAAATGAAAAAGATTTTAGTCACAGGTGGAGCTGGATATATTGGATCTCATGTTGTTAAGCAACTTGGTGAAGCCGGTTATGATGTGGTTGTTTATGATAATTTATCAACAGGTAATAAAAATGCTATTTTGTTTGGGGAACTTGTCGAAGGGGATCTTGAAGATCATAAAAAACTCGATGACACTTTTGCTAAACATAAGTTTGATGGTGTGATGCACTTTGCTGGATCAATTGTTGTTCCAGAAAGTGTGGAAAAGCCCATTCTTTATTATAAAAATAATACAGAAAATTCTCTAAATTTAATTAGTATGTGTGAAAAACATGGTGTCTCTAGTTTTATCTTCTCATCTACTGCAGCTGTTTATGGAGTGCCTGAAGGTGATGAAGCGAGTGAGGAGACCCCTACACTTCCTATTAATCCTTATGGTCAATCAAAACTTATGACTGAACATATGCTTAGAGACACTTCCTTTGCCAATGATAATTTTAACTATGTCGCTTTAAGATATTTCAATGTCTCAGGAGCAGATCCATCTGGAAAGATTGGACAGGCCTTTCCAGGGGCCACTCATCTGATTAAAGTTAACTGCGAAGCCGCTGTTGGAAAGAGAGAGAAAACTTATATCTTTGGAACGGACTTTAATACTCCTGATGGAACGGGTGTTCGCGATTATATTCACGTGGTCGATCTTGCTGCGGCTCACTTAAAAGCGATTGAGTATCTGTTTGAGAATAAGAAGTCTCAGGTTCTCAATTGTGGTTATGGTCATGGGTTCTCAGTCAAAGAAGTGGTAAAGACTGTTAAAGCGGTAACAAAGAGTGACTATACAGTTATTGAAACTGATAGACGTGCAGGTGATCCAGCCAAACTTATTTCTCGAGCTTCTAAAATAAAAGAAGTTTTGGGATGGACACCAAAACATGATGATCTAGAATTTATTATTAAAACAGCTTTTGAATGGGAAGGCGGAGAGACTTATAAGTCTTGGAGTTAGTAATAAAGAGCAAGACCTAATTGAGTTCTATATTCTTTTGGGTCGTACTCACCACTTGAGATGAGACTCACACTTTTATTTATCGAATAATTAAAATTATAGTCGATGATATTAAACTCTCTATGACTTTCAAGGTCCTGATAGTATCCCGCCGCTAGAGTTGCTCTTATGGCATCAGTAGTAAAGAAGAGTGAGTATTTTCCACCCACCAATGATTCACGAATATAACCTTGTCTTGAAATATGTCTAAAGCGAGAATCAACGGCTAGGTAGCCCACGAGAGAGTCGAGCACATGGGTGGCGAAACCCAGTCCTAAATCTAGGTAGGGAGAGGTTATTTCTTCATACTCCCTTGAGTTACCAAGGCCCACAGCAAAGTTCCACGAAAAAGTTTTTTCAAGAAGATTCCAAGGGCGAAGGGCCAAAACGGTTGCAAGTTCAGCTCTGTTGAGATGGGCTTTCTTTGTTTCAAAAAAATCCAAATCTAGTTTTCCCATTTCAAGACTAAAGGTGGAAAAAACATCTCCAGATCTATCGGTAACCTGATGAAGAGCAGTTCTGTTTTGAATATTAATTCCTATTCGATCATTATCACTAACGGAAGAGAGATTAACTCTACGGGCCCTGTGACCAAGATCAATCTTCTCTAAAGTGACTTTGTTTTGAAACTCAGTGGCTTTAAGAGGGATTTGGCTTCTGGCGATAAGGACTTCTCTTTTAAAATCTTGAATAGCGACGGCATCTTCGTCTTTTGAGTTTAATTGAATCGCACTGGCGTGCTTATAATCAATAAACTGAGCAATGATATCCAGTGCACGAGCTTTATGTTTTTGATCTAAATTTACTTTATTAAAGTCTTCTAAGCTCTTATCACTATAAGCTTTGATAATAGCGCTTTTTTGTTTTGCATCGGTTTGTTCAATAAGTGTGTTGAGTCTTTTTTGAAGAGATGCTCTAAAAGAGATTTCACTTGTTAGTCCCTTGTTTTCTATAAGCGGGTAGAGAGTATCGACCGGGACGGTAATAAAATAGGACTCTGGCATAAGATCGTACTGAGGAGCGATGGCATCGATAAAACGCAGGACATGGTAAGAGCAGTTTTCTGTAAAATAAAAATAATCAAAAAGTGCATTATTCATATCCCAAAGATGAGCCTCGGCAAGTTCAAGCTCTTTAGCAGAGAGATTTAATTTAAATTCATAGAGATCTCGAGATTCAAAATCATTATATTCTCTAAGTTTTAAAAAGTAGGGAAGCAGGGTGAAACGTCCATAGAATCCTCCCATAATGCCACCAATCCCATACATTAGAGGATTTGATGTTGTCACTTGTGCAGAGAAGTCTACTCCGTAGGAGAAGAAATCATTTCCATTTTTTGCTTTTGAATTAATTTTTAAAAACGTATGGCCAAACGCCGATGCAGGTTTATTGATATAATATGAAGAAAAGATAACGGCAATGGAGTCGATATCAATTTTCTTTTTATAGGTCTGATAATCTGAGCACATAGAGAAGTCGGCTTCAAGATTAATAAGACTTTTATTTTTTAAGTAAAGAAATCTTCCCGGAAACTGACAGCGAGGATGTTTGTTAACATCTTTAACTGCAGTTAACGGACGGGAGAGAGCAACGATGGAAGCCTTCATTTCAGCTTTGGGAGAATTTTTTCCATTTTCAGCAAAGAAGTAAGCGCTTGAATCGACCTCACTTTCATGGCCCAATATTGTTTTCTCGTAGCGCATAAGCTTCAGCCAACCTGGATCAGCTGGATTTGCTTTTGCACTTTGTGATATAAAGAAGAGTATAAAAAGAGAGAGGCCCAAAGATAGGGCCTCTCCAAACTTAACGTTTCTTATATTTTTAAAATTATAAAACAGCGTTAATTTTTTCATTAATTACAGATGCGTTATTTCCTTTAGCGAAAATAGTTGCAAAGTTTCTTTTTAAAACTGCTCTGTCAGCAGTTGGCTTGTTGATTACCATTAGGTAAGCATCAAGAGTTTCCCCATTTCCTCTTGCGATATCGTTAGATAGAGCAACAGTGTTTCCTTCGATAAAAGAAACTGCAGAAACTTTAGCTGTTTTTGCATCTTCACATCCTAGAGTACCTGTAGACATACCAAAAGTTTGGTTGGCAGAAGTACCGTTGAAAGTCGCTGCAAGAACGTTCATTACTAGTCCATCTTTTCCTTCAAAAAGAATTGAACCAAGACCACAACCAGCAGGTCCGTGTGCTGCGAATGCAGATGTAGACATAATTGCTGTTAATAATACTAATTTTTTCATCGTTAACCTCCGTGAAAATTTTGATTAATGAATTTTAACAAAGTTTCTAATATATGAAAGTAGAAAAAAAGAGGTATAATAGGGTCATGACGAATCTCAATAAAAAAGCAATTGTTGTGCACTCAGGCGGAATGGATTCATCAATCTGTCTGTGCCTTGCAATAGAACAGTTTGGCGCTGAAAATGTCCTCGCTATTTCCTTTAACTACGGTCAGCGTCATTCAAATGAACTCACTCAAGCTCAAAAAATTTGTAAAAATTTTAACGTTGATAGGCTGGTTCTAGACATTAATTGTCTATCAAAAATAACGCAAAACTCTCTGACGAATATGAGTATGACCATCAGTGAAAATGAAGATGGCTCTCCCAATACTCTTGTCTCTGGACGCAATGGATTGATGGCCAGAATAGCTGCTATCCATGCTAATGAACTGGGGGCCAGTTGTATTTTTATGGGAGTGATAGAAGTGGAAGAGGCGAATTCTGGTTATAGAGACTGCTCAAGAAAATACATGGATATCGTGCAAGCGGCGCTTCGCATGGATTTTGATAATGATAAGTTTGAGATTAAAACACCTATTGTGTATATGACAAAAAAACAGACAATGGAACTCGGTTATCAAATGGGAGTTTTACAATATCTTCTCGATAATACGATTACTTGTTATAACGGCGTCATAGGAGTTGGTTGTCAAAAATGTCCAGCCTGCAAGCTTCGAAATGATGGAATTCGAGAATTTTTAAAATCTCACGAGGACTTTGTTTTCTCATTCAAAGATGATCTTTAATCCTGATTGCAAGAGTCAGGATTAATGACAAAATTTTAATTTCAGCTCACTTTAAATTTAAAAAATCCGATAAGTTGGGTAATGAATTTAACTGCTGTGTTACTATTTCTGATTTCCTTTTCAATATTTGCAAAAGGGCTTCCCGCAAGCTTTGGGGGAAAAACACGTAACGCGTGTGAGATTGCCTTTGTTAAAGTTCTCAACGGAAAAATTCCAGCTCAAAAATCAGGTTTAGCTTCTCTCAACTATTGGGATGAGAGATTTGATCCAAAAATGGTGATGGATGATGTTCAGGCCCTCCCAGATAATGAATCAAGGCTTTTATTTTTAAAAGAACTTCAAAAGCTTGTTCATAAAGACCAAACATTCGTGGATAATGTCGCATCCACTGCAAGTCTTATGGTGGAGCGAAAACTCCTTAACTTATCAGATATTAAAAAAGTCTTTCTTTCTCCAAAATTTAATAATGTTACTTACTTTTACTCAAAATCCACGAAAACTCTAACGGGCAAGCTGGATGTTGATACGGATAAGCTAGGTGTCATCAATGAAATTGTGAGTAAAGCAAAGCTTTCAAAAAATCGGGCTAAAGAATATACAGACATGATGTTGCAAAGTAATAGAACGATTGAAGATTTCGAGCTAGCACTTGAGCACGGCTTTAAGCTCAGAGACGATATTCGCTCTCAAGAGCAGCTTAGGCACTATCTGGAGTTTTTAGATAATGCAAAAGCGGCCAGAGTAAAAAATGGTATGAAGCAAATTGAAAAAATTTATGATTTTAATTACTCACAGCGCTTTTCAGTTATTGATGAGGTGCTGCCTGTTTATAAGAAATTCCTTGGTCAAAAATCTCGTGTTAACTCTTTTGAAAAAAGACGAGTGGCAGAGATTGAAGAGGGCTTAAAAATGCAGATGAACAAAGAGCATATTAAAGAGCTCGATGATCTTGTTGCAAGAAAGGCGAAAGGGGAAGAAGTAGATCCGGAAAAGGTAGCTGCTCTTCGTAAAAAAATAAATGATAATGAGTTGCCAAAAAATCTCAAAAAGAGAGCTCTCTCCCAGGCAAAAGGTGAGAAGTCTATCTTTAGAAAACTCATGAGTGGATGTGGCTCTGGTGGGGGAAAGCGTCTGGCCGGAGCTAAGAAAAAGTTTATACGTTTTAAATTTGCTGTGGGACTCGTTGGAACACCAATCTTTTACTACATGAAAAACAAAGATAAAATTGACGTTGATGATTATTGGTATGAAAAACTTGGGTACGAGTGGACGGCAAGCATCGTCTTTAGTTACTTCGGTGGAAAGCTAGTGACTGGAAACGGAGGCTTTCTCAATAAGTACCTCAAAGGATTTTTTATCTTTCGAGGAATGGATGGGGTAAGTTCACTCTCTTACGATACGCTTTTTGGTAAAAGTAAGCATATTCGAAAATTTATGCAAATCTATCGAGATGATCTGCCTGAAAATGAAATTGAAGCTGAGTTTAATAAGCTTTTAGAGAGTCCTACATTTGAAAAAGACGTCCGTGGGCTTTTGGCCTACCTCGATAAAAAGACAAAAGAGAGAAATACAAAGTTCTTCATCGATAAATACTTCAATACCTCAGCTTATAATTCTCTAGAAAGTGATCGTATCACCCAAGAAGATCTTGAAACCGAAGAGGGTAAAGAGGTGATGATGGAATTATTAGCAGAGAGAATGTATATGGAGAGCATGGGGAATTCACCTTACTTCTCTACCGGTAATAGTGGTGGGGATCGGTGGAGCTTCTATGCTGCTCGAGCAACATTTTGGGATCTAAAAAGTCTGGCTTTCAATCTAGCTTTGTTTCAAATCATGTGTAAAGAGCCCTTTGGAAAAGTGGGGTCTTGGGGTGCTGTCATTGCTCTTTACTTAGGAGATCAATGGCTTTCAGGTAACTTGACCTACTCATGGCGTAGAGACGCTATAAATCAGTAGAAAATCTCACTTTGAATTGAATTTTTGATCTATAATGATAAACTTCTATAAATTCGTTTAACTCACTTCACAAGGTAAAGTCTTATTATTATAAGTCTAAAAATAACATATGAATGATTTTGAAGTTAAATATGTTAATGTTAATTTGAAAGCGCCTATTGCTAAGAAATGGCTTGATTTAAACCTCATCCCTGATCCCAAATATCCAGGAACGATTATTTCCAGTATTTACTTTGATACAAAAGACTTTAAGTATTTAGATGAAAAAACTGAGAGTGATCATGTTAAATCCAAGTTTCGAATAAGATGGTACGAAACCTTAGACAAAAAAGAACCAAGTTCAGTTAGTTTTTTAGAATTCAAACATAAAGTTGGTGAAAATCGTTTTAAAAAAAGAATTCAAGTCAGTAATGATTTTTTCTCAAAGCCTCTAGAGTCCTTAGACTTTTTGAAGAGTTTAGACGAGCTTCGACTCTTTAATGGAAATATCTTGGAGCATATTTATCCTAGTTTTATCGTAAGCTATACTCGATATAGATATATTATCCCTAATACTGATATTCGACTTTGTATTGACTACAATATAAACGTTCCAAAACTGAATTCTCGTTTACTTCCTATGAAAATTAAGAAAAAGTATTTATCACAATGTGTATTTGAATTAAAAGGGGAGAGTGCTATTTTGCCATCTGCTTTGCGTAATATTGAACAGCTTGGCTTTGAGAAAAATTCTTTTTCAAAATACGAGAGATGTTTCGAAGAATTAATAAATAATATTTAGGAGAAAAAATGGAATCATATTTTAATTTAAAAATTTTAAGTAATACAGGTATTCAAAAAATGGCCGACATCGGTCTTCTACCTTTTTTCTTATTATTACTAGCATCGCTTATTTCTTCCCTTTTTATTTCTCATCTCTATTTAAGGTTCTGTGGAAGTAAAGGAACAGGATCAACTCTTCATAGAGCTTTTCCACTTCTGGGTGTCGCTATTACGTCCATTTTTGTGAGTCTGCAGTTCTCTGTTCCTCTATCTCTTGGGCTTTTAGGGGCGCTATCAATTGTAAGGTTTAGAACACCAATTAAGGATCCGGAAGAAGTAGGCTTTATCCTTCTTGTGATTGCTTCAAGTCTAACTTGTGCAACGTTCAATCTGCCCTTTCTCATTCTTATTTTTGTCGTTTCTATATTGGGACTTATCATTTTAAAGTTTGACAAAAAATATTTCAAGAGGACGAAGAATACGGGGATGATCATCGTGAATCTTCAATCATTGGCATACAGTAAAAATAGTACACAAGTAATGACAGTTCTCGAGTCTAAAGCACAAAATCTAAAGATTGATAGTATTGTAGAAGATGATGAACACACAACTCTATCTTACACTTTTGGAGCGATGGAGAACCATAGTTTTGCCTCTCTTAAAGAAGAACTATATGCGCTAGATAGTTCCTCAAAGATAAATATCTTTTTTAATAAACAGTGATCAATTTAAAGACTATTGGCTTTTTCATTCTTATCGTTCTATGTGGACTCATCCCCAAGATTTTAAATGGGCAAAAGAAGTATAAAAAAGCGCTTGATATTTACTACGCGCAATCTGAAGATGCCCAGTCGGTTTATACAGGTAAAGTCCGTGATGTTTTTGATCCTCTGGATGAGGCATACCAAATCTCTTCAAGTCTCAAAAATCTCATTGATGTCAAACGTCCTCTGTTTAGTGAAGATTCATCTGTCTGGCCTATTATATCTTTGTGGGTAGATCCAAGAGATCTTTACTCGGAAGAGCGAGGGATCATTACTCATGGGTATAAAAAAGGACGCCTTTGGGAGAGAGCAAGTTTTGTTGACTACTTTAAAGATAATGAAAATGTCTTTAAAACTTTTGCCGGCCTGAGGCAGCATGGAGGTACAAGTCGTAATGAATCTCAAAAGATAAAAAGTTTTCGCGTGTACTTCAAACAAAAATATGGGGCAAGTGAGTTTATAAATAGTGAAAAAATAAGTTTAAGCTCCAAAGCTAAAATCAAAAGACTTGTTATCAAAAGAGATATCTATCTTCATTTTGGAAACTCATTTTCATTTTTCTTTATCAACTCTCTAGGGGGGCTTGCCCCCAAGGTTGAGCTTGTAAAACTTTATATCAACGGAGAGTTTTACGCCTATCATATGATGACAGAACATTTAAGTCGTGAACAGTTAAAATTTTACTGGGGACATGAAGATTTTCTTTTCGCAAAAATTAAAGGAGATCAAGATATCCATTCGCGTATCCTTTATAAAGACCTAAGGTCAAAGCTAGAGACAAGTCGTGATATTAGTTTTGAATATGTCGATAGTAGAGTTGATATGGACACTGTTATGGCATCTTTACTAGTAATCATGTACACGGGGATGACTGACTGGGCCCAAGGGGTTTATACGAAAGATATAAAAAGAGATTCAAAGTGGAAGCTAATCTCATGGGATTTTGACAGAGCTTTTTTTCCTGTGAATGGGGAGAGTGTGAGATCTGGGATGCAGTTTGATTCAGAGATGAAAAGTGTTGGTCTTGGGATGGATATGAAGAAAGGTCAAATTAGGTGGTCTATTTTTAACCGGCTCATCAAAAAGGATGTACGATTTAGAGAATATTTTTCAAATCTTGTAGATAATCTTTTTGATAAAATTCTAAAAGGTGACTCATATAAAGCATTTTTGGCAAAAGCTGAAAAGCTAACACTATCTGCAAACGATCCCAAAATGAATAGCGACCTAAAAAGAATAAAAGATTTTATTAAGTTTAGAAAAAAAACACTTTGTGACGATCTCAAAGTGCGGGTTAATCTTGTACCTAAGACATGTCTTCGAGAGGCTTTGACGAGGTAGACTTCGGCTAAGTATCTAAAATTATTGCTGTCTAAATAACGACAAGCTATTGTAAAAACTTCAATCCAATTTACCAAAATCCAGATCAATGAGACCATAATGGTGTTATGAAAATCGCTATGTCACTTCTTTCATTCACTTACTGGTCAGCTAAATTTACACTTTTAGCATGGTTTGTTTTAGCAACAATTTCAGCTTTAACGAACTAGCCAATAAGAGACTGAAAATCATTCATTGTTAATTTACCATTAAAGAAATTGTCTTGGTCTGTTGCCATGAGGTCTTTAAAGAGATCCTTTTTGGCATTTTGTAAGACGAGAACCTTCTCTTCAACAGAATCCTTAATAATAGGGCGGTAGACGGTGAGTTTATTCTCTTGCCCAATTCTATACGCTCTATCGATAGCTTGATTCTCAACAGCTGGGTTCCACCAAGGATCCATTAAAAAGATATAACTAGCGGCTGTGAGGTTTAAACCAACACCACCGGCCTTAAGGGAGATAAGAAAAACTTGGGCATCACCCTCTTGAAAACGTTCAACTTCTTGCCCACGTTTTTTAAGAGTCTGGGATCCATCAATTCTTGCTTGCTTCCATCTTCTTTCTTGAATCTTATTTTGAATAATATCCAAGTAAGTGGTGAACTGTGAGAAAACGAGAACTTTATGTCCCTCATCAATTAGCTGCTCTAGATTTTCCATAAGAAAATCAATTTTTGTTGAGTGCATGAACTGCTGATTCTGCCAAAGACAGAGTTGTCGAAGCTTTAAGAGACTTTTGAGAATTTCTGAATACTTTCTTCCGTTTTGAACGGTTGTCATATTCTTTCTCACATTTGCAAGGGTTGCAAGGTAGTGCTCTTTTTCTTCTTTTTTAAAGTTCAGATAAACATGGTTTTCAACTTTCTCAGGAAGCTCGGTAAGAACTTCTTGTTTTGTTCGTCGAAGAATAAAAGGTCTTACTGTTTGACGAGCGAGGAGACGACTTTTCTTTGAAGACTTTGTTTTGAAAAAGCTCATCTCTCCCCAAATGCCAGGGATACTTAAGTCCATAATATTGTAAAACTCAGAAAGATCATTTTCTACAGGTGTACCTGTCAGGCATATTCTAAACTTGGCTTTTAAATTTCGGGCCGCACTAGCGCCTTGAGAGCGAATATTTTTAAGATGTTGAACTTCATCCATGATAAGAACGTCAAATCCTACATCATTGAACGTGGTGAAGGATTCTTTTTTCATGACCCCATAACTCGTAAGAATAATTTTTGAATCAGTTGGATCGGTTCTATCTGTCCCATAGTAACAGTGAACATCTAGGTCTGAGAATTTCTCGATCTCTTTTTGCCAGTTAATAAGAATAGAGACCGGACAAACGATGAGAACCTTATTTACGCGAGTCTCAACCGATTGGAGAAACATTATTGTTTGAAGAGTTTTCCCAAGTCCCATATCATCGGCAAGACAGGCTCCAAAGCGATTTTCAAAAAGGAAGGATAACCACTGAAAACCTGTGTTTTGATAATCACGAGCAATCGTCTTGTACCTCTCTGGAAGATCGTAGTGAGGCATATCCTTAAGGTTGAGAAGGTTGTGACAAAGCTGCTCTTCTTCTTCCGTCAAAGCTCCTTCAATACCGTGTTTCTTTAGTTCAAAAAGCTCAAAGATTCTGGTTCTTTTAAAGTTTAAGGAGAATCTTTTCGCCTTATTACCTTCCATCTCTTTTGCGCTTGCTTCATGGTCAGTATACTTTTTCATGAACTTTAAAAGGTCTTTTTCTTTCTTCTCAAGAATGACAAGCCCTTGATCGGTGAGGATGAAATTCTCTCCCATAGAGGCATTCTTTATAACTTGAAGGTCTTCATCATCGACAACGAGATTGAGCTCAAACCAATCCAAGTTAGACTTTCTTCTTTCAAAACGAATATTTGAACTCCACGTCTTTACTTCGGTGTCGTTGTAAAAAATAGGAATATTGAAATGGCTCATGCGGTTATGAAAAGATGAGACTCCGTTAAAGAGTTGATTTTTTGGAATCTGAAAATAAACCTTTTCATCATCAGCTCGGTTGAAAGAGAATCGGCTCGCATTTTCTCCAAAGCATTCAAAGACACCTTTAAAGATCGCCCAGAACTTATTTTTTGGAAGATAATAGATCACCCCAGGCTTTTTCGTCATAAAAGGGATGTCGTCATTGTCCATGGCAAAATCAAACCAATCTTGAAATTTTTGTTTTTGAGAGTTGGCGTGCAGATATTTTTTATATTCTTGATTATTATAATTAAGGGAATCAAGCAGATGCTTTACAAATTCATGGGAGTCATTTTTTGTTCTAAAGCCCCCTAAAAAACCACCATCACTAATCATGAGTTTAAAAACGGGTGGTGGAGGTAAAAGTCTGTTTTCATTATCAAAGAGTTCAATATGGAGCTCTAGAAAACTTTTTCGCTCTCCAGTGAGAATAGAGAATCTAAAGTTTACATCTTTGGCTTCTAGTTCATTGAATTTAACTCCATCAATAGAGAACTCGATACCGTCCTCGTCTATGATGGCTGTACTCCATCTTAGGAACTCATTGATCGGTTGAAGAAACCCCTCTCGTGTCACTCTTTTAACAAATTCTTTTAAACTTGTAGGGAGATCAAAAGCTTCACCGGTTTCCCAGTTAAACAGGTAGAGGTACTCAAATAAAGAGACCTTCTTTAATTCTTCCCCTTGGTTATTTTCAATAGAGAAAACAGGAAGATATTTATTCTCAATTAAAGGATAGGTTTGATATTCTTCAAAATTTACCGCTTTAACAAGATTCACTTTTATTTTATTTTCAGATTTTTTCGTCAAGGGGAAGTTGACGATCTTTCTATTTGTTAACAGATACTGAACCGACGCGTAGGTACTATTGGGTTTTGCCCCAATGAGCTTTGCCGGGTTTGGAACAATTCGCCCATAGCTTTCCACGTGGACGCCCTGACCGTGCATCGTCAATTCTGGTCTTAGAGGAGCGTCGCTATTTTCTTTAAGTTCTTCTTTTAGGACTTGATTGAGATGAAATTTATAGAACAAAGCCGCTGTGTGAGGACAGTGGTTTTCATCTGAGTGAAGGTTACAAGTGCAGCTGGTGCTTAGCATGCCTTCTGGATAAGTTTCATTTTTCTTATAACTTGCTTTGGCTTCCCGAGTTTCACCATCGTTGACAATCCCTGAGATAATAAAAAATCTCTCAGGAGATCCTTTTTGAAAGGAGATGTTAATTCTGGCATTTTCCAAAACTTTCTTCGCGTGAATTATCAGTGTATTAGAGAAGAATTTTTTACCTTCTTCGAGAATTGCTTGAGAGACAACATTCATTGAATTCGGCCTTTTTACGCTTAGATTTAAAAGTCTCATTGTACATGAAGACTCGCCTCTAGGCGATAAAAAAGCCCTTAAATTAAGGGGTTTGTATCAATCACATTTTGTCAATAGAAGCTCGCGTTCTCTATCATTTTTTAAAGAGATCTTGAGCGACTTTCTGTGGTATGCGGACTTTACTTCACGAATTAGCGAGAGAAGTTTATTTCATTATATCGCTAAGCTTTTGTTATCAGGCTCGTCCCATCCACCTTTTAGGTAAAAGACTCAGTAAATCTTTCATCATCCTTTAAAACAATCTGGATAAGCGATAGAAACCAGTTAATTTAACCCCTAGGAGAATGACAATGAAATTTCTAATGATAGTTTCTTTATCAGTTCTTTCTTTTTCAAGTATGGCCTCTTCCGATTTTGGAGACCTTGAAAATGCAAAAGAGTTTGGTGTTCCCACCAGTGCAGAGAATTTAATTAATATTGAAAACACGCAAGAGAATCTTTATCCACTTGGTAAAGGTGACTTTAATTATATCCCTCGCGCCTATGATCCCATAAACAAAACGAAGTACCAAAAAGTAATGGTCGGTAAAACTTTTAAAGCCAGCTATTTTTCTTCTTATACCCATTGGAGATATGTAACGGTTTACAACGTAAAGACAGAGGCAGAAAGGATAGCTTATCTTCCTTACTTTGAAGAAGAGTGTTTTGACAATTCTGTTTTCATGGCCCAGTGGGGTGAGTCTCGCTCGATTAGTGTCACTTTAAAGTCAGAGATCGGTGCAAGTGTTGGAGTTGGAGATATAGGACTGTCAGCTTCAGTTGGTATGAGTATTCAACAAGGCATGAGCTTTTCTACGCAGCGAAGAGTGCGGGCCGTCGAAGGAATCCGCGCACGTCACTATCCTATGAAGTTAAGTGATAATTACGTTGGTGTTACTTATATTCAAACTTATAATGAAAATAAGGAAACTTATGGTTACCTAACAAAGTCACTCTATGAAGATATGTTTGGTGGCTATCCTTATGCATTTGAACTGGATAATCAAAACGTAGGATTCAAGGTGAAAAGAGAAATACTTGAATACTGCCAAGAGTATGACTCGACAGAAGATCCGGTTAGGGACTCGGTTTTGTATCACATTAAAAACTAAGACCTCAATAATCTTTAAATATCATTATATAGAAAAAAAAAGCCCCTCAAATTGAGGGGCTTTTCTTTAGAGTATTTGTAAAAAAAATTAGTTGTCGATGTATGACTTTAAAAGCTTCGCACGACTAGGGTGACGAAGTTTTCTGAGAGCTTTCGCCTCAATCTGTCTAATACGCTCACGAGTAACGAAGAAATCTTGTCCAACCTCTTCAAGAGTGTGGTCTGATTTTTCACCGATACCAAAACGCATTCTTAAAACTTTTTCTTCTCTTGGAGTAAGAGTTGAAAGAACAGATCTCGTTTGCTCAGAAAGAGTCACACTCATCACAGCATCTGCTGGAGAGATGATTTTCTTATCTTCAATAAAGTCACCTAATGAACTATCTTCTTCCTCTCCAATTGGAGTTTCAAGAGAGATAGGCTCTTTAGATATTTTGAAAACTTTCTTAACTTTCTCAACACTCATCTCCATTTTCTCAGCAATTTCTTCTGGAGTAGGTTCACGACCTAGTTCTTGGATGAGTTGTCTCGATGTTCTGGCAAGCTTATTGATTGTCTCAATCATGTGAACCGGAATACGGATCGTTCGACCTTGATCGGCAATAGCACGAGTGATAGCTTGTCTAATCCACCAAGTCGCATATGTTGAGAATTTATAACCACGTCTGTACTCAAATTTATCAACCGCTTTCATAAGACCGATATTTCCTTCTTGGATAAGATCCAAGAATTGAAGTCCACGGTTTGTATATTTTTTAGAGATCGAAACAACGAGTCTGAGGTTGGCTTCAACGAGCTGACTTTTTGCAAAATCGGCTTTCTCTTCACCTGTTGTAATAATATTGAAAACATTTTCGATGTCTTCATATGCCATACCAGCATCAATTGACAGTCGTCTAAGTTTTCTAATGATGTCTTCTTGGTTACGAATCATCTGCTCGATTTTTGCATCACTTGTATAAAGGTGACGAGCAAGTTTTCTCTTGTAAACATCGTCTTCCATTACTTTGTCATACAACTCTCTATAAGCTCCATCAGTATCAACTTCTAGGAATTTATAGATTCTATCTTGTTGCTCGTAGAGGCTTCTGAATTGAAGGTAGTAAGCCTTTACGGGTTCAGTAAAGCTGTTGATGATCTTTCTGTTGAAGGTTAAATCAACAAGCTCGTCTTCAACGATACCCATTGTTTTACTTTCTTCTTTTGTCAGCTTTCTAAGAGTACCGTCTTCGTTAACGATCTCAGAGATAAGTGTATCAACATGCTCACAAACTTCATAAATTCTTTTTCTGAATTTTTCAATATCTTTGTCAGAAGACTCGTCATCAAGTCCACGCACAAGATCTTTAACGTATTCACTTTGAGCTTCTGCAGCGTCAATTTTTTCTTTAAGTTTTGAGATCTCTTCCAGAGCATGCTTTGAATTAAGACAAGACAGAACGATTTCTTTTTCGCCTTCCTCAATTTCTTTTGCAATTACAACTTCGCCTTCTCTGGTAAGAAGAGCGACTGATCCCATTTTCTTTAGGTAGAGTTTTACAGGGTCGGTTGATGAAGACTTAAGCTCTTTTGCTTCTTGAGCAGAGAGAGCTTCATCGATGAGTTCGATTTCTGTTTGCTCGTTTTCTTCTTCTTCAAGATCAACTTTGTTGATCGTGATATTCATTTCTTCTAACTTCATCAGAATCAAGTCAACGTCGATATACTCTACAATACTTGCAGGGATACCATCGTTGATTTCTTCTGGTGTTAGAAAACCTTGGTCCTTACCTTTGACGATAAGTTTTGAAAATTCTTTTGCACTAATAAATGCTGATGCGATTGACATTAAATTGCTCCACCTTTTTCACTTCGTTTTCTTACTTCTTTAAATTTGAAAGTTCTTCGTTCACTTTTTGGATATCACCTAAAACTATTAGTCCGTCTTCTTCAGTTATAACCTGAGATTGTTTTTGCAAAAGTTTAGTTTTTTTATCTAAGAGCGCTTCCCTTTTTAATTTAAATGTTAAGTCAGTCATCGTCTTATCGATGATTTTTTTGTTAAACTTCAGCGAGTTGTAATTAAAAAGTGCTGAAGCAATTGTATTTTTACATTCACTATTAAGATTCTCTTCAAGTTTAACCTTAATAAAATTTGTGTAGTCGGCGTCGTCTATTTCTAAATAAATATTTTTCAGCCAATGAATTAACTGTTTTACATCATTATGGTCTATTAAATCAAGTATTTCAGCAATTTGTTTGCTTTCTAGACACTCTGGGTTAGACACCAAAGTCGACAGTATTTGCAGCTCCACTTTATTGGGGGGAGGGCTTTTCATTTGGGTCTGGGGCAGCTCATCTGATGCTAGGAATTCCCCAGCAAAATTCTCATCCACTTCCATGGGAGGACCATCGTAATCTTGAATGGGAGGGCCATCTGCAAAAGGATCGTTGTTTGAGTTATTCTGAGCACTTACAATCTTTTTAGGTTTCTCTGTAACTCTCTTTTTATACTTATTCTTGGTCGCTTCTTTCTCTGCAAGAAATTTTTTATACGCGTCAACAATATCGTCATTGGACGATTGAAGTCCGAGAGACTTTGACGCAAGGATAACCTTCTCTTTTGCCACGAGCCCGTCTTTTAAAGGGGAGACGATCTCAAAGACGTTGCGAAGCGCGGCAAGTTTTTTATCGGTGGTCCCTGGTATCGGTTTTGGGATAGCCGCTTCGATTTGAATCTCTAAAAATGCAGGAGCTTTATCCATTCTAGCGATGAGCTCCAGGCGGCCAAATTCATTCAAGAACTCATCTGGATCTTTTGAAGGAGAAAAGTCGATGTACTTTGCAAGGATACCTTGGGTGAGAAGCATCTCATTAATTCTCTCCATCCCTTTCATACCCGCGGCATCTGAGTCCATCCCCAAGTAGAAATTTTTTGTCAGGTTCGCCAATAGGCGAGAGGAGTTTTCAGAAAAGGCAACACCCATGGTTCCAACAGAGTTGGTAAATCCGTATTGATGGAGGATGACAACATCCATATTTCCTTCGCATACAATGACAGCGTCTTTGGAGCGAATATTATTCTTGGCCAAATTGAAGCCGTAGAGAATGTTTCCCTTATCAAAAATAAAAGACTCTCGTGAATTCATGTATTTTGGTTTTTGATCAGGAAGAACGGCCCGAGCTTGAAAGCCACGAACCTGACCTGCGTGATCTTGAACGGGAAAGACAATTCTATCTCTGAAAAAGTCATAGGTCCCATTGCCGTGTTTTGAGTCACCAATGATGCCGATCTCTTTGGCAAGCTTCATCGCAAATTCTTTATCTTTGGCATTTGGAATAGAAGCCAGATAACTTGAAAGAGCATTATTTCCCGGGGCAAAGCCTAGTCCAAAGTTTTTAACAGACTCTTCATTGAGACCACGCTCTTTTAAAAAGTTAATAAAATTTGGTGGTTTTACTTCGCCCGCTACTTTTTTGTAGAGCTTAAAGGCTCCGTTTAGAACACGAAAACCCATTTCAAATTTCGGATTTTTTTCTTTCTTTTGAAACTCATCAATAGGAATTGAAAGTTGAGCCGCAATATCTTTAACCGCTTCAATGAAGTCTAGGTTTCTTAAGTCTTGCACAAATTTGATACCATCACCGGCAGCACCACAGGCAAAACACTTATAAACCCCTTTGGAGTCTGAGATACTCATGGATGGTTTGGTGTCGTTATGAAAAGGACAGACACCTTTATAGTCCGCCCCTTTTTTTGAGATGGGGTGATAGAAGTTAATGATACTCGATATAGGAGTATCCTTAATAATGTTTTTAGCTTCTTCTATACTTGCCACATTGCCTTTACTTTTTTGATTTTAATACCATCGCTTTAATTTTTATTCCCTTGTCGAGAAAAATGCGTTCAAACTTTGTGATAAATGATGAGAGAAAGTGTTCCGGGTGTTCACCTCGAAGATCATATGTCTTGAGAATGATATCAAATCTGCGCTCATCTTTCATGACATCACACATCCATTCAAAATAGACGTCGTGATCTGTCTTGATGAGAAATTCTCCACCTGGTTCTAAGACCTTGTAGGCTTCATCTAAGAAGCGCTTTTGAAAGAGACGCTTTTTATTGTGGCGCGCCTTAGGCCATGGATCTGGAAAAAAGTAAAAAATCTTTGCCAGTTCACTCTCTCCAAAAATATGACCGAGTCTCTCGCCTCGACCTCGAAGATATTTAAAGTTTTTAAACTTGAGCTTATTGAGATGCTTGGCCAGGGTAAAGCTTCTTTTAAAGCGGTGATCGAGACCGATAAAATTAACATCTGGATTTTTTTGAGTGTAGTCGATCATAAATTGACCGTAACCTGTACCAATTTCTGTGTGCAAAGGGGCAACCCGTCCAAAGGCTTTCTCATTCCAACTGCCTGCATTGGCTTCAGCTTCATCATCCCGAAGAACGAATTCATCAAAAACCGCTAATTTTTCGTGATAGGGATTGTCGTGAGAGTATTCGAAATTGTCTCCAAACGCTCTATCTCCAGCGTTGGTTTTTGGCTTCTTCTCTTTGATGACGTCATCAACACTTTGATCTTTCTCTTGTTCGCTCATGGTATGGCTTATAGCGCATTCTCCGTCAGTTGAAAATAAGATTTAAAAATAAAAAGGGGAGATGTGAATCTCCCCCCCGTTAAAAAATTGTTTTAGAATTTTTACTTTTCGGCTTAGCCAATCAGTCTTAAAGCGCCTGCGCCTTGAGAGTTTGCTTGTGCCAGAACCGAGGTCCCTGCTTGTTTAAGAATGTTGTTCGATGCGTTTTCAGCAGTTGCCTGCGCGAAGTCTACATCTCTAATTCTTGAATTTGCAGCTGACATACTTTCAATACTCGTATCTAAGTTTGCCGAAGTCGATTGTAGTCTGTTCTGAAGGGCACCCAGTTCAGCTCTTTGACCTGAAACCGCATTGATGGCTCCATCTAAAGTCTCAAGCGATGATTGAGCATCTTCTTTACTCGCTACACTTACTCCATCTATTCCCAGACTCGATAATCCCGCGTTAATCTTACCCGCGTCATATTGAATTCTGTCTTGAAAATCGTCATTGTTTGCGCCAATTTGAAAGTCAAGTTGTCCACCAGTTCCGTTAAGAAGGCTAGTTCCGTTGAATTCAGTTGTTTCTGAAATTCTTCCGAGTTCCTGCTTAAGTTGTTGGTATTCCATATCAGTGAAACCTCTTTCAGTGTCCCCAACTGTATCCGATGCCGATTGAACTGCAAGCTCTCTTAACCTAATTAAGATGTTACCTGTCTCGTTTAATCCACCCTCAGCTACTTGAATCATTGAAATACCATCATTCGCATTTCGATTCGCTTGTTGCTTCGACCTAATATTTGCTTTCAACTTCTCACTAATCGCTAAACCTGCGGCATCATCCGCTGATTTATTAATTCTTGATCCGCTTGCAAGCTGAGCACTAATGTTTTCTGACTTGGCCGTCACTTTCTTTAAAGAATTTTGTGCTGCCATTGACGTCGTGTTTGTGTTAATTCTGAAACCCATGTTAATCTCCTAAATTCATAACATCTCCTTCTGTTGCGTAAGTATTGGTCCCCACCGAATACTTAAGGGGCTACCGTGCCCGTTTGTTAATAATAGTTTTAAACTTCATACCCATAAGAAGTTCTTATAAAGCATTTCGGTTTGTTTTTTTGGTAAGGTGAGTACTTTTTCACTTTTGTCAGGAAAAAGTTGCCGAACTGAATAATTTCGATAAGTTATTGATATTACTTGATTTTTTGAGTCAGGTACTGTTGAGACAAAAAAATACCCTTAAGAAGGAGCGAATCACTTATTAAGGGTTATTTTTTGGTTATTATTTAATTATTTATTAATTTTTCTAAGATAAGTGCCGCTTTTTTTTGAGTGGCCACATCTTTTATTAAATCTTCCGTGATCTTATTTTTAAGATCTTGAATTCTTTTTTTCTGCTCCTGAACATCTTTTGCTTCCTGCGTAGAGGTCTCTGGAACATAATGCTTATATTTTCGTGCAGAACTCATTAAGAGGCTTGAGCTCCAGCATAACGAGGCTGAGTTGCAACTTTTTTCATGTGCTCTTCAATAACATCAAATAGCTCTAGTTTCGTAGACTTTGGATCCATACCTTCTGGCATTGCTGAATAAACAACTTCTTCGTTGATCTCAGTGAAGATGTACCAAGTTTGACCTAGTTTTTGGAAAAGTACTTCTTTAGTGATTTCGTTTGATGTTTGTTTCATATAACCCTCCTGGTAGAAACTGCTTTTAAAAAGCTTGGCTGATAACTTCCTGTCATCATGTTGTACCTAACTTATCGAACGAAATAAGAGGGAGCTTAACTTAAATTATAGGAGAGGAAAATATTGCCTTAAATGGTCAAAAGGAGCTCTAGTAAGCAGTCTGGATGCCCAGGTAATAGGACTGCTCAAGGCTATAACCAACATCATATTCAGGAACCCATCTATCGGGATTAGGATTTCCTTGGGCCGTGTAGGTGTGGGGTGAGTGAGTGATCGCTTTGAGTCCCGCTACGAAATCAATATTGGCAAGGATCTTTTTGTACTGATAATTGAGACCGATTTTGGGAGAGAAATACAAAGAGGTGTAGGTGACACTTTTTTCATCAGAGATAGTATCAAAGTCCTGACTAATTTCTTTTGAATCGTAAAAATTGAGGACTAAACTTCCATGAATATTAATAACGTGTCGATCTTTGCGATAGAGATCATAGGTGAGATACGGGCCGATTCCAATTCTCACTTGATCTTCAACCGCATCAATATTAGAGGTGAGATACCTCGATTGCCCAGTCATAATATTAAATTCACCACCAAAGAAAAAACGCTCTGATTTATCAAACGCAACTTGTCTTGCCCAGATAAAAGAGAACTCTTTATTGAAGTCAAAACCTGTGTCGCGAATCTTTTGCGAGTAGGGATAAGGTTGATCTGTGGGGGTTCCTAAAGAGATGAGAATCTGCCCTCTGATGCCGGTTTGGGACTCCAGTGGATAGTCCTTTGGAAGAGGTTCAATGATTCTATAGTCTGTTTCATCAACCTGAGGAACTGTTTGTGTTAGCTCCCGAGCGTCTTCGAAGTTTATAAAGACATGATCTTTTTTAATATATCCAATCCTCCCACTTCGAGTGAGAGTTCTATAAAAATCTCTATAACCTCTTTGAAATTCTTTTTTAAAAAGGGGATCGGGATAGTCTTTTTGATATTTATCGTGGGTGGATAAGAGTTGTTTTTTTGTGGTTGAAAGGTATTGTCGAAAAGCATCCTGCCTATAAGCTTCGGCGTGAATATAGATATCATCACCTTTTCTTTTGTATTGAAGAACTTTTGCTTTCATTGAAGGTTCACTAAAAATAGGGGCTTCCAAAACCATGATCGTTGCATTTTTTGACCAAACACAAAGACTGAAAAGAAAAAGACACAGAACCCTCATAGAATGTCCTTCATGATACCTAAACTCAGTACGAATGAGTCGGTGATATTGCTTTCACTTTCTATATTGGCTGCAAGATTTTGAGATGAAGGCTTAAGCCACTGTCTTTGGTAGTTGCCACCAAAAATCATCTCGCCTAAAAATGTTGTAAAATGCTTTTCAAGTCCCATAGCGACTGACGTTTGTGCAATAGAGAAGTCACCTGTAAAAACATCAGATTCGACAATCGCCTTTGAAAAAATAGCGTGTCTCACTTGTAAAAAGCCTGTGTAGATACCTTCTCCCATTTGAAACTTCTGAGTTTTTACAATCGGTCCTAAGGACAAAGAATTCATATTATAGCGACCGCCATTGGCAAAGTTGGCAAAGGTATTTTCGTAGTTTGTCGTGAGTCCCACTTTGATAGGAAAATCAAAGCTTCCAAAAACCTGTCCCTCGTAGCGAACAGTTTGGGCCGTTCCACTTTGCACTCGACTTATTTGATTAAGAAAGTCTGACTGGGTTATTCCTGCATGAAAATTAAACTGGGCTTTAAGCTTTAGTTTTTGATCCACAAGATTGTAGTCCAATTTATTTTCTACAACTTGAAAGCGATGGGGTTCTTCGTAGAGGTTCGTGACTTCTTTTATATTATTGAGTTTTCCAGAGAGAACTTTATAAGTGGAGAAACCATTTTTATTAATAAGAAGTTTATAGCCTTCATAGTCACTTTTTCGATAGGCGCGCACGGTGAGAAGTTTTTGGTTGTAATAAACTTTTCCTGTTTGCAAATGAACAAGCTGAGTTCCTCGCCTGATGACACCGGTAAAGGTTCCACTGGTGACGATGTCTTTGAGTTTTATTTTTAGCGCTTCTTTTTCAGCATAGGAGTAGTTTCGCGTGGACTTTCTATGAAGAAGTTTTTCTAGGACTTTATCTTTTTCCACTTCCGTTTCTCGAAGTTTGTCTACTACCGTAAATTCAATTTCAGGGTAATCGTCTTCATAAAGATCGGGATCAACTTCCTCAAAGCTTTCAGTATTTTCTTCGAGGTCTACCACCTCAAGTGGATCGAGATATTTTGTTTCATCAAATTCTAAGTCTTCAGAGGTTTCACTCGCCTCTATCTCAAGTTCTCCCATGAGCTCATCCATACTGGGCTCTTGGGCGACTGCGCATAAACACACACAGAAGAGAATAAGAATGGAGAACGTTTTTGATTTCACTTCATCTCCACACAAGTGATAAGGGCGTCTCTGTTGGAATCGTATTTTAAAAGAGTCGGATCGAGATAGGATTCAACCTGCCATTTAAACTCACTATGTTCAGTTTCATCGAGTTTTACATCCCAAAAGCCTTCGCTTTGGATGAAAAAGACTTTCTCCGTGACGTAGTGTTCCCACTGATCAACGAAAGTGAATTGCATATTGGTTTCGGTGATACTTTTAATATTGTCTTTTAAAAGACCGGTCTCTTCCATGGCTTCACGCATGGCCCCCATTTTAAACGTTTCACCGTCCTCAACTGAGCCTGTGCAGTTTTGCCAAAAGAGTCCTCTTTTTTTATTTACACGTAACAATAAAAAGTGTTTTAAACCTTCTGCGTCACGATAAAAAATTACAGACTGAACTTTTCTTTTTTCCATGACTTATATTATGCGGCATAAAATCAATTGCGACAAGCTCTCGGTTCTGGTAGATAAACTGCATGAATCTACAGGCAATAATACTATCTCTGGCCCAGGCTCTTCCAGGATTTTTACTCGCGATTGTGGCCCATGAATGGGCACATGCCTATATGGCAAAACGCTTTGGTGACAACACGGCCGAAAGAGAAGGTCGTCTGACCTTAAACCCCGTCGTGCATATCGATGTCATGGGGACAATTGTCTTTCCCGTCATCCTTTTAATGATGGGCGGCATGGTCTTTGGTTGGGCGAAACCCGTTCCCATTGATACTAGAAATTTTAGAGACTATAGAAAAGGACTTTTTTGGGTAAGCTTTGCTGGAGCAATGATGAACTTCTTTTTAGGAACGATGTCAGGACTTCTTTTTGCTATTATCGCTACTAAAGTCCCAGATACATTCAGTTTTTACGGCGTTCTTTTAGAAATGCTTAAATACTCCATGATGATTAACTTTGTGCTGGGAGCTTTTAACTTGATTCCTATTCCGCCTTTGGATGGATCAAAGATGGTGATGTCTTTTTTAAAAGGCGAGACCGCCCGTAAGTACGAAAGTCTTGCGCAGTACACAAATATGATTTTTCTCGTAATTATAGCCCTAAGCTTTATGGGGATTTCCACCATCGGCTACGTGATAACCCCTGTAGTAATGATTGGTCAGAAATTAACCATGTACTTTTTGTATCTGCTAGGGTGAAATAAAATGACACACACAAAGCTTGGTCCTGAGAAAACCTGGCTTGAGAGAGAATAAGACATGATTGAACACAATATTCAGGTCAAACTAGATCATTTTGACGGACCACTTGGTTTGCTCCTTCATCTCGTCCAGCGCGAAGAGATGAGTATCAAAGATCTTGAGATCAATAGCATCACAAATCAGTACATCGATTATCTGCATAAAATGCAAGACCTCAATTTTGATGTGGCAGGTGAATACCTCTATATGGCCGCCTCTCTTCTTTATATTAAATCAAAAAATGTCACTGAAGATGAAGAACAGAAAATTCGCTTAAGTGGTGATGAAAATATTCAAATCACAACAAAGACTCAACTGATTCAAAAACTTGAAGAGCTTCAAAAGTTTCAAATGCTTGGTGAAAGATTAATGACTCTTCCTATAAGAGATCAAGATATTTTTGTCAGACCCAAAATTGATAGAAAAGCCATTCAAAACAGTATCTTGACGCCGATGAGTGCTGAAGCCCTAACGGAGAGTATGGTTGATTTGATCAGACGAGAGAAACGAAAATATACGGTTATTAAAAGAGACAAACTCTCTATCAAAGAGAAGCTTGTTCAACTTAAAAATGATTTGAAAGTTGGAACACAAACCACAATGGATAAACTTATTAAAAGTAAGGATAAAGATATTGGTGAAGTGGTGATAACTTTTATTTCTCTTTTAGAACTTGCGCGTTTAAATAAGCTAGACGTTTTTCAAAATGAAGTCATGGGACAAATTTACGTTGATGTAAAAGAGGACCTCGACTCATTCGATGTAGAAACAGCAGATGGATTTGACCCTGAGGACGAGGGAGAATCGATTACCACTGATGATTTAATTCAGGCACAAACACAAACAGACACAAACACACAGATTGAGGCATAGTATGAGCGTAATTGATTACAGTTGGGACTTTACCAAAGAAGACTTTTCATTAGATCTTGATTTCTTTAACGAAAAAGAACAAGAGGATAAATTGTGGCAAGCCAGAACTGGTTTAAACACAGAGACTCTTTGTGGTGCGATTGAGACCATTATCTTTATGAGTGAAAGACCTATTACTCTTCAAAAAATTAAATCTCAAATTGACTCTGACCTCCCTTTGCGTGTTGTTCATGAATCAATAGCCAGACTTCAAGAAGAATACGAGGCGAAACACCATGGAATCCGTTTGATGGAAGTGGCCGCTGGTTATCAATTTAGAACGAAAGCAACATACTCAAAAGTTATTCAAAATATGTTTAAGGTTTCATCTCTTCAATTAAGCCCGACGGCTTTAGAAGTCATGGCCATTATTGCTTATAAACAACCTATTTCGAAAACATCAGTGGAGTCGATCCGTGGTGTTGATTCCTCGCATATTGTTCGCCAACTTATGGACAAACGTTTGGTCAGAATTGTGGGAAGAAGTGAAGAGATGGGAAGACCATCATTATTTGGAACGACTCAAGAATTCTTAGAGGTCTTTAATCTTAATGCGACAGAAGATCTTCCAAGTGAAAATGAACTTCAAGAGCTTGCAATGGCCACTGATATTGGAGAGATTTCTGATATTAAATCCATCGTAAATTCTGGTGATAAGAAAATATTTAACTTTGATGAATTTGATGAACTTGAAACACTGACAAGTCAAATCAGAGAGATTGCTTCAGACACTATGTTTACGCAGTCACTTAGAGATATGGATAAGAAGCGAAAGTCAGCAGATGAAGGTGAGAGAAAATCAGCCTTTGATATCTTAGAGGATTTTGTTAATTCAAGCGAAACTGTCGATCAAAATAAATTATCAGCTCTTTCTGAAACATTGATGGCGATAATGGAACCAAAAAGTGTCAACGTTTTAAATACGGATAAAGTCTTTAATGCTCCTGAGATGGAAGAAGATGATGTTGTGGATTTTGCTATTGATCTTGAAATGGAAGATAGAGAGCTTCCTCCTGTGGACTTTTCGATGGCAGAGGATTTCGATGAAACTGAAATCAATGATGTTGAAATGAACCTTGAACAAGTTCTTGCAAAAAGTGAATCACTGGTTAATGAACTCTTTAATGAGGATTCAATAGACGCAGCGATGAGCTCTCAACCACAAGCCGCTCCCGTAGAGGATAAACTTGAGCAGATTGAAGCACCTCCAATAGAAGAGATTAAAGTTGAAAATAAAGAAGAAGTTCCAGCTGGAAGTCCAAAGGATTTAAATTTTGAAGCTGAAGAACTTGCTGATGCTCTTGACCTGGCTTTTGATAACCTCTTCGAAGGTGTTGCCGTTGAGACGGTAAAAGAGGCTAATACAGACTCTATAGATGAAGATGTTTTATTTGACTCTAAAGATCTTAAGAACTTAGAAGATCTTAAAGATAGCAATCTCGAGTAATATCTAAATTATTTTTAAAAGACTTGCTAATTTAGGGCCACAGCGTTAAGTTGCACGCTCTAAATCATTATTAACTGCCGGGATGGCAGATAGGAGTCTCACATGAGTAAAAATCACAAAAAAGAAACTAAGTTGATCCGCCTGCAAAAGTATATTGCAGATTGTGGAGTGACGTCTCGAAGAAAAGCCGAAGAACTTATCGTCGAAGGTCTTGTTAAGGTTAACGGTCGAAAAATTACCGAGCTTGGTAGTAAAGTTGATCCCTTAGAAGATTCAGTCATGGTTCGAGGTGAAATAATTGATGTGCTAAGTATTGACCATGTTTATCTCGTTTTAAATAAGCCCAGAGGTTATATGACAACTCTCTCTGACCCTGAGGGAAGAAAGACTGTTATGGATCTTATTAGAGCTGTTAGCCAAAGAGTTTACCCTGTTGGACGTCTCGACTATCTTTCAGAAGGGCTTCTTATCATGACAAATGATGGTGAGCTTTCAAACATGATCATGCATCCAAAGTATGAAGTTGTTAAAACTTATGAAGTAAAAGTTTTTGGAAAAGTTAATGATAATGTTATCAAGAAACTTCGTGCCGGAATTACAGCTGATGATGGTGTTTTAAAGCCAAAGTCCGTGAGAATTATCGAGCAACTTCCTAATAAAACATGGCTTGAGTTTAAATTATCAGAAGGAAAAAACAGAGAGATTAGAAGAATCTGTGAAGCCGCTGGGGTGACCATTGATAAGTTAAAAAGAGTGGCCATTGGAAACCTTGCCATTGATAAAATTAAACCAGGTGATTGGGGATTTATTTCAAAACCAGAAATGTTAAGACTTATAGGTTTTAATAAGGATGGGACGATAAATTCTCAAGCTGAAGAGTACGTAAGCATGAAGAAAACCATTGCGGTTAAAAAGGCTTCCAAGTATCAAAAAGAAGCTAAGGTTGCTGATAGCCGTGATTTTGGAAAGTACAATAAAGAAAATTATCTAACGACGATAAAGCTTCAAAAAGAAATTGCTGAAAAAGCTAAAGAGCAAAAGAAGAAAGATGATGAAGGAAGTGTGAAGGTTGTTCACTCTTTTGAAAAAGGAAAAAAGTCAAAAGCGAGAAGATAAGAAATAAAAAACTCACCTTAGGGTGAGTTTTTTTATGTCAAAATGTAAAATAAGTTTAGTTGTCGTGGCGAAGAAATGCCGAACCTTGAAGATGATCTGAAACCATATCCATACAAAATTCTAAGGCTTGATCTCCATAGGGGATGTCAGCGTTCTCACTCCATTGAGTTGAAAAATTAGCTTGTTTAATAACAGCTGCTACCAACTTCATCAGGTCTGCACTTCCATCAAAGTAGTCACACTCATCATCTGTTGTTAAAACATGATTGAGCATCGAGCTAATACTTTTAACTAATCTAATTTGCTGGGGGTTTAACTCTGTAGTATCAAAGTTTATCGTGAGTGATTTTTGTTCTAGTTTTGATGCGGCCATGTGCAGATCTCCGGTTAGTATCAATTACTTAGTCTTTATCGACGATCAGAAAGATTTGTTTAGAGATTTGTAATAGAGTATTTCACTTTTTTTAAGTGAATTAACCTTAAAGGGGACTAGACATATTAATTTTAATGGTTTATAACCTTTAAACAATACTTTGACGCGGGATGGAGCAGTCTGGTAGCTCGTCGGGCTCATAACCCGAAGGTCGTTGGTTCGAATCCAGCTCCCGCAACCATTTAAATTCAATAATTTCAAGTATATAGCCACTCAAGAAGAGTGGCTTTTTTATTTGAATTTAAAACTTCGACTACATTTCGACCACACTAAAATTTATTTACTCACAAAGCTTCAAGATTGTAGCTTCATTTTCTTCACTTTTAGACGAAATAGAGAACAGTTTAGAGACCTCTTTAATTTTGCTTCCAACCACATGAACATAGTTCATTGTGGTTTTGATATCCTCATGGCCCGCAATGGACTGAACGGTCTTTATATCCACTCCAGCGGCAATCATTTGAGTGATGGCCGTATGTCTTAGATCATGAAAGCGAATTCTAGCTCCTCCCCATATTTTTAGATCCTTACTAAAGAATCTTGAAATAAAATTATCGTGATCAACTGGTTTTCTTTTTTGATTAAGAAAGAGCGTCTCTTCAGGATTAATCTTATTTTCTTTTATGAGGGTAGTAAGTTCAAAGAATAGTTCTTGATTACAGGGAACTCGTCTTGAGAGCTTACCGGATTTAGAGTTTCTCTTTCCCTTTAAAAGATCAAAGTCTTGAGTCAATTTATTAAACTGTCGCCTAATAAAAAGAGTGTCTTCTTCGATATCAATTGATCTTAGGCCCCAGACTTCTCCAGCTCTTAAGCCAGTATTTAAAGCTAACAGGTAAACGATATATATCCATCTCTTATCGGAATTATAATATCTACTCTTAGCAAACTTTAAAAAATTAGAAGCTTCTTCTTGATTCCAAAAACTCATCTCTGCTGACTTTGGATTCATCTTTTTATATCCAACTGAAGGATTGTAAGGAATTCTTCTATGCCTTAAAGAGTGGTTTAGAGTTGAGAGAATAACTTCAACCTTTCTATTAACAGTTGCGTTAGCTTGTCTTTTAAGCTTTAGCTCTTTTTGGTATTGAGTGAGCCTTGCCGCAGTTAATTTGTCTAAAGTTAGTGCTCCAAATAGCGGTAGGATTTCTTTCATTATCCCTTCACACCTTTTTATATGAGATGCACTAAATCGATGTTTTGAGCTTTCAAACCAAAACTTAAGTTCATCTTTAAAATAAACTTCCTCGAGAAGATTTAATGATAAACCTTGAGACTTGTAATTTTCGGATTCGCTTAGGTAATTTTTCAAGAAGGCTTGAGCATCAATTTTTCTTTTAAATCGTCTTCTAATTCTTTTAGAACCTCTACCATTTGAGTAGATGTCTACTTCGTAAATGGTTTGATCTTGTAATTGTACTTTTCTAATGGACATTATTTAACTCCTTGTTTTGAGAATTAATCCATCTTTGAAGCACTGTTTTTCGAATGTATAGCAATCTGTTTATTTTAAGGAATAGATCACTTGGTATGTTTCTCGTCTTGGCCCTGTAGTTCCAGTCATAGATTGTTTTAATAGACACATCTAAATAACTAGCAAGCATATTAGGCTTTATAATTTCTGGTAAATTGTCAAAGAGCACTTCTGATCCTACTCGATCATTGCCACTATAACTTGAATTTAATAAAAGGGAATTCCTATTTACATTTTTACTCAATTCAAAATCCTTTTCTTTAATCATTAAAATCCATCTTCTCATCACAAATAAATCTATCTACTTCATAAATACCTCCATTTCTTATAAGCCTTAGACGACTTAATTATCATCTTCACAGAGCACAAAAGTGACTCCACATACTAAAACAACGTTGTGGGTGGGGAGTCACTTTTATGCGTCGTGAAAAACTGAATGAAATTAAAGAGTTGTAAGCCACTTTGAAAATGGAGTTCACCAAATCTACCTCAAGTCACCATCAAGTCTACCGCTAGGTGACACCCCATTTACGTCTAGTTAACTCTTAGTTTCACTGAAAGCTTTACTTACTTTCGTGGATTAATAGTCAAGAATGGTGCCAATATAGAGTCGATTGGAGCGATCATAGTTTCAGATACTTGAGTAGGGATAGAGCTTAGGTAGTTATACTTTTCATAATTTTGAGTTATAAAAAGTATAAGTTTTGGAGTTGTAAGAAGGGGACTTCTAGCAATATGATTTTGTAGTCAGTCTTTGATTGTTATTTATTTTTATTTCAGTTTTTATTTCAGTTTTTATTCTTTTTACTCGGACTTAGCGAGTCCGAATCAGAAGTTTCAGCTATAAAAATATCTTAATAAACTTCTGCGGTATAATTTCCATCAGAGTTGTACTCATCGAAGTCATCTTGTGCTAGATGATTACCTTTAAAAGCTTTAATTAATACTTCTTTAATTTTAGATTTTTCAATTAGAGATCCAAACATTGCAGTATCATACAAAGGGCCATGACTATTTTGATTCATCTTAACGACATATGATCTAACACCTTTCGACTTATAAACATTATTAATAAATAATAAATCATCAAAATATCCGTCGAAGTAACCTTGAAAGAAATACACTGGACTTTTTAACTCTAAATTCCCTATATTGAGTGTTTTATTGAATGCCGTAGAATTTATAGAACAGTCAAAGTCCTCATAATCATATATACATCCAAATTCGTCGTTACTTGTTATAAGTTCGGTTGTCCAACTAGGCTCCCAGACATAGTTGATCGCACCTTCAAAAACATGCTTGCCTCTTGCCGAATAAATTTTTTCAAAATTATAATATGCATCCTCATATAGAGAGCCTTCGTCGAAGTCTAAATATAGATTTTCAATAGAAGCTTTAATTTTATCCAACGTGAATGGTACTTTGAGTTGTTTTTTCACTGCATCATGAATAATCGCAAGCCCTTTATATCCAAAGTTATTTGTAAAAGCGTAAATCAATTCCTCATACTTTTCAAAGAGATCTTCTGGTAAGCTGTAATCCTTAAATATAGACTCATCCCATGACTTTAATGCAGGATTTTTCGAAAATGAATCCACCTTGCTTTGTTCAAAGAAGTGTATTCCCGCGGGCCCATCAATAACTGTAGATGTAGTATTCTTAGCGAACATCTCTGAATATTTCAAACTTATGGGGGTCCCAAATGAACTACCGTAAACACTCCAAGTAGAAATCTGGATAGCATTGCGAATTTCATTCATATCTCGTGCTGTATTTTCTAAGCTGTAAAAGGATAGACTACTTTGATCCTTAAAAGAGTTTGGCCGAGAGCAGACATACCCTCTTTGATCAAAAAAAACTATATTATAGTCCTTATTAATCTCATCTAGAAGTGAGTGATAATAATGGCTAGTTCCTCCTGGTCCACCATCAACTCTAATAATTGTTGGCTTTAGAGGATCGTATTTTTTTCCTAAAAACCAATAGTATAACCCAAAGGTTCCTTTATTAGGTGAGGCGTAACTGACTGGAACTTGAATCCATTCTCCACCTTCAATAGGTGCGATATCTTTGCAGTAATCAGTACCACTCTGATAATTATCATTAGCAAATATGGTCAAGCTAAACATCAATATAAAATACTTAATCATTTCTGAAATTCCTCTTTTAATAATTGTCTTACAACACTTTTCTTGAAGCTTGATAGAAAATGACAAAATTTGAAAATAATTCAAAAGAATCTGAATCAGCAAGTTGAAAATATATGAATTGTAGCTCTCTTTTCTCTGTAGAGTAAGAATAACAATCTCAAAAGTAATTCTCTGTGATGGTGTATGGGGCATTCTTTTAATATCTACTATCAGGTAAGTTTCAATCAGGCTCAACTCTTAGCAGCAGCTTTATCTCACGATTAAGAGATCTTTAAGACTATCTACTATTCATCAACAGTATAAGTCGGCATTGAATTATTAGGGTATATGTCTTTATTAAGCATTCTATTGTCAATAACATCAAGTAAATAGATTATTTGGTGTTTAGTTAATTTGAAAAAGAGTCTGTATCTTCCACCTGAAAAAGGCCACGATTGATCACCTGTTTTTGGATGAGGAGCCGGTGTTGTAGGGTTCTGTTTAATAAATTGAACTACGTTATCATGAGCATCAATAAAGCTCTCAACTTGCATGATATCTTCTGTAGATTCAAAAATAAAATCTTCTATCTCTGTTAAAGACTTTAGGTATAGCTTTGTTGCTTTAACCTTTGTCACTATGCTTTAAACCTTTTAAGTCTATTTTCTTTTGTTGGAAGTTCTTCAATTTCATCATCCAAAATATTGGCCATAGAGAGAAGACGTTTTTGAAGAGACATAATCTCCAGCTGCATTTTTGAGTATTGATCTTCATTTAAAAGGATGTAGTTCTCACCAGACCTTCTTTGAATTCTAATAGGCTCTTGAGATGCTAAATCTAAGTAGTCTTTCATCTCGGCTCTTAATGTTTTTGGTGTTGTATTTTCCATAAAAACTCCTTCAAAACTATAGTACCACAAAGTGTACACCTAAGAAAGGCTAAGAGTGAAAATTACAATCAAACTTCGACTACATATTGACTACATTGGATAGAAATAACCCGAAATACACCAAAAAGAACAGTACTCAAAGATGAGTTAACTCTATGTTATTATTAATAAAAGTGAATGATTTTAAAAACTTGTAAAACTACCTTAAGGCACTCATAACCCGAAGGTCGTTGGTTCGAATCCAGCTCCCGCAACCATTTAAATTCAATAATTTCAGATCATATAGCCACTTTCACAAGTGGCTTTTTTGTTTCTCTTATGACTATTTTCATCAAAGCCTACCCTGTAAATTTATCTCTTAGTCTTTCCCCAAGTGATCAACAAGAGTATAACTCCTTTAAATAAAAGGAGATTTTTATGAAATATATTTTGGCCCTAATGGTCGTTTTCTCTACAAGTGTTTTGTCTGCTGAAATTGAAGATGGAAATTTTGAAATAGCTTTCGATGGATATGTGAGCACAATTAGTCGCTGTTCAACTTTTACTGATGGTCGCGTGGTCGGTATCTCTAATTCACAAACAGCACCTTTGACCTTTACCTATGAAATGGAAGTGCCTGCTCAAACAGATTTATCTGTTGAATCTTTTTCTACGACAAAAAAATTGGGAGCACTCTCAGCTGAAGGTTTCTGTGCAGCTCAAAACCTTTTAAGTTCACTTGAAATCACATACACGAAATCTTTGAACACTGTTAGCATGAGCTACAAATATAGATGTAACAGAAAACTTGTCACCAAAACAGTTTCTTGTTCACAAATCTAGAGAAGAATCAATTGGCTTTCAACGATAAAAAAAATAAATGGCTGTTCTTGTTGATGGCCATTTTTTTTGTTCCAAGCGCTCATAGTTCCATTACTAAGTCTCAGTATGATTCAATTCTCGATGAAATTTATGAAGCCTATAAACCCAAATATTCAAATGCCAAAGCGGTTTTTAAGATCAATAGATCATGGGATAATCCAAAGGTTAATGCCAAGGCAAGGATTGAGGGCAACAACTGGATTATCGACATGTGGGGAGGATATCCCAAGCATGAGATGGCCACAGTTGATGGATTCTATGCCTTTACTTGTCACGAGATTGGTCATCACTTTGGAGGGTTTCCTTTTTGGAATGAACCCAACGCTCTTTGGGCAAGCGCAGAAGGGCAGGCGGACTACTTTGTCACAACGAAGTGTTTGAGGATGTTGTGGAAAACCGCTAAAAATAAAACAGCTCTTGAAAATAAAAAGATTGAACCTCTTATTTTAAACAGTTGCTCAGAGCAATTTAAAAATCAAGATGATTATTATCTTTGCGTGCGTTCTGCCAACGCTGGATATGAAATGCTTGCACCCCTTGCGTATAAATTTGAAAACCTCTCTGTTGCAAAACCAAACCTATGGGTGACGACCTTCACCTTCGTCAATCAACACCCTGGAGATCAATGTCGTTTGGATACATTGTTTCAAGGTGCTCTTTGCCAGGTAGATGAAAGAGAAGACTTCGATTCTCAAGATGAAACGATAGGCGCTTGCTCTCGACTCAGTGGTCATGACCTTGGAGTAAGGCCACGTTGTTGGTTTTTACCAAGAGGTTATTAGAAACAGCTAAGAGTTGCTATTAACTGATTTTCACCCGTAAAATCTTTTCCCAGCAGTTGGCCTTTTTTGGTTTGCGAGTTGGCAATAATTCTAAACTCAGGCTTTTTTCCGTTTTTGTTGAATTTAAAATCCTTATTAAATCCAAAGTTGTCCTGAGGTCTAATCGAATCACCTCTGTCACTAGAGAAACTATCTTTTCCTATAAAAATATGAAAACCATTGAGACGATCCTGCTCGATGAGGACTTTATTATTAATTTTTGAGTCCAAATCTTTTTTAAAGAAAGTTGGATCAAAGAGGTCCTCAACCTGACAAGAAATTTTCGTCTGTGCATAGGTGGAGGTACAAAGAATAAGTGTTAAAAAGAGTATTTTCATATCCCTCAAATAGCCCAAAATATCCTCAAATCCTATAGGAGTGAAGATTTTTCTTTGTCGATAAATTAAACAGTGCCCTGTGAGTCTACATCAAAAAGAGTTATAAGGTGCTGAATTTATGAAGGTTGGATGGCATCAAACTTGTAAGTAATAACCCTAACAAAGGATATTATGATGAAGTTTATACTGTTATTACTACCATTACTTGCGTTTTCAAAGTCAAAAAACTTTGATCTAAGGCAACTGGCCGATGATTTTAATGTCAAAGTGTCTGAAGATGGAAAGTGTCTTTATACTCGTAACCAAGTTAATAATGTTCAGCTTTATAATCGTTTTAATACACCTCTTAAAGATAGAGTGACGGAACTTCAGGATCAACCTTTAGAGCCCTATTGGAATTGTATCTACCTTCAAAGAAACTTCCGTCGAGACAATATTGGATTTTTTATCACCAAAGATGAACTAGAACGCTCTCTAGAAGAAAAATCTGGAAGTACAGTTCAGGTTAGCGGAAAGATGAGATACGTGGGAATTGTTAACAAAAAATATAGATATGATCTAAGACATGAAAATGGTGTCACGACAGCCACCGTAAGAGTTCACTTTGATATGAAAAAAATGCCAGACAATGCAAACATTCGAACAGTTCATTCTATGATCGATGAAAAAATCCAAGGCGCTGAAAATATTTGGAACTCAATGGCTCCAAGTAAATATAGATTTAATTTTTTAAGAGTTAATAAAGAACAAGACGCATTCTTTAGCGTTAAGTTGCTTGAAAAAGATACTCGAGGACCTTACGATACTCGCTGGAGTCTGCAGTGGAGTGATAAAACAATCGCTCACGAGTTTGGTCATATGCTTGGACTTGATGATGAGTATGATCAAATAACGGGCTCATTCTTGGGTGGAATTAATAGGGTTTTAATTAATCGTTCAAATGGAGAGCATCTTCATTCGTTCTCTGATCGCTATAATTTTGGTCATATTAAGGCCATGCGATGTGATATGGGATCCATGATGTGTAATCACTATCAGGGAAAATTTAATGACTGGCACTTCTACACGATCTTTAAGCGTTTCTTTCAATAACAAGTTAAACTCTATTTGCTGCCCTGATCTCGATGATGAGGGCTTTTTTTTTAAGCAAAGCCGTGTATGATAAAAAGATGAAATTTCTAATCCTTATTCTTTTATTGAGTTGTAATCTTCTGGCAAAGTCAGGGCGCATTTATTCGTTGGGAGCTGGAGTGAATTCAGTATCCTCGAGTGATAGTTCAATTGAAAGCATTGGTGATGGATCATTTGTGCGGTTATCTCACGAAGGACTTTTGGCCAAGAAACTTCTCTACGTTGTAGGGGCTGGTTATTCTCAAAATGATTTAAAAGTTAATTATGAATATGAAGGCACAAGTTCGACAACGAGTCTTGGAGACTTTGATGCAACATCAAGTCGAATTGAAGGAAGGCTTGGCTTAAAATATAACTTTTTTCATTGGCTTTATCTTGGAGGTGGGGCCATCTTTGGTGATTTTAGACTTGAATACGACAGAGATGATTTTATAAGAGAGTCGAATGTCACAGATAATTTTATAAAGTCGGAAAACAAAAACTTCTTTGGAAGCTATGGAGAAGTCGGTTTAATGCATGTCTATAAGAATATTGGTTTCCGAGTTGGTGCAGAGATTGCGGCTGTGACAATGTCTGATAAGCTTGAGACTTTAGGAGATTCTAAGCCAAATCTAAGCAGTCAAAAGTTTTATATTGAGATTCTTTGGAAAAACTAATAGTCTGAGCTCTATGAAAACTCGCACTCTCGTTATTATTCTTGTTCTTTGCACGACATTGTTTACCTACCTAACGGTGCAAAAAATGAAAGCTAATGCCCATAGGGCCTATAAAGTCCTTCTTTGGGAGAAGTACGATCTGTGTTTTCTCGTTGCTCCAAAATTTATCATTAAAAAAACAGAGAATGGTTTTGATTATGAGTCGCCTGAAATTGTTAAAAGAGATAAAACAAAAAAGAATGTCGGCTCATTTACCATTCATGAAAGAGCGCTAGATCCTAAAAAGAAAAAGTCCTATTTTGGAGATTTTGAGGGAGCATATTCTAAAGAGATTGATCTCAGAATTTTTGAGTACAAAATAACTCCCGACATCGTTTTGATGGATACATTTGATTTTGCGACTAAAGAATACCCCAATCTTCTTCCGGTTAAAGCTAATTGTTCTAAGTACTTAGAGCGATTTCCTGTCTTAGATAAACTGTAAACTTTACATTTTAAATCGAGTCTTGCTTGCACTGTGTTATATCTTCCTTACTTTAAGGAGATTTTATGCGTGCACTTATACTGATAGTTTTGGGATTCACGATTTCTGCAGGCGCTTTTGCGCAGGAAGAGAAACAAATACCTATATGCTCTCTTTTCTATGCAAAGTCGGTAAAGGCAAAACTTCTTCCAAACACTCTTGATAAATATAAACACTGCGCAGTCTCATGCATGTTGGCAAGAAGATGCGGAGGCCTTGATTCTCTCAATATTGGGATCCTTAAAGAAGTGTGGGATCTGTTTACTCCTGGAAACGCCGAGATGGATGATATCAAAGCAGACCTTATCGGTATTAGATTTTACACAACGAAGATGGCGACAACAGATAGAGAATGTAACAACAGATGTAATGAATATGACTGGAATAATCTTTAACCCCTTTTGGAGGATACGATGAAAAAATTATTAACGATTGCCCTGACGGCTTTGTCAGTAGGCGCTTTTGCAAACACAGTTTACCTGGATAACGCTTCAGTAGATCTTGGATCTAATCAAGCGACTTTAGAGAAAACAAGCCAAACTCCAACAAGTGTCAATCTTGTTGTTACTGTACCGACTCAGATTGAAAGATGTGAACCAGCTGATATGAGAGTTGAAAACAGAGTCATCACAAGTGGAGCTCGTTGTGGATACGACACGATCAGAACTTATTGTGGTGGTGGATTTGGAGGGATTGGTCATCCTGGTATTGGTTATAACCCACCAAGAGTTGGCGTAAGAATTGGTGGCGGTCGTGGTCGCGGTCGTGGTGGAAGAGTTGTTATTCCAGCTGGAAGAAGATACAACCCGATCAGAAATAATTCATGCTTAAGAACCGTTGCAAGAACGTGTACTGTTAGTGAAAGATATTGTGTCAATCCTCAGTATGTAACTGTTGATAAAGTAAAAAACTTTACTCTTCAGTTTGATAAATTTAATAAGGATGCGTCGATTGCATTCTCTTTAGACCAAAATAACAAACTTGAACTCGATGTCCTAAACATGGAAGCGAGCTGTATTAAGAAAACAGTTTATGGAAATGATGGTGTGACTACTGGAGCGAAGTTAAAGTTAAGAAGAAGATGTAGATAATTATAAAGTAAATCAAGGCCAGGAGAAATCCTGGCTTTTTTTTTGCTCGCTTTTGTGGCATTCTGTTGGCTATTGGAGTTGACATGAAAACAGTACTTACAGGAATTAAACCCACGGGGATGGCCCATCTTGGAAATATGCTCGGAGCAATAAAGCCGGCTATTCAGATGTCCAACTCCGCTGAAAATTTGCAATCAATCTTTTTCATTGCCGACTACCACGCTCTTACCTCAGTGAGAGATCCAAAAAAATTCAAACAAGATGTTTATGGAATAGCGGCGACATGGATTGCCTTGGGTTTAGATACGGATAAGGCCATCTTTTACAAACAGTCAGATGTGCCTGAGATTTTTGAGCTTCAATGGATCTTAAGCTGCATGACTCCTAAAGGAGACATGAACAGGGCCCACTCTTATAAAGATAGAGTTCAAAAAAATATTGAAGAGAAAAGAGATCAAGATCACGGCGTGAATATGGGGCTTTTCTCTTATCCAATTCTAATGGCCGCAGATATTTTAATGTATGATACAGATCTCGTTCCGGTTGGGAAGGATCAGATTCAGCATATTGAAATCGCTCGCTCAATAGCCGGTCGAATAAATGAGTACTACGGGGATGGAACCTTGAAAGAGCCAAAAGAATTGATCCAGGACTCATCAGCTTCCTATGTTGTGGGTCTTGATGGTAGAAAAATGAGTAAGTCCTACGATAATACGATTGGTATTTGGGAATCCGAAAAAAGATTAAAAAAGTTGATCAATAAAATTAAAACAGACTCCTCTGATCCCGATGCTCCAAAAGATCCAGATAATTCAGCCATTATGGATTTGTTTAAACTTTTTGCCTCTCCAGAGGATATCGAAAAAGAGCAGCAGCAGTACCGAGAAGGTATTGGCTGGGGATATGCAAAAATGCATCTTTTTGACCAAGTAAATGCTTACCTTAAAGAACCAAGGCTTCGTTATGAAGAACTTATGCAAAACACTCAAGTTCTTGATGAGGTTTTAGATAAAGGTGCCCAAAGGGCGCGAGCGATTGCCAAGCAGACTCTAGCAAGAGTGCGAAAAAAGATGACTGATTTCTAAACATAAAGTCATAGAAAACCGATACTTAAGTGTGAGATACCTTTTAAGTTTAATATTCATTTTGGCCAGCTCCTGTACTTCTGTATCTCGGCAAATAGCCTCAGATTTCGATATTCCTTTATTTATTTATCATAAGGAATGCCCAAGTACTTTTGACTTATCATCTCAGTGCTTAGTTCTCAGCACAAACGTTGAACTGTCCAAAAGAAGTGAGTACCTAGGCTCCTTTGATTTTCCCCTTCCTAAAATAGAATCCCCTTACTATGAGCAAATTCCTTATTTTATAAAATTAGCCTCAAACAAGGTTGACTGTGAATACTCTGACTCTGTTACTAAAGTTAAAGAGGGATACTTTAAGATAAAATCAAATGTCGAAAAAGAATTTTTAAGATGCAGGTCAAAGAGTTCAGATGCAGAAATTGGCTTCAGTTATATTCTTCCGGTGATGTCACCTTTTCCTGTCAGAGAGGCTGAATGGATGAGGGGCTTTTTTCCCGATGTCGTCTCACAGACAGAGTTAAAACTCTCACAGATATATAACAAGTGGTTTGAAGCAAAGATGAGGCTTGGCTCAGACTTTACTGTATCAGATGGAATAACCTACAGAGGGCGGGAGCTTCTGGTTAAGTATTTTAATGATACTTCATATCAAGTCATTAGCCCGAGAAAGTTTGGTTATCAATTTGAAAAAACTCTGAATGAGGGGGATCTTTTAATCATCAAAGATGTGGATGGATATGTCTTTCATTCAAGACTTGGAAGTACAGATCATGGTGGCTTTTCCACAGAGACTTTTGTTGAAGAGGGAAGAGCTGGAAGAAGGTACTTGGAAACAACAAGGATAAAACCTTTTGAATTTTTCTGTCAGCACAATAGTAAGGTTTATGACTTTAGGTTGAAAAGTGATCTCCTCTTTGATTCACCCGGAACAGTAAAATGTGGGATCAATGCCAAGAAGAGTTTCTTTATCCCTTTAGTTAAGCCTAAAGGACAGACGGAGTTTTATGTCCAACATATGAATGTTGAAAAAAGTATTGAGCTTATTCCCAGTCATATTGAAAATGCAAAAACCAAAATTAAAAATAAGATAAAAAAAATGAATGAAGAGAATCAGTATCATTTTAGAGCGTGGATCTATAGGGCCATTGCTAAAAAGGAAAAAGAAATTGAGTTTGAGCTTGAAGTTGATTCACTTTTTGCACCGTCTATTCGCGTGGGAGATAAAGAACTTCCTCGTCAAAAACTTGAGGTCTGTGGAATGCTTAAGAAAAGCTCCCGTTTCTGGAGAGGTCAATGCTTTGGTTGAAATAACACAGGCTAAGGCCCATTATGGGACGCATGTGAGGGACATTTCTGTGCCGACCTCCCAAGTTTTGAGAAGTCAGATCATTTACACTGAAAGTTCTAAGCGATGCTTTCCAATTGACGCAGAGTCTCTGATAAAAGAGAGATATTTGCGTTCAGTTCTTTTTTACGAACCTTAAATTCTCTTGTATTCTGGGTAAAAGGATTAACCATGAAAAAAATAACTATTTCACCTGAAGTGCAGTTAGCGGAACTCAAAAGAGGGGCAGCTGAAATCGTTCCTGAAGACGAGTTGTTACAGAAGTTAAAAAAGTCATACGACTCAGACACTCCACTTGTCATTAAATTTGGAGCCGATCCCTCAAGACCCGATATTCACCTGGGCCACAGTGTCGTTATTCAAAAACTAAGACTACTTCAAGACTTTGGACACGATATTCATTTTCTTATTGGTGACTTCACTGCAAGAATTGGAGACCCAACTGGTAAAAGTAAAACACGTCCCATTTTGACAGATAAAGAAGTCATGGAAAATGCAAAGACGTATGCCCAGCAGATTGGAAAAATCCTAGATATGGAAAAAACGAAAATCGTTTTTAACAACGACTGGTTAAGTAAGCTGACTCCAATTGATATGATAAGTCTGATGGCCAAAGTGACCGTTAGCTCCATGCTTGAGCGCGATGACTTTAGCAAAAGATATAAAAACCAAGAAGCCATTTATATGCACGAATTTGCATACCCAATTATGCAAGGCTATGACTCAGTAGAGATCAAGTCTGATTTAGAACTTGGAGGGACGGATCAAACCTTTAACCTCATGGTAGGAAGGCACCTTCAAAAAGCTCACGATCAATCACCTCAGTGTATTTTAACAATGCCGATTCTCGAGGGAACTGATGGTGTTAATAAAATGAGTAAGTCGCTAGATAACTATATCTCCCTTGAAGATACTCCAACGGATATGTTTGGTAAGATGATGTCCATCTCTGATGAACTGATGATTAGATACTATAACCTTCTTTCTAGACGAAAAGCTTCTGAAGTTGAAGCCATCATTACCGGGCTTAAGGATGGCTCTAGACATCCGATGATTTCAAAAAAAGAGCTCGCAGTGGAAATCGTTAATTACTACCATCCTGAGGGAGCCGGGGAAGAAGAGAGAAAGAAATTTGAAGAGCGCTTTTCAAAAAATAAAATTCCAGATGATATCGAGACGAAAGAGGTTTCTTCTGGTGTACTCGATCTTCTCACTTTTATGACGGAGCTTGAGTGGATTAAATCAAACGGAGAAGGGCGAAGACTCTTTAAACAAAATGCGATCAAGATAAATTTTAAAGCTCATAAAGAGATTGAACTTAATATTGAATCGGGTGAAGAGTATATTTTAAAAGCTGGAAAGCTTCGCCTCGTAAAAATTGTAGGTCAGTAGTGATCTTCGTTTATGGTTTTTTGGCCGGATCAGCACTAACATTTATCATAGGCTTTATTGTTTTTAAAACTTTAAAGCTTGGGCTGCACAATTCGACTAAGAGCACGTTAAACGAGACACTCAATCCTTTTAAAGAAGAAATTTTAGATTATAAAAAATCTCTTGATATGAATCGTGAAAAAAATATTGAAAACACGGCCACTCTTCGAGCAGAGATCAATAGCATGATGTTGATGTCTAAAAAGATGGAAAAAGAGACAAGTGATTTAACCAATGCCCTTAAAGGAGATGTAAAGTCTCAAGGAAATTGGGGAGAACTTATCTTAGAGAGAAGTATTGAGATCTCTGGTCTCACCCTTGGAAGAGAATACTCTTTGCAAGGCAAGGGGATGAGTCTTAAGTCTGATGAGGGAGATCTATATAAGCCAGATGCCATCATTCATCTTCCGGATAATTTTCATATCATTATAGATTCAAAGGTGAGTTTAAAATCTCTCTATCAAGAGGATTATAAAGAGCTAAAAAAATCACTGACAAAACACATCGATCAGTTGAGTTTGAAAGCTTATCAGAAACTTCCCGATTTAAATTCACCAGATTATGTCATTATGTTTATTCCACTTGAATCGATCATGCCTATTTTATTTACAGAATTTCCCGATATCCTAGACTATGCAGCAAGAAAAAATATTACACTGGCCACTCCAATCACTCTAATGCCTATTTTAAAAACGGTCAGCTCTTTATGGAGAGTGGATAATCAAAATAAAAATGGAGTAGAGATAGCGAAAAAAGCTGGGCAGCTCTACGATAAATTTGTCTCGTTATATGAGGGGCTCGTTGAGACTAGTTCAGCGATTGATAAGCTTCAAAAGTCTCATCAAGAATCGTTAAAACGTCTCAATGATGGACGTGGTAATTTAATAGGAAAAGTAGAGGAACTCAAAGAGATGGGGGCCAAATCTTCGAAGTCTCTTAATAACTAGAACTAGACTTTAATCCTTTGCAAATCTCAACTCCACTACTGGCACCAATTCTCGTGGCACCAGCTTCAATCATCGCTTGGGCAGAAGCTAAGTCACGAACACCACCAGAGGCCTTAACCATTATTCCAGGACCCACTGTTTGCTTCATCAGCCTTATGTCTTCCACGTTTGCTCCGCCTCCTGAAAAACCAGTAGAGGTTTTAACAAAATCGACCTTAGCTTTTTTGGCGAGTTCACAAACCTTAACGATTTGATCATCAGTTAAAAGAAAAGTCTCAATAATCACTTTGAGAGTCTTTTGTGTTTTATGGCAGAGTTCACTCAAAGCATTGATGTCTTCAAAAACATAGTCATAATCCTGATCTTTAAGAGCTCCAATATTAATAACCATATCGATCTCATCGGCTCCTGCGACTAAAGCGTCACTGGCTTCTTTAAGTTTCGTTGCCGTGGGACTCGCCCCTAAAGGAAAGCCGACCACTGTACAAACAAGAGGACTTTCATCTTTTAATAATTTCACTGCAAGAGGCACGTAATAGGCATTTATACAGACAGCTTTGAAATTATACTTAATCGCTTCGTGACAAATTTTCTCAATATCAGCGGCGACGGCGTCTGGTTTTAGGATGGTGTGGTCTATATATTGGTTCATTTCCATAGGGATTTCCTTTTTTGGTTATCGTAATTCTTTTGTAAAAAATTGTACATCGATTTACACAGTGTCAAAAGTTTAAACAGTTTGGGCTCTTTAACTATCTATTATTTAGTCATGTGGTGTTGGCACAGGTCTTGAAAGGTAAAAGGTACTAATTTTTAATTTTAAAGAGAGAGAGGTCTTTATGAAAATTTTAAAATCAATGCCAGTCTTAATGTTGGCAGCATTTATGGCCACATCATGTGGTAGTGACAATAGCTCTGGAGGGAAGTCTTCAAGCTCATCTGGAAACGTTTCAATTGACGGAGTCGTCAACGGCGGCGGTACAGTTTTTGGAAGTATCGAAGAAGTAAAAAATAGATTGTAACTCAATCGCCTTCAGCAGTGGAATTAGCCAAAATTCTGAGATTCTACACGCAGGTTCGAGATATTCTTCAAACTCAGGTGGGGGAAGCACGACTATCTTAGGTTTCCTTGAAGTAAACTGGAACACAAGTTCTGGAACTTCGTATGAGAGCTCTAAGAGTAAATTCAGCGACACAAAACTCTGCCAATGTAACTCAGGCAACTGGCTCAAATTACTACGGCTTTACTTACGACGGTGGGGTAGCAACTGAATTAAATAGAAGTTCTAAAGATTACCGTGAGATGTTAACTATTGATAATACTTGTGCACACGTCGAAGTGAGTGAGATCACAATCTCAACTCAAATTTTTGATGGAGCAAGCCAAGGACAGCAAAGTTCAGTTAGAGGAAATCAAATAGCTTGTTACGCTGGTAATGGGCAAATGAAAAGATATAGTATTGTATCAGATGCATTCCCAGTAGCGGCAAATCCAATCTTTATCCAAGATCAACAGGGCATTGGGTATCTGGTAAAAGTTGGAAATACCTATGTTACTGGAGCACAATAAATAGTAAACAAATAGAGTCAACCAAATAAGGGTCAGATTGATGTCTGGCCCTTTCTTATTTAAATAAATCCCATTTTCGGTTATCCTATGGAAGTAATTTTTTATCAGGAGGACCACAGTGGCCGCTTACAAAACAGACCAAAGAGATATTTTATTTAACCTTTTAGATGTTCTAAAAGTAACGGATCATAAAAAATACGGTTTTGATGAAGCCAGCGTTAAAGAGATCCTTAAAGAGTTTGATAAGTTCGTTGAAAACGTTATTTATCCAACGAGACAACCTTCTGATGAAGAAGGCGTGAAACTCACGGATAAAGGTGTCGTTGTTCCAGAATGTCTTCACTCAGTAACAAAACAATTTTATGAAATGGGATGGTTCGCACTCGGGCAACCGGAAGATATTGGTGGATCACCAGTTCCTGAAGCACTAAGCACGGCATGTCTTTCACTTTCTGCGGGAGCAAATTGTGGATGGTCAATGTACCCTGGTTTAACTAAAGGCGCGCTCAACGTTTTAAGACTCGTGGGTGATGATTATGTAAAGAACACCTTTATCGCTCCAATCATGGCAGGGACTTGGGGAGGCACGATGTGTCTTACTGAAGCCGGAGCCGGAAGTGATGTTGGGAGTCTTAACACAACAGCGAAACCAATCGATGGTAAAGAGGGTTGGTATAAATTAAAAGGAACAAAGATCTTTATCTCCAGTGGAGAGAGTGATCTTTATGAAAATAATATCCATATGGTTCTTGCAAGAACACCGGAAGGTAAACCAGGACCAAAAGGAATTTCACTTTTTGTTGTGCCAAGACATAAAGTAAATGACGACGGAAGCCTTGGAGACTCTAATGATGTTAGGTGTTCAGGGATTGAGCATAAAATGGGAATCCATGCTAGTGCGACTTGTGTAATGAACTTTGGTGATAATGATAACTGTGAAGGTTACCTCATTGGAGAAGAGTTCCAAGGGATGGCCAATATGTTTATCATGATGAATGAGGCGAGACTTGATGTTGGTGTTCAAGGGGAGTCTCAAGCTAACTTAGTTTATGAACTAACAAAGCAATACGTCAGTGAAAGAACTCAATTTGGAACTGAAATTATTAATCTTCCAGATGTTAAAAGAATGATCTTAAAAATGAGGGCCATGAGTAGAGGACTGAGGTCATTAACTCTTTATACCTCTAATCTTTTTGATCTCGCTCACGACGATGAGAAGTATCATAGCATCATTGGTCTTCTTGTCCCCATTTGTAAATCATTTGGATCTGACGAAGGATTCAAAGTAACTGTTGATGCCATTCAATGTCATGGTGGTTATGGTTACTGTGCCGAATACGGGATTGAGCAGTTTGCTAGAGATACAAAGATCGCTTCACTCTATGAGGGAACGAATGGAATTCAAGCGATTGACTTTGTAACAAGAAAAATCTTAAGAGACAAAGGACAAGCTTTAAGGGAACTTACAGATATTATCTTTAAGACATCTAATAATCTGTCTGATGATTTTGCCTTTGAAAGAGGAATTTTCTCTAAGGCGCTAGCCGCAGCTCAAGATGCGATGGGATTTATAGCCAAAAAAGCAAAAAATGATGAGATGAATATGGTTCTTCAAAACTGTATGGACTTCTTAAACCTCTCTGCCCATATCGTCGTTGCATGGAGACTTATGGAGTCAGCATCAATTGCAGGTGAAAAAATGGAACAAGCTGAGTCTCAAGATGAAAAAGACTTTTTAGAAAGTAAAATTGTCGACTTTAAAATTTATTGTTCACAGTACCTGGTTCAGTCGGTTTCTTTGGCCAAGGCCATTACATCTTTTGACGAAGATATGACTAAATTTAAAATATAAAACAAGCTCAATGCCCTCCCTATTCTTTAGGGAGGGTTCTTGATCGGATTCATCGGTCTCTTTTTCAAACATCCTTCTTAAAATAAAATTAAAATAATGGTAAGCTAAAGAGTATTTAATTTAAAACTATACTGAGGCATTTTTGAAAAATTTTATTAACGAAGCGGCGAATAAATTTTCGTCTGAAAGTCATGGAAGTTCTGACTTTTGGAAGGATGAAATTTATGTTCGAGGCGAAAGCGATGAGGTCTTTATTCCTCTAAGCGCTTTATCAAAACAAAACGAAAAGATTAAAACGGTAGAAAATCTTCAAGCTGAAGGCTACGTCTACAGCTCTCTCGATTTTCTTAACTTAAAAGAATTTGATCAATGGTATGAGAAATGTTTCAACAAAAAGATTGATAGCAAAATTCATAAGTCCATTGGTATTGTGCACCTTCCGGACACAGAGGATATCTTTAAAGCTGTTGAAATCGTCAACCAAGTCTACCAGATCATGAAAGACCATAAGGTTCTAGTTAATGGCAAGAATCTTCCTATTCAATTAGGAGAGTGGTACGCCAAAACAATTTTAGGTCTTCGCCAAATTAAATCAAGTTCTCAAAGAGGTTTTGATTTTTATTCTAATGAAGGTAAAAAAGTTGAAGTCAAAATTCATTGGCAAAATACGACAAGTCCCAAAGGTGTAAAACTCAAAAAATCTCTAGTGGATATGAGTGACTATACAATTATTATGTATGTGGCCAAAAACTTTATGGTCAGAGAGATTCTTCTTCTCGATTCAGATTTTGTTATCCGAAAATTTGGTGGCAAAGGTCATACCATTTTTCTTAAAGATTCTGATGTAGGTGGGTATTTCTTTAGTCGATCAGACAAGCATTACGAAAAGATTGCAAATAAGAAAGCTCTTATGCAGTTTTCAAGCCCAAAGCTTGCGATGAAAATAGATGAAAAAATCGCTAAGCGTGAAGCGGAAGACAAAAAGTCTTAATACAATAAGTATTCGGCTAATCTAGACTCGATATTTCCATTAAAAAGAATTTCTTTCTTAGAAGTTCTAAGAGAGATTTTCTTTAAAAGTGGAAGGTTACCTGTAAGAATATAGGCTTTGTAGTCCTTAAAATTATTTTTTAAATTTTCTCCAACTTCGTGGTAAAGCTCACCCAGCTCTTCTTCTTCACCAAGTCTTTCTCCGTAAGGAGGATTGGCCACAAAAATACCACCGTCTTCATTTGGCTTTGAAATTTTTGCAGCATCCGCACACTCAAGTGTAATGGCTTCGAGTATATTCGCGACTTTCAAATTGTAAGTTGCAATATCGAGTGCACTGTCATCGATATCAAAACCATAAAGACCCTCAGGCTTGATGGTTAAAAGCTTTTCTTCAATATCTTTTTGAGTTTCAGCAATAAGCTTTTCAGTGTTTTCTTTTAAGTACTTATCTTTCGTATAATAATTGTGATCTAAAAATGCCCAAGGGAGTTCATCATCAAACTCTTTATGATTTTGCAGATGAATAAAACATGGTGGAAGTTTGTATTTAATCATCGCCGCTTCAGCTAAAAATGTTCCAGAACCACACATTCCATCAACGAGAGTCTGTGATCCATCGTAGCCTGCGAGTTTTAAAATACCATGAGCTAAATTCTCACGAAGTGGTGCAGAGAAAGACTTTACTCTATAGCCACGATTACTAATCGCGTTTCCACACATATCAATTAAGATCGTTACGTTTTCTTTTTGAGAGTGCGGATTATCATTGGGCTCCACTCTCATCAGAAAACTCATATCAGGGGAGACTTTATCAACATATGGTCTCTCTTTTGTGTCTTCCCTAAAACGGTCTGCAATAGCATCTTTTAGAAGCTGTCCAAGATACATACTGTTTTCAAACTTACTTCTCTTGGTGCCCTCTGGTGACTTACCTTGAATGGTGTTTATTCTGAAAGTTTGATCAAGATTGAAAATACCTTTCCATTTTATCTCTTTTGCATTGTAGTAAATGTCTTTTTCGACCTTGATCTCAAAGCCATAAATCTTTTTATAAACTCTACTGGCAACACCGCTGAACATAATCACTTTGATAGCAATTTCTGGGAATGATTCAAAATGGGCACCACCTTTGGTTAATATTACTTCTTTGGCCCCTAAGTCTTTAATTTCTTGAACGAGGATGGACTCAAGTCCTGTTGGACAAGATGCAAAAAAAGCGTTTTTAAATTTTTCAGTGGTACTTCTCATAAATGATTCCTTTAGATGTGGTGGGTTTTAACTTTTTGCAGAGCATTTGTCTCTAAATTTATACTTTTTACATCTTTTTAAGCGTTTACGATCACGGGGAGAATAGGTAGAGTGTTTACGATAAATACATTAATCATTCGACAAAGTGAGGAACAATCATGTCTACAAACTACAAAGTAAAAGATATCGCCCTAGCAGATTGGGGAAGAAAAGAGATCAGATTGGCGGAAGCTGAGATGCCTGGACTTATGGCCATTCGTGAAGAATTTGGAGCGAGCAAGCCACTTAAAGGTGCAAATATCGCTGGTTGTCTTCATATGACTATTCAGACGGCTGTTCTTATCGAAACTCTTGTTGAGCTTGGTGCTGATGTTACTTGGTCAAGCTGTAATATCTTTTCAACTCAAGATCACGCTGCTGCTGCTATTGCTGCTGCTGGTGTTCCAGTATTTGCTTGGAAGGGAATGAATGAGCAAGAATTTGACTGGTGTATTGAGCAGACAATTAATAACTTTAAAGATGGTAAGCCCCTTAACCTCATCCTTGATGACGGTGGAGACCTTACTAATATGGTACTAGATAGATTTCCTCAATATGTTGATGCTATCAAAGGTCTTTCTGAGGAAACGACTACAGGTGTTCATAGACTATATGAAAGAGTAAAGAAAGGTACTCTTCCAATGCCAGCAATCAATGTTAACGATTCAGTAACTAAATCAAAATTTGATAATAAGTACGGATGTAAAGAATCATGTGTTGATGCAATCAGACGTGCAACAGATGTTATGATCGCAGGTAAATGTGCGGTTGTTTGTGGTTATGGAGATGTTGGTAAGGGATCAGCTGCTTCTTTAAGAGGAAGTGGAGCGAGAGTTATCGTGACAGAAATCGATCCAATTTGTGCTCTTCAAGCGGCAATGGATGGTTTTGAAGTTAAAAAACTTAATACAGTTATTGGTGAAGGGGATATCTTTGTAACAACAACTGGAAACAAAGACATCATCCGTGGTGAGCACTTTGAAAAGATGAAAGACAAGGCGATCGTTTGTAATATCGGTCACTTTGACAACGAGATTGACGTCGGTTGGCTAAATGCTAAGCACGGAGATTCTAAAGTTGAAATCAAGCCTCAGGTTGATCTTTATAACATCAATGGAAAAGATATTATTCTTTTAGCTGAAGGTCGATTAGTAAACCTTGGATGTGCAACAGGTCACCCATCATTTGTTATGAGTAACTCATTTTGTAACCAAGTTCTTGCTCAACTTGAGCTTTGGAATAATGTTGATAAATATGAGAACCAAGTTTATATGCTTCCAAAACACTTAGATGAAAAAGTTGCAAGACTTCACCTTGAAAAGATTGGTGTTGAACTTGAAACTCTCTCTGACGATCAAGCATCTTATATTGATGTAAAAGTTGAAGGACCATACAAACCTGAGCATTACAGATACTAAGATTTTAAAATTCTTCTATAAAATGGGCCCCTGATTCAGGGGCTTTTTTATTTGAATATGTTATACTTTACTTAATATTTGGAGATTATAATGGAAAAACTTTTTATCGCCTGCGATCATGCAGCCTTTGAAGAAAAAGAGAAGCTTAAAGTTATTCTCAAAGAGCAGTTTGAGGTTATCGACCTAGGAACTAATTCCGCTGAAAGCGTAAATTACTCTGACTTTGGACTGCATCTGGCCCAAGAGGTTTTAAAAAACAATGCTATAGGTGTTGCTCTTTGTGGTTCAGGGATTGGAATCTCAATGGCCGTGAACCGGGTTAAAGGTATCAGGGGAGCTCTTTGCAGGGATGTTGAAGATGCAAAAATGGCAAAGCTTCACAACAACGCCAATATCATCTGTTTTGGAGCGAGAAGAAATAGTTTCCAAGAAATTGAACAAATGACAAAGACTTGGCTTTCGACGCAGTTCGAAGGTGGAAGACACCAAAAGAGAATAGATATTTTAGATAGAGCTTAAAGAAGGGTAATGATGGCAAAACTTGGATTTGGAACATATAGATGCAGCATAAAGTCTGAGACTCACTATGAAGCACTTAAACATGCCTTGGAGCTAGGCTGTGATGTTATCGATACGTCGAGAAACTACACTGGGGGAGACTCGGAGCTTCTGATAGGTAAAGTTCTCGCTGAGACTAAAAAACGGCCATTACTTATTTCAAAAGCTGGGTATATTCAAGGTGATGCTATTGATGAACTTTCTGAAAAGTACTCAGAAGAACTGGTTGTTATCAATGAGGGATTAATGCATTCTATTCATCCTGATTTTTTAGAGAACCAACTCTCAAAGTCTTTAAAAAGTCTTGGCGTTGATTGTATTGATGTTTATCTTCTCCATAACCCTGAATACTATTTAAAAACAGAAGGTTCTTCTAAGAAAGAATACTACCTAAGAATAAAGAAAGCTTTTGAGTTTTTAGAAGAAAAAGTTCAAGAGGGAAAGATAAAGTCTTATGGAATCAGTTCCAATACTTTTGTTGACCCCAAAGCTGATCATGAATCGACTGACATTGATAAAGTGATGTCCCAGCTCAAAGATAGAAATCATCATTTTAAGTATATACAGTTTCCTCTTAACCTCATTGAAATGGGCTCACTTGAAAGACAGTTCGATGGAGATCATCTTTTTGAGAGGGCGAATCACTATGGTCTCAAGACGATTGTAAACAGACCTCTCAATGCCTTTTTGGATAATGGACTTCTTCGTCTTGCTAATTATGAAACGCGTGATGAGTTGACTGAGGCTTTCGCTGAAGAGACTTTTATTGAAAAGACTCAATCCATTCACAAGCTTTGGGAAAAAGAAAAAGAACAAGGCGATGAGACGATTTATGAGATTCCACTCTTTAAACAAATAAGTACACTTTGGTACAAACAAAATTCAAAAGATGCTGTTGATCAAATTTTCTTTTCTCATTTCTTCCCTTTTGTCGCCTCTATTTGGGGAAAAGATCTCACTCAAGAAGAGAGCCAGCCTTTTTATGAACTGTATGAATTGGCAAAAGAATACGCTGAAAAAAATATGGATAAAAGAGCAGAGAGCTTTAAGCAAACAGCTATCAATCAGGGGCTACTTTTTGAAAGTGATAAGAATCTCTCCCTGATGGCCATTGAAAAGTATTTCACATTTGGTGCCGATATCGTTCTTCTTGGTATGCGTAAAAAAGAATATGTGGATAATGTAAAAAAATATTTTACTCTTTAACCTCTTTCATCTCTTTTTGAATTTGTTCTCTAAATTCACGCCAAGCACTGGTTTTGTAGCGATAGGTAATAATATCAAAAATGGGTTTTGATTTATCTGTCGTGATCGCTCGCTCCATTGCTCTTTTCTGTGCCTGAGAAGCAAAGTCTTGAATCTCAATAGCTTTTGCACCACCGCCGCCACGAGATCTTCTCGACCTGCTTCGAGATGATCTTCTTTTTGATGATCCGTTGACGTCACCACCTCTTTTGAATCTTGGGGTATCCGAAGAGACATTTGATGATGGCTTACTTTTCGAATATGAACGGCTTGGAGTATAGCCTCTGCTAAAGCTTGACGGTAGAGGGTTTGAGCCTTTGGCTACCGCCAAATTTGCGGCACCAAACTTCGGGAGTCCCGCACCAATTAATTTTTTCGTTAAATCTTTTTGTTTATCATCAGTAAAGTTCACTTTTGTTGTCGGGATTTTAGCAATTCCTTTTTTAGCGAATGCTAGATTTTTTTGTGCCGATCCATCAAAGTCAGAACCTAGAAACCCAGATCCAAAAGGTTTAATCGCCTGAAACTGACCGCTCATCGTTGTTGGTGTTAATCCAATCTGTGCACCGATCGATGCTATTCTAGCTTGGACACAGGTTCCTTTTGCTTTACAAGAACAAGCAGGGTCGGGCTTAAAGTCTTGTGTGACGCAACTGACGGCATTTGGTGCAGCAGAATGTAAGTCTTTTGGAACACAGAAACGTTGGTAATTAGTTGGGTCTGAAGCCTGTGATGTTTTTTCCATACAAAAACAAGTTGTACGCGTATAGGGGTTACACTGGCCAGCTTTTGGGAAGCCCTCGGCGAGCTTTTCATAAGCTTTCTTTCTTTCATTATGGGCCATGGCTTTCTTTAAATAGTAGGTTCCAAGAAGTGTGGCTGCACTGGCTTTAACAATGGGATTCGCTTTTGGAGCCATCGTGCCTGTGAGCATTAGAGTCGTATAGCAGGCGGCTGTTGATCCCCATCCAATCGCTTGCATTTGAGATGATTGGCGCAAATTTTTCTGCACATCTGCCATGGCGTAGAAGGCATCAGCTTGGGCTGCTGTTGAGCCCGTTTGAGCTTGAGCATTGGCTTCAATTTGTTGGTTGTTTGATTGTGCCGAGAAAGTTGCAGCCGTCTCTGTCACCATGGGAATATAGCCACAAAAATCCGTTCCTTCTTTTGTATCTCTTTTAGCGTCTTCTGGTTTCCCTCCGCCATCAATAGCTGTCTCTTGCGAAATTTTACCTTCTGAAACCTTATAGTACTTTCCATCTTTTTCGGCATACGCTTTGTCACCCTCTCCTTTGTAAAGAGTGTGTCCGTCTTGTTTTTTACTGTAGGGGACCTTGTTCATTCCGGGGATGAGAGCAAACATTGAATAGGCCTGAGATACCATTGGCATCCAGTCTTCTAAGCCGGCCATAAATTTATCGCTCTCTTCAAAGGCTTTGTTGGATTCCATACACTTTTGATCGATTGCGACTCCATCTTCGCCAACACATTTTTTCATATATTCTTTTTCCGCAAGACCTCCGTGAACATAGTGCTCAGAGTTTGCCTCGTCAGCTTCACTCAAGTCGTTGGTTTCATCATAAATTGATGTTTGCCCAAGCAATGTCCCCGAGAAGGTAAGAATTAAAATGAAAATAAGTGAACGCTTCATATTTTTGCCTTTTCTAGCTGGTTTTACCTATTTTACCACGGGGAAGAAGAGATTCTAGGAGGTTAAATTGTCACCAAGACCTAATTTTAAGTAAAAACGGTAACTTATACGTACCGGAGCGATCAGCGTATGTGGAGTTAAGTGCAAACAATATTTATCAATTGATAGATTATTTAAAAGTCGATACTCTTAGCCATGGAAAAAAAGAGCAGTATTCAACACACTTCAGATAGTGATCTCACTCACTCGATGGCCCATTATCTTCTGACAATTCATAAGTTGAAAGAGAGCAAGGGTTATGCGCGAGTGACAGATATCGCCAAGGATATGGGATTAACAAAAGGTAGTGTTTCAACGGCCTTAAATAATCTTAGAAAAAAAGATCTTGTTGTCGAAGATGATAGCAAGTTCCTCTCTCTTTCAGAGCGTGGACATGAGGAAGTGCATTCCATCTTATCCTCGAGAACTCTACTTTATTATTTCTTTAAAGATGTTCTCGGAGTAGAGGATTCAATAGCTCATAATGATTCTTGTTTGATGGAACACTTATTAAGCAATGAGACTCGTGAAAAGTTTTTTCAGTTTATGAAAGTCGCAACAGAGAATCCCAAAAAATTAAAAATATCTACAGATCTTCCTCTTGATGAGTTCAAAACACACGAAGACTTCACAGAAGCACAAACTGGTGACAAGTATCTTGAGTCATGAAAAACTATTTTGATTTCGTAAAAGATCTTCCCAAAGATTTTAAAAAAAACGGACTCTTTATATTTTTAACCTATTTCTTTGCCATTTTTAGTTATCCCTTTGTGAGAGCTTCCACTGGGGCAATCTTTTATGAATCTTATTCTTCAAATGATTATTCTTTTGCGACCTTTATCTCAATTATCGCTTTAATTCTTATCATCTTCGTATCGAGTAAAATTCAAGCAAAAATTGGCGTACATAAATTATACCTTCTCTTAGGAGCAATCACCATTGGTGCTCTTTTAGGCTTTCATCACTTCCACAGTATTGGAATAAAGCCCATGGCTTATGGATTATTTGCGACTAAAGAGATTTATATCGTTCTTCTCATTCATCTTTGTCTGGCATTTTCAAATTCCTATTTTTCTATGGAGCAACTCAAGAGGCTTTACGGGCCACTAGGGGCAGCTGGAAGTATTGGAGGTGTTCTCGGTGGACAGATGACATCACAGCTTGCCATGGGTTACGGAACAAATAGCGTTTTCTATTTTTCGTTACTTCTTATTTTTTGCGCCCTTATTTGTTTTTATCAAACACGAAATGCAAATGTGGAAGAGAAAAAGAAAGTGGAGGAGAAATCCCCCCTAAAGTCAGTAAAGGGAATAGGGAAGTATGTTGTTCTTATCGCTTCAATTGTTGCTCTGACTCAAGTTGTCATTTATATAGCTGATTTGCAGTTTAATATCGTTTTTGAACAAGTGGTTCAAACAAAGGATTTGAGGACGGCTTATCTGGGAAGAATCTTTTCTTACACAAACCTTGGAACACTTTTTTTTCAATTGATTGTCATCCCTTATGCCTTAGTGAGAGTTCCTATTAAATACGTTTTCTACTTTATTCCTTTTCTCTATCTTCTTCTTATTTTAGGTGGATTGGGTCTTGGAGCTGGTTCTTTGTATGTTGTGGCAGGTGTCTTCATTCTCTTGAAAGCTTGTGATTACTCACTATTTTCTGCCTCAAAAGAGGTTATGTATCATCCTCTATCAAAGCTTCAAAAATACGGAGCAAAATATATAACTGATATGTTTGTTTATAGATTGGCCAAAGCGATCATCTCTTTTGTGATGAGCTTTTTTCTGGTCACCAATGTAAACTATCTCAATACAATTCAAATCGCTTGCTTGGGTCTTTGGATTGTGTGCATCTATTTTCTATTTAAAGAACAAAAAACAAAAAACTTTCACCTCAATAACTAAAGGAGATAAAAATGAATCCTCTATTACAAGAATCTACTCTACGACACGGAGCTGTCCCTTACGATAAAATTAAAGGTGAACACTTTCTTCCCGCTATCAAAGAGGCTATTGAAAGAGCAAATAAGAACTTAGATGACGTTAAAAATAAACCCGCAAGTTTTGAAAACACCATTGAAGGAATAGAATTTGCCGATGATTATGTCGGATATGTTTCCGGAATCTTTTTTGGGCTCTATTCAGCTCACTGTACGGAAGATATTGAGAAGGTATCTGAAGAGTTTAATTCGATTTTAACTAAGTATTATAATAATATTTCCCTTGATCAAGATCTGTATGCAAAGGTGAAAGAAGTTAAAGAAAGTGTTGATCTGGCAAGATTGTCCAATGAACAGAAAATGCTTTTAGATAAAACGAATAAATCATTTGTTCGAAACGGAGCAAAGCTTTCAAACGAAGACAAAGAAGTAATCCGATCTATTGATGAAGAGATGTCAGCTCTTGAAGTTAAGTTCACTGAAAATGTAAGAAAAGGGACGAATGCTTTTCATCTTGTTATCGACAAAAAAGAAGACATTGTGGGGATTCCTGACAACGCTGTTGAGGCAGCGGCAAATTTAGCGAAAGAAAAGGGGAAGGAAGGGGCTTGGATCTTTACGCTTCATTTTCCAAGCTATTTACCTTTTATGCAAAACTGTAAAAATGCCCAGTTGAGAAAAGTGATGTCCACTGCTAAGCAAACAGTCGCTTTTGGCGGAGAGTTTGATAATACAAAGAATGTAAAACGAATGCTTGAACTGAAAAGAAAAAGAGCGACGTTATTAGGTTATGAAACCCACGCTCACTTTATTTTAGAAGAGCGAATGGCCAAAGATCCAAAAACCGTAATAGATTTCTTAGAGAATATAAAATCAAAAGCGAAGCCAGCCTCAGATGAGGAGGTTAAAGAGTTAAAAGAATTAAAAAGAGAGTTAGAAGGGAATGATGATCTTTTTTCTTGGGATTTAGCTTTTTACACTCGGATTCTAAAAAAGAGAAAATTAGATATTGATGATGAAATTCTTAGACCTTACTTAAAACTTGAAAATGTTATTGATGGAGTTTTTAAGATTGCTGAGAACCTTTTTGACATCGAGTTTAAACAAGTAAATGATCTTCCGACTTGGCATAAAGATGTGAAAACTTTTGAAGTTTTTAATAAAGACAGCTCGTTCATAGGACTTTTTTATTGTGACTTTCACCCAAGAGAAGAAAAAAGACCAGGGGCTTGGATGTCAGATACTGTTCCTCAAGGAATGATGTTTGGAAAACTTGGTACTCCTCAGATTCACAATACTTGTAATTTTACAAAGCCTACAGAGACTAAGCCTTCGCTTTTAACTTTGAATGAGGTCGAGACATTGTTTCATGAGTTCGGTCACGGATTACACGGTCTTCTGTCAAAATGTCATTACAAGAGTATCGGGGGAACGAATGTTCTTTGGGACTTTGTAGAGCTTCCTTCTCAAATTATGGAAAATTGGGTGAAAGAAAAAGAATGTCTCGATCTCTTTGCTAAGCATTTTGAGACAGGGGAGACGATTCCCGAAGACATCATTGAAAAAATTAAAAAATCTTCAACTTTTCAAGAAGGTTACGCGACGATGAGACAAGTTTCATTCGCAACTTTAGATATGAAGCTTCACACTCTTGATCCAAAAGAGATCACTGATCTTGCTTCTTTTGAAAAAGAGGTTTTCGAAGAATTTAAATTTACTGATGAAGATGATATTGAAAAAAGTATGTTGGCCTCATTTGGTCATATTTTTCCTCATGGAGGATACTCTTCAGGCTACTATTCCTATAAATGGGCTGAAGTTTTAGATGCAGACGCCTTTGAAGCTTTCAAAGAAAAGAGCATCTTTGATAAAGAGGTTGCAAAGAAATTTAAGGAAAACATTTTAGAAAAAGGTGGAAGTGTTCATCCAATGGAGCTCTATATTGCCTTCAGAGGAAAGGAGCCCAATGTCGATCCTCTCTTAAGAAGGGCCGGACTCCTTTAGTTTCTTTTTAACCAGCGCCCAATACTCTTCAAGCTCTGGAACACTTAATTTAAGGATATCTTTTTGATCATCTTTAATGAGGGAATCCAGGCTTGAAAATCGCTTGATAAATTTTTTATTAGAGGCCCTTAGGGCCTCTTCGGCATCGATATCGAGATGTCTTGCCAGTTGAGTCACACTAAATAAAAGATCACCAATCTCATCTTTTATTCTTTCTTTATTATTTTCAATATCGTAAAGCTCAGCTTTGACCTCATCCCATTCTTCTTGAACTTTATCCATAACTTGTTGATGGTTGTCCCAGTCAAAATTAACTTTCGCACTTTTTTTTCCAATCTTCTGAGCACTCATAAGAGCAGGCATGGCAAGGTCTTCAGGTTTAAAAAATGACGTTGGTTTTCCAGATTTTTCTTCTTTTTTGAGCTTCTCCCAATTTTCAATAACCTGTTCACTTGAGATCTTTTTCGAGTCAGGTGCAAAAACATGGGGATGGCGATAGATCATTTTATCAGCAAGTTTTTTACTAACCGTCTCCAAGTTAAAGTGATTTTTCTCTGAGGCTATTTGGGAGTGTAGAAGGACCTGAAAGAAAACGTCTCCAAGCTCTTCCTCCATTTCTGCTACATCCTGGCTTTCAACAGCATGTTTGTATTCATAAGACTCTTCAATAAGGTATTTCATGAGACTTTTATGGTCTTGTTTAAGATCCCACGGGCATCCTGATTCAGGATCTCTCAATTTTTTGACAACTTCTATAACTCTTTTAATTTGCGGATATTCCATTTAGACTCCAAGTGTGTTAGATAGAGATTATCATAAAAAGGAAGTGAATGGAAAAGCATGATCTTGAGATTCAAAGCGGTAAAGTTAATATTGTTTTTTACTATACTGATAGTCTTGTAGGCTCCAATGAGCTTGAGAGCTACCAAAAATGGTTAGGCTTTGGGGCTTGTGCTATTGACCAACATTTCTACCATGAGAAAAAGCCTCTTGTTCTCAATGTATCTCTTTGTAGTGATGAAGAGATTATTGATATTAATTCAGAGCACAGAAGTAAGGCCAAAGTCACGGATGTTCTCTCTTTTCCAATGCAAGAGAGTATGAGAGACGGAATCTATGAGGACTTTCTTCCACAAATTGAACTTGGGGATATTCTTATCTGTAAGTCGGTTTGTGAAAGCCAAGCTCAAGAATTTAAAATCAGCTACTTTGAAGAGTTTATTCATCTTTTTATTCATGGATTTCTTCACGTTTATGGATATGACCACGAGGTTTCTGAGACTGAAGAACAAATAATGGAAACTTTGGAAGCTGCTCTTTTAGATAAAGTAGGAGAGATAAAAAAAGCGGGAACAAGTCCCGCTTAATTTTTATTTTTGATTTTGGTCTTGAATTAAATCTATGTAATTTTCTAATGTGTATTGAAGGGCCTTGTAAAGATCCACCCTTCCGCCTGAAGCCATGTAGAGATCAAACTTTCTCACCTTAGTGACTGAGCTTATAAGAATTTTTTTAATGGATTCACCATTGAGTTCTGGGAAGTTACTCAGAAGCTCGGCAGCGACTCCAGCTGCAGTAGGGCTGGCCATACTTGTTCCAGACATACTTGAGTATGAGTTTCCTGGAACTGTTGAGTAGATTGAAGAACCTGGTGCCGCGACATCAACGTTCTTTACTCCAACATTTGAAAAGCTAGAAAGCCTTCCTCTTTTTGTTGTGGATGCAACAACCATTAAATGGTTACTTTGAAATGATGCGGGATAAACAAGGTTTTTATCAATATCTTTTTTATAATCATTCCCAGCCGCTGCCACAACTAAAGCGCCGTACTCATTGCCTATGAAGTCGATGGTCTCATTGACAATCATGCCGCCTTCGTTGTGTTTTTTACCAAATGAGCAGTTGAGAATTTTTGCTCCATTTTTTCCAGCGTAGAGAAAAGATTCAACAACATCAGCGTCGGTTTCATCTGAGCTATCAGGAACTGTTCTAATGGCCATAATTTTTGCCGTCGATGCAATTCCTGCAATACCAATATTATTATTTTGCTTGGCTGCAATAGTACCAGCGACATGGGTTCCATGGGCATGGCTTGCCATCGGATCAGTGTCACCACTTAGGGGATCAATTCCAAAAATATCATCGACGTAACCATTATTGTCGTCATCAATTCCATTGCCTTCGATTTCACCTTGGTTTTTCCACATACTGTCAGCGAGGTCTTCATGCTTGTAATCGACACCAGTGTCAACGACCGCCACAATGACTTCTTCTTTTATTGTATTAAGCGGTGAGAGGTAGGATTTGTTAATAGAGATCCCATTGTCGGAATCATCAAGAAAAGACCAAACCTGCCCAGCTTTAGGGTCATTAAAAGCCCCAAAGTAAAAGTTAGTTTCATCTGACTTCGTTTGCTCCATTTTTGGTAGAGCATCTTTTTCAGCGTAATAGTTTCTTTCGATTCGATCAATAGATCTGTCACCTTTGAGATCGGCTTCAAGTTTTAAGACATCTTGAGTTTCGACCAGATAGTTTTGGCCAAACAAATGCTTAGAGCTTTTGATAAAGTTAGAACTTGGAAGTGTCTCGCCTTTTTTAACTTTAATAAATGCTTTGGTTTTATCGAATCTGATATCGGTTGCATGTAAGTTGATAGCAATTGTCAGGCATAAAAGCCCTATTACTTTATTCATCATTTTCAATCCTTTGGTTAATGAACATAAAAGTAGAGAGATCATTTCAAGAACCTTTGTGGTTGGCAACAAACAGGTTCTTACATTCTGTACATTTGTTAAGTGGATTGGCAGCTGAAAACTGATACCATACCTGTATTTTCAGGAACTTATGAGGTGTCAAAAATATTGATAGATAATTGTTGCGCAGCGTGCTACTATTGTAATTAATTTAGTCAAGTAAATGTTAAACTGTAAAAGGGTAAATTTTCCGCTGAAGTGCATGAGCTGGAATTCTGTTAAAATATTAGTCAATACAGAATTCCAAAAAAGAGGTTATGTTGAATTATTTTTCGATTAAAACATTCAAAGTAGTTAAGAACACGACAATTGTTGGTTGTCTCTTGGCTTCGACTTTCACTCAGGCATCTTTATCAAATAGAAGCACCCTCAGACTCGATACACCAAATCAAATTCCTTCTAAAGACAATGGTTTCAAAGGATCAGTTCTTTTTCAAACCAATCAGTGGATGGATGATGTTGGTGAAGTCGTCGGGAATAAATATTTTGGAGAAGTCGATCTAAGCTATAATTCAAAAAATGGTGGAGACCTTGAGCAAAAATATGAATTTAAATCGCGAATTAACGATCAAGAACAATTGCAATTTTCATTGCCTGAAACATATGTAAAATTTCGTCTAGGTCAAAATAGTGAAGTTTATGCTGGAAGAAAAATTCTTCCATGGAGTTCCCTAGACTCAACTTGGGGTTTTGGTAAGCTCAATAATAGAATCAACTTTGATGGATTTGAGCCAGGACAAGAGGGTCTGACAGGAGCCACTGTTAATTTCAATTTCGACTCTGGATTCAAAGTTTCTTTCTTTGGAACTGGAATCTATGTTCCTGAGTTAAACCCTGGAACAAAAATAAATGAAGGTGATGGAACAATTGAATGTCAAAATGCGTGGTGTAAAGCCCCGGATGCCGGTGCTGATACCAACTCAGATGGTGTTCCCGACAAAGATATTTTCTACTCTGTCGAAATGCCTGATATCGCCGATGTCGTTTTTAGATACGCTGGTGGTGTTAACTTAGGTTTTGAAAATCAAAATCATAAATTTAATGGATTTTTTATCAGAAAACCTGAGAATAACTTTTCACTTTCAGTTGAAGTTAGTTTTGATGCTGCAGAAGATATTGTTAATGCAGATGTTACACCACAGTTTTTCTATCACAATGTATCGGGTGCTGAGTACGCTCTCAAAGCGATTAAGAACGTAGAACTCTATGCAAACTACTTAAGAATTGATCCAGACAATAACCCTGATAATACAGAGCCCTTAATTGTCTACACGGGTATAAAACCAAATAAAAAGTTTGAAGAATACGTTGGTTCTGGAGCAAGATACAGTAACAGAGACTTTGCTGCGTCTTTCAATTATGTAGCCCGTATCAGCGAATATGACGTTTCAGAGGATACTCTTGTTGAATATCCAAGGTGGAACCAAGCGGTAAATTTAAATATAAGTACAAAGCTATCAAGGAAGTTGGCTTTAGGATTTGATTACAAATATGACATGCTCACGGAAGATCGATTAACGATGTTAAAAGCGAACTACCAGTTCAGACCGAACATGGTGATTTCAGCCGGAGCTAATATAATTGGTTCTGATGATGATGCTGATTCTTATTGGTCTGACTTTGTAAACAATGACACTGTTTATAGTTCGTTTAAGTATATCTTTTAACGAATTATAAGGAGTTTCCATGCCTGGTATCTGCACAAGGCTTGTTACATTCACATTATTCATCACTCTTTTCGCCTCTTGTGGTGATGCTTTTATGAAGAAAAAGAGTAAAACTGAAAGTCGTAATCAGTTTGTTCAATGTGACATGAACATGAAAGCTCTATCTCTAATATTTGAAGAAAAAATTAAAGGTGATCTTCTTTGCCTTAAAGAAAACTTAAACCTCTTCATGGATGTTGTTAAAACGGCTAGACCAGGGAATCTCTCTTTAGTTGAGTTAAAACTTTATATCAAAAAAAATATTCAAGATATCGACCCTTCAATTTTTGACCTCTTAGATGCCATTTTTGAAATGAACTCACTCGTTCTTGGTGATGACAAAAAATATATAAAGAGAGGAAATGTTGATAAGTTAGTTGAACTTTTTATTGGAATAAATGAGACTGTTGTTGATAACAGAGTTGTTGAATACTATTCTTCAAAAGATAGAGTGACTTACCAAAAACACAATGAAAGAAAAGCGATGGTCTTCCAAGCTTTAAGTAAAGTTGGCTCACTCATTATCGATATCTCTGTCGTTAATAATAACGAAATTGATTTCCATACATTTTTGGGAAATTTTGAAAAAATTGAAACAGATCCTGATACTCAAAAAGTTTTAAAAAACCTTACAAAGCTTCTCTATGTTAAGAAAATGTTTCTCGGTGGTGATGAAAAAATGCTTAATTCAAGAGAGCTTAGACGTCTGGCCAGAATGTTGCCAGATATCGCGAAAGTTACTTTTGATCTGTCTAACCTAAATAAGATCGATCACAGTGAAAATGAAGAAGAAGAAATAATAGAGACTCTAAGTGTTGGAGCTCGCTCTCTAGTTAAAAACTTATACTACCAAGGTTCTGATGAACCGATTATGAATTTCCAAGATATTTTTAATACAATAGACATTTTTGGAACGGAATCAGTTTTAAAATGGTTTAGCTATAAAAAAGAAATTCTTTTGGCCAAAGAGGTTCTTCTCGAAACAAATAGTGAAGTCTTTTCTGCTAGTGAAGTTTATAAACTTTTTGACGATATTCTTAATAAAAATCTTGAAAAGGGTGTTTTTATTTATAAAACATACCGCTTGAACAAAACTCAACTTGATTCACCTTCGATAATCACTGAAGATTTAAGAAATGTTGTGGACATTGGTCCAAACGACTCTGATTATATGAAAGCGATGAACAGAATCGTAAAAAAATACATGTTCTTTAAAGGGCGAGATCCTATCGCAAAATTTAGTCGAAGTATTAAAAGAAGTCCTTTAGGTATCCTTGAAATCTCCTTTATTGAAGATATGGTGAGAAGAATTAATGCGGGAAAAGCTCGTCAAATGCTACGCATGGTGGGATCAAATATTTCAGATTTGCAAAGAAAGATTATTGCGATCAATAACGATGATAGCTTATCGAGGCGAGAGAAAAGAAAAGCTATTCAACCGATATTAGAAAAAATTGAAGCTCAAAATAACTTGAGATCAACGGTTGATAGTCGACAACTCTCTGGTGAGGGCATGACTCAAGAGACGATTTTAGCTCTTTTTGATGACTATGGAAAAATTTTGGTCGCTGAAGATTTGATAACGGCAAAAAGAGAAGCCAATACTGCTGAGACGATCACACTCATGACAAGTATGTTTCAATCTCAATCAAATGGTGATGGCTTTATAGAGGTCGGTGAGATGACTGAGTTTGCTGTCGAACTTATGGGAGGAATGAATACAGCTTCCATGGGGCAAGAATATTTTAGTAAAGTCTGTGAAAATGTTGAACCGAATTCAAATAATCCCGCGCGTTTTATGCCAGAGTGCTTTCGATTGAACTTTATGGAGTTTCTTGAGCAGAGCCAAAACGATGTGAAACTAGCTGATCATCTTCCAGGGCTTGTCACTTATTTAAACGATGAAAACGTCGATGCTGATAAGTACTTACAAATTAGTGAGGGCTTTACAAGATCATGTACGCACTTTGATGATGGAAGAGCTGTTCCTTATACGGAAGGGGAGATGCTTCTTCTTTTCACTGGTATGTTTGCAGTCGAGCAAACCTTTGCTCGTTTTGATGTGAATAATAATAATATCCTCGATGAAGAAGAGGTTAGTGCATCATTTGTGGTCTACGAGGAGGCGATAAAAGCCCTTATTCCAGTAGACTTCTTAAAGGGAAGAGCTAAGGATTTCTATCTTTATTTAATGAAGTATAAGGCACTGCCTGACGTTCAAAACGTTACTGGTCTGAGAAGTCTTTGGAGAGCGATTAAAGAGGGTGCAAAATTTGCGGCATTTGTGGCAAAAAGTTCTCGTAATAAAAGCTCAAAAGCTGATAGAGAGACTATTGCTACTATTCTCAAGACCTTGTCAGAGCTTAGCCCAGAAGCGACAAAAAATCCTTTTCCATGTGAGTTACTCGAACTAGAATAAGAGTCTATGAAAAAAGACTCTTTATTATTTAGTAGAAAATTTTGGCTAACCTTTTGGACTCAGTTCTTTGGAGCGTTTAACGATAACGTTTATAAGAATGCTCTGGTTATTCTTGTCGCTTTTAAATCTTATAGTTTACTGGGATTACCTGCTGAGCAAGTTGTCGCTTTAAGTGGAGGCATTTTTATTCTGCCTTTTTTTCTCTTTTCAGCTACGGCTGGACAAGTTGCCGATAAATATCCTAAAGATAAACTCATTAAGATCATAAAATTCGCTGAAATTGTAATTATGTGCTCTGGAGCCATAGGCTTTCTTTTTGAAAGTGTTGAAGTGCTCGTTAGTACATTATTTTTTATGGGACTTCAGTCAACATTTTTTGGACCTATAAAATACAGTATACTGCCTGAACTTGTTGATGAGAATGAGCTCGTTGCTGGAAATGCTCTCTTCAGTATGGGAACCTTTCTAGCAATCTTGTTGGGGACGATCACTGGTGGAGTTCTGATTGCCAAAGAAGTAGCACCAGCTGAGTATGTTTCTGTCAGCGTTATTGTATTTGCGCTGATTGGATTTCTTTTTTCTTTAGGCATTTTAAAGATGAAGGCCATATCGCCCGATCGAAAAATTAACTTTGGAATCATTAAGCCCTCGATTGAAGTTTTAAGAGTCTCGCGCAAAAAGAAAAGTGTTTTCGGAGGAGTTCTTGGCATCTCTTGGTTTTGGTTTTTAGGAGCCACTCTTTTATCTATCTTTCCCATCTATGCGTTAACAACACTGAATGCAGATCAAGATACCGTCACTTTATTTCTCGCCATCTTTAGCATCGGAGTTGGGTGTGGTTCCATTATTTGCGAAAGAGTGAGTAAGGGACATCTTGAGTTGGGTCTAGTTGTTTTTGGGGCCATTGGGATGACAATTTTTCTCTTTGACCTTTTCTTGATTGGAACACCTAGCTTTGTGACAGAACAGAGGCTTCAATTCTCAGTATTTTTTGATCATTTTACAGGTTTTAGAATTCTTGCTGATTTATTTTTATTTTCTGTGTGTGGAGGCTTTTATACTGTGCCTCTTTATACAGCGATTCAAAAATTAAGTGACCCTAAAGATCGCTCTATGGTCATTGCTGGAAATAATATTTTAAACGCTTTATTTATGGTTGTGGCATCGGTGCTTCTCATTATTTTGTTAGGTCTAAAGCTATCAATACCTAAATTGTTTTTGATCTATTCTTTAATCAATCTTGTGGTGGCGTTTGCTATTTATAGAAATATCTCAGAATACTTTTGGCGATTATTTTGCGTTTGTGTAATGAAGATTCTTTACAAAGTTGAAGTCAATGGAGCACAGAATATTCCTGAAGATGGGCCTTTAATTATAACGGCAAATCATATTAGTTTTATCGATTGGCTTTTTTTAGCCGTTGTCGTTAAAAAACCTGTGCGTTTCGTTATGCACTATGAGTTCATGAGCATTCCACTAGTAAATATCTTTTTCAAAGGATCAAAAGTAATTCCTATTGCAGGAAAAAAAGAAGATGAAAAAATTATGCATCAAGCTTTTGAAAGCATTCACGAAGAACTTCAAAAAGGTGAGATCGTTTGTATCTTTCCAGAGGGCGAAATTACAAATACTGGAAAGCTCACTTATTTTAGGCCAGGGCTTGAAAAGACGATTGAGAGAAGTCCTGTCGACGTTGTGCCTTTTGCCATTTCAGGACTGTGGGGAAGTTTCTTTAGTCGAAAATATGGAAAAGCCATGTCAAAATACAGCGTCCTTTTTTATGACCTAAGACCAAAAATTGTGATCAACGTTGGTGAAAGAATAAAAAGTGATGATGTTAATGCAAAGGCTTTGGAACTTGTGACCCAAAATCTTCTCGACAAAAATTCACTTTAATTGTCTAATAGGCTGCATGAGCGAAGAAAATCTAAATAAATTAAATGACCTATCCTCTGAAGTGACAGCGATGAAGGAGACTCTCGACCACATACGGAGGTCACTTTGACGTCGATTCTAAAAATAGACGCCTAGAAGAAATCGCTGAAATGGAAGCGCTGCCTGGTTTCTGGGAAGATTCCGACGGTGCTGCGAAAATTCAAAAAGAAAAATCACTTCTCATGGAGGTGACAAATACCCACAAAAAAGTCGCCGATCTTTTCGATGAATACGAAATTCTCACAGAGTATGCCCACGAAGGAGATGCTGACTCAGCACTGGAAGCTGTTAACTCTTTTGATAAAATGAAGTCGGCTCTGGGCGAAGCAGAGCAAAAAGCCCTTTTGAGTGACGAGATGGATCCCAATAACGCTATTGTCTCCATTAATGCCGGTGCTGGTGGAACTGAATCATGTGACTGGGCTTCTATGATTCACCGAATGTTAACTCGATGGGCTGAATCAAAAGGCTTTAAAGTTGAAGTGCTAGACCATCAATATGGAGATTCGGCCGGTATTAAGTCGGTGACATTTACTGTTTCAGGAAACTACGCTTTTGGACTTATGAAGTCTGAAACCGGTATCCATAGATTGGTTAGAATCTCTCCCTTTGACTCTAACGCGAGGAGACATACCTCATTTTGCTCGGTGTTCGTCTCACCTGAAGTCGATGACACAATTGAGATTGAAATTTTAGATAAAGATATAAGAATTGACGTCTATCGCTCTGGTGGAGCTGGTGGACAATCTGTTAACACGACGGATTCTGCGGTTCGAATCACCCACAATCCTTCTGGAATTGTTGTGACCTGTCAAAATGAGAGAAGCCAGCTGCAAAATAAAATGACGGCCATGAAAGTTTTAAAGTCCCGTCTCTACGAGAAAGAGATGGAGAAGAAAAGAGCAGAGCAGGCTGAGCAAGAGGCGAATAAGAAAGAAATTGGTTGGGGCTCACAGATTAGATCTTACGTTTTACATCCTTACAAAATGGTGAAAGATCACCGGACAAATTGCGAAAGTGGAAATGCGGATAAAGTTCTAGACGGTGATATAGACGACTTCCAAAAGTCATTTTTACAGTGGCGAGCCCTCAGCGATTCAGAGTAATTAATTGCCATATACTGGGCAAATCGTTATTATCTTTTCCACATCTAAACACTGTAATTTAAGCCGAAAATAAAGGATATGACGTGAAAGAAAAGTATATTTCTCAATGGGAAAATCTCTATAGCGAACAAATGAATGTTAGACGCGATAAAAGAGCGAAACTAATCGAGCAGGGCTCACATCCTTATAAGCACAATATTAAACCATCCATTAAAGCAAAAAAGCTTATCGAACTCTACAGTGATAAAGCAAAAGAAGATATCGGCGAAACAGAAGATTACTCCGTTGCAGGTCGCGCCCTTTTAGTTCGTGACTTTGGCAAGGCAGCCTTTATCCAAATAGACGATGGTTCCAGCCGTTTTCAACTTTATGTTAAGAAAAGCATCACCAGCGAAGAGGGATTTGCTGATTACAAACTTTGTGACTACGGTGATATCGTTTATGCAAAAGGTAAAATGTTTAAAACAAATAAAGGTGAGCTTACACTTGAGGCTCATGACTTTAAAGTTGTAACAAAGTCATTAAGACCACTTCCAGAAAAATTTCACGGATTAACTGATACTGAGTCTCGTTATAGAATGAGATATGTCGATCTTATTATGAATCCAGAGTCGCGCGAAAAGCTAATGCTTAGGTCTCGAATTGTCAGATACATAAGAGAATTCTTCTATAAGGATAATTGGCTTGAAGTTGAAACTCCTATGATGCATTCAGTTGCTGGTGGAGCTGTAGCGAAGCCTTTTAATACTCATCACAATGCTTTAGATATGGAGCTCTTTATGAGAATTGCTCCTGAGCTTCATTTAAAAAGACTTATTGTTGGTGGCTATGAAAAAGTATTCGAGATGAATAGATGTTTCAGAAATGAAGGACTCTCGCTAAAGCATAATCCAGAGTTTACTTCAGTTGAGTTTTACCAAGCTTATGCAACTTATGAAGATCTAATGGTTTTAACAGAAGAGCTTATCCATGGTTTGGCAAAAGATGTCATAGGTAATCCAACTATTACTTTTGGTGAAAATAAAATAGACTTTGGAAGCAAGTTTAGACGTCTTCCAATGGCCGATGCTGTGGTTGAATACACTGACCTATCTCACGATGATCTCCAAGATAAAGACAAAATGATCACTCTTTTACTTTCTAAAAAAGAGCTCGGAGCTAAAAAAGATGAACTTGGAAAACTTAGTCCAGCAAAACTAATGGTTCTTTGTTTTGAAGAATTTGTTGAAGAAAATTTAATCAATCCAACTTTTATCACTCATTACCCGACAGAAATTTCTCCACTATCAAGAAGAAATGATGACAATGGCGACTTTGTAGATCGTTTCGAACTTTTTATTAACGGTTGGGAAATTGCAAATGCCTTTAACGAGCTTAATGATCCAAGCGATCAGCTGAGCCGTTTTGCAGATCAAGCGGTCTTGAAAGAGGGGGGAGATGACGAAGCCTGTGATCCAGATTATGACTTCGTTAGAGCTCTAGAGTATGGAATGCCTCCAACTGCGGGAGAAGGAATTGGTATCGATAGACTTTGTATGTTGTTAACAAACAGTACAACAATAAAAGATGTCTTATTATTTCCACTTCTTAAAAAAGAAACTTTCTTTAGTGAAGACGAGGGCGAGGCTTAATCGCCCTCCCTTATGAAGCTTTCTTTTACTTCATTTTTAAAAATCCTACTTGAGGGAAAGTCCGCAAAAAGATTTTTGGTTGGAGTTATAGGAAGCTTCGGCTTCTCGATCTCAGTTATCCTGAGCACGATCGGCCTCATGGACGGTTTTGAATCAACACTTATTGAATCTTTAAAAAACTCTAACGGTGATCTCATCGTTAAAAAACGCTCGGGCTTTTTCCTTTTTAATGATGAAATAAAGTCTTTAAAAAATCTTGATTATATTGAAGAACTCACACCAATTGTCCAAGTTGAAGCTTTTGCTATTACAGAGGGTGCAGCTTCTGGAGTTCTTGTTAAAGGGATAGAGCCTAAAAGTTTCGAGCAAGTAACGAACCTTGGAATTAAATTGAAACAAGGACAAGTTGCTATCGGGGTAGAACTCTCTGAAAAATACAAGCTCTCGGTTGGTGACTCTATAACTCTTACTTTTGCTTCAAATCAAAAAGTTAATCAGGGTGCTCCTATTTTGAAAAATTTTATCATCGGAGATATAGCCAATCATAGAGTGTATGAAAAAGATCTGCGTTTTATATACGCCGACAAAAAAGAACTCTTAGAGGTTTTGAATTACAAAGAAGAAACAGCAAATACTTTGCTCGTCACAACATCAAAGTATGAAGTGCCAGAACTTTTGGAGGCTTATCAAGAATTATTAGAGAAAAAGCTTGATCAAGACTTCACTGTAAGTACTTATTGGAGTGAGTTTAAAGTTCTTTTAAACGCCGTTGAAGTTGAGAAGTTTTCAATCTCCCTTATTCTTCAGTTGATAGTTATTGTGGCCATCTTTAATATTATTGCTTTTATTATCTTTATTTCAGAAAAAAAGTCTCAAGAGTTTTTTCTCTTAAGAGTTTTGGGAATAAATCTTAAAACAGTCGTTCGTTTTTGGCTTTTTATGCTGGGGTTCTTGTGGCTGGTCTCATGCGCTGTGGCTTTGGTACTAACCTATATCTTCGATATTCTTATTGCAAACCTCTCCTTTTTTAAACTGCCTGGAGACATCTATGTTTTAAGTCGCTTGGGCATTGACCTGGAGTTTACAGACTACCTGTTGGTTTTTGGATTAGCACTGGTTTGGATCTTCCTTATAGGAACGCTAAGTATATTGAAATTAAAAAAGAAGACCCTTTTACAAGGGTTGAGACAGGAGTTTAATTAGTGGGATTTATAAAAGTTTCTGATGTAAGAAAGTCATTTGGAAAAACAAGTGTTCTCAATGGTGTTGATTTTGAAATCAATAAAGGCGATCAAGTCTCTTTGGTGGGGATGAGTGGATCGGGGAAATCGACTCTTCTGTACTTGCTAGGCGGATTAGATAAGCCAAGTTCTGGAAAAATTGAAATAGACGGAAAACTTATATCGACGTTAGCAGATGATGATTTAGCGCGCTTTAGAAATCAAGATGTGGGCTTTGTGTTCCAATTTCACTATCTTCTTCCCTCAATGAATTGCCTTGATAATTTACTTTTGCCCGCCAAAATTGGTGGCGCGGATCTTACTTCGGTAAAAAAATATGTGATTGAATTGAGCGAAAAGTTGGGGGTTGGGCACTGTTTGGAAAAATTTCCTTACGAAATCTCTGGCGGAGAGCAGCAAAGGGTTAATATTATTCGAGCAGTCTCTCTCAATCCAAGTTTGATCCTGTGCGACGAGCCAACTGGTAATTTAGATTCGAAGAATTCCGCATTAGTTGTGGCTTTATTGCGAGAGATAAGTGAAAGAATTAACGCGACACTAATCCTTGTAACGCACGATCCAACCATCGCGTCGCAGCTTCAGAGAAAAATATCAATTGAAGATGGTCGGATAATTGGTTAGGATAGCCTCAAGTTATTAATTTTAGTAGAGAACAATACAAGGTTGTTCGCTTAATGAAAAATATCAGTAGGGGTTATTGTCCTATTGATCCCAATATATCAATTGCTCAAGATTCATTTGGTAATTTTAAAGAACTGTTTAAAATAGAAGAAATTAAAATCGTCGGGGCAAAAAAAGTTGAACCCGAGGCAATCTCCGAAAAACTCACGTTAAAAAAAGGTACAATTGCTGACAATTGTACTTTGCGCTCAGATATTAAGACAATTTATGAAATGAAGTACTTTGAATCAGTGGAAGCTCATCAAGAAACCATAAAGGGTAAAAAAATTCTCGTGATTAGAGTTATGGAAAAGCCCATTATTAGCGTTATCCGGTTTGAAGGAAACGACGAAGTTTCAGCAGATGATCTTAAAGAGCAACTGAAAACTAAAGAATATAATATCTTGGATGTCAACACGATTAAAGGTGATGTCGTCCTTCTGCAGAAGTATTACGAGGAAAAGGGATACTTTCTCGCCAATGTTGACTATGAACTAGTTAAAAATGAAGTTGGCGGTCTAGATCTTGTCTTAAAGTTAAAGAGTTTTATAAAGTACGAGTTAAGAAAATAATCTTTCTAGGAAACCAAGAAGTTCCGGATAATGAACTCAAGCCTATTATGGAAACCCAAGAAGAGACTCTTTTTTCTGGTTTCAGTGGTTCTGGAAACTTTAAAGAGTTCTATCTTTCAAACTGATATTGAAAGACTTAAGTACTTTATAAGACTAAAGGATATTTACAAGTCAATATAGGAAATCCTCAGATCACTGTTTCAGAAGATAAGAAGTGGATTTTTATTACTATAAGAGTAAAAGAAGGACCAAAGTTCACCGTCAATGATATCTTTTATAATGGTGAGCTCTTATTCACTGAAGGTGAACTGAGAGAGAAGACTCAGCTGCAAGGCGGAGACACCTATTCTGAAGAAGAACTTCGCCATGATATTCAAATGTTGACTGAGATGTATCAAGATAAAGGGTACGCTTTTGCCAACGTTCTCAGAACTCTTGAAATTGTTCCAGGTGAAAATAAAGTGGATATTTACTACTCTTTTGAAAAAGGTAATATCGCTTACTTTGGAAAAATAATTGTCAAAGGAAACACAAAAACAAGAGATAAGGTTGTTAGGCGAGAGCTGAGAATTACCGAAGGAATGATGTATTCTGGAAGTAAGCTTAGACGATCAAAAGCAAATGTTAACCGTCTTGGGTTCTTTGAGCCAAATAGTGTTATTTTCAACACAGTTTCTCCTAAAGGAAAAGACAATGTTTTAGATGTTGAAATTTCTATTAAAGAGAGACAAACAGGGCAGATTTCATTGGGAGCTGGTTACTCCACTGCAACAAAGGGATTTTTTCAAGCTTCGATTGCACAAAATAACTTTATGGGTAAAGGTCAAAACCTAAACTTTAACATCTCTCTAGCTGAGCAGCAAAAAACCTTTAACCTCGGTTTTACCGAGCCTTACTTTCTCGATAGTCTTTGGACAGCTGGTGGAGATATCTATCAGACACAAAACGGGTTATTGACTTCTTTCTCGTCAAAAAAATGGGGAGCAGATGTTCGAGTCGGTTATCCAATTGGAGAATACACCAGAGTATTCCTCACGGTTAGACATGAAAAAACTGAAATTGAAAATGTAAGAAATCCAACGATCGATGTTGATATTGAAAATGGAACAGCGGCAACGGTTAAAACCTCTGTTCGCTATGATAAAAGAAATAACGTATTTGAACCAACTGATGGAGTCTATGGAAATCTCTCTGTTGAGTATGCAGGTCTCTACGGTGATCAAGAATGGTTGAAAGGATCTGCAGAGTCTCGATTCTACTATCCAGTTGCTGGTGAGCTCATTTTTAGAAGTCGATTCTTAGTTGAGCAGCTGATTAAAACAACTGATAGAGCCCTTCCAAGAACGGAAAAGTTTCAACTTGGTGGTTCGAGAAATATGCGTGGATACAACTTTGAAGACGTTGGTCCAAAAATTGAGCGCGTTCCAAGAGATGAGGAAGATGATCCGAATGCTGAAACTCAAGTTTTCAATGTCGGTGGTGTTTTCTCTGTTCTTGGTACTTTTGAATTTGAACATCCTCTTATTAAAGAAGCCGGATTAAAATGGGTTCTTTTCTACGATGTAGGTAACGTATATGCTGACGCAAGCGGAAATGATGGAGAGTATGACCTTCGCCAGGATTATGGTTTTGGATTTAGATGGTTCTCACCAATTGGAGTTTTGAGGTTTGAATTTGGATACCCAATTGATCCAGAACCAGGACTAAATCAAGAGGGGCAGAAGTTCCACTTTGATATTGGACAGCTATTTTAATTTATTTTTACAACGATATAAAAGAATCTACAGGAGATACACATGAAACAATTTATTTTAATGACAGTTTTGATCCTATCAGTCTCAGCTTTTGCCGAGGTCAAAGTGGGAATCGTCAATATCCAAAAGGTCATTACAACAATAAAAGCTGGTAAGAGTGTAATGAAAACTTTAGAAAAATCATTCAAGTCAAAGCAAAAACAACTTAAACAAGAAGAATCAGAAATCAAAAAACTTCAAGAAAGTATCCAAAAGCAAGCTTCTCTTTTGTCAAAAACGGCTCTCGCAAAGAAGGATCAAGAGATGAGAACAAAAATTCAAGCTCTTCAACAAAAGACAATGCAATATCAAAAAGAAATTCAAAAACAAGAGGCTGAGCTAAAGAAGCCAATTCTTGATAAGCTTAAACCTATTATTGATGAAGTATCAAAAGAGATGAAAGTGGCTTTAACTTTTGAAAAGTCAGCTTCACCAGTGGTCTATGCCGAAAGTGAAATTGATATTACAGATGCGGTTATTAAGGCTTACGATAAAAAGAACTAAATTGTGAAAGCCCAAGAACTAAAAAATATTGATAAAAGCTTTAATATTTGCTTTGGAGATGAGGCCTCAGTTGAGGTCTCTTCTATTTCTCACGCCTATGAACCCAATGATGAAACGTTTATTTTTATAAAAAATAAAAAGTTTCTTTCAGAAATTGGAAGGCTTTCAAAAAATATTAAATTTTTAAAAACGGGAATCGTTTTTGAGAAAAGCTTTTATGAATCTCTGACAGACATTTCAGACCTAAAAGAAAAATTCCTTTGGTTTGCAACCGTTGACGACGTCAACCGAGCAATGTGCCACTTTTCAAAACCTTTTTATGATAAAAAATATGGAGAGCTCAACTACTTTGTCGATGGTCGCCAAATGGGCTCGGCTAAAATTGATCCTTTCTCCGATATAGCTCAAAATGTTTTTATTGGAGAGAATGTAATAATTGAAAAAAATGTGCGCATTTATCCAGGCTCAGTTATTTTGCCTCATTGTCATATTTCCCAAGGAACAATTATTTATCCAAATGTAACTCTTTATCCATTTTCAAATATTGGAGAAAATTGTCGGATTCATTCGGGAACAACTATTGGGACTGATGGCTTTGGCTATAATTTTTTTGACGGCTCTCACCATAAAGTTTGGCACTTAGCTGGTGTGGAAATTTCTTCAGATGTAGAAATTGGAGCTTCAAGTAAAATTGATGGTGGAGCATTTATCCCTACTCGTATTGGGAAGGGAACAAAAATTGATAACCTTGTGCAAATTTCACACAATGCTCAAATTGGTGAGCATAATATATTTGCGGGTAAGTCTGGAGTCGCTGGCAGTGCCGAGACAGATAGTTATTGTGTGTTTGCGGCTTCATCAGGAACCGCTCCCGGGGCAAGACTAGGCAAGGGATGTCAAGTTGCAGCTTTAAGTGTCGTTAGTGAAAATGCAATTGTAGCCCCAGGAAGTATTTTGAGTGGGCATCCAGCGAGACCTTTAAAAGAATGGCTTAAGTCTCAAGCAAAATTAAGGCAACTTATTAATAAGTAAAAGGGTTGATTATGTTACTAAATGATTTTGAAGTAAAAAAGTTTCTTCCTCACAGAGCACCTTTTCTTTTTATTGATACGGTAGGCGAGTTGATCGTTCCCGATTCTTTCAAAGCTATTGAGAATCCAGGAACCCGAGATTTAATCGGAATTAAGGTTGTCGCTCATTTTGAAGTAAAAGAAGATTTGGAGATACTAAGAGGGCATTTCCCAGGAAACCCAATCCTTCCTGGTGTTGTTCAGGTAGAGATGATGGCGCAAGCTTCAGCTTTTATCTCGCTTCCTCTTAATAACCTCTCCATTACTGGACTCGATGTTGAGACTCTTTTAGTAAGTGTCGAGAAATCAAAGTTTAGAAAGCCAATCGTTCCAGGGATGAAGCTTGAGATCCATGCAACAATGACTAAAAACCGAGGAACAATAGCGAGTTATCAAGCAGAAATTTTTTGTGATGGAGAAAAGACTTCCGAAGCAGAGTTTTTAGCAAAATTAGAAATAAAAAAGGAAAAGTAAAATGAGTGTTAAAATTCATCCAACAGCAATTGTTGAAGAGGGTGCCCAGTTCGGAGAAAATGTCATCATAGGACCATATTGTATGATTGGCCCGAACGTAAAGATCGGAAGTAATACGGTCTTAAAGTCTCATGTGGTTGTTGAAGGCCATACAACGATTGGAGAGAATAATGAATTCCATCAGTTCTCATCTATAGGAGTGCCTCCCCAGGATAAGACTTATAAAGGAGAGCCGACTCAGACGATCATTGGTGACAATAATCTCTTTAGAGAAGGGGTTACAATTCACAGAGCCACAACGAAGCAAGACCTTAAAACAATTGTTGGAAGTAACGGCTACTATATGGCCAACGTGCATATCGCTCACGACTGCGTAATAGGAAATAATATAACTTTGGCCAATGCTACTATGTGTGCTGGGCATGTTATTATTGATGACTTTGTTCAAATGGGTGGAGCTTGCGGTGTCACACCTTTTTGTCATGTTGGACAGGGATCTTTCATCGGAGCAGCTTCTGCGATTGATAAAGATGTTCCTCAGTACACAACTGCTTTTGGAAATAGAATCAAATTAAAAGGCGTTAATATTATTGGAATGAAAAGAAGAGGCCACTCAAAAGATAAGATTTCTGAGTACGTTGATTTTTTCAGAATGATGGAGTCTTCGGCTTTATCTCCGAAAGCTTTTGTGGATCATCCAGAGTTTATGGATGAATATAAAACAAATGAAATTGTTCAAGAAGTAGTCGCTTTCATTAAGAAAAGTGAAATCGGTCTTGCTCCGTTCATGTCTTAAAAAGTAGAGGTTTAGATGAGTAAAATAAAAGTTGCAGTTTTAGGTTATGGACACTTGGGAAAGTGGCATTGTCAAAAAGTAGATGTCTGTGAAGAATCTTTTCTTTATGCGATTGTTGAGCCGTTTGAAAAAAATCAAATAGCAGCACGAGAAAATCATCCAAGCGCTAAGATCGTCTCTAGTATTGATGAGGTCATTGATGAAATTGATGCAGGAATCATAGTTACGCCGACCTCAACACACTTTGAAATGGCAAAAATACTACTAGAAAATAAAAAACATATCTTCTGTGAAAAACCACTTTGTTCTTCTTCTGAGGAAGTGGCAAAACTTGTCCCACTTCTTTGCGAGGATAAGGTTTTTCAAGTTGGACACAGTGAAAGATGTCATAAAGCTTGGGAAGAACTCAGTGGCTACTTTAACGATTTATCGGGGCCGTTTAGCGCTGACCTAAATCGAGTTGCAGCTTTCAAGGGGAGAGCTACGGATGTCGATGTTGTCCAAGATCTGATGATCCATGACTTAGATTTAGTTCTTTTTCTCCTCAAGAAGAAACCCATTAGTGTTAAGGCTTATGGTCATAAAATTAGAACAATTAAGTGGGACCACGCTACGGCCATTTTAGATTTTAAAGATGGAAGTATGGCAAAGGTTACTTCAGGAAGAAACCACGTGAAAGAAATTAGAGCTTTTGAACTCATGAGCGAAAAAGGATGTCTCTATGTAGACCTTTTTGAGAACTCATATGCTATTGGTACAAGTTCGGAGTTTGATAATGGAGAGTTTGTCGAAAAGAAGAATTACGAAAAAAGAGATCATCTTCTTATTGAACATCAAAGTTTCTACTCATCGATCATTAACAAAGAAGAGCCAATGGTTACTTTTGAACAAGGTGCTGCGATCGTTGAGTTAATTGATAGCGTGCTAAAGTCTCTTGATAAGAATGAAAAAGTTCTTTTGGATTAAGAATGTCTAATTCTCAATGTCTCATTATTGCTGGAGAGAAGTCAGGGGAAGATCACGCTATGACTTTTTTTCCTGAGCTGAAATCGCTCGTTCCAAACACTCAGTTTTTTGGAGTGGGGGGAGATAAATTGCAAAAACAAGGCGTTGAGCTCCTTTACCACACCAGAGACTTTTCAAGTGTTGGTATTACCGAAGTGGTGGGAAAGCTTAGATTTTATTTTAAAGCATTAGATCTTATTGTTAATGAAGTAAAAAAAAGAAAGTGTAAGACCGCTATATTGGTTGATTTCCAAGGATTTAATTTAAAGCTCGCAAAAAAATTAAAGAAAATGAACGTTGATGTTCTTTATTATGTTGCTCCTCAAGCATGGGTTTGGAAGCCTTGGAGAGCGAAAGCTATTGAAAAAAATGTCCATACGTTATTTACAATTCTTCCTTTTGAAAAGAAATGGTTTCAGGATAGAGGTGTCAAGAAAATCAAAGGGGTTATTCACCCTTTAAAGGTTGAGTATGGAGAAGCCATCTCATTAATACGCAAAAGAGAATTTTCAGACTTTCAAAATAGGAATATAAGACTTCTTCTCTTGCCAGGAAGTCGACGCTCTGAGATAGAGAGTCTCTTTCCTATTTTTATTGAAGCGGTAAAGCTTCTCAAAGAAGAAGGCTTTAGTCTTGATATTGGTCTTGTAAAAGTTGAAACTGTGGATGAGAATCTCTACCAATCTGGACAAACGTCCCTTTCTAAAACTTGGGACTCCCATCAATTGGAAGAAGCTTTTGACTGGGCGGATATTTGTTTTGCTTCTAGTGGAACTGTAACATTAGCGACGGGTCTATTTCAATTACCCACTGTCGTGGCTTACAAAATATCTTTGATAAACGAATTTCTTTTAAAATTACTTATTCCTTATAAAGGTCCTGCGAGTCTTACTAATATTATTTTAGACGAAATGGTCTTCCCTGAAGCTCTTCAGTACCAAGCAGATAGGTACAACTTAGCAAAGTTTGCTAGAGAACTCTTAACGAATGAACAGTACTATAATTCTACGATACAAAAACTATCTCAAACAAATGAGCTGATAAGTGGTGATGATTTTTCTACCCCAGAGTACATGGCAAAGGTGATTTTAAAGTGAGCACGATAAGATCCAAAATTTTAAAAACGACACTCTTGAAGCCACTATCGACTCTTTGGGAAAATGTATACCGAATGAGACGCTCGTTTTATGAATATGGAATATTGAAAAAGGAATATTTTAAGGTTCCTATTATTTCTGTCGGTAATATTACTTTCGGCGGTACGGGTAAAACTCCAATGATTGTTTATTTAACTCAGAAAATGGCTGAGCTTGATTTAACTCCTGTTGTTTTAACCAGAGGATACAAAGGCGAACTTGAAAATGAATCCGGTATCATAAAGGGCGGTCAACGATTTAGATCTAACCCAAAAGAATTTGGAGACGAGCCTCTTCTTATCTCTAGAAAAATGGACCGAGGTGCTGTTATCGTTGGGAAGAGAAGAGCGCAGAACCTCAAGCGATATTTCCATGAAGTGTCGCCAGATGTCGTTTTCTTGGACGATGGGTTTCAGCATATTCAGCTGTATCGATCATTTAATATTGTTCTTTTCGATGCGGCCCTTCCACTTGATCGCTATAAAACTGCACCGATGGGGTATCTCAGAGAGGGCCTAACGGCTTTGAAAGATGCTGATGCTATTGTGTTAAGTAGGGCTGATCAAGTCACAAGCGAGAAAATGGGCGAACTTCTCTCTCTTCTCAAGAGTTATCACAGAGAGGGAATACCCATCGCTAAGTTTGGTTATAAGCCAGATGGACTTTTCGACAGTTTTGATAAAAAAGTATTCGCTATGGATGAGCTGCAAGGAAGAGAAGTTATAGCTTTGAGTGCTATTGCTTCGCCGGATTCTTTTTATCAGTTATTAGAAAGCCATGGTGCCTCTATAGTGGAAAAAATTGTCTACCCTGATCACTATCTTTTTACTCAAAATGATATGAATGATGTTCTTTTGAAAAGTGCTCAAAGAAATGCTCTCGTTGTTACCAGTGAAAAGGACATGGTTAAAGTGCGACGAGTAATCCAAGACGATAGGATCGTCTATGTTAATATATCAGTCTCTTTTGTTTCAGGAGAGGAAGAGCTTATGAATGGATTAAGACAAGTTATTCATCTTGATTAAGATTATAATTGGCTTACAATAAGACAATATTTTTATTAAGGCGAATCTATGAAACAAAACGTTTTTACTCTGGTATCTACTCTTTTACTTCTTTCAAGTTGTTCGAGTTCCATCAGTGATTATTTTAAGAAAAAAGAAAATTCGAAAGTAAGAAATGAAGAATTAATAAAGTCTTTTGAAGGTGAAGAAGAAGTTCTAGAGAAGTTTACAGAAAAGGAAATACCTCCAGTCGTCGAGAAGGTAGAAAAGAAACCAAAGAAAGATGTAAAGAAAATCTCTCAAAAGAAAACTCCTGTAAAGACGGTGGTCAAAGTTGTTCCTAAAAAAGTTGTTATAAAGAAATCGAAGTACCCAAAAGATCATCCTCCCGAACTTATTGCTATAGACAAGTTGACTCGTAAGTTTTGGACATCATTTAAGCCGACTCTTTTTGTGGGTGAACAAGTTATTATGGATATCAATTACATGGGAGTGAGCACAGGAAAAATTGCAATTACAACAATGCCTTCAAAAGAGATTGGAGGAATTGATACCTATCACTTTCATGCCAGAGCAAAAACTTCTTCATACTACTCATACCTTTATGAACTCGACGATAATGTCGATTCCTATGTCGATAAAAGTAGTTTTACTCCTGTAAAGTTTAGTTTAATACAAAGAGAGTCAGGGCAAAACATAGATGATCTTCAGTTATTCGATAAAGACAAACTGAAAAGTTATATCTTTTATAAAAGAGATAGAGACGGTAAAATTAAAAAGAAAAAAGAAGTCGAACCTACTCCTATGCGATTTCAAGATGCCTTCTCCATTCTTTTTTTCCTGAGAGGACTCCCCTATAACAGTCAAGAAATTTATACTGTTCCAATGATGAATAAAGGAAAGGTTCTTCTTTTACAAGCCAAGTCCGGTGGAATTGAAGAAATTGACACAGAGATCGGAAAGATGAAAGCGATAAAAGTTATCGCATCGACTCAGTACTCGGGTGACACTCTTAAAAGTGGAGATATGACTTTTTGGTTTTCAGCCGACGATAAAAGAATATTTTTAAAATTTGCAGCTAAAATAAAGATAGGTTCTATCAGCGGCGAAATCGAAAAATATGAGAGATAGAGTTACCTCCAAAAACTTAAAAATTCTTATTGTCTGTCCCAGTCAAAGTTTTACTTCTGTTGATCAAAAAGCAATTTCTGATGCGCTCTATCTCCGAGATATTGGGGGAAATCCAACTCTGTACTGTTTAAAAGATTCTTTTATTGAAAGGGAGGCAGAGAGTCTGTCTTTAACTCGAATTTTGTTTAGAGGTGTTAAGTCGCCAAGGCTCCTTCACATTAGTTATTTTTTAGATATTAGAAAAGTCTTAAAAGAAGATGACTGGGATGTTGTCCACTGTTATCACAGGTCATCTCTTTGGTCGTTATGTCTTTGGCTTTTTTATAAATCGAAGACAGCCTTGTTCTTTAGTTTTAATGAATTTTTCACAAGAAGCGCACCAGTTTTCTGGGCACCCTTTTTGCTAAAAAGAGTTGATGGCGTTTTTACATTTGGAGAGACTGTTTCTCAGAAGTTTCATCAACACTTTCAATACCCGTTAAGGAAAATTTTCAACACCGGTTCTGGCGTTGAACTGGGAATGCCTATCAATCAAAGACTTGAGCACTTTACAATTGGAGCCTTTCTCAACGACGAAAGTGAAATTGATAACTATAGAACCTTATTGTTTTCTCTATCAGGGATAAAAGAGTCACTGACAGAGAGCGAGATTCGAATCAATATAAAAACCTTTAAGCCTATCAAGGATTTTTATCTTTATAGTGAGGTTAAAAAGTACTCAGACTCCTTAGGGCTGACTGATAGCATTAACTATATCGATTGCTCCAATGATCAGTTCTTTCGTTCTATAAACTTTTTTGTCTCCTTCGCCTTTCATGAACCGGTGAACTGTCATGAGATAAAAGCGTTAAAGACTGGGTTAAAGGTCGTTGCGCCGCGCACCGCATTTCGGGCAGAAATGTGTGAGTGCTCAAACATCAAAGCACTAGAGACCTACTATTTTCAAGATGCTAGGGCCTTCAAAGAAGCCGTTTTAAAGCTTGTTGAGGATCAAACTGAACAAGAGGTGCAATTTGAGCAAAATCAAGAGTTGGAGGCCTACATCGATATTATTCATTCCCAATATGAGTTAGCTTTTGAAGCCCGTGGTAGACTTGGTGCCATAAGATCCTAAAACCCTAATTAACCGGTCGTTTTCATTGACTAAATTGGCTTTAGAGCTTATAAAGTCACATCTTTAAAATTGTATTTTACAAGGTTTAAAGACTTCGTTTTTAACGAAGCTATTAAAATTTAAGGTGGTCACTATGACAACTATGCAAATCCCCGCGTGGGCAAAAGAATTTGAGGTTGTAACAGCAGCAGAAGCTGAAACAACAAATGTAAACGAAGAGTTTGAGGCTCTTTTAGGTAAAGCTACAACTGGTAACTTTATTGAAGGTGAAGTTTATAAAGGAAAAGTAATTTTTGTTACTGATGACTTTGTAACTGTTGACATCGGATATAAGCAAGAAGGTTTAGTTTTCGCAAAAGAATTTAGAAACTATGACGGTACTTTAAAAGTAGCTGTTGATGATGAAATTGAAGTTTATCTTGAAAAACTTGAGTCTCATCTTGGTAACTTAGTTCTCTCTAAAGACAAAGCAGAAATACTTAAAGCTTGGGATAAAATCTCTGAAGCTTGTGATAAAGGTGATCCGGTTAAAGGAACAGTTATCGCTAAAGTTAAGGGTGGTTTATCAGTAGATATCGGTGTTAAGGCTTTCTTACCTGGTTCACAAATTGATATTCGTCCAACTAAAAATCTTGATAAATTCATTGGTAAAAACATGGAATTCAAAGTTATTAAGTTTAACAAGAAACGTGGAAACATCGTTCTTTCTAGAAGAGCAATTCTTCAAGAAGAAAGAGGGAAGTTAAGAGACGAGACACTAGGTCAAATCCAAGAGGGTATGATTGTTAAAGGTATCGTTAAAAATATCACTGACTACGGTGCATTTATTGACCTTGGTGGTGTTGATGGTCTTCTTCACATTACAGATATGTCATGGGGAAGAGTTAAGCATCCATCTAACCTTCTAGCTGTTGGTGATGAGATTGATGTTAAGATCCTTAAGTATGACTCTTCGAAAGAAAGAGTTTCTCTAGGTCTTAAGCAAGTTCAACCAAACCCTTGGGAAACTGCGAAAGATAACTACACTGCAGGAACAAAAGTTTCTGGAGAAATCGTTTCAGTTAAAGACTATGGAATTTTCGTTGAACTTAATGATGGAATCGAAGGTCTTGTTCACGTTTCTGAAGTTTCATGGACAAACCCTAAGGGACCAATCAAAGGTCACAATGTAGGTGATACTATTGAAGCACAAGTTCTTGAAGTAGATGTTGAGAACAAGAGAATCTCTCTTGGACTTAAGCAACTTCTAGATAACCCTTGGAAAGCTCTTTCAGAAAAATACCCAGTAGGTAAAGAAGTTGAAGGAACTGTTAAAGCGATCGTTGACTTTGGTGTATTCGTTGATCTTGGAGATGATATTGACGCTTTAATTCACGTTTCTGATATTTCTTGGACAAGAAAAAACATTAATCCAAATGATGAATTTAAAGTTGGGGACAAAGTAAAAGCAGTTGTTTTAACTGTTGACTCTGAAACTTCTAAATTCTGTTTAGGTATTAAGCAACTTGACGAAGATCCTTGGAAGAAAATTGACCAAAGACTACCAGTTGGTATGTTGTTGAAGGTGAAGTTGTAAGAGTAACTGACTTTGGTGCTTTTGTTGAACTTGAAACTGGTATTGAAGGTCTAATCCACATCTCTGAACTATAGTGACGAGAGAGTTGAGAAGCCGGAAGATGTAGTTAAAGTTGGAGAAAAAGTTAAAGCTCTAGTTATGTCTATCGATAAAGCTGATAAGAAAATTGCTCTATCTAAAAAGAATGCAGCTAACGCTGACCTTGGTGGATACAGTAAAGAAGAATCTGGAAGTACTTCTGCTCTAGCAGAAAAGCTGAAAGGTTTCTCAGTAGACTAAAATTAATAAATTTAGATACTTAAGAAGGGCTCTCCAATTGGAGGGCCTTTTTTTGGTCTTTTTTACAATAAACCTCAGAATTGTTGTTGTCGAAAGCAAATACGAGTAAAACCTCCAAAAAACAATGGAGGAATTTATGAAATCGAAAATAATGAATTTTGCTGTCGCACTATCAATTCTTTTTATGAGTCAGCTTATCACTTCAAAGAAATCAGAAGCAGCAATTGGTCTATTGATGGGCAAGAAAACAGCTGTTACGGTTGGTGGTATCTCAACAGGTACAGTAGCTGTCTCTTTAGTTCTCACTCAGGCAGGTGCTTTTACTTTTTCTTTGGGCGGAGCTGTTCTTTATGCATTGGGAGTTTACGTTTTTGGAGGTCTTGGACTAATTATCTTGGATGATGATAAGCTGGCTGATATTGAATTTCAAAAAGTGAAAGGCGATGAGCTGAATGACAAATTTGATAGTGAGGCGATTGCTATCTATAATGATGAGATTGAACAATTGAATGCAATAAGAAAAACAATGCAGTCGGAACTAACAGATGATTCATCTCTGGAAGAATCAAAAAATTTATGGAGTCAATACAGTAGTTACCTTAGCCCAGAGACAATAGAAATCGCTGGTGAAATGGCCGATAGGTTTGTTTCTAGAATTAGAGTAAAATAGTTTTATATCAAAAATGGCCGGTTTCATTTTGGAACCGGTAAATTTCCCTCTAATATGACATTCCATATTGTGATAGAGTAAAAGCATATAGATTCTAAATTTTGAGGTATATATGACTAAATTACTTGCACTTATTTCTATGACCCTTTTCTCTCTATCCGCCTTGGCCAATTTGCATCTCGCGCCACCGAGTTTTGATTACAAAGATGGCAAAGCTGTCTTCATGGACATTACCGAGGGCACTTATGACATTAAATACTTCCCTTCAAAGTTGAGTTCGAGTGTGAAAACAACATGGAAAGTTAATCTTGCACAAGAGGGCTATCCACTTTTTGATTTTGTTCCTTCAAGAATTGGAATAAAAGTAAATGGTCAGTGGGCGAGATTTTCAAGTGTTGATTCTCCTGATGGGGTTACGAGTTACAGAGTTATAAATACTAAGCTAAAAGCTGGAAGTCATACGATTGAACTTTACACAAAAGTGAAAAGAGGAACAACTTACGGTTACAAATCTGTTAACTCTGGCTTCTTCATAAAAGATCTTTCAGAGAAAAAGTTTTTAGAAAAATATGTACCAGCAAATCTTGAGTACGATCAGTATCCAATCACTTTCAACGTCAAAATCTATTCGAGCTATAAGCACAAAGTTATCGCCAACGGCTCTATAGTAGAGACAGGTTGGAACGCTTATACTGTAAAATATCCAAGTTGGTATTCTTCTTCATCTGTATACTTCCATACATTCAAAAAAGGTAAGTATTGGTGGATCTATAAAGAGTTTAAATCAATCTCTGGAGAGACTATTCCTGTCACGATTTATACAAAATGGTTTTTAAATGCAGATAAGTTTTTAGCAAAAACTCAAAAAGTTTTCCATGAACTTGAAGCTGATTATGGAGCCTATCCCCATAAACATCTTATTATCTATGGTATGGCGTTGAGAGGTGGAATGGAATATCCAGGAGCCACAGCGACAAGTTTGGTTTCACTAGGCCATGAGATGTTTCATTTTTATTTTGCAAAATCAGTTATTCCAGCAAATGGGAATTCAGGCTGGATGGATGAAGGGTTAGCTTCTTGGAGAGACAAAGGATACCAAACTTTAAATGCACCTACTCATGGAGCTTTTAACTTAGGAAATCATTCACTATACAAAAGAAACACAGACGATAATTCATACAAAGTTGGAAGAGGATTCTTCGCCTTTTTAAACTCAAAAGTTAATCTTAAAGCTTTGCTAAGGGATTATTTTTCAGAGTATAAAAACTCACTTGTAACAACTGATAGCATGATCAACTTCTTTGAGGGACAAACAGGTCAATCTTTAAGAGGTGATTTCGATCAATATGTTTTAAACTCTAGTTTTTCCTCAAAAAGAGCAAACTATGTTGAAAAAGAAGCGGATGAAAATCTCCATCATATCGACTACACCCAAGAGGAACTAGACGAAATTTTATAGTCTAAGTCGTTGTTTTTTCATGAGCTTGTCTGTATAAATTGCACAAGCTCTCTTTAAAATTGATCAAAATTCTAAAAACGCTATCATGCGACCATGTTAAAAATTGCCTTTCTTTTTATGACAATTTTCATGAGTGCAAGTTACGGCGGAGATCTCGTCTTTCTTACTTCATTGCCCAAAGAACAACTTAAGACGACGCTCAAGCTCAATAAAATAATTCAAAAGAAGCTCAGTAAGATTAAAGATCATAAAATAGTTATTATTAATAATTCTGATCAAGAAACCTTGTACAAGTATTTAAATTCTCCAAAAACGATTTCATTGGTTTGGTTAGGGCACGGTGCTTTTAAAGCACAGCCTGACAATCAAGCTCTTCGCGCGCAAGCCATACTCCTTGATTATAAGAGGGACAATATTGCCAAAGTCTTTCAGCGAGTTCATCCCAATATTAAATTTCTATCGATTGTAGGGTGCAACTCGTCTCAAATTGTTGAACCTTATATATTAAAGGGTCAGTTTGTTGACTCTTATATTCCCGATCGAAAAGTGATAGCGACTTGGGCTCTGAGAAAAGCTATTAGGAAATTAAAGAGAAGCTTATCTAAAATTTCAGAAAATTTTCTTTCTGAAGATATTGTTAATCATGGATATCCGCTTGAGGTCGTTAGAGAAATTACAACTGACACAATGAAGTCGGTAAGGCTTATTGTTGGAGGTTCTTTAGTTGGCATACTCCCGCGAGGGATAAAAGGTGACATACAGAGAAAGGTTTTCTATATCCAAGCAAAGAAAAACATGAAGCGTAGCGAATTAAAAGTCATAGTAGAGTCTGGTCAATCAGCTTTCGACACAGAAGATAATTTTGGAAATATTAATTTATCTATAAATCATTTAAATCTTTGGACGCTTTTTAGTAAAGCTAACGGAGAGCCCTTTGGAACCAATGAGAGAATATTCTTATTTAATTCCGAAATCATAAATATTGGAGAGGCACAAGACTATGCCCTCTACTCTTACTAAGGAGAGACTACATGAAAAATAAATTTTTATCACTGTTTATGGCTTTTTCTATTTTCTTTATGGCCCAAAACTTTATCGCACCAAAGGCCGAAGCTGCAGTCGGTTTGATTATAAAACATCAAACTGCGACAACAGTTGGGGGAATTGCAGCGGCTGGAAGTGCTGGTGTCTTGGGAGGAGCAATTTTACTAGGACAGTTAGGTGTTGTTAACTACAGCTTAGGTGGCGTTATCCTTTTATTATTTGGAACCGCTTTCGTGGCTGCTGTAGGGCTTATTGTTCTTGATGACAAGACAGTCGCAGATATGGATTTTGTTAGGTTGAATAACAAAAATAATATATCCGATTTTGATCACTATACTGTTGAAGTTTACAACTCAGAAATTAATGAGTTAAACGCTATTAGAAAAACAATTCAAAGTGAGCTATCAGAAAAAAGTACTGTAGAAGAGTCGAGAGATAAGTGGAATGAGTATAAAGAGTTCTTAAGTTTAGAAACTATTGAAGTCGCTGAATTTATGGCCCAAAATCTTGCTAAAGATTTTAAAATAAAAAAATAAATTGTTTAATAAGTTCTTATTCAGTTAGAATCCTCTAATGAATAAGAACTTACTTAAAGCTATCGATTTCCTGATCAAAAGATCAGAATCAAAATCAGGAATTCTTACTATTGAAAAACTTTTCAAAATAGGAATTCCTTTCAATAAACCCCACGGAATATCTTTTAAAAAGCTCAGCTCCTTCGAAAGTGTCATGACAATGAAAAATAAAAGAGGCAATCACAATCACTTGGGAGGAATCCACGCTTGTGCCATTGCAACTGTTGGAGAGTTCTCAGCTGGAATTTTGCTTTGCAAAAACTTTGAGATGAATTCTTTCAGAGTCATTATGAAAGAGATAAGTGTTACTTACTCGTCTCAAGCAAGAAAAGATATCATCTCAACGGCAACAATTGACGCGTCAGTCGTCGAGGATCTAAAGAAAAGAATTGTTCTTGATGCACAGGCAGATGTCGATTTAGTGTCTGAAATAAAAGATATAACAGGTAAAAATATTGCGCTTGTTAAAACCAGCTGGCAGTTAAAGTCATGGAAAGAGGTAAGAAATTAAATTACTATTGTTAACGATTTTTATATCAAGTTGTGCGACTTTAGAAATGGAGCCGACCGACTACTCAGGTGATAACTCATTTTTAAAAAGTATTCTTGTCAGTGCAACTCCTAGGTTAAGAACTTGCTTTGAAGATTATTTGCAAGGTAATCCTAAAACACCAATCTCCTTTTCCACTCAAGTCATAGTCGATAATAGTGGACAGGTTGAGTCGGTCACTTTGAGTAGAACTTTTCCAAACAAGTTAGATAATTGCTTCAAATACTCCTTTTATCAATTAAAATTCCCACCCAACACTTCACCAGGTGCAAAGGGTTTTGAGATTAATCAACCTTATAAATTGTTTCCCGTCCCTAGATAGGGAAGCTTATTTGTCAGGTACTAAAGTAAGAAACAAATAGTTTTCAAACTAAATTCACCGTGACAGTATTAAACCTCGAACACTAGAAACCAAGGATAAGGTACTAATATGAAAAAATTATGGATGATTTGTGCTCTGGCACTTACGACCTCGGCATTTGCCAAAGACGTTTACGTCACAATCGGAACTGACGCAGTTCAATCTTCAACAAAAAGTTTCTCAAATATGAAAGCATTAGATCATTTTGATGGGATTTCTGTTTTAAAAATAGAGACTGATCAAATTGAAGAATTATCTCAGCTTATGCATGATAAATTTCACAGATGTGGTGGTTTTATCGTTCACGACAGTAAGTCTGAAGCCCTTGAGGTTTTAAGTAACACAGCGGTGAGAAAATTTGCTAAAAATTCTATTAATATTGATTATTCAATTACTGAAGGTGCAACCACTACAGCAATGGTCAGTATGGTTAAAGAGTTCAATATCAGAGCGACAATTGAAAAGCTTTCTTCTTTTAACAATAGATATTATAAAGCTCAAACGGGGCTAGACTCTCAGGCTTGGCTTAAGGGTCAGTGGGAATCAATGTCTACTGGAAGAAGTGATGTAAAGGTTGAATACTTCAAGCATTCAAGTTTTCCTCAACCATCAGTCATAATGACTGTTGAAGGAACAGTAAAAGCTGATGAAATTGTTGTCATTGGTGGACATGCAGACTCTATCGCCGGTTTTTGGGGAAGAGAAAGAGCTAGAGCGCCAGGGGCTGATGATAATGCTTCAGGGATTGCGACAGTGACTGAAACAATCAGAGTCTTAATGGAGACTGGTCATAAGCCACAAAGAACAATTAAATTTATGGCTTATGCTGCAGAAGAAGTTGGACTTTTAGGTTCTAAAGATATTGCGAATAGCTTTAAAAAAGATGGGAAAAATGTTGTTGGTGTTATGCAACTTGATATGACTAACCACCCAGGAACGGTTGGTAAAGATATTGTCTTTATGACTGATTATACTAACCAAGCGCAAACAGAGTTCATGGGAAAATTAATTGATACTTATGTAAAAGTTCCTTGGGGATATTCTAAATGTGGATACGGATGTTCAGACCATGCTTCTTGGCATAATGCTGGATACCCAGCGAGTATGCCATTTGAATCGACAATGCAAGATATCAACGGTAAGATTCACACAAAGAATGATACCATCGAGCAATCTGGTGGAGACGCTACTCACGCTGAGAAATTTGCAAAGCTTGCAGTTTCTTTCTTAGTGGAGCTAGGTAAATAATTAAAAAGAAGAGAGAATTTGAATTTAGAAAAATTTTTTGAAGAATTAAAAGTTGGCCTTCCTCTAACATACAAAGTGTTTCAAAAAACATCTTTGTCTGAAGAGGAGGGCCATCTTCGTTCTACAGACGAAGCAAAAATAATATTAGAAACCATCAAGAAAATTTCTCTTAAAAGAGAAGAGTTTCTCAAGGCACAGCCAAGTCTTGAGTCGATCTATGAAAAAGATTATGGTCCAGTAAAAGACCATACAGATCGAGAGTCTATTCTTGAGATTTGTTTTCTTGATGACTATCTTTTTCCATCAACAGAAGCTTACCCCTTTAGTAGCGAGCAAGTTGTAACTGAAGAGCTTCTCGATAATTACGAGATATCTTTTTCTGAATGGATGAATGAAAAAATTGAAGGACATCTCAAAGCTCAAAATAAAATTCACCACGACTTTCATATAGACCTTAAACCATCAGAAATTGGATGTGGTTGTACAAAATGTAATGGTGATTTTAGAGCAAAAATTAGAGACTCTGTCTTTAAAGATCAGGTTGCTATTATCGACCAAAGTGAAGAGGCTCTTCATGATCTCATTTTAACTGAAAAGATTGTTTATATCGCAGACTATGTTCAGAAAATGAAAAAACGTCTGGATAAAAATTCTCATAAAGTTCGATACAAGTTGAAAAGAGGCTCTTTAAATAAACTCGATGCAGATGTTAAAGCTTATTTTAAATCTAAGTTTGGTTTTAACTCAGAGCTAGGATTGGTATATAAGGAGAGGCTGCTAACATTCTTTAATCAGGTTTTAGCTGAAAGAGAATTGATGGCAGACCTTGTGTCTCCAGAAGAATACGAACGATTTTTTACTCAACTTGGTATTGGCATTTGGAAGGCACCAAATTTTCTTAAAAAAGAATTTGAAAAGCTAGTCAATGCTGTCATGACTTTCAAAAGAAAAGATATTTCAGGAACAATACTGAAAGACTACTTAGGACAGTTTTGGCTTCACTCAGTCGCGAGACATAAAACGAGAAAAATCGTTTATCATATGGGACCCACAAACTCTGGAAAAACCTATAATGCTATAGAGGCACTTTCGAAAGCCAAAGATGGTTGCTACTTAGCGCCTCTAAGACTTCTTGCCAGTGAGCTTTATGACACCCTTAATGAAAAAGGTTGTAAGACTACTTTGTTAACCGGAGAAGAGGTTATTGAGACAGAAGGGGCAACCCACTTTTCTTCAACTATCGAAATGGCCAGGCTGAACGAAGAATTTGACTGTGCTGTTATTGATGAAATTCAAATGATTACTGACACTCAAAGAGGTTGGGCTTGGACAAGGGCCCTAGTTAATCTCAATGCAAATGAAGTTCATCTATGCGGAGATCAATCAGTTTTAGAACTCGTTGAGAAAATACTTAAGCTTACGGGTGATGAGCTTGTCGTTCATAATTATGAGAGAAAAACAGAACTTAGTGTTATGAATAAAACGATTAGACTCGTTGACCTTGAGAAGAATGATGCTCTCATTGTTTTTTCAAGAAGAAATGCACTTAAGTATAAGAGAGATCTTGAAAACTTAGGTTTCAAGGTTTCTATCGTCTACGGAAGACTTAGTCCTGAGGTTCGACGAGAGCAGGCGAGAAAATTTGACCAAGGTGAAACCGACATTATGGTCTCTACCGATGCCATCGCTATGGGGATGAACCTTCCAGTTAAGAGGATTGTTTTCTCTACACTTTCAAAGTTTTTTAATTCAAAGGAACATCCGATCACCGTCAGTGAAATTAAACAAATTGCTGGTCGGGCGGGACGCTTTCAAAGATTTCCAGAAGGTTTTACAACCACTTTAGCAAAAGTGGAAGACGGACTTGATCGTTTAAATGAAGCTCTTGATTGCAAACTTGATCAAAAAGAGCTAGCAATGGTTGGGCCAGACCTTGATATTTTTAGATCAGTTAATGAAGCCCTTGAAGAGAGTAGTTTACCAACGCTAAGTTTGACTGAGTTTTTAAGACTTTTTAACACGATGACATTTGAAAAACCTTTTTACTGTGTCGACATGAAAGAGATGATCGAAGTTGCAGAGATGGTTGAGTCCAATGATGAAGATGGCGTCCTCAGCGATTCCGAAATTTTTGGTTTTGCTTGTGCCCCAGTTAACTTAGGCCTAACAGATCATGTTCAGTATTTTGTATGGATCCTGAGCCACTATGTCAGTGCACAGTCCATTGTGAATGAACCTATTGATCATGACTCTGACGATATTGACTACCTTGAGACGGCCATAAAGTGTGTCGAGCTCTACCAGTGGTTGGCGCGACATTTTGATAATAACCATTTTGCATTTTCTGAAGTAGACCTTTTAGAAAATAAATCTATGGCCATTGAGTCTTTAAACTCACTGTTATCAGAGAAAATTTCAGCAAAATGTTCATCATGTGGATGTAAACTTCCAGATTCTCATAACTATAATATTTGTGAAAACTGTTTTGGCCAAAGACGTCGAAGACGTGGACCTAAACATTATGATGCAAAAGGGAATAAAGAGGGAGCCTCTAGCGGAGGAGGAACCTCTCATAGACGTGGCAAGAGTTCTAAGAAGAGTGGTTCAAAATCCGGTTCTTCTAATGCTTCTGATTCTCGATTTTCTAGCGCAAGACCAGCTAAAAAGTCTGGTAAAAAGAAAAGTAAAAAGAATAAAGCTGATGCTTTTAAAAGAGGCTAGTTGATAGCCTTAAATTTAGCAGCACAACTTCTATAGACAATTGAACTAAACGAGTACTTATTTTTTATTTTATTAAAATAAGCTTTCGTAAAGACTTGCTTCATCTTCTCTTTTGTAAGCCAACCATTAACATTACCATAATAGATGGCACCACCAATTCCAGTTGCGATAAGAATCGGTCTGGCCATTGGGATTCCCATCAGCTCCAATCCTACGCCGGTGACAGAGAAAAAAGAAAGCATTGAAGCTCTTGAGCGAGCCCAATTTTCAATTCTTTTCAAAGCTTTGTGCGAATTCTTACCAATGATATGTTCCGAACCAGGGGTCTTTAATTTCTTAATTTCTGCGATGAGTGCATCTTTATTTTCGACTGCCACTTTACCCAGTGTTACTGCCTCAAGAAGTTCATCGACCTTTTGAAGTTTTCTTTTTTGAATAGCGATGTCGCCTGGACCTTGGGCAAGCATTCCAAACGTACTTCCTGTTAAAATATCTGCCGCAGCACCGGCAAAGCTAGTAGCGCCACCTATACCGGCAACAGCTTGTGGGATCTTTAAGGCAAAGGTTGTAAAAGCCACTTCTGTGGCAAACCATTTTACGTATTCATCTGCCATTGTGAGCTTTTTGGCAATTGCTGCAATTCGATTTGTTTTGTTCTCAACAATATCAGTCGTTACTTTTCTCACTTTTTGCTCAAACAGCTCTGGATCATTGAGATAGAGGTCAGGTCTTGCTTTGGCAAAAAACTTTTTATTATTAAGAAGATGCTTTTCAAAGTTTGGAACATTGAGCCCCATTGCTCCTCTTAAAATTTTGGCAAATTTTTTATCAGACTCTAGAACCCACTTAGACCAGCTTCCATTGGTAATGAATTTTCCATATGACCCGTTAAAGTATGTTATGGCCCCACTTGCAGCGCCAGGCCAAAAGGCCACACTTGCGGCAATTCCTGGAGCGACCCCCTCGACTAGGGTTAAGGCTGCAAATGTTGGTATGGCCCCGATTGTGAAGCGGGTGAATGTCCAAAACTTCTGACCAGGAGAGAAAGCATTAGGTTCTCTTGTGTTATAGGAATCAGAATTAAAGAAAACTGTTTGGGGAATAGATTCAAATTTCTTTGTTGATTTCTCTAGCTTCAAAGTCTTTATGATTTCTTCTAATACTTTTGAATCATCTGTCTCTTTCGCAGAGATGCTAAGAATTTCTGGATGAAAATTCCGATTAGATTTTCTCTCATCTTCGACCATCTCAGCAAGGTATTGAAGTCGTTGTTGGGCTTCTGGACTTTCGTCGTAGCTTCCAAAGTAGTATTCAATAACTACTGGGTTTGTTGCATCTTGGTTCTCCTCATACTGAGGGGTGGTATACAAATAACCAATATCGTCAGGTCTCAAAGAGTCTTGCTGATCGGGAGAAACATCAAGAAACGCATTCAGGTTTATGTAGCCTTCGCTTGCTAGAGGAGAGTTTGAAACAAAAATGAGGGTTAAAAGGCATATTATTCTTATCATGTACTCGTATCGGCTTGATATCAGGCTTCCTTTAGGACAAATTACTTGGATTTTGAGTCGATTGGACATATATTTTTCTTATGAAACTCAGTGAATTTACAGACAAAATTTTAAATGGAGGTGAACTCTCTGATAAGCTTTATTATCCGAAGCAAATAGAGTTTGATCAGTCCCCACAAAAGAGAATCTTAAGCCCAAAACGAGAGGGGAAGATAGAGTTTTCAGATAAACAAGCAAAATTTCCAAAAGGTCATTTTCACGAAAAAAAACGAACGGCGATGGCGCTTAATGCTTTTGCTAATCACGAACTTCTGGCCGTTGAGATCATGGCTTATGCTTTAAGTATTTTCGATCATAATACACCAGAACTTGTACGCTTTAAAAAAGGAATCCTTTCAGCGTTAAAAGATGAACAAAAACATTTTAAGCTATACGCCAATAGAATGAAACAACTAGGATATGAGTTTGGGGACTTTCCTTTAAATGACTTTTTTTGGAATCATATGAAAGATATGAAAACACCAGAAGAATACCTTTCGATGATGGCCATGACCTTTGAGGCCGCGAACTTAGATTTTTCTTTTCACTATGAGAAAATTTTTAGAGATCTAGGTGATGAGAAAACAGCAGATATTTTAAAAGTGGTTTATGAAGATGAAATAAGTCATGTGGGCTTTGGTGTGAACTATCTAAACCGATGGAAAGAAGATCAGTCTCTTTGGGATTATTATAAAAGTTGTCTTCCATTTCCTCTTACACCTGCCAGAGCAAGAGGAAAGAGCTTTGATAGAGAAAGTCGTGTTAAAGCCAAGATGGATGATCACTTTATTTCACATCTTTTAAACTATAAAGATGACTACAAAGTTACGGCCAGAAAAGAGTGGAAATGAGTTTTGCTTTTAATGTAGACTTTGAAGACTTTTTAAAAAGTGATAAAGAAAACTATAAGTATACTTCGTCCAAGCAAACCCAAGAGTTTGAGTATTTTATCCTTTGGCTGGAGAGTTCTCCCCTTTATACAACGAAAAGTTATCATCCTGAATATCTCAACTTTATTAAAAAGTTTAATCCTTTTCAATTAACGAGTTCAAACGCGAATCTTAAAATGTGGATTTGTGACATCTACGATAAAGAGGAGCAAAAAAAACTAAACTCGAAAATGGCGACGAGCTCTTTTGCTATTGAAAATAAGCTTGCCCACCCAAAGACCACAATTGAGTTGGAAAAGTCTCACTTTGAACAAGGGTATATTTACAAAGAAGAGTTCGGAGTAAGTGGGGTCGGTATCTCAAAGTCGAGTCCCTCGTATGAAAGACTAGAGTTTCCAGTGGTGAAAGAACCTCTGTTAAACAGAACCTTTGACTTTAGTGCTCTTTTTTATGGAGATAAAACTTTAATTTATCAAAACCATATCGATGACTCCTTTCACTATAAAGGCACCACCTTAGGATTGAACTTTGAATACTTTGACTGGATTGAAGAATACAAGGTTAAGATTCAACTGATTAAAGATCAATTCTACACAGGGCACAACCCCATGAGCATTGATTCTTTTATTTATGAAGAAGATGGAAAAGAGCAGGTCTATATATTGAGCGAAGTCAATAATAGAAAAACGATGGGATATTGCGCTTTGATGTTAAAGGATAAACTTGGAGGAGATTATCGATATGCGAGACTTCGGCTTTTTAACTCGAAAAAATTGAGAAAAAAATTCTCTCATAATGATCTCTATAACTATTTTGATAAAAAAATAATTCCACTATCTCCAATCGATAATTTATTTGTGACATTTTTGATCTTAGAAGACTCTTTAGGGGAACTTAACGAATTAGAGGATCTACTGGTTTCGACTTTTTTTAAAGATCTCTAGAATGATTTTACCGGCTTCCTCACAGCTTGAGCCATAGGCGATAATACCGTCTTGATGACCTTTCATAACAAAGATGCCAGAAGTCTTTTCACCAATACATTTGGAAGCTTCCTCTCCCATACTCTCAGTTCCATAGGAAACTTTCTCGCTTGTCGCGTCCATGTCGTGTTTGATCATATAGTTCCAAAGAATAGGGTCGTGAATATGGAAGATAGAATTAATTTGGGAACAACTTGAATAAATAGCGTGATGGGTAAGTGTTTCACTTGAAGGGGCAATAGGCCCTTTGGCTTCAACACTCATTTTCTTTAGGTTGCATTTAAGGATATGAGTGTATTGACCACCAGAAAGATTTGGAAATTTTCCCGTTTGAGTGCCCGTGATAACAAACTGGTCACTTTTGGGATCTACTTTTTTCGATAGATTACCATAGCCAACCTTCTCAACTGGGTATTCACCAATTAAACCCATTTTAAAAAGAATCACTCGCCACTTCTCAAGATCAATATACTCGTTGGTCTCCAACGGCTTGGAGAGTTTTAAATTATATTTGAATTTTATGACACCTTCGTCGAGTGTTTTAGTCATGTATTGCCAATGAAATAAATTGCTTATAAAAAACAAGTATTTATAATATCATATAAGGATACAACGATAAAGTTAGTGGGGCGAGTATTTTAGGTAATCTAAAAGATAAATTGAAGGATTTAACTAAAAAGTTTAAGAAATCCGATGATGGAGATATCGAAGAAGTTTTGGACGCAGAAGATGCGACCGGAGACATCGATATATCCGCTCTTGAGCAAGAGGTTACAAAAACAGAATTTAGAACGCTGCCTGAAGCAGACATCGATACTGGCGTCCACAATAGTTTTGAATCAAGTTTAGAAGACCTTGAAGATGAAGAAGATTCAATTGACCTAGAAGAAGAATTTCCAGAAGATGAGCAGTTTGATGATGAGCAGCTTGAAGATGAAATTGAAGAAGAACAAAGTCCCGTTTTAAAATTTCTACAGTCGCAATTGCCCTTTGTTTACAATCTGGTGAATAAAGCGAAAAGTTCTAAAGTCGATAAAAAGAAGGAAAAGAAATCTTCTAAAGATAAGAATGAGATCGATGATGACGAACTCGATGATGATAATGCACCTCAAAGTTTTATTGAGAAGCAACTCCCATTTTTGGCCAAATTTACAAAGAAGAATAAAAAGACTGATCAGGAAAGTGATGAAGAGGATGAAGACCTTGAAGATGGTGAAGAAGTTCCCAAGAAAAAGCGAAAACTCAATGTTATTCAACTACTTATTATCATCGCTGTCGTTTTCGTGGGGCTCGAATTTTTGTTTCCTGAAGAAGAGCCGGTTGCTATTCCTGTCCTAAAGAAAAGACCTCGGCCAGTGCCACAAGTTCAACAACCTGTTGAACCTGCGCCTGTACCTGCGCCTGAACCTGAACCAACAGCACCATCTGAAGTGGTAGACACTACAGATTCACCTAATCCTCAAGTTGATTCACCGGTAGAGAATATTCCAGTCGAAGAGCCAATGGTTGATCCCGTTGGGGAAACTATTGGGGAAGAACCTGTTGAGCCAGTGAGTGAAACAGTTGATACTCCTACGAATACTGAAGAGGACTTAGGAGAGCTTTTTGATGAATCAAATCAGCCTGTGAGCGATGTTGATGACCCGCAAACAACTGATGAGGATGAGCCAGAAACAACACCAGCTCCAGAGCCAGTAGAGTTGCCCGTTGTTGATGAAGATCCAAATTTTATTGACGATGAAGAAACAGATGTTCCAACAACTCCAAAGCCACTAGAGCAACCCAGCGATGATGAAATCTTCAACGATGGAATCATTGATGAAGTTGTCGATACTTCAGTGTCTCCTAATATAACGGATTCAATTTTAAAGAGTCTAGAAGAGAAGATAAATAGCAAGAAGGAAGCACAAGTTTTAGTGATTGCAGTCAAACCAACAAATCCTCCAGAGTATGACTTTTTAGGTCGAGGCTTGGTTTATAATTGTACGGGTAAGCACTGGGCATGTATTGATTCAGTAAGTTTTACAAAGTGCGGAGAGAATTTTTCTTGGAATACAAAAAGCTCTAATGCTATTGAGTGTTATCCAAGTGAGTTATACGATAGCGTCGAAGATTGTACAGTGGTTCAGCAATTTAAAATTGATAATGTTGCTGAAACTAAATTCTGTGGACCTTAGGCAGCGTCTTTGTCATACATCTCATTCATAAGTGGAATAAAGAATTGGTTTTCACCTTTTGCTTTTTCTTTTTTCATGCCACTGATGAAATGTTTAACTAGTCCTGGATCAAATTGAGACCCTGAGAATTCAATGAGTTCATTGAAGGCAACTTCATAAGGAAGACCTTTTCTATAGACTCTTGTCGATGTCATCGCATCAAAAGTGTCAGCGATTAAAATAATTCGTGCAAACATAGGGATATCTTCACCTTTAAGTTGGTCAGGGTATCCTCTTCCGTCATATCTTTCGTGATGGTGTTTTGCATTTCTCGCAACTTTTTCAAAAACGTCAAAGTCCTTGAGTATTTCATAAGACATTGAAGGGTGTTGTTTCATTATATCGAATTCGTGATCTTCAAGTCTTGATGGTTTGTTTAAAACAGCATCAGGAGTTCCAATTTTTCCGATGTCATGAAAAAGAGCGGAAAGTTGAAGGTCGTACATTTCCACATCAGATAGACCTAGTTGCTTTCCAACAACCATAGAGAAGTAAGTTACGCGCATACTATGACCATAGGTATAGCTATCCTTGGCATCGAGTGCTTTTAAGATAGTTCTTGCGGCCATCTCACAAACTTTTTGTTTCTCAGTTTTAAGTTCCTCGATACGTATTGCCATATTAACAATTGATGCCGCAGGAGTGCTTTTTTGAAACTTCAAAAGGTTGTCTTTCTTTTTAACTTTTCCCATCGCTTTCTCTCTCATATAAATATAATACAGCGCAACTTAACTGCGCCCTTAACCTAATCGGTTGTTATTAGGAAAAATAAACAGTAAAATGAGAATTATTTAATATTTTGCACCTAATTTATTGAAATTACTGAGAACTCTGGGCACAATATTTAGATAGATTTTAATTGAATAGAGGCTAAATGATAATTATTGATAAGCAACATGAATTGGCAGATTTTCTCCAAAACATCCAGTTTGATGGTTTGGGAGTGGTAAAGCTGGATAAGGTCTCTTTTGAGCTTAGCTCATCTGTTATTGACGAGGTTACTATTATTCATAGTGATGTCCTTAAATCTTTAAATTCTTCATCACTGGCGAGACTCTCAGAGCTCACGCTATTATTAGTCTTTCAAAAAGACTCTACAGAGGACATAAACTTAATTGATAATATTGTGGATATCATAACACCCCAAACTCCCAAAAGACTTTTTGAAAACAAGATAAACCTTCTTACTGACCTTATAAAAGAGCGGCAGGTATTGAAGTCTCAGTTGATCACCATAAATAATGAGCTGACGGAAACGATGGGAAATGTTGAAGTGGAGCTTTTGAAAATAAAAAAAATCTACGAGAAAAAAGCGCCAAAAAGATTTAATGATTTAAAGGGAATTCAAGTTTTCAGCAAGTATTCAGCCGGCGAAAATATTGGTGGAGAGTTCTTCGATATATTTGTTGACGGTAATCAGGCTTTTGTTGTGATGAGTTCAACTTCATCCTATCTTGCCTCTAGCATGATCCTGAAACTTTTCGCCGACTTTAAAGCTGAAGGTGTCATCGGTAAGAAAGAGGTTCAGGATTTTATAGAGGATACCAAATCGAATATAAACGAGTTGAATACCACGAAAAAGAAAGAGATTGAAATCCATCTTTTTACTGGAATTGTGGATTTTAACAAACACTCTATTGAGGGAAATATATTTGGGGATTTTAAAATACTCAGTTCAAAAGTGAAACAAAACCCAAGGGAATCTATCCCACTACTCTCTGGAGATTTTGTTGCAAGTGCTTTTGCGAAAGATTTTCAAAGAGAGGAGAGAATACTTCTGTGTTCTCCAGGTTTTTTAAAAAATTGGAAAAAACTAAATCCAGAATTTATGATGGAAGAACTAATGATGGATAAAAAAATAAAGCCTATTGATGTATTAGATGAAGCATTTTTTCAATTAAAGAAAGATGCAACAGGTCCTTTCTTGTCATATGATGCATCGGCAATCTTCATGGAGGTTAGAAAAAATGCAATGGTCGAAGTTTAGTGTTTTACTATTATTACTTTTCAGCCTTTCTGCTTTAGGACAGGAGCGGTTCACATCTGTTCAATGTTTAAACTCAAACTTTGAAACTTCAGTCAAAAATGAAGGGAAGTTCTTTGGACTAGTGAAAAATGACTTACTCATCAAAAAAGAAAAGTGCTTGGTTGAGGTTACATTCAAAGGAATTTTGGAGACTGTATGGGTTGTTGATATTTGTCGAGAGCCGATCCATATGAAGGTGAAAAGCAAAGGCAGCCAAAGTGTTTATAAAAGAAAAGCCATGTGCAATAAAGAAGATAAGTCAGATTACTGCTATTTTAGAGATGAATTAATTTTAAATCTTCAAGATCAGGGGCTTATTTTTGCAAAAGGGCTAAAAGAGAATCTCTCCGATGCTCATGGACAAGTTTACTGCTCTTATTTGTTGCTAAAAAAGTACTTGGATGAAGGCCATCTTTTTTCTCAGTACGATAAAGAAGTGGATCTTTATAAAAAGGGAAATGATAAAGGTTGCGAGGTTGTGAAGGATTCTAAACCAGAGTACTCAACTCAGGAGCCGGTCAAAGGATCCCTTCGAGATCAATTAGATGACAAAAAGCGAAAGAAAAAGTCAGATTTAGACAAAAGTGTAGAAAACTACACAATTCCCGAGACAAAAGGTGATATAAAGAAAGATGAGCCTCGGTTCTAATTAATGTCTAACTTTTTGGCGTTGATAAAACACCATAACTGTCGATAATAGGTTGATGATGATTAAACATTTTGTCACATTCTTCGTTGTTGCTTCGCTTTTTTTGTGGATGCCAACTGTTACTGTGAAGAAGGACCTTCGTGGGATGGCAAACACAATCGTCGAAATTGTAGAATTGGTTGAAGAGTACCAAGGTAATTCAGATCTTGATGAGAAAATCGTTCTCGATTACTCTGATGAAGTTAGCATAGAAAAATTTTGTGATTACAAAGAAGATATCAAATTTATATCGTCTCAGACGGCCTTTGAGGTCTTCACACCACCTCCAGACAAAGCCTAAAAACATTTTCAAACTGTTACTTTCAGTTCTTTAATAAGCGATTTGAAAATAATTTCAATTGATTAAGTTTATACATTTACTAATAACTAATTTACCCAAGGAGTCGAAATGACAGCTAACAAAGGTTACAACAACTACAAAACGAAAACTCTTGCGTCCATCAAGGATTCAATCAATGGTATCAGTGCTGGTCAAAGTCCTGAAACTCTTTTTATTACGTGTTCAGACTCGAGAATCATGCCTAATCAACTTACAGACACAAAACATGGAGAGCTTTTCGTTATTAGAAATGCTGGGAACTCTGTTCCATCTCAAAGAGAAGTAGAAGGAAGAGGGGACTCTGATGCTGCGACTGTTGAGTATGCTGTCAAAGCTCTTGGGGTAAAAGAAATTGTCGTGTGTGGACATAGTAACTGTGGGGCCATGGGAGCTTTATGCTCTGGAGTTGACGCTTCATTGGTTAATATCAATACATACTTAAAAAGACTTGATCCTCTAAAGGCGACGTTTACTGAAAAGACAACTGTTGAAGAAGCTATTAACGAAAATATCAAATATCAACTAAACAATCTTATGACATATGATTTCGTCAAAGAGGCAGTAGAGGCAGGTAAGTTATCTCTCTTGGGATGGATGTATAACCTCGATAGTGGAGAAGCAGAAGAGATTCATTCAATCTCGAATAATAATTAGAAATTTAATGATTGAGATAAAAAGCTATCTTGTTTTACGGATAGCTTAATTTAGTCTTTGATTATTCTCATTCACTTGTTAAGTCAGCGCTTCCTGTTCTATAAAGGAGGCGCTTTTTTTTTCGTTTAAACAACTTCATTTTTTTATTGTCAGTTGAACTGTTGAGAAAGTAAGTTTTTTTAGATTGAGTTGATAGACTATTAAAATATGTCGCCTTAAACAAAGTCTTTTTGATTCAACTTGTCTATTTCGGTCAAAAGCTTATTTCGAAATTTTTCTTTCAGTAGTAACTATTCTTCACTCCAATCGACTGAAAATACTAAAAATTCCAAGACCAACTGTCAATAAGAAGACTAGCCCTAAGCACACCTGATAAAGATTGAGAACGGACCTGTGCTCATCGGTTTTACTCGTTAGAGAAAGCAATAGAAAAAAGAGGGACGACATAAATGGAAAGAGAAATGCATAGTGGCCGTTTGCAAGGAAAATGACTTGGGCAAAAACTCCACCAGTAATAAAGCTGAGTAAGATATTTATACGCATTTTTAAGTCTTTAAATTCTTTTGCTTGTCTCTTTTTATCTCTTACAAAGAAAAGGTAAAGATTTGTCCCTACATCAGTGGAAAGTCCTGTCATATGAGTAGGTTTTAAGAATCCTCCTGTTGCGAGGGAAGATGAAGAGTTTTGAATACCACAGCAGAAAGAGAGGAGAAAAAGCATAAAGGTGTGGGAAAGTTTAATATACGTCTCTGAGTTCGTGATTAGATCAAGCTCTGATAGGGTTAGTACTATCCCGAAAAAAATAAACTTAACGAACATAACTAAAGAGAAATTTGTATTCTCTCCTTTTTCTTCTTTGTGTTTTATATGAAAACCTGAGAATCCAGCGCCAAGAATAAAAGACAAAAGTATAATAGTAAATGTAATGAAAATTTTAGGGTCTAATTCCGCCACACCCATACCGATCATTGTGGAAGTTCCGGTGACATGTGATACAAAATACCCAGCTGAAATATTAAAAGCGGCAGCATTTATATATCCAGCCTGAAAAGGAGCCAACAAATACAAAAAATGGATATAGCTTTCACTGTATGCAGTTCTATCTAATTTAATCATTTAGAGACCTCTTAATTTTACTACTTTCTTTGGAAAATAACTTATTTTACATCTAAATAATTATATTGTCACATGAGGAAACTATGAAAACTAATAATTGTCTAATGGATAAAAGAGTTTAAGCCATGAAGCAGATTGTCAGAGGGGGCAAAAATATTAGGTCTGAAGAGATTTTTATAATTTAAGTCAAGGTGCTATATGTGCTTGATTTTAAATTTTGTAAGTGTTTTGATTTATGATATTCATCAAAGAGAAATAAACAATTGATAACGTGGAAATTTGTTAGTAACGAGTAGCATTTTTTATATTCTCTCAGTTGGATTGAGTTGAGCTTTGTCCAACTGAGAGCTGCTCACAAATTGAAGTGGACAAAGCTCAAAAGTCATAAAAATCTAAAATTATAGGTTGGAGTATAATGTCTTTATTACTTATCCCACAATAAAAAATCTTTAACTTCATCAATGTGATGGAGCCAAGCTTTTAAAAGGCTTTTTCTAAGTCTTCGATTAAATCTTCAACATCTTCAATCCCAACGCTTAGCCTAATGAGATTATCGTGTATCCCAATTTCTTCTCGAATATTCTTTGGTACTGATGCATGAGTCATAATTGCAGGGTGCTCAATGAGAGATTCCACGCCGCCTAAACTTTCGGCAAGAGCAAAAAGTGAGACCTTTTCTAAAAATCTTTTTGATTCTTTGAGGCCACCTTTTAAAAAGAACGTAATCATTCCACCAAAACCACTCATCTGCTTTTTTGCAATGTTGTGTTGAGGGTGGGATTTAAGACCGGGGTAGATGACTGACTCAACCTTTGGGTGGGCCTCTAGATACTTGGCAATTTTAATAGCATTCTTTTGATGAGCTTCCATTCTGATCGCAAGAGTCTTTATCCCTCTAAGAACAAGCCACGAGTCAAAAGGGGATTGGCTTGGACCAATTGAGTTTTGAAGGGTCAACACCTTATCAAAGAAAGGCTTACTATTTGTCATTAAGGCGCCGCCGACAACATCGGAATGACCATTTATATATTTTGTCAAAGAGTGAACCACGACATCAGCTCCTAGCTCCAAAGGCTTTTGAAAGTAGGGAGACATAAAAGTATTATCGACGAATGTTTGAACTTTATAAGCTTTGGCCAAGTCACAAACTTTTGTTATATCCGTTATTTTCAACATGGGATTGGTCGGAGTTTCAAGCCAAATAATCGAGGGCTTGAATTCTTTCATTTGCTTTTCGACGAGTTTTAAATCCGTTGTATCAATAAACTTTATATCGTGAATCTCATTAAAGACTGTGGTGAATAGTCTATAGGTTCCACCATAAACATCATCACCACAAAGCACGCGAGATCCCTTAGGGAGAGAATGCATGATAAGAGTCATGCAAGAGAGTCCAGAAGCCGTAACAAGGCAATGCTTAGCGCTTTCAAGGCTTGCTAAGTTTGTTTGAAGCCTCGTTCTGGTGGGATTATGGCTTCTTGTGTACTCGTACCCATTATGTTTTCCAGGACTTTTTTGCACATATGTTGAAGTTTGAAAGATCGGAGGCATTATTGCCCCTGTCTCCTTGTCGGGTTCACCACCAACATGAATAACTTTCGTTGAAAATTTCATTTTCTCTATTTTTTTTATATGAGCTTCCCGTTATCACCAATGATATCTAAGATTTTGCTATCAAGATCATCTTTACTTGTTTCTAAAGTATAACCTTTCTCTCTCATCCAATCATCGTTAAAGACTTTCCCAGCATATTTACTTCCGTGATCGTGAAGAAGAACAAGAATTCTCTCTGGCTTTTCAAGCTTTTCAGCATATCTAATTGCGGCCATTACAGCAGCTCCAGCTGATCCACCAGTATAGATACATTCCTCTTTAAGGAGCTTTCTAGTAAAGTGAAAAGATTCTTCATCTTCGACCATAAGAAATTGATCAATGACTTCCATTCTGACGTTTTTGGGAATGAAATCTTCTCCAATTCCCTCAAGGGCATAAGAGTGGGCTTCTCCCATTTTTCCCGTTTCATGATACTCTTTGAGAATAGAGCCTTTACAGTCAACGCCAATGATCTTAACGTTCTCCATTTTTTCTTTTAAAAATTTACCAACTCCTGAAAGAGTTCCACCCGTACCAACGGGTGCGATAAAAGTGTCAAACTGACCGCCCGTTTGATTATAGATTTCAGGACCTGTTTGTTGATAGTGACATTCTCTATTTGATTCATTGTCGTATTGATTGACGAAATAAGAATTGGGAAGCTTTGCCAGGCTTGCCGCAACTGAATAATAAGATCTTGGATCTTTTGGCTCAACATTTGTCGGGCACACGATAACCTTTGCACCATAAGCTCTTAAAGCATCAATCTTTTCTTTAGACTGCTTGTCGGCCATAACAAAAACACACTTGTATCCATGCATATTTGCATAGAGAAGAATACCAATTCCAGTATTGCCTGATGTACATTCAACGATGGTTCCACCTGGTTTAAGATCACCTCTTTCAACAGCTTTCTCAATCATAAAAACACCCATGCGATCTTTTGTTGAGCCACCTGGGTTTAGCATTTCTAATTTTACATAAATTTCAGAATCTATATGTTTCGCTACATTTTGCAGACGAATTATTGGAGTGTTCCCAATTGCGCTGATGATGTTTGTGTTTTTAAACTTATCCATTTTTTCCCCTTATCATTAATTTAAATTTTCTTGTGTTTTTATTTTCCAAAGTTGTATGAGTTCAACGACCTGCTCAGCGGCTGAAATTTTTATGATTTCTGGAAACTCTATCATATGTTTAAAATGTTTTTTTAGATCACTTTTTAAATTGTTTTCACGCTTCAAAAAGTCTTCTTTTAATGCATATTCTAAACTTTCACCGGGAGCGACTTCCCATTCATCGAGTCTTTTTTGAAGACATTTATTTAAAACGACATAGCTTTTATCATTAAGAAAGTCTTTTGCACTTGAACTAAGGCTAAGAGCTTCTTTAATTTTATTTTGATCCACACTTGTAACAAGAAACCAGTTGGCTTGTTCAGGGTCTTTTAAGTCTTCTTGGAGTTTCAAAGCAGAGATGAAGACATCTTTTGTTTCATATATTGCACCGATGGCCTTCATGAAATCTTCAATGAATTTTCCACCAGTTACTTTTTGAAGGTATCCTAAAAGTTTTTTTACTCCGCTTGAGACGACCATTGTAAAGATTTTTTTCCCAGCCTTCATCTTTTGTTTTTCACCGTCACCAATATAGTTGAAGATATCGATAAAGCTTTGGTCAAAAAATGTTTGAATCTTAGAAGTACTTTCAAGAAAGTCTAGAAAGTGACTCCCCGGAGGAGTATCTAAAACAATGGTTTGGTAGATATCTTTATCAAGGTTTAGCTGAAGTTCAACAATGGAGAATATCTCATTGAGCCCACCATAAGGTTTGCTTAAAATCGATAAGATTCTATTATTTAAAACCGTCGGAGATCCTGTTTTATCAGATATTTTTTTTAAGGTTTTTGCTGGGTTCATTAGGAGGGCATCAAGACTTATCTCTTGGCCTTGGCCTAAAGGATTATTGATGGTCGTAACTTCTCCCGCCTCTTCGTCTTTTAAGCCCAAAAGATCTTTTAAACGCTTGGCTGGATCAATCGTAATAAGGAGAACCTTTCTTCCCTCGGAGGCTAATTGAATCGCTCGACTTGTAGCCATTGTAGTCTTTCCAACTCCACCGGTACCGCTGAATATTTCAAATTTTTTAATCAGATTCATTGGGAATCTTATACTAAATTTTTCATTGAAGGTACAATGGAGTTTATAAGGCTTTGGCTTGTGGATTCAATAGAGTGGGCTATTGTTATATCAATTTGTTTTTCGTGCTTTTTACAGAGCTCTTTTTCATTTTCAATTTTTTCTCGTAAAAAATCGGGGAGGGCTGCCCCCTCTATGTTATTGATATCTTTATAGGTATTATTAACAATTAAGCTTGTCTCTATTTTTTGTATGGCTTGAAGCTTCGCTTCAAGCTCTATGCTTTCATTGATGGCCATTTGTGCGGGAAGAGCAACGATGTTTAGCTTCATGAAATTTTCTTTGTAGAGAAGGTCGATCATCTTTTTGGTATCTTCGAAAACGATACCAGCTTGGAAGATATCTCTGAAGTTATGCGTAGCTTCTAGCATCGTGAGAGCATGTCCAGAAGAGGGGGAGTCAAGCACGATAATCAGTGACGGGTCTTCATTAAGGAGCTCTAAAATTTGCCCGAGATAAATCAGATAATTGAATCCTGGAATCATATTAATTAAAGCTTTAAAGAATGGAGTTTTAATCACCCATTTCCCAAGTGTCTGGGACTTGAGCTTTTTGCCAATATAAATCTCTGCACTTTGGTTTAAGTTCAGAGGTAAGCAATCAATTCCAAGGCTTTGAGCCTCGTCTACAATAGCTTCCGATCGGGTGGGAGTATCACCAATTGAACTTGTTTGAAAGTAGGCGTATTTTGCTTTTTTATTTTGATCGCTTAGGTGTTTTACGAAAGCAAGAGATAGAGTTGTCTTACCAACTCCACCTTTACCTGTAAAAATATAGAATCTTTTTAATTGGTTCAAGTCTTCAAACAATTAGATTTGGTACATTGCTGTAAGCAATAGCTTAAAGTATGAGCCTCTGATGTCATCAGTTTCTTCTTGTTTAATTTCAAAAGGCTTGTGGTACTGAGTCATGATTCCAATGATAACTTTATCATTAAGTCTCAAGTCCATTCCGGCACCCAGATTAAACCCAAATGTGTTTTTCATATCAGATTTTTCGTCATCCTCTTTATCTTCTATTTGAGGAGCATAAAAACCAAGTCCACCTAAAATGAAGGGACTAAAAGCATCAAACTCATAAGAGCGAGCTTTAATACTCATAACATAACCAGTTAAATTCACCTTTTTCTCTTTATATTCGTGAGTTGAATAGTGAATATTAACTAACACATCAAAAGAATAGCTGGCAGTATAGCTATAAAGGAAATCTCCAGTGATCTGATCGGCACCGTAGTTTTCAAATTGTCCCAAAAGAAAAGTTTGACCAAGGCCAATTCCTATAGCGTGTTTGTGAATTTCACGTTCAACGCTTGTCTCTTCTTTGGCAAATGAGTTTGTACTTAAAACAAAAAAACTCATGATCAAAAGGACCATGAGTTTTGAGATATGATTAAACATATATTATTTCTCTTTTTTTATTATTAGTTAAGAGTTGTAGGAGTTTCCATGTTGTTCATGTTGTTTGTGTTGTTCATGAAAACAGGAGCCATTTCTTCAACTGGCTTTTTCTCTTCAACGATTGCTTTAGGGAAGTCTAGACCCATTTCAGCTTCAAGACCTCTGATATAACCAGTAAGAGTTCCTTCTTCAGATCTAATAACTCTTTTAAGAAGTTCAGTGTCACCAGCTTTAAGTGACTTTCTTTCTTGGTCAGCTAGTAATTGAAGTTGAGTCGTATAAGTAATATCGTTTTTAGTTTTATTATCGATAACTTGGATTTCATTTCCTTCTCTAACGATTTGAGAAATCTCTTCTAAAGTTACGTAGCAAGATTGGAAAGTGTCATAAAGCTTTCTGTTTTGGTATCTTTTGATGATTCTAACGTCTTTCATTTTAGTTATCCCCTATTTTATTTTTCCCTTAAGTTAGTTCCTTAAGGCAGTTTACGTTAATATTTTATAAGGCCAGTTAGCTATAAATAAGAATTATCTATAAATAACGCTAGCGCTAATAATCTTGAGTGAACATGTAGTACACGAAGATACCGAGGGAAGTCAACCCACTAAGTCAAATAAACGTCAATTTTTTGAAACTTTAACGCAAATAAGTATTTTTTATACGGTGCATAGTGTTGTTTTTACATGCCAATAGGCAAATATGACCGTTTAGAGCCGATTCAAGCACTTTTCTAAAATCAGCTCCTGGTCAGCCGATAAGAGGATGTAGGCCTCTTTATGGTGAGGGGTAGAATTTTTAGGGATTATTTCATGATGAAATTTGTACGATTTGGACTTTTACTATCAATTTTAACGTTTGTGTTTTCATGCGCTACTCAAAGCGAGAAGAAACCAGAAGCTGCAAAAGTTGAAGAGAAGTTATCTTTTGAACAAATAGACAAAAATCTAGAGAAACTCGTATTAGAAGCAAAGAAAGCAGGTCCAAAAAAGGTTAAGTTCTTCTCAGGTGACCTTTTCCTTAAAGCCAATGCTGCATCTATGCAGGGAGATTATAAAACGGCAAATCTTATTTATAAGCACCTAGTCGAACTTGTTCCAAATGATGATTTTGTAAATAAAAAATTCGCGGTCAGCCTCATTAGAACTGGTGAGCTTAAAAAATCAAAAAATCTTTTAACGACAGTCTTCAATAACTCTGAAGCCCTAGATTCGCAGACCGGTCTTCTTTTAGCTGGCGTTCACTCTAGCCTTGGAAACTCAAAAGAGGCGAAAACTATTTATAAGAGATTGCTAGCAAAAAATCCAAAAAATGAAGAGGCTTGTGTATTCCTTGGAAAAGCCTATGCACTAGAAGAGCAAACCAAAAGCGCTGTTAAAACACTGAAGAGTTGTGAAAAAAGAATGAAGGGACAAGGAATTTTCTCTTATTATATTGGAAAGTTATTTGTTGATAAGGGTGATCTTAAGACTGCTATGAAGTATTTTAAAAGATCAGCTAAAATTGAGCCAAGTTTTAGCCAGTCAACAATGGCGATCGGTGTTGTCCACGAAGAAGAAAAAAGAAATGAACAGGCCGCAAAAGTTTATAAGAACTTTTTAACAAAATACCCAAATGATTCATTAATTTTAAATAGAATCGTTCAGCTTTACTTCTCAACGGAGCAGTTTAAAAAAGTTATCCCGTATGCTGAGAAACTCAGTGACCTAGAGCCTGAGAATTTAAATCTCAAGGTTAAGCTTGGCATTCTCTATACAGATGTAAAAAAATACGATCAAGCAATTTATACTTTTAAGTACCTTTTAAAAAGTGTGCCAAAAAATGATAAGATTCTCTACTATTTAGGAGCGATCTACCAAGAAACGGCAGAATATGAAAACGCTATCGAGTACTTCACGTTGATTGGGCCAGACAGTGGCCTTTACCAAGACAGTTCAGTTCAAGTGGCTCAAATGCTTTCAAGTCTTGCTAAAGCTGAATCGCAGACAAGTAAGAATGGACCAAACCACGAAAAGTTTGTGACGTTTATCGATAAAAAAATTGGCGAAGGTGACCTTGTCGTAGAATTTAGCATTATTAAGGCAAGTTATATGGAAGCTGTTGAGGACCTTCAGCAATCTATAAAGTCTCTAGAGAATGTTGCACAGCTGGAAAACTTTACTGACAATCACAAGTACTACTTGGCTTCTTTATACGATAAAGTTGAAGACTATCAGAACTCACAGAAACTTATTTTTAAAATATTAAAAGACGATCCACAAAATGCACATGCTTGGAACTTTCTTGGATATTCATTGATTGAGAGAAATGTAGATATGGATAAAGCCTTTGAGTACATATCCAATGCTGTTGAAATTGCACCTGAAGATGGTTTTATTAGAGACTCACTTGGATGGTACTACTTTAAGGTGGGAAAAATTGATAAGGCCCTTGATGAATTGCTTGCAGCAATAAAGGCTGAGCCTACTGATGTTTCTATTCAAAAGCATCTCGCCATCATTTATTCTGAAAAAAGAGACTTTAAAACGGCAAAGAAGCATATTGTTGAAGCGATTCGCTACTCTCGAGAAGAGTCAGAGAAACAGGAGCTCAATAAGCTCTTTCAAAATATTGAATCAAAGAGGCTCCCAGCATCATTTAAATAGGTGCACCTTGATTTTTGATTAAGATGAGGTCATAGTTTTGAGATGAAAATATTATCTCTATTATGTCTCTTTCTTGTCACTTCTTGCTCGCTTTTAGAGCAGAAGAAAGTAACCTCTAATATAGACAACGAAATCCCTAAAATTTGTTTAAGCGCAAGTGGTCGTGGACGATTAATTGTATCAGGACATAAATTTCTTTTTAAGTTCAGATCAGCACTAGAGCAGGACACCAACGAATGGTTCATGTCTTTGGTCTTTCCCCTTTATGGAGAAGAGAGCTTCTCTATTGAGTGGGATGCACAAAAAGTCATCAGCTATAACGCGACCTTTGAAAATAAAATTCTTCAGGACAAAAAGAAAGTTGATCCAGAGGCTTTGAACTCATTTCTTGAAAAATGGGCCGAATTGGTTTGGGAGATAACAAGGTTTAAGAACCAACAGAAGTTCGATCCAAATTTTGAGTGGAGCACCACTTCGAAAAAGCTTTCAGCATTTAAAAAGCTCTCTGATAAATCTTCAATTAAACTTGAATTTAAAAATTTAACGGCCCAAGGATATTTTGGTCGATACGACGTTTTTATGCGCAGCGAGTTGGAAGATGCAGTTAAACTCGAACTAATTGTAAGGAAATGTTTGGAAAAGCCCGAGTAAAAGTGTCGGAATGGGGCTAAAATATTAAAATTATAAGTGTCAAATTGCACTTATTGTCATGACCGGACACATTTAATAAAACACTTTTAAATATTTGTAGTAGTTTAATAACGTTTTTTTATAAATTTAATAAGTTAAAGGCGAGGATCAAAATGATTAAGAACTTAATGGTAGTTTTAGGCGGAATTATGATTCTGAGTACAAGTTGTACGAAGAAAGTTAATTTAGATGAGAAGACTCTATTTGTGAATGTTGGAGCTAAAGTAAAAGGCTTTGACCCGGTAAATGCTGGTGATACCTATTCTAGCAATGAGATCTCCCGAATTTATGAAGGACTTCTTACGTATCATTACCTTAAAAGACCTTATCAGTTAATTCCAAGTCTTGCAGAGGCAATGCCAGAAGTAACAAACAATGGACTCACTTATACTTTTAAAATCAAAAAGGGAGTTTTCTTTCACGACAATAAATGTTTTCCAAAAGGGAAGGGACGCGAGCTAAAGGCAAAAGATTTTGTCTATGCTGTTATGAGAATGGCCGACACCAAAAATGTTTCAACTGGTTGGTGGCTTCTCGATGGAAAGCTTAAAGGTCTCAATGACTGGAGAGACAAATATAAAACTAAAGATGCGAACTACGATGAGAAAGTTGAAGGTGTTAAAGCTCTCGATGATTATACAGTTCAGTTTAACTTAAGCCAGCAGTACCCTCAGTTCTTATACTCACTTGCGATGGTTTACACTTTTGCTACACCGAGAGAAGCTGTTGAATACTATGGAGATGACTTTATTAATAACCCGGTTGGAACAGGCGCTTTCATTACAGGTCCTTACACGCAAGCTTCAAGAATTGAGTACACTAAAAATCCAAACTACAGGGATGTTTTCTACCCAACTGAAGGGACAGAGGAAGACAAAAAAGCAGGTCTTTTAGCAGACGCTGGAAAAAAACTTCCATTGGTAGATAAAATTGTTGTCTCAATTATGACTGAATCTCAGCCAGCGTGGCTTTCTTTTGAGAAAGGAAAACTGGACTTCAACAGCATCCCTAAAGACAACTTCGACCAAGTTGTTAGTCCTGATAAAGGTGTTACTGATGCCTACGCAAAAAAGGGAATTGTTCTTGAGACCACTCCAGATTTAGATATAACTTATATCGCTTTTAACCACGAAGACCCTTTATTTAAAAATAATGCTAAGTTAAGACAAGCAATGTCGATGGCTTATGATGGTGAAGAAGCTAACAAACTTTTTTACAATGATACTGCTATCTTGGCGCAAACAATCCTTCCTCCTGGAATCCCAGGCTATGATCCTGATTATAAAAATCCTTATAGACAATTTAATGTTGAAGGAGCAAAGAAACTTTTAGCAGAAGCTGGTTATAAAGATGGAAAAGGTCTTCCTGTTATACAGTATGACACAACAGCAACAACTGTTTCACGTCAGATGGCCGAGTATCTAAAAAAACAAATGGAAAGAATAAACGTTAAGATTCAGATTAATACTAATACCTGGCCACAGCTGACAAAAAAAGTGAAAACGAAACAGTCACAAATGTTTGGAATGGCATGGCTTGGAGATTATCCTGATGCTGAAAACTTTTTACAATTAACGTATGGACCGAACGCAGCTCCAGGTCCCAATGGTTCAAACTATAACAATAAAAAGTTCAACGAAGGTCTAGCAAAAGCATCAAAGATGCAACCAAGTCCTGAAAGAGCAAAAATCTACGCTAAACTTGCTCAAGATTCAGCTGAAGATGTGGCTTATATTTACGGTGTTCACAGAACAAGTTTTGTAGTTAAACATTCTTGGTTAAAAAACTATAAATTTTCTACTTTCTCTGCTGGTAACTCTAGATACCTTAATCTTGATATGAAGAAAAAAGCTGAAATGATTAATAAGCTATAAGAAGTAGGACTTTTTAATGAATGGAAATTGGAATTATATATTTAGAAGACTTCTCTACCTCATCCCGGTTTTGCTAGGGGTTTGTGGGCTGGTCTTTGTTCTTTTTAATGTGGTTGCAGGAGATCCGACAATGCTTCTTTTAGGAAAGCATGCGGATGCTCAGCAGATGGCAGACTTGAGAGCGCAACTTGGCCTTGATAAAAGCATGATTGCACAGTATTTTGATATTGTTCAGTCTGCTTTTACTTTTGACTTTGGAAGAAGCTGGGCCACGAAACAACAAATAAGTGAGATGCTTGTTCAAGGTGCGATCCCTTCTTTGACACTTACGATCCCAGGGTTCTTCTTGTCTTTTGTGATTAGTCTTACACTCGCTATCGTGGTTGCATACTATAGAGGGAGAGGAATCGATCTCTTTATAAGATTTTTAGCTATCGCTCTCATGAGTATTTCATCCTTAGTTTACATCTTAGTCTTTCAAAAGTGGTTGGCTTTCGAGCTTGGTCTCTTTGAGATTTCTGGCTATGAATATGGCTTCCCAAATTTTATCCCTTACATAGCACTTCCCGTCATCATTTGGGTTGTTTTGAGTATTGGTCCCGATGTTAGATTTTACCGAACAATTATTTTAGATGAGATCTATCAAGACTATGTTCGTACAGCTAGAGCGAAGGGCTTAGGTGAGGGAACAATTCTTTTTAAGCACGTTTTGAGAAATGCTCTTATTCCTGTTATCACTTACACCGTCGTTCAGTTGCCTTTTTTAATTCTTGGAGCTCTCCTTTTAGAGAGTTTTTTCAGTATTCCAGGGCTCGGTGGTATGGTTTTATCAGCGGTCAACGCATCAGATTTTCCAGTGATTAAAGCCATGGCAATCCTTTCAGCTATTGCCTATATCCTATTCACATTGGTGTCGGATATTTTATACACTTTGGTCGATCCAAGAGTTAAACTTAATTAGAAATAGATAAGGTTAGATAAATGAATACAGAAGTTTTATTAAAAGAAGCAGATCCACAAGCCGCTCTAGAAGTGACAGAGAGTCGCTCTTTATGGGCCGAGGCTTGGGTTCGAATTAAAAAAGATAAAATTGCCCTGACATGTCTTATTGTCGTCCTCCTTTATGGACTCGTTGGTATACTCTCATCCTTAGGGTTAATAGCGGCAGATTGGGCGCGAGAAGTTGGACCAAGCTACGCGCCTCCTTTTGAGAACTGGGATTATATTCTAGGAACTGATATTTTTGGTCGCGATGTTTTAAAGAAAGTTATTCATGGTACTCAGGTTGCCATGAGTGTTGGACTTGTTTCTTCCTTGATAGCGATTCCAATTGGACTTACCTTAGGTGCTCTTGCAGGATATTTTGGTGGCTGGGTCGATGAAGTCATCGTTTGGTTTTATACAACAGTTTCAAGTATACCGAGTATCATTCTTCTTATGAGTATCGCCTTTGTTTTAGGTAAAGGGCTTACGACTGTCTATATCGCTCTTGGTTTAACGAGTTGGGTAGGGCTTTGTCGCCTTATTCGTGGTGAAGTTATTAAGCATAAAAATAGAGAATATGTTCAAGCTGCATCTGCACTAGGTGCAGGACATGGAAGAAAGCTCTTTAAGCATATTGTTCCCAATGTTACTCATATCGTGATTATTTTTACATCACTTCAATTTCAAGTGGCCATAAAATCTGAAGTTATTCTCTCTTATATCGGACTTGGAGTTTCTGGACAACCAAGCTGGGGGACAATGATTGATGATGCAAAAATGGAACTTGCCAGAGACGTATGGTGGCAGCTGTTTGGAGCAACAATTGCTATGTTCTTTGTTGTTTTAGCATTTAATATTCTAGGGGACGCACTACGTGATGCTCTCGATCCAAAACTTAAAGGAAAAGGTTAATATCAATGAGTGATTTATTAAGTATTAAAGATCTATGTGTTGATTTCAATACTGGCGACGGAATAGTTCGTGCCGTTAATAATGTTTCGTTTGATGTACCAAAAGGTAAGACGATCGGTCTTGTTGGTGAATCAGGTTCAGGAAAGTCAGTCACAAGTATGGCCGCAATGAGACTTATTCCAAATCCTCCAGGGAAAATTACTGGCGGACAAATAATGTTCCAAGGAAAAGATTTAGTTAAAGCGTCTGAGGATGAAATGAGAAAGATTAGAGGAAAAGAGATCTCTATGATTTTTCAAGAGCCTATGACTTCTTTGAATCCAGTGTTTAGAGTCGGAGATCAGGTCGCTGAAATTCTGATTCTTCATATGAATATGACAAAAAAGCAGGCTTGGAATAGAGCTGTGGAACTTCTAGATCAGGTTGGAATTCCAGATCCGAAAAGAAGTGCTCTTAAATATCCACATGAGATGAGTGGGGGACAAAAGCAAAGAGTTGTTATCGCTATCGCTATCGCTTGTGAACCAAAACTACTTATTGCTGATGAGCCAACGACAGCTCTTGATGTAACGATTCAGAAACAAGTTTTAGATCTCATGTTTGATCTTCAACAGAAATATAAAATGGGTCTTCTTTTTATTACCCATGATTTAGGTGTTATTGCTGATATTGCTGACGAAGTTGTTGTTATGTACAGAAGTAACCTTGTTGAGTCTGGTGGTACAAAAAAGATTTTTACAGCGGCGGGACATCCTTATACGAAAGGGCTTTTGGCTTGTCGACCAGCTCTTGATAGAAATCCAGAGAGACTTTTAACTGTCAGTGACTTCATGAATGAAAAGGGAGAGGAAATCCTTCTTGATGAATCAAAAGTTAAAAAGATCGATAAAAAGTTTGAATTCACCGAGCAAAAAAATCCTGTTCTTTTAGAGGTAAATAACCTTCATGTTGATTTTCCCATTAAAGGTGGGATTTTTGGTAGAACTGTAAATCATTTCAAAGCTGTAAACTCTGTTTCTTTTAAGCTGAGAAAAGGAATGACTCTGGGACTTGTTGGAGAGTCTGGTTGTGGAAAGACGACCCTAGGAAGAGCGATCCTTCGCCTTATCGAGCCAAGTGAAGGTCAAGTTCTCTATAACGGAATTGATGTAACAAAATTAGATAAGAAACAATTAAGAGAGATGAGAAGTAAAATTCAAATCATTTTTCAAGACCCGTATTCATCTTTAAATCCAAGAATGACTATTCAAGAGATTTTACTAGAGCCAATGGATCTTCATAAGATTGGAGCTAATAAAGCGGAGAAAATTGAAAAAGCGAAATGGTTAATGGAAAAAGTTGGATTGAAATCAAATCAACTCTCTCGTTATCCTCATGAGTTCTCAGGTGGGCAGAGACAAAGAATTTGTATCGCTCGTGCCTTAGCAGTTAATCCTGAATTCATTATCTGTGATGAGTCTGTTTCAGCTCTTGATGTTTCAGTTCAAGCCCAAGTTTTGAATCTTCTTTTAGATCTTCAAGAAGAATTTGGACTGACTTATGTCTTCATTTCTCATGATCTGTCTGTTGTAAACTTTATTTCAGATGAAGTGGCCGTTATGAATAGTGGAGTAATTGTCGAGCATGATCATGCAAATGAAGTTTATTTGCGTCCTAAAAAGGATTACACAAAAGCTCTGCTTTCAGCCATCCCAAAAGGGATACCAAAAGAGCTTTTAGCGGAACAAAATAGTTAAATTCGAGGGTCTAGATTTAGACCCTTTTTTTATCAAAAATTTGACCTTTCAAAATAAGAAAAAGAGTGGATATCCCAAAGCCCCAATAGACATTCCATTGCCATGGCCACTCAAGAAGACTGGTGTTGATATAAACGGCTATCGCTCCAAGAATATATGATCCAAAAACACTTTTGGCATCTAAGTTAACCAAAGTCATTGCAGGCCAAATAACACTAGCGAAGAAAAGGGCCAGTAGTGATCCTGCAGTCCAAGAGGTGATTTGAAGTCCCAAGATAAGAAGTCCATCTGACTTTGAAGCGACAAAGGCTACAATAAGGAGTAGGGCAGTGATGACCAGTGTATCCCTTTTATAGAAGAAGCTTATTTTATCTCTATCATGTGTCGTGTGATGGGCTATATCATTATAGAAACAAGAAGAAAGGGCATTTATAGTTGAGTCAAGAGTACTCATTGTCGCCGCTAAAACACCTGCAACCATAAGACCTTTTAAGCCCGAGGGAAAGTATTCAGTAATGAAAAAAGCAAAGAGCTTGTCGTTAGAAATATCTGGGGGCGTGTGAGTTTGATAATAGCTCCAAAGCAATGCTCCTATGCTTAAAAATAAAAATCCAACAGCAATCGATAGAAAGGTTGATGTTATTATTGCCTTTTGAGCAGTTTTCATCGAGCGATTTGCCGTAAGTCTTTGCGCAAAGTCTTGATCTACACCATGAGTTGCCATGTCAAAGAGAATTCCCCCTACGACACCTGTAACAAAAGGCCAAGGATTTGAAAAATTAAAGAAGCTTGTTTTATCGTTATCAAAAGCGGTCGTCATTAAATTCATCCAAGAGTCACCAGCTAAATCGGGAATGAGATAATGGGCCACGAGTCCCCCTAAAATAAAGAGACCCATCTGTACCATATCCGTTCTAACAACAGCTTTTAGTCCACCAATCAAAGTATAAAAGAAAGTGATAATACAAATGAGAGCTACAGCGAGATAAATACTGACGTTGAAAAATTCAGCCACTAAGATGGAACCAGAAAAGAGCCTTACTCCCACCGCAAGTAATTTATTCAAAAAATAAAAACTTGCCACAGTTCTTTGGCCATTTTTATTTCCTCTCTTGGCCATAACAGAATAGATCGTGATGCCTTGGTCATAAACTTTTGGAAGGATGACAACGGCAATAAGGATTCTTCCAAATAGAGCACCCATGTATATTTGAATAAAGGAGAAGTCTGCACCATAAGCAAAAGCGGGTATTCCTAAAAATGTTAAAGCTGAAACTTCAGTTGCGATGATTGAAAAAAGACTTTCTGAAAAAGTCAGGCTTTTATTGGCCAGGTATTGTTCCTCAATAAGGTTATCACCATTTTGACTGGCCATCTTGCCAGACTTAAAAGCTAGAATAAAGATTCCAACTAGATAGAGGAGTATGACAGTATAATCAAGCGCGGAAATTTCAATATTTTTCATGCTTTTTGATACCTGAGTAGAATACTTTTAGCAATGAGAAAAAGAGTATAAACCTTTAACAAATCTTAATATTCTTCCGATAAGCCCATAAGGGATTTAAGGATAAGTCCCAGAGGATTTATGGAATATAAAGTTGATGGACTAACATTCACAGACAAAGATCTGGACGCAAATTTTGTGGTGCCAAAAATTGGTGGAATCTCCAGTGCTTTTTATTTCTTTATTCCTAAACATTCTTCAAAAGCATTTACCCTTTTAAAACCAGGTCAATATATCTCAAAAGAAATAGGAAGTAGACTTGGCGCAAAGCAAACCTATAGTTTTACTTTTTGCGATAATCAATTCTGTAAAGAGCTAGAAGAGGCTCTTCACGCTTTAAAAAATTCAACAAATCAGATCGAGAGAATTCGTACAGGGCTTTTTCTAGAAAAAACGATTATGGAAAGCTTTGATGGCTCTTTAAAAATAGGTCTCTCTCTTCTTAAAACTTTCTTTGAAGAGTTTTATGAAATGAATCCAAAAATCGCTTATCTTCTAGATCAAAAAAGTGAAGTTCTTTTTCAACGATCTCTTTGTGTTGCAAGCTTCTCCATCATTTATTCTCTTCGCTGCGGGATTGTGGATTTTAATTTTTTAAAGAAAACCTTCAATGTTTTAATATGTCTTGATATCGGACTCGTCCTTGATGAGGAACTGACTTCCAATACCCTTGTTGCCTGTGAATTAGAGCGTAAGATAAGCGGACAAGGCCAAGAATTTATAAAACATCTTTCAATAAAAGAGCAAGATTTATTCCTTTCTCATCCTCAAAAAGGGGTGGATTTTCTTTCGAGGGTCCTTGATCAAGACGAGTATGACTCTGTTGTCGAGCTAGTAGGGGGGCATCATCAGTACGGAAGTTCTAGCGGCTTTCCAAAGTCTTTTTCGTCAGCAGAACTTACAAACTTTGAGCAGATAGTTTTGTTTTGTGATTCAAAAATTCCTTTCATAGATGATCTTCTTGAATCTCAAAAAATATTTAAAACTATTTTAAATTTTCTAATGAATGAAAAGGAGGCTGCTTGAAAACTGTCCTTCTTTATGACATAGAACTAGATAAAATGGTTGTGAAGACTCTAGAGTCTTTTGGCCTTACTTTAACGACTCAGACAGATGATCCCAATTATATTATTTACTCAGGTTCTGAAAAAATTGATGAGATTGAGCAAACATACGACTTGAGTCAAGGTGAAATAAAACTAATTCATATTGGAGAAGTCAATCATAAGGACAAGTTCTTTATGAACGGTGGCTCTTTGATTATATCAGAAGATAAATTGGATAAAGAAGAATCGTTCAACATTCTTGAACAATTCTTCAGTGGTGATAATGCTCTAAGACTAGCTCAAAGGACTTCATTTGAGCCTGAACAAGAGCCAATAATTATTACGAATCATCTTCAAACAGGTTTGTCTTTTGACACGATCGTCACCTCAGCTTTTGATCATGATTTTGATCCCTTACTAGTGAGGGGATATCTCGATCACACGATTGGCTTTTTTGCCCACCTTGTTCAAAGTGGGCTTGGTGCAGTTCCATTTGAGCTTGAGTGGTGCTTTAAGGATAATATTTTTGTTTTAAATACTTACCTCAAGGTTAGAAATTTCTCAAAAGAGTTTATCGTAGATAGTCTTTCTGAAGTTGGTGGTTCAAAACCTTTAAATTACCTTCTCTCAGTGGCTTCAAAAAGCTGTGAACATCTAGATATATCCTATTTTGAAAAAAGCGATAAACTGTGCTTTACAGCTTATTGGGATAGATCTGCTCCCTCCTTTTTGCCATCGATCTCAGTGAAAAATATTTACTCAGTAGTACAGAAAAAAAATATTTTGGCCAAAAAGATGAAAACTCTTGAGGATCAATTGGCATCCTCTGAAAAAAGTTTTGCCACTCAAGAAAACTTAAAAAAGAAAGAAATACCAAACGGCTTTCTTATAAAAGCTCAGTTTGAGAGTAAAGAGTTAATTGAAAACCCAGACAAGACAAAGAATATCCTTGAGACACTGGTCAAAGAAACTGTTGGGGCAGGTGAATCCGTAGGAGAACTAACAGAGAAGAGATTAAAACAAATAATAGACGCAATGGATTCAAAAGACAAAATAGAGGGGCTTTCTGAAAGTGGTCTCCTAGAATTAAAAAATGCTGTAAAAAGCTCAAGATCTACTGAAGCCCTTCAAAAAGAAGTCGCTACAGCATCAGTGGATGATGATGAAGATGTCTCTACAGTTGTTAGCGAAAGACTTGTTGAGGAAGTTACTTCTCGAGCTTCGAAAAATCTCAGTAAAGATAAGGTTAAAGCACTCCTTGAAGACGAGACATCCACAGTCTTGAAGGGGCAAAAAGAAAAAGAAGAATTCAAGCGAGTCATAAGGAGCGAGAAAGAAAAGCCAGAAACGATAAATCGCATTAAGGGTGAGTTTGCAGATCTAGGAGATAACTTTAAAACTGTTATTCGCTCTTCTTCTGCTGAAGAGAGTAAAAAAGGTCTCTTTCGAAACCTAATCGATTCAAAGGTCTCAGCACTATCGTCAAAGCTTCCTGGTCTTGACCAAGGAGGACTAGATAAATTTGTTGAATCGATCCTTCCTAGAGAATTAGAACTTGGCTTAGAAGAATTTGCACTTGGAAAAGGTAAAGATCTTAGTGATCTCAGTGATGACGAAATTAATGAGTTTCAGGATCAAAAGATTCCTAATATCATCTCGAATCTTTTAGAAAGTGAGTCATTACAAGAAGAATATAGTGAATCCATAGAGACAAATGAGCCATGGGATATTGACTTCAAGTTCAGAGACAAACTGCGGGAAAAATTCATAGATTCAAATAGCATAGACGACTTAGAAGACGAAGAATTTCTAGCGGTTGTCAAATCAACACTAGAGGACTCTATTGCCTCGGATATCGTAAAAATCGATTCAGAGAATCATAGTCAACAGGACAAAGAAAAAATGCTTTCTAAAGTCCTTGGAGGCTTCGTTACTGATAAAGAGGAAGTACAAAGAATTACAAGTAGCTCTATTGATTCAGCACAAGAGATAAGAAATGAAATCATTCATCAGTCGTTCAAGGAGTCACAGGACTCTTTGCCAACTGAAACCTCTAGTCCTGTCGAAAAAGAGCTCTTTAATAGTTTAAAAGCTGAAAAAGCTTTGAGAAAGAAAATTGAAAATGAATTGGCGGTGGCCAAAGGACAAGTTGAGGCTTTTAAAAATACAGCAAAGAGAATTGAAGAGACTCAAAGAAAAGTCGCTGAAACGATTGTTAAAGATCAAAGCGATTTAACAGAAGATAATCAAAACCCTGAAGATAAAGTGAAGATGCTAGAACTTGAATCAAGGCAAAAGGATGCTCTTTTTGGTACAGAGATAGCTAAGTTAGAAAGAACAATCAAAGGCAAAGAGATTATTCTAGAAAAAACCAAAGCGGCATTTGAGACGAGATTGCAAAGCTTTGCTGAAGAAAATAAAGAATTAAAACAGGCAGTTCAAAAGCTTGAAGAGAATGGATCGAAAGAGGTGGTAAGTTCTCTCAAGCAGCAACTTATAAGTCTGAAAAAAGAGAATGACCTTCTTGCTAAGAGTTCATCTTTAGTTAAAGAGAGGCTTGATGCCGTTTCTAAAGGTCAGGAGTCCCAGGCACGCGTTGATCGTGTCGATGATATTATTGAAGAAAATAAAAAAATGAAAAATATAAACACTGAGCTCTACAATAAATCTCAGGTTTTAGAAAAAGATAAAAAAGCTCTTGAGTCACGCTTGGCTTCCTTAGAGCTTCGAGAGAGTAATTTAAGAGAAGAGGCCATTAAAGCAAAGCAAAGAAGTATTGATGCAGAAGCAGAGATGAGACTTTTTAAGCAAACCGAATCGAGTAGAATGAATGATGCAGTTGCTGCTCAAGCGAAGGATCACGATTCGATGATTTCTAAAGAATATAACGCCTTAAAATCTCAAAATTTGCAATTGCAAAAGAAGATCAAGGATTTAACCGACAGAGCGACTGGCGGAGGGGCCGGATCAAATGGAAAACCGAACTTATCAGCTAAAGAGAGGCATCTTGAGAAAGATAAGAAGAGACTTCAGACAGAGCTATCAAAGAACAGAGCAGACCTGGATGATGCTAAAAAAGTGATGATGAAGTTTAAAGGTGAAAATATTAAGATGAAGAACGAGCTTGAAAAAGCAAAAAGAGATAACGATAGGATGGAGCGGAAGCTTAGAAGCTTAGCATCAAAAACAGACAAAAAAGCCGCTTAATTCCCTTGTCAAAATGACCAAAAATATTTATAACTTATAACTACTCTTTCGAATTTATGCTCGAGTGGTGGAATTGGTAGACACGCCAGACTTAGGATCTGGTGCCGTAAGGTGTGAAGGTTCAAGTCCTTTCTCGAGCACCATAAATTTAAGAAAGATAAAAAGCCCTGTCTAACCCACAGGGCTTTTTTTTCCCTTTATTTTCTACAAAGATAATGAACAAGTCCCTTCAGTTCCTTCCTCATTGTTGAGAGATGCTTTAAACTCGATTAAGCCGTCTACCACTGCAACAGGCTCTTTCAGGTCAATCGAAACTACGTACTTCATGTACTCAATTCCATCAGACTCATCATAGTTAAAAAATGAAACTGATAAAGTTTGTGAAGGAGTCTCATCCACAACTGCGAGGTCATCACCAGGTCCAGCCTCTACTGAACCATATTTGTAGCTCGTTTTGTAGACTGTAGATTCACCGGCACTAATTGTCGCTGTGAGAGCAGCTGATGGAGTAAAGTTAATCTCTGATACTCCAAACTGACAGTGACTTAATTGAACTTCGGTTGCAAAAGCTGTAATTGCTCCCATTGAAAGTAAAACACATAATAATTTTTTCATTTGTTCTCCTCGAGCTTTAAGCCCATTTAAGAAATTTATTTTCCTATTACACTTGTATGTTTAGCAGTGCGTAAAGCGGAGAAAAAGTTGTGACAATCTATGCATTTGGAAAATTTTATTTGTTAAGATAAAAATAATGAGAATAGGTGAGATCGGCTAGTTTTAGAACGATTAACAAATTGTCAGTGTTTGGTGATATTTATTTACTTTTTATGCCGTATTGTATTAACGCAAGCAACTTGAAGTTAACCTTATCAATTATCGAAAATCGATTAGTGTAAGTACTTGCTCTGTGCGAGGAGATGATAGTTATTTTATATGAGCCAATGACTTTGGTATGCGTTTTAATATCTATTGGTTATTGGTATAAGCATTGGAAGTTAATCGTAAAAATAAAGTCTTTTATGAGTCATGGTTGTTAATTCCAGTCTAGGCTTGATAAAAAAAAGCTATCGAGCCTAGAAGGCAACATCTTACTCAACTAATTTTGATAGGCATTTTGCGTTGCAGACTTTCTTTTTTGGCTGTCTGTTTCGTCACCACATTTATCAATACACTCACCCTTTAGATTTGTTCGGTGGTCTACAATACTCAACTTATCCACTTCTTTTGTCGAGCAAACATATGAAAAATCGGAGCTATCATTTGTAAAAATGGGGCTTGATTTAGATATCGACAATGTTAATTGTTTATCCTTAAGGCTTTTTATTTTGAGCTTATATTTTTCACTTTGCTTAAAATAGTAGTCTTCTGAAGAAATTTTAACAGACTTGATTCCATTGGTTGACTTTACAATTACTTCTTGGGGAGCACCCGCAAGTAAATCCATCGTATAAGACCTTAGACTATCAAAACTTTTAACCCTACGAGATTGAAGATTCGAGACGTTTTACTTTTGCACTCCAATTCAAAATTTTGTGAGAACGCTGAAAGCGATATTAAACCAATAATTATAATTTTATACATTTATTAATCCCTATCCTAAATTAATTACTCTTTATTGGATTGGACCCCGTTTTAGGCTACCTTTGATTTTCTAATAAATACTCTTTCGGGCTCAACATGCCAAGCCCTGAATGAGGTGCTATTTCATTATAATCTTTCATCCAACCCTTGATCATCTTCAGCACTACATCCGCACTGTAACAGTCGCTGTTGTAGACATAGTCTCGCTTGATCGTTTTCACAAAAGCTTCACTCATTCCATTTGATTCTGGGCTATAGGCAGCTGTATAACAGCTTTTTAAACCAAGATGGTTCGCCAAATTCTTAACAGAATGGGCTCGATAAATACTTCCTCTATCCGATAAAAATTCTATCGTTCTCAAAGTTTTGTAATCTTTAAACCTGTATTTAACTGCTTTCAGCATCAGACTCTCAATATCAGTCGCAAGCAGTGGTGATTTTGAAGCTACAAATGAGAGAACCTCTCTGTCACATGTATCTAAAACAAAAGAAACAAAAACTTTTTCTCCGTTAAAGCACTTAATCTCAAAACAATCACTGCACCACCTTGTATTTGAATGCAGAGTCATTACTTTGCCAGTTGGAGTGTGAGTTCTCGTCACAGCAGACTTTGGAAGAAGAAGTCCATTCACTCTCATGATCCTGTAGATACGCTTCTTATTAAGCCTTGGATGCCCCAGAGTAAGTCGAAGACGATTGACCATGGCCGTAACTCGTTTATAACCATAAGTTGGTCGTAAGGAAACAATTGACCTAATCTGGCTTAGTATTTCTCCATCTTCAGCTTTAAAGTAAAATTTCTTTGAGCTAGTCGTTTTATAAATTGATTTTGAGTGGACTCCAAACATTTCACAGATCATTTTTTTTGATCCTTTCTTTTTGAGTTTGATGAATTCTTTTGCTCGATCAACTCCTGTTCCAAGATCTTTTTTTTATAAAAATCGATGATATCCTGAGCGACCTCTTCTCTGAGGGTAGATTCACCAACTTTCTTGAGTAGTTTATCTTTGTCTTTTTTAAGTTGATCAATTTGTTTCAAAAGGTCAGCAACATCGATATTAGTATCAGGTTTGTCTTTCATAGCTCTTTTCCATTGGTATAAAGTTACTGCATTTATATCATGGACTCGTGCTAAAACTGAAATTGGAACACCTTTTGAACGATGTTCCTGTAGAATTTGGATTTTTTGATCTTCGGTAAATCTTCTTCTTTTTCTTTCCATTTTTTCCTCCGTTAAGAGGTAGCCGTCAAAAGGGGGTCACGAACATTATCTATTCGTCAAACTTTAAAAAAAACTTTAAAATTTTCTTTAATATTAATGAATATTTATTTGATGCTCACTTATTGAGCTATTCCGATAGTGCGGTAATCACATTCAAATGTTAAAGGTGTGACCATTGCTTCACCAGATATACTAAAGCTCTTTGAATAGTCGCTATAGCTATCAGTTTTTATATAGTCCAGTCTCAGCGTCGGATATTCACTGATGCCTTCAAGAGAAACTGGTCGAACCATTGTTTTCTTATACCTCTAGAAATATGTACAACCTTCCCGAGCTTTGGTTTGATAAAATTAAACCAATCAATTATGATCTTCTTATCGCAGTCTTCGTAAAAAGTTACTGTAATGCCCGATAAGTAATTTGTAACTTCGAGCTCCACTACCAGTTAAATGCGAATATACTTCGATCGTTTTACCTTGATAATCAGGAGAAGTACATTTCATCTCATCGGCATAAGATGAAATTGAAAGCGCGAAAGTCAATAAAATCAATTGTTTTGTATTTTTCATTTGTTACCCTTTTTTTTATTAAAATTTTTTAAAAATATTTAGTTAAACTATATAATTATTGATCAGTGCCAGTTTTAATCCTCGAATTCCTTGTCTATACTTGTGTATATTATGGAGCTTCTTCCTAAAAAGTTTACAATAAGTAACCTTCCACAGATCTGACTCATCAAAAAAGCTACATTAAAAATATCTAAAGTTTATTCAAGAAAATTTCTATTGAATAAACTTTGAGTTTCGCTATTATCTTTTCACTGCAGATATTTTTGACTTGTGCTTCTTGTATTTCTTGAATTCAATGTCGCGATACATGGTATCATGTACTAATTCACATTTTCCTTTTGCAAATAAGGAATAGTATTCAAATCTAGATTCACGCTGAGAGTTTTTACAAACAACTAAACTTTTAGAGTTTCTTCTATCTGTAAAAAAATTTCGAGTAATCCCATGACTGATTAATTCGCAAGAGTGAATCATGTCGTCGCTGTAGTCCTCAAGTTTCTGTTTTATAATTGTTTCGTTTTGTTCGAGGCAGTTAATTATAGCACGAACTTCTACTGACGGTGTGTGTGGCCCCCGTGTGGCTCTGGGACTTTGTCTAAACCTTGGAACCTGAGCAATAGCTTCTGCACTAAAAGTGAAAAATATTAATAATTGAAGAAAATTCATTTTAAATCCTTTCGCCCATCTAGAGGAGGCATGTAAAAGTTGTCTTGTCTTTATATCTATTAACAAATTAAGTTTTTTTTAAAAATTAATACAGCTTCCTTCACCTAAGCGAATAGTTGTATCATTTAATTCTTGAACTTTAAGTGTACCGTCATTGCGAAAACTTAATTCACCAATTGCTCGACTGCCATTTGAAATTTTATCACAGTGAGCGTTGGCTTCTGTTGCAATAACTTTCATGATATTATTCTCCTCACTGCTTAATAAAGTTGATGTGATATCTACAACTTTTGGATCTTCTAAAGGTGCAGATAACGTTTTCACACAGAAAAAGTTACATAAAGTACCCGCGTAAGAAGTTAAACTTCCTAAAACTAAAATTCCTAGCAATAATTTTTTCATCATAAACTCCTTGAACATTACGTCCATTTAAAATTTAGATACAACATAAAGGCCAAGTAAAACACCTATGGACTATTTTTCGTCATAATCCTTCGTTACCAACACAATAGCGGAGAAAGTAAATTGATTTGAATAAAAATTGTGACATCTTTATAAACGACATAGATGCTCCTTGTTTTAACCTTTATATTAATATTCGGGGCAAAGTAGCCATTCAGTAATTGGCATGTTGAATTGAAAATATTACTTATTTAAAAATTAAGCTTAGACTAAATGGGGTCCAATCTAAACTTGAGGTCTATTTAATTTAAATATAATTAGAGAGAAGTATTATTCAAGTGTCACAATTTTTTTTTATATCTACTCTCTTCCTAGGCTAGTTTTCGGATAGAAAATATATGCTGACTCCTACATTCCTTCTATACATAGCTGTTCTGGTACGTGCAGTTTAATGTGTGCGTTCACGGTAATGGAGTAATCAATCGGCTTGCTTAACAAATTAAAGAACTTTTTATGAAATCCGAGCCTAGCGTTTATAACTATAGAAGTTTTAGGAAATACTTAAATGACTGGATTCTCTATGGGAGAGGTAATCCATACTTTTCCTTGGGAGTTGTTACAAGGGACATTGAGCTAAGTTCGATAGCGGAATTTTCGAACATTTTAAATGGAAGAAGAACTGTAAGTTCAAGGCTTTTACATAAAGTTATAAATTACCTTAACCTCAGTCCTAAAGAATCATCTTTTTTAGAGCTTATAGGCGGGATTGATAGAAATAAAAAAGACATATTTATTTGTGATGTACTTGTAATGTGCGCTGATTTTCTTGTCTCTGTTGAAAAAGGGAATTTAGAGAGATCGGTTTCTTGTATCTATTGTAATTCTAGTTTTACTAAAACTAAAAAAGATTAAAGGCTTTTATATATAAAAGAGATTCCAAGTGGATCGTTTTCGGAGGAAAAGTTTTGAAGGTAACTAAGGGCCGCGTTCTATCGGTGTTGCTGGTTGAGGATGAGTGTGAATTAAGATCTGTTATAGCATTACTTATACATTCACTAGAGATTTTTTCATTCGTTGTTGAGGCACGCGATGGAAAAGAGGCAATACAAAAAATGACTAATCAAAAGTTTGATTTAATAATTATAGACTTGAATATGCCGAAGTTAGGTGGATTAGAACTTTCAAGGTATATAAAACAGGATCAGAAATTAGCTGGCACAAGTATTATCATTATGTCAGGAATGATTTCAGGTAAAGACGTCCAAGAATTGAAAAATATTGGCGTAACATCGATTTTGACTAAGCCTGTAGGACTTATAAAGCTAAGAGAAACGATAAGCAAAGCCTTGAAGCCAGCTCTTTTAGCTCAATTTTGAACTATCCTATATTTAAGGGAGCTAAAAGCATTCTTCAAATTACTGATATTACGTATAGATATGTTATATGACTTGAATTTTTTGATCTTAAACCCTTACCAAGAAATGCGTCACAATTTTTGCTCCGCGTTATTATGTATTTATTTAAAATTAATAAGACAAACTAACCAAGGGAGAACATTATTATGAAAAAATTATTAACAGGAGTTTCATTTTTAGTATGTATTTTAAATTTTACTTCTCAAAAGACAATCACAAGTACTTTTCAATCTAATCTCAGTTTTTTAAGGTCACCATCTTCAGTCGAAGACGTTGGTATTATAGGCCCTGAAGGCGATGTCATTTTATTTTAAAAAGACAAGGATCGCATCATTGTAAAGAACTGTGGAACCAACACAATTCTTGGACACACTCCTGCTGAGGCAAGAAAAAACTGTGATGGGCCTGTAAATAAGGTTCCTATAGAATCTTTTAAAAATGCTTTAAGAAGTTTAGTTTCTACTGATCGTTTGAATGTGCTTAAACCACTTACACCAGAAGAAGTTGATGCTTATAATAAAAATGAGCCAAGTTTAGATCAGATTGAGAAAATGGGTATTGAACTTGATCGTATTAATGCTTTTATAACGGCTTATGGTGCAGAGAACGCCAACCTTGTACGAAAAGAGGAATTAGTAAAAGCACTTAGATCATCTTCGACTCGTGTTGATGCAATTAAAAAAATTAATGTAGAGATTAAAAATACATTTACACTAATAACAAGCCAAACAAAACTAACTCTTGCAAAATTTAATACAGATAAAGACAAGTTTCTTTATACTGTTTTGAAAAACTTTGATCCAACTCAGAAATTTCCATGTGGACTTAAAGGTTCTGTGGATGAAAGAATTAAAGACTGCTCTTATCAATTAACTTCTGAGAAAGAAGGCTTTGTTCTGGTGACAAGATCAAAAGACTTTAAAGAAGTTCATAAAGAAGTTTCAACAGGTCTTTTTTGGAGTGATAGACTTCCAAAAACTATGAATCATTACAGCGCAGAAAAAGCTTGTAATTCAAGCTTAAAAGAAGTTGCAGGTATTTCAGGCGTTACTTGGAGACTTCCATCAAAAGAAGAATACGAACAAGCCGAGAAAAATGGTATCCGCAAGGCACTACCAAATATGAGCTACTGGTTCTGGTCTTCTTCGGTGCACCGTAACAACTCTGACTACGCGTGGCTGTTCAACGGCTACGACGGCTTCGTTGACTACTACTACCGCAGCGACGGCAACGACTACGACTACTACTCGGTTCGGTGCGTAGCGCGCTAGGCGTGGAAAAGTATGATTTGATTATTTTATAATTTGGACCGCGACTAGCGGTCCTTTAACTTTTTATGAACATGGAATTATTTGAGTGGCAAGATTTCAACATTTACCATTGTATAAAGCAACTTATAGTCTGTGCTTGAATGCCCATAGACTCAAATTAAAAATGCCAAAACGTCTAAAGCATGATGCTGGGGAAGCATTTGTAAGCAATTGCTTGAAATGTGTGAAAATAATAATTATTGCAAATCAAATACAAGAAAAATATAACGAGACGACTTTTTCCCAACTTTTCAGGACCGGGCGACGAGCTGGTCCAAATTCTAATATCATAGCCTGGAAGCATTCGGGCTTTTGTATCCAAACTTTGAATAGAGTTTATATTCTCGTTAATAACCTTCATAGATCCATTTTAAGCAACACAAAAAATGGATTTTATCGTTTTGTATACGTGCTCGTATTTATCATTTAGAAAATGGAATATTTTGCAAAATGGGGAGGGGGGACTATAAGTAAATATTCAATGTGTCGATAAAGCATTAAGGGAGATTTTATGAAATTTATTTTTTTATTTTTGTCGATTACTTTTACTTTTTCATCGTTTGCACAATTAAATGAGAAACATATAAGACCTTACAGTGACTTTCCCGAAGAAGGTTATCCAGAATTTGAAAAAATTGGAATTCCAATAGGAACAACTTTTAATTTTCAAAAGCCAAAAAAATCCGAACTTGACTGTGAGCCTGGTATTGCAAAGGGGGGGAGCGAAAGGTTAAATGAACAGGATGCAGCGGTGTAAAAGTTCTATACTTCTTCTGGTGAGCAGGTCTGTAATAAAACATGGGAATTTTTAAAGCTACTTGCTTTAGGGGGTGATGCTTGTTCACTTTTTTACTTTAAAAATTCACCTTCTAATATGAGCTGCACTTTAAGAACTATTTTACCTGATTGGGATACTTTAACTTATATCTTTCAAGAGAAAAACTGCCCTATACTTTCGTGTAGAGCAGCTCTTGCCCCTAGGTACAGAAACTTCACCAGGGAAATAAATGATAGTTTAGGGAAATATGTCTCATTTGAAGTTAACAGAGCTTCTACTGACGAGGCACAATTGGTCAATTCTAATAGAGAAAATGGCAAAAACTTTGAAACTGAGTCTAAGCCCAATAAAGTTAGACATCACAATGCAACTGAACAGTAGATACACCATTTCAAATATGATGTTTACGGTAGGTTGTAGCCCAATTATCAAATATACACTTTCTCCATCTTCAAAGAAGTCAGAAATGACAAGGGGTAAAGGCGAGATACACAACAAATAGAACCTAGAGGATTTTTGAGTTGCTAAATCGATAAAGGGTATGCCAGCAAAAGCTGTGTTGACGAAAAGAGAGTTTGAGATATGAAAGGTAAATATCCTAGGACTCATTGGTTATCAAAAAGAGGAAAAATTTATCGATCAATAGCTTAGACTAGGGCCCTCCCACAAGATAAATAGTAGGTTCATAGCTATTTATTCTTTTCGCTTCGTTCTCCCGAGAAGGTGTTGTAAATACTCAGTTTTAAGCCGGATTAACAAGAATACCAAACCATGTTATCATGTAGAATTGATAGTCATCAAAATGAAAATATTATTTTGGACTCATATCATTGTATGCTGCTGAAGTGGAGATTTAATATTTCTCACTTGATCTTTTTTTAGCTTTGGTGGTGTTGTTAGTCTACTCATAAAGGTAAGATAAATTTTTTCAGGTAAATTAAATTTCACCCATGAAAAAACGTTTGCATCGTATGTACCTTTAATTCTTAGAGGTAAAGTAGGTCGGTCAATTAAATTAACAATCTTATCTGCAATAATATCTGGAGTGAATTTAGTTAGCCTTAAGTGGAGGCGAATAAGTTTTTCTAAAAATAGAAAACGTTCATTTTCGAGAGTATCCATATTGTGAGTCTCATTGGGCAATATCATTTTGTCGTATGCATTTGATGCTACCACTCCAGATTCAAATAGAGAAACCTGTATACCATCTTTTTTAAGTTCGTAATAAATAGACTCTACCTCACCATCTAGAGCGTGCTTAGAGGCAGCGTATGCGCCTTTAAAGGGGCATGATACGAATGCTATTGCAGATGAGTGAAAGATTAGCTTTCCTTTCGATTTTTTTAGATGGGGAAGGGCTAGTTTTGTAAGCTCAATTGGCCCAATGTAGTTAACGGCCATTAACAGTTCTCTTGTTTGTCGTGTTATTGAGTGAAATGGTGATCTCGCTGAAATTCCAGCGTTATGAATCAGAGTGTCTATACGTCCAAAGTGATGTATTGCTTTATTTATGGCATCTTTTCTCTCTTGTTCATTAGAAATATCAAGAGGGAGAATCAATACACTTCCTTCTTTGCTCTTAATGCCTGCTTTTAGAAGAGAGCTTAATGAACCTTTTCGCCCTGTTAACACAATCTTATTTCCACTTAAAACTAATTTTTTAGCAATACTTAAGCCTATTCCTGAGGTGGCGCCGGTGAGAAATATAACTTTTTGGTCATTAAGTCCTTTTTTGACAGTGGCAGATCTATCGCCTGATGTTGTAATTTGAGTCAATAGTGATAAAAGTCTTGATACTTCCGTAAAGTAATTTCTTTTCATGTGATCCCTCTCTGAGCCTATTTAGATTTCTTAAGCTTTATTTTATGCAAGGTCTTATTAGAAAGTGGAAAAAGATTGTGACTCCTTGAATACTGCGTTGTTTTGAATGGTAATTTAAGATAAAATAAAAAATAAAGAAAAAATTTATATTACCGATAGGAAATTATGAAAAGCTTCAAGAGGGTTGTTTTATTTACTTTTTTCATTAGTTTCAATACTCTTTCTCAGACTCACACTACTGGTGGGACGGGACCTGATCCTACTGTGACTAATGCTGAGACAGATCGTATTTGTTTCTTATTTGATCAAAAAGTAGACAAGATTGAAGATAAGCTCTTGGGAAAAACCTTGGTTTGGAGCGAGAGAAAAGTCGCTATTGTTAGATACATTGACGAAGCTGTAGTTAGGGCTCGGGTTAACAGAACCCAAGGCTCTCTTAAGGTTGATGGGGATTTTTCTAGTCCTTGTCAGTGTGATAATGTAGCGGACTTACACTCTCAGCTATTAGGCCTTTATACCCAGTTGAAAGACTGTCCAGCTCAAAAAAATCGATATCAATTCATTCAAAAGAACAATTTGATCAAGAAGTTATTTGAAATAACAAGGGAATTGAGTTTGTGAAGGAAAGTCGTGAAACGAGATTTTTATCTGTTTTTAACTTAGCAAGATCAAACTATGCACAGTTCAAGACGAGAATCACTAAAAAGGATCTCTCTCAAGTAGAAAAAAAACTTCTAACGGCTTATCTACTCTATACAAAAAAAAATAAAACAGAATGCCTAGATCTTCTTAAGTCTACCTCCACTGACTCTAATTATTTCTTTGAAGGTGTTCGCCTTTATTTTATAGGGTTAGCCTTGAATCATTTTGGTACCTATCGTTTTGCGATGGAGCATCTCTTGCAGTCTGTTTCGACTTTAGAACAAGTGGGTAATAGGGACTTTATTATTAACCCTCTAGCCCTAATTATTGTTACTTTGGCAAATCAAAAAAAGAGGAAAGAGCTTTTGATTTATAACGCCATTTTAGAAAATCAACAACCTTATGATGATTACACCACTATCATGAAATACCATGCTCAGTCTGTTGCCTATTTAGAACTAGGGGAATTACAAAGAGCGGAGCAGCTAGCTCTAAGTGGCTTAGAAGGGAAGAAAAAGGCATCAAAGTATTTTGGGTCAGGTTTTTTATTAGTTCTTTTCTCTATCTATATAAAGCAAAAGAAGTTTTCAAAATGTTGGCTAATCTTAGACCAGTATAAAGCCTCAAGAGGTTTTATGGTAAAAGAGAACTACAAGTATATGAAGATCCTTTTGGGATTTATCAGTAAAAGTGCTCCTCTGTATGTTTATGCAAATGACTTTAAAGAGATTCCAGAGCTTTTAGATCAACTTGAGGTTATTAAGTTTCTCTCTGTTGGAAATATTAAGGGTGCTGAAGATTCTTGGAAAAGGCTCTCGATGAATAATAAAAGCCTTTATAAAAAGAATTTTACCTACAATGGAGAAGTAAGTCTGTTTTCTCTGTCACTCGATAAATTAATGAACGATAAAAAGTTAAGTTTTGAATTATCAGATGTCGAAACTGATGGTAAAAAGCCAATTGAGATTATCCATGAAGTTATTGTCATTCATAATGTTACGATCTCTAAGAATGATCTAGTCTCTCTCATTTGGGGAGAAGATCCCGATGAAAAAAATCTAGCTCGCCTTAGAAAAATAATTTCCCGTTATAATAGTAAGAGAGGAGAAAGAGAGATCATATCTTTTCAAGATACCTACAAGAAAGCGAGCTAAGCTTTTCTTTAGCAGCATCGAGCAAAGTTAAAGGTAATGACTGCCTCTTTAGTAGGTAGAGTCGGTTCCCAGATAGGCAAGAAACTCCACAAATTCTTTAGAAAACTTTATATTTTTAGAACTCGAGTCTTTTTGTCGATAGAGAGGAGTAGTAAAGAATAGGGATTTTTATGTTTAAAATTGTGATATTCATTCTTTCATTATCAGCTTTAAGCCAAAGTTTGCCTAAACCTCAATGTGTTCCCTTTAAAAAAGAGAAAATTAATGATCTTTTTGGAAGGGATAAAGTTTCATTTCTAGAGTTTATGAAAGTTATGAGCTCAAGAAAAATGAAATTGAAAGCCGGCAGAAGCTTGGACTCAATTATTCAACAAGATCAATACTCCTATGGAAGCCAAAAACAAGCCTTAAAACTGTATAAGATGGCCAACGGCTTAAGAAAAAATAAATATAAAAATGAACAGACAATTGTTCTTCCTTTTTGTTTTGATGAAACTTTTAGAGAGTTAGCATCTGTTGGAAATATTGAAACCAGTATAAAAGAGGAAACTAGACGAAAAATAGAAAAGTTTTCGTTAAACGTTTCAGCTCAATACGGTAATCTAGATGTTGAGAGCAATGATGGTGACATCTCCATGCAATTTTTGAAAGCCTCTTTAGGAGCTAACTATAATATCAATAGCGACTATTTTCTAACTTCAATTGTCTCAGCCGTTCAGTTCCGAAATATCGAACACACTGAAACAGATAGAACTGTAGAGGCTTCAGACCTTTTTCCTGAGGTTGGTATTAGTGGCTTTAGAAGACTCGATAGATTTAATGTTGGTGTTGGATATGATTTTCTCCAATACTTTGTAAGAGATACAAGTATTTCTGGAGTAAGCCTGAGTCCATCTTCAACTCATAGGGTGTCTGGAAAACTCTCATACTCTTTTAGCTCAAGCCTATTGGCTTTCGCAAACTTAGGATATTTAAAAAGTTTTGAAGAGAATAATATTTCGGGAATTGATTCATCTTTGGGTGTTAACTATTCATTTGGAAATAATAAAAAGTATTCAATCGCGCCAATTTACTATAGAGGATCAGTGGAAAGAGATTCAAGTTCTGATGCTGACTCTTCTAGCGTTCTCGCAGTGAAGCTTGGATATCGGTTCTAGTTAACCTGATGTGTTCTTGTTTCCATAACTTTATCATTCATGACTTTTAAAATGCGTAAGAGTTCCTCTCCTGAACTTTTTTCATTGAGCCCAATTAGAGCATAAGCTATTGCCTCTATAGTACAGACTCCCTCGTCAAATTTCTGCTTTCTAAGCTCGTAGATGCTTTTGAACTTACCGCTCAGTTTTAAGTGAGGAATACCTTTCAGGGCCTGTTCTCTTTTATGAAACTTTTTTGTTTGTCGCCAAGTAGCATCTGGAACGATGAGGTTAAGGGGCTTCGTTTGTTTCGATAAAAAATCATCGTCTAGAACTTGGGCATCAGCAGATGGATAAAGATAGTAAGGAGAATACTTTCCATCTAGGCTGTAGTCTTCAGTTATTGGTTCGTCTTTTAGTCCGCGGATAGTATAAGATGAATTCGAAAGGGCTAGGTTGGCAATCTTTCCCGTGTTTGATGTTAAAAAGTACTCTTTGATATGAAAAATAAGAGAGACGCGATTAAGCGTCTCTATTTTTGTAAGTGAATCGCAAAAGCACATGGCCATATTAATTGAGCACCTTGGGCATCGGCGCTCAATTGTCTCTCTTCTTTTACTCATTTCTATTTAAAGAATTTTAAAAATTCACTATCAATCGAAAGAATCATTTTGGAGTCTGGCTTGATCGCTTTCTTGTACGCTTCCATTGATTGGATGAAGTCGTAGAACTGAGGATCTTGCTTTAAAGACTGGGCGTATATAGCAGCGGACTTAGCTTCTGCCTGTCCTTTGATTGTCTGTGCTTTTCTATAGGCTTCTGACTCAATTCTTTGAAGGTCTTTTGTGAGCCTTCCTTCTATAACTGCTTTTTCACCTTTACCAATTGATCTAATCTTTTGGGCAATTCTCTCTCTCTCCGAAATCATTCTTTCGTAAACTTTCTTCTCTACACTTTTTTCGTAAGAAATTCTTCTAAGTTGAACGTCGATAAGATTAATCCCGAGAGCGTTACATTCATCTTGAGCTTTTTCAACAATAAGTTGAGAGAGTTTTTCTCTTCCCACTTGAATTTCGTCAATTTCACCAGCAATTTCTTCTTCTAAAATAGCTTCGCCTTTATCTTTACGGCTTTTGATTGAGTCCTTTCTGTCTTGAAGATTTTTAACAATATCGTTGGAGTTTCTTACGGCTTCAACGAGATTGTGGTTGGAGATAATGTCACGGGTATGGCCGTCGAGAATAGTATCCAGTCTCGCTTTTGCACCTTGTTCATTTTGCACCGTTTGAATAAATTTTAGAGCATCAACAATCCTCCATCTAGCGGTTGTATCTACTTTTATATACTTTTTATCTTTTGTTGGAATCTGATTCGGTTCCCCGTCCCAAGAAAGAATTCTTTTGTCTACATATCGAACATCTTGTGTGATCGGATTTTTAAAAAACATTCCAGCCTCAGTCTTTGGATCACCAACGGGCTTTCCAAATTGGGTGACTATAGCTTGCTGTCCCTCTGTCAGAATGAAAAAAGATCGAGAGAAGCCGATAACGGCAATAAAGAGAACGATTATTAGGACTGTTTGTTTCGCTTGGCTCATTTCGCTACTCCTTGAGGTGATGAGTAGATTGGTAGGAGACCTTTCACTTTTGGGTCTATAATAGTTATGTTATCCAGTTTTGAATAAAGCTCTTCCATTGTCTGTAAGAAAATTCGTTTACGAGTGATAGATGGGGCTTTTCTGTATTCTTTGTAAAAAGCTGTAAATCTTACGGCGTCACCGTAGGCGCGGTTTATTTTTGCTTCAGCAAAACCCTCTGCCTCAGCTATAAGTTTGTCCGCTTTCCCTCTCGCCTCTGGAATGATCTTGTTATAAGACTCCTCCGCTTGGTTAACCATTTTTTCTTGATCTTGCTTTGCAGAGTTTACTTCATTAAAAGAATCTTGAACAAGTTTAGGGGGGTTAACATCTTGAAGCTTTATACTTCTAATATTAACTCCAAGGTCGTACTTATCAAGGACATCTTGCATTAGTACTTTTGCTGTTGAGGCAATCTCTACTCTTCCAGTCGTAAGAACGTCAGTGACAAGCTTGTCTCCAACGACACGCCTAATGATAGACTCTGAAACATCACGAATATTTCTTATCGGCTCGCTTGTTTGGAATAAATATTTAAAGGGATCTGATATCTGATACTGAACAACCCATTGCACTTCTGCAACATTTAGGTCACCTGTGAGCATAAGAGATTCATTTTCAAAGTTTCCTGAAGAGTATGTGGTTCTTCTCGTGGCGGTGTTTGATGTTCTAAATCCAAACTCTTCTTGATGAACAATCTTAGTTTTTACTTTTATCACTTTCTCAACTCCAAAAGGGAGCTTGAAGTGAAGACCTGGTTGGGAGGTTTTAATATAGCGCCCAAATCTTATAAGAACAGCTTCTTCGTCAGGCTCAACAGTATAGTAGGAGGTCCAACCCACAATGATGACCAAAAGAACAAGGAAAAGGCTTGAGAATGTACCTTTAAACTTTTTTAAAGTTGCTTTTAGTTGTTGCAGTTCGTAATTAATATCAGGCTGTTGCTGATTAAAACTCATAAAATCTCCTCGTTTAAGGGTCACTCTATCGAGTATTTCTCGTTATAAAAAGGATAATCAAATAGTATTCAACATATTATTAACTTTGTGTTAGATATAAAGAAATTTGCATTGCTTTTGTGCATCGCTCGAGGGAAACGTTTATGTTCACAGACCACCTTAAGGTCGGCAATTTTTATTTAGAGTTTAGAGCAAGTGATAGTGGCTTAAAAAGTGTGAGTCTTAAAGAAGAACTTGAATTAAGAAAACCTAATTCAATTACAGATAACTTCAAAATCGAGTTATCAGAATATTTTTCTGGAAGGCAAAAAGAATTTAAGACCCCTGTTGATATTGAAGGAACAACATTCCAAAAACAGGTCTGGCAAAGTTTAAGAGATATCCCTTATGGTGAAACAAAATCATATAAGGAAATCGCCCTAAGGGTTGGGGGAGAGAACTACGCCAGAGCCGTGGGGATGGCCAATAACAAAAACCCTTTGCCGATCATCATTCCCTGTCATCGAGTGGTTGGAAGTAATGGAAGTCTCGTGGGTTATGCCCTAGGGCTCGAATTAAAGCGTAAGCTTATTGAATTAGAAAGCAGCAAAAGGATCGGCCAGTGAATTACCGTTTAGATAAATACATAAAATTGAAATTTTTAAAGATTTCTGAAGATCTCGTGAAAAATCCCGGAGGGCTTAAAGTTCGCTTGAGTAAAGCCAAAGAGAAAATGAACAAAGAAAGTGTGAAGGATGCACTTGGCTCATACGTAGATGATCTAAAACTTTTTATGAGAATGATCTCTTGTTGGATAACGAGAAAATATACTAATATTTCTAATGAAGCTCTCGTTTATACAGTGTTGGCCATTATATACTTTGTGACGCCAACAGACTTTGTTCCTGATTTTATATTAGGTTTAGGTTTCGTTGACGATATTACAGTGATTGCTTGGGTGATGGAAAAAATAAAAACAGATATAGAGGAGTTTAAAAAATGGGAATCAGAAGTTCATTAATTATTTTAAGTACAGCAGCGCTTTTCGTTTCATGTGCAACAGCTAATTTATCATTAGATCAAAAAGAGTTTAAGCCATTCAAAGAGTATGAAGCCAAGACTGAATTTCCAAGCGGTAGTAATGTTCTGGATGTGAAAGTCATCGATGGTAGAGAGTCGAAGCAATTTTTAGGGATGGGGAAAACGGGAGCGAGCTATACAGATACGCCACTATCAACTCCACAAGGAGCCTCCGCTTTTATTACAAATTACTTTTCAGAAAACTTAAAAGCCAGAGGGTTAAATTTGTCAGATGAATCAAACGTAGAGCTTGAGGTTATCGTAAACAAGCTTTGGGTCGATGAGCTTATCGTTAAGTACAAAGGAGAAAGAGCGAAGTGCCATGTCGAGTTTGAAGTGTATGGAAAAAAAGATCTTGAGACTTTTAAAGGTTCTTATTGGACTAAAATAACTTCTGGTGGAGACTTAAGTGATGGAACAGATTTACTTTCTCCAACGCTTGCATCTTGTTTGAATGACTCCATCGAAAAAATTGTTAACGACCAAAAGCTGGTTGATTTTATTAGTACTAAATAAGAATAAAGAGAAAGGAATAAAAGATGAGTGATTTGATTGAAAGTTTAAAGTGGCGCTATGCCTGTAAAGAGTTTGATAAAACAAAAAAGATTCCGAAAGACCAACTCGACAATATATTAGAAGGCCTTGTTCTAACAGCGAGCTCTTATGGCGCTCAACCTTGGGAGTTTGTTGTTGTTAAGAATGAACAGCTTAGGGAAAAGCTTGTCGGAGCTTGTTATAATCAAGCGCAAGTTAAAGATGCCTCTGATCTTATTGTTATGTGTCGCCCAAAAGTTATCGATGAAGCTTTCTTAGATGGCTATATAGCAAATATCTGTCAAGTTAGAGATCAACAGCCAAGTGAACTGGCTGGCTTAAAGGGCATGATCATGCACACAATTAATAAAACTGAAGATCAGAAAGCTCACTGGGCAAAAAACCAGATTTATATTGCTCTTGGAAACCTTTTAACTCTTTGCGCCTCCATGAAAATTGACTCTTGTCCAATGGAAGGTTTCGTTCCATCAAAGGTTGATGAGATTTTAGGTTTGGAGCAGATGGGACTCAAATCAGTTGTTATCTGTCCAATTGGATATCGAGCAGACAGCGATAAGTATTCTGGCCTCAAGAAGGTTCGTCAAAGTCTCGATAAAGTTGTTAAAATTATCTAGGAGTTCCGAAGCCTCCTAACAAAAACTTAACAGGTCTTCTCCAGCTCGATAGTTTACTATTGATCTATCGGAGGAGACTTTATGAAGATTGAAGTTGATATTGTTAAGTACCCAGGAAAAACTCTTTCCCCACAAAAGCTAAAAGAATTTGTTCAAGACCTCAGAAAAGTCGCATCCACGTGTTTTACACAGATACCTGACTACCAGATTCTCTCCGGAAATAAAGACGATTGTGACCGTGCTATAGTCTCTGTAGCAAGAAATAAAAAAGGAGAAATCCTGGGCTTTTGTTCCGCTTTAATCCTCCCATTAAGCGATAAGGAAAATTTCTTTCACACAGGTTTAACATGCGTAAAGCCAAGTGCCAGAGGCCTCAAGCTTACTCACAAATTAACGAGTAAGGTTCTCATCTCCTACATCTTAAGAGAGTCATTCTTCAAGAAGATCTGGGTTTCAAACTGTGCATGTGTTATTTCAAGTATTGGCAATATTGCTAAGCACTTCGACGAAGTTTATCCCTCTCCATATTTCAATGATGTACCGACTGCCAAGCATAAAGCTATCGCGACAAAGATTTCTCAGTGTTATAGAGAGCAAATTGCTATCAACGATAGTGCCGTTTACAATCCCCAATCTTTTGTCTTTGAAGGGTCTGTAAACAACTCAGAATTCCAAAAAGAAGCATCGGATACTCGCTTTCATCATAGGGATGAGAGACTGACTGAATACTACAAATCTCTTCTTAATTTTGATCGAGGTGATGAAATTATTCAGGTGGCTAGTTGTAGCCTATTAACATTTCCTCGCTACTTTATGGGAAAATTAAAATTCAAAAAGAAAAAGAAACCTCTAAGGATTATTCATGCTTGAATCAATACAATCTTCAGATATTGAGTTGAGCTCTCTGTTTGACTTTGAGTCTTTAGAGAAGTTGGTGAATCAAAATAGTCAAAGTGCCAATAGTGCAGGTGTGAATTTTGTTCAACTCCATCTTGCAAATCTTCTTTCGAATATCGGATTTGAAAATCAATTTTTTGAAAATGAATTCTTTAATTCAGGAGAGCTTCTTGTTGGAAGTCTAAAGGGCACAACGGATTTTACAATTAGTACTATTGGTCACGCCGATACTATTATTGGGCCGGAAAACAACACCTTTAGAGAAAAAGATCATCGTCTCTATGGTGCAGGGATTGCGGACAATAAATCAGGTCAACTCATAGCTATGGGTGGCATTAAGTATTACTTAGGAAAGGTAAAGACACCCAAAATTTCTTTCAATTTTATTTCATCTCCAAACGAAGAAGTTGGCTCTCCTGGCTTTCAGGAAAAACTCGGACAACTTGGAGCTTTGAGTGATCTTTGTATCGGCTTTGAGCCCTCGCTACCAGATGGGAGTATTATTAGCTCAAGAAAAGGAAATTATTGGGCAGAGATATCAGTTGAGGGAGAGAGTTTTCACTCTGGACGAGCAGCTAAGGGGCATATGAATAGCGCCATGGATCTTTGTCGAGCCCTTGTTAGACTTGAAGAAGATTTTCAACGTATCGACGATATTACAATGAATATTGGAATGATAAGTGGGGGAAGTTCTATTAATACAATTTGTGAAAGTGCCAAAGCGACAGTGGATTTTCGATTTTCCTCCTTTGAGAGTCTCGAGCTTATCAAAAGTAAATTAGATAAAATTGAGGAGACCTTTGAAGTTTGCCGTGTTCACCAAAAGAGAGCGAACCTCAACATCGGTGTTCTCGATTTATGTCCTCCTATGGATAGAAATCCCCAAGGTGAGGGCTTAATAAATCTCTATAAAGATATTGCGGGTATAAAAAATGACGTCCACTGTGGTGGAGCTGCGGATATCAATCACATGAGCTCAAAGAACTCAATATGCTTTGATGGTTTTGGAGCTGTCGCAGACTTTATGCATCTCAAAGAAGAATACGTGGAGACTGAAAGTCTCACTTTAAAAACTAAAGCTTTTGGAGACTTCCTAGTCGTCATTGATCAAAGCTTGGGCCAGGAGAAATTTCAATGATGGGGATTATCAAGTTTTTTTTTGCTTGTTTTGGAGTCTTACTGTTCTTGGTTTGCTCTTTGCCCTCTCTTATTTTTATCAACTTCTTTCCAAAGCTGACTCAGATTTGGATTTCAAAAACAGTTTCGACTTTTTCGACAATTTTACTCTTTATTCTGAGAGTGAGGGTTAGGGCGATAGGTGACTTCAACTCCCAAAAAGCCTACTTTATTGTTTCAAACCATTTGTCCTATATTGATATTTTAATTATCAGTAAATTTATGCCCTGCCTTTTCGTGACTAGTATGGAGATGAAGAAAACTCCTGTGCTTGGGCAGATTGTAACTCTCGCAGGCTGTCTTTTCGTTGAAAGAAGATCAAAAGCGAATATAAAAAATGAGATCCTCTCTATTCAAGAATCAATGCAACAAGGGATAAACATCACTGTCTTTCCAGAAGCGACAAGTTCCAATGCTGATTCAGTACTCCCTTTTAAACGATCTTTGTTTGAAGCAGCAACACTCGCTGGTGTTGATGTGAAACCTGTGGTCATAAACTATACTCATATCTCTGGGGAAGTACTGAGTGAAAAAAATAGAGATACTATATGTTGGTATGGAGAGATGGAGTTTGCTTCTCATCTTTTTAAACTGAGTTTTGAAAAGGGTATTGATGCGACAATCACATTTGGCGACTCTATTCAGGTTCAAAACAGTGGAGATCTTAGAGATCAATCCTTTCAATATATTAAAAAGCACTTCCAAGGCTTAGAAAAACAATTTGTACCCGAGATAAAAGAAAATCGAAATCAATGCACCGTAGATCAAATTTAATTTAAACCCAAGTTTCATCATATCTTTCATTTCTACTAATTCACTTCCATAGACGATAGCATTCGGAGGTGTCGCTACCGGCAGCATAAAAGCCAGACTACAGGCCAAAGAGATGGCAATGGCAAAGATCTGAGGTGGCTCACCTAGATTGAGGCTCATGGCTATGATAATAGGAATCAAAATACTTGCCGTAGCCGTGTTTGAAGCAACCTCAGTTGAGAAGATGGTAAAAAAGACCAGAGCTGTGAGTAAGACAAAAACACCGCTAGAGCTAAACATATTGAGTATTCCAGACCCCATGATATCGGCAAGTCCGGTATCAAAAAGTACTTTTCCAAGACTCAATCCGGTTCCAAAAAGAAGCAACGAAGGCCAGTCAATATTTTTTATATCATTTTGTTGAAGTGTTTTTCTCTCTTGTCCAAACGGGAAGATAAAGAGGAAACTGCTAAAGAAAAGCGCTACAATTCCAGCATCAAATCGCTCTTTCGCAAATATGGTAATGAGGTGGCTTTGCCCTAAAATTAGCTTACACAAGCTTGGAAAAAACCAAAAGAAGATTGTCAGGAGAAAAAAGACTCCAATAATTTTTTCTTTTTGAGAAAAACGGGGAAGTTCCTTGTATTGGGTAAGGATGAAACTGTTGTCAAAGTGATCAAGCGAAGATGGTATGTATTTAAAAATATATTTGACGAGAATAAAGAGAAAAACGATCACGAGTGGGAAACCGAACATAACCCATTCAAAGAAACTGATATCAATTTGGGCTGTCTCACTCAATAATCCTACTGCGATAATATTCGGAATAGATCCAATAGGAGTCGCCAGTCCCCCAATACTTGCCGAGTAGGCAATGCCCAGAAGTATCACCGTGGTTATCTTTCGATCCGTAACTTTAAGGCTAGAGAGGATTCCGATAGTTATTGGCAACATCATAGCAGCGGTCGCAGTATTAGAGACCCACATTGAGAAAAATGCAGTAAGCCCTATAAGAGCCATGACGATTCTTTTAAAGGATCCCTTTAAGAATTTTCTGGAAAGGATATAGAGCGAAATTCTCTGATCGAGCCCATTTTCGTGCATGGCTTTCGCAAAGAGAAATCCTCCAAGGAAGAGGAATATAATACTGTGAGCAAATGGAGCGAGAGCCTCCTGTGCGGTGGTAACACCCATAAAAACACTTGCACCAACACCAATAAATCCCGAAATAAACAGAGGAAAGGAGCTTAAGAGCCAATTGGCGACAACAAAAGAGAAGATGGCGAGAAATTTCTTTTGCGTTGGCAAAAGATCTATTGGCAAAAGTAGAATAGTAAAAAAAAGAATTGGCCCAACAAGATGGGCCAAGGCTTTCATTATAGATTTATCCATTAAATGTTGGGGCACCTTTTATGTTTTCGTCATAAAATGAGCCAAACTTTTTCATTTGCTTGTGATAAGAAGAGGCAAGATCTTTTGCTTTGGCAATATAAGCACTTTGATCCTTCCAGGTTTTTTGAGGCTGCAACATTTCTGAGTCAACACCATTGATCGCCAAAGGAATGTTAAGACCAAAAATTGGATCCGCTTCTGTTTGGATATCGTTTAAATTATTAGCCTGAACCTGTCTAATAATTTGTCTCGTTACCTTGATAGGAAATCTCTTTCCTTCACCGTAAGCCCCACCAGTCCAACCTGTATTAACAAGCCAAACATTGATATTATTTTTATCCAAATACTCACCTAAAAGTTTCGCATAGACACTAGGATGCCTTAGCATAAAAGGTGCTCCAAAACACGGAGAGAATGTTGCTTGTGGTTCAGTGACTCCAATTTCGGTCCCTGCTAACTTCGCTGTGTAGCCAAGAACAAAATAAAACATGGCTTGCTCTTTAGTTAGACTACTTACTGGTGGAACAACACCAAAAGCATCAGCTGTTAAAAAGAAAATATGCTTTGGAATATCACCTTTACTCGAAGGCTCAAGGTCTTTGATAAAGTCTAACGGGTAAGCACTTCGTCCATTCTCTGTAAGACTTGTATCGTCAAAATTTATTTCTCCCGTTGCTTCATCTAAAACTACGTTTTCGACCATGGCTCCAAAGCGATTGGTCGCTGCATAGATCTCAGGTTCATCTTCTTTAGAGAGGTTAATCGTTTTTGCGTAACATCCACCTTCAAAATTAAAAACACCCTCATTACTGAGGCCATGCTCATCATCCCCAATAATAAGACAACCTTCATCTGTTGAAAGAGTAGTCTTACCAGTTCCTGAGAGCCCAAAAAAGACTGATGTTTCATTGTTCTTCATTTTTGATGCACCAGCATGCATAGGCAAAATGCCAACTTCTGGTAATCGGTAGTTCATCGCTGCAAACATTGATTTTTTTATCTCTCCTGCGTAGCGAGTTCCACATATTATCGTTGTATTGGTGTCAAAACATGTTGTGATAACAGTACCAGTTTTTGTTTCAAATTCATTGGGATCAACAGTCAAGTTTGGAGCATGAAGAATAGTAAAGTCGCTTTCATTAAATTCTCTTAGCTGATCTCTAAAGAGGTGGTTTGTAAAAAGGCAATACTGGGGGCTAGGTGTAACGAGTCTTGCTCCGATATTTTGAGTTTTATGAGCACCAACACTTCTTTCATTTATATAAACAGTGTCAAATGAATTTAGATGCTCAATGACTTTGGCTTTGAGTTTTGAAAAGATTTCTGGGCTCATTGGCTTGAGGTTATTTTCCCACCAGACGGTATTTTCAGTTGTTGGCGATTTAACGATGTACCTGTCATTGGCAGAGCGACCAGTGTGTTTTCCGGTTTCAACAACACAGGCACCATCTTTGGATAGTTTTCCATTTCCTGTTCTAACAGTCTCTTGAATATAGAAACTTGTCGGCTTGTTTTGATGGTAATTTTTCTTTGGCGAAAGCCCAAGATCTTTGTAAAACTTGTCCATGATTTCTCCTCATTTTATCTATTGTCCCATAGTAAGCTCTACGGCATGGCAAAGCTAGGGGTGAAAAAATTTCAAAAATGATGCAATTAATATGTGTCTTTGATATGCTGCGCAAAAAATAAGGAGTTTATATGAAAAGGTTTGTGGTCCTCGTGGGTCTTTTGATGAGTTTTATCAGTGTTGCTGACTCTAAGCCCCAAGTTGTGGATATTGAACAGTTTGATAAAATGATGTCAGTAGAGACTGGCTCTGAAAAGGCTATTTACCCGTGGCAATACAGTGCTACAACATGCCAAGCTTATACTCGTTGTCCAAATGGTTATGTAGCGAGATGTCAGACGTTTGGATATGCTTATTCTACTATTCCTGCTCAAATGAGAAATACATGTTCATACTTCGTTCTTCCAGGTCGAGGAGTTAGATGTACAGGTTATGCTCAGGTAAGAGATTTCTACGGTCGATCTATTTGGACATACGTCGATGTACCAGTTTCTTGCTATTAGTTTCGCTGTTTTGACGGTGAGCTCAGCTTATTCTAAACATATTGTTCTTTCGGGCTTTGATACCTTTCACGGTGGAACAGGTAACAACTCGAGTGTTGTGGCTGAAAAACTTGTTAAAAGGTTTGCCTCTACTGATATAAAAATAACATTTTGTCCTTTGAGAACTGTCTACTTTAAGGCGGCTGAAAGTCTAAAAGATTGTATTGCTTCAGCTGAAACTAAGCCTGATTTCATCCTAAGTTTGGGAGAGGCATTTTGCAAAGATGTAAAATTTGAAACCTCGGCCATAAACATAATGAGTGACTACGGTGGAGATAATGATGGAGTTCATTACACCGGAGAAGAAATTATTCCCGGAGCTAATAAATACGTTCCAATGAGCTTAAATCTGAGACCTCTTAAGCGGATGCTACCACGGTCAATGAAAAAATACATTAAGGTGTCTTCAGATGCTGGGACATTTGTTTGTAATAATACAGCTTATCTCATGGCCCGAGAAAGTGATATTCCTTTTGCTTTTATTCATGTGCCGGCTCACAAATGTGCTCAAAGTACAATGCTTGTCGAGAGGTCCACTCAGATTCTTGAAGCGACAATTAAAAATCTTTATCGATAAAGATCACATGATGACTCTGTGCCTTCCAGACTTTAAATAGTTCCGTGTAAGGACTTCTAACTCCCTTTCAAGACTCTTGCGTCTCTTTATCACGAGGTTTACACCTTGAGGAGATGGCTCTACATGAGTGAGCTCTCTGATGAGTTTGTCGGTGACAAACTGATTGCCTGTAAGTGATTTAATAATTTTTTTAGAATCATTTTTATAGGTTTGAATAAAAGCACAAAGGTCAGAGTGGCTTTTATCAAAAGCAGGTGAGCGATTGAGCCTTAGCTCTTTTTTACGATCATGATAATACTCATCTAATGTTCTATGATCATTTGTTATGCACTCGACATATCTCACACGTTTTAATTTCGGAGAAAGATGTTTGATTTTTTTCATGACTGAATCAAGGTAGGTGAGCTTCTCTATTGCTCCCCAGTTTTTGTATTTTGATTGCCAGTCAACCTTAGGGTTGAGCCAAGTGGCAAAGGTCTCTGCCCAGTCTTCATCGGGATGAGATTGAGCATAGTACTCGTCTAGGTTTATGACATAATCTCTACTTTTTGGATCTGGAAGGTAATCATTTGGGTATTTCGTCTGGGAAATTCCAAAAAGTTTTTGGCGCACCTTGAGCTTTCTCAGGAGGAAGACGTTATCTAGCGCATGAGCTGTCTCATGACGAAGAAGTTTCATTATTCCTTGGTAAGTATGTCCCTCCAAGCGTTTCGTATTCTCTTTTTCAAGCTTTATAAGCCTAGGATGAAGCAGGTAGAAAGGAAGAGCGAACCCACCTATCCCGTCGGGCGAGAACCAGTCAGTTGACACCCATGTACTGGGTAAAAAATTAATCCCTTTAGCATTTAATTCAAACTTCAAATCGTTTAAAGGCCTCATAAGAGGAGATGCTTTAAGATCAAAGTTTATAGAAGACAGAGGTGTATTGAGGAGTGATTTTTTATCTAGTGAATTGAGATGGTCTAAGTTCATTGGAGGTCCGTTTCAATTTTTAGTAAAAAAAAAGGGATATCTGAACGAATCGAAATATCCCTTTAAAACTTTTTTCTTACCCCTAAGAAAAACTTATGGGTCTTTCTAACAGGGGTTTGTATTTTACACAAGTGGGCTTCAATTAAATGTGTTTCACTTTTACTCTTTTCTTTGGAACAGATACTTCTTACATATTACAGGTATTGATATTATCCATTATCTTGCCTTTCATCTGGGTAAAAAGCTTGTGAGCTCTCTTTCTAATCCCCGAGGCTACTTGCATATCTGTAAAAACATTCTTATTGGTGTAATTGTCTTTGAGTTGTGAGTACACTCCACAAGTCACAGAAAGAGTCCCTCTATTACAAGTCGTCGCGATGTTGAGTTCATAGCGAGTTGTCTCTACAGAGTTCTTTAAAGAGTATCTCTTCTTTTCAAGGTCGTTAACAATAAGGCTTTTTACGTTTTGCTCATCTGAGTTTTCACTAATTTTTATACTGCACGGTAGAGGAAGAGCTTCATGTTTTGACAACTTTGAAAGATCGATGCCTTTGTGCTTCAACATGCTATACACTTTCATAGAGTATTGATAGTGATCGCTACTGTCGAGTTCAAGAACAGAAAAAATCTCATGAAGAACAAGGTTAATTAAACTAGCATCATCATTGATATCTCTCCAAGCATTGGCATTGATGACGATGAGGTTCTTACCGTCATTGCACGCTTGTCGGACACTATCGTCAATCTGGCAGCTGTGGGGAGCTTCAGTGGTTAGCTCTTCGGCTTTAACTTTTACATAACGTGAAGAGTCCTTATCGAGAGTGTTTTTAAAATCCGGAAGGTAGGCACAAAATGCGTCTGTATCCTTTTTATTTTTACAAGTGTCTTCCCAGACTAAGGCGATATTACTTGCAATTGTGGTAAAGTGAGAAGCCACACTATGGCCACCATTTCCAACTCTGTGACCAGCGACAGCGAATTGAGAGACAGTTCCTAACATGATACCGAGAGTGAGCTTACTGATAACTTTCATAGACTTTATCCTTTTGAACATTTGAACGTGGGAATATTTGCATACTAACTTCATAGACTTCTTTTTTTTCTCCAGACTCAAGAAAGGCGATAAGCTGATCTTGAAAATCTCTAATCATCTTCTTTGCAGCGGGGAGTTTTTTTGGGTCAATAGCTATAGTTGCGCTACTCATATCTCTAAGAAGAACATCATCTGTATAGAGTGATTCCTTTGCAGCTTCAAGAGTTTCAGCGTGGCGCTTTTTTATTGATGTATTTGGAACATCTTCAGATGTTACGATTTCGACATCTTGATACTTTAAATAACCATCTTTATCGTATTCAAGAAGACCAATTCTTAGCAATCTTTCTAAGGCATCAGAAACCTTACTTTTACTCGTTTTGAGTCTATCTGCAATCCATCCGGAGTCACTTTTAAAGTCTTTTGTCTCGGCCAAACATAGGATTGCATAGTAGTGCCAGTCAGCGATGAGAAAGTATTGATCATTTTGGATTTGAATTTTCTTATTGGAGACATTTGTCTCAATGCCATTTTTGTCTCTCGTCAGTTTATCGCTTAAGGTTGTGAATTCATCTGGAGAGAGGCAGAGCCTGTCGGCCATTTTTAGGATCATTTTTTGTGAAAGAACTCTTTTACCGTTGAGAAACTCTGATAGGGAAGCTGGAGAGACTCCAAGCAGACGAGAGAAAGCGCGCAAAGAAAAACTATTGTTCTTTGTCTTTAACTCGTCTAATCGCTCACGCAAAGTTTTTTGCAGATATATTTGTGCTTCCATAGTGGAAAGAGTCTATCTAATTAATTGACGCGCCGCTATATATTCACAGGAACCCTGTAAAAAGGATAGGCTACATCATCCAGTTATACTCATAGTGGTCATGTTTTGGGTTTTTTAGAATAGAGTAAATCGTATCTTTATCGTGATTTTGAGGGTTTAGCCATTGATCTAAGCTTCTTTCATCAAGAGAGATAGGTGTTCTATCGTGGCCCATTTCAAGCACTTCTGGACGAGGATCATCGGTGATGATGGCGAAAGACTGGATGATCTTGGACTTGTCACTCGAGAACCAATTGTCATAGAGACAGGGGGCCAATAGGTAGTCGTTGTTTTGAGGTTTAAAACTGATCATTGATTTATGACCATTTTTTGGGACCCACTCATAAAACTGCTTGATGGGAAGAACGGCATGAAAGTTCATAAATGGTTTCTTCCAAGCGTGTGCCGTCTCGAGTGAATCGATTCTTGCGTTGAAGGTATTTTTAACTTCAACCTCACGTTTTGTTTCTGGATTTACTCTTTTGTAAATTTCATCTTCACAGAAATGAGGCAAAAGTTGGTAGCGCATTGGTCTTATTTGGCGCTCTCCTTTAACCATACAGATGACTGGAGCCCATATTTTTGAAAATATTCTATCATCCTCATCAAAGACATATTTATACTTACCTGGGTCACTATTTTCTAAAGCCTTTAAATTATCAAAGGCTTTCTCATTAACCACAGCATCAAAGCGTTGTGATAGGTTTTTTAAATCTTTATCAACTTTTACGGAAAAACACATAGATAAAGCTTATAGGAGCATAAGCTGTTTGCAAATAGATCTTTTAAAAAGTCTAAAATTTGTTAAAGTATAGGTGATGAAAAAGACGATCCTCTTACTTCTTATTTCCACTTGTTTGTTTGCTAAAATTAGGAATCCTAAAAAACTATATAAAAAAGTTTTTCCCGCGTTTAGTGATTCTAAAAGCTATACCGTTGAGGATAATATTTCAGAGGAGCCTGTGAACACCACACTTTTAAAGGCCCTAGATAGTGACAATAAAACGTTGGGATTCATTAGAGAGTTGGCAACGACAACAGGTTGTAATAGCCAGTGCCTGCCAATTATAGTGACATTATTTTACGACAAAGATAAAAACTTCTTAACTCTCAAAAGTCGTCCCGGTCTGACTAAAAAGGATCATGTTCCTTTCACAGAGTCCGATTATAAAGAACTCGAATTTATTCTTGTCCAAAACCCCAAGCCTTTTAAAAGTGTTGTTCATCCAAAGATGATGGTGGATGCCATCACAAGTGAAACTCTCAAGGTTTATAAGCCCTTTGTGGTAGAGAATGCTGCCTACACAAGTCTGCGTTTAAATCTTTATAATCAAGACACTCTTAAACAGCTTCAAGATATTAACTAATTTAATAAAATCTATTTTGGTATTGCTGTATAAACTTTAGCGGATTCAATGACTCTTGATAAATTTCATTTTGATCTATCTCAATAGCATATAAAGCTGCTTCAAAAGTAGAGAGATAATTGTCTTTGGGCTCTTTCCTTAAAAAGTACTGTGACTTGATTTCACTCGTAAAACTTACTTTTGGCAAAGAATGCAAAAACTGATTCTCAAAATATATTCGGTTTGCCTTTTTCCAAGTAGCATCGATAAAGACAAAGGTATCAAAGTCTTGGTGTGAACTCTCAAAGCTTTTGGCGTCGAGGTGGGGCTTGAAAAGGCAGGCACGGGAAGACTCTATTTGTTCCTTCAAGTCTCCCGAGATATTAAAGTCTTCTTCTTGATATAAAGAGATATTGTTAAAGGTCAGTTTGGCCATAATTCCAGTATTGAGAATATGTTTAGACTCATCTTTACTTTGTAAAATAATAATTTTTTTCTTATTGCTGATGGGAACAATACATTGGCAAAAGCATGCTGCAGTAAGCTTCAGGCATTCGCCACATCTATCTCTCATGGTTGTTTAGAATGGCAGAGAGTTTGTCGAAGAGACTTGATATGCTGGATTTATAAAAGCATGAGGGGCAAAAATTCTATTTTGAATCGTGCTAAGAAGATTATAGAAAGCATTCATATCTGTGCCACTACTAATATGACCAGCATTATATTTTGATGGCTCTACGAAAAGATCATGCATAGGTTTCACTTGCGAGTTAAACTGAGCAATAACACCCTCTTTCGTTCTTCCTCTTTCAACAACATCTCTTTCTAGCCTTCGTTGAAATCGGATATCCTCAGGAGTTTCTATAAAGATTGTTTCATCACAGATTTCTAAAATTTGTGGTTGGTTAAGAATTAAGATTCCATCAATGATGACAACTTTTTTTGCTTTTTGGAATTTTGTTCTGTGGAGCCTTTTGTGAGTAGAAAAATCGTAAAGTGGAATTTCAATATCAAAGCCCAGCTTTAAATCTTGAAGCTGATTGGCCATTAAATCAAAGTCTAAAGAGTCAGGGTGATCAAAATTAACGGAGCCTCCGTCGTGATCAAACTTCGCAGACTGGTCTATATAGTAATTGTCTTGGTAGAGAACAAATGAAATCTCTGGCCCTAGCTTTTTTGCTAAAGACTCAGCAAAGAATGTTTTTCCCGAACCACTTCCACCGCCAACACCGAGGATAAATACATCATTCATAATTTCACCTAGTTTGATTTTTGTCATTGTTATGCAAACTCAATATTTTTGCAAGGCAATATAAAAAGGTGTGTAATATTTATCTTTTGAATATTAGATACTTAGAGGTTTTGAATTTAGATTCTCTCTGAGCTAAGATAATCCATTATGCTAAGAAGACTTTTTAACAACCGACATTTTGCTACAATTGTTCCTTCTCTTTTTAGAAAAGTAGAGCCTTTGGATTTTCAAAGGGTTGAGTTTAAAACATGGGATAATGATTTTATTCATTTGGATGAGATCAGAAAAAATAACAAACGAGTTGTGATCATTCTCCATGGACTGGAAGGTTCAGCGAAACAGCATTACGTTTTATCTCAGGCGCGATCTTTGTCAGCAGAGAATTTTGATATTATCGCCGTTAACTTTAGAACCTGCAGTGGAGTGATGAATAAAACAACAACACTTTACCATTCTGGTGAAACAAAAGATCTGGCAAGTGTTGTCGAGTACGCAAAAGAAACATACAAAGAGCTTCACCTCATCGGCTTTAGCCTAGGGGGGAATGTACTTTTAAAGTACTTGGGAGAGACTAAGACCAAGGCTATAAAGTCAGCCGCCGCTTTCTCAGCTCCAATTAGTTTGGAAAGTTGTGCCGAAGAACTCGACCTAGGTTTTAATAAGGTTTATGCTAGGCACTTCATGTTTACACTTTCAAAAAAAGTCTCTTATATTCAAAAGACCTATCAAGATAACAAGATAAGATCAGTAAATCCAAAAGAGCTCAAGTCGTTCTTTGATTTTGACCATCTCGTAACGGCACCTCTTCACGGTTTTGAAAGTGCAAAAGACTACTGGGATAAATCCAGCTCACTCCAGTTTTTAAAAGACATAGAGATTCCCACTCTTTTGATGAATGCAAAAGATGATCCTTTTTTGGGGCGAAAGTGCTATCCAAAACCACAGGCTATTGGCAATCCAAATATGTTTTTTGAGTACCCAAAAGTAGGTGGCCACGTGGGATTTACCAACGGATCTTTGCACGGCGAAAATCTTATGGATATGAAGGCAAAATCTTTTCTGATGAAACACTCAAGTTATTGAAATGACAAAAGCCATTTCCACTGAGTTGATTTACAGAATCACAGCTTTTTGAGATACTCAAATCTTTCACACACCAGTTTTTAAGAGGCATCGAGGCAATTAATGAAGAATCCTTTGCAGTATCCAGAGCACTCGGTTGAGAAATCCCATCCAGACAGCTTTGTTCACCTACATTTGCACACTCAGTATTCTCTTCTCGATGGAGCTCTAAGACTTGATGATCTGTTTGAGACGGCCAAGCAACAAGGTGTGCCTGCGATAGCGATGACCGATCATGGAAATATGTTTGGGGCGATTGACTTTTATAAGAAGGCTTTAAAAGCTGGTATCAAACCCATTCTTGGATCTGAGGTTTATTTTACACCTGGTTCCAGATTTGACAGGCGTGCTCCAAAAAATACTAAAACGATTGACTCTCAAGATGAAGTCGAGGGTAAGACATCAGATTCACCACTTGGTTATTCTTTGTAAAAACTATAAGGGATATCAAAATCTCTGTAAGCTTCTGTCTCAAGCTTATCTTGAAGGTTTTTATTATAAACCAAGAATTGATATTGAACTTCTTAAAGAGTATTGCGAAGGTCTTATCGCCACAACAGCGTGTTTGAAAGGAGAGGTGGCGTATAACTTTTTTACCGGACAGCGATGATAAAGCGCACAAGCAATTCAAAAGCTTCACGATGTTTTCCAAGACGATTTTTATTTAGAAATCCAAAGACATGGTCTCGAGGAAGAAGCCGTTTACGATCAAATAATTGATTACTCTAAAGAAACATAATATAAAACTTGTCGCCACTAACGACTGCCATTATTTGACTAAAGAAGATGCAGCGGCTCAAGAAGTCCTTCTTTGTGTCCAGACGGGTAAAACATTTGTAGACGAAAAACGGATGAGCTTAACGACGGATGAGTTTTATTTTAAATCTCCTGAACAAATGCGCGAAGCTTTTAAAGATATTCCAGAAGCTTGTGACATACTTTAGAAATTGCTGACAAATGTAATATCGAAATTACTTGGCAGGATGATGATGGAAATCAAATTTATCACCTTCCAGACTTTGATCGTTTTATTGATACAGGTGAGACGACAGAGCCTTACTTTATTCGTACCTCAAAAGAGGGGCTTGAGAAAAGATTTAAAGGTCCCCACTTTAGAGACATCGTCTCTCAAGATAATTGGGAGAGTGAACTCAAGCAGGTTTATTACGATAGGTTGCAAGTTGAGCTTGATACTATCCTACAGATGGGGTTTCCAGGCTACTTTCTGTATCGTTGCGGACTTTATTCAGTGGTCAAAGGATAATGATATTCCGGTAGGTCCTGGTCGTGGTTCTGGAGCTGGTTCACTTGTGGCTTATTCTCTTCATATTACCAACATGAATCCGCTTCCTTATAACCTTCTCTTTGAGCGATTTATAAATCTTGAACGTATTTCTATGCCAGACTTTGATATTGATTTCTGCCAAGATAGAAGGCCTGAAGTTATTGAGTATGTGACACAAAAATATGGTGCAAGAGAAAGTCGGACAAATTATTACCTTTGGAAAGCTGCAACCAAAAGCTGTTATTCGAGATGTATCAAGGGTTTACGGTCTTCCTTATGCAGAGACTGATGCTCTCGCTAAACTTAGTTCCGGATGAACTTGGGATGACTTTGACTAAAGCTCTTGAGATGGAGCCAAGTTTCAAGTGAGCTCGACAGAAAAAGATCCAAAGATCAGACGAATTATTCAAATTTCTAAAAGGCTAGAAGGACTCCTAAGGCATGCCTCAATTCACGCAGCCGGGGTTATCATTACTAATGAGCCACTTGTTAACTACTGTCCACTTTATAAAGGAAGAGAAGGGGAGCAGGTTGTTCAGTTTGATAAAGATTTCTCTGAAGAGATTGGACTCGTTAAAGTTTGACTTTTTAGGACTTAAAACTCTGACCGTTATTCAAAATGCACAGAAATTTATTAAAAGAGATCATGATAAAAGACTTTGATATTGAATCTATTGATATGGAAGATCAAAAGTGTCTATGACTATATTTCAAAAGGTAACACTACTGGTGTCTTCCAACTAGAGTCTTCTGGAATGAAAGATCTGTGCTCGAGACTTCAGCCGGGAACGATTGACGATATTACCGCTATCAATGCTCTCTACCGACCAGGTCCTATGGGTCTTGGAATGCACGATGAGTTTATTGAAAGAAAATTTGGAAGAAAAGAAGTTGATTATTTCTTTGAAGGTGAAAAAAGTTTAGAGCCTGTTCTCTATGACACTTACGGGATTATTGTTTATCAAGAGCAGGTTATGAACATTGCTCGAACAGTTGGTGGATACTCCCTTGGTGAAGCTGATATGCTCAGACGTGCCATGGGGAAAAAGAAAGAAGAAGAGATGGCCAGCCATCGAGAAATTTTTCTTAAAGGTGCAAAAGAGCGAGGCTATGACCTTAAAAAAGCGGAAGAGATTTATGACCTTATGGCCGAGTTTGCTAAATATGGATTTAATAAGTCCCATGCTGTGGCCTACGCTGTTATTGCCTATCAAACGGCTTTTCTAAAACTTTATTACCCAGCTTCTTTCTACGCAGCACTGCTTGGAACAGAGATGAACAATATGGACAAGGTCACGATGTATATCAACGATGCTAGAGTCATGATATTGAAATTCTTCCACCAGATGTCAATGAATCTCTCTATCTGTTTAACGTTATTGGTAATGATGTAAGATTCGGTATGGGTGCCATTAAAAACGTTGGAGCCTAGTCCGGTTGCAGCTATCATTGCTGAAAGAGATAAGAACGGACCATTTAAAGGCTTTATTGATTTCTGTGATCGAGTGAGCATGAGAATCAATCAATAAGAGAACAATTGAATCTTGATTAAAGTAGGGGCTTTTGATGAGTGTGAAAAACTGAATCGAAAAACCTTACTTGAAAACGTTGAGACAATCGTTGCTTTTGCGAAGAAAAAACAAGATGAAAAAGCTCAACGGTCAGGTGAATCTTTTTGATATGGGGGATGACTTTGGTGAAACTAAAGAAGAGATGCTTGGATATCAATGAAGTCACGACTTTGATGAAAAAGAAAAACTTGGTTATGAACAAGAGCTTTTAGGTATTTATGTTTCGGGCCATCCTCTAGATAAGTTCGGAGATATTTTAACAGAAGCTTGTTTCAATGCCAATATCTGAAATTCACGAGTTGCCAAAAATGGCAAGCTCCACCATTTGATTTTAGAAATAAGGATGCAAGGAAAAATGATCCATCCAAAAGAAACCTTACCATCGCAGGTTTGATCAGTGAGAAGAAAGCCATTATCACCAAAAAAGGTGACAGGATGGCTTTTGTCACAATTGAAGATCTGTCGGGAAAAATTGAGTGTTTAGTTTTTCCAAAAACATATGCGGAGTATTTTGAAGTTTCTTGAAAGTGATGAACCTTTGGTCATTGAAGGTTATGTAAGACTTTCAGAAGATAGAAGAAGTTTCTTCGTCAATAAGATCAGGCTCGTAGACGATGAAGCGGATGCACGAGTGACGGCAGTTGTAGTGAAACTTGAAACAGCAAATCTAAACGATTATACGCTACCAAAGCTCAAGCAGGTTCTCTTAAGTTATAGAGGCTCTGTGCCAGCTCACCTTGTCTTTGAATCAGTTGAGGGTAAAGCTAAGATGAATCTTGGGGAAAACTTTCTTGTAAACCCAACACCTCAGTTAGCGGCGAAAATAAACGAGATTACAAATACAAGTTCAGTTAGTTTTTTTACTGATGGTAAAATGGAAGAAATTACGCCACAATAAGATTGAAAATAGATAAAGGATTATTATGTTTAAGTACCTTGTTATAGGACTTCTTTCACTCTCGGTTTTTGCTGCCTCAGACTTTATTAAGGGTGAAGGTCGATTTTACGCCTCGAGCAGTGATTCTTTAACATTTATAAAAGAACAAGTTATTCATAATGGCTTTCTTGACGTTATTTCCAAAGAGCTTGAATCGATGGGATTATCAAAGGAAGTTTTTTGGAAAAAGATTGATGAGAAGTTTGACGCCTCTTTTGCTTCAGTAGAAGCGAGTTTGAAAGAAAGATACTCCATCGATTCTAAGGATGGAAAAGCTGACCGAGCAGGATATAATAAAGCGCTTAGAGAGAAAAAATTAATCGCAAAGAAAAACTTTGCAAATTTAAAACGAGTTATTCAGTCTTTTAGTATACAAAGATATACTCGTTCTCAGCAAGACCCCAATGCTCGTTATGTTAAGCTGCAGGCCAGGGTAAACAGAACGCTGCTAAGAGAAATCTATTATATTTATACTAGGGGAAAGAGATCCTCGGACTATGGAAGCCTTTTTATCGATGTTGACTATAAGCTTGTTGATGCAGACTACACTGATTTGGGAGTAGAGCAAGGTGAAGACTTTACAAGTGTCGTAAATGAAAATTGGCTTAAGTGGTTTAGTGAAAACAAACCTGGAAATATTGCTAATATTCAGATTCTTTCTCAAGATAAAAAATCAAGGCTTGATGAGTTTTTTAAACTTCCATATGAGCAGATGATAATAGATATTCCGGAGATGTTTGTCAATTCTCTTTATTTGAAAATTGAAATTGTGATTGAAAAAGTTTCTGCAAATCCAAAACTTAAAGAGTATAGTTATATTTTCTCTGGTGGAGGTTATCTCCTTGATCTGCAATCAAATAATATTATCGGGTCGATGACTTTTGAAAAAGAAGAAAAGAAGTATAGAAAGCTAGAGTTTTCTAAACTTTCAACTGTCTTGGCAAACTATGTTTACAGAATGCCTTTTGGAAAGTTTGAAAAATTAAAAAGAAGAATTAAAAATATTCCACCTATTAATAGTATTCAGCGTATCTCACTTTTTGATTTTTCCAATATGGATGTCGTAGACGATTTCCTCGAACTTCTTAAAGGAAGGGGCATAAAGTATTCACTTAATGCAAGACTTGAGTCAATTGGTTCAAACAGGGCTGAGATTGTTGTTTTCATGGATGGCGAAACAGCTGACTTAAAGACTCTCTTATCTGAGCTTCAAGCGGCAAAAAGTGATCTAAAATTCGACTTTATTGATACAGATAACACTCTTGGGGTAAAATTTATTAAGGCAGAGCCCGTTAAAAAATAAATTTAAACCTAAGGTTTTCAAATGGTTAGATCAGCTTCATTACTCATTTTAGTATTTCTATTTCAGTCATGTGCGGCCCTTTTTCCAAAGCCCGAAAGACCTAGGTATCCGCGATACAATCAAGCTTATAAAAAGCCACCTCGTGGCTTCGATTCTATTAAAAAGAAAGTTGCTCTGTTGCCTTTTTTCAATGAGTCTCCTTTTGGAAAAGAAGATCTGGCAGTCACAGCGAGCGAGGAGTTTAGAAAAGAACTCTCTCGTGCTCGCGATTATATTTTTGATGATGAGGGCGCAAGTATTTTTGGTGAAAGTCGCGATATCTATGCTGGTGGGGGAATGAAGCTTGCCACGTTAGCAAGGAAAGCAAAGATCTCTGGAATAAATTTAGTTATCTACGGCCGTATTGTCGATGCGAAAGTAACTCAAAAAGCTGATGAGATCGGGCTTGTAAGAAAGACTCGCTCATATGCTGAATCCATTTTGGAAGTTAAAGTCTTTGATGTTCAAGCAAATAAAGAAGTTTACTCAAATAAAAAAGATGGGAATGTTAATGACTCCTCTTATAGGCTTTTTAATGCTGAAAGGGAGCAAGCCATTGAATATCAAAGAGGACTTTTAAGGTACTCCATAAAGGTTGCTGCAAGAAGGTTCGTCCCTGACGTTGCAAAGCTGGGGGCAAAGCTTGATTGGACAGGTAGAGTCGCAAAGATCATTGGATCTAAAATTTATATCAATGCAGGAAGGATTTCAGGAATTAACAAAGGTGATATTTTAAGAGTTCTAACTGAAGGCTCAGATGTCTTTGATCCCGAAACAGGAGCTATGCTTGGTGTAAGTAAGGGACAAGTGAAAGGAACCCTTGAAGTTATAGATTACTTTGGTGAAGATGGCTCTGTGGCCGTTCTTCACTCCGGAGGAAGCGTCACTGAAGGTGACTTCGTGCAATTGTATTAAATTGCTTGTGCTGACCGACTTCTCGGACCTCTTTAATTCCCATGCCTTGTAAAATATTCTAATGCCTTTCATGAAATGCTCTTAGGTGGTAAAAAGCTATAACTAAGAACTCAAAGGTTTTATTTATGAAAAAGATTCTATTTCTTTCACTCTTATTAGTGAGCTCATATTCATTTGCAAATCAACTTTGTACCATTCATATCGATGCCAAGGGCTTTAGCTCTGCTCAAGTATCAAGAGTTGCAAAACTATTGGATAGATTAAATTATGATGTTGTAAGCAGATCTGAAAAAGCAAACTACAAAGTGAAGCTTGAAAAAAAGAAATACTTTAATATATATGGATACCCTTCTTTTTTCATGAGAGAGATTAGTTTAGATTTTTATAGTAATGGGGTTAAGCTTTACGAAACATTTTCAAGTGATGGCTTTCCTGTTTATCAAGCTTTAGGTGAAGTGCTAGATGATCTTGAAGTAAATGAAAAATTCTGTTCAAAATACTATTAATTTAAAATTGTTTGGTTGTTTTAGTTCCTCATTCATTTATCTTGTACGGATTAAGACTTAAAAAAAAAGCCCACTAAATAAGCGGGCTTCAAAAACTCTTTATTATATCTTTTTTCTATAATTCATCTATAAGGTCGCCAATGATACTCCCTATGGCGTAGGGAACGGTGTAGGGCCTGTCTGAGTTATTGCCAGAAGTGTGTCCAAATCCAATTTTGTGGGTCCATTCATGAACCACATTACGAGCAACATCTGCGTAATCATAGTTTCTAAAAAATTTATTATTGACCCAAGTTCTAGTTGTATTTGGGTAAGTGTATCCCACAGTTGAATTATTCTTGTAGTACATTGTAACGTCGACATCGAGTTCATAATCTACTTCAGGAAGAAGGTCTTCTGCCCCTAACATGATTTTATTATATATTTCCTCATTTGTGAGACCTTCGTTCCAGTTGAACTGTCTCTCGCCCCTCCAAGTATGAGCTAGGACTCTGTCCTTGAATTCCATACTGTTGATAACAATTTTTATCCTCTCGACAGCCTCAAGCATTTTCGCTTGCTGATCATCATCAAAGTTTGTCATCTTTATATTTACCGTTAGAGGGTTATCTTCTTGTCCTGGGTCGACTGTAAGAGCATTACACTCTCTTGGTTGTTCCGTGGCTGGGTCAATTGATCCATCCGCAATTCCCTGATCGTACTCAAGCATGGCTTCTTCTATATTTAATACACAAGCGGTTTGATCACCTGTTCCAATTCCTATCGTTCCATCACCTGGTGCTTGTTCACAGGCCACTACTGCTACCAAACTTAATATCATCCCTAATCGTTTCATCCCGCTCTCCTTAGCTATTGAACTTTCAGTTTTGCATTGCATAAACTCTATATCGAAAAGTATAGTGGGATGTTTAGTGGTGCGTCATGGGACGGAAATATATTCCTAAAAAAGAAATAATTTTGTGTTTTAATCTACACATGAGATAGGGGCAGTTCTACGTGACATAAAGCTGAATGATTTCAGTGCCTTGTAAAGACAGTGAGAGCTAGAAAAAGAAGAGAATTTAAAGAAGTGTAGTGTGAGGTTAAACTTATTCAAGTGTAACCGTAAGGTGGGGTAGTGGAAGAGAAAAGATCCTTTCTCTAGCTCTACCCTATATAAAGCAAGTGATATGCCAATTTAAAAGTACCTAAAGCACTAATTTTATTAGAGTTGAAACCAGTCATTCTGAAACCAGGGCCGTCGGGGCACTGGAGTGGTCCTACAATGATTTATTTTGCGTACTTTTTAATAATATCTACTTTTGATGAGATAAGCGTGGCTTTCTGCTCTGGGGTGAGGGTGATGGTTCCAAGTTTATTGCTTTGTTTTTCAATAAATGCAAGTTGTTGCTTGTAGTTAGTGCAGCACAAACATAAAAAAGTATGGAGCTTAATTTTATACTTTAAAGAGCCAGTTAATTGGTTTTCGTTGGCAAGATAGAGGGCTGCCTGCTCACAATTGATCATTCTTTTAGACATAAAAGGAGGAATGAAGCTTGTGAGAAAATGGATTATTCTTCTTAATAAGTTCATCTTTCTAATTCATCCTTGAGGGCCAAGCGAAGATTATTTTTTGCTCTGTAAATGAGAACCCCTAAATTAGTGCTTGTTATGTTCAATATCTTACATATATCTTCCGTCTTTTCACCTTCGATTTCTTTTAAAATAAAAGCCATTCTTTGGTTTTCTGGAAGTTTGTTAATCTCAATGGATAGAATCTCAGCAGTCTCTTTTGAGTCTAGCCAAGAGTGAGGACTAACTGGAACCTTGTAGTGCCCATCATCAGCAAATAAGTTACTTAGCTTAGATTCGTCATAATCAGCAGTGTATTTCTTATTCTCTCTGAAGGTTTCTTTGGCTTTATTATACATGATGCCAAAAAGGTATGTTCTTATATGACTTCGACCTTCAAAATTTTCTATGCTTTCAAAAAAACTTCCCCAGGTATTTTGTACGACGACCTCGGCTTGATCCGCAGCCAATCCTTGTTTTATAGCCCCTCTAAAAAGAGCATCATGATACAAATTAACTAAATAGCTTACAGTCTCATGATCTCTATTCTTGAGAGATTTTAAAAATTGGGGTGAACTCAAATTCATCTAAACCTTTATTTTAAATTTAAGTATAGGGTTAGAAACTGAAAAGACAATCCGAATAAATTTAAATTGGAAGGTAAATTCTTACCTTCCAATATAAAAATGTGTGTTTATTTCGATGGGAGTATTTTAGAAATAAAAAGTAGTAGTGTTGTGATAATAAATAAGCTCTCGAACATATTTAATTATTATTTATATAGTATTTGTTAAGAATGGCTATATTTGAATCTGAAAGTGTCAGTAGCTCTAGTATTTCTAGTGCGATATCATTTGCCGCAAAATTATCTAGTGAAAAATTTGTTTGTAGATTGTTTTTAACTTTAATTAAGAATTCGTCTTCGCAATAAAATGGTGTCTCATAAAAATTTGGCATAGTGTGTCCTCCTTGACATTGGTCAATGCTAAAAAAAATAAATGTTTGTGTTGTTTCCTTAGTAAGCTCGGATTAAGCCGACTAAAACCCCTTTAATCTGAAAGTTCCCATCTTTGACAATTATTGGTTTCATAGAACTATTTGCAGGATGTAATTCTATTTGTTTTGTATGCTGATAAAATCTTTTTACTGTGGCTTCGTTATCGATAACTGCAACTACAGTATCTCCGTTTTTAGCCGTATTCTGCTCTTTGACGACGATTAAGTCTCCATCAAGAATTCCATCCTCGATCATAGATTCACCAGAGATCGTTAGAGCGTAATGATTTCCATATCCAATCATTGAGCTTGGTACACTTATAGTCTCAGTGCCCTCCATTGCTTCAATAGGGCTACCCGCTGCAACCTTTCCGTGGAGAGGGATGTCGATAACATTCTCGCTAGAACCTAGAGCTTGTGGATTGATTGGCGTAAGACCTCTTACAGAATTTGAATCGGCCTCTAAGTAACCAGAGCTTTTTAAGTACTTAATATAGTCTTGAACCGACCCAAGAGATTTAAAACCAAAGAACTCTTGTATTTCAACTTGTGTTGGAGAAACTGAATGCTCTTCAATGTACTCGACAATGTAGTCGTAAACCTGTTTTTGTTTTTTAGTTAAGCTCATATTTTTTCCTAGTTGATTTCCGTATCATTTCCGTAGTATGTTAATACTGTATCCGTAATAATTCCGTAGGTCAATAACTTTTTTTGGATAGGTTAAAAAAAAATGAAGATAAGAAAGATCATACATATCGACATGGACTATTTCTTTGCTCAAGTAGAGCTGTTAGATAAACCACATCTTAAAGACAAGCCTGTGGCCATTGGGGGGATAAGTTCTAAGGGCAGAGGTGTTTTGTCGACGTGTAACTATGTTGCACGAGAATTTGGTGTCCGTTCGGCCATGCCAAGCTTTATAGCTCTTCAAAAATGTCCTAACCTTATCTTTTTAAAGTCTAATTACAGTAAGTACTCACAGATTAGTTCTCAAATTTTTGAAATTTTTAAGCGCTATACAGATACCGTGCAAGTTGTCTCTGTTGACGAAGCTTATCTCGATGTTACAGATTCACCGTTGTTTTTTAATTCTGCGACCCTTATTGCGATAGATATTCGAAGAGCAATTTTTGAGGAAACGGGTCTTACTGCAAGCGCTGGAGTGTCATTTAATAAAATGCTCGCGAAAATCAGCTCGGAGATAAATAAACCCGACGGCCTTTTTGTCATTGATCCCGCTAGTGCAGAATCTATTATCCCAAAGTTTGATGTCGCGCTCATCAATGGTGTTGGAAAGGTGACAAAGGCGAGATTAAATGACAGCGGAATCTTTACTTTTGCCGATTTAGAAAAGTATACCAAACTTGATTTAATAAACCTGATGGGATCTTATGGTCCAACTCTTTATAATTTTTGTCGAGGTATCGATTCAAGAGAGGTGGTGACGAGTCGACAGAGAAAGTCATTAAGTGTAGAGAGGACATTCTTCGAGGATCTTTTAGACGAAAGTGAATTGAAGCATAAACTACAAATGTGTTTTGAAGAGATGATGGAAAGATTAAAAAAGCACACGGAAAGGGTAGTAAAAACTATCTTTATAAAAATAAAATACTCGAACTTTGAACAAACGACTATTGAGCAGGGACTTGAGACACTCACGTTTGACTCTTTCTATTCTTTATTTGAACAGAGGTTTTCACAGTGTAAGCAGAAGGTTCGCTTGCTAGGTCTTGGTGTTAAGTTTCACAGTCTTGATCAAGAAGGACAATTAGCTTTTACTCTCTAGTTTTTTTGAAATAGAGTCAAAAAGTAAACCGATCGAGGCTCCCATTGAGTCAAAGACTTGGCCTACAGAAATAGATTTATTTAAAAGCCAGTGATCAGTTTCGCTTGAGTAGTAATAGCTTAGCACGGTACTTTTATCATTTACTTCTGTAATGGTGTATTTAGCAAAAGCTTTCTTAAAAGCTGAGTCTTGCTTTAGGGGATTTTCAACGAGAGCTTTTGCTTTCTTATCTGTAAGCATCTCTTGGGTAATTGTGAGAATCCTTTTACCGGAGCTATTTTTTGTCTCATAGACACGAACTAAGTCCATATGAGAGAAGCTTTCTCTATTATAAATTCGTCTTGCTATAAGGTAGCGATCAATTTCATCTTTTTCTTTTACGAAAGCTTTAGTGACTTTGTAGACCTTCGACTCGACAAGGTTACTGTTGTGGTAGGGACATACATATTTTTTATCAGTGAGTTCTCTTTTGTCTTTTAGTTCATTATTGCACTTCTCTGTAAAGTTAGAGACTGCGGCTACAACGCTTTCAAAAGGAGCTGGAAATACTTGGGATAAGTTGCCTTGATAAAATCGATTACTATCTTTCTTGCCTGAAATCATTTTAACTTTAGTTTCTTCATGAGTCTCTTTGTCATCAACTTCATATGAGGAATAGTCAGCAAAGGCTGATAGCGATATAAGCACAAGAGAAAGTAGCTTCATAGGTTTAACTCCGTTTGTATTATTAAAAGAAAAATTCTATCAGAAAACTCTGTTGATAGTAAGGTGACCACTTATTTGCTTGGTTAATTCTGAGTAAAATTCTCCGAGCTCTTCGTTCAAACAAGAAGGGTCAAGTTCTAGGATAGCGATGACATTGAGAACCTGAAAATGCTCTTCGAAACTCTCAGTAAATTGATTAAGCTTTTGATCTTCAGCTCTTTGTTCTGTTAATTTATTGAGCTCAAAGCGAAAATTTTCTAAATCTTGAATTATTTCTTGGCGACTGACACGAATGATCTTTCTGCGTTGGAAAAAATAATAAATTCCTCCCAAGGTTGCTAATATACCAATATCAATAAGAATGCTCATCATCGGGCTCATCAATAAAATTCCTTTGTCTGCCTGTGTCCAAGCAAAGGTTATCTAAAAAAGAGTTAATTTACCATCTGAAACTACCGATATAGTGAGTGAGCGATAAAAAAGAGGTATTATGTCATATTTTGCTAGAGGTTTAAGAGACCTTCTAAGAACAACTCAATTAAACGAAGAATTTTTTCAAGATTTAGATAGTTTTCAAAAGAATTTCATAGACATGTGCTTTAAGCAAAGCTTAGATGAGAAAATGGGAATGATGGGAGATGTTGAAAGTTACAACTATCATCTTTTTCAAGAGTTTAGGCTGAGGGAATTTGAAACTCAATTTGGTTTAGAAGAGAACTACTGGAAGAAGACCGCTTAGGAAATCTTTTCAAAACGAAGGTCGAGCTTAGACTTGTAGAATTTCATTTCTGTGTCAACGCCGACCATCTCGCCCGCTTCAATTTTTTTCCATACATTGACACCCGAGAGTTTTTCACTTGAGAGAATAAGGTGATTGACCAATCCGTCTTCCCCCGGTGCAGCTTCACAATTATTAGCATAGAAGGGACAGTGATCTCTTTCAGGACAAACAGTTTTGTAGGTACAATAGTAGAGGTCTTGACCACCATTGACGGCAATCATTTTTTTTCCATTGGTTAGAATAAATGAGAAGTAATTCTCTGTTGGTGTTGGATCATTCCTGTGAGTGGGAATCCCAGTTATTGCAGTTATTTTTCTCAACGCTTTATTGATATAGAGCTTCATCTGCTCAAGTGGAATATGGTGATCTTTCAAAGAGTGATTCTCTTTTATAAAGGTGAGAATAATATAGAAAATAATCTCACTATCTGTTGTTCCCAAAATATATCTTCTTAGCTCAAGGTCTACCAATTTTAAAAGCTCTTCTTTTTTATCTTCGAAATTTTTAATATTTCCATTGTGAGCAAAAATCCATTTACCATACTGGAAGGGATGGGAGTTTAAAATTGTCTGGTTTCCTTGGGTTGCTTTCCTAATATGGGCAAGGACTGTGTTGGAGCTGACGACGCCGGAGACCTTATGGAAGAGCTGGTCTTCCATGGCGCAATTTGTAGATCTTATGAGGTGAGGAGTCTCCTCAACATAATAGCCCACTCCCCAGCCATCGGGATGCTTTTGTGAGAGGTCATGGAGGGTATTATCTGCTTCCACTAAACTTGAGTGAACTTGGCTTGTAATGACGGAATGGAAAGCGAACAGTCTACACATGTTATAAGTGTGTCAAAGTTCAAGAAATTATCAAGCTTGAAAATCTGACCGAGTAGCTAATATCAGTGACTTATGTATGATGTTAACTAAAGGAACTTTAATGAGAAAACTAATACCTTTACTACTTTTTGTAGCAGCAATTTTTGTTGGGCTAAACTTTAGAAAGTCACTCTTTCCGAAAAGTATACCAAATACACTGGATTTAGTCGTCGCGAATCAAGTTAAATCATTTGATCCGGCAATTGCCTTCAATGATGATTCATTGTCTGTGGTGGGGCAGTCTCTCGATACTCTTTATCAATACCACTATTTGAAAAGACCCTACGAGATCATTCCCTCTCTTGCTGAGGGAATGCCATTGATTTCAGATAATGGTAAAAGGTACACAATAAAAATCAAAAAAAATATTCTCTATCATCAAAAGACTCCATTTTTTGAGGGGAAGAGAATGGTAGAGGCCCGCGATTTTGAACTTCAAATTAAACGATTAGCTTTTGCTCCAGTGAAAAGTGTCGGCTCTTGGTTGTTCTCTGGAAAAATTGAAGGTTTTGATGATTTTACAAAGGAAGTAGGAGATAATCAGGATCTTTTTTATAAAACGAAAATGAAAGGTGTGAGCGTTTTAGATAAGCAAACAATTCAAATCGATCTTGTTAAGCCTGAGCCCAATCTTTTGTATTTTTTATGCATGACTTTTACTTCTCCAACTCCCGAAGAGCTTTTGAAGAAATACAATAATGACCTTTCAAAAGTTTTAGTTGGTACTGGTGCATATTATCTTTCTAAAATGACAAAAAAGAAATATGTCTTTGAAAGAAATGATCAGTTCAGAGAAGAACAATATCCAAGCACCGGTGATCGCTTTGCCAATACGCAAGACCTTTTGCGCTCATCAAGTGAGAGGCTTCCTTTTATTGATGAGATAACATTCCATGTTGCCGACTCGGAAACTGAGGCTTGGGATATGTTTATGGAGGGTGAACTCGATATTCTGAGTGTGCCTAAAAAGTTTCTTTCAGAAGTTTCAAGTGATATTGAAGCTTTCGATAAACTCAAAGAAGAAAAAGGGTTCATGAGTAAATATTCGACGACGATTTCTTCGCGTTGGCTTGGCTTTAATATGCAAGACCCTGTTCTTGGAAGTAATATCAATCTTAGAAAGGCGATTGCCCACGCTATAGACTTCGATAAATATATTGAAATAATGTCTAATAACACGAATCTTAAAGCAAACTCTATCTACAACCCAAGCATTCCAGGTTATGACCCAAGCTATAAGAAGTCTTATCATTACGACCTAAAAAAAGCGAAAAAGTACTTAAAGAAATCTAATATTGACCTTTCTAAATATACCCTTATTTATTCCACTCGTGGAGATCAACTTATCAATTTCAACGAAGCAGAGTTTATTAAAAATCAGCTAAGTTTAATTGGTATAAAGGTTAAAATTCAAATACTAACCTTTACTGAATTTATTAAAATGGGAAGGGCCGGAAAGCTTCAATTTTTTACAGATCAATGGATTTATGACTACCCTGATGCTGAAAATGTTTTGCAATTATTGATTTCAAAAAATGCTCCTGGAATTAACAAAAGTGGATACAAAAATAAAAGAGTTGATACGCTTTATCAAAAACTCTCATATACTTTAGATAGGGAAGAGAGATTTGAGATCATGAAAGATATTGAAAAAATAGTTGATAACGAACTTCCCTGGATAATGCTGATGTATGAGAGCTCTTATGTCTTGCACTCCAGAAGTTTGCAAAATTTTCGGCGCTCCTTTTTCATAAGAAATTATTTAAAATACCTTAAGAAAAAGTTATAGTATCTTCCGTCTAAGTGGTTAATAATAAACCAATTAGTGTCACTCTGACACTTTTTCAGAACTTGCTTTTGAACATTTAATAATCTAGATTATCTATAAATCGAAGATGTTTTTTGTACGTGACCAAAGGTAAATTCATGAAGATTATAATCTGTTTAATTGTCTGTTTAATAAGTACTGCAAGTTTTGGAAAGACAATTAGTTTAATGAACTATAATGCAGAGAACTTATTTGATACTACCCACGATCAAGGAAAAGAAGATTACACATACCTGCCCTTGAAAATTAAACAAGCGTCTGAAGAAATTCAAAATTACTGTAATGGTCTAAGTGTAGAATCTTGGAAAAATGATTGTCTTTACACAGATTACAGCGAAGAAGTTTTAAAAGTAAAAATTCAAAACTTAGCGAAAGTTATCCGAACCTATAATAAGGGCAGAGGTGCAGATATTGTCGTTCTACAGGAAGTTGAAAATTTAAATGTTTTAAAAATTTTAGTAAATACGGGCTTAAAGAACCTAGGTTATAAGTATATTGCTCTTGTTGAAGGTCCTGATAGCAGAGGGATTGATGTTGGAGTGTTGAGTAAGTATCCGGTTGAATCTAAAAAACTGCATGAGATCGATTTAAGTCACCTAGGGCAATCGACTCGCGGAATCCTAGAGGTGAATCTAAAAATCGATAGGAAGACAGTTACCGTGTTTGGAAATCACTGGCCGAGTCAGCACAACCCTTCAGAAGCTAGATTCGCTGCCTCGGAAAAGTTAAAGCAGTTGGCCCATGACAGTCAAAGCAATATCGTTATCGCAACTGGAGACTTCAATACGACACCCAAAGACATACCAAACGGAATCAATAACCTTTCAGATACATTTATAGACGTAGAAAGACAGGCCCGCATGAGAATCTTTAAAAATCTTTGGGCTGGGACTCATTGGTATAAAGGTGAGTGGGGCTCTCTTGACAGAATTTTTGTCAAAAGAGACTTTCATAATGCGAAGTTAAAGTTTAGATCTTTTCATATCTTGGCTTATAAATTTTTACTTGCACCAAAGACTTTAACTGACCTTGAGACTGGGGAAGTTTCAGTTTATCAAAATGTTCCAAATAGTTTTAGCATTGAAAATAAAACGGGATTTTCGGATCATCTACCAATCGTTTTTAAGTTTAAGCTTTAATCTCAATTTTCAAAACAACTGATATTTTTGAAATCAATGCCCTTACACTTGTGGGCTTAGTGATAATATGGCGCAAGCCAAGCTCTATAATCTCATTTACTCGAGGACCAGTTACCTCTCCGGACATCACAATTATTTTTGTTTGGGAGGCCTTGGGATCCATTAAGACATTTTTAATAAAGTTTATACCATCCATTTTAGGCATATTGAGATCGGTAATTATGAGATCAAAGCTTTGATTTCTCATTTTCAAGATCGCCTCCGCGCCATCACTGGAAGCAGTAACCGACGAAAAAACTTTGAGATCATTTAAAACTTCTGTTATTAAGTCCCTAATTTCACTATCATCTTCTACTAATAAAACATTAAAATCGCTTTTCTTACCCATGCGTTCTAGTCACCTTTAAAAACTAACTTTTTCTAACCTTCGTTCAATTTTAAATTCTTTTCGATTTTCATTTATTATACTGATCCTCTGAAATAAATAAATAACAAAAGACACGGAGGTTCCTTTGAAAAATATTATCAGTAGCGCTCTTGTATTAATTTCTCTTAATGCGGTAGCGGGTTTTAATTTAACCAAAACAACAACGATACCATCACTAGACGTCTACAAAATGCATGATCAAGACGTATTGAATGAAAAGCTTGGAAATGCTCCACGTTTTGCTATTGAGCATGATGTTGACACTAAAAGCGAAAATGGTAAGTGGATTGAGCAAGGATCTTACTTAATAAAAAGAGAGCGAATCTCTGCTCCTAACTCTGTTTCAATTAATATTGCGATGGATTTCAAAATGACTGAGAATTCAGTTGTTAGAATTTACTCAAGAGATATGACACAAACGATTCGGGATTTTACAGCGAATGACAATAACTCCGCTAACGAGCTTTGGTCGCCAGTTGTTATGTCTGACGATATTATTGTTGAGCTTGTCGCTCCTAAAGCAGAAGCTGCAAAGGTAGTCTTTAACGTAAAACAAATTAACCAAGGTTATAGAACATTTTCTCAAACAACTCTAAAGTCTGGATCATGTAATGTTGATGTTGCCTGTACTGAAAGTGTAGGTTGGGAAAATGAAGTTAACTCTGTTGGTGTCATCTCAACAGGTGGTTCAACTTTTTGTACAGGTTTTATGGTTAACAACACCTCAAATGATAGAACTCCTTACTTTATGACGGCTAACCACTGTCGAATTAACTCTAGAAACGCACAAAGTTTAGTTGTTTATTGGAACTATCAGGCTTCATCATGTGGTGGTAGACGTGACGGATCAAAAGTCCAATTTAACACTGGAAGCCAATTTTTATCTGCAAGTAGCAAGAGTGATTTTGCTCTAGTAAAACTTAATCAGCAACCGGAACCAAGCTTTAATGTTACCTATGCAGGATGGGATAGATCTGGAGTCGATGCAACAAGTGCTACGGCCATTCACCACCCAGCGACAGATGAAAAGTCAATCAGCTTTGAGTATGAGCCGACAACGATTACAAATTACCTAGGAGAAGACATTCCTGGAGATTCAACTCACGTTAGAGTAGAAGACTGGGATGTTGGAACGACAGAGCCTGGTTCAAGTGGATCTCCGTTATTTGATCAAAACCACCGTGTTATTGGTCAGCTTCATGGTGGTTACGCATCATGTTCAAGCCAAACTTCAGATTGGTATGGAAGAATTTTTACGTCTTGGGATGGAGATGGAAGTTCAAGCTCAAGACTGAGAGATCATCTTGACGCTGCCGGAACAGGTGACTTAACAACAGATACTCTTTAATTTAAATACGACAAAGCCCTCCGATATCTCGGAGGGTTTTTCTTTTCAGCTTCCTTAATCTTTCGTAAAATACCTGCATGTTAACCTTAAAGAAAGCCATAAGAGTTTATCTTGTGCTCATTGTTTTATTCTTTGTTTATCGAGTTGTATTTACTGCGTACTTTGGTGGAATGCAGTTTATCGAGCAGAACTCTAGTGAACTTTTTGAAGCTTTTATCATGGGATTTCGTTATGATTCTTTAGTGGCTTGTTATGGGCTTATTCCCTTTTTTCTCTTAAGTCTCTTAAAATTCTTAGCACCTTTTAAATTTTTAAAAAAGTTTGTTGAAAAAATCAATCTCACATACCTTGTCTTCTTTACACTGCTTATTACCATTTTGCTTATTGCCGATTTAGGTTTCTACTCCTATTTTCAAGATCATCTTAATATTTTGGCTTTTGGATTTTTTGAAGACGATACCATGGCCCTTTTAGAGACGATGAGAAAAAACTATCCGCTGGTTCCGGGGCTTTTTGGTCTGGCAGTTTTTCTTGTCTTTCTCTTTTATCTTTTTGGTAAAATTTTAAAAAAGACTCAGGTCAAAAGAAGAAATATCTTTTCAAAAATGCTTATCACTCTTTTCGCTTTTGTTCTTTTTGTTGGTGGGATAAGAGGTGGTTATGGTGTGCTCGTTTTATCACCTAAGTACTCAGACTTCTCAACCGTTCAACTTGTGAATGATATTTCTCTTAACGGCGTTGTAACCTTTGAAAAAGCCTATAAGCTTAGAAAAACTCGCTCGTCATTGGAATTCAATATGGCCCAAGCTATGGGCTATGGAGAGGATGTTCATAAAGCCTTTTCTGACTATCTTGGGTTAGATGTGAGTTCTACTAGTCGAGATCAACTTGTGAAACTTGTTGAGAGAAAAACTCCTATCAACCCAGAAGCGGCAAAACTGAGACCCCATGTTATAGTCCTATTGATGGAGAGTTTTGGCTCTCACTGGATGCAGTTTAACAGCGAGAACTTTAATTTTTTAGGTGAGCTTCAAACTCATTTTAATGACGATATATTCTTTAATAAAATCATCTCAGGTGATAATGGAACCATCGGCTCCCTAATGGTTTTATCAACAAATATTCCTCATCGAAATGGTGCAAGGTTTATCTCTGAGAGTCGTTATATGCGGTTGCCGCTAAAAACATCCGCTCATATTCCCTATACAAAAGAAGGCTATGATACAAATTTTCTCTACGGAGGAAAGCTGTCTTGGCGCGATATTGGACGCTTTTTTGAGGCTCAAGGCTATACAAATGTGGAAGGAGAGTCTCACATTAAAGAGAGTCTCAATCTTACTGATCGACAAGGCACTGAGTGGGGCTTGTACGATGAACATTTCTTTAGTCATATTTATAAGAAATTAGAGACTTCAAAAAAACCTCAGTTTCTTGTTGGTCTTTCTACGACTAATCATCCGCCCTTTGAAGTACCAAGCTCGTTTAGTGCTCCGGTACTTTCTCTACCAGATAAGTTAAAAAATAAAATTAGTAGAGAAGAAGATCTTTTTATGGAAAGGTTTAAAGCTTTTCAATATTCTAATTATAAACTTGCTGAATTTATTAAAAAGGTAAAGAGTTCTAAGTTAGGTAAGAATACGATTATTGTTGTTACGGGAGATCACAATTTTTGGGGTTTCATGAACTACACAAATAAAGAGAGTTATTCCAAATTCAGAGTTCCACTTTATTTTTATATTCCAGAAAGTATAGCGCCAAAGAAATTTGATAAAAGTATTGTTGGTGGGCATGAAGATATTATGACGACTCTCTACAATATTAGTCTTTCAAACAAAGCTTTCTACTCTTTTGGGGATGACCTTTTTAATAGTCAAAATTCAAATGCCCTTGGGGGAAGTATTTATGCTGGAGAGTTCGGTGGCTTTTACAAAGGAAAAAAGTTTGTCTTTGATGACATGGATACTGACTTCTCGCCAAACGCAACAGTTCTGCTTGAACAGTTAAAAACCCAGTATCGATCGACTCTAACTGTTTCAGATTATTTTTTGCGCTCAGAATACGAAAATAATAAGTCAAAATGATTCAGAGAAGACTAGGGAGTGCCCCATTTATTTTTTAAATAAGTCTTTAGCTGGTTGAGCTCTGGTGATGTGAGTTCTCTGTCAAAAACGAGAAACTCCGCGATGTATCCATTGAGCTGGTCTCCACTTGTTGAGTCATCTCCTAAGACATAAGCTCCACTTCCAGTAAAGGCAGTTGATTGGCCACTATTCCAATTTGGTCGATTCGTGTAAATTGTTTGATTGTTTTCATACATATCAGTATGAGTACCATTGTCATAGGCATGCCAAAGATTAAAACTAGTATCATCGAGGTTAAAGTTTGTATTCGCCTCGTTCATGCCGTAATTAAAAAAGAATCCTCTTCGCGTTACTGTCTTGGAATAAAACTCAAAAAAGCATTCTCTGGTATTATTGGAGTCCATTTTTCCAACAAGTATAACGGTAAGCCCTCCGTTATTAATTCTATTGAAAGTACCCTCAAGACCTTTAGTGTGATTGTCGAATCTGACAGCGGGAAGACCATTAAAAACATTTGTTTCATAGGTCGGTTGATTAGTCGTATTGTCCTCTGTTGCATCTCCAGCAACTCCTGTTAAGTCTGACCAACTAGAAATTTTATCTCCATGTTGAGGCTCTGTGCCACCATTTGAGATATCAGTGGCACTAAGCCAAGCTATTGGATCGAGAGAGGAAATATCAAAAATACTTGTTTGTGAAACTTCTGAATATTTACCGAGAAGACCATTGTTTGCGGCAACTCTAAATTCATAGGTTACTCCGCTTGTCAGCCCTGTTATTCGAGTAGAATTCGATGTCGGGTTAACTCCGTTGTTTATCCATGTCTCTGTTCCTTGCTCTCTATATTGGACAGAGTAATTCGTTATGCTTGTTCCGTTATCATTGGGAGTAGACCAGGCGACACTTAAATCACTATTACTTGTAGTAGGAGCTGTCGTGACTCCTGTTACTTGATCTGGAGCTATCACTCCAGACGTTGTATCCACGAGCACAGAGTTCAAAGAAATTGTTAGTGAACTAAAGCTTGGAGAGATATTTGAGTCGTCAGACACCTTTGTGAGTTCACCTCCATTTAAGTCCACTGAGTCGGTATTCAATTCAATACCATCAGTATCTAGAAGACCGGATTCTACAATATAGAGGAACTCTACACCCCTTGTCCCACTACCTGTTTTATACTGAGCGTACTTTGTAGTTTCTCCAATATTGAGAGAAAGTCTCGAACTGGAGCTTATGTTTACCTCTTCTAAAAAATTAATTTGAAAAAGAATTTCTCCGCCTTCTCCATAAGTTGCACTAGCTGGCTGTATAAAAGAAGTGATAAGGTTTTCCAAACTTGTTTCGGAACTTGTCTCATCTTGATTTTCCTGAAAGAGTGATTCATCTTCTTCGGGCTTTTGGGCACACGAAAGAGAAATTAGCAAAAGAGCTAAAATTACGAATACTTTTTTTAAATAGAGTTGGTTTAAAAGTTTTATTTTCACCATGCCTTTCTTTATCGGTAAAGGGAGGTAACTTACTTAATTTAAACGCCATTTGTTGGAAACGAGAAAAAGTCATTGTCTTAGGGATTCACTCAAGCTTAAGCGATGAGTAAGATTGCTTAGCAGCTCGTAGCTGAGATTTACGACCTTAGATGAAAACGACTCACTAAAATTGGTACTGCTCTTGTTGGAGGCAAACTTTGGACATAGTCCTAGGTAAACTGGCCAAACTTATTGATAGCCTCAAAAAATAGCCAACTTTAAGTCCAATTCTCTCCCCATTATTTCTTTAAGTGCCCGATATTACAAATGAATATCTTGCCCAAGCTATATAAATACTCGAAATAAGCTAAAATTAAAGTATTAAGATTAACTAAAGAGAGAAATTATGAAAAATCTATTTTTATTGAGTTTTGTTTTGATGTCTAGCTTGGCCTTTAGTCAGCAAGCCCAATTTCCAAGTGACTTGGATAATGATTCAAATCAAAAAGCACTTGTAAAAAACATGATTGATGATACGACAGCCGGAAAGTATAAGGCTGAGGATGTTGCTCTTGAGCTGGTAAACCTTGCGGACTCTCTTTACTCAAATGGAGTTTCAAAACTTGAAACCTTTAATCTTTTAAGTTGTAAAGTTAAAGAGCTTATCAATATTGATAAAGTCATGGAGGCGATGAGTCCTGCAAACAGATATATTTGTGGCAAAAACTTTTTTGTAAAGTTTCAAGAATCATCTTGTAATGATAGTCTTACTTTTGACGATTATTTTCCATTAACTGGAGCACCAGTAAACGTCTTTCAATTGAAGTATCAGTGTGCTGGAAAATTAGAAACGCCAGGGAGTATAGTCCATAACCCTTACAACGGTGATGGTGCAAAACAGTTCTCCTATATGATGTACCTGAGTTATGTAAAGAAGCTTGTTAATGAAGTAAAAAATAATAGAGAAAGCTTAGTGCCAGAGTATGCTTTGGCGACGACAAAACAATGTCAATCGGGGCTTTTAAGATTGCCTTTTGCTCGGTTTGAAGCAACGAACTCTTGTGAGATGTCTGGGAAGTCTTGTTCAAAGCACGAGGACTGTTGTTCTAGTCACTGCTTAAAGACAGATGATCTCTCTAGTGGTATTTGCTCCCAAGAGGTCGCTTGCTATAGACTTTTAAGTGACGGAGAATCTTGTGGAGAGCTTCCAAATAATAAATATAACCCTTACTGCGATAATAAACAAATTAGGCATGCCATCAATCCTACAAGTAACCCCGCTCCCGCTCCCGGAGAGAAAGTAACGACCTGTACAGAGACAAACTTTAACACCTCTGAAATAGGAGAGTGCACCAATGTTGGTGCTACTCCAACAGGTAATAAGCCATGTTGCTCAGATAAAATTGGTGCTGGAGGGAAGTGTGTCGATAATTTCACCTGTGATATTTGTTACAAAGATGGCGAGGTTCCGGAAAATAACAAGGGATGTTGTCCAGGCTATTATAAATCTTTGAGCGGTAAGTGTATTCAAGACTTTCCACCACTAGTGCCAACAACTAAAGTTAAGAAAAATATTTTTCAAAATATACTTAATATCATTCTTCCAAGTGCGCACGCTCAAGATCAAGATTCATCATCGCTCACCTCTGAAGAGAGAGCTGCTTTCGATGAAAGAAGAACTCAATGTTTGACCTCATACCCAGGTGATGATGACAGTGAAGATAGATCAACTTGTTTATCCAATGTGAGTAAGGAAGAGTCGGCGCTTATATCACAAAGACTTAATGACCCAAACTCTAATCCAAATCTTATGAGTAGAGCAGAGTACAAAAAGAAATTTAATCGAGCTGTCATTATTGAAAAGAAGAGTTCTGATTTTGAAAAATGTGAGTTCCATTCTTTTAATGATAACTGGAATTCTGGATCTGATACTTATAGAAATGCTGAAATCGTTTTAAGGGGGTTCGAGTACCTTTACTCTGGTAAGGGAACTGTTGATTACTGGATCGATGACCGAGGAAAAAGTATTTACGAAAGAGCGCAAGCAATTGCTCTTCAGCTGCGTCAAAATAGAAGACTTCTTATTGATCGATATAGAGAAATAGATGAGCAAATGACAGCCGAATGTAAAGAGTATTTCACACAAGCAAAGTGGAAAGATGAAAATGGAGCTGACACTTCTTCAGGTGATAAAAGAGAAAAAAATGAAGATATAGATAAGGGAGCTTCAGGTATTAAGCATACTCAAATGATGGTTAAGTTTTTGAGGTTGCGCTCTGAAGCTCAGATGCAGCACTTTACGAACAACTCCCAAGGTGAGGCACAAATGACTGAGCTGAGTGACTATATCAGCGGAAATCAATGGGAGCAGTCTTGGTCACAAGAAGTTAAGCTTTACGATTTTACTGTAAAAAAACCACGTGGTTGGCTTGTTGTCGTTTTGATTATTATTGCCGTTGCTGCGATTGTCGCATTAACCTTTTTTACTGCCGGTCTTGGTACTCTTGCAGTTGCAGCTATTGCAACGGCAGGTGGTCTTTCTGTGGTGGGAGTTTTGGTCGCAACGATTGGACCATCAGTTAAGATGGGATTAGAAAATTATACAGCTGAAGTTGTTGCTAAGTCGATGTATCAGGATACTCCAAGAGAGATTAAAGATATAAAAGGACCTTGGGAAGGAAGTGGCCTTTTCAAAAAGAAACAAAGAATTAAAAGATGGTACCTAGGTCCCTACTTTAGAACGGGTGATTCTCGCTCGTTAATGAGTAGTGGAGTCAACGGGCTTGGAGGAAATCCACAGTGTGAGACTCGTTCAAGTTCAAGGCTATGTGTTAAAAATGTTCACATGACTTCGTACGATGAACAATTAAGATTTCTTCTGGATGTAAAGACTCCAGTATTTTTATCAGATAATGTTTATGAGAAAGATTCAGGTCTTTTGAAAATGATTAGAGATGGTCATTCAAGAGGGATGCAGAAACTTATTGCGACTAATCCCGGAACTACAAGACAAAAATTTCTTGAAAGAGACCTTTTAGCTGAGGGGGATATTGCAATCTCTTTCCTTCCAAAGTTTGGAAAATGGCTACCTAAATTAACGGTTCAGCAAATGAAGGATAAAGTTATTGAAGCGGCTGCAAAGTATGCAAAATGTGAAAAGCTCTCTGAATGTGGAGCTTCAAATGCTTCCGATGGAGACTATGGATTTGGACTTCTTATTTCAAATGATGAGGATGCAAGAGAGTTTGGTGACTATTTTTATCAACATCACTTTCTTTGGCCTTCGCTTTCTTCATCTGGGACAATTGGATATCCTTCTATGGCCCAAGCTTCTTATTTTGAAACGGTCTCTTATTATTTAAAAATTGTAGGATCACTAGCTGCTTCAAAAAGTTTAGACTTTGGTAACCTTGCTGATAAATATCAAAGTCATCTCGATGACTTAGAAGGTGAGTATGATCAAGGTAGTGGAGCTTATCAGGGAAGAGGAAGTTCAAATGTCGCTTACTCATCGGAGTTTAGAGCAAAATTTGGCTTGCTAGACTTTAATACTGGAGCTGGTGCAGATCAATTCGTAGGAGAGGGGGGAATACCTAAAATTCCAAAAGGATTCAGTTCCGCCGAATCAACCGCTTTTGCAGCTGGTGTAAATAAGGCGTTAAGAGCAAAGAAACAAAAAGAGAAAGCTGACCATTATGAGAAAACTGTTGGTCAAACGAAGAGAGGAAAACTTAAAAAGTCTGCTCAAGGAAGCTTTATGCAGTCTTTTGGTAAACCGGTGGATAGAATGTCGGCGTCTTTAAGACAAGGTCTCGACTCCTCTTCAACTAGTGCTGCTCAAGGTGAAGGAGCAAAGGGTAATAAGGAAAGCTCAGCTACAACAGCAAGTTCTTTGACACCTCCTAACTTTGCAAGCTATCAGCAGCCACAGATACCAAGCTATAATAGTTCTAGCTATTCAAGGTCTAATCAGTCTTCGAGTGGACAAAATTCAGCTAGTGGACAAGCCTCTACTGGAACTGGGCAAAGTGACGCGGCTAAAAATAAAATGTTACTGGATAGTGCAGATAAAATCTCTAGAGAGTTAAAAAGAGATGATAGTGATAGTTTATTTAAAATTGTAACGAAAGCTTACTTTCGAAATTTAGACTTAATCTTAGAGAGGACAACAAGTGCCAAGGCTAAGGTTGATAGTAAAAAAGTTCTCGAGTTTAAAGCGAAAGAGGACGAAATTTCGAATGACAAAAAAAATGAATTAAAGAAGCTACTTAATGAATAATGCTTTATTTATTAAGGAATGATCAGCTAGAACAATTTTAATCATCGATTCTATAACGGGCACGACTCTTGGTAAAATACAGGGGTCGTGTCTTCCTTCTTTGGCATTGTCTCCAACGGTGGACGGTGCTTTAAAAATCAATGAGAGATGAATATCATCTCCATTTGAAATGCCACCTTCAACTCCACCAAAGACGCTTTTATCTTTAGATATTTCCGATCCGAGAGCGGACTTAAAAGACTCACCAATTCCAAAACTAATTCCCATGCAGCTGCCAATACTCATAAGTCCGTGAGAGAGAGTTGCTTTTAATTTATCAAAACATGGGTCTCCTAGCCCTTTGGGAACATTGGTAACCCTAACTTTGACCTCTCCACCACAGGATTGTCCCGTTTTTTTGAGCTCAAGAAGATATTTAGAGATTTTACTATCAAGCAACTGATCACCTAGGCTTAAAGATGAGTTAGAGTCATAGTTTAGTCCTGTTTGGTGGGGACCTAGTTGTGTGATAATGGCATTTACTTTTACGTTTGGAATAATGAGTTGAGCAAAGTAGCCAGCAACTACGCGAGAGACAGTTTCTCGTCCAGATGCTCGTCCGCCTCCGCGATGATCTCGAATGCCATATTTATCGAGAGTTGTTTGGTCAGCGTGCCCAGGTCTTGGTTTTGATTTTAAAGTCGCGTAGTCTTTTGATCTTTGATTTGAATTTTCTATGGTAACGCAAATTGGAGTTCCCAAGGTTTTGTTTTCAAAGATTCCCGATAAGACGATGGCTTTATCTTTTTCATCTCTGGAAGTTGATTCCTTTAGGCGACCGGGACGTCTCCTGTCCAATTCACCTTGCAGGCTTTCTAGATCAAAATTAAGGTTTGAGGGGATACCATCAATAACGACACCCATGGCGGGTCCATGAGATTCACCAAAAGTTGTGACTTTAAATAGTTTGCCAATCGTACTTCCGCTCATCGTGTCCTCTCTAAAGTTCGTCTAATGCGTGAATTAAGGATAGATCAATTGAAAAATTAACCTTCTTCCCATGTGGATATCTCATTTTTTTATCAGTATAAAGCCAAATCTTTTGCTCTCCAGCAACTTCAAGTTGGGTTAAAAAGTGTCCCCCTTGATATATCTGCCTGTGGACTTTTCCTTTAAATCTACCAGAGTCGTCAATTTTTATATTCTCTGGCTTTATCAGTAGAATAAGATCTTTATGATCTTTGACATTGAAGTCTTTGGGTTTTGGTATTGTTATATCTCTGGAAAAAAGCTTCGTTTGTAGCTCTTTGTCACTACTGTCCAAAACTTTTGTCACCAGTGTGTTGGTTCGTCCCATAAATTGTGCCGTAAACAGATTTTTGGGTTTTTCATAAACTTCCTCACAAGGGCCTTCTTGCATGACCTTACCGTGATTAAGAACAATAATGCGGCTTGAAAAAGCCAGAGCTTCACTTGTTTCATGAGTCACCCACAAAACACTAATCCCACTTTGTTTAAAGAGTTCGAAAAGTTCATTCATAAGATCGAATCGTAATTTTTCATCGAGGTGCCCAAAAGGCTCATCTAAAAGAATAATCGTTGGATTTTTAACCAAGGCTTTTGCAATAATAAGTCTCTGCTTTTGTCCCCCAGATATCTCATGTGTCTTAGAGTTGATCTCATTGGTGATATTTAGTAAAGCAAGTGTTGTTCGAGCTTGATTTTCTCTCTTCTCGTCATCAACTTCATTTGTTATTTCATCTTTTAGTATCTGTAAAACTGTTTTGTCTGCTGGAAGCTGTGTTAATTGTGGGACGTAAGCTAAAACTTGCTCTCCATTAAATCTGATTTCTCCGTGTTGGGGGGAAAGTTTATTAGCGATGACAGAGAGTGCAGTAGACTTCCCCGAACCGGATGGGCCAATAAGAGAGACGCATTCACTTTTAAATAAAGAAAAATTTAAAGAGTCTATGCCTTTTACCGAACGAGCATCGTATTTGTAAGTTAAGTCTATGACTTCAAATAGCTTTTCTTTCACTCTGAATCCTTAAAAGAATTTTATAAACATGGCGACATCCAAAAATAACCAGGAATGATAAAAAGATAGAGAAATAACCCACATGATCAAACCCTGAGAGAGTACCCCTATCATTTTCAAAAATAAAGATTCCAGCAAAAATTGTCGCCACGGCGGAACCCAAAGATCTAATGGAGTTGAGCAGTCCCATGAAAGTTCCTCGATCTCTTGTTTCAGAAATTTCAGAAACCATTGTCATAAGTGGAATCATTCTCCCTGAGACCATGGCCATAAAAAAAGTCGATATAACGAGGAACATATAAAGGGGAAGGGGCCCTGAGGTAGAATAAAAATAAATAGGGATAAAAGATAAAATCAACAGAAAGGTCATGACTTTATACGGATTAAACCTGTCTGTATATTTTCCAACAATTTTTGCCGTTATAACGGTAAAAAAGCCTCCAACGAAGTACATATACTTTAAGTCTGTCTCAAGAATTCCAACATTTTTTACAGCAAATGGTGCCAAGTATGGGATGAGAACAAAGATGGAAAAGACATTAGCGAAAATAAGAAAATAAGACTTAAAGTATTCTGGACGAACAAGGAGAGACCAAAGTCTTGTGAGGTTTTCTTTAATTTTCGATGGCTGAATATGATCCGAAAGTTTCGGAAAAACGAGACTGCTTAGAATTAAAATAAGAGTTGAAAAAGCCGCGATAAAGTAAAAAGTGAAGTGCCAGTCAAATTTCTCGGCGATAAATAACCCAATAGGTACACCTAAAACACTGGCAACGCTGAAAGATGACATGACTGTCCCCATGGCGCTTCCTCTTCTTTCAAAGGGAATGAGGTCAGAGACCATTGCGAGGACGACGGCGGTTAAAGTTCCACCGAAACCACCAGCTATGATTCTCGCTATGACAAGCGTCTCAAAGTCAGTAGATAATCCACAGGCAACTGTACCTAGAATAAAACCCACAAAATTGAGCTGAAGCATAAATTTTCTATCATATTTATCGGCAATGATTCCAAAGAATAATCCCGTAACAGCTGCACTTATATTGTACGATGAAACAAGAGTTCCAAATTGAAGAGGATTAATGGAAAGAGTCCTCATTAGCACAGGTCCCAGTGGCATCATAACGACAAAGTCGACGATGTGTGAAAACTGAATCGCTGCTAATAACAGGACGTAGAATCTTTCATTCTTGAGGCTGGATATTTTAATCGCGAAGTCCTTTAACGTCATCAATGGACGAGCTATTATCTAAAGTTTCCAGACTTGCTACAGTTGAGACTGTGTGATCGACCATGCTTACAGCTGCTGGGTGATGGTTGCCAGAGTTTTTAACACCACCAAAAGGTAGACGCGAGCTGGCCCCAACTGTTGATCTGTTGAGATTAATAATCCCTGCATCAATATCGCGAAGACATAGATTATAAATATCTTGATCTTGTGTGAAAACACTCGCCGCAAGACCGTAGTCAGAAATATTTGAAATTTCTATAGCCCTTTCAATATCCTCGTAGGGCGTGAAAGTACAATTGGGCCCAAAGATCTCTTCTTGGGTAAAGGGATTAGATTTTAAAACATCTTTTTCATTGAGATAGTGAATGGTCGGGTTTACATAGTGACCTTCATACTTCATCTCTAGGTTTTTAAGACCAATGATATCAGTCGCTCCATTTTCAGTTCCAAGTTTACAGAACTTCTCATAAAGATCTTTTGCGCCTTTATCAATCAAAGGACCCATAAAAGGATCAATATCGTACTTAGTTGGATGATCGATGAGAATTCTTTCTGTAATCGCTTTAAACTTATCAATAAATTCTTGTTCAATTGATTTGTGAACAATCACCATAGAGGTGGAAGTGCATCGCTGACCCGAAGAGAGATAGCAAGCGCGTAGAAGCTCAGGGATAGCATGATTGATATCTGTGTCCTTATGTAAAATAGTTGAGTTTTTACCACCCAATTCAAGAGCGACTAGTTTATTGAGGTCTGTTCCGACTGACTCGAGAATCTTTTTTCCAACGGCTACACTTCCGGTAAAGAAAATACCTTTTATCGCTGGATGTTTGAGAATGTCTTGGGTTGTTTTTACTGTACCGTTGATAAAGTTAATAACACCTTTTGGAAAACCTGCCGAATGAAAACACTCGATAAGAAGTTGTGACGAATACATCGTCTTCTCACTTGGTTTAAAAATAATACTATTACCTGTAAGCAGGGCTGAAAGTATTTGTCCATTTGCAAGGTGACATGGAAAGTTAAATGGTCCTATAACGAGACTAGGTCCCAGAGGTTTCTTCACAATATGTCCATCAATCTTTGGAAGGACGTCCTTGATCGTTTCTTTTTCGATTCTTTTGAGTGAGTCCGTAATAGTGACAGCAACTTTCGCGCTTAGTGCACCAGCTTCCGTCAATGACTCCCAAAGTGGCTTACCAGTTTCTAAGGCGATGGCCATCCCAATTTCATCTTTTCTTTTTGTTACTTCGTCTTGGAATTTTTTTAAGTAATTTATTCTCTCTTCAAAGCTCAGCTTTCGCCATAGGTCAAAGCCTGAAACACTCGAATCGATAACTTTTTCGATATTGTTATAGTCTATTTTTGCATCCCATAGTTTGTGAGAAAGATCACCTGGACAGAATTTTTCTATTTTTTCAGAGCTTTTCGAAATATCGGATTCAGACAGTCCCGATTGATTGGTAAATGATCCATGAAAGTAGTCGCCACGAAGTGTTAATTCCATCTTTATTCCTTGTATTGTTTAGTTTTGAGGGCAAATTAAGTAAAACAATACTACATTTATTTGTCTGTTATTTACAGGGCCAATCGTTAGATTTATGATCTGTGCTGTAAGTAAACACAATCGTTATGTATTGGAGAAAATCATGCTTGATGCACCTATTAATAAGTTATTAGATAAGATGTGGACAGACTATGTCGCACTGAATCCACAAGCTGAGAAGATTGTTAAGCTCATGGAAGATAACGGTGACACGGTGAAAAACGACCATATCGCCCTTCGTACTTTTAATCATAAAAGAGTGAGTTTAGAGGTTATAGCTAGGCCATTTCTCGAGGCTGGGTATACGCATAATGGAGACTATGACTTTCCAGATAAGAAGCTCTCCGCAAAGCACTTTGAACATTCTAACCCAGATCTTCCTCTGATCTTTATCTCTGAACTTAGGCTTGAAGATTTCTCTGAAAGGTTTAATGAAATAGTTGAAGGCTTAGTCGACCAAGTTAGTGACGAGACCATAAGAGACTTTAATTTCACTTCAATAGGAAGACCCTGGGATATCAGTTCTGAAGAATACTTCGCCCTTAAAGAAGAAAGTGACTATGGTGCTTGGATGGGAGCCATAGGATTTCGTCCAAATCACTTTACCGTTTCTGTTAATGAGCTTGGTTCATTTAAAGAATTGGAAGACTTAAACAAATTTTTAAAAAGTAATGGTTTTAAATTAAATGATAGTGGCGGAGAAATTAAAGGAAGTCCTGAAGTTTTTCTTGAACAGTCTTCTACTCTTGCTGACAGTGTCGAAGTTGTGTTTTCTGATAAAAAAATTACAATTCCTTCATGCTATTTTGAATTCGCCAAAAGGTATCCAATGCAAGATGGAAAGCTATATACAGGTTTTGTGGCCACGTCGGCTGATAAGATCTTCGAATCGACGGACAAAACTCAATGATAAAACGATCGATACTTTTTAGCTTTATTCTTTTTTCCGTAACAGGCCATGCTCAAGAATATGTTCAGGCCTGTTTTACCAATGAGATCCTCGCAACAAAAGCGCTAAAGAGAGTCGATTTCATTCTCCTTCCTGTGGATACCAAAGAGAAAATAGGAAAGTGTATTGATTTTAATGTTCCCCAAACAAGAGCAAAGACCTTAAAAAAGTTTCTTCAGACAAATTATGCTGGTTCTCATGTTCTAACAACAGAGGCCGTAGATGCTGAGGAATGTGATCTAAAGATCACTCAGCTAGGTCAACTTGATTTAAAAGAGATTAGAGGGTCTATAAAGAACCTTCCCAGTCTCAATCAAACTGATCTTGGTAAAAAAACTTTTGAAACTCAGTCTGTTAGAGTGTTAAGTGGAAAAACGGCTTCTATTCAAGTCGCTTTCGAATCTGTTGATGTGAGCTGCGATAAAAGAGGTAATGAGTATATCGTTGGTCTTAAAACTCAAAGTGAAAAGCTATCGGTATCAACTGCAGTTCGTCTAAAAAAAGGATCTACTGTAGATGTCGGCCACTTTAAAAAAGATATTGTAAAAAAGAAAAAAGAACTTGGCCTCTTTAAAGCCAGTGGTATTGATTCGAAAAAGGTTGAGACTGGAACTTTAAAAATTACTTTGCAATAACTTTCTTTATTTCTTTCTTTAAAGATGAAAGGATATTTCCCTCAGCGTATCCTGTCTCTGAATCAGTGTGCCATTCGTTACACTCTCGTCCATATTTGGCCCAATTGGGTCCTGTTCCACGAACAAGCACTCCTATAATCTCTTGGCTTGTTTTATCAAAGATAGCTGAACCAGAATTAACTGAAAAAGTATCGAGATGATGACGAAAAGAATTTGTTTTAAGATTCACACTAGAGATCTGGCCTTCGTCTGTTAGTTTTTGTGATATTCCCAGTGGGTAACCAATCATAAAAAGCTCAAGACCTTTGGCATAGTTGTAACTCAAGTTTAGCTTTAATGGTTTTCTATCAACGACCTTTCTTTTCAACTTTAATATCGCCACATCATGCATTGATCCCCAGTCAAATATATAAAAGGGCATGCTTTCTATTTCATAAGTATCTTTCGCCTTGAGAGATTTCAGTTCACTCGCATCCTTATCTTTTTTGTAATCAAAAGCGATAACATATTTTGATTTATGATAGGGAGAGGTGGGAGACTTTTCTAAGCAGTGAGCTGCCGTTAGTACTAAGTCATCGGCAATTAAAGACGCTGAGCAATTTGCAAGTTGAGCTTCTGCTGCAAACGCAGTGTCCGGGCAAAAATCCACAAGTTTGCTAAGGCTATCAGCTTTAATGTCATAGTGATCACCATTTTTAATGAGTTTATTCTTTTGAATAAGGGCCGGAATACTTCTTGAGATTGTCTTGTATGATTCAAGGGGGTAGTCGTAAACATCCTTCCTATCATCACCATCAAAAATGCTGGCCATCGTTTGAAAAGAGAAAAGAATACAGCCAGAGACCATTGCAAATTTACGTAATTTCATCCCTATAATATAGCGCAGGAATGGGGGGGGATAGGGATAACTTGAAAAGATTTTAAAGGTGTCTAAAAACTAGACACCTATAGGGTAACTGCTCAATATTGTGTTTAAATTTATAGGATTTAAATAGCTTGAACTAGCTTGCCCAGGTATGGAATTTCTTCTCGTTGGGAGATTCGATCTTCTAAATATCGCCAAAAACTCAAATTTATTTTTCTACAAGTTGAGGCCAGTGAAAGCATCAAGTCCCAAGACTTCATTCCTTTCAATGAGCGGTTTTGAAGTGAGATTTTTCTTTTTATCACTCGTTCTCGAAGGTCTCTTTCGCAAAGGTTATTATCCAGAGGAAGTTGTGGGTATTTCAAAAATAGTAAAAGTTTATCTCTATTCTTTCTTGTTCTTCCAAGCTGTGCATCCAGTGGTTTAACTAATGTTTTTAAAGACGTGATCCTCTCAAATTCTGATCGAATCTGTATTCTCTTAACGGTGTCAGGATTATTCCTGTACCTCTTCATGAGCTTATAAAAAGCTCTCCACTGACGAACCAATTTCTCAAGGGTTTCACTCTCTATTCTTTTGAAAACCTCACATAGCTTATATTTACGAATCTCATGCACCCAACAAAGCTGATGGTTCCTATGAAGCCCATTAAAATTTGTCCCTTCATCTGAGATTAAAAATCTTATTGGTGGTCCATTCGCTCTAGAGTTCGCATAACTAAGTGCACCAGCAGTTCTAACGATATCTTTTTGTTTTTTAGTTACATCTGAGAAAGTCGAATCTTCAAAAAAGACCTCTAATTCTTCTCGACTAAAACTTATCTTCTTTTCTAGAAGGTTAAAAAATACTGTAACCTTGGGACGTTTTAGTTTCTTACCAATAAAATCAATTGCAGCTCTATCGAAAATAAACCTTTGCTCACCTCCAAAGAGTGCTCCCACCGATGCCCAACGATTCTTTTCAAAACTCGTAGTGAAGCTAGTAAAGTACTTATGGCTTACTCCAAATGTGTAAGCTTTTACTCCATTAACTTTCGCCCCAGTATCATCGATATGAACTTTCGAATCTCTTTTTAGTCCTGCATGTCTTGCGGATTCCAGATCAACCTGAAAGTCATCAGTCAGGTTATTTAGAATTGAATTTATAGTTCCAGCACTAATATCAATTTTTAGCTCAGAGAGCATTTCTCTAATCTTTTCGTGGGGAACTCTTAATTTGTAATTCAAATAAAGAATGTGGGCCCGAAGTTTAGGACCAAACTGATGGCCCTTGAAACCTGAAGGTATCTCACCTTCGATAACTCTACTAAGACTTTCAGAGTAATATCTCTTAATAGAGAATTTTATATTTCTGCGATTAAATACTATTTCTTGGACCACAACATCTCTAGAACCGATGAATTTAGCGTCTTTAGGGAGTTCATTTTTATCTGGAGAAATTTCAATCTCTTCATCAACTTCGATATCTTTCTTTTTAGACTTTTTCTTATGTTCTTTCTTCGGAGGTGGATTTAGGTCACTAGTATTTGTTGGCTTTATTTTAGGTTTTTCTTTTTCACCTTTGAGACGACGAACTTCATCTATGAGTTCACTATTCTTTTTTTCCAACTCTGAATTTTCTATAGTAAGGTCTACAGCACGCTGAGCAGTCTCTTTTAACTTTCTTTTGAGTTTGCCTTTATTCCAAGTATTTACCCATCCCATTGCCATGTTTTTTAATTCATCAAATGCCATGGAGATATATTTACAAAAAAGAGATGGATGGCCAAACAATTTCTGATGTTTAGTTCAAAATAAATATTTTTAAAGATTTGAAGAACACTTTATTGAGCAGTTACCCTATAGGAGTGATTCTTGAGTTTGAACTTTGTTTTTTAACGTCACAAAACGCAGCTTATCACCAAATCTAAGCTTTAAAGCTGTTGCGGTAACTGCTGAGATCTTGGCCTTTCCATTTTCAAGCTTTTCAACATGTCCTAGGCAGGCAATAAAGTCTGTTCCTGAAGTAGAGATCACAAAGACTTCTCCTGTCATTTTATCGTCACTAATCTCGCCGACCTCTAAGACTTTACTATCTTTAACAGCACGCACCTCATCGATCTGTGCTTTTAATACAGGTCCTGGTTCAAAAATTCCCACGAGACCACTAAACTCAAAACCTTCTTGTTCCAGAATTCTCTTCGCAGGCTCAGTGTGGGGGTGAACCTGTGCAACCACATCTTGAGCATCTTGTGGAAGAAGATCAACTAAGATCGCATCTTCTGGGAGAAGTTCTTCAATAAATTTTTTACTTTTCATGGTGAGGTAGTCTGCTTGAACAAAGTCGATGTCCATAAACTTTCTTCCAACGGCTTCCCAAAAAGGTGAATGGCCATTGTCGTTAACTTTTCCGCGCATCTCTGCAATAACTTGATCTTCAAAATATTTTCTATCTTCTGCTAAAAATAAAAACCTTGAGAGTGAGAGAAACCTTCCGTTTTGACTATTTCTAAACTCAGGAGAAAGAAAGAGAGAACATATCTCAGCAGGCCCTGCGTGAATTTTTTCAAAGTGCAAAGACCTAATATCTTTTGTTATCCCCAGCATCTTAGAGACTCTGGTCTCTTCTTTTAGGCGATAAAAGTAGTAGGGCTCAAAACCACCAATCTTGGAAATGATTCCACTAACACCGACGATCTTCCCAGTAAAAAGTTCTTCCATCACAAAGAGATAAGATTCACCATTGGGTCTTTCGCCTCTATGTTCAAAGCTTCTTTGGGAGTAGATGATTTTGTTTTTTATAATCACTTCATCTTTAGGAAGAGAGGTCAACCCGTGCCCAGAGTCTTCTAGAAGTCTCATGAGCCCAGGGAGATCACTTTCTTTTATAGGTCGTATAACAAACAAGGTTTTTCCTTTTGGTTGACTCTAGTCAATCTCGCCTAATGTCTTCTCTATAAGAGCACAAACATTATCTATATCTTTTTCAGTAACAGCACCTACGGGAACAAGAAACCTCACTCGTGTCGGCTTAGAACCTGCAATAAATGACAGACAGCCATTTTCAAAAAGTTTGAACGTAAATTGTTTCGATTTTTCCATATCTCCCTTAAAGAGAGTCATTCCAACCATTGCTCCAAGTCCCCAAGGGCCTTGAATCTTCTCTGGGTGTTTAGCCGCAAGTTTTTCAAGGTTTCCTTTGAAATGTTCATGGATACGATTAATTTTACCATCTTTTCCAAGGTAGCCATTATTAACAACTTCACTAATTATATAATGAGCGGCATTAATAGCAGCTCCACTTGATGTGAATGTTTGAGAAATCAGTCCAGGTTTTGGTTTGTGATCTGCTCTATAGAAAGTTGCACAAATCTGTGAGTTCTTTCCAATATTAACAAAGTCTACATGCTTATCAAGTTTGAAGTATTGGAAAGCAAAAAGCTCTTCTGTCCTCATAAACGATTGAACCTCGTCAACGATAATAGAGACGCCATGCTTGTGGCATATATCACAAATAGCTTTAAAGTACTCTTCATTACCTACCCAGTAACCACCTTCACCTTGAACAAGCTCTAAGCACATTGCTGCGTATTCACCTGGGTACCTTTCGAAATACCACTCAAGGTGTTTTACGGCCATTTCAATACTTCTTTCGTGTTGATCTGGTTTATAAAAGGGAATGTAGTCAACAGATAGGGTTTTAGGGAGACCGGCTCGATATGCGGCCTTATCCGTGATTTGTGAAACAGCGAGTGTTCGTCCCATAAAGCACTTTTCAAAAGCGATAACTCGATGAGCGGGGTGATTTTTTTGAAAAGCCATTTTTAATGCATTCTCAGCGGCCATAACTCCACTTGAGGTCATAAACATGTGATCAAACCCTGCATCGTACTTATTGGCTTGTGTTAATAAAAGGTCGAAAAGTTTTGGTGAGTCAACATTTTGCTGAAGGTTTCCACTCATCGTCGTGTTCGTTATAGAACCATCAACTTCTGCGGCAATAACTCCTGGATGTGAATGACCAAAGTAGTGAACCCCAATACCCGTGATAAAGTCATACTTTACAGAACCATCTGCAAGCTCAACAAGTGCGCCATTTCCAATTCCCGAACCAATATAATCATAAAAGAGTTTTCCTCCGCGATCTTCGGCAAATTCTTTTAAAAGCTTCTCATAGCTTTCTTTCAACTCCGGATCACCGGCTTTAACTTCAGTGATTTTGCTTTGATGCTCTTTGACGGCTTCAGCAATAAGTTTTTTTGCTTCCTCGAGACGAGGATCTTCCAGGTATGATTGTCCGATAGACTTCTTAGTCATAATATCTCCAAAGTTCATTGTTTTTAAAACATGTATATACGATTTTATCGGCTTAATCAGCTAAAATCATTAGAATATATTCAAATTTAGAGTTTGTTCAGGGTATGAAAACACTCAAGTAAACGAAACCCTTACCGATAGGAATCTGATGAATTTATTTTTAACAGTTTTCTGTCTATTTTTGAGTACAAATCTCTTCTCAAAAGAAGTGAAGCTCTCTTCTGATGGTGGAGTCATCATCTTTGAGTCCTCTGACTCTTGGGAGTTGCGCCATGATCTTTTTGGCATGGAGAATTGGCTGTTTTCACCGAAAGAGAATAATTCAAGAAGCAATATCACTGTGACCAACACAAAAACGAAAATAAAGTTAGATATTGAAAAGATCAAAAAAAATCAGAAAAGTTATGAAGCGCTTAAGCGCAATTGGGCTGATGGTGTACAGGCTAAAGTTATTAGTTTTATCCCGATGAGTTCACGAAAAAATAGTCATGGAAACACAGTGAATACTATAGGGTTTAGATACTTCTTTAAAGACAAAAACTATAGAGAGGACTCTTATTATATAGACTGTCGAGGAACACTTATTTTCGCCAAGTCTTTAAGGTTAGAGGTAAACGCCAACCATCAAAATGATATCGATAAAATGATTAACTCTATGGACTGTTCACTGTGAAAATACTCTTAACGATTCTCCTTTGTTTTTGTAGTCTTCAAGCTTTTGCTCAATTGCCGGCTAATTGTACTGAAGGTGAATGCGTAGCAAATCTTGTAGAAGAATTAGAGGAACTCAATTCTGTTTTTAATAAAGAGTGTATGGCCCAAAAAGATTCAGATCAAAGTGTCGATGATTACTTTGAGCAAAATGGGATCTCTGAGAAATGCTATGTTATGCTCAGTGAGATTTCTGTCAAACAACAGAAGCTTCAAAGTATTGCGACACAGTTGGAGGTCGCCGTTGGTGAGAATGAAGTTCGAAGCTGTCAGGTTCCGGACTCGGGAAATCTCTTAAACTCTCAAATTCAAGATATAAACGCCGTCAATTCGCAAGCTTCATGCTCTGAAGAAAGAAAAAAAGAAGTTAAAAAATCGTGTAGTTCAGACTTGAATTGTTTTATGTTCGCCTCAGCGATGGGAATGGGCGGTGATGTCGCTGAAAAACTTATCCCTGACTCGATGAAAATCCCAAATTGCAACTTAGGTGATGACTCATGTACGACACAACTTGTAAGTGGATTCATAGATTCCGTTATGACTTTCTTTTCAGGAGCATGGGATCTTTTAAAGATGGCAAAAAATGGCGTCGAAAAACAGTGGAATAAATTCTGGGGTTGGGTGACGGATGCCGAAGACCATTCTTCAACTTCTCAGTTGGCCATGGCGGAGGCTTCTGAAGATGATGGCGTTTTCTCCATGCTTGTGGATGACTTCTCTGGAACGATGAGCAGGATGTGGCAAGGGCTTGTGGGCTCAATTAAAGAGTGGCTAAAAACTGATATTTTTTGTGAAAAATGGGAAGGAATACCGCGAGCAAGTAAATGTATCCAGCCTTACACAGACTTTGACTGTGCAAGTTGTAAGACTTTCGCAACGGGTCTATGTGCCGCAACTGGCGTTATTGTAGCAGAGATCGTGCCAGCATTTTTAACTGGTGGTATCGTGACAGCGGCGAAGCATGGAATTAACGGAGCCGCCAAAATTGCCAAAGTCTTTAAGGTTTCATCCAAGGCAGCTCAAGCACTCAAAAAAACAAAAATTGTCTCAAAGGTCTCTAAGAAGGTCTCAAAAATAGATGACATCATCTCTTTGTCTTCAACTGTGTCAAAAATTGGAGCTAAACTTAAAACGGCACTTTCAGTTGCTGGTAAATATCTACTTTCTCCATTGGCAAAAAAGACAACCGCGATCGGTAAGAGTCTAAAGGCGCTTTCTTCGAAATCGAAGATGTTTATGGCCGAAACATCCTCGGGCAAGATGATCGTTTTCTCTCTCAAGGCTTTAAAGAAGACAGGTAAAGTTATTATTTATCCTATTGATAACCCAATGACGACCTTTGCGTTTAAAAAGGGGATGACTTCTTTTGATAAAGCGCTTGTTCTTGGAGCAAAGAAAATTGGTCTCGCAACGAAAACAATAGTGGGAGTTGAAAAGGCAAGCTCAAGCGCTTACAGATCACTTCTAAAAATGGAAGAAGCTAAAATATTAAATAAAGTTGATAATGCTGAAAACGTCAAAATAAGTAGACTCTATCTTGATGAGGTTAAGCCGCACCGGAAAAAAATTGTCTCAGATGTTTTTGAAAGTCAATCGGAGAACTTTAACGATATTGTTGAGACTCTTTACCCCGAACTTAAATACGGAAAGCTCTCGGATAATATTCCAGAAGGCGAAATTATCGCAGCAGAGAAAGAGATCTGGGAACAAATTAAAAATGTAAGAGATGGACCTTATAAAGATAAGCTCATAGAAAGCTTTCACTTTAAAATTGTCGGGTCAACTGCTAGAGCAAGGCTTGTTAGTAAAACTCCTCTTTATACAGATATCGTTAGAAATACAAAGCTTAATAGTGCAGACAGACTCTCTGAAGCTCTCAGGATAACGGGGAGATCTAAAGGCACCCAAAAACTTGAAGAAGCCTTGGAAAAAGCCCATCTTGTTGGCGAAGAAGGTGGCGTTTATAACTATACATGGAGAGAACTTCGAGAAAAATATCGCCATCTTACAGACGGAGGCTTCTCCCAGGATGAAGCTGATCTTCTTATCAGGCAAGGTCTCGCTGGCCGTCCTCCTACAAGACAGCTTTTAACTGAAACAGAATCTAAGTTCATGGGACATAATGCAGATATTCTCGACAAAAAATATCTACAAAAAAGAGATCAACTATTAAAAATAGATAAAGTTGATGAGCCAGTATCAAAGTCAAAAAATATTTTTTCTCGTACGAGAAATTGGATTAACAAGCGAATGAATGGACCTTCATTGGTTAAAAATCCAAAAATCGTCGATCAAATTGAATCGATATACTTTATAGACAATCGTCATGGTCATACAGGTCTTCAAAGTATCATGGATGGTAAGAGCACCATAAAGGCATCCCAAGTTGGGACTCGCTACGGAGAAAAAGAGTTTAAAAATTATCTCAACGCCAAAAAATATCTTCTAGAAGAAAGTCCAGAACTTTCCATACAAACGTTAAAGAATGTTCAAGCGAAAATGATGGAAGGAGGAGTCGAGGGACTTTCAGAAGCCTATATTGGTAACTTTAGAAAGGGTGGTGTTTATGGAAATGTTCCGCCAAGCCATGCCATAACGGAACAAATCAAAGAGGAGATCGTTAAAAACCCTTATCTCCACTGGATAGAGACAGAAAAAATTGCAAAAGGCGATACTTTTGAATACGCAGGAAAAATTATCTACCCCAATGCAAAAACTATTGAGCCTCGTGGACTTGAAATTATTACCCAAAGAAATCCAAGTCTCGTTGCGGAGATTGAAGAATTTCAAGCATTACAGAAATTAAAAAGTAAAATCGGTGTTGATCTTGCGGATAAAAAATATTCTGACCTCGACCTTCCTGATTTTATAAAATCAAAATACAAAAATACCTCTGATCTAGAGATTGCAATTAGAAAAGTTGAACTCGATGAGTTTGTTCTAAACGAAAAGCTTATTGGAGAAATGGTTGAAGAGCGTTTTGAATGGTTTAAAAAGGCTCGCTCAGAACTTGGTGATATAGATTCACCTGCAAAGCTTGATGAGTATGTCGATATGGTTTCGAACCTACAAAGAGATCTTGTTTCAATTCATCCTTTTGGAAACGGTAATGGAAGAACGACAAGAGAGGTGGCCTTAAATTACCTTCTCGTAAAAGAAGGCTTTCCACCGCCAAGATTAGTTAATCCCAATGCAGATATATATAAAAGTGCTAAACAGTGGTCTGATGAAGTTAAAGAGGGAATCATTGCCTCTGATCACCTTATGGATGATCTCATTGAAAGACAGCGTATGGGCCTCAAGTTGGAAAACTCTTCAGAGCTTGTTATTCCATTTAGAACTCCAGCTGTTTCTTTAAATTTAAAAACTGGAACTAAGTTTAAAAATATGGAAGGGGTCGAATACATTGATCCAAAACTTTACCGTGAAATTGTGAAGAGAAAAATTGCGGAAGATGCAACTTTTGCCTCGAGAATTGAAACGGCTCCAGAGCAAGCTTGGGAAGAAATTAATAAAGCCGCTGAAAAAACATTTAGTGAAAATAATATTTATTACAACCACGCAAAAAATGGCATTGAAAGAGTTGAGATTGGCTATGTCGATGAAGACTTTCTTGAAATGTTTGGTAAGGCATCATTTGACGACGTTGAAAAATTTAATTTCAAAATGAATCAGTGGTACGACGAACGTGTTGTTTGGAGAGGGCTTGCCTCAAAAGCCGTTGAAAAATCAGAAGGAGAAATTCTTCAGATGTTTAAAGAATTAAATAAACATATGGCCTCAAATGCCGTTTTAAGAAATGCAGCGGATTCATCTCCTGACGCAATAAGAAAGGCAGCCTTACAGGACTTCACAAAGTACAATGATGATATCTTTGGTGAGGGGCTTGTCAACATGGCCAGGGATCACAGCGAGACAGGACCGATGTATGGAATTAGTTATGGTTACTCAACATCAAAAAATAGAGAAGTTGGAAAAGCATTTTCAATGGGGGCGATGGTTATTGCTGAATACGGAGCTCACAAAGCTCCAGAGCTTCAAGCTCTTTTGAAATCGAGAATTCTCGTCGGCGCAAGAAAAGCGCATAAGGATGTTGATCTTGGAAGGTTAAAACAATTGAGACCTGAGTTTTCTTACAAATATGGAAGGCAGCAAGAGGTCATGGGAATAGGTGCAAGTGATCCAGATGCGATTTCAATTATTCAAAGAATAGATGCAGATGGTGGAGTTATTGAAACCTATCTTAGGAATCCTGAGCACCCTGAGCAGATTTGGCTGGTAAAAGGCGACATAAGACCTGGGGATACTCCTACAGCTGAAAATCTAATTAAGACAATCGATTTAAGAGCTAACTAAATTTAAAAGATGGACCACATCACTTTCAACCTTGGAAGATAGATGTCTTGCGGAGTGAGAGCGTTGAATCCATCCTCGTATTCGTGTTCGAAGTGATAGGCACCTATAATTAATGAAATAGAAGAATAGAGAAGAACTTGAATTTCTGATTTCGATAAACTTGAAGCATTGGAAATCGGAATTGTGAGTTTATCCAGTTGATCTCGCACCAGCTTCTCTAAAAACTCTTTTTGACTCTCACTGAGAACATGCTTGATATCACTATGATAGAGAGAGCAGAGCTTCACATGGAGCTCGTTATTATAAAAGCTCTCAAAGAGCCTTGTCTCAAGCTTATAGGAATAGTCTTGTAAAAGTAATGCTTCATCAAACCAGTTCTTATATTGCAAAATAAGAATTTCATAAAACAGGTCTTCTTTACTTTTAAAGTAAGTATAGAGGTTACCCTTTGTCATATTACTTAGCTTGGATATTTGGGAGGCATTTGGCATTCTTCCAGAATCACTCAAAAAAATTTCAATGGCCGTATCCATAATGAGGTTTCTTTTATTCTCTTTGTCTGAGGAATTTCTAGCTCTTGTCTGTCTCATTCTGACCTTAAGTAAATCGAGTTTAGTTAATTCTTATTTTAAGTTAACTTGGTTTAGTTAACAATAGAATTCTCATGATTTTAGTCAAATTTTCTTATTAAATGACGATAGATAGGGTACAAAACCATATATTGAATACTAAATAAAATAACGAGGAGACTATACGTGGCTATTATCGATCAGAAAGTAAAAGAGACCTATTCTTTGAAGAAAACTAAAAAAGCTCAAATCAAGAAGTGGTATGAACTCTTGGTTCTTGGACGCATGCTCGATGAAAGAGCTCCAAATTACCTCAAGCAAGCTCTTGGTTGGTCTTACCACGCACCTTATGCTGGTCATGATGCTATTCAACTAGCCATTGGTCAGACTTTTGATAAGGATACTGATCATCTGTTTCCATACTATAGAGATATGCTGACGGCCCTTTCTGCGGGAATGAGTGCCACAGAGATTATTTTAAACGGTCTATCAAAAGCAGATGATTTAGCATCGGGCGGAAGGCACATGTCTAATCACTTTGCAAAACCAGAGTGGAATATTCACAACGTTTCAAGTTGTACAGGAAATCACACTCTTCATGCTGTCGGAGTTGCTCGTGGAATGAAAAGGTTCAACCATAAAGGTGTATCGATATCAAGTCAGGGAGAGTCTTCGACTTCTGAAGGTTACTTTTATGAAGCAATAAATGGAGCATCCAACGAGAAGCTTCCTGTCATTTTTGTTTTTCAAGATAACGGTTATGGTATTTCAGTTCCTAAAAAAGATCAGACAGCTAATGAGTTTGCAGCCGATAACTTTTCAGGCTTTTAAAATCTTAGAATTATCCACTGTGATGGAAAAGATGTTTTTGACTCAATGAATGCCATGACGGAAGCAAAAAAACACGTTCTCGAAAAAGAAGAGCCAGTTATTGTTCACGCTCATTGTGTGAGAATTGGAAATCACTCTAACTCAGATAAGCACGAATGGTACAGAGATGAAGATGAAAGAGCTGAGGCTCTTGCTCAAGATCCTCTTCCAAAGTTTAAGGAAGATCTCTTAAAGGCGAAAATTTTCACTAAAAAAGAACTGGAAAAAATTGAAGCTGATTGTAAGTCTGAGTTAATGGATGCCCATAAAGCTGGTGTCAAAGCTCCTCATCCAACGGCGGATTCCATATGGGATTACGTCCTCGCTCCAGCTTATAAAGCAGAAAAATATCCTGATGGAACACATGATGAGTCAGGAGAGCCCATTAAATTTATAACGGCGCTAAATGAAACGTTAAAAGCAGAATTTAGACATAATGAGAAAACTTTTATTTGGGGGCAAGATATGGCCAACAAGGAAAAGGGTGGAATCTTTAATGTTTCAAAAGGAATGCAACAGGAATTTGGAATTGAAAGAGTCTTCAACGGTCCAATTGCTGAAGATTATATTCTTGGAACAGCGAATGGAATGAGTCGTTTTGATAAAGAGATCAGAATTGTTGTTGAAGGTGCTGAGTTTGCAGATTACTTTTGGCCTGCGATGGAGCAATTTGTTGAAACAACTCATGACTACTGGAGAAGTAATGGAGCCTTCTCTCCTAACGTAACAATCAGACTTGCCTCTGGTGGTTATATCGGTGGTGGACTTTATCACTCGCAAAACCTCGAAGGGTGTCTCACAACTTTTCCTGGTATCAGAGTAGTCGTTCCAGCCTTTGCTGACGATGCTGCGGGACTTCTAAGAACCTGCATGAGAAGTGAAGGTCCAGCGATGTACCTAGAGCCAAAAGCTTTATACAACTCAAAGGATGCCATGACAGTTGTTCCTGACGACTTTGAAGTACCTTTTGGTGTCGCACGTGTTCGAGCAGAAGGAACTGACGCAACTATAATTACTTATGGAAATACAGTTCATCACTCTCTTCAAGTAGCACAGAAACTGAAAGAAGAGGGAATCTCTATTGAGGTTGTGGATTTAAGATCTCTTATTCCACTCGATACAGATGCGATTGTTAAATCTATTAGTAAAACACATAGAGTTCTTGTGGCTCACGAAGATAAAGTTTTTGGTGGCTTTGGAGGAGAGATCGTTGCTCAAATCAATGAACTTTGTTTTGAACAACTAGATGCACCAGTAAAAAGACTTGGGTCTACTTTTACTCCAGTTGGCTTTAATAGAATTCTTGAAAAAGAAACTCTTCCAAACGCTGACAAGGTAGAGGCTGCAATTAGAGATTTACTAGCTTATTAAAAAATAAAGTCGATTGCTTGCGCAGACTTGTTCTCGCAAGCAGTCACTATAAACCTAGACTATACTTCAAACTTTTCTCCGACAAAACTTCACAATACTCAGTATCTTGAAAGTCCAAGTAATCCTTCCAGTAAGCGGGCGGGATAGTTTTCTATCTCTAGATAATGGATGGGGTATTTATTTTGTGTTTGGGTTCTCGTCTTTGCCTGCACATAATCCACAATTTTAGGGATTTGTTTTTTTGCAAGCTTGGTATTGACAAGAGAGTAAGACACATTTCTTTTTGCTGTGCGTGTGTAATCCAACTTCTTCAATTTGGGACTAAATCTCGCACTCTAAAACAATAGGCATGTGATCAGAGAGAATATCTATAAAATAACTATAGTAACTTGAATCTTCTAATTGTGATTCAAGAATTCTTGATTGAAAATAATCGACGTAGCGGTCGATTTCGGTCGTATCATCAACAAGACCGCGTACAGTATGCTCCGTTGAACCAACTCTAAACTTTCTACTTCCAATTCTTAAAATAGTCTCTTTGCCATTTTTAAAAGGAGTAACAAAGCGATCGATAAGTCTTTGGTACTTCGTTTCATTGTATAAATATTCATACTCAGAGACTCGTTCCGTTCTCACTTCATAGAGGCGTCTAACGTATCTTCCAATGGCACCTTTATAAAAGCTTTCAACTTTTGCATTTGCTCTGCCATCACTATTGGTGCACTCAGATGTTTCTTTAGGATCTAGAATGAAGTGGTCAAAGTCGTTGGACAAACCTTTTGTCTCTTCTCCATTAGAGTAATATCTTCCTCTTGAAAGAGATGTTTCGTTTTCAATGAAAAGTTCAAACCCTGGAGCGCTGTCTAGTACGTATGGCCAAAACTGATTTGAAAACTTGAGATTTAAATCTCCCATATAAATTATATCTTGTTTCCCGAATCGTTTCTTATAGCGATCGATAAAATCTAAAGTCACTTTCACTTCAGCAAAGCGAGCATAGTTTGATGAGTTCAGTCCAGTGGTCATATCACTGTAATGATCGACTCCAAAAGCTTTAAGCATGATGTTTTCTCTATCAGCTCGACCATCTGGTGAAGAGTAAACCACGTGACTTGTTAGTAATGTAAAGTCAAAATCATTTGATTTAAAACTGGCCATGAAAGGTCTTCTTGAAAAGATATCACTTTTATCTTTACCCAGGGCATTCTTATCCATCTTAACAATACAGGCAAAGTTTAAATATTTTGCTTTGGGATCTAAGCTGTCACAGTATTCATTAAATACTGGCTTTACAATGTTTGCTTTGTAGAAGTAACCGACCAGTTCATGAACGTCTCTAGGCTTTGCAGCCTCACCTTGCGGTGTTAAGACAAGGGCCCAGTTGCTTCCACCTTTTAGTTTATGAAGCTCATCTAAAATCTTTAAATAGCCGGGAGTTCTATAACTTAATTTTGCTTTTTCAATTTCTTCTAAATAAAAGGAAGCAAGCTTTGAAGCGACTTCAATTTCATCATTTAAAGACTTCAGACTTTTATTCCCTTTTTCTTTAGAAAGTTTTTTCTTTAAGTCGTCTACCTTTTCTTGGTAAAAGCGAACTTTCTCCGGGCCATAAACTTCAATAAATTTTACTAATGATGTATTTTGCTGAAGATCGCGACCAACGAGAGGAAGAAGCTCGGTCACACCGATGATATCCCACTTGTTCAGAAGACTTGCAATCTTTTGATAGTCCTTAAAACGGGTCTTTGAACTTCCAGGGTGAAGGACGTTAAATTCTGCAATTTTTAATTTTGATTTTGGCAAAAGTCTTTTGTTTGACTTCTTAAACTCGGAAGAATTGTAGTGGTGATAATTTTTTAGGCAGTCGACTTCATACTTCGAAGCAACAGCGTATTTTTTTACGTGCTCACATTCAAGTTTATAGTCTCGCCCTGATTTATCTTCACCTGCATAAACGACAACAAATGATGAATGTATTACTAAACAAAGCCAAACTGACATTGATTTTAATAAATTTACTCTCATATTCTCTCCGCTTTCGGATCATACTTAAATCGATCTAAGGCGATAAACAGTTTGTAAGTTTTACAAGTTTTAGTCATTTACTCGCAGTCATTATCATAGGTTAGCGTGAGCTTAAGGCTTACATCACTCCATGTTTTGCCTTTGTGCAGCTCGTTACATTCTTTGTTAATAGACTCGAGGCTCTTCTCCATACCCCAATCCAAAATATCAATAACACCTTTGGCCGTAAACCTTTCGTCTTTATTGATAACATCTAATGAAATATCTCTTGAGAAGCTATTCATAATGAGTCGTACTTTCAATTTATTGTCTTTGTATTCTAAAGTCTTTCCCTTGATCATTGTTCCACCGATCATCTTAGAGAAAAAATACTTTACAAGCCTTGCATCTCTCATGGAATTACGACTCCAAACGGAGCGGCTATCGATATTAAACTCTAAGTCTTTAAAGATCTCACTGAGGTTGTCACCCTTGTATTCGTCTTTTAACCCCAGGTTTCTCAATGTCCCTTTTACGCCAGACTTCTCAGCGCCGGGATACTTGTAACCTTCCCAGTGGAGTTCCATATCATCTCTATCAATCACGACGATACATTTTTCCTTAGAGTATCCTAACAAAGAGGATAAAATTAAAATCAGAAATACAAGCGACTTCATAGACTTCCTAAATATTTAAATGTTCAAATTGGAGATGAGCATACCTTTTAATAAGCTCCTTTAAAACCTTAATATTCTTGGAATTGAGAGATTTATTGAAGAGGTAAATAAGTTTTCTTTCTTCACTTAGAAGAGACTTAGAGATCTCTATCTGGTTATAGACAGAGTTTAGATCTTCAGGTTTTTCTATGACTTGATGAGACAAAAATAGAGGAGAGCCGAAACTTTCTGTGAGAAAGTAATTGGATCTATTGTTTTGATTTTCAATATTCTGAATAGATTTTGTAAGAAGCCCATTGGTGAGATAATTAAATTCGTACACTCCAGTGAGTGTTGACTTTAAAGGGGAGTCCGTTAGCCAAATGACTCCAGCTGTTTGGGGGCTAATAAGTTCAGAAAGAAGATCAATTGGACCTTTAGGCATTGATTTCATTCTTGGAGAGGTTGTCCAAAATTCCATTTACGAAAGGACCAGAGTCCACACTTCCAAATTTCTTAGAGATTTCGATAGCCTCGTTAATGACAATATTAACCGGAGTTGATTTATCATGGAGCATTTCATAGCTCGAAAGAAGTAGAATCGTGTGATCAACTTTTGAAATTCTACTTAATTTCCAATTTTTTAAATATTTCTCAATAACAAGTTCTAGTTCTTTATAGTTTTTAAAGGTTCCAAGAATCAATTGGTTAGAGAAATCTGTTAAGTCCGAACTTAATAAAGTGTTTGTGCTTTCTTTGTAATCTTCAATAGAAGAAAGAATTTCTGCTTCACTAAGACCCGCTTTGAGTTCTTCAAAGACAGGGAGTTGAACATGGAAAAAATACTGAAAACAAAATTCGCGAGCTTCTCTTTTTTTATTCATTTTGGCCTTAACTTATTCGTATCTTAAACTGGAATTAAATGATTCTTCTTCATGCTGTAGGTCATGAACAAACTCTTCAACATCTTGAAAAGTTCTATATACAGAGGCAAACCTAATATAAGCTACAGGATCAAGATTTCTTAGATAATGCATAAGAAGTTGGCCTATGTCTTTAGATTTGATTTCTTTATTTGAAATTTCAAGGATATTTTTTTCAATATTGTCGACAACTCGTTCGATCTGTTCAGTAGAGATAGGTCTTTTTCCGCACGCTTTGCCAATGCTTTTTAGGATTTTCTCTTTTTGATAGGGTTCTCGTCGTCCATCTAGTTTGACAACCACCGGCATTTGGATCTCGATGCTCTCATAGGTTGTGAATCTTCTCTCGCAAGCCTCGCATTTTCTACGACGGCGAACGGAAAGCCCCTCTTTGAGGAGTCTAGAATCGACAACTTTGGTTTCATTTGCTTCACAAAATGGACATCTCATAAACTAATTCCTATCAAATTTGAGGGGAATTTACCTAATCACTAAACCTCTGTCAAAGTAAGAGTAGGTCTATGTAAAGGTTTCTTTGGAGCACCGCGCATAAGTGGTATTAAGATTTATTTTGACGTTAAGTCTCGCTCATTGATAGGATTTAGGTACACACAAACTTCGAGAGGTATTTATGTTTTTTCTAAAACAATTAGTACTTGTTATTGCATTAGTGGTGCTTGTTCAGCAGGCATTTAGCTAAAAAAAAAGAGGACTCTTACGAGTCCTTTTTTTTATTCACATGGCTCTTCGTTCACTACTTCAGTCTTAGCACATCCAGCTAGACACTTATTTCCATAAGTGTTTCCATCAGCACCGCAAACGGGCATATATTCTTTTGTACAAATACACATGTCGTTTTCCTCAGCAATTCCCGCTGGAGCCTCTTCCGTTGTTTCAGCATACTCATCTGACTCAGAGTCCATAGGTTTCATTTTAGTTGTTTCGACATTATCCTCTTTCATTTGTTCAGTCTTCTCTCCGAAACAAGAGACGGCCAATAAGGTCATTGCCATTAATAGTAGTAATTTCATCATTTCTCCAAGTGACATTATAGTCATTATAAAATTTCAGTCTTAGAGAATTCTAATAAATTAAAACCTCTTTTCAAAGCTTAAATAAAGGAAATCTGCTAGCATTGGGACAAAAAGGAAAAATATGATCTGGGAAAAAGTGAAAACCTATACGGATATTACTTATGAAAAGCTTGAAGGGCACGGAATAGTTAAAATTGCTTTTAACAGGCCAGAGCTTAGAAATGCATTTCGTCCGCACACTGTGGATGAGTTATATGCGGCTTTGAAAGATGCTAGTGAAAATCCAAAAGTCGGAGTTATAATCCTCACAGGTGAGGGACCTAGCCCAAAAGATGGTGGACATGCATTTTGCTCCGGTGGAGATCAATCCGTTAGAGGCAAGAATGGATATGAAGACGCTCAGGGCGAAAGTGGGTTTGGAAAGCTCCATATCTTGGAGTGCCAAAGACTTATTCGTTTTATGCCTAAAGTCGTTATATGTGCTGTCAATGGTTGGACCGCTGGTGGAGGACATTCGTTACATGTTGTCTGCGATTTAACTTTGGCTTCTTTAGAGTTTGGAATGTTTAAACAAACAGACGCAGATGTTGCAAGTTTTGATGGCGGTTATGGTTCGGCTTTACTTGCAAAACAAGTTGGCCAAAAAAGAGCAAGAGAAATTTTCTTTCTAGGAAAAGCTTATACCGCTCAAGAGGCTTATGAGATGGGAATGGTCAATGCTGTCGTTCATCATGATAAGCTGATAGAGGAATGTGTGGATTGGGGAAAAGAGATCCTAACCAAGTCACCGACAGCAATAAAGATGCTAAAGTACAGCTTTAACTTGCTTGATGATGGACTTGTAGGGCAACAGCTCTTTGCCGGAGAAGCGACAAGGATGCTTTATGGTTCAGAAGAAGCTTGGGAGGGGAAGAATGCATTTCTTGAAAAGAGAAAAAGAGACTTCTCTAAATTTCCTTGGAATTATAAATAGATTTTCTTAAGTTTACCACTTGGAGTGTATTCAAAATTTTTAACAATTCTAATATGGAAAATATTAAATTGTTTAAGAGAGGAAAGATCTATTTCATCTTTTGAAATAACGACTGGCTCTTGGCCCCTTGATCTAGATGGAAGAGATGTTAAATAGAATTCAAAATCTAATAAGAAGCTTTTTTTTATCTGCTCTTCAAGATGATCCAAGTCGATAAATAAACCAGAGCATTTTATTTTTCTATCACTCCTTCCAAAAATAGTTAAACTATTTCCTTCTACTGTGCCCATATCATTTGTTTTAAATACTAACTCTGAAGCTTGCTCTTTAACTATCCCAAAGGAATCAACTGTGAAGAGCCTATCGAAAATGAAAGGGGAGGTAATTTCAACTGTCTTTTTTACTGAAACGTTATTCCAAGGAAGTATTGAAAAAGTGTTGTATTGATCTAAAGTTGAAGTTGCAACTTGAGAACAAACTTCACTTGCACCGTATGTTGGATAGAAAATAGAAGGGTGCCTTTTTAGTAAATTAAAATCTTCAACTGATAAACTATCACCCCCAATAAAAACCATCTTAACAGAATCTGGGAAACTAAGATTTTTTTTAAGGAAGTCGTGAATTTGTCGAGGAACTAAGGAGAGATGTGTAATAGAGTGCTCTTGGCAGGAACTAACAATCGCTTCAATTGAGAGGTCAGAGGGACTAAATATAGAGGCTCCATTTTCGTATGCTCTAAACATAATAGAAATACCACCCATGTAAAATGAAGGAAGTGATAGAAGCCAGCGGTCAGTGGATTTTATATTAAAGAAATGATTCATTTCTTTTGCGTGACCAAGCATTTTTAAAAAAGAAATTTCAAAAACTTTAATCTTTGATGATGTTGTGCCAGAGGAGCAAAAATAGAGATATCCCTTTTCTTTAAAGTATTTACTTCTTAGGTCTTTCCAAAGGTCGATGTCAACATCTGGACGACGAAAAAATAGAGAGGTGTCTAAATCTTTAATCTGTTCCACTTTAACTCCCGAAGCTTCTTATACTCTTCAGTGACGACTTCTTTTTTGATAAAAATTTTGTTTTGAGATATCTGGTAAAGTTTAGGAACAAAGGGATTGTAGATACCTTGAATTCTTCTGGTATCACCAAGCTTCAGTAAGTAACAATAACTATGCCATGATCCCAGGAGACCTTCAAATTGATTTGAAAAGATACTCTTATAAGCTCGAGGATCATGAGGATTAATAGTTGGTCTATAGATAATCGGAAAACCTCTGTAGTCATCTGTCTCTTTACTTAGATTATAGAGATGGTCAATCGCAAGCGGTACTTTGTAGTTTTGATAGAGGTCAAAGTCGAAAGGAAAGGGATCTTCAATGTATTCAATTTTATTAGTCTCTATATTTTGAATAAAATGATCAAAGCTCTCTTTTGTATAAAAATTATTGCAATCGAGTCTTAGTTTCGAAAACTCTTTTTGATATTTTTGAACAAGGACTATATCATCCTCAATCCTTCCTGTTAACTTTAGCTTAAGTGTGTCACTTAACTTGTGGAGTTGATTTTGATAAAAAAGTGAGTGATTTTGAAAAGAAAGGTTCTCTTTAATTGTTTTTGTTGAAAATTCAAAAGCATCAAAATAGGCATTAGACAGGATAAAATGTCGTTTTCTACTTCTTATTATGTCGACGATTTCGCCAAAAGAGGGGTAACCCAATTTTTTTAGTTCATGGTATTCGCTGTATCCAATAGCGCTTCCAAAATCGACCTTAAACAAAATAAAATGGGATTTAAAGTGATAGTAAACTTTCATATTACAGCAATGTAGAGGAGGGTTGTTGTTAGGAGATTTAAAAGGGCGACCTTAAAGATTTTTTGTCGGTTAAGGTTTTTATAAATGAAAATCACAAGCAATATATCTGTGAAAAGAGAAATCAAAAAGAGGTAGCGAGAAGTACAAAAAGTAAAAATAAGTTTGTGCATAGTGGTAGATAAAATAAAAGCTAGAAATATAAGCTTAGAACTTTTTTCATATTTAACAGCAATTGTTCTCTTTCCAAATTTTTTATCTCCCTCAAGGTCTCTGTAGTTATTAGCGTAAATAATAAGAATACTTAGCATTCCAAAGAGAGATCCACTAACGAACATCAAGAGGGAAAGAGCACCAGTTAAGGCATAAAATGTTCCAATAAAGGCAACAAGTCCAAAATAGATGTAAACAAAGATTTCTCCTAATCCATTGTAGGCCAGAGGAAATGGTCCTCCAGTATACCCATATGCAAAAAATAATGAACTTAAGGCCAAAGGAATATAGAGAAGACTTATCTCAAAAAGGGCAAGAGATGATATAAAACAAATCAAAAGTGATACAAAGCCCAAAGACCACAGAACATTTTTATTTGCTAAAGAGCTCATTCTTGCATCTCCAACTCTAATGTCGTCTACACCATTTTTTCCATCGATGAGATCATTAAATATATTAACGGCGATCTGAATAAAAATCCCTATTAAAACACAGTTTAAGAGCAAGCCTTTATTTATAATTTCTTGAGAGCTTTGTGCTAAAACAAAAGCACTAAAAACAGGAGCCAAAGAGGCGATCAGAGTTTGAGGTCTTGTTGCTTTTAGGTAGACGATCATTTCATTCCTCGCTCGATACTGTCCATAATCATGTAAATAGGAGCTCTGTGTCCGCACTTTGCATGAATGACTGTGTTTTCAAATTTAATATATTGTTCTAAAATTTTATGATCTAGCTCTCCACAATGAAGAGTTATCTTGTGCTGAAAAGTTGATACAAGGTTGTTATAATCTGGAGAGTTTGAAAGTCTATTGTTGTCAAATAATTCTCTGTATAGGGGCATCTTCTTTAAATTGATATCAATCTTTTCATCATTTTTGAACAAGGGAAGCTGATTCCAAAATGTGGAGAAAGTATCCTTTTTCATTTGCTCTAAAATAGAATCTTCAAGCTTTATTCTTTTAGCTTTATTGTCACATCCAAGATGGGTACTGACTATATGAATATGATTAACGTCTGGTAGCCCCTCGGAATCTATTAAGGACAGAAGCTTCCTGCCACCAAAAGAATACGCGATAATTGTCGTCTCAGAAGAAAGCTTTAAGTCGGATAGAGATTTTAGAAAATAGGGTGATTCTACTCTGCAGTTTTTTGGAGCTCGAATGTTTTCGCCAAAGAGTCCATGAATAAAGACCACCTGTGCTGCACTCATTTTAGTTTTTCCCAAAGTCTTGTGTTGTGGTCTCTACTAATAAGAACCTCTTTAAAGTTAGGGGGAAGGACAATCTTATCAGAGAGAGTCATTGTATGACCATTTACCATTCTAGCGTCAAAAGAGTACCTCTTAAATATTTCCCCGCCTCCGTTATTAATGATGAAAACCTCGAAGTTTTTAGGCATTTCTCGAAAAATAATATTGGCATCATACATAAAGGTTTGATCTCCAACGATGGCTACAACTTTTTTCTCGGTCCCATTCGCTATTCCTAATGCCGTCGATAACTGACAGTCAATACCGTTGAGTCCTCGCGAGACCATGATCTTCGATTTTTTTATCGGACAGTGTTTGGCATTTCTGATCGTAAGACTATTTCCCAGGTAAAAAATGGTATCGTCACTATCGCGTTCACAGATGATTTTTCTAAGCTGGAAGATTTCACTCAAAGGAAAGTCATCAATAAGTTGGGAGTGCATATTTTTTAGTTCGAATTTATTTTTGTGAGTATCAAAGACTTTCAATATCTCGCCCACGCTGCCTTTTCGATTTTTTCCAAAGCTTAACCCGAGGGAAGCTTCTTGGGTGAAATGATTTACTTCAGGAGGATTAACGGTTCTTTCTAACTTTCGCCAAATTCCACAGTTTGGCATTGATCCCATTCGAATAATACAGCTAAAGAGACCTTGCATGTAAAGAGAATCAAGCTGTTCATCATCCAATATTTCTTCATCCGTGCGCATTTGGAAAAAGGGAGAGGTCACTTCTTGGTGAATTAGGCAATTAGTCTCCTTCAAATTTCGATATTGATCATGGGTCAAAGGAGCATTCTCATTTAAGATCACCAAGGGGTACTGGAGCTTAGCAATTGGTAGAATGATTTTCTTTTCTTCGAGGTCAGCGTTGATATTAATATGTTTTGGATATCTATCGTCGTCAAGCGTTGTTGAACGGATGAAGGACACAAGGCAATTCTCTTGGTGGGTTGTTTGAGGAGCGTAGACACTTTTTAGTCTATCCGGTCTATCATAGGAGATAACAATAAGTTTAAGATGGGAGTGGTAAGCTTCCATAACAGCGGGCAGAGTTTCTCCTACAGCTGTGCCGGAAGTTGTCACCACCGCACAAGGCTTGTCGGTTTGCTTACTCATTCCCAAAGCCTCAAAAGCTGCAGCTCTTTCATCAAAGTGAAAAATTATTTTTGATTCAATACCCTCTAATTTTAAAAAAGGTTGGTTCCTCGCCCCAGGGCACACGATAAACGAGTGAATCTTTTCAAAACCTTTATCCACAGACAAGCTCCATGACTGACTTCATTTTTAGTTTTGACTCATTAAGCTCTCCTTCAAAGGTCGATCCCTTGACGATTCCACAGCCAGTCGTAATAAGTCCTTCTTCTTTGTTTAGTGTCAGGTTTCTGATGTTAATGAGAGCTTTTGTCGTATCATCTTGGCATATCAGGATAGGACCACCATAAAAGGGTGAAGGATTTTTTTGATAGTAATTTAAAGAAGAACTCAATGCTCTTACCCTCTCTGTGGGATCTCCAAAAATAGCAGATGTTGGTGCTAGTAAGGGAACAAGTTCCTCAAGCCTGAGAGGAGAATGAAATTTAATGGTTGATTTGTAATGGTAATAGTTTGAATAACGAATAATCTCTCTTTTTTCAATTTCAAAATGCTTAGAAATCTTTTGAACTTTTTGTAAAAGGTTACTTTCAACATTTTTATGTTCTCGAATAAATTTATCGTTATTAAGCAAATGAGGGCTTTCAGCAGTGGCCGCTATACAATCAGATACATATTGGTCATTTTCACTTTTTTCAAATAGAACCTCTGGTGAATTTGTAATTGAGAGAAAGTCTTTTTCCCAGAAAATAAATAAATGCTTATCAAACGAATTTATGGCGTTGAATATGAGATTAAATAGCTGATCTTTTTTAAACGTTACTTTATAGCAGTTGTACCAAAGAGCTTTCTCTATAAAGTTCGACTCAATATTTTTGTAAATACTCAGAAAATCCTGTTCAAAGATTGATGAATTAATTAAGGGGTGTGTTATCGGAAGTGTAGCTTTATTGTTTATAAGAATCATTTCTCGCTTATCTAGGAAAACTTTCTTTTTAAATGTGCCAAAGATATCAAAAAAACTAATGAAGTCATTCGTTTCATGTTGCGGTGATACTTGTGAGAAATATAAATGTCCTTTATCACTGTAAATGAGACCAGCCTTAGATGTTAAATATTTCTGTATCTTCTCTTTATTGTTCATGCTAGTGTGAACGATATCACGCTTTGTTAAACAGGACAATACAAGGATATGCATTTGCTAGACAACGAATTTACCATTTTTTCAGGACCCTGCTCATTAGAGAGTGAACAGCAATTGGAGTGTCAACTTCGCGACTTGAAGACCAAGTACGTAAGAGCGGGTATTTATAAGCTAAGGACAGAGGCGACTTCATTCCAAGGTCTCAGATCCGAAGGTATAGATATTATTAAAAACTTAAAGAAAAAGTATGACTTCAAACTTGTCTCTGAGGTGGTTTCACAAAACAGTGCTGAGGAGCTTCAGCCCATAGTAGACTATTTCCAAGTTGGGACAAGAAACATGTATAACTATGAGCTCTTGAAGAGCCTCAATACCTTCGGTAAACCCATAATTTTGAAAAGGGGGTTTAGCGCAACAATAAAAGAGTGGATTGCGGCTGCACACTATATAGAAGATGCTGAAGAAAGAGTGATTCTTTGTGAAAGAGGCGTGAGAAGCTTTGAGACAAGCTATAGAAATATGCTTGACCTTAACGCAGTAGCATTCATAAAAGCTCATACAAACTTTAAGGTTATTGTTGATCCTTCTCACGGAACCGGAAGGCGAGAGCTTATTCTGCCGCTGGCCAAGGCTTCTCTTGCCGTGGGGGCTGATGGAATTATGCTTGAAGCCCATCCAAATCCTCAAGAGGCTCTTTCTGATAAGGAGCAAGCATTGAGCCATGAACAACTAAGGAACATTATTAAAGAGCTTGAAGTCATCGCTCCAAGTTTTGGAAAAAAGGTAGTCTACTGATGCCAGAGAAAGAAAAAATTGAAAGAATGTTTGATACGATAGCTCCTCGCTATGATCTTTTAAACAATATTCTCTCCTTAGGGACTCACTGGTTTTGGAAACGAAGACTCATAAAGTCTATTGAGAGGGTGAACCCGGCTTCTGTTTTGGACATCGCTACAGGTACTGGGGATATTATTGGTCAATTTAATAATAAAGCTATTAAGCTTATGGGCACAGATATCTCAAAAGAGATGTTGAGTGAGGCCAAAACCAAGTTTCCCGACATTTCCTTTCTTGTCGACGACATCACAAAATCGGATCTCCTTGATAAAAGTTTTGACGTGAGCTGCATCTCTTATGGAATTAGGAATGTTAGTTCTATAGAAGAAGCTTTAATAGAGATGAAAAGAGTGACAAATAAAAATATTTTCATTTTGGAGTTCGGGCAACCTGAAAACATTGTTTTAAAGGCCATATACTTCGGTCTGATGAAGTACCTAATCCCTTTTATTGGGAGCCTCTTTGGATCTCGTTCTTCATATAACTACCTGATTGAGTCTTCAATGAACTTCCCCTCAGGAGCGAAATTTAAAACTCTTTGTGAAAACACAATAAGCTGCAAAGGGGTTGAAGTGATTCCTATCTTTGGAGGAATTACCTACCTCTATAATATTAAGCTTTAGCTATTAACTTTGATAAAAGTTCTCTTCCATCACTTAGAGAGACTTTCTTGTTACGTTTGAGCCTCTCTTCTAAGAGGCTGACAAGTTTTTTATGAACTTTAGGGTCTTTGGTTAATTCACCAGAAATATTATCGAGATGCATTTTCATATGACCGGCGACAATGCCCTCAGATACAAGGGCCCTCAGAGCGCTGAAGTTTTGCAAAAGCCCACTAACGGCTATAATTCTTTGGAGATCATCCTTTGATTTTACTTTCATCAGCTCTAGTGCAAGCTTTGCAAAGGGATGAACTTTAGTTGCGCCTCCCACGATTCCGATCTGAAGAGGGATCGACATCTCACCCAAAAGTTGTCCGTCTGAAAAAGTCCATTTACTCAAAGGTTTGTAACAGTTATCTCTACAGGCAAAAGAGTGTAAAAGTGCATTGTTTGCCCTCCAATCATTACCAGTAACAATAAGAATGGGATCAATCGCATTGATGATCCCTTTGTTGTGTGTAGAAGCTCTTGCAGGCAGTTGTGCCGAAAGTTCAGAAGCTTGGGCAATTCTTTTACCTAAGTTCTCATCACATCTTAGGCTCGCTTTAACGGTTACACTGGCCATGGGAGAGGAGTTAGACAATATGCACATAAGTGGTTTGGGGAAATTGAATTCCAATTCTAAGAAACCGCTGGCCCTCTCGCACATTTGGGTCACGAGGTTAGCCCCCATAGCTTCGAGAGGATTAATCTTTATGTGATAAGTAGTAAAGTTTTGCGTTTTTACTTTATCAATACCTAAGATCTCTCCGCCTCTTTTAAAATAGGAAGGGAACTCAACTTTTAGAAAGCGATAAATGTCTTCTTGATAATTCTTCAGGTCAAGGTCTTGAAGTTCTGAACTATTGTAGGCCATTTGACCAATCAAAACAGTAGGGTGAATTTGGGTTTCTATTTTTCCTGAGTTTCTAAAAAGCTTACTTGAGTGATTTAGAGCTGCGATAACGCTGCTTTCTTCGACAGCAAGGATCGTATTGACCAATTTGTCGTCGACCGGCATCTGGGTGACGATTCCCATCGGAAGCTGAAAGTATCCAATGAAGTTCTCAATGAGAGCCTCGCCGACTTCATCTGTAATAAATTCGTTAGACAAAAAAAGATTCATATCATCTAACCCCTCGAAATTTTGAGAGACTATTCGCTTTCTATCTTTTGTCTTTAGTTTATATAATTTTTCCATATCGTTCACGTAGTCATGAACAATATAATATGGTTTAATTTATAATACAAGTGACAAAGGGTGGATGATGGTAAGTCTAAAAGAAAATTTAGCAAACTTTTTTTTCGAGGGTGATCATAGTAACAAGCTATATCTTAAAGAGGGAAGCCTTGATTATCTAGCACAGGGTAAAGCTCTTCGGTCGAGAGTTTGTATAGAACTAGGAAAAACCTTTTTGTTGAATCCAAAGCAAGCGGCCATACTTGGTCAAACGATTGAGATGATTCACAATGCGACTTTAATTCACGATGATGTTGTCGACTTTTCACATTTTAGACGTGGAAGTGAAACTCTTAATTCTTTTTATGGTAATAAAAAATCTGTTTTAGTTGGAGATTATATCCTAGCGAAAGCTATCGCGGACCTCTCTCTTCTCAATCGTCCTTCTTTGATTGCTGCAATTGCTATGGCACTCAAGTCTCTTGTCGATGGAGAAATATTTCAAATGGAGCATAGTGACCCCTTTGATATATCAGAGGATGATTATATAAGGCTTGCAATGAATAAGACGGGAGCCCTTTTTGCTTGGTCTTTCTCATCAGTTGTTGATTTGAAATTTGAAAACACTTCTCTCACAAAAGCGATGCATGAAATGGGAGAGGAGTTAGGGGTCCTTTTTCAAATGAAAGATGACCTCCTCGATTTTACAGTTGAAACTAAAACTCAAGGGCTAGACCTTAGGAACAATAATGTTAATTATGTATTCTCTCTTTTTGCAAATGCGGATTCAAAAGTTAAATCGGCTTTAAGGAGTGCACAAGCTCTGGGTGATCTTTCAGAGGAAATTAAAAGGGAACTTCTTCAAAAGCAAAGTCTTGCTGAACAGAGGCTTGATGACAGAGCAAATAGAGTTAAAAATTTAATGAGAAGTATTTGCAATGAGCATCTAGAGGAGAAGTATTGGAAAAACTTCGCAATTTTTGTTGAATCCTTTGTCAAAAAGATAACGACAAGAACTTATTAATTCTTATTTTTTAAAACTTTTCCAAAGCGATAGATTAATCTTTTCAAGTTTTATAACATTATCAATCGTCTTACTGCCGGACTTTACAAGGTTGTTCAAATTTTTGAATCTCTCTGGGGAAACACCTAGTTGAATAAGCTCTTTTTGGTTTAGTTTATTTAATTGAGTGATTTGATGAGAGATATTTGTGATAAGTTTTTTCTCTCTCATTTTTAAAACTTTCGTTATAGCGTGAAAAATATCAGGGTTGGCGATAAACAGCTCAGCCCCGTGTTGTCCAGTACCTTGCTCTAGAATCACTTCGAACTTCTTGAGATCACTTAGGGTTGTACTGAGAAGGGCCTTAGATATTTGAAAGGTCTCCTTAAGCTCCTTCGAAGATACAGGTCTCTCTACAAGGTAGACGTAAGTCCATATCTTTCCATGGATTGGCTTAAAGCCCCAGTACTTTATAAATTCACCGATGGAATCCGTTAAATTATCTAAGTTTTTCATGCTTATTTATAAACTGGAAAGTCTTTACATAAACTTTCAACTTCATCCCTTACCTGTTTTAAAACGACAGCATCATCATGATTTTTTAGTGCTTTTGAAATCCAGCCAGCAAGCATCTTCATATGGTTTTCTTTTAAGCCTCTGGTTGTAATGGCGGGTGTTCCAAGGCGAATACCACTTGTCACAAAAGGAGAGCGAGAATCATTCGGTATCATATTTTTGTTACAGGTAATATTAACTTCTTCTAAGATTCTCTCAGCGTCTTTTCCTGAGAGGTTCACTGAGTCTGTCTTGACAAGAATAAGGTGGTTATCAGTCCCACGACTAACAAGATCAATTCCTTCATTAATCAAACTTTCAGCTAATGCTTTACAGTTTTTTAAAACTTGTTCTTGATATATTTTAAAGTCAGGCTTTAGAGCTTCTCCAAAAGCCACCGCTTTACCGGCAATAACGTGTTCAAGGGGACCGCCTTGAATTCCTGGAAAAATGACTGAGTTTAGCTTTTTAAACCACTCTTCATTATTCGAGAGAATAATTCCACCTCTTGGACCCCTTAAGGTTTTATGAGTTGTGCTTGTAACAAAGTCTGCATGATCAAGTGGACTTTGGTGGTGACCTGTAGCTACGAGTCCAGCAATATGGGCCATATCGACAAGAACGAGAGCTGAAACTCTTGTTGCAATATCTCTAATTCTTTTAAAATCAATTTCTCGAGGGTAGGCACTCGCTCCAGCGACAATCATTTTTGGATTGTGTAGCTTCGCTAAGGCTTCTATTTGGTCGTAATCAATTCTTTCATCCTCTCCCAAACCGTAGCTTATAAAGTTATAAAGCTTTCCTGAAAAGTTAACTGGACTTCCGTGAGTAAGATGACCACCATCATCTAGACTCATTCCCAGAACTGTATCTCCAGGATTGAGAGTTGCCAGGTAGACACCCATATTAGCACTTGAGCCCGAGTGGGGTTGGACGTTGGCGTACTTTGCATTAAAAAGTTTTTTTAATCTATCGATGGCGAGTTGTTCGACAGTGTCGACATGTTCACATCCTCCGTAATATCTTTTCCCAGGGTAACCTTCAGCGTATTTATTTGTCAGGCAGCTCCCTTGTGCTTCCATAACAGCTTGAGAGCAATAGTTTTCTGAGGCAATAAGTTCAAGACCTATTTCTTGTCTTTCTCTTTCAAGCTCAATATTTTTAAAAACTTCAGGATCACTATCTTTTAAAAAACTCATTATAATTCCTTTTATTCTTCATACTTTTTAAAAATCGTCGTTGAATTGGTGCCACCAAATCCAAACGAGTTATTTAAAACGTATTTAATTTCTCTTTCCACTTTTTTATTCGCGGTATAGTTTAAATCGCATCCTTCTGATGGATTATCTAAATTTATCGTTGGTGGAATAACTCCATCAGTAATCGCTTTGACGCAAAAAACAGATTCTAAACCACCTGCAGCTCCAAGAAGGTGACCAGTCATAGACTTTGTTGAACTTATATTTAGTTTTTTTGCATGCTCACCAAAGACGGCTTTAATAGCATTCGTCTCTGCAATATCACCTGTTGGAGTACTTGTTCCATGCGCATTAATATAATCGATATCACTGGGCTTGATGCCAGCTTGCTTAATAGCTTGAAGCATACAAGGAATAGTTCCCTCACCCTCTGGGTGTGGACTTGTTATATGAAAAGCATCTGCTGTTGAACCATAGCCGACAATTTCGGCTAAAATTTTGGCTCCACGGGCTTTTGCTTTTTCGAGGTTTTCTAAAACTAAAATTCCAGCTCCATCTCCCATGACAAAACCATCTCGATCTCGGTCAAATGGACGCGAGGCAAGAGTTGGATCGTCATTTCTTTTTGATAGTGCTTTCATTGAAGCGAAGCCTGCAATCGTTAATCCTCCAATGACACATTCGCTGCCACCAGTAATAACTGCATCTTGGCGTCCTAGCATTATTTCTGATGCGGAGATCCCAATAGCATGTGCAGCTGAGGCACAAGCAGAACTTACAGCATGGTTCGTTCCACGAAAGTTCCACTTCATTGAAATCTTTCCTGTGGCCATGTTGGGTATAAAAGAAGGAACAAAAAACGGAGAGACTCTTCTGGCACCTTTTTCAAGATAAGTTTGATGAGTTTTTTCGATAAATGGAAATCCGCCAAGGCCTACACCCAAAACAGATCCAATCATATAAGGATCGTATCCAGCTTTTAAAAGACCTGAGCTTTCGATAGCTTCGTTTGCACAGTGAAGGGCAAAATGAATAAACTTATCGAACCGATCTTGATCCTTTAAATCCATGATGTCCTCAGAGATAGTAAAGTTTTTCACCATTCCACCAATTTGGACAGGCCATGAGTCTGATCCCTCAAGGTCAATTTTAGAAATACCAGACTTTCCGTCTAAAGCGTTTGCCCACACTTCGTCTAGATTATTTCCCAGGCCACAGATGGCACTGACTCCAGTAACGGCAACTCGATTTAATTGCATAAAAAATTCCAAAAAAAAAGCCCCGGAACTTCCGAGGCAAAGTTAATTAGTTTAAAGTTTTTAAGAAGTTTGTTACATCGTTGATCGTTTTGAGATCTTCAGTTTTGTCTTCAGGAATCTCAACTCCAAACTCTTCTTCCATTTTCATCATCATCTCAACCATGTCTAGTGAGTCTAGGTTCAGATCATCGATAAAATTAGTTTCAGCTTTAATATTTGAAGCATCTACTTTTGTTGCTTCGCTTACGATTTTGATTACTTTTTCTTGTGTTTCCATTGATATATCCTCCGAAAGTTTACCTGTTAATTTTATTTAGTTAATGACGTTATAGTAGTTAAATATACAGTCCACCGTCAACTTTAATTACCTCTCCGGTAATATAGGATGACGCGCTGCTGAGTAAGAAAAGAACAAGGTTTGTGACGTCTTCAGTCTTACCGTATTCTCCCATTGGAATGGCTTTTTTATACTCATCTTGAGCCTTTTCCGGTATCTCAGCGGTCATTTCCGTTTCAATAAACCCCGGAGCAATAGCATTACATCTCATTTTCCTAGATCCAAGCTCTTTTGCGAAAGATTTGGTAAACCCAATCAGTCCGGCTTTTGATGCTGCATAGACAGATTGAGAAGTATTGCCCATAAGTCCTACAACTGAACTCATATTAATAACGGAGACATCTTTAGCTTTTAAGAAATTTCGACAAAGATGGTTAGTGAGGACCATCGTGGATTTTAAATTAACATCCATAATAAAATCAATATCATCCGGTTTAACTCTCATCATGAGCTGATCCTTGGAAACACCGGCGTTATTAACCAGTCCTGAGATGGCTCCGTGTTCTTTTACAAATTCATCTAAACAAGATTTCATTGAGTCGTAGTCAGTCATATCAAAGTTTAAAGCCGTCGCGTTCATAGCTCCAAGAGATTTGAGTTCCTCAACAAGTTGTTGCGCATTTTCAGGGTTACTTCTGTAATTAAAAACGACATGAGCTCTATTTGTTGCAAGAGATTTTGCAATTGCATTACCAATCCCGCGAGTCGCACCTGTAACAAGAACGATTTTATTTTCTAAATCACTATAAATTACATTCATTTAAAAACTCCTCAAGACCTTTGAAGCCTTCATCGCAATCAAGGTTATAAGTTCTCATTTCATTATTTATTTTTTTATTTAACCCTTTAAGAACTTTTCCAGGTCCGACCTCAATAAAGACAGTATCACTAGGAAGAGAAGATATAGACTGACTCCATAAAACAGAGCCACAAACCTGCTGAATTAAATTCTCTTTGATCTGATCAACTGACGTGCCAGGGCTTTTAACTTTTGCATCAATATTTGTAATATAGGGAAGAGTATTTTCTGACAGTTGTATTGTCTCTAAAAAAGATTTCAGGTTTTTTTCAGCTGGCTTCATCAAGCTTGAATGAAAGGGAGCAGAAACACTTAGCTCCATTGCCCTAAATCGGCCTTCAAAGTTTTCTTCAATCCATTTTATTGCTTTTTCACAGGCAGCGGCATGGCCAGAGATAACTGTTTGTGTAGGCTCATTAAAATTTGCAGGCATTACCTGTTCATCTTCAGTGGAAACTTCAAGGCAAGCTTTCGCCACAACTTCGGAGGGGACTCTGAGCATAGCATACATTTTTCCCACACCTTCTGGAGTTGCCTCTTGCATGAAGCGACCTCTATTCTTAACCGCTTTAATGGCATCTTTGACCTGCAGCGATCCAGCAGCAACCAAAGCAGAGTACTCACCAACTGAATGTCCAAGGACTCTATCTATTGAAATATTTCTTTTCTCTAAAACAATTTTTAAATTTTCAAACAAGGCAACTGAGTGAGCAACTATTGCTGGCTGAGTATTTTCTGTAAGCTTGAGTTCTTCTTCTGGTCCTTCAAACATTAAGTTTTTGAGATCAAAGTCACATGCTTCATTGGCCATTTTAAAAATATCTTGAGCGCGAGAGGTTGAGTCAAGAGACTTTCCCATTCCAACGTACTGTGATCCTTGACCAGGAAAAATAAGTGTTACACCCATATCAAATCTCCGTTTCTATTTGTCTAAAATTTTAAAAGGACAGCACCACTGGTTAAACCAGCACCGAAGGCTGCAAATAAAATTGTTTGTCCTCGTTTAATTCTTCCATCCATAAAGGCTTCGTGAAGAGCTGCCGGGACTGAGGCGCTTGAAGTATTAGCGTATTTTTCAACATTGCAGATAACTTTATCCATTGGATAGTCTAAAATCTTTGCAGTTGTTTCAATGATACGAAGGTTTGCTTGGTGAGGTATAAACCAGTCAATATCTTCTTTTGTAAGGTTATTTCTTTCGATCAAAGTAGCACAGTGTCGCGCCATAGTTTTAACGGCATTTTTAAAAACAACTTGGCCATCCATTGTGACAAACTGCTCTTTCTTTTCTAAGACTTCGTGAGTGATAGGAGACTTACTTCCACCTTTAAGTAAAATAAGGCTGTCAGACTTTGTTCCGTCACAGCTTAAAATAGAATCAATAAATTCTGCTCCATCATTGTCTTCATTTCTAGAAAGAACAGTTGCTCCAGAGCCGTCACCAAAAAGGATGCAAGAGCTTCTATCTTCCCAGTTGTTGAATGCAGAAGTCATCTCTGTTCCAACAACAAGAATATGCTTATGAACACCGGTTTTGATAAGAGCATCAGCGACTTGAAGTCCATAAACCCAACCTGTACATGCGGCATTGATATCCATACAAGCACATTGATTAGTCATTCCAAGTTTTGTTTGCAACTGGCTTGCAGTATTTGGAAAAAGATAGTCTGGTAGAGTCACTGAAAAAATAATCATTGAGATATCATCAACCGTTATATTAGCATTTTTTATCGCTTCTTTAGATGCGTGGTAAGCCATAGCACTTGGGTATTCAGTTTCAGCGTCTGCAATTCTTCTTTCCTTTATTCCTGTTCTTTGAACAATCCACTCATCACTTGTGTCGACGATTTTTGACATGTCTTCATTCGTCATTACTTTTTCGGGATGAAATTTTCCAGTACCAGATATTTTTGTTGCAAACATATTGAATTCCTTTTTTAAAATCGATCTCAGACTTTATGGAAAAAAAAAACCTTCAATTAATATAGTCTTAATTGAAGGTTTTATTTTTTGTTTAAATAATTTGGTCTATTTGGTTGTTGTTTTTAATAAAAGTGCCAAAAAGATTTTGAACAGAATGCTTACGCTTCTGTTTCAGTTTCTTCTTCTTTTACTTTAATTGTAAAAACTTCTTTACCTTTGTAAGTACCACAGCTTGGACATGCTTTGCTTGGCATAGTCATATCGCCACAGTTAGGGCAATTCATTGGGTGCTTTCTATAAAGTTTATGATGCTGACCAGCTCTTCTTAAACCTTTTCTTGATACAGATGTTTTCTTCTTAGGAACTGCCATAATATACTCCGATGTGCTTATTTTTATTATTACTAATAAGTTTTAAATATCCTTAAAAACGAGTCTAAATATATAGGTTAAGAATCTATATATGCCAACTTCTTTTTGGACAAAAGTCTATTTTATTTACTGTTTGGTCGCCGTTGACGTCTCAGTCCAACCGAGTTCTGCGTCATTATCTAGAACAGGATACTGATTATAGTTCAGATAGATCTGTTCATGGATTAAAAGCTTGATATCAGCCACTCGATTTTCGTAAAAATATAACTCTCGAACCTCTCCATCCATATAGATGTCGACCTGATCCGCTAATTCTTCATTTTTTTCATTAACAGAATCCAAGTAACAACCCTTGAATTCAACTTCCAAGGAGTCTTTCATCTCTTTTAAAGTTCTGATGCATTGAGTAAAATACTCTGTGCTGACTGAGCCTGAAAGAATTAAATATTCACCATACGTACTATTAAATTTTTTCTCAATAGTGAGCTTAACATTCACAAAGCTGTCTTCCACATACTCTTCAGGAAGCTTGGTATCAGCGTTTTCATTGAGTTCTAAAAGAATATCTCTAATCCACGGCTGAGATTCGTCCATATCATATTGCTGAGCACTATCCATGGGAAATTTAGTAACAACTAAAGTCCCTTTTGTGTTTTTACTATCCATCAATTGATTCATATACTAACCACGCTTCTTTATGTTGAGACGCGGTTATAACGCACCAGACATTAAGTGAAAAGGAAAATATGAAGTACTTCATTTGTGGCTTTATGGCCGCTGGTAAGACGACGGCTCTAAAAAGAATTTCTAATAATGAAAAATGGTTCGGATATTCCTTTGTCGATCTCGACTTTAAAATTTTTGAAAAGTATGGACAAGGACATAGAAACCTCAGTGAGTTAATTACTAAAAATGGCTTTGAGTGGTTTAGAAAAGTTGAAAAAGAAGTTCTCATTGAGATGTTGAGCCTTGAAAAGGTGTGGATAGCACTTGGGGGAGGAACTCTAGACGCTACAACAATGGAGATTCTGGACAATAAAGCTAATATTAAAGGCTATTTTTTATCCACTCCATTTGAAGTTTGCCTAGAACGAATGCGAAAGGAGCCGGGCTCAAGACCATTGGCGAACATGTCTGATGATGAACTCAAAGAGCTGTATCACCAAAGAATGGTTAACTATTCGAAGTTTGAGCCCCTTGTCATCTCATAAATTTGAATGTCATAATAAAGACAGAAATTGATTCAAGGAATAAAAATGAAAAAACAGGTAAGCAACGAGCAAAACGATTTTCAAGTAGCTTTATTGATGGATGACATTACTGAAGCCAAAGTTATCTCCGAAGCCTTTAGAGAACTTGGCATTTATGCACACTTTTATCAAAACCTTGATGAGTACTGGGTCGATATCAATTCACAAACGCCGAATCTTACAATCGTCGATGTAAAAAAAATGTCGGAGGGGGAACTTCTTTTTGAAAATCACCCTAAAGTTAAATCAGGAAACCTCTGTTTCGCGTTTTTCTATAAAGAAGAAACAAAAATACTTTTAAATTCAACTTACAATCTCAATCACTTTGGTCTTATAAAAAAAGAAATTAGCATTGGTGGACAAATAATTTCTCTTTTAAGAAGAAGAAATTCAGAACTGTCTTTGATCGATCAAAATATTGACCTCGCATCTAAACTGAATAGAGTTCAGAAAAGAACACAGGCTCTATCAGAAATAGCTCAAAAATCTCAGCAGTTTGAAAATCAAATTGAATTGATGAACCAATTTTTTACTAAAATTGGAACAGCCACAAACTCAAAAGACTTTTTAAGGAACCTGAGTTCTACTTTTAACGAGTGGGAGCACTGCTTGGCCTTTGGCGTTTATCAGTTGTCAAAGAACTCTCAAAAACTCTCTAGTATCGAAAAGAGAGGTCCAAAATTCAAAGGCCTCCCTGATCTTTGGTTGAGTTCTCCGTGTAACGAGGGCATTAAAGGATACGCTAAAGAAATGGCTGAAGACGTTTCTCGAGATTACCTTTTAAATGCAGCGAGATCTATTGAGATAAAAGGGCAATATGTTAATGCGGATATATTAATTTTAGCGAATTTTGATGAAGCATCTTTGAATGCATTTGACTGGAGCCTTTTCTCAGAGCGACTTTCAAATCTTTACAGAATGAGTAAAATAAATGAACTAACAATTACCAAAGATCAAAATGAAATGGATGCCTATGAAGCGATGTCGTTTTTAGATGATCTTTATTTTCACCAATCTCAGTCAAAGCACAAAGTAATCAATCTTGATCTTTCACCTCTTTTGAGTTTACTGAAAGAAAAGCACAGTAATAGGTTTTACTGGAAGTCCTTTATCCACGATTTCAAAGAAGATCTTGTAAGAAACTTGTCAGGAGATTTTAAGTTTTCTCTTTATGGGTCTCAAAGCATTTTACTTTTTGTCGATAGAGAAAACATTGATAGAGACTTTCAAACTCTTAAACATTTTATTAACGACTTCCCTTATTTTAAATTCTTTGAAGACTCAAGCCTCATCATGAGTAATGCGGATAAACCGGAACTTCTGAGTCTTACTCCAAGCTCGACAAATTTTTTAAGACAGATGGAGACAAAGCATTTACTAAAAACAAAAGAGATAAGACCTTCTAGTGCGTCTCCGGTTTTTAATATTTAATGCGTTTAAATTCTTCGCTTTTTATTGATCTTAAAATTCTCAACAAGAATTTTAAGAAATTAGAGAGTCTAGCACCGAACAATAAAATTATTTTCATGGTTAAGGGAGACGCCTATGGACATGGTCTCAAGCAAATCTCTGCTCACGTTGAAAAAGAAGGTCTTTGTGAGTGTTTTGGTGTCGCTTCTTTAGGAGAGGCGATTGTACTTCGTTCTTCGGGGATCAAATCAAAAATTTATGTTTTCTCCGACGTGGAAGTTGCAAGTGAGCTTTCTACTTATGAACAGATGGATTTAATTCCTGTATTAAGTTCACTGGAACAAGTTCACTCATTCTTAAAATTTAAAAGCTGTAAAATCCCACTCGTTTTGAAATTTAATACTGGTATGAATAGACTTGGTCTAAACCATAGGGATATTGGTGATCTGACTTCTTTGTTAAAAGCAAATAAAATTACATCAATTTCGCATCTGATGACTCATTTTTCAAACTCATATTTTAAAATAAAAAAAAATGATAAGACTCATCGCCAGTACGAGACGTTTAAAGAGATAAAAAATTACCTGGAAAATCATTTTCTAGTGGGGGAGAGTTCAGTTTCAAACTCTGGAGCAATCGAGCAAAAGTTTGGACTTGAAGAGACTCATATAAGACCTGGATTAATGCTCTACGGTCCAGCGAGTGTTGGCGCTTATAAAAAAGAAGAGAGGCTTTGGAGTGGTGAAATTATCAGTCGACTCCAAACAAAATTAGTGAGCATTCGCGGGGTCAATAAAGGCGACCCCGTGGGTTATGGTGGTACTGTGACGCCAAACAATGGATCTATACTCACTGCGCCGATTGGCTATGCTGATGGGATTTTGACTTATTATGCCGGTTTAAAATTAAAGATTAAAAGCCATGAGATAAAAATTCATGGGCGAGTCAATATGGACCTCACTTCATTTTATAGCTCACAGAAGAGTGATCAGTTTAGCTTGGAAGATGAAATTGAATTTTGGAATCATTCACAAGATTCAATGACTGAGTTGTGTACTCAGGTTAAGACAATTCCCTATCAAATATTTACGGCCATCACAACAAGGATACCTCGGATTTATTCTGATAAATAAATTCCCAACTTCCTTTTAATTCACTATAATTTTCAAATGGTTACCGTTTTAAAAAGTGGTGTTTCAAAGGTGGGAGAGACTGTTCTTAGTGTTACCCCTGCTATTGGAAGACTCACTCTCTATATTGTCTCAAGCTTGAGCTGGTTTTTTAGACCACCACTCAGAAGAAAACTCTTTTTTGAACAAATGGTTTTCATGGGAAATAAAAGTCTCTTTATTGTTTTTCTTACTTCTTCATTTTCCGGAATGGTTTTTGCCTACCAAATTTATCTTGGATTTACAGCCTTTAGTGTCGACTCTTTTGTAGGACCCATTGTGGCGATAGCTATGTGCAAAGAACTAGCACCTGTTTTAACAGGACTTGTCGTTGCCGGTAGATGTGGAGCGGCTATGGCCGCGCAAATTGGAACGATGAAAGTGACTGAGCAAGTAGATGCCTTAGAGTGTATGGGTGTTAATAGTGTCCAATACCTTGCCGTTCCAAGAATTTTTGCAACGACAGTAACAATGCCAATGCTTTGTGGAATCTTTATGCTAGTCGCAAACTTTGGTTCGTGGATGATAGGGGTCAAGGTCCTTGGAATCGATGATGTAATGTACTTTGCAAAACTATCAGACTTTATGAACTTGTCGATGATCCTTGAAGGTCTTATCAAAGCGGCAGTCTTTGGGTTTATCATCTCTATTATTGGAACCTATCAAGGTTTTGCCGTTAAAGGTGGAGCTGAAGGAGTTGGTAAGGGAACAAATATGGCCGTGGTCTGGGGAATGATTATGGTTTTAATATCAGATTTCTTTTTAACAGCAATACTTGCAAAGGTCCTTTAAATGTCTAATGCAATTGAATTCAATCATTTAACAAAAACCTTTGGAGACCATACAGTTCTCAATGCTCTAGACTTTAACGTCCATGAAGGAAAGATTACGACGATTTTAGGATTCTCTGGAGCAGGAAAGTCGACTCTTCTTAAACATATTTTAGGAATTTATCATCCCACAAGTGGTCAGGTCAAAGTCTTAGGACAAGATCTAACAGAACTCAACGAGGGAGAACTTCGAGAGTTTAGAACAAACTTTGGTATGGTTTTTCAATATTCCGCTTTATTCGATTCGATGACAAATTTTGATAACGTTGCATTTCCGATGCGGGAATTTACAAAAAAGACAGAAGCTCAAATTAAAGAAGATGTTTTATCCTTAATGAAGCAAGTTGGTTTAGATGACCACGCTTGGTATAAACTACCATCAGAAATTTCTGGAGGGATGAGAAAAAGAGTTGGGCTAGCAAGAGGCTTGGCGCTTAGTCCGAAGGTCATGCTTTATGATGAGCCAACGACTGGACTTGATCCTATTACGACTCATATGGTGGATGACCTTATTCGAACGACTCATAAAAATGGAGAGAACCTTCCTATGACGTCGGTTATTATCTCCCATGATATTGCAGCAACGTTAAGGATATCTGACTATATTGCTTTTTTAGAACTAGGACAGGTTGTTGAGCACTCGTCAGTTGAAGACTTCAAACGCTCGACTAATCCGACGATTAGAAAGTTTCTTGAACTTTCCAAATAAATGACAAGGTGAATGAGAGGAAATCATTACCTAACAAATTTAAAATTTAATTTTATCATCTTTAAGTTACAATAATTCTAACTACTTAAAATTTGAGGATACTTTTTGAACGAATTAAAAGTTGGATTTTTAACATTAATGGCCATTGGCTCACTCATTGTGGTGTCTTTGCAGATCACATCCAACAAATCGGGTTTTGGAGACTATGTTCAGTACAAGACTATTCTCGAAGACGCCTCTGGTATTTACGAGAACTCCTCAATTAAAGTGGCTGGTATTGTGGCAGGTAAAATTAAAAAAGTTGAACTCAACGGATCACAAGCCCTCATAACTTTTGAAGTTCTCGACCAAATTAAAATTACTCAATTCTCCCAATTAAGAATCAAGACCGTTGGATTTCTGGGGGACAAGTACATTGATATCTTTCTTGGAAATCCTGAAGGGGAGAGGCTAAAAGCTAATAGCTTAGTTTCAGCTAAGCAAGGAGCAGGTTTTGAAGAACTTGGAAAAGATGCTTCGGAGATACTAAAAGATGTAAAAGAGATTTCCCGTGCGATTAGAGAATCGATCTATGATAAAGACCAAAATAATATTGCAAAAGAGATGGTTGAGAATATAAGAGTTTTTACAGCCAATGCTAAAGAAGTCTCTTTATCTTTGAAAAAAATCATTAATGGAAATGAAGATAAGCTCAGTGCGATTATAGCTGATTTGAAAAAGGTTTCATCTCAGGTGGCATTTGAAACTGACCGCTATGCCGATGGATCGTTTATGAATGATCTTGAAGGTGTTAAGCCAATTCTTGCTAACGTGGATAAAGCCGTCGCCGATCTAAAAGAAATCGTTAATGATGTTAAAGAAGGTCGCGGAACTGTAGGTAAACTTCTAAGAGATGACGAAGTTATCGATCAGGTAAATGAGACTCTCTCAGGCGTCAATAGACTCGTAAACAGAATAAATAACTATAAAACAAATCTAGCCTTATACACGGGTATCAATAGCGATAACGCAAGTCGTACTGACTTAGATATCGACTTAATCCCAAGTCCGGAGAGATTTTTTAGGTTGGGAGTTGTCTCAAGCGATTATGGTAGAACTATAACCGATGAAACAACTACAACCACATCAACTAACGGTGGGCCAGAGACTGTAACAAACGAAAGAGAAACAGTTGATACGGCTTACAAGTTCAACGTTCAAATTGGACGAAGAATAAATAACTTTGCCTTTAGAGTTGGTCTTTTTGAGACAACTGGAGGTGTCGCTGTAGATTGGATGACAGAATCTAACGGTTTGAGAGCAAGTTTAGAAACTTTTGATTTCGATGAAGATCTCGGGGCATTTGTAAGACTCTCTACTGAGTTTAGGATTTGGAATGTCTTCTATGCAAAGATTGCTGGGGAAGACCTAGCATCAAAAACAGACGGTCAAAGCTATACTGTAAGTGCTGGTCTAAGATTTAATGACGAAGATTTAGCAGCCCTTCTTGGATTGGCGGTTAACTGATGGATAAAGTTTGGCTTATAAGAACAACATCTAATCAGCTACTCGGTCCTGTTTCGATCAAAAAAATTAGAGAACTTTTAGAAAAAGGTTCTTTAAAAGCTGAAGACGAGATTAGTTGCGGAAATGGCTACTGGTTTTTTGTCAGAGAAAAAGAACTCGTTGAGAAATACATTAACAATGAAATACCCCAAGGTTTTAATCCTGTAGCGGAAGCGGATTCCGTTTTAACTGCTTTGCCTCAGGAAATAGGATCAATTGAAAATCCAATCATTCCAACAGAAGATGATTTAGCTTTTCCCGAAGATGATGAAAAAGAACTCATTTTAGAGGAACTAAAGCTCTCCGCTGATACACTTAGTGACGATCCCATAGTAGAACAGGAAGCCTCTGTTCAGCATGAAAAAGAACAAGTTAAACCTCTCAATAGAAAAACAATGAAGCCTTTGACAGAAAAAGAGCCCGTGGCTCAAGTCAAATCTTCTTTTTTTAACCAAAACCTCCTTCTCTTTTTAGCCGTTATTCTTTTCATTTTAGCATTGGCAGGATTTTATTTTAGGAAGAGACTTGTTAAAGAGTTTATTGAAACAAATATCCATATTATCACTCCTGGCTATGCCCAAGTTATCCCAGAGCAAGTAAAAAAAAAACTTAACTATCTAGATCGATTCTCTTTTGGACCATTTCAGATTCAAGGCTATAATACGATCTCAGGTTTTAATCTGGTTTCTTCAAAAGATTTTCAAATTGAAAACTGTGATCTTTTAAAATCAAAGTCCTTTATCGCAGGTCTTATTCTTGTTGATAATTTGAGCTCATCTGAAAAAGAATTCATCAATAAATGCTCGATCATCATATCGAAAAAACAGGTAAAAATTGACGATGTTCTCTACCCTGTTGATGAGGAGAGTTTGAAGAGAATCAAAGTCATTAGTTCAAAAGTATTTAAAAGAAAAGAAACTGATATAGAACTTTTAGCGACATTTCGAAATATAAAAGATAGCGACAATAAAATAGAAATAAAAAAAATAGTTGATCATTTTGAAAGGTCTCCTCGACTCTTTTCAAAAATGGCCCTTCTTTCTATCTTCAATGCTCTCAATTTACAGGGAAAAGTGAATTCAATTATAACGTCAATTTTGTCGACAGAGTACTCCGATCACTTCTACGCTGAAGAATATTCATTGCAGCTCAACAGAAAACTCTCTCTGTTAACATTTGAAATTTTAGAGGAACTGAAGGAAAATTATAATAATACTTTGCAGTTTGACTCCTTAACTGCTTATTTAAGTATTCATCTTGAGGAGTATCTCAGAGATCTTATAACGGAGGAGTTTACCATCCCGAATAGACTCTCTTACGTTAAAGAGAAGACGCAGTCTTTTAATAATGCGAAGAGGTTTCCCTTTGCTTGGACCTTTTGGATTGAAAAATATAGTTCGGAAAAAGAATTGTTAAAATTTATGGATGAGGCTTTGGCTTATGAGAGACTAACAAGTGAGCAAAACCTCTTAACTACTTTTTACTCAGCCTTTCCAAAAGAAGAAGCGAAGAGACAAAAGTTGAGTGATGCTTTAAAAGTCCTAAGGCAATCAAAAGAGCTCGTAAGGAGAGAAAGAGCAGTTCGTTCTTTGGAGAATGAAGCTTTCTACAACTACCTCATATCTAAAGGAGAAGTTGATCTTAAAGCTCTCTTCGTTGAAAGGAAAAATATATACAATCAAAGCTTAAAGGATGAAAAAGCTATTCTTTATAGCATCTTTAATCTTTTGAAACTTGGAAAATTTGAAGATGAATACCTAATTTACCTTTATGCATCTCGACTATAAACAACCAGATTTTTATCACTTTAGTGAAGACAGTCCTAGGCTAGCGAAAGTTGCAGCTTCCATTGAGGGAGTGCATGCAACGGTTTTAGATCTATGCGCGGGTTGTGGTGTCGTGGGTATTGAATATTGGAACTTGAAAAAGCGGATAGATGAGATTTACTTTTTAGAGCGACAATCTGAATACAAAGACTCTTTAGAGCAAAATATAAAACAAATCTCAAATACATCGGTTCAATGCAGCTATCAGCATTTTCAAGAAATTACTTTAGATCGCAAATTTGATGTGATTCTTTGTAATCCCCCTTTTTTTGCTCTAGAAGCATCAAGACCATCAGAAAACTCAAAAAGAAATCTTTGTCGATTAATGCCTAAAGCACAGATGGTAGAACTGTTAATTTTTGTAAGGGAAAGCTTGTCGCGACTTGGTAGAGCTTATTTAGTGTTGCCTCTAAACAGTCGTCAATGGGACGAAGCCCTTAGACAAAGCAACCTTAATAAAAGAGTTATCGAGACAAATGATGCGACTTATATTGTGGAATTAGTTTAGGGCAATATTTATTAAAAGATTTCTAATCTCTTCGTCTTCAACATCGGCGAACATCTCTTCGAGTTGTCTTTTTCTAGCTCTAAATTTGGGATCAAAAGGATGGGGCTGCTCTTTTACCGGTTTGGTCTCTCTATTTTTATCAACTTTAATTTTATTAAATTCCTCTGAAGAAAAATTACCAGAAGAAAAACTAATCTTTTTTATTTGTCCTTTGAAGTAAGGAAAAGCCTCTTCAATCTTTTGAATAATCATTTGACTCATAAGACTTAACTCTTGAGAGAAAATAGAATGTTTCGTAAGGATGTAGAGAGTCGATCTTTTGATTTTTAAAGGTATGGTATTATCAGCTAACATTTTGCCAACAATGGTTTCCCATTTATTAACCAAATGAATAAAGTCGAATAAGTTTGCCTGTCGAGAATAGTAACCCTTTTGCGCTCTTTTTTTTCTGATAGAGTTCTCAGATATATAGAGTTCTTCATCCGAGTTGGACGAAGAGAGAATTTCAGCGAGACTTTTTATATTTTTCACTCACATTATTTAGCATAGTTATTGGGTTTTTGCGAAGTGTTAATTTTATTATTTTTCTTGTCTGAGCCCCATAGATTGGATACCTATTAGTATGTTAAAAATCTTATACTTTTCTATGTTCCTGATCGCATCTTGTGCAGGGTATCGTCTACAGGGCACTGATAACCCTTTTCAGCAGTACAATATTAACTCCATTGCAATTCCAATGTTTTATAATCAAAGCACTATTTCTGGAGCCACACCTTTATTTACAAAAGAGATATACCGAATGATTTCAGGCTTTGATAACTTAAAAATCAAGTCAGCGGGTGCGGACGCAACCTTGATTGGGATTCTTATGTCTGATGAAAGGATAATAGAGACAATCGCGCCTGGAGCACCTAGGAGTGTGGAAAATATAGTCGATCCTGCCATTGCAGAAAATAGAGGAGAGTTTTATATTCCCTCAAACTCTACGGTGAATCTTGCATTGAAAATCATCGTGATAAAGCAGCCAACTGAAGAAGAGATAAAGTTCTTACGTTCAAAAGCTTCAGATCAAGAATTTGTTAGCTCAAAAATTATCTTTAGCGAAAAAATAGATTTAACGAATACCTTTACCAGAGAGCTTTATAATAACGAATCTTCGAGTGTTATTCATACTCAGAATAGAGGTTCTCTTAGGAAGTCTCTTATTACCATGTCAAAAACAGCTGCTGAAACTTTTCGGGAGATGATTTTATATGCTTTCTAAGTGGAAAATTTGGGACTTTGCTAAAAGTACTGTCGCTACGAATTTAGAAACGGGTCTTCATGCTATTTATTGTTATGATACATTCCTAAATAGTCAGGTTAAGACATACGTGTCTAAAAAAATTGAATTAGCAACTTTAGATGCTCCTAGTATAACAACATCTTGGATTGATGATAATTTTAAAAGCTTAGGTTTGTTTGGCAATACTGATTCTTTCTGTATTAACTTCGCCGATAGACTTTCTGCGGACGTTAAAGAGTCTCTTTTATCAGATGAACTGATGTTAGAAGATCGCCATCTTATCTTGATCTTTGATAAGTACGACGATTTTTTCAAAAAACTAACAGGAAAAGATAGTGTCCATGGAGTCAAAATAGATGCACCGGCATTTTGGGAAAATGATAAACTCTTAGAGTACGTAGCCGCAAAAGAAGGGGTTCAGTTAAGCTTCTCGGCAAAACAGACAATTATGGAGTTTGTTGAATCAAATATTGGATCCTATTTTAATATTATTAATAAGCTTAAGGTTAATTACGAAAAAGAGACAATAACCGATCAAATGCTTGATCTTGTGATCGATCGAGATAGGTTAGATTCATTTGAAATGGCTTCTCTTTTTGGGTTTAAAAAAATGGCCAACTTCTACAAGAGGCTATTGGATATTGATCCTGACTTCGAAACCTTAAGGTCTCTCTTTTACTTTTTACAAACACATATGGCCAAAATCTCAGACCCTCGATATATCGAAAAGAAGAGTAAGCCCTCAAAATATGATAAACAGATCCTCTCGCAGGCAAAAGTTTGGAAAGAAGGGGAACTCGTTTTAGTCATGGATTTTCTAAGGAAACTGGAATTGAAAGCGAAAACCAAAAACAACTTTCTAAAGAGCGATTTACGATCTGCCTACTATCGCTCGCTTTAAAACTGTGTTGTTTCTGGGCAATTATGTCCGGTTAATTTCTGAGCGATTATGTCCTATCAGACTTTAAGCGCTTTTTCTGTGTTTCGACTTATCACCATAGTCACTTAATCTTTTCCTATTACTAACTTTACATTGAACTTTTCTGCCCATCACATCGAAGCTGTAGCTTCCATCAAGGTGAATATTTATATTGATTTCTCGTCCATAGAAACACCTTTTTTCATCCAACACCCAAGTCACATTCTCCCAACTAAATACATTTCCAACCATAATTTTTCGCCTAATCTTTTTACAAAATATAATATCTAGGTCTCCAAAAACATTTTTTCTCCAGGCTTTTTCTTCTTCTTCTTCGGCTTTGACTGAGAATTGAAAATTGTATGCAGGAATAAAAATCTCTTTTAAGTAATAATTGGCTTCTTCAATATTTGTTATGTGATTAAATTCTAACTCCGCTACCAGTCTGTCTTGGAATGTTCTCCAGAGTCTCTCTATTCTTCCCTTTGCTTGAGAAGAACCTGCTAAGATTAATTGAATTCCTGTTTGATCAAATGCTCTCGAAATTTGTGATTCCCACTCGCGCTCTTTCTTACCATAAATACCTGCTTGGTCCATATAGAAACTTTCTGGCAATCCATAGTTATCAACGATCTCCCTAATCACCTTCAGAGAGTTATTTGACGTCTCTCCATAGAAAAATTCAGCACCAACAACAATCCCGGTAGCATCATCAATTCCTCCAATCAAATCAGTTCTTTCATCACCGAACCAAGTATGATCACTTCCATCAAACTGAATCATCATCCCTTCTTTTGGAAGTCTTGCTCTTGGTTTATGGCACCGTCTTCCTCTTCGTTTAGGATGTTTTACAAGGCAATGTTTCCTAGCAATTGAGTGAAGTGCATCTTTTTTGATTTTAATTTCCTCATACTCTTCTATCTTTTCTCGAAAATGAGTTAGATTAAAGTTTCGATATTGATTTTTTAGAAGAGAGACTATTTTTTCTTCAACTTCGAATGGAGTTTTATTGTGAGGAGTTCGATTAATGTTTCCATGTAAGACACCAATCGAACCCTTGGCCTTAACTTTATTGATAATTCTCTGAGATTGTCGATACGATTTTCCAATCTGTTCAGAGAAGGAAATTATAGTTAACTTACCTTCAATAACATCCATGGCCAGGCGATACTGCTTCAATTCTTTTTGTGACATAGTGACTTTTCCCATTCAATTCCCCTAATAACTGATTGGAATCAGGGTACATAAATATTATTGAATAGGACATAATCGCTGAGAAATAAGGATAGGACATAATCGTCTAGTTTCTATACAGCTCTATCTATACTTCTTACAGATTCACCCTTATTACCCTCCTTATTACAGGTGGTTGGCCTTAATCTTTTGGCATTGAGCTTGCTTCTATATAGGGGTGGAGAGATTTATGATGAAAATGATATTAGGAATTTTACTTTTAGTTAGCCAGTCCGTCTGGGCGAAGCACACAGCCGTAAACATCACGGCTAATGGACTGGGAAATATTCTAGGAAAGGTTGTCTCCTCTTATCATGAGTCTCAAGGGACTCGATCTTTAACTTATTCACAAAAAACCGTATTTGAAAAAATTCCAGCAAGTGCTTTTAATGATAATAAGGTGATAAAAGCAATCAATGAATTCGTACCATTGAATCAAAGAGAAGACTTTGTCTTTTACATAGATACTTCTCCTATTAAAATTGATGGAAATATTCTTGAAAATTCTTTGAGAGTTTCAACAAAGGGAACTCATAAAAACTTTGATATTGGCATTAAGGTTTCAGTGGATGGTTTAAATATTCATGGAAGTTCAATTGAACTTTGTGAGTTAAAAAAATGGAAGTGTGATAGAGAAAAAAATCTCTATGGGAAAATAAAAAATTATTCTATATCGACAAGAGATAAATTGGATCTTGCCGCAGTGCTAACAGTAAATGTCGTGAATGGAAAAACAAATATTAAGTTCAAAGAGATGTATTCAAACCTTAAAGCTCCTCGAACATCGACAGAGCAATATGTGTATAACCAACTTGGAATCTCTAAAACTCCTGTTCGGTTAAATATTAATTTTTCTGACTTTGAGCTTCCACCGCTGAAACTAACAATTGACGGTGAAGAGCTAAGAACAGACCTTACAAAACTCAAAGGTGCAATCCTTGCTCAGAAAAATTCCCTCGGTGCCTCTCTCGCTCTTTTCGCTGGAGAATTCATTGCAAAAGATTTAGTAAGTCTTATTAATAAAGAAGTCATGGATCCAGCTGATAATATTAAATCAAAATTCGCAATACTTGATTACGAGAGAGAACTTGAAGACCTTCGTAGTCAAATCGGTCAAATGTTTAATACCAATGCTCGTCCTATTAATTTCAATTCTAATATGACAATGATGGACAAGGTTAAAGCGATTTTAAAAGCTGTCATCAGTTCTGCAAAATACGACTTAGAGTTCTCAGGTGCGAAAGCGACTCAGATGAAAAACTTAAGTCTTCAATTTAAGAATTCATTTTCTCTTAATGGAAGGAAATGGAATTTAGGTGAATCTTTAAGAAATGGAAAAGGAAAACTTTCAGAAATCGATTTTAGTAAGCTCAAAGATAAAAATTACGACTTTGCTGTCGCAATCAGTGAACCCGTTTTAAACGGTGCTCTAGATGCTCTTAATAAAACGAATGTTGTTCAACGCATTGTCAAAGATGCTGCTGATATGAAGGGCATCTATGTGAAGAAAATTCACCTTCATCTCGAAGGTGGAGGGACGAGAACGATTAAGGTTCGAGACCGTTCAAACTATACAACGACTCAGTATCCAACTATTGCAGCAGATAATACAAGAGTTGTTAGACCTAGAAACTATGAATTAGAAAGGGCTTCTAACTCATTTGAAAGACCAAGTTATGACGATGGTTTTAAAGAAATTCAAGTGACTTCCAAAGGCGAGATCGTTTTAGTAGCAGAAGTAGAAATTAAACTAAGCGAACTTCCGACTGATGGTATTGGCAATTATATTAGCAATGGAATTGGATCAATGGTTGAGGGAGGAAGCATTTGGTTTCCACTTGAGATCAGCTTTGTTCCAAGATTAGTGAAAAGAGATGGAAAAATGTTTATCTCCTTCAAAGCGAGTAACCCTATTCAAGGAAAGACTCTTAGAAATACTTACGGTTATCCATATAAAGAGATGTGGAGCAAAGTGGAAAATTCAGTTCTTGGCACTTTAGAAGAGGACCTTCTTCCAGAGCTAGAGTCACTTCCAGAAATAGAAATCACAAGTTTCCTTGACGTCGACGGATTAAAGTTAACACCAAAGAATATTTATGTTGAGAAATCTGGGCATATCATTATTACAACAGATATAGAGAGATTGAATCTAAAAACATTGGGGAGTAAATAGTGATAAAGTTAATTTCGATAATTCTTTTATTGGCTACTGCAAGCGCAAGCTTTGCTAAGACTCCTGATATTTTGGTCTATTCAAGAACTGATAAAGAGTGGAATATATTCCTACTCGAAGAGTTTAGAATGTTGATGGACAATATCGGTATTCATGGAGTCGATCCAAAAAACATCGAACTTTCAGACCCTATTATTTATTCAGAAGAGAGTGTTAGGAAGTATGTTACTGATGATCTTCATAACGTTTTGGAAAGAGTTGGTGATATTGTTGGTCTATCCTACGCAAGTATTAAGCCTCGACTTATTGTCAATGAATTTGCTTACTCCGTTCGAAAGTTTGAACCCAAGATTACTCCAAGTGAAGATGCTCAAGGGAATGTCACTTTAAAATCTACGATTGCTGTTACTGGTCTCGCGGCTAGTGCAAGAGATCTCTCACTTGAATTTGAAGTCGAAGGTTTAACGAAAAGACCGACTGTGAGAATTATTAAGCCTACTATTGTTTTAAAGAGAGGGGCAAAAATAGATTTTGATTTAGATGTTAAGTTTGTCGAAAAAAATGGAGAAATGAAAGTTGAGCTCAGCCAAGGGAACTTCTCTCGAATCACGCAAATGCTGACAGAGGACCATGACCTTATTGATATTATATTTGATGAAAAGCAAATTGAGTTCCCTGATATTAGAGGAAGTTTTGCCGGAAGAGAGCTGCGGTTAAATCACCAAAGAATTATCGATATTATCGTTGAGAATAAAGCAAATCTAAAAGTATTATTATTTGATCAATTACATGAATTATTCAAAAGAAACTTAGCTGAAGAGCTTCTTAAATCTTTTGATAATATTAACTTTAAATCTGACCGATGGATTGAACCAGCAACAGATGCTATTTTTCCAATTTATTTAAAACTTGTCGATTTTTCAAATCCATTCGGAAGTATTTTCTTAGCGGAAATCGCTGGAGATTTTTGTACAACTCGAAGCTACGTCTCTTATGCAGGTAATTGTATTCACAATAGAGTTACAAAAGCTCATGCTGATGTCAGAACAAAAGCAGACTTGAAGAAGTCTCAAGCTCTTATAGAAAAGGGTTTTAAAACGAGACCCGATATGAAGTTTCTTGCTAGTGTCAGTGAGAACTATATAAACAAAGCCATTGCGACAACTTATGATTTTGGTCTTTGGGAGCCAATACTTAAAGAGATGGGGGCTTCACTTGATGAAAAGAAGATTCTAGTAAAGTTGGATGAAAGTGGAACAAAAGCCACAGTGATCTTGGATATCCACTACGAACTTGGAAAGTGGGAAGGAAGAGCGGTCAGAGAAAAGTTTGTCCGTTTCCCAGCCATTTTAAAAGCAAATGTAAGAGTGGAAAATAAAGATATTGGTGGAGAGAAAACAGCGCAAATCATTTTTAATGTCTATGATGTAGTCTTAGACGATAATATTTTAAGGTACGGACATAAAGAATATGGATTTCCATCAAATGTAAACTTAATGAGAAAGATCTTTATCAAGAAAGTGGTAAAGATGATAAAAGCTGAGCTCTTTGCATATGATGCTGAAACAGCTCGTGAGAGGTTAGGAAAGTGGAGCGGTATGGACCTTCCTCCAGTGGATCTTCCTGAAATTAATAATATGCATATAGAAAAAATGCACCTTGAATCGGATGGTCACGGCAGAGTTAATATTATTCTAGAGGGAGATACCCCGTCATTTAGACGAAGATCTAGAACACTCTAGCGCTGGCTTGAATAAATGAGTAAAAGAAAACGGCATTGGGGTTAGAAGCGACAGCTTTTAACTCCTTATAGGCTTCATCAGCAAGCTTCTTATCAATTACTTTTTCACTAATCAGTTGATCGGCTCCACTTAATAAGAGGTCAGTCCAAAAATCAATGGTCTCTTTTCTTTTTTCAGGTTGTCTATTGTCGAGATGCCACGTTTTTACTTTTGTCTCAATATCCTTGAATCCAAGACTCATCATCAGGTTTCCAAGTTTTGCTCCGACAAAAGGGTCACCAGCATTTTCGTATTGGTAATCATTAAATGCCATCCAATACTTCCAAACATTTGGCGAGTATGGATCGAGAAAAAATGAAGAGTTTAAAACCTCAGTGACAAAAACTTTTGAGCCCGGTTGTAAGACTCTTCTCACTTCACTCAATACATTCGAGGGATTAGGTATATGTTCCAGAACCCAGCATAGGAATGCTCCATCAAAAGAATTGGATTCAAAGTCCATGCTCTGAGCATTCATTTGATCAAGTTTATACCTTCCTTTTGCGTATGGAAGAGACTCAAGATGCTCTTGGGCTGAACGGATTTGTTTATCCATCAAGTCTATGCCTTGAAGTTTTAAATCTGGAAAGCGTCTGAGTAAAATCTCTGACTGAGCGCCAACGCCACAGCCGACTTCAAGGAGGTTCTTTACCCCGGAAAAGTTAATATCTTGGTATACAGTGTATTCAGCAAACTTTGCTTGTTGTCTCAATCGGTTTTGCTCAGTTTCTGAGTATCCGTGTAGGTATGGAAAGTCGGCCTTGTTTGTCACTTTAATCTCCTCGCAAAGCTTTTGGCCATGCTTACTATTTCCCTAAGACTAATACCATCAATATAATTTCCAAAAAGGACAAGATTTTGAGAGTCTAGGAGTTCTTTTCGTAATTTTAAAATACTTTCTTCTCTTTTGATATCATAGACAGGTATTGCCCTTTTCCACTTCATCGAAAAGGTATTAAGAACCTCTTTATGCTTTATCGAGGTAAGTTCTTCGACTTCATTAAAAAAACTTTGATCAACATCGTTTAGACCCTCAGCGATAAATGTATAGCTGTGAGAAGAAACTGCAGGCCTTTCAAATATCTCATGGTTGGCTAAAACGCCCTTTGTTTTTAGATTATATTTGGGAGGAATGACCAATCCAAATGAGTTTTTAAGAAAGTCGACTCTTCGTTTAGTGAAGAGGGTCGTTGTAGTCAAAGGAGTGTATTCTATACTCCGAAGAATTGAAGCGACTTCGCCATCAAGAATATCTGATGCACTTTTGGCATCAGTGCAGATAATCCAGTTATCGATATCATCGATTCTGTCGACCTGGCTTTTTTGAATCGAGCCAGAAATTTCATTTCGCAGAGCCTGACAAAGCTCACTCATTCCTCCTTGAAAACTGATTGAGCAAGGCTTGTAATTTTTTGCCTTTGCCTGTCTAACTTCTTTGAAAAACTGTAAATATGTTTTCGCCTTTATTGGGTGTTTAAAGACACTGATGAAGCTTAGCTTTTTAGAGTCTATTGCATAGACACCTCCAAAGACTGCGCTCAAGAGATCGTAAGCGAGTTCATGACCCATCAAGGGCTTAAAAAAGTCATAAACTGATATTTTTCTGAAATTTCGATCAGGTATTCTCCTGAAAAGCTTAGGGATGATCTTAATAATTTGAAAAAGTGTTACTGGTTTTGAAGGTTGGTTTCTCCATACCCATTTTTTGAGTTTTGGTTTTGCAAAAAGGGGGTTAAGATTTAAATCACTAATAAGTTCATCGACGTCGTGATTTGAGTAGATAGCATTCGCAGCATATTCAACAAGTCCGTCATCTGTTTTTATGGTTTGGAGTTTTCCACCAGCGGACTCTCTTTCAAAAAGGGTTACTTGAAATCCAGACTTTTTAAGGTAGTAAGCCATGACCAGTCCGCTGAAACCACCACCAATAATATTAATTGGCTTTTTGGGATTGTGAATATTTCCTATTGGTCCGTTACTTGCTTTCATAAAAAAAGGCCCAGTTCAATGGGCCCGAGTTTTATTTTAATATTTCTTGTAACTCACCCTCTTCAAACATTTCGGTGATGATATCGTTACCACCGAGTAATTTTCCATTGAAGTAGAGCTGAGGAAATGTAGGCCAATTTGAGTATTCTTTTAGACCTTGTCTGATATCGTTATCTTGAAGAATATCAAAAGTTTTAAATGGTTGGTTAAGGTGCTTTAGAATAGCAACTGAATTTGCTGAAAACCCACATTGAGGAAAGTCGGCATTTCCCTTCATAAATAAAACAAGTCTATCGCTTTTGATAATTTCTTCAATTCTTTCCGTTAAGTTACCCTCAACTTCATTTGCTTGAACTTCTTTTACAGGTCCGTCAGTATTTAAAACTTTAAAAGGATTATCACTCATTACTTTACCTCTTCGTATTTTTCTTTAGTTAACGTTTTTATTTTTACAGCATGAACTTTTTCTTTCAAGGCTTCTTTAAGAACATCCATTACCATTTGGTGTTGATCAATTCTCATTTTCCCCTTGAATTCATCGCTTACGACTAATATATCAAGGTGATCCATTGTTCCTGTTAGATCTCCGACTTCAACATATGAGTTCTGAATACCAGATTCAATTAAATTTTTTACTTCGTCTAATGGTGTCACCATTTATACTCCCTAGCTGGTTGGAATGAGATTACTAGTTATAAGAGTAGCAATTCTGACAGTCAATGTTAATAGGCCTATTGGCTTATGAAATTTTCTAATACTTTCGTCTCCACCAAGCAATTTACTGCCTGTGTAAAACATAACGCCGTAAAGAAGCACTGTGCTAATGGCTAATGATATATGAATGTTAAGGATGGCAGGGTTGCTCATCGCTTTGCTAGCAGTATTGATAGCTTGTCGGTTAAGCTCAATTTGTGCAACAAGCAACAGGTCCCAGATGATAACAGTTTTCATTATTTTAACGTGTTTATATCTTATTCTCCTGTGGTAAACTCCGTACAACATGAGAGCGACAATAAGAAACGACTGAATTTGAAATATAATAGATGACATCAGTCTAATTTAAAATCGGAAGAGGCATATGGCAAGTCTAGGAAAGTGGGCATTAATAGATATTGAAACAACTGGAATCGACCCCAACTACGACCAGATTATCGATATTGGCTTTTTACAGTTCGAAGGGACAAAGCTTATACGAACGTATTCTTCTTTGGTTCGTACTGAAGTGAGACTTTCAAAGTTCATTCAAAAGCTAACCAATATTACACCAGAGATGGTCTCAAATGCACCTGTCTGGAAAAAGTCTGAAGGGGAGCTCCACGATTTAGATGGCCACTTTTTAGTCGCTCACAATGCACCTTTTGAGAAAATGTACCTAGAGAAGTACTTTGATCAGATCGATGAAGGACAAAATAGGGAGACCTATCAAGATTCTATGTACTATCTAAGTCTTCTGTTTCCTGACAGATCGACTCTCAACCTAGAGAGTTTTATGATTGATTTTGGAATAGCTGATAAGGAAGTGCACCGAGGTTACGAAGACTCTGTGGACCTTTTAAAAGTTCTTCTCGTCGCCACTTTAATTGTCAAGAAAGATGCAGAGTTTAGAACGTTCTTAGGTCAAACCTTTACGGAGTTTAATTCTAATGAATTTTGGTTTAAAAACTTTTTTGCGTTAGATGAAGATCAACTCTATGAAATTGCTGAATCCATTGAGTTTGATGCCATGGAAAAGGTCAATGAATACATAGAGAAATTTAATCAAGATTCTGAGTTCGTCGACCAAATGGAAAGTACAGTAGACCTAGATTTTACGGGTAAAAATATTCAAGACATTTATAGAGATGAGTCCCGTCTGAAGAAGCTCTTTGAAGGTTACACCTACAGAAAAGCCCAAGAAGATCTCTCCTTAAGGGTTGGACAGGCTTTTAACAACAGTATCCACGCCATCATCCAGGCGCCAACAGGAACCGGAAAGACTTTGGGGTATATGATTCCCAGTGCATTAATGGCCAAAAATAAAAAGCTCCCGGTCCTTATATCAACGGGAACAAAAACTCTTCAAAATCAAGCAGTTAAAAAAGATATTCCCGGACTTCATCGAATCTTAGGTCTCAATAAAAGCCAGCTCAAAGTCATTAGGCTGGTAGGATCCAGTAATCACCTTTGTGAACTCATTTACAGAAACGAAAAAGCGGAAGATCTAATGATACAAATGGATTCATTTGAAGATCGATTCGCCAATGCCTACCTTGAAGCGGTATTTTTTGTGAACCAGCGGATTAAAGATTACAACAATATTATTACAAGAGAAAACATACCATACTCTCTTAAGAGAAGATTAAATAGCCTCAAGGAACTTGAGGAGAGGTCTGCTGTTAATTACAAGGCTTGCTCGGGAAGTAAATGTCCATTTAGTCATTCTTGCACCTATTTACAAGGGTGGAGGAAGGCGAAAGAAGCTGATCTCCTTATTGGGAATCACGCACTTTTGATGAGTTGGCCTCGAACAATGGAGAAGCCACCCTACATCGTCATTGATGAAGCTCACAAAATGGAGTCCGAAGCAACTGGTGCATTCTCTCAACAAATTCAAAGTAAAGAAATTGAAGCCATAGCTAAAAACCTTCCACAGATGGTCGGTCCTCTTTACTATTTACTTGGACAGGAAAAAAATCCTGATGATACCTTAGCAAAAACGATAAGAGATAATATTCAGGATCAGGCCGGAATGTTAAGAGATCATGTTGGTCCTCTTTTTGACAATATTGAAAGATACGCAAAAAAACTTCCAAATTTTACAGATATCTATTGGAATGAAATTAAACTTTTGGGAAGTGATAAGTCATCAAATGCCGTTGAAGCGAGTATTTATAATCATCTCCAAAGTCTACATTTTATTTTTGAAAGTATTTATAAAATCTTACATCCCTTCACTGAAAGGTGGGAGTTAGCGGACCTTGAAAATGATGACAACAAAGTGACTGCTTGGACAACTCTAGAGTCAACCATATCAAACGTAGAAGACTCTTATTTAACACTGATGTCCCTTTTAAACACTTCGGATGACCTTGCAAATACAATTAAATATCACGATGAGTTTGGTTATGTTTTAGAATCTGCGCCGATCAATATTGGTAAATTAATTTTTGAGAATATTTTAAAAGACACTGAGTCTGTTATTTTTACCTCGGCGACCCTAGGGAATGAGGATGGAACAAGTGGAATGGCTGCAATTGAATGGATGACCGGCTATAGCTATCTCGAGTCAACCAGGAGGTTTAAAAACGGATTGTTCTTAAAAAATAATTATGATTATGAAAAAAATGCCAGAGTCTTTTTAGCACAAGACACTCCAGCTCTTTACGATGATAAGTTTATTCCTTTTGTTATTGAAAACTTGGTGCCTTTGATAAGGTCTATTGGTGGGCGAACTCTTCTTCTTTTTTCAAGCAGGATGCGTTTTGAAAAAGCTAATGAGTACCTTCTCAACGAATTTGAAGGGGAACTACCTCTTTTTATCCAAGGCATGGGAAACAATATTGTGGAGGAGTTCAAAAAATCAGAAAATGGAATTTTGATTGGAATGGAATCATTTGGAGAGGGGATTGATATTCCTGGAAAGTCTTTAGAGTTAGTATACGTCGACAAGATTCCCGATCTTCGCCGTGAGTATATAATCGACAAGAGAAGAAAGTTCTATGAAAGAGAATTTGGAAATGAGTTCAATGATTATTTCTTGGCCAATAGAACTAGGGCTTTACATCAAAAACTTGGGCGTCTCATTAGAACTGAATCTGACAAAGGTGGAGTTCTTATTACTGATTCCAGAACTGCGAGATGGAAATCGAGAACTTTGGGTACCTTTAAAGAACTTATGAAGCCCTATGATATCGAATTTATGCCAATGGCCCAAGCATGTAAGGAATTAGAAAGCTTTATCTTGTCGCGTTAAGTATATGTAATTATTTCAGAAAAAGCTTGTGCATTGCGCTAGGTTATGTTATAATTACGATATGTTAAAAAGCCTAATAATAATAATTTCGATGACTTACTCTGCTTTCTCTTACGCAAACATGTCTCAATTCGTGGTAATGCCTAGCATTAAAAACGAAATTGTCAATTATGTTATCAAAAACAGAACAGCTGAAGAGTCTTATTCCGCAATCAAAGATATTAGTTTGTCTGCAGTGAACTTTGTCCAAAGTGAGGGCGAGGAGTCATCTGAGAGATTGGAAGAGCTGATTTTAATCGTTTCAAGAAAGCTTGAAACAGATTCAGTCTACCTGAGCAGAAAAGATATCGTAGAAGCAATAATTAAAGCTATCAATTCTTAAACATTCCTTTATATTCATTGTCGAAAGCTTTTAGCTTATCAATTTTCACTTCTACGCCTCCGGGAAATTCAGCCTTGTAGGGAATATTAAGATGTTTGCTTAGATAAAAGTCGGCGGGTGCGAACTTGTCACTGCTGCTGTAGGCATCATCACTCATTTGGCAATGAGTCGCCACAAGTTCTTTGTCGTTAAGTTTAAGCTTAAAATCTGATCCAATATCTTTGAGTTCCAGGTAAACATCGTTTTCTATAAAATGGTTCTCATAAGTCCAAATATTTTGTGTCGACAGAACATTGTAACTAGTGGCTTGGGTAGCACTCATTTTCTTCATTTTAGTCATCAGGGTAGAGGTTACAAAAGCTGGAGTTGAAATATGAAACTTACCGCTCACATTACGATCAAACTTGTGGACTCCATCCATGCCTGAAAAAGTATAGAAAACCTGCTTATCTTTTTGATCAACTTCATAACGCTCAGTGCTGCTGTTTTCTCCTAAACTTCTGTGAACCCTCACTTTCAAAGGATCAAAAGAGTTAGAGGTTTCGTAGTCCACGTTAATTTTTAAAAACTCACCGCTTGGAACCCGACAAAGTATCTCGGACTTATACAAATAATTTCCATTGATAGATCTGTCAGAAAGTACGGAGAAGCTCTCTTCTGAGTATTGGTTTCCATCTTTGAGAAAAATATATTTTCCCTCAATAATTATCTCATCAATACTCATTGCGACGCCATTTGTTATACATTGTTTTTACACCCTAAATTAATTAGCATTGTCTTACTGACATTATACCCAAATTGGTGATAATAGTTTATATATTATACGATAAAATTTTAACGTTTATTTTTATGAATCGAAATCAAGGATATCATTGCTATGATTAAGCTCAAGAAAGGGTTGGATCTGCCTATCGAGGGAACTCCGAAACAGGAAATCTCTCAGGGTCCAAAAGTATCGAAAGTAGCTTTGATCGGTGACGACGTTGTTGGAATGAAGCCAACAATGGAAGTTAAGCCCGGTGACAAAGTGAAAATTGGTGATCTACTTTACACTGACAAAAAAACAGAGGGTGTTCGTTATACATCTCCTGCGTCTGGTGAAGTCGTTGAAGTTAACAGGGGAGCAAGAAGAGCTTTCCAATCAGTTGTAATTAAAGTTGAAGGTGAAGATCATGCAAGCTTTGAATCCTTTAAGGGAAGTGATATTGCTGGTTATTCTAAAGAAGAAGCGCAGGCTTTACTTTTAGAATCTGGAATGTGGCCATCACTTCGTCAAAGACCTTTTTCTATCGTTGCTAAGCCAAACACAACTCCAAGCTCAATTTTCGTTACCGCGATGGACACTCATCCACTTGCTGGAAAACCGGAAGTTATTATTGCTCGAAATGAAAAAGCTTTTAAAGATGGTTTAAAAATCTTAGCTAAATTTGCAACAGTTCATCTTTGTTTCGAAGATGGTTCAGATATTCCAAGTGTGGAAGAAGTTCAAAAACACACTTTCAAGGGACCACATCCAGCAGGTCTCGTTGGAACTCATATTCATATGATTGATCCTGTAGGAATGAAAAAAGCAGTTTGGCATACTAATTACCAAGAAGTTATTGCTATGGGTAAGCTCTTTGAAACCGGAAAGCTTTTCCTTGAGAGAGTTGTCTCTATCGCTGGTCCTGCTGCAAGAAACCCAAGATTAATCACAACAACTGTTGGTGCAAGTCTGGATGAGCTTATAAAAGATGAAACCCATACAACAGAAGAAGTAAGAACCGTCTCTGGTTCTGTTTTTGGGGGGAGAAAAGCTGAAGGTACTTTTAATTACCTTGGACGTTTTCATCACCAAGTAACACTTCTTGAAGAAGGAAGACATAGAGAGTTTTTAGGATGGCACAGTCCTGGATTCGATAAGTTTTCTGTTAAGCCGATTTACATCTCTAAACTTTTTTCAAAAAAGTTTGGATTTACAACAGATACAAATGGTTCTTACCGCTCAATTGTTCCGATAGGATCTATGGAGAAAGTAATGCCACTTGATATTCTTCCAGTACAACTTTCACGATATTTAAATTCTACGAATTTAGAGATGTGTGTAAAACTTGGGGCTCTAGAGTTAGATGAGGAAGATTTATCCTTAATGACTTTTGTAGATCCTTGTAAGAATGATTTTGCTCCTCTTTTAAGAGAGAATTTAACAATTATTGAGAAGGAGGGGTAGATGAAATTTTTAAGAGATGTTCTAGATAGAGTTGAGCATCAGTTTGAAAAAGGTGGAAAACTCGAAAAATTATATCCGTTGTACGAAGCGAGGGATACATTTTTATACACTCCAGGATCGGTAACCTCTGGTAACACTCACGTTCGAGATGGAATTGATCTGAAAAGAACGATGATCACAGTTGCAATGGCGCTTTTTCCTGCAATTCTTATGTGTCTTTATAATACTGGTAAGCAAGCCAACCTCGCTATATCCGGTGGCACTGAAGCCGGTGGGTGGAGAGCAGATTTAATGACTGCTATTGGCCTTGGTTTTGATCCACTGAATATCGTTCATAATTTTCTTTCACGGTCTTCTTTGGTTTCTTCCAGTCTTTCTAGTGACTCAAATTGCTGGTGGTCTGTGCGAGGGAATCTTTGCTTCCATCAGAGGTCATGAAATAAATGAAGGATTTTTAGTAACAGGTCTTTTGTTTCCTTTAACACTTCCACCTACAATTCCTCTGTGGCAAGTTGCTGTGGGGATCATTTTTGGTGTTGTGATTGGAAAAGAAATCTTCGGTGGAACTGGAAAAAACATTTTTAACCCTGCCTTAACTGCTAGGGCTTTTCTTTTCTTCGCATACCCAGCTCAAATTTCTGGAGATGCGGTTTGGACTGCAGTTGATGGATACACGGGAGCGACTAGTTTAGCTCAGGCTGCTGTTGGTGGTGTGAGTACTATTGGTTGGTCTTGGCAAGATGCCTTCTTAGGTTTTGTTCCAGGTTCAATGGGTGAGACATCTGCACTTGCTTGTCTTCTTGGTGCTGGTTGCTTATTTTTCAAGGAATTGGTTCTTGGAGAATTATGCTTTCAATGTTGCTCGGTATGGTAGCAATGTCATTTTTATTTAATGCGATCGGAAGTGATACAAATCCAATGTTTAGAGTTCCTTGGCATTGGCATTTTGTGATTGGATCTTTTGCTTTTGCATGGTCTTTATGGCAACTGACCCTGTTAGTGCAGCAATGACAGACCCAGGAAGATTCATTTATGGTTTTTTAATCGGTGTTCTTGGTGTTGTAATAAGAGTTGTGAACCCTGCCTACCCAGAGGGATGGATGCTTGCGATTCTCTTTATTAATGGTTGTTCACCACTTATTGATTACTTTGTAGTCAATAAAAACATTAAAAGAAGAGAGGCGAGAAATGTCTAAAAAAGGAAATGATTCATTAGAAACAATTCTTGTTGCTGGTGCTCTTTGTCTTGTTTGTTCTCTTTTAGTTTCTTTCACTGTTGTTACATTGAAAGAGAAACAAGCAAAGAATAAAGAATTAGATTTTAAAAAGAATGTTCTTATGTCTGCAGGTTTAATTAAAGCCGGAGTAAGTGCAGAGGTTGTTGAATCAACATTCTCAAAAATTAAAACTGTTATTGTTGATTTCGAAACAGGTGAAGTTACAAATGCAGTTGATCCAAAAACATATGATCAAAATAAAGCAGCTTCTAATCCCAAAATGAATGTTGAAATTCCTTCAGATAAAGATGTTGCAAGTCTAAACACTAGAGCAAGATACGCTAAAGTTTATCTCGCTCAAAATGAAAGTGGTGAGATTGAAAAGGTTATCCTTCCAGTTAGGGGAAAGGGACTTTGGTCGACAATGTATGGTTTCTTGGCTTTGGACTCTGATGCAAATACAATTAAAGGATTTGCTTATTACTCTCACGGCGAGACTCCTGGTCTTGGTGGAGAAGTTGATAATCCAGCATGGAAAAATCAGTGGATTGGTAAAAAAATCTACAATGAGAGTGGGATGTGGAATTTAAAGTTGCTAAAGGTCGTCAATAATGAGAATGCCATGGCGAGTATCAAGTTGATGGTCTCAGTGGAGCCACGATTACTGCAAATGGTGTTACAAGCTCTATGAACTATTGGTTTGGAGCTCACGGTTACAAGAAATTTCTTGAAAACGTTAGATCAGGGGAGAATTTAAATGAAGATTAAAGAATTATTATTGCTCCTATTCTATCAAATAACCCAATTGCTCTAGGAGTTCTTGGGGTTTGTTCAGCACTTGCAGTTACAGTTCAGTTGAAAAACGTTTTAGTTATGTGTGCAGCGGTAACTCTGGTTGTGCTTTTGCAAATATGTGTGTTTCTCTCATTAGAAATCATATTCCTAGTTCAATTCGAATTATCGTTCAGATGACCATCATTGCTTCACTCGTTATTGTTGCTGAGCAATTTTTAAAAGCATTTGTTTATGATCAGTGGAAAACGATGGCTGTTTATGTTGGTCTTATCATTACTAACTGTATTGTTATGGGACGAACAGAAGCTTTTGCAATGAAAAATGGTCCAATAGCTTCTTTCTTTGATGGGATTGGAAATGGTTTAGGATACTCATTTGTTCTAATCGTTGTAGGTTTCTTCAGAGAGTTATTTGGTTCAGGAAAAATTTTAGGGTTTAAAATTTTTGAATTAACAAAAGAGGGTGGTTGGTATCAGCCAAATGGTATGATGCTGCTTCCACCAAGTGCATTTTTTATTATTGGTTTTATTATTTGGGTTTGAGAATAAAAGATCCATCTCAAATTGAGGAGAAACTAAGATATGATTGAACATTATGTAAGTCTTATCGTTAAAGCGATTTTTATTGAAAATTTAGCCTTATCGTTCTTCTTAGGAATGTGTACTTTCTTGGCCGTTTCAAAAAGAGTTTCGACATCAATAGGTCTTGGAGTTGCTGTTATCGTTGTTCAAACAATCACGATACCAGCAAATAATCTTCTTTATACTTACTTTCTTAAAAGAAGGTGCACTTGCTTGGGCAGGATATCCAGATGTTGATCTTTCTTTCTTAGGCTTGATTTCTTATATCGGAGTTATTGCAGCAATGGTTCAAATTCTTGAGATGACACTTGATAAGTTTTTTCCAGCTCTTTATAACTCTCTTGGAATCTTTCTACCTCTGATTACAGTTAACTGTGCCATTCTTGGTGGGTCACTTTTTATGGTTGAGAGAGATTATAACTTTGGAGAGTCTGTAGCTTACGGTTTAGGTTCAGGTATTGGTTGGGCATTTGCAATTGCTATTCTTGCAGGAATTAGAGAAAAACTAGATTACTCTGATGTTCCACCAGGACTTAGAGGTCTTGGAATTACATTTATGACTAGTGGTCTATTTGCAATTGTCTTTATGTCATTTGCTGGTATTAAACTTTAATTAGATAAAATAAAAAAGTATAAGGATAAAAAATGACAGAAGTAATTTTAGGCGTCGTAATGTTTACTGGGGTTATTTTAGCCTTGGTTGTACTGATTCTGGTTGCAAGAACAAAGTTGTTCCTCAAGGGGATATTCACATTATTGTTAATGGTGAAAAAGACTTAACTGTTTCACCGGGACAAAAACTTTTAAGCGCTTTATCTGGAGAAAAGATTTTCTTAGGTTCAGCTTGTGGTGGTGGTGGAACTTGTGGTCAGTGTTTGGCCCAAATTATTGAAGGTGGAGGAGATATTCTTGCAACTGAAAAATCACATATCACTAATAAAGAAGCTCGAGAAGGCTGGAGACTTGCTTGTCAGGTAACTTGTAAGCAAGACATGAAAGTTCAAGTTCCCGATGAAGTTTTTGGTGTTAAAAAATGGACATGTAAAGTTCGATCCAATGATTCTGTGGCAACTTTTATTAAAGAGCTTATTCTTGATCTTCCTAAAGGTGAGTCAGTTCCATTCAAAGCTGGTGGATTTATTCAAATTGAACGACCTGCTGGTTTAACAATTCACTTTAAAGACTTTAATGTTGAAGACGAATATAGAGAAGATTGGGATAAATTTAATCTGTGGAGATATATTTCAATAGTGATGAAGAAACAATCAGAGCTTATTCAATGGCCAATTACCCTGAAGAAGAGGGAATGATTATGCTGAATGTTCGTATCGCAACTCCTCCTCCAAGAGCTCCTGAAGGAACACCTCCAGGAGCTATGTCATCTTATATTTACAATCTTAAAGCAGGTGACGAGTGTATAATCTCTGGACCATTTGGTGAGTTCTTTGCTAGTGAAACTGATAAAGAGATGGTCTTTGTCGGTGGTGGAGCAGGTATGGCTCCAATGAGATCACATATTTTTGATCAACTAAGACGTTTAAATTCGAAAAGAAAGATGACTTTTTGGTATGGAGCAAGATCTAAACGAGAAATGTTCTACGTTGAAGATTTTGACACTCTTGCACAAGAGAACGATAACTTTGAGTGGCACGTTGCGCTCTCTGATGCTCTTCCGGAAGATAATTGGGATGGTTATAAAGGGTTTATCCATAACGTCGTTTTAGAAAACTATTTAAAAGATCATCCAGCGCCAGAAGATTGTGAGTACTATCTGTGTGGTCCTCCAATCATGAACCAATGTGTGATGGATATGCTTCTTGATTTAGGAGTTGAGCCTGAAGATATCATGCTTGATGACTTTGGTGGATGATAAAAAGAAATTGATAAATGATAAAAGAAAAGCCCCAGTTAATCTGGGGCTTTTTTATTTGTGGAAAAATCTTTATAAAACATAAAAGCTTATAATAGCTCCATTAAACTGACCGTCATTCCAAACTGGAGATCCACTTACACAGATGGATACAGTTTTTCCATCACCCGTTTTAACGGTTATTTTTTGGTTACTTACATTTTCTTTATTATTGATGACCTTATATGTAACTAAGTCCTCTCTTTTAAGAAGCTCACCCTCAAGATCTTTTACTTCCCATTTAGGGTTATCAAAAGATCTTTGATAAATCTCATCCTTATCCATTTTTAGAGATTTTATGGCGAAGTCATTTGCGAACTCAATTGATCCCTCTTTGTCGAAGACAATCATAGGCATTGGGTTATTCTCAATGAGAGCTCTCAGAGTTTCCAGTTCTCTTTTTATTCTATCTTCATCTTTTTTCTCTTCTCGAGGTTTAAATAAGGTATATCTTATTCCAGATAAGCGGCCGGCATTATTGTAACGTCCGTTAGCGATGAGAGTAACTTGAAGTTCCTCATCATTGTTGTCGAGTCTGTATGTCTCGCTTATGTAAGCTGGAAGCCCATTATCAATTTGCTTTCTAACAAGACCGATATCATTTTGGGCCTTTAATGGGATAAGAATTGACTCGTGAACTCCCAAGGCTTTATCCCTATCAATTTTAAAGAATCTCACTGAAGAATCAGGCCAATAGTCAATCCGTCCTTCTGGGTCTACACCATAAGTGATTTGATCTTCAGAGAGTAAAAACTTGAAAAGTAGGTCTTGAGATTCTCTGACTGCTTTAAGTTCAGAAATATCGATGACCATAACAACAACACCATCTTTAATTCCCTCATAAGACTCGTAAGGATGAATTTTTACGAGAGACCATAAATCAGTATTAATTTTAATCTGCTTCTCTATTGGTTCTCTCTTTTCAATAACTTCTTTACAGTCATTGAAAAAATCCGCGTATATAGGTTTACTAAAATCTGAGATTTGCCTGCCGACATCACCTTCGCGAAGTTTGGCGATTTCCATCATTCTTTTAGATACTTTTCTGATAACCATTGTTGAGTCTAAGAAGAGTGTCCCTATATGAGCTATCTCCAAGATTGTATCGAGATCTTTTCTTCCCTCAGAGATCTCATCAATCTTGTTCTGATACTCAGAGTTCATCGTATAAAGCTCTTCGTTTACTGACTGGAGCTCTTCGTTAACAGACTGAAGCTCTTCATTTGTCGTAACGAGTTCCTCATTTGAGCTTTGCAGCTCTTCATTAGATGACTCTAGGTTTTCAACGGTAAAGTTCAAGTCTTTTCTGCTTTGATCAAGCTCTTCTAAAAGTCCTTCGACAACATCTCCACTTGACTCAGTGTTTGTGGGTCTATCTTTATTTTCTTCTACGGGAGCTATTTGAATGAGAAAGATTTCTCCGCTGGCCTTCATGACTTTTTTTAGGGCAGAGACTCTTAAAAGTTGTCCGTTGAGCGATATGTTTGACTGGGCTTTGTGAGCATTTTCATCGACAGTTATTTGTGAGTTGCTAATCTTTTGAAATCGCTTCATTAAAAGTAAAACAGCTGTTTTTAACTCTGGTTTTAAGACCTCATAAATCGTTTTTGACACAGATCCGGCTCTAAGTGTTGTGTAATGATTTACATCTCCAGCAATATGAAGAAGATCTCCATTGATATTAATCGCAAATGTTGGAGTTGATATTTCCTCTATAATTGCGTGCTCAATTGATGAGGATGATATGGCCATGGGTCTTTTAGAGTCACCATTTTGCTGTGTCGTCTTTGTTCTGACTGATCGAGTTTGGATGACATCAAACATTCTTGATGAGGTGAGATTTGATACCTTTTTAAAAATTTTTGCTTTTTGATCTATCGTCTCTATACCTGGAGAGGTAGGTGCAGATTCACTACTTCCCAAAAAGAGATATCCATCTCTGAGCAGACTATGTTCTAAGATCATGACCGTCTCTTTTTGAGCTTCTTTGTCAAAGTAGATGGCACAGTTTCTAAAAGAGATGAGATGCATTCTTCCAAAAGGAGGGTCTGATAGTAAGTCGTGTTTTGAGAAAACGACCTTGTCGCGAATTGATTTTTTTATTCGAAAGCTACCACCAGAAATTTCTTCAAAATATCCAGCCCTATATCCTTCAGGAACATCTGAAAGAGCACTATTTGGATAGGTTGCATCTTGAGCTTTTGCAATGGCTCTTTCATCAATGTCTGAGCCGAATATTCGAAAATCTAGTGACGATTTTTCTTTTTTGATGGCTTCGGTTAGGAGAATCGCTATTGAGTAGGCTTCTTCTCCACTTGAGCATGCCGGCACCCACACTCTTAGTTTCTTATCAGAGATATCCATTTTGACTAATTTCTTTATCGCTTTCTCTACAAGGGCTTCAAAGAATTCTGGATCGCGGAAAAAAGACGTAACACCTATAAAAAAATCGTTCGCGAGATTTCTAGATTCAATAGGGTCAGTTTTAAGTCTCGCTAAGTAGTCCTCAATAGAACCAAGTCGGCTCAATGCAACTCTTTTTGCAATTCGTCTTTTGAGCGTTCCTTTTTTGTATCGAGTAAAATCAATGGAACAGGATTCTGATATTTGTTTGATGATCTCTTCAAATGAATAATCTTTCTCTGAAACTTCTAATATTGCTTTTTTTGAATTTTTGCTTACTTCAATAAGCTCGAGTATTTCCTCGGGAAACTCATCTAGCGTTGTAACGATATCGGCGAGTTCGTTTTTAATAATAGCGGCAGGCATGCTTGCAAACTTTGCATCGTGAGGAGCTTGTGCCATGACAAAGCCACCCTCCTCTTTAATTGCCCTACAACCTCTTACCCCATCTGTCCCACTTCCAGACAAAATAACCGCAACAGCTTTCTCGCACTGATCTTTTGCGAGGGATTCTAGAAATATATCGATTGAGTGGAGGGGAGTTCTATCTTCAAATTCCCCGTACTTTGTTAATTTTATCTTGCTGTCTTCAACTTCTAGCTTTGTTCCCGGAGGCGGTAGAAAGATTCTATTTGAGCTCAATGACATTCCCGTTTCGGCTTGGACGATTTCAATGTCAGTGAGGTTTTTTAGAATGTCTGGCATATGCGAGCTATGGTTTGGAGATAAGTGCTGCATGATAATATAGCAACAATTGTCAGCCGGAAGTTTTCCAACAATGGACTTTAAAGCCTCCACTCCACCAGCGGAGCAACCAATTCCAACAACTACTTCAAAATGTCTATCTCTCGCCATGCGTTACCCTTGCCATCGACCATAAGTAAAGGACAATTATAGTGCAGTTATCGCTCAATTTCTACCGAATGTTAGTAAATATATGGACTAAGTTTTCTGGCTTTAAAGATGAGGGGAGTTGCCACAAAGAACCTTTATTGGTAGCTATAGTGCTCTATGGTGCGAGTTAGTTCCTGTTGGTGCGCCGTGTAGATAGAACCGAAAACTTGAGGTTACATTTTTGAACGGTAATGAAGACAATATATTCTTGAGTCGATTCTTAGAAGCTTTACCTATAAATACGTTTGAGGTGGATCCTACTGGTGAGTACAAGGCCCTTAAGGATACTAATGATGATCTACTTGTCGAAGTAGATCAGAGAACGGGAAATTTCTGGTCTGATATCAATGACCAACTAAGCGAAACTTTGTGGAACCGATACAGGCACTCACAAAAAGAATCAAGAGCAATTGAAGAAGAATTTAGTTTCTATAAAGCTGAAGGTGAAATCGTTTGGCTTAAGGTGACTATCGTCGCAGGTCACGAAATATCTTACCTCTCATACGAGAATATTACTGAGAAGAAAAAAGATTTAGCAAAAATCATGCGTGATGAAAGAATTTCGACTATCGGTATCCTAGCCGGAGGCTTGGCCCATCAATACAACAATCTTCACCATGCCGTTATGGCCCATTGTTTTCGAAGCAAGGCAAGAAGATATTTCTGAAAATGCAGATCGAAAGCTTAACTCAGCAACTTCTATGTTAGAGCAAGGGTCAAATCTATCAAGAAGCTTAATGAGTCATTTGCGTGACTCTGATCAGGATTTCACCACAGAGATGAGCTCTGATGTCATGGACAGAGTGGCCATGCTTGTTAAAGACGAGCTGATGAAACTTAACTGTAGACTAATTCTTGAGGGAGATTCATGGCCTATTATTTGTAAGCCAACTTCTTTAGATCAAGTCTTGGTAAATCTAATTATAAATGGTGCTCATGCCTGTTATGAAACAGATGAGACTGGCGTAGTAAAAGTATCAATTTCTCAAGAAGAGGAAAGTGATTTTGTTCAAATTCGAGTCACCGATAATGGTGTCGGCATAGCAAATGAAAATATAAATAAGCTTTTTGCCCCACTTTTTTCGACTAAAGGTGTCTATGCAACTAAGAGTTCTAAAGCGTCAAACCTCAAAGGGACAGGGCTGGGACTTCATTTAGCAAGACAGTTAGTGAGTGAGCAAAAAGGTGATTTAAGATTGGAGAGTACCTCTTCTTCTGGAACGACCTTCCTTATTAAAATCCCTCTAGGTGAGGTTGCTGACCTTGTTATAAATAATGGCGATCAATTACCTGAAAAAGTAGACGACAAAAAATTTAAAATTTATGTTGCTGATGATGCCAAAGAGAATAGGGCAATCCTTAAAGTGTATTTAAAAGACAAAGCTTTAAGTTTTATGGAAGCTGAGAACGGAGAGATAAATGAGGAAGAAATTTTAAAATTTAATCCTGATATTATTTTTGTTGATTGGCTTATGCCTAGGTTTAACGGCAACGATTTTTTAAGTTATATGGCTTCTAATGAAAAAATCTCACATTTAATGGAGAGAGTTGTTATTTTGTCTGGCTTGGATTTGTCGGATGAAATTTCGAGATGGAGCTCCAAGGTCAGAGCTGTAGCTAAAAAACCTATTTCTCAAACTAAGCTTATAGGGCTTCTCGAAGGACTAAATGTTAAACGCCACTATTTATCGTAGTCGCATAAGGCGTGCTCTCAATGAGCAAGAACTTAATGAGCTCATTTCTGTAAGTAATAAAACAAATAAAAGACTTGGCCTGTCTGGGTTTCTTTGTCGTACTGAAAATTACTATGTTCAATACCTGGAAGGAGAAGATCTGGCCTTAAATCTTGTGCTAAAAAAGATTTTAAAAGATGATCGCCATTTTGATATCATCATCGAAGAGGTTCCTATTGATACGAGACGGTGCACTGATTGGGGAATGGTACAGGTGAGTGGTCTGTTGGAAGGTGGCATTACATTTGCCCATTTGATGGCAGATATTTTAGGAAGGTCAAAGAGTGTGGAAAAGCTGGAACTAAATAAAAACATTATTAATCTCGTTGAAAAACAGATTGAATTATCATCTTTAGACAGTAGTTATTGAGGTCTTATTATGAATATGGAATCTATTAAAACTTTTCTTATTATCATTGCTGTTATTGTGGCTTGTGCTATAGGATATAATGCTTTTAAGTTTGATGGTGAAATTGAAAAGCCGGGCATGACAAAAAAAGAAATGCAGGAAAACTTTGAAAATAAACCTTATCTCAACCGATAACTAAGTATCCATTTTTTATATGGATTAGCTCTATCTATTAAACTTTTATATCCCGTCTTTATCAACTATAAGTGGTCCATCATCGAAACTTGGAGCTTGTATGAGATTAATTCTTTTCACTATCATTTCATTAAACATTTTTGCTTTTTCTTCAAATCCTGAATCTATCGAGCAAACCGCTTTGGCAAAGCTATTGAAGAAGCTGACACTTGAGACTTGGGAGAGAGGTCACGATCAAATCGAGATAAGCCAGGAAAAGTTTAGCTTCGCTAGATTTAACAGCTTTTTAGAGACGGAGATGATCCATATGGAAGAAGAATTATATGAGGAAGATATTATTCAGTATAATGCATGTCTGTTAAAAGAGACTTGCAGTCTGTACAAGATCAATGTCGCTTCGGAGTTCTATGGCGGATTTGGTTTTGATTATCACTTTGCTCGTCTTGATTTGGAGACAGGAGAAATCCTTGTCAAAAGCTACGTCGGCTATAACGAGTAGCTTAATTATTTAAATAATCTCTGATCTTTTCAACTCTTTTTCTGTTGGCCCCCATGTCTGAATATCCAACTCTCGATGCACTTCTAATTGAGAGTTTATCTCCATTGAGCATAACTTCAATATCATCAACATAGCCCATTATTTTAGATTTAAAAGTAAAGTGAGAGTAGTTACCATCTGTTTTAATCAGACTGAGCCCAAACTGCTCTAATTTTGTATTTATTTCTTCTAGTGTGAGGATTGTATCGATTGGTTTAATGGCATGCTTCTCGTCTGAGTTCGTCGTCGAGACACAGTTGGGTTTATCAGGACACTCCATTAAAGTTCCCTTTTTCACACCTGTTTCGATTTGTTTTTTTTCACTATAGATACCCATTCCCTTGAAGTACCCAAAACCAATAACAAGGACAATCGCGACAGAAATCATAACTTTACCTTTTTTCAAAACTTCTCCAGGGGATAAAATTGTGTTACATAGTTAATTGTTACACAATTTAGGGGTTTTATGAAGTCTATAGTTTTTCTTTTATTTGTCTTTTTGTCTTTCTCTTGCTCTAAGAGGGCAAAAGTTTTTGATTTTAAGGGCACGACCATGGGAACTTACTATTCTGTGAAGATTGCCACTTCAAAGATTGATGAAGATCTTATGAGTAAGCAGATTGAAGTCGTTTTAAAAGAAGTGAATCAAGTCTTTTCAACCTATATAAAAGAGTCAGAGGTCTCTCGTCTCAACACTTACGCCCTAGATGGACCTGTAGAGATTACTCCTGTTATGAAGGAGTTGATTCTTTTATCAAAAAAAATTAGTAAAGAATCTGATGGCTACTTTGATCCTACGGTAGGCCCGCTAGTAAATCTTTGGGGGTTTGGCCCATGATGGCAAAAGAAAGAAACCAACTGATGAAGACATTGAACAAGTGATGTCATCTATAGGGATTGATAATATATCAATTCAAGGCAATCAGTTATCCAAGCGATCAGCGAAAATTTATTTAGATTTTTCCTCTATTGCGAAAGGCCAAGGGGTTGATGATGTAGGGCTCGTTTTGGAGAGTAGGGGATTTAAAAACTACTTAGTTGAAATTGGTGGAGAAGTTCGTGCTAGAGGAAAGAAGCCCGACGGAAGTCTTTGGGCCATCGGAATTGAAAAGCCCTCTGAGAATTTGGGACAAACCATTCAAAAAGTTGTGAATTTAAATAATCAAAGCATTGCTACTAGTGGTAGCTATAGAAACTATCTAAAGTATGGAAATGACGTCTTTTCACATACCATTAGTCCAAAAACAGGACGGCCTATTCAGCATGAATTGGTCTCGGTGAGTGTGATAGCTGAAAACTGTGCTAAGGCCGACGGTTGGGCTACAGCTCTTATGGCCATGGGGCCTAAAAAGGGTTAGAAAAAGCAAATGAGCTTGGACTCAAAGCGTATTTTCTAGTAAAAGATAAAGAGAGTTTTAAAGAACTATCGACGACAAACTTTGGGAAGTCTTTATGAATATAATGTTAATTACTGTTGCTGTTTTTGGAATCGCTTTTTTTGGTCTAGCGATTGGGGTTATCATTTCAAATCGAACAATCAAAGGTTCTTGTGGTGGCATTGCAAATCTAATGGGTGAAAGTGGTTGCGATATTTGTGAACTTAAAGATAAGTGCGAAAAATCTGGCAAAGAACTTTGCGAAGAAGGTTAATAAGCATTTATTTCATAAGTTGAATCAAGCAGTCTTTTCGCTTCTACCCAACAACCTAAAACTTTTGATTCTCTCTTTTCAAAAGACTTTTTAGTACAGTCAGATCTCTTACCACTTTCTTTATTTTCACATAAACATGTAATCGATTTATCGGGCCAATAGTCTTTCCCATAGCTATTTCTTACAAGAATTTCACAGCGATTTTGATGATTCCTAATCCCAACAATATTGGCATAATGGGCTCCACACTTTGTAGAAAAAGATTTAAATATTCTAGGCATGAATCCAATTGGATCGGTTTTTAAAAATCCAGGGTCATAAGTAACATCAGGACAGTGACCAATAGAGAGAGTCTTGTGCTCGGAAAGTTTTGAGGTTATGACGTCTATAAGAACATCATTTGATTCTATACCCATGCCGTAGGATTTGAGGGAGGGCACAGAGTGACTAAGATTGTCTTCACAGCCATTAAAGACATGAGCTTTTAGAAAAGGGAAGAGTTTCAAATCTTTAGTCTTTCCCTTTATAGCACCAAGCACTGTTTCCACTTGAGTTCGATTCCAAGAATAGTCTTCAGAGCTTTTACTCAAACGGTTAAGAGTACTATTGATATTGTCTTGCCAAGAGTCTGAATCATTTTTTGCTTTAAAAAATTCTTTATAAAGAAAGAAAAGCTTATCGTCAGTATAATTCACTCCAGACTTGAGCTTTGTTAATTTCTCATTGATAAAATTAATATCGCAGACGCCATTTTTTTCAATGTCTTTATGGGCCCAAGTTAAAAATGAAAAATCTAGATTTTGTGGCTTCCAGTGGATGCGTCTATTCTTGTGAATAAAGGCAATCCAGTAGGGATGAATAAAGTCTTTTGGATCGTCTTGTTCAAGGTTAAAAGTTGTACTGCTTGCATGAGCATAGCAGGTATTCATATCACCTTGATCTTTAATTCTTATAGAATTTAAATTTTCATTGAGGTCGAAAAGATTGATATCTGCACATAGCGTCGTCGTTCGATGCAATACCGTGGTATAAAATAGTACTAGTAATAGAGTCGTGAATTTTTTCATGACACTAGTCTAGGACGTGAAATTAAAAAATCAACCGAGTGTAAGACTCAGGAATTAGATAGAGATGTTTAATGAACCAAAAATCGCAGTCTTATCAATGCTAACGTTTTCTACCGCAAAATTTACTCCGGATTCAACGGTGATTTGTTTCATAATATTATAGGCAACTGACAGACTAGCGACGTCATCAAGGTTATTACTGAATCTATCGAGACTATTTACATCATCACCAGTTTGGCTCCAATCGAATTCAATACTGGACTTTAATGTTGTATTATCAGTAATCATATAATTTAAGTATCCGCCGATAGCGGCAAATAAAGTTGTTCTCTTTATACCGGGTATTTTATCGACGCCCTCGCAAGTAAAACCTGGCTCTTTACACCAATCGGGATGGAAAGCACTCGTTTCATTTTTATTATAATAATCTCTTTGGACGCTAGCTCTAATCCCATGAAAGAGTCCAGGTACACTTGAGAAAATAGTAAGAGAGGGTTGTATTCCGAGTCCATATTGCATTTCTGCATTCTGGGACCCCTCTGTTGTAGGTCTTTCTACGAATGTATTAAAACTTAAACTAATCGAATTATTGGTATAAACACTTGGTATCCATAAAGAGACTCTATGATTATTGAATGAACGTCCATATTGTCTTTGGCCTTGGCCACCACCATTGAATTTAAAGTTTATATTTTCATTGAGATTATCTTGATAAGTTAGTCCATATGAGAGAACCATATTTCTTGGAAGTCTATATCCAAGTTTAAATGATTGAAAAACTTGGGTTGATCCAGTTGCGTCGAGTCTTTCACCGTTATCTGTTGTACCACCATCGAATCTATTATAGGTAGCGCCATCCTGATACTTATTGGAAAGACTTCGTCCGACATACTGAACGAAGTAATTAAATGAAAAGTTCGATGCGACTTTTTTAAGAGTAGAAAAACTCTCATCTTTTTCCACTGTTGAGTTAAGCAGAGAGATATTAACGTTTGCCGAGAGACTTAGTGAAAATAATACGGCAAAGAGAAATGTCATTTTTAAATTAAACATTTAGCCTCCTATATCTGTTTCGTTGCTCTATCGTTTGTTCCCGCGACTTGAATCGTACTATTGAAAAGCTTATCTCTTTCAGACAAATAGTTTTTGGCATTATTGATAAGTCTTTCTCTAAGTACTGCTTCTTCATCGTTTTTCATATTCTTTTGAAATTCTTTTTTAATACTAACGTACTCAATTGTTAACATATGCATCATCGCTTCAAGAAGTTCATCGGTTTCACTGTTCGATGTTATAGCAGATGTCCCTTTATTATCTAAGTTAAATTTATAGGTCATGCTGTTTATATCTTCTCTTTTGGCAGAGTAGATAGACTGAAGGGTCCAAAGAGCATTTTTTATTGACCAGTTATACGTTTGCAGTGCAAAAGATGAAGCCTCTTGCTTTTTATTTTGTTGAAGAAAGAGAACTTCCCAGTGGTCTTTCATATAGCCACGAAAGCTATCTGTGTCAAAAAGATCATTAGAGGCAAAAAGTTTTGAATTACTTTTTAAGTTTTTCATCACACTTGCACGGCGCACTTTTGACTGACGGTAAAACTTTGCCAGCGCTTTAACTTTGTCGTGAGTTAGAGGAGTCTGAGAGAGATTTTTCTTCGACAGTTCAGTTGTAAGATCATCCATAAAAACGAATGCTCTACCAACATAGTAGTCTCTCTCTTTTTGTTCGTTTTGCTCATCTACAGACATATAAGGATGATCCAAGAAAAACTGGGCCATTTTCTTCCAAATATAAACCTGCACTTCCTGTGTTCTCGTCACTTCTTTTTGAAGGAATGTTCTATATCTAATATCAAGATTCTTAAAGAATTCTAAGTCCGATTTAACTTTACGAAGATATCTTTTCGTCTCTGCATAGGCGCTCTCTGCTGTTAAAGGAAAGTTAAACTGAGTTTCCATCTGTTCTAGGCGACCCATTCTTGCAGCAAAAACAAGATCGGACTCGTAGGCAATTTGCATCGCTTTGAAGTTTGTCATTCTTTGATCCCAAGAAATTTTCTCTAGGGGAACAATCGAAGTAGACTTAGCCGAACTTACAGCTGATTGACCAGTTGATACTTGATCTTGAACTTTTTGCGTCTCGACAACTTCAGCTAATTTTTCCGTATTCTCATACGTAATTTCAGGTGTCGTCACACTTTCGACAGAATTAACAACTGAAAGGTAAGCATTTCGTACCTTTCCCACGGCCCACATTGCATGAGGGTTCATCGGTTGGGTAATAAAATAAAATGTGAAAGGCCCGTATATAGCTAGGGCAACAGAGTATCCAAGATTTTCTTTAACTGTGCTAATAAACCAGAAAAACTTACCTAAGGTCCACTTATAGGTTAGCCCTTTAAGATTACTAAAAGGTCTCGCTTTAATTCTCGCTAGCTTGATAACGACATCTTTAGAGAGAATAGGAAGTGAATACTTTAGAGAGCTTAACTTATGAACTCTCTTTTTCGTCTCAATAATTTTCGATCTTACTTCCTTGAGAGAAGCGTAAATATTTTGGCGCTCAGTCCACGTTAAAACGGGGTCGGCTTCAATTCTATAGATTTCATTTTCTATGTTGACGACAGCATCATCCTTATTTCCTTTATCGATGGAAAGAGTCAGGTCAGGATCTTTGTAATATTTGTTTAAAAGTCCCTCAATAAGAACGATTCTTGCCGTCATGGAATTACCAGTTTTAGCTTTGTCGTACTCATTATTGATAATATTGTAGAGGTGATTGATAAAAGGGCTCAAAGGCTCCATATTGATAGAACTGTAATTAACCAGACCACAGTCTAGAGTTTTCGCTGAATAACTAAAGTTACCGTCAACGTCATAATAGTCATAGATTTCGTTGATCTCACCTTCAAGGTAGACGCGTTTATAGATAACATAGTTTCCAGATGTTAGTGAACCGATTTGTAATTGACCAATAAGAGTATCATCTACCCAATAATTGTGGCCCGAAAAACCGTTCGAATTATGAATGTCGAAAATCTGTAGATCACATAAATCCAGATCTCGTCCACCTTTGATGGTTAATAGGTCGGCTAAGCGCTCATCCAGAGTCTTAGCCGACTTAATCACGAGGTCGGATATGTGAATATACGTTTGAGCACGCATAGTCTCATTTCCTTTTATTTATTACGGCTTTCGCCGAATTAGTTACTGTTGTGTTTGGTTATAACTTCCACCAACGTTGATTGTTGCAACAGTCGGTTTTAGTTTTAAATTTTCAAAGTCTCTTTCTGCTCTATGAAAACTAACACCATGATACTGATGAGTTGCTATGATTCTTAAAGCTTCCCAGTCAGCTGTTGCCGAGCGAACAGCTTTCATCACAAGTCCTCTGTATTCATTGATTTGCGATTTATTGGCTGCTGGCATTGCACTCATCACTGCGTCTAGATTTATCTCCAAGCCCAGTTCAGTTGCAAAAGTGATATTTTTTGCATTTTCCAAAGCCGGAATAACTTCCTGAAGAGCTTTAACTCTCGTTGCAGCAGCATTTGGCATCATGTAGCCAAAGAGAGATCCGTATTTATTTAGTTTTTTCTCCCAAGTGAGATCACCGCGCTTAAGAGACATTCTTAACTCTCTTATGACCATCGACTCTGGTGATTGACCAAGCTTATCAGCATAGCCGTAAAGAGGTTTTCTTTCCGCTTTCATATCGAAGTTTGAGTCAGCATCAAGAGTTCTTTTATTTGCTCCTAAAAAGTTTCCATAATAGTTAAGAAACTTAGCCGCTGAGAGTCCACCATCTTTAAGGGCACGCTTTTCAGCGAGCATACTGTGCTTAATTTGCTGATAGTGCACAAGCTCATGACCAGCTGTATAGATCATGGTGAACGGATCGAGCTCTGATCTTAGCCAAACATAAATATCACTGTTTGAATAAAGACCATGAGATGTTTTCTTTTTAGCAAAGCATTCACCAGCATGTTCTCTATGACAAAGCTTGTGGTTTCTTAGAGACTTAGAGTCTAAGATTGAGATTCTGTCTGGCTTCAATTCATTTGTGAAAACATCAGAAACTGATATCTTTCTCTCTTTCGCAAAATTTTCAATATTAAATTTTGCGTATGGAGCGATATCCAAAAGTTCAATTAAATTCTCTTTTGATGTATAGCTCGAGTTTAAAAGATCTTGATATCTTGCAATCTTTGGATGCTTTTTAAAGTGTTCAGCTCTTTTCTTCGCCAGGTAGACCATCTTGTCTTTCTTTCCAAGAAGTCTTGCGTTTTGCTCTACTGAGATCCAGTCTTTTCTTGCAGCTTTCAACTCATCAGAGATATAGTCAGAATCTGTGAGAAGAGTTCCAGAGCGCATTTCACTTTGAGTGGCAATGGCGATCTTCTTATCGGTATCTCTTGAACCAAGGTAGAGAGTCTCATACTCTAGTTCATTAAAGTCTGTCTCTTTTCTAAAAACGTTTGCAAACTCAGCCGTCTTTGGAGACTTGCTTAGTCTTTGAATAGACCCCTCACATAATTGCTCAAGAAGGTCTGTAACCACTTTCTTAGAACGATTTGATAAAATCGATTCAGGGAATTCTAACTTGGCAGACTTATCAATTGAACGAACGAGTTTGTTGAGTTCATTTCGAACATTTTTATCAGAAATATTTAATTTTTTAATTTCAGCTTTAAGCTCCATGACCATGACGATGTCTAGCGCTCTTTGCTCTTCACTATAATAGGTTGAAGAAACGTCAGTGTTGAGAATACTAATATTATCAATGATATCTCTCACGTTAACTTTAGACAGTCTAAGCTCATGTTTTTGAAGAAGGCTAACGATATCAGCCTGATATTTATTGATTTGAACGTAGTATTTCGCAACAGCCTTTTTATCAATTTTTGCTTCAAGAAGGTCGATGATTTTATAAACACTTTCAATAACTCTTGGGTTCAAATAAGATAAAACTTCTTTAAGCTGAATTTTCATCCCAATAGAAAGCCCTAAAAGTTGATAAGCTGAAGTCGTCTCTTTCTCTAATAGAGTTGTCGCTTGTCTTAGCATTCTTCCAATTTGAACAAGAGAAGCTGCTACAAACACTGGTAGTTCATGTTTCATTTGTTTTGGAACTTTGGGCTTTGCCAATTCTCTTGGCGTCACAGAGTCTTTATTGTTTGTGTCGTCCACGATAACAAATGGAGCATAACCACCACCTGCTGATGTGTTGACGATTGAACTCATTGCTCCTCTTTCTTGGGGAGCATATCTAACAAGTGCATTGTGAGAGATTCTTGGCTTCGCATTTTTTCCACCACCAAAGAAAACCCACATTCTTATATCTGCTGCTAAGTTTGCGAATCGGTATCCGTCTTTTCTTTCAACAGCGACTGGAATTCTACCAATCTTAACAAGTTGTTGGTAAGCATATTGACTTGGGTTCTTTTTAATCTCGGCCAGAATCTCTTTTTTTACCGTCTTTGAAAGAGTTTTTAAAATATAGATTCCTTGTCCACCTGCAGAGTCTGGTGCTTTGACAACCCACTCGTCAGGGTTGTTTGCAATAATCTCAGCTGACTTTCTCGTAGGAGGTAAAGTTTGTGGAGGAAGAATTTTTACACCTTTAGGATTCAGACCCGCACTTTCTATATCGTTTGCGAAAAACTTTGGAGCGTAGTGAGTTAGAGTTGCAAGGATAATTTTGTTATCCATAATTCTATTCAGACCACCCATATAAAGTCTTCTATTTAAAACAGCATCAATAGCACCTGGTACAGTATACGCAGACTGAAGTGGAACTGGTTTTCCATTTTCATCTTTTACGATTGAAGCTCTTCCATTTTTACCAATTTTTAAAGCATCTCTTAAATAAATATTTTCACCCGAGTCTGGGTCTCTTAAGATAAGACCTTTTTCTGGATTAAAGAGGGCTGAGTCAGCGTTTACTCTTGAGTAGATAGCCGTGACGATAGGATTGTTTTCACCAATAGTTCTTAGGCGAATATAACCGTCTTTATCTTGGTATAGTTGGTCGGGATCTGTATATAGAAGTCCTGAGTAAGCCGCGAGCTGATGAATCTCAGGTGCAGCACCATTTTGTCCTCCCGGTGGAAGAATAATTTGGACACCGTCAGTGATTCCAGTCCAAGATTCACCAAGAGATTTGTAGGTCTCTCCTAAAATCTTAAAGTGATCGTTTGGCATTACTTTTCCAAGAGAGTCTAAGATCTCTGGATTTTGCTTGTAAATTCCCTCAAGCATATTCATATTGTTTGAAGCTCCTGAAGGGGAGCCAGCATTTATTTCTAGAATTCTAAACGGAAGTCCAGGAAGTTCATTGTCTTTATTCTTTGCGATGAGTTTTGGAACGTCTGCAGTTTGCTGAAGATAATCTTCCACTAAGACTAAATCTAATCCCACGTTGTCCAAGAACGGATAGTCTTTCATATTTTTGTGATGAAGCTGTGGATAATAAGACGATGAATCCTTGATGGACTCGATAAAGATCTTACGAACGGCTTCAGGAAGTGATTGAACGAAGGCCGAGCTCTCAAGAGACTCAGACCCATAAATATCTTGTAATACTGATCTTAAAGAAATCATAAGTCTTTGAGCGGCTTCTTCAACATCGTTAAAAAGTGATTTTTGAACGGGAACAACAGTGGTTGTACAAGGTACAACGAAGGTTTTATATCCTTTTGCGGTTTTTTTAGAGAAGGTTAAGTCTCTGTTTTTTAGAAACTTAGTGAGCTTTTTACTTTCTTGAAAATGAGTGCTCACCTCATGATCTAAAATTCTTTTGGCCACTGGCTTGGCGTGTAGGTAGGCTGAGCGCAGCTTTTTAGCACTAAAAAGATAATTTGAGACTACGACCTCGGCATTCCCAATGAAGCCTAAGTTTGGATTGTACTCTTTTCGACTTTTTTTCGTCTGTTTCACGTTTTCACCTCGGATTAATTAAGTCTTTGTTGAATCCTTCTACAAAATCTGACTATAATAGTATGATAACTATACACCTTGATGCTATGCGTTGCAAACACTTTTTACGCAATTCGGTAAAAACTGTCCAGATTAAGTTAATCTTTAAATTTATTGAATTTTCCTGTATTATTTACATACGTTAAATCCACATCCAAGTGGTTGTTATTATGTAGTTGAAATGGAGTTGCTATGGTTGAAGTTAAATCAGTGTATGTTATTGGGAATGAGCAGCAAAATAGGGAGTCTATTGTAGATTCTTTATCGAAAGCGGGCTATCAAGTGCGAGGGTTTGAAAGCTCTCAAGATTATTACAAGAATAAGGATGATAACTTTCATGGGTTATACATCATCGACTGGAGTCTTCCAGACGAACCTGGAATAGAGATTGTCTCTAACATCAGAAAAAAAGACGGAATTTCACCAATTTTTATGCTTTCTAAGTTTACGGAAAATCAGGATGTTCTAGAGGGTCTAACTCGTGGAGCTGACGATTACATAAAGAAACCGTATTTTCTTGATGAAATAATTCAAAAGGCAAAAAATAGTTTGAAAAGACTCTCTTTGATTAATGCAGGTGAGGAATCAGATGGAAAAATTCGACTTCTGCCTGAAGCAAGCTCATTTTTGAAGAATAATTTTACCATCTCTTTAACTAAACGAGAGTATATTATTTTTAGTTATCTTTACGAAAAGTTAGAAAAGCCTGTGTCTCGAGAGGAACTAATATCTCAATTTTCTGAAGAGAAAATGACTGACAGAAATATTGACGTGCATATCTTTTCTCTTAGGAAGAAGATAAAGCCAGCAAGTATTTTAGTTGAGACTGTTTGGGGCATGGGCTACAAGCTCAAAATCTAGAAATACATTCTAAATTCAACCTCATATCTATCTACTTTGGCCGTGTTAGTTCCCTCTAGCATGGTCTGGTAAATAAATTTTACTGCCGCAGGTAGAACGAACTTCTTTTGCTGGTAAAGGCCTACCGTTGTGAATTCACTCGTAAGTCTTACATTATGGGTCTCTGAACCAGTGCTTGCTGCTAGGTAGTTCTCTGAGTAAGAGTAGTCTGTATTTCTCGCTGTGTACTGTGCTTCATCAATTGACTCATACTCGTAAGCTGCATTAAAGAGAATCCAGTCGTTAACATAGTAATCTGTTGAGAGATGAAAAAGACTCTTATTTCCCAGCTTCTCTTTGTAGCTTTGCTTCTCATCTCCAAAGTTTACATCAGCGCTGTAAGGAACACGGAGACTCTTATCTGTAGCAAACTGATAAGTATAGCGATAGAAAGAATTGAAAACAAATTTACTTGATAGGTGGTAGCTTCCTCCAAACTCAGTAAAGATGTCCCATTGTCCGTCACCAAAATTGATATCTTGAATAATATCTGGATCGTCTGTTCTCCCCGTAGGAGCAACTGTTCCACCACTTAAAAGTAAGCCGTATTTATTTGTCGTTAGAAAGTTGTACATAATTCCAAGCTCAACATCTCCAAGCCCTTCACCTTGCCAGTCACCAACTTCATCGTAGCCAAGCCCGTTGACAACTAAGCTTTGAAGAAATCCACTATCGACATCTAATTTATCTGAGTATTGATCTACAAATGTTCCGATGGCTTGGGCAAAATCGTCATTGGTATTGTCTTGAAGATTATTCGCTATAGTGTCGTAACTATTAGACTTGGTTCTTTTGTAGTTCATTTTTACATTGGCTTTATAGATCGGCATAATCATATAGGCTGTCACTTTATTAGTAACACCGTAAGCAAATCCATACCCATCAACTTCAACATCAGCTTTAGCGTCGATTTTGTACTCACCAAGATTTAGGTTCTCGTATGCCTTTGGGTAGGGCTTCAGAAGGGCGAGAGCGGTCTGAATTGTCTCATTTTCGATGGACTCAAGAAAATCTACATTGGCTTCAATTTGATAGGATAATGGGGATTCGTTACTCGTTTTATTATAAGTTGAATCGACTTGGGATTTTACATTTCTGTAAACTCCAAGCCTTACACCCTTAGGTAAAGTCTTGTAATACTGAGCGAATGCCATGTTTGATAAAAATAGGGCTCCTAAAAAAATTAATGATTTTTTGTTTTTCACTTTCCATCTCTCCAAATGTTTAATGTATTAACATTGTAGGGGCGAAAGAGAGTTTATTCACGGAAAAAATAACGCGTCGTGTAAAACTAACATGCTGTCAATATTGTGGACAGTCAATGTAACTATGACACGCTGCAGCGTTATTCGTTTTGATTTTTCTCTAGATCCCCTATGATGGTGGTTCAACCGGAGGGACATTGAAATATTTATTATCCACACTTTTAATTTTATCTTTCTTAGTATCTTGCAAAGAAGACAGTAATATTAAGCCTTTAGCGAGTGCTCAAAAGCTCTCAGAACGATTTGACTCCAAATCCACGGGAAGTAAAATTGTGACTTTACCTATAAAGATTCCAATGACTCAAAATACTTTATCTAGGTACACTGCAGATGATATTCTTAATCCCGTTGATAATACTGAAATAGGAGACCTTCCCGAGTCTCAAGTTGGTTTTCTTAAAAGATTAAAAACAGCTTTTAAGTTAAAGCTCTATAATCTAGGTTTAAGGCTAGGGGTTCAAAACCGTTACCGTTTTTCAACCAACTACGATGGGTTCCCTGAAATTGATACAGACTATATCAAGTCAGTAAAAATAAAAAAATTATTTTTTGCTATCGAGCCCTGTGATCCTAATGATTCAACTTGTAAGGTCGCTGATGAGAATAGCCCTTCAACACTTTTTTTCTTAGAAAAGTTTTTCTTAAATATTTCGACGATTCAAAACCCTGAGGATTTGGCTTTTCTCGATATACCTCAGCCTGAGAGTTTAAGCTCAGAATCTTTTAAAGAGTATGTTAACAAAGCCTGGGGAAAACAGCCTACAGACTTTATGGACTATGTCAGCAAAGAGACTGGTGAAGTGAAGAATGAAGTTTTTTATGATTTGAATGTGGCAAAATTAGATAACAAAGAGAACAGAAAAAGACTAAGAGAGCTCAATCAAAGAAGAAATGTTAGAGACAGTGGAAAAAACTTTATCGCAAGAATTGACTCTGAAAGTATTCTGGAGACAAAGAGCTTTTTTAAAAGAAAAGCCTTCAAGTCCTCTGTAAAAGATTTAACATTCTTAGGGAAAAGTCTTTTTATCGAACTTCACTCAGAGAAGCAAAGAGATCTCTTTTTCAAAACAATAACGGAACAAGAAGAATCCATAAGAGATATCGGCGTTTATGAAATAGAGGGTTGTACGCTTTTGACGTGTACTGATGTTAAGGTTAACCCTATCAATCTTGTTCCCATGTTAAAAAAGTCGACAAATATTAAGTTTGATACTTACTTCTCTGTTAATAATCTTGATCCAAATGACTTTCGCTACAGTGGATATCTTGAAATTGAAGTGAAGTTGGAGTTACCTCTGTAACTCAACAGGGGTAGCATGGGTTTTAGCGACTTTCTCTACTGAGGCTTTAAACTCAGCTTTCGGAATGATAATATCGAGAGCACTAATCATGTGATTGAGCGTCAATTTGCACCCTTCCGAACAAACAAAATCACATGAAGTCAGCTCAATCGTTCTAATCGTGCTTTGATTTGTGAAAGTCGAATACCAAGAAAAATACTCGTCTAAAACCTTTTCAAAAGCTGTTATTAACTGAGCAGTGCTATCGGACTGGAGATTGAAGATAAATTGACTCGTCGGCTTAGCTTTTCCATTAAACGAAACTTTAACCACTCCACGATGAGCAATTTTTAATGTAGGATTTAAACAGACTGGACAATACATCAGACTATTATGGCAGAAAGATAACACCTGTAAAGGGGAAGAAATGATTGCTGAAAAAGAAAAAATTGAAACCTTTGATGGACTAAAGCTAGAGGCGTCAATTGTGGAAAACGGAAGCCCCGTATGGTTGGTTATTACTCATGGCCTGGGGGAGCATTCTGATCGCCACTCGTATATGGATCGAAACTTCTTACAATATTTTAATATTTGCCGCTACGATCTTCGGGGTCATGGCAATAGTGATGGGAAAAGGGTGAGTGTTGACTCTTTTACAGATTACACAAAAGACCTCGATGTCGTTTTAAATTATTTAAAAACTAAATTTCAGATGAAGCGCTATATCCTTTTTGGACATTCGATGGGGGCTTTGATTACGGCTTCATACATGCAAAAAATAGCGAGCACTCACTTTTATCCAGAGAAAGTTTTCTTAAGCGGACCACCGGTTGCTGCCCCTGGTGCTTTGGGAAGCTTTTTTCATCTTGCTCCACTGGGAGTCAGTAAAACTTTGAGTAAACTAGGCTTCTCTATCGCTTTAGGAGGAATGTTGGATATAAAGAAGCTATCTCACGACCCAAGAGTGTACGAAGCTTATATAAGGGATCCAAAAAACTGTTTAAAAATTGAAACAAAACTCTTTTTTAGTATTCTTGCTGAGTCTAAAGAGGTTTTCTCCAGAAAGCTGAGAGTATCATGTCCTCTTTATGTCGCAGTTGGAACCAAGGACAAACTTATTGACCCAGATCGGGCCATTGATTATTTTAAACAGACAGAGAAAAATGCGAGTCTTCTAGAAGTTAAAGATGGCTATCACGAACTCCACAATGAAATTGGCAAATTTAAAAAGCCTTATATGAAATTTTTGAAAGATTCACTTCTAGAATCTATTTATTCATAAGCGTTTTAATGAATTTGACTCTCTCGATAGCAGGCGGATGAGAGTGATAGAATTTTGTATATATTGGACTTGGTGTAAGAGTACTTGAATTGTCCTTATACATTTTTAAAAGAGCGCTAATAAGCTTTTGGCCATCAGCGAAATGCGTGGCAAACTGATCGGCCTCGTACTCATTTTTTCGTGAAAGCCAGCTTCCAATAGGTGTGAAAAAATAGGTCATTAGTGGAACAAGAAAAATAAAAAGTATAATAGTAATATGAGAAGACTGTTGCAAGGCAAAGGCATCATAGAGAGAATCTAGTTCAACCGCTAGATATAATAAATAAAAGCCCACACCCGTAAATACTGTACTCATCACCATCGACTTCATAATGTGTTTCTTTTTGAGGTGTCCTAGTTCATGGGCCAAGACAGCTATCACTTCTGAGTGCGTAAGACTTTTTAAAAGAGTGTCAAAAAAAACGATTCGTTTATTTTTTCCAAAACCAGTAAAATAGGCATTACCGTGAGAACTTCTTAAAGATGCATTCATGACATAGTAGTCTTTAAACTCGAGATCAATATCATCACTTAACTTTTCAATCTGATGAGTTAAGTTTTCGTCATCTAATTTTTCAAACTTATTAAAAAGAGGAGAGATAAATTTTGGATAAGCCCATATAAGAATAAACTGAAAAACAACTAGAGATACCCAACTGATGGCCCACCAAGTTTTTTCGAAATTCTCGATAAAAAGGAGAATACCAAGTAACAGTGGAGTCATTAAAACAATGGATAAAATAAACTGTTTTATGAGATCAGCAATAAAAATTTTTGGTGTTGTTTTATTAAATCCATATTTTTGCTCAATAACAAAAGTTGAGTAAATGGACTCTGGAATATTCAAGAAAATAGATATGAGTAAAAAGCCACCAAAAAAATACAAACTTTGATAAAGGGGGTCACTACTTAGAGTTGAGGTCAATTCATTGAGCTTTTTTACTCCACCCAACGGAAGCCATGCGAGGAGTAAAGCAAAGTGATAAAAAGTGGTTGCGATACTAAATTTAAGTTTTGTTATGGAATATGACGCAGCTTTTTGATGATCTGCAAGGTTAATAAAATCTGAGAACTGGGAAGGAACCAATGACTGATTTTTCTTAATATGTCTGATATTTATCAAGATAAGAATTACTTTTATAATTAGGCCAAGGGTGGCAAGATAGTAAAAAATTGAAAGAATAACGTCTGAATTAATCACGGGAGTCCTTTTTGCAAGTCATTCAAAAATTTATGAATAATCCTTTGCGAAATTATAACTACATAATCTACAGCGATACGACCAAAGAGGCCATATTTATTGATCCCCTAGATTTATCTCAGACTCTACCTTTGAGTCAATCGACAGGACTAGTACCCAAATATCTAATCAATACACACTTTCATCACGATCATATAAAAGACAACGAAGCCTTTCTAAAGCTTCCTCAAGCTCAGAAGGTTTTACTTAAAAACAAAGAAGTCTTTCAACTAACCGAATCTGAGACTCTCAAAGCATTAGATACGCCAGGACACGTGAGTGAGCACAAGTGCTTTCTTTTAAAGGACAGTAGAGGAGAGTTTGGTATTATAGCAGGCGATGCTCTGTTTAATGCTGGAGTAGGCAATTGCAAAAATGGAGGAGATGTAGAGACTCACTTCGAAACGATTAATTGGTTATCTCAAAACCTTTCAGATCATTTAAAGTTGTACCCTGGACACGACTATTTACTCAAAAATTTAGAGTTTGCGATTAACTTAGAGCCAGATAATCAGAGAGTTTTAGACTTAATGGAAAAAAGAAAGTCTCAAGATTTAGACCGAGAGTTTATAAATACTACAATTGCAGATGAAAGAGAGATTAATCCTTTTTTCAGACTAAATGAACTGCAAAAACGACCTGAATATAAAGATCATACAATTCGAGAAATTTTTATCGATATTAGAAAGAGAAGAGATAGTTTTTAAATAAAAAATAAAATAAGGAGTTAGAATGTCTTTACCAAAAATTGGAAATTTAGCACCAGCTTTCACATTACAAGATCAAAATGGAGATAAGGTCTCTCTGAAAGACTTTAGAGGGAAAAAGAATGTCGTCGTATATTTTTATCCCAAAGCGATGACTCCAGGATGCACGGTTCAGGCTTGTGGAATAAGAGATTACAAAAAAGATTTTGCTAAAGTTAAGACAGAAGTTTTGGCCATTAGCCCAGATCCGTTTGAAAGATTAAAAAAATTCGAAGACAAGCAAGATCTCAATTTCACTCTTTTATCGGATGAGGACCACAAGATTGCAGACAAATATGGTTCATGGGGTCCAAAGCAATTTATGGGAAAAAAGTATGATGGGATTTTACGTCAGACTTTTATTATCAATAAAGAGGGGAAACTTGTAGAAATTATGGATAAGGTTAAAACTAAATCACATCACGATGATGTTCTTAATTTTATTAAAGAGAATCTGTAATTATTTCGTCTGAAACAATCTCAAGCGGATATCTCAACTTAAAATGTTCAAAAATTTGATCCATCTGTTTTGACAATTCTGGTGTCACGGTGATTTTCACTTGCCTGATGCCAGAGCTTTTCTCCCCCGGTAGGGTAGAATAAAAAGCAATATTGTCGTTGGCTTCCATGGTAAAGTAAAAGAAGCTTGAATGGGCTTTTTCCAGACTGATAACGATTTGTCTGAGTTTTTTAGTCGTGATAAATGTTTCGATATTGTCGCTGTTTTCCATAGATCGTTAAATAACATTGACTTAGCATCTTCTCAAGCCTTAAAATAATATATAAAGCAGCGCATTTTCACCGCTAGTAGTCATGGAGGACTATAAAATGAAATCAACTGTAAAGCTATCCTTATGTCTCGCCGCACTATCAGCGACTTCTGGCTGTTCATCATGGATTGAGTCTTCTAGAAAATTAATTGATGACGAAGAAGCTAAACAGGCAAGTGAGCGTCAAAAAGTAGAATCCAAGTGGGTTAAGCGTGAACAATACAATGATCTTTTAGCAAAATACAATAACCTCGCAGATAAAAATGAAGCTTTAACCCAGCAAAGCATGGAGACGAAGCCGAGTTTTGATCAAATTGATGAACTCTCGAAGTCGACAGCTCAGGCAAGTAAACCCGTTATTAATAACTCAAACACTGAGACCGTCGATGTATTTGGTGATGGTGGCCTTGCCAACGAAGTCGAGAAGCTCTCTTCTGATGTGGAAACAGGCTCAATTTCAAGAGAACTTAAGACATACAAAAAAGCTATGGCGCTTAAAGACAGCGGAAGAGTTGACGATGCTTTAAGGATTTTCCAATTCTTGGAAAAGTCCAACTTCGAGCAAATTCAAGTGAGAGCGCGCATGGAGATTGGATCGATTTATCTCGATAAAAATCAATACGATCTCTCTCTCCAAGTTTTTGAAAAAGTCATTACTTCCAATGCATTCTCTGGAAAAGTTTTAGATGCACTAAGAGGGGCAGCTGAATCATCGGATGGCCTTGGTCTAACGGATAAAAAATTAAGATATCAATCAATGTTAAAAGATTTCTTCGGAATCCAAAGCTAGGAAGTATTTGAATCGTAAACTGAAAAATACATTTATTTTACTGGGATTAGCCTTGTCTTTGCAAGGTTACTCACAAGTTCCCCTAGACTTAGAACTAGAGGACCCAGAGGATATGGAGCTTCTTCTCGAAGAGTTTCCCGAGGAAAAGTCAGTTAATGCCATTGCTGAACCATCTAAAACGAGCAATGAAGATCAACTTGAATCCTTGAAAGATGACTTGGGTGATCTCGAGTTTACACTTCCGGAAGAGGATGCAAAAGATATTGCCAATGAATTGAACAAAGGCACAAAACCCAAAATTATGGGGGCCAATGATAAGGGAAACCTTTTAATTTTTGATGTTGGTCGCGAAGAAAAAGAACTTTTAGAAGTCGCAAAAAATATGCAAGGTAAAATACCAGTAAATGAGTGGAAGGAAATTGCCTCTGTTAGCTCAAAGTCTTCTTACACCGTTGTCAGAGGTGATTGGCTTTGGAAAATTTCTCAACGTATCTTTGGTTCCGGATTTTACTACTCAAAAATATGGTCACTAAACCCTTATATTACAAATCCTCATGAGATTGAGCCAGGTATGATTCTGTCTTTTAGCACAGGGTCTGCAAACTCATTGCCTTCCATTTCCGTTTCCCAAAATGGCCAGATTGTTGGTATGAACAAAAATAGACGTGGCACTAGAGACAATGAATTTGATAAATGGGGAGACGATGCAAAACCTGATTGGTTGATAGAAAAAGAGAAGCTTAAAGAAGAAAATGTTTTTGTTCAATACTCATCACTTGAAACTGACGAAGACTTAAAACAAATTAGTAATCAAAGCCTCATCAAAGAATACGAAGCTTATGAGCCACCAAGGCCTGATTTTGAAATAGAAATACCGACAGAGCAATACGACGACTCTGGTTTTGATAAGAATGCAAAAGTTAGCTTTAACTTCAAAGAAGGATTTTACTTAAATACCTTCATCTCCACAAATGTTGTTCAAGACTTTGGTAAAGTAGATTCAGCTATCTCTGAGCAGGGAATTTTTAATAAGTACGATAAAATTTATATTAAGTTTGATGATAGCATTAATGTCGTGGAAGGCGACAAGTTCTCCATCTATAAATCTGAAGGGCAAGTCTCTCATAGAAACTCTGACAGAACGGGAACTAAATATACAATCGTTGGAAGTATTCAAACAATCAATAAACAAGATGATCTTTGGAATTGTGAAATTATTGAGTCTTCTGGACTTGTAGCAAGAAATGATAGAGTTACTGTCTACACACCAAAAATTGAAAGAATAACTAAAACATTCAACTCAAGACTTATAGAGTCTGTTCTTATCGCTGGTTTTAGAAAAAGAAGTGATGTTGCCTCTTTTGGAGATGTTGTTTATTTGGATCGTGGTCGTGCTGACGGCGTAGAGATGGGTAATGTTTTTGAAATATACGGATTTAAAGATAGAGGAACTGGAAAAAATATTTCAGATAACCCAACCTATAAAAATGGAGAAGCTATTGTCATCAGTCTTACTGATAACTTTGCAACAGCTCTCATCAGTCAAAGTGTAAGAGACTTCCTCATTGGGGATCTTGCCATTACAAAGACAAAAGAAGCTGCAGCAAGGGCCCTTAATTTAAAGTCAAGAATAGAGTCTGGGGAAGCTTCGAGGCTTGAGGATCAAGCTCTTGAAAATTTAGATGTTGAATTAAATATTGATGATCTTAATGACTCGTTACTAGATAAAGCGGATAAGATTCAATTTACGGAAGATGAACTCGCAGAATTAGAGAGACAAGAACGTGAAAAATCAATTATGACTGAAGGTGAGAAAGATCTTAGATCACTAGAGAGACTTGAAAGTGAAATTGAGACGGCTGAAAAAATGCTAAACGAAGCAAGACTTGATGAAGACAAGCTTCTTGAGAATCAGAATCTTGATACCATGGAGAAAAGCCTTCTTTATAATCAACAAGAGTCTCTTGATGAAATAGAAGAAAACTTTGGTAAACGTTATCTTGATGAAGATCTTAACGATAAAGACAATCCTTATGGCCTGACAGAATTTGATATCGAAGAAATTGATGAGCTTCTCAACGTCGAAAAAGAATTAGAGGAATAAGATGCTCGTTTTAATGCTTAAAGGTTTTGCTATGGGCTTAGCCGATATCGTTCCAGGAGTCTCAGGTGGTACGGTAGCCTTTATTACGGGTATCTATGACAGGCTTATCGCATCTATAAGTTCAGTTAATACAACATTTTTAAAACTCATACTTTCTTTTAAAATAAAAGAAAGTCTTGAACATATTAACTTCAAATTTTTAGCACCTCTATTATTTGGAATTGGGATTGCCATTATTTCAATGAGTAGGGTTATGCATTTTTTAATGAACAATTATGCTGTTCAGACATGGTCCCTCTTTTTTGGTTTAATCATCGCCTCAATCATCTATATTGGTAAACAAATCGATGATATTAAAAGTCCAAAAAATATAATGTCCCTCGTCTCAGGTGTCGTCGTTGGGGTAGGGGTTGTCTCTCTCATACCTGTAGAAACTCCTTCTTCACCTCTTTATCTCTTTTTCTCCGGAGCCATCGCCATTTGTGCTATGATTTTGCCTGGTATTAGTGGGTCATTCCTTCTTCTTATTCTTGGAAAATACGCCTTTATTACAGGCGCTCTAAAGAGTCCCTTTGTGGGAGATAATCTTTTCAGTATTGGTGTCTTTTCCATCGGTTGTCTCGTTGGCATTTTATCTTTTTCAAAGCTTCTAAATTATCTATTAAAGCATTATCGAAATACAATGATGGCCTGCTTAACGGGTTTTATGATTGGTTCATTAAAGAAGATATGGCCATGGAAAGAAGTGTTGGAGTCAAAGGTTATAAGAGGTAAAACATACGTACTATCTGAGGCGAATATTATACCCCACAAGCTTGATGCAACTGTATTAACTGCACTGGGTCTTATGATTTTTGGCTTTATCTTAGTATTTGCTATTGAGAGATTATCTCAAAAAGATTAAAGTATAAAGACAATCACCACGGGGTCTTAGCTCAGCTGGATAGAGTAGTTGGCTTCGAACCAATTGGTCGGGGGTTCGAATCCCTCAGGCCCCGCCATAAATCTATATTTTTCTCAAATTACAGAAAATTCAAACTTTATATTTATTGTATAAACTAGTTTTAATACCCAGGTACTGAGGCAATTTTACTATAATCTAGTGTCGTCTCATACAGAGAATCATTGTAAAAGCTTGTTAATCTTAAGTCATGTTTCTCTGCAAGGCTTGTAGCGATTTTCTCTCCGATTCCTGAATTTGACTTGTACTGACTAGAAAAGGGTGAATTGATCGTAAGCTTATCTTCTAAAATTCTTATAAAAATTTTGTGTGAGTCATTTTGTGAAGAGGCTAGAGCCTTTACACTGTTTGAAAGAATACTTATTAGGATAGATTCAAAGTCTTGTTGGATGATATTTATCGATTTTTTTCGCGCTCCTTCTATTTTATATTGATTTGGTGAAATCTTTAACAATTGGATTACTTTCTCTACTGCATCAAAGATCTGTATGCTCTGAAGGTTAGTATTAGCGATCAAATTAAAAGAATTGAGGTAAAGATGTATGTCGTTTAAATTTTTTTGAGCCGATTCGACAGATTCTTTAATATCGATATTTCTTCTAAGCCCATCTTCAATATTATCGACTATTATAAACTGAGACGATAAGAGTCCTTTTATATTGTGAGCAAAAATATTTAGTTCATTTCCAATAAGTGAGAACCTTTCTCGAAACTCCATCTCATTTTGGCGAGTTATCGAATGCCCCTTGAATAGATAAAAAAATATTGCAAAAAATTCAACAAAGATGATGATATAATCGCCTATATCTTCTTCTCTGGCTAAGGGAAAAGCACCTTGAGATTTTTGGAACTGTATGGTCAAAATGGAAATACCACCGAAGAGGATTACAGGAAAGAATATTATAGGTTTCGGTCTGTAAAAAAGAATAATTCCAAGTGTACAGACGATGAATGCAAAAAAATATAAGGGAGAAAATAATTCTCCAACAACTGAAAAAAGAGTGACTAGTAAGCAGACTAAAAAATGATGAAGAGAGCTCTTAGGTTTTCTGGTTAAATAAAACATAACAGGTAGAGCAAGTATTATTAGTGTAATCTTTGAGAAAAAAAATATAATTTTTAAGTCACTGTGTATTAATCTTTGTTCATATAAAAAGAATATGCTTGTGCAAGATATATACAAAAGCATTGCTATAAAAGCGTCTTTTTGTTCATCATTTTTGATATATTTAGGTAATAACCTCATAAATATAGCCTTTGCCCCTAATAGAAACAATTTCGTCGCTGAGACTCGGTAGCTTCTTTCTTAAATTGGATATATGTGTATTGACAGCGTTTATTGCTTTTATATCATTGTTGTAGATATGCTGATGTAACTCTTCTTTAAAAATTAATTTGCCAGGAAATTTGAGAAGAAGGGATAAAATTTTAAATTCAATATCAGTCAACTTTGTTTCAACTCCATCAATTTTAATTGAACTCATAGAAGGATTTAAAATCCTAGTATTCGTCGCAGGTGGGGATAGGCTCTCAATCATACTTATGAGTTCAAGAACTCTAAAAGGCTTTTCAATAAACCTATCAACTCCACAATTGACAGCCGCGATTGCTAGCTCTTTTGAAGAGTGAGCTGTCATGAGTATAAATTTGGGAGGAGTAAAGTTTTGTTTTAGTCGGCTCAGAACTTGAAGTCCATTACTTATGCCCAAGTTATAGTCTTGAACTACGATATCATATGAGTGATTATCGATGGCTTGCAATGCATCGGCAAGTGAGTACGCACTTTTTGTGTAGAATCCTCTGCCCTTCAATGCTTTATCAAGATTATTTGTAAAAAAAATATCATCATCAACGATTAATATTCTCATAATTTAGACTCTCGCTTAATTTTTTTTTATTAAACCTTGGTGCATATCAATCTTCAAGCTTTATTAGACTATGTTGCGGCGCAGTTGTTGACTCGGCTTTATTCTTGAACAAATCTTGAATATCTTAACTCTAGATTTCTAGCATAATAACACTATCAACAAAAAATAATATCAGGAGGATATTAATGAAAAAATTAATTCTTAGTTCTATTGTTATAGCATCATTTGTTTCTTGTGGAGGATCAGGTGGAGGTGGAAGTAAATCAAGTAAAACGGGTCTTATTCCGCTTCCCGATATTGAATGCTCAGGAAGCGCCTGCATATCTGCAAATAGCCTAACGAGTAAAGATGCTAACACTGTTGGTGCTGCTGCGATTGAATATTACACAGAAGCAAAAGATGATGTTTTGCCTTCTTTAGAAACCTTGGTAAATAAGGTTAGCGATGTTCTTGTAGCTGCTGGAAATGAATCTTGTTCAGCTATACCAACAAGTGGTACTGATACTGCAGATGGCATCGAATTAGTGTATGGTACTCCCGTAAATGCAAATATATTCGGAGCAAATAGAAATTTAACGAAAAAACTCATCGCTAAAAAGGGAGGGGTTAAATTTTTTGAAGCAGAGTTTTCTTGTGAGGGGACTAGTTTTGCTGGATACATAATTGCAGACTTTTCAATATATGATGCAGACGAAACTATGAGTACTGCAATCTACTTTAATATGGATGGAGATACAAAGAAAGTATCTATCTATGAGACTTATACTGAGAGTTCAAAAAACCAAAGTTATATTCTAAATTTCAGCTCTAACGGTAATGTATTTGAAGCATCTTTTGCCTGGGATGGTGATTTATCAAGTACAGCTGCAAATGCAGATTCAGAAGAGATCTATATGATTTCATATCTCAACAACAAATCTAATGTTAGTTATTATAATCCAAGTAACAATGTAAATTTAGCTTCATCACTTGGAAGTCCAGATGAAAATTACTGTTTCGATGGCCAGGTTTTGGGTACAGGATGTCCTGCTTTTACAGTTCTGAGCCAGGGAAGTAATATTGAAGGCTTAAACTCTACGACAAGTGGTAGCGCTACTGGGGAATTCTCTATTGCGAAATTGAGAGCATTATCTATCTCTTTATAAAAATAATTGACCGTCACGTTAATCGTGACGGCATTCTTTTTTAGTTACAAACTTAAAACTCGATAAATTTCTAATTCAAAACAGGGCACAATGATTATTGTGCCCGTCTTTTAAGTCGTTAATACAACCTTTCTCTTGACGCAAAGACAGAAAATTCGATAAGTTACTCAGAAAAAGTGGTTGAAATGAAATTTGTCTAAATGTTTTATTATCTAAGGAGTATTCATCTCAGACTCATTAGATTAATAGAGCCAGTCTCAACGTAGCCTTCGGACACTCAATTAGGAACCCTCCTTGTCTGTGTTTACATGTGGTTCATCTAATTTTTTTATTGTTTAATTAGTGGTTTAGAGTTCGAGAGATTTGTCGCTTCAATAGCACTGTCTATCTACTTAACAAGTATAATTCTTTCAAAAATGCGTATATTAGGTAAAGAGGTACTCTTAAACATATCTTGCTTTCTCACGAGCACAGGTATTCTAGCGTGCAACTTAGATAGCGGAATGTAAGTCAACCCAACTTATATATTTCTTGCAACTTCTTCTATATTTTGTATTCCTCAGGTTGGCATAGTTAAGGGATTGTTTGGGGCTTGTTATAGTAAGAGATTTTTGTAAAAAAGAAAATATTCACTTCGAAATTTCAGGATCCGGTAAATGTACTGTAGCTGAACTAAATTTTAAAAAAGAAAGAAATGAATGTCTTAACTAATTGTTTCGTTATAATGGTGCTTTTTAGTCAAGGATTTAATTAGGCATTTAGATGAAATTTATACCCTTTACCCCTGACATTTTTTAAGTTTTGTTTGTATAGATTTACTTTCTTTTTTAAATTTGTAAGATGGGTAGATAAATTATGATTTACGGTTATAGTTCCTTTTCCCCATAAATATTCTTCAATAGTTTCTTTTAGTAAAGTTTTGTTTTTTCTATCGTAAAAAAATTTCGCGAGCTTGAACTTAGTGCTTGTCAGGTAAATATTGGCACCTTCATACATTAGAATGTTCTCGCTAGAAAGAAATGAAATATGATTTTTTTTTGTGTGACTGATTTCATGCATTGACTGACGAATCTTTTTCAAGCTATCTGAAGTCAAGGAAGACCTGTCATCGACAAGAGATGCCTTTAGGAAGCACGGAGGTGATTTGATCACTTTACATAGAGCTCTCAGGTTTCTTTCCATGAAATTGTCTGGGGCACTAATGAAAATAACAAGGTCATTATCTTTCTGAGAAAGCTCATCTATTACTTCAGAAGTAGTTCTAGCGATAGTTATATCTTTGGATAATTCAAGTTCATATCTCTTACAAGAAGTCGTAAATTTGTTGTCTATAATAAGTATATTCATAAAATAATTTAATCATATTCTTGAAAAAACCTAAATGCTTTGAAAGGTAAAACTGATTACCTTTGGTGTAAGTTATTGATAAAAAAAGACCTTAAGAAAAATAAAATAAAAGGTCGCGTTGATTTTGTAGGCTTCGAGTGGTTAAATTAGGGAATGTTAAAGAATATTCTTATCGTAGACGATGATCAAGACTTCATTGATTTGTACACTGCTTTTCTTGGAAAAGAATTTCAGATACATGCTGTAACGAGTCTGAAAGAGTGTTTATCCTTTTTAGCAAAAAATCCTTTTAAAATAGACTTGATTCTTTGTGATATCTTTATGCCGGAATCGGATGGCTTTGAGGTTTTTGATTATTTGCGTTCAAAAAAAGAGTATTCATTTTATCCCATTGTGTTTAAGACATCTTCTTTGAATCAGAATGTCCTTAATGAGTGCTTACTAGCAAAGAACACTGAGCTTATAAGTACTTTGATGAGTAATCAAGAAATCGTGATCAGAATCAAAAGTGAACTTAAGAATTCTAATTTGATCAAATATCACGTGAACTCAAACCTTGCTTTATTGATTGATAAAGTCAGAGGTGAGATCCTTTATCCGACCCCACCATTTCAATTGTCGTTTACGAAGACTGAACTTGATATTATTGAATTGCTCGCGTGCAGTACATCTGCTTTGGCAAGGGAAGATGTCATCACGAAAGTTTTTGGTGAGGGCTATCATTTAACCGAAAATAATTTTAATACAGTTCTTTCCGGAATTCGAAAAAAACTTTGTGAATTTTCGATCTCTATAAAATCTATCAGGGGAAAAGGTATCGTATTGTGCCAAGCTTGAACAAAGCCTCGTCATTTCTTATTGAGAGCCATTTAAAAGTGATTAATTATTTTCTTTCTAGTTATGAAGATAGAGAGGATTTAAATATAAAAGTCGGTTTTACGCTAACATGTCTATATACTTGGCTTATACAAATTTTCTATTGTGCCTCAGAGGGTTTACCATTTGTTTCTTTAGTGTGTGCTGTGTCTTGTGCTGTATACTTGATTTCAATGTACTGCCTAAAGAAAAAATACATCAGAGATTTGGCTTTCTCGCGAGCAATAATTCTTATTTCGATTCTAAACTTGAATATATGTTATCTGAGTGCGGGAGCATACCTAAATCCGACAATCGTTTGGTTCATGGCTATCCCAGTAGTTTCTGTAACCCTCAGGGGGTTAAAAGAAGGTGCTGTTTGGAGTTTAATCTCCTCAACCTTAACTATAATATTGATGGAACTCTACAAACTACTAAATTGGGACCTCAAAGTGTGGAGTAATGAACAGATTTTTAACGTCGGACAAAGCAATATGTTCACTGGGCCAGTTCTATTCTACTTAATGTTTGGATTCTTTTACTTTAGCAGAAATGAATTTCAAAAAAAAATTGAATCGCAAGCTCTTGATCTTAAGAAAATCGCTTTTGAAAAAGAGAAACTACTTAATGTTATTTTTCATGACCTTGGGAGAAATACATCTCTGCTATCTGGTTACATTGAAGTCTTTGGAGATAGAGACCTTGATGTCGAACAAAGGGCTAAAATATACAGATATACGGAAGAGATAAAGAGTGTTTTGCTAAATGCTAAGAATTTGGATTCCCATTCTCTAGGGGAGAGTGAAGAGAGAATAAATATATTTCAGCTATTTCAAGATGTACAACATATGTTCAGAGAAAAACTAGCTAAAAAGAATCTAGAACTTCATTTTAAAGGGGATAAAAGCGTAGAAGTATTTATCAATAAGACTCATCTACAGACTCATATTCTTGGGAATTTAGTTTCAAATGCAATTAAGTTTTCTCATGAGGGAGAAGATATTATATTTCGCGTTGAGGACAAAAAGATTGAGGTTTTAAATCATGGAGTCCGATTCACCAATGAGCAAAAAGATGGAACTTTTGGAGAAAAGGGAAGTGGAGTTGGGCTTGAGATTATAAAAGATTACTGTGAAAAAAATAATTTACTCTTTAGGATAAAAGCACTTACTGATGTAAAGACTTTAGCCACGATAGTATTTCGTTAATAAATGTAAGGTTCTATTTTTTGACTTGCTGCGCAAGTGTAAGTATCCCATGTCATACAATGAAGTCAGTTCTCTCTTATATTCAAAATAAACTACATTTTACATTCTGTAGAAGTGATCTATAATTTTATTTAAAAAAAATAAGGATTTTATTATGATCGGTGCAAAACACATACTTGTAGATAAAAACTTCGAAGCAGAAGATATTCTAAAAAAACTTGCTGACGGTGCTGAGTTTGAACAACTTGCAAAAGATTTTTCAAATTGCGGTTCTGCCTCTCAAGGCGGAGACCTTGGAGAGTTTTCCAAAGGGATGATGGTTAAGCCTTTTGAAGATGCGGTTTTAGAATTAAATGTTGGAGAAACCTCTGGGATCGTTAAAACTCAATTTGGTCACCATATTATTCTGAGAACAAAATAAAAAAAGCCCGACTTTCATCGGGCCTTTTCTTATTTAACACATTTAAAAATTCTTAAATACAGTATCCTTCACTTATTGCTAGTGCTAGAAGACAAGCTGCGTTTGTTTTTTGAGATCCTGCTGTACACCCGTAAAGGTGAAGGTCAGTAACTCTTGTGCTTGAGCAGATAGAACCATCTTGCATTGGGTATGGTTTACCATCAACTTCTACTTGATAGTTACAAGTATTAGATTTTTCAATCTTACAGTTATTGTATCCACCTCTTTTTCCAAGCTTAAATAAAGATCTTGGGCTTGTTGAAGAAAGGAAGCTGTCAATGTTTGCTATTTGAGTTGGTGAAAGATTATTAATCAATCCCGGGATCTCATCATAGTTGTCAGTTGGTTTTAAACTTGGATCCACTCGTTCCATACAGATGTATTTTTGAGCTGTGTGATCTTCGTTTAACTGATCTCTTTTTGCTGCACATTGATCGAAAGCTAGATTACACTCCATAGCATAAAATGTTTTTACGACCTTTGTTTTGTCAGTCTCGTCCGAAGAATCGAGATCGACAAGCTCGTAATTACATTTGTCCACTGGTGAGTATCTGTATCTATAACCATTATGAACAATATATGGATAGTTATCGATACAGCTATAACCTGAGTTATAAGTATAGCTTACTGGTTCCATAACCCAGCTTGACTGGTATATCATTCTACTGTTTACACTTGTGTGGTAGTCAACTGGTGAGTGATATCGACCAGAAGCATAGGTACAGTCATTGAAGTTGTTATATCTTCTATGAGCAAAAACTCTGTATCTATTACCGTGATAAACTCTAATCGCACCAATGTTTCCAGATCTCACTCTACTGTACTGCTCATGTCTTTGAGAAAGGATAGGAGCTGTATTTCTTCCTCTCATTCTGTTTCTTCCACGTGCAACGTATGTTGATGTGTAAGATCCACTTGAGTATGATCCACCTGAATATGAAGATCCACTGCTTGAAGAGCCACCTGAATATGAAGATCCACTGCTTGATGATCCAGAGCTACTACCGTAGCTTGAAGCGCCACGACTTACAGTTGAACTACTTGATCCACCAGAGCTTGAAGAGCCACCAGTTCTTGAGGATGTTCTTCCTCTTGAAGGCCTGTTTCTTTGTGCCATAACTTCTGTTGCTACAAAAAAGCAAAGCACAGATAAAATAAGATATTTATTAAATTTCATTTTTGATCCTATTTATTTTTAGTTTAAAGTTAAGTTCGTACGTTTTCTATTTTCTTAGTTACAGTCAGAAAGTCCTGCTACCGCAAATACTGCACCGATACCACCAACGATTCCTGCTGCAATTCCTTGTTTAGAAGCTGCTGCACGTCTTTCATCTACTCTGTTAAGTTCTGATGCTTCTTCTACTTCAAGGTTTGCAAGGTCAGCTGAGTATTGATTTTCAAAATATACTAAATCAACGTTTACTTCACCGATTAGCGCGCGTGCGTCAGAGATAAAAAATTCGTTGTCTCTTTGAAGAAGTCTCATTTGCTCTACTTCAGCTTGAGAGTAATTACCAGAGTCAATTCTTCTTTGAAGCTCAGTGATTTCGTCTTCGTAGTAGATAATATCTGATTCATAAGTCGTTATTTCTAATTCAAGGTCAGCAACAGTGTTTAAGTAGTCTTGTTGCTTTCTTCTTTTTTGCTCAATGTATTCTTGAGTAACAAGTTCTTTAGATGCAGAAGCATTAACCATTGCGATAATACCTAAAACAACTCCTACTGCGATAAGTGGAAGACCAATCGTTTTTCCAGCAGAACAACTCATAAAGTTAGAACCTGTTGAGTGAGTTTTTTCAAAAGCATTTTGAAGAACAAAAGAAAGATCATCTTTTCCAAGGTCTTCTAGAGAGTCAACGTCCTCTAAAGTTGTATCAAGCATTTCATTGAAGCTATTGTAAGCTTCTTGTGAACTGTTTTTTGCCACGTATAATTGAAGCTCACCAGAAGTTACTTTTGAGTCGATAAGTTTATCAACTAAAACTTCAGTAGCGATTTTCATATCTTTTCCACCGATGAAAACATTCTTTTTAAATTCTGAAAAGATTGCTTCAACGTTTTGCTTTTTAGAAACAACAGGTGTTGTTGTCATCGCATACGTTGGTGTGATTGTTGTTGTAAATAAAAGTACCCCTAGCATTGATGTCGAAATAAGTTTTTTCATGTGTTCTCCTAAAACTTTGGTTAAGTGTGAAACAATAAGTGTTTCCTAGCTAGGAGCAATATCGATGCCAATGTTTGAGTGGTTTTGTCGGGCTTTGGGGCGCGCATTATGGAACCGGTGACAATGCGTCTCGCGTTAAGGGTGCCACTGCGGCCCGCGTTAGAGCTTTTTAAAAGCCAAAGCTTTGAAGAAGAGTGTTGAATTGAAATTGTGCGAAGGTAGAGTTATCTATTTTGATAAGGGCTTTTTTCAAAGAGGGGATAAGGTCTCTCTTTAATTCTTTGCCTTCTCTTTCACTTAAAATTTTCACAGCTTCATAAACAAGAGTAGATGCTTTTTCTTCACCATACTGAGTTTTCAAAGCGTAGAGAAATTTGAAAGAGAAATCGAGCTGTGCATATTTAGAGTCTTCCATGGAGTAGGCATACATCTTTCCTTTTTTAGCATCAATTTCAACTAGACCTTTAGAATATCCTCGAGTTCTGTGAAGGATTGAGTCTGTCTTTCCTATCATTGCCGCATAAAAATTGGCCACACCTTCAACCACTGGTGCATGCTTGTCAATACTGAGATGCTCGCTTAGAGCATAGTGAGAGTATTCGTGATAGATGACTTCTGGAATCATTGCGGCATCTAAGTAAAGAGTATTCTTGAAAGGTTTTGTGGCCCACTTTAAAACGTGTGGAACAACAGCTGTTACACCTATAGACATGGCAAGACTTTGAGCATAGAAACCAGCTCCAAACCCAGTCCCTCTTACGAGGTCAATTCCTATCGTTGTCGCTTGTGATTGTCCAACCCCCAAAAGAAGAGAAGACATAAAAGGTCCAGACGTTATAATTTCTGCGGCTCTGTAAGTTGAGTTATCAACTTTGACTGGTTTTTTAGGAGCAAACCAAATCTCATAAAACCACGGCCTATCCACAATACGAGACTGTCCGCTTGGTGGGATAGTTACTGCATTATTATAAAAGAGACCATTATTTTCATGCATCATATGAACGGACTCTTCAAAGCCCAGGTCCATTTCAATACGAAGGTTTATTGTTCTGGCCCTTTCGAATCTTTTTAACGCAAAGTTTGAAATAAAGAAATCCTTCGCAATAGTAGAGTGGTAATAAACCGTACAAGCTCTTAGGGCATCGGTAGAATCAAAAGCCACTGGGCCTTCAGAGTTTTTCTTTATTATTTTTAGGTACTCACCATGGAAGTGAGTTGTCGAAACCAGGTCTTTTATTTGAACCTTTTTGATCACAAGCTTTTTCTTATGGCCTCTCACAAGAGCATTACATTCACTCTCGAGAGCAAAAAGACTACTAGAAAGTAAATATATGAAGATCAGAAGTTTCATTCTGTTGCTCCCTTGAGTTAACGTAGCTTTCAACCAAAACAATAGGTACGATTGAGAAAAGGTTCACGCCTGGAATGGCCATGATGATTCCCTTTCCAAGCTCCCATGTTATTTTTCCGGCAATTGCCCATGGTGATTTTTTTGGCTCATAAAGAAATGGTAATTCTACCATCGTTGTTAGATCTTTATCACTCACGAGTCCAAGCTCATTGCTGGCCACAAGTAAGTCGTGGAAGTCTGGCTGCTTACCTGAAAAAATTTCTCCACCTTGGGACATTTTAGCAAGTTCTAGTTTTAGCAGTTTTACGCTCATTCTGTATTTCTCTGCTTCATCGAGAACATAATTCTCGTCACTTTGTCCGTCTCCATCGTAATCGAAATAAAGTCCGGCAGAGACGGCTAAAATACGATTTTCAAAAGTTTGAAGAATTTTTCCCATATGCTTAATCTGGGAGTAGTTATATCGAAGTAAAGTGTATTGTCTGGGAGTTAGCTTTTTGACCTTTCCAAGCTTTTTTAAGTACTTCTTTTGGGAAAGCGGTGATTCATTTTGAATTGTATCGCGTCTACTGAGATAACTCTTTCTAAGCAATCGAATTTTAGAAGCGTAGCTTGACAATGTTCCAGTATAAATCGATTTACTTGAGAATTTACTCATGATGATAATTGTGGCCGTACCATCAAAAAAACCTTGAATATACCCGTAGATAATAGCGGGTTTAATAGAACTTCTTAAGCAGTCTAATTCATCCTCTTGATACAGAAGACATTGATCCTTTCTTTCTTTAAAAAAGTCTATCCTCATTAGAGAGCGCATGATGTCTTTTGTGATTGAGTTTTTCGTCAGTTCACTAAAAGCCTGATCGACTTCAGCTTTAATATGGGGATTCTTTCGAAAAAGTCTATTTGCCCGTCTAATATCGCCAGAACTAATATGTTTTGTGTATTGGTCTCGACATGAGTTGTGCACAGTAGGCTTACAAGTGTCTGCTAGAAGATTTCCAGAAAATATAAGTAGTAGGGTAAGAATTTTCATTGACCTCTTTTAGCATGGAGTGCCGCGTAGCGCTATCAGAATGAAAAAACTACATTTGTTGGCACTTTTCGATATTTCTCGGTAACTCTCTAAAGAAAACTTAATTTGAAAGCATGTAATTACCAAGGCTTAGTTGTAAAAAAAGAAAAGAAAACTGCAATTTGCGATTCGATTATAATGAATCTATGGAAAAACTAACGATAAATGTTGTGTCTTATAAGCTCCTCGATCTTCCTTCTCATCAAGATGAACTCGATGAACTACACTCTCAAAATGCGATGTATGAATACCAGGCTTTTACTGATTTGGATGAGCTTTTTAAGTTTTCATCCGAAGCTCAAAACGTCTTTTTCATTTTTAATATCGTCTCGAAAACAGATTATATTCTTATCCAAAAGTACCTTTTAAACCTCAAAAAGAAAAAAGTGCTTTATAAAGCCATCTGTTTTTTCGATTTTGATAATGAAAAGGCTTTGGGCTCGCTTTATAAGTTAGATGTTGCAAATGTCTTAAATACTAGTACCTCAACAAAAAACTTTATTATAAAAGTAAATATGGTCCTGAGATCTTTTGAAAAAAAGCTAAAAGATGACAATAAAGATCTCAACTATGTTCACTTAAATCAACAAGAGGAAGATTTCTTAGTGAAATCAACTTCTAAGAAGAAAACGAAGAAAGAACCGACAGAAAATCTTCATCCGACCGAATTTGGTTTCGGTGAAGCGTCTGCTTTCAAAAATGATAGAGAGATCCTAGATTCTAAGTTTGCCACTCCCCAAGATGATGGAAATGAAGCAAGGCTTATCGATTATATTGATGAACTTGGTATTAATGGCAAACTCAATATTCAACAGGGACACCTTGAGATAAAACTAGGGGGAGATTGTTCTAGCACAAAGTGTAGCTTTGAGAGTTTTTATGAGGAAAGTATTATTTTGGGATTAGAAGGCCCAATTGATTTTAAAGAGAATGATACTAAAAGTATTTATATCAAATTTATCTATGAAAAATGTAAAGTTGAAATTGAACTTGAGGGGATTGTCGTCGAAATTGAACGCCACAATACCAACTCTCGCTATGTCAGCTTTAGCCTTGGAGAGTTTGGAGTTGATCAGCGAGAGTATTTCATGTCTCTGTACGAGATGCGTCAGAAGAGTATTCATGAGTTTATGATGCTTGCGAGGGGAATTGCATAGATTTTCCATGTTCGATTTGAAATAATAGACTCATGACCATTCTAATCACATTTTTTCTATCGAGCATCGTTTTTGCTCAGAACCAAACGGTTCATTCCTTTGGTCAAGCCAAAGCTCATTTGCGGCTAGTTTATGGAAATAAAAATAAAACCTTTTATTGTCTTTGTGACTATCAAAAAAAATCAATTTCAGGAAGTTGTAAACTCTCTATAAAGCGTTATAAAAAACGTCAAAAACGACTTGAATGGGAGCATGTTGTGCCCGCTCATGCCTTTGGACAAAGTTTCAAGTCTTGGCGTGATCACAAAGAGGCTTGTCCTGCAAAGAAAAATAAAAAAGGACGACTAAAATATAAAGGATCAAGGAAGTGTGCGCGTAAAAAAGATCAGCTTTTTAGATTGATGGAAGCAGATATCTATAATCTCGTTCCCTCCATTGGCGCCGTAAATGCTTTGAGATCAAATTACTCATTTGCTGAACTACCATCGTCAAAACTTTCTCCTGTTTGTGTTGGAGGTCCAATCATCACTGACAATAAAATTCAGCCTCCAAGTTATATCAAGGGTGATATTGCGAGGGTCTATCAATATATGGATTCAAACTATCCTGGTCGCGGTATTATCTCCAATAAAAATAGAAAACTTTTTGAAGCGTGGTCAAAGCTTGACCCTGTTGATGATAAAGAGTGTGCTGTCTATTCTAAGAAAAAACTCATTCAAAAAAATATTAACCCCATCCTAGAGAAGCTATGTCTAAAATAAAAATCCTTGCCCTATTTATCCTTTTTGTTTCATGTTCAAAGCCAAAAGTGACTTTAATAAAACAGTGGCATCTTTCTCCAAATGAAGTCACTAAGGATATAGAGAAATCAAAGAGCTTGCCTCAATTTGAAAACCAAATTGATATTTTCGAATCTTCAGTCAAACTTGTGGAGCAGGGCTCGGAAGCAATTATTGCTGAGGGGTGTGAGTCTCCAAGCAAGTACTTTAAAGAGAATTTTAATGGATGGGATTTGAGCTCATTACAAACAACACAGAAGCTTATTGGTGTAAAAGATATTTTGGCACCGGTTCCCTTGAAGCTAAAAGCAAAGTTTGGATCTGACATCGAAATTATTTGTGGTGATAGTGAAAGAATTATCAAAGAGAATAATTTAGCGTTTTCTGATCTTAAAGGATATGTAAACTTCTATCGCAGACTCATGGAATTTAAAAATAAAGACCAAAGTTCTTTTGATAAATATAAAAACGCACTAAGTAATATTGTTGAGATTAAAGATAACCAAGATCCTGTCTTGGTGGCGAGAGACTTGGCTTTAAGATCTCTCGCTCTTTTCCAAAAACATATTGAAGATCGAAACTTATTTTTTCTCAAGAAAATTATTGATAATAGAGATTTAGATCCTGTGTTAATCATTGGTGGACTCCATATTAACGGGATTACGCAAAAACTGAAAGAGGCTGGAATTGAATTTGAAGTGATCGAGCCAAAAGGCTACCCCAAAGAGGAAGATCGCCTAGTTGAAGATCTTTTGAAATTGTTAAGACAGTATAAAACAGAAAAATTTGTAACTTTTCAAATACCCAGTGGCTTTAATCTTCAAACTTTTCCAACAGTTAATCTGATTGAGCCTCTTAGAAAAAGTAAAATCGTCGTCGAGATGAAACCATATTTCGAAAAACTTGGCTTAAATCCCGATCTTCTTATAAGTGATTTCGACAAAGATGGAATTAGGGACTTTACTGTTTCAACTCATGAAGGGACGACTGTCCTATCAGCAGAAGATAATGATTGGGATGGTGATGGAGTCGTGAATCTTCTCGATGAGACCGTCGGAGGTACAAAGAGTGCTACTCTAGAGATTAATAGTCCTGATGTGACAAACGTCTATTCCTTAGAGGGGGTTGAATCTAGCCAAGAGATAGACAAGATTAGTAAAAGGGGAGTTTCTCTTTTACAAAATAAGGGGGCCAAGCATGATGCTCTTATTTTAAAAATTTTTAATGAAGTTTACTCAAAAAGTAATGTCCCAACTGGCAGCCTCTTGACTTTTGTGGCAACAAGTCCAGAGTTCACCTTTGGAAAAAGGTCATTCTTCTCCTATAATAAACAATCAAAGTCTATGGAAGTTTACCCAAGAGAACTTTTAAATTACTTGGCGATAAGAAAGAAGAAAGAGTTTGCCGATGTTCCGAATGGAAAGTTTGTTAACTCTGTTGTGGTGCCACTTTTGATTCACTCTATCGCTCATGAGTTAGGACATACTCAAGATGGGGATCATGAAAAGGTTGCCTCTAAAATGGGGTGGAGTTGGAAAGAAGTTCCCTTTGAAAATGATTACCTCCAAACATACCGACTTGAAATCAAAAAAATAATGAATCAAAAGAAAGATCTCCGATTTAATGGTCAGTCCTATCAAGAAATTTTAAAAGAGCATCAAGAATACCTTGCATTTATTAATTCAAAACTTAAATCAATGAAGTCGAATAAAGCTTTTAAAGAGAGCGTCAAAGACTCTGTTTGGTTCGTTGAATCAAATAAAGAGGAAAGAGAGTTTCAAACAAGTTTTTTAATAAAGAAAAAAGCTCCGTCTCTATATGCCTTCTCTTCTCCAAAGGAGTGGTTTGCAGAGGTCTATGCCGGCTGTATTTTTAGAAAATTTTTTCCCCAAGTAGAAAAGGTTTCCGAGTCCATAAGATATGAGATGCTGATTGGCTTCAACCCTTGGAACTTTGAATCTTTTTGCCAACAAAACGACTCAAAGTGATAATCGATTATTTTCCCATTAGTAGTAAGTACTTGATTTTACGAGCGAGTTAGGCTTCTCTCCTGCCTAAGCTGATAATAATGATTGGGAATTGAAGAAAGTATCAAAATTTCCGATAAGTCAGATGTGGAGATACGAATGAAAAGATATAACTTAATTCTTGTAACAATGATGCTCATACTTTTTGCCTATGCTGGAAGTAAAGGGAAAAAAGTGGCCATTGTTAAAATTCAAAAAGGTGTCGTTCACTCGATTAATGCTGTTGGAGAGAAGGTTCTTTTGAAAAAAGGATCATGGGTCGAGCAAGGCGCGGTTGTGAAAACGCAACCAAAAAGCTTTATTAAACTGAGCTTTATCGATAAATCAACGGTCAATATTGGACCTGATTCTGAAATGAAAATCGAAAAATTTTCAAAAAATGAAGCAGGGGTCCTCAATGTCATCTCTGGAAAAATAAGATCTCAAGTTTCAAAAAATTACTTAGAAATGGATAAAAATAAATCTAAACTTTTTGTAAAGTCTAAATCAGCAGTCATGGGAATTCGGGGAACAGACTTTATCTTCTCAACCAATAAGAAGACAGGGGCATCAACGGCTATTTTGTTTGAAGGTTCCGTAGTCTTTAACAAATTGTCGAAAAACGATAGAAAGCTAGATCTTGAAAGCGTTGTAAATAAAGGATATCGAATAAATCCAGGTCAATTCTCGGTATCAAGACTAAATTTGAAAAGACCTACTGTCCCTTCGAAGCTATCGAGTAAACAATTCATTGCTTTAGAAAAAAACAAAAATTTTGCAAAGGTTAAAGTTGATGTAAAAGCTCCTCAGCGAAAATCAGTAGTGCCACCAGGATTAACTGGAGATATTGTTGCCCCAGAAGGTGTTGGGCTTAGATCGATCGCAAGTTCAGAGAAGCCAAAAATAGATATAAAATCCACAAAAGGTTTTAAAAGAGGGGATGAAATTAAGCCTACAGATGGCTCAATTGTTCATGTTGATTCTGGAACAATCATCCCTGTCGCTAAAGATGCACTTTTTGATAAAAACACTAAAGAGTGGTCCTCACAAAAATCTGGCTCTGTTTCAGACTCTGGTGATTATATTCCACCAAAGAGTTACTCGATCGACAATGAAGGGAAGATTTATAAAGAGGTCGGCAAAAATAAGATTGAAGTGGATACTTCAATAGTCCCTGTAGGTAAGTCAAATGCGTTTGAAGGCCAAAAAGGTGGGAGCAAAAAAGAGCTCAAAGGAAAGGCGCCAGCTTCAATCGAAGATAGCTTTAAGTCAGACGAAGAGTCAAAGGAAGAGGATCCAAGTCTTATCAGACGAGCACCAGTTCCTCCAGGGGAACCAGGGTGGCTACCGGAGAACATTAATAAAAGTCGTCCTCGTTTCATCGACAGGTTTAGAGCTCCTCCGCCGGCATCTGGCAGAACCAGAGTTAATGGGACAGTTAATAGGTAACTAACATTTTCCTCCTGCTTCCAAAATAGAGGGATAAGTCTATAATAAGTGTAATGAAATCCTTACTCTTATTTATCATCCTCTTGAGTTGTTCCGGCTTTGCTGGTGCCCAAGTGAAAAAATCTTTAAAAGACCTCACGTCAAGTGCTTCAGATGCCTTTGAAGCGGGGGACTATCAAAAAACAGTAGTAGAAATTGAGAAGCTTCTTAGTGTCGATTCCATTTCAAAAAATCTTGAATCTAAAGGCCTCCTTCTTTATTGGAAGGGGATTTCCAATATAAGAATGAACGAGTATGAAGATGGTATTAAGAACCTTGAAGAGGCGATTAAATTAAAATTCCCAGCCGATGATATTCACTATGAATACGGCCAAGCCCTTTATGTTTCTGAAAGACTAAACGAAGCCAGATTGGCCTTTAGTGAATCTGTCAAAGCCAAGTACAAAGTTGGTGTTTCTCTTTACTATATCGCATTTATTTCTCAACAATTAGGTAGTCAAAAAAAGGCTGTTAACTTTTATACCATGATTGAGAAACTTCCCCAGAGCGAGAAAGAATCCATTTTACAGGCCAGTAGGATGCAGATTGCTGATATCTATCTTACTCAAGTAGAAAAACTACCCAATAGCTTCTCGTCTATTGAAAAATATGTCATTCCTCAATATGAAAAAGCTTTGCAAGTGGACGAGAACTCTAATCTTGCTCAGGAAATAGAGAGAAAAATTAAAGAGATTCAAAGAAAGTATGACCTCTTGGTTTTTAGAATGAGAAATGGGAGACCAACTTCATTTCCTCGATACTTTATTCGTTCAAGCATTGCTTACGGCTTTGATGATAATGTGAGAAATTTGGATGAGACCTCCAAAGGGGATCTGAAAGAGGAAGACTTCGCAAGCCCTTACTATAATGCCAGTATCTATTCTCGGTACACGTTCTATCCCAGTTCTGCTTTGTCTGTCTCTCCTGAACTTACGCTCTCTTATACGGACTATCAGACAGATTCAGATGAGATAAAAGCTTTTAATAACCTCTCCATTATCGCTGGACTTCAGCTCAACTATGAACATTTGTACAATGGAATTGCGGCGACGACCTATCTTAATTTCGACTATACATATAGAGACGATGACGGAAATTCGGATGATGTTTTGGAAAAGGCCAGTGATACAGTGAGCATCACTTTGAGTGAGGAGCTTCAGTTTTGGAGAGGAAATCCTTCAACCTTTAGGTACCGCTTCACTCAGTCAACTGCAGTAGAGGAGACTCTCTCTTTTGATGCCCATAGCTTTATTTATGAACAGTTTCTCTCTCTCAAATCCTTCTCTATCTTTTTATACACCTCTTATGATATTTCTCGATTTGCTGAAAATGAAGATCAGGATACTAATAGTTATACCCTAAGGTCAGACTTTCTTCTCGATAGCTTCTACGATCTTTTTAATCCAAATCTTTTTGTCTCGACGACTCAAACAAGTTATCTAAATGATACTGATCGAGGAACATCATCTTTGATTGAGTATGGAGTAACTTTAAGTCGTCCCATTAGTGAAAAAGTATATCTCAACTTCTTTTATAATATTGAGTCTCAATCTGGGAAAGAGGATCAAGATACTCACAGCGGGACAGTCGTTGGGGGAAGTTTAGAGTATTACTACTAGCTCAAACGATTAATTTCAGCTTCTAATTTTTGTCGACATTCAATCATCAATTGAGGGATATCATCTTGTGTTAAGCCTAAGGTTGGGATGGGCTCTAAGAAAGACATCTTGACGTGACCAGCATGAAATTTATTTAAGTTAATACTTTTTGCATAACGAGATATTGCAAAAATAGTAATAGGTAACTGTAGAGTAATCGCGGTTCTAAAAGCGCCTTTTTTAAAGGGAAGAAGCTCATCTGAAGTATTCCTGGTGCCTTCTGGAAAGATAACGACACTAATCCCTTTCTCCATAAGAGTTTTTCCGACATTTTTAAGACTTTTCTTAGTACTACCTTTGCTTCCTCTTTTGATGGAAATATTTCCAGTAAGCCAAAAGACGAGGCCAAAAACGGGAATATAAAGTATCTCTCTTTTTCCTAAAGAGACGACCTTATCTCTAAAAATTTTAGAGACAACCCACAAGTCCATATTATGCTGATGATTTCCTACTAGAATACTAGGGTGCGCTTTGGTGAGAATGTGTTGATTTTCTACTTCGCTAGTAAGTCCAAGGGGCTTGGATAAAAAAGAGAAAACTCGAAGGAAAAAACCAGAGTTTTTATAGCTTGTTGGTCGCAAGAAACAAATGGGCAAAGATATAATCGATGTGATTAGAACAAGAAGAGGAAAATAGATAAGCCTTAATACTTTTAACATTAATTACCTTTGGGAAGAATGATTTTAAACTTCGTGCCTTGTTGCAGCTCGCTTTCTATTTCAATCCTACCGTCATGTTTATTTATAATATGTTTAACAATTGAAAGCCCCAATCCAGATCCCTCTATATTTGATTGTCTTGAACTCAGGGCATCTCCTTGGACGCGATAGAACCTTTCAAAAATTCGATCCTTATTTTCTGATGAAATACCGTAACCATTATCTCGCAAAGTCATGTATGACATCGTTTCATCTGAATAGAGACCTAAGTTAATTGTTAATTCATTTTCAGAGTATTTAAATGAATTGTCGATAAGGTTAGAGAGGACCTGTTCTATCAAGCGTTTATCACCGTAGACTGTATCTTCTTCTAAATCAAAATTAAAAGTGGCTCTCTTTTGGGGATGTTTCGCTTCAATGTCTGATTTTACTTTTAAAACTTTTTCTTTGAGTGAGAAAAATTCTTTATCAATTTTGTCTTTTGTTTCAATTTTAGAGAGGTTGAGAAGGCTATCAAAAAGATCTTTCAGCTTATCGGAGTTAGAATCTATTTTCTGTGTTAGAAGTTTAATCGACTCAGGCAACTCCTTCGCCTGAGCTTGAAGAAGCTGAGAGTAACCTTTAATTGATGTCAGAGGAGTTCTTATTTCATGGGAAACGTTTGCGACGAAGTCGACTCTCATTTTGTCTGTGAGCTTTCCGTGAGTCACATCATAAAAAACTCCCACGGCTCCAATAATATCACCTTTAAGATCTGTTAAACTTGAGAGCCTTATATCAAAATAGCGCCCAGATTCTTTATGGTAGAAGTCGATAAGATTATTCTCAATTCCTTTTTTAACAAGCTTATCAACCGCTTCGTTAAGTTTAACATCTCGCAAGACTTTCCATAACTTCGTTTCACCTTTTAATTCAAAGTGTTTGTCAAAAGACTCATTTGACTGTGTTATATTTTGAAAGTTATCAATGACAACAATAGGAGAACTAACCGAGGCGATGATGTGATTTGCTTTAATTTGTTGATTTTGGATTTGAGACTTTTGGAGAAAAATTTCACGATCAACGTAATCGAGCATAAAATTTATAATATCCCATTCATTTTTTCTGTAGAGCAATTCTACTTGCTGAGAGTGGGCAAGATTAGCCTTCATCTTTTCTAGACGAGCTAGAATTTGGGACAGAGGCCTTGCTCTAAAAAGGGTGAGAACGGCGCTGTAAAGCCAAAGTGAAATCACGGCCCAGAAAATCGCAGAAAAAGTATTTTCTACGAAGTAGCGGTCGATAACAGCGATTGTTAGAGCCGTTATTGAAATATAAAAAACTCGCGACCTTAGACTTTGGACAAAGTAGTTTAAAGGAAATGGTCCTTTAAAAAAATTATTCATTCTCTTTAAACCTGTATCCTATTCCCCTTATGGTCTCTATGTATTTAGCTTTATCTTTGAGTTTTTTTCTCAGACCCACAATATGAGTATCGATAATCCTGTTCGTAACGTGGATATCATCTCCTAGAATATTTGAAATAAGGCTGGCCCTTGAGTGCACGACTCCAGGTTCTTTCATTAGGAGCGCGAGAATTTGATATTCTGTGAGGGTGAGATTGATTGTATTTGAATCAACTTTCACCTCTTTCTTTGTATCGTTGAGTAAGATTCCATGGAAGTTAAATTCAGAAATTTCTTTTCCTTCAGGATAAGAACGTCTTAAATTCGCTCTGACTCTTGCGTTGAGAACATTGATATCAAAAGGCTTCGTAATATAGTCGTTTGCCCCAGCATCGAGACCTTCTATAATATTTTCTGGCTCTGAAAGAGCTGTTACGAAGATAATAGGCGCTGCAGAAGTGGCTGAGTTTAGCCTGAGAAACTGACACATCTCTATGCCGGTTCCATCGGGTAACATCCTATCGACGAGAAACATATCGTAGGTCTTTTGACCGATTTTATCTTTTGCTTTGGAAATATTAATAGCTGTGTCCACTTGGTAGCCATGCAGCTCAAGCTGCATCTGAATGAGTTCGCTAATATCGATTTGATCTTCGATCACGAGTATTGATTCTTGATTTTTCATATGAATGATATAGCAAAAAAGTTGGGATTTGTAAGTGAATAGTAGGGTTGAAGCAGTGCTTCAACCCCTGTGAATTATAAGTTTGAGTTAACGAAGTCCCAGTTAACAAGAGACCAAAAAGCATTGATATAGTTAGGTCGTGCATTTCTGTAATCTACATAATAAGCATGCTCCCAAACATCAATCGTCATAAGTGCTTTTCTTCCGTGTTTCATCGGTGTGTCAGCGTCATTTGTATTAAAGATTTCTAGTTCACCTTTGTTGTCTACTAACCATGTCCAACCTGAACCAAAGTTTGTCGCTGCTGAATTAGTGAATTCTTCTTTAAATTTGTCGAACGATCCCCATTTAGCATTGATCTTATCAGCGATCATTCCTGTCGCTTGACCACCTTTATTTGGAGCTAAACAGTTCCAGTAAAATGTGTGGTTCCAAACTTGTGCTGCGTTATTAAAAAGTCCGCCTTCGCTTCCTTTAATGATGTCTTCAAGAGAAGAATCTGCAAATTTAGTTCCTTCAATACCAGCATTTAACTTCGTCACGTAAGCATTGTGGTGCTTTCCGTAATGATAATCAATTGTCTCTGCCGAAATATGTGGCTCAAGAGCGTTCTTTTCCCAAGGTAGTTCTGGTAATTTGTGTTCCATGTTAATCCTCCATTTTGATAGTAACTAATGGTATTAGTTGTACCATAGATAACCTCAATCTCTTTTACCGGACGCAAAATAAATGTGATTTTAAATACGCATTGTCTAATGAATATTGACTTATTCGGGTCTTGTTCCGATGATTGTCCTAAAAAAAGGTTTAAATTATGAGATATATAACTTTGTGCGCCATGTTGTTCGTTCTTGTTGGATGTGCAACAAAAAAAGATAAAACAAAAACTTCAGTCCTTTCTCCTGAGATGAAAGAGATGCCCTTGTGGATTCATAGCATCGATGAAGCCTGCGATAACGATACAGAGATTTGTGCATCATCAGAAGGATCAAGTTCAATAAATGCAGATCTAAATGCAAAAAATTCTTTGGCCAGTATCTTTCAAACAAAAATTAAATCTAATCTAACTTTAGAAAAATATGGTTTCACGGCTCCTGAAGCTGAAGCTATTGCCGAGAGAGTTTCTAATACAGTTAATGAATCTGTAAATGTCCTGCTTAAAGCAACTTATATCAAAGAGCGTTTCACCAAAGACAGTCTGTATTTTTCATTAGCCGTTTTAGATAAAGAGAAAGTTAAGAAGTCACTGCGGCTAGAAATCAACGCCCTTGATGATCAACTTGCCTTCATCCACAGTAAGGGGTTGAAAAGTTCTCTTATTAAAATGCATGTTCTTCTCAATAAGCGAGAAGCTCTTAACGATAAATTTCTTATTGTTTCCGGAACTAGTATTCCTACGGATATGACATTTTCAAAAATAAGTTCTTTAAAATACGCAAAAAATAATGTGAATAAAATCTCATTTAGACTTGTGGGTGATGTTCCACGAATTATTGCCAAAAAGATAGAATCGATGTTTTCAGAAATGGGTTATAAAATTGTGAGCACTGGCAAGCAAGATTACGGCATCAAAATCAAGTACAAAATGAAAGATGAGTACTTAAACGTTAAGGGCTTTAAGAAGTTTCTTGTCACTTTGAACCTCGAAGCCAAAGCCATTGGAGGGGAGAAGCTTGGAACTTATACGGCACAGACAACAGCTCTTGGCCGAAACCAACAAGATGCATTTTTAAAAATTAAAGATAAAATTGTTAAAGATATTAGAGATAATATTGATAAACTAAATATGAAATAAAGGATTTAAAATGAAAGTATTAATTATGTTACTTGCAACTCTTCTTGTATCAAGCTGTGCAAGCTTTAAGGCGGAAAGAGTTGACGCGAAAACGTCTGATGAAAAAGCAATGGAAATTACTGACAATTGGGTTGCTGAAGACACAAGACGAGCGGTTAAAGAAATTTTAGAACAGATGAAGAATCACAATGGTTTTAAAAAGTATATGAGACGTCATAGTAAAGAGCCAAAAGTCTTTATCGCAGAAGTGCAAAACAATACTTCTGAAGCTTACTTTCCAATTGATGATATGAATGATGAATTTCTCAATGAAGTCTCAGCTTCTGGAGACTTTGTTCTTGTGGACGCCAAGGCGAGAGATGCGATTTTAAAAGAGCTTACTTATCAAAATGACGGAATGGTTGACCCAAGTACAGCTAAGTCAATTGGTAAACAGCTAGGTGCAGACTTAATGATTTTTGGATCTGTCTACATGAAGCCGGAAAAAAGAGATGGAAAAACTCTTAAAGAGTATTCTGTAAATATCCGTCTGACAGATATCGAGAAAGGTATTGAAGTCATGAGAACAAGAACAAGAATTTACAAATACTCAGATAAAAAATCTTACGGTTGGTAAGAGTTAAATGAGCAAAACCCTTCTTTTATCGCTTCTATTTTTGCTGAGCAGTGCTTGCTCCATAAAAAGTAGAAGCGAACAAAAACAGCTGCGAGATCTTTTTACTCAAAGACAGTATACAAAAGCTTTAGAGTTTTTAGAAACCACTGACTTAAAAAAAGAGCCAACAAACAAGTTGTTATACTTAATGGAAAAAGGCCGAATCCTCTTTGCTAGTGAAAAATACAAAGAGGCTGCTGCTATTTTTATTGAGGCCAATGAGTTGGTAGATAAACTGTATACAAAAAGTATTAAGCAAGAAATAGCTTCGGCTTTGCTTAGTGATAATTCTAAAAATTATTACGGTTCGATCTTTGAAAGGTCTATGCTTTATTATTATCAAGCAATGTCGTTTCTAAAGCTCTACGAGCTAGAGGAATTACCTTCGGAGAAAAATAAGTTTCTGTATCAAGCTCGAGCATCTCTTCTGGCCTGGGACAGTTTTTTTCAAGACATTAGTAGACGCTCGGGATTGAAAACGCTCTATAAAGACTCGCTGGTTGGAAAAGTCCTGGCCGCTTCAGTTCATGAGTTGATAGGAAAGACTAGCGATAGAAATATTGCGCTTCAACTTTATAAAGATGCACTGTCGATTTTAAAAACTCAGGGACTGACTTATAAAAATCTTAACTCTAAGTCTGTTGAATACATTACAGCTCTTAAAGACAACAAAAAAACCGATGCCTCAACAATATCAAAAACGAAAAATTATGAATCACTTGAAGACTTTCTTCATTTTAAAATTTTGTCTTTGACGAAGTCACTTCGCTCTTATGAATTTGCTAAGGTTCAAAAAAGGCTAAATCCCTCTAAGCAGGTCAAAGCTGAACTAAAGAAAGCCTCTAATGTTGATATTTTTTTGGAAGAGGGAGTTATCAATCCTATCGAAGCCAAAATGTATTCCTATACTTTAAAGTCGGCTATCGATTCAATTGAAAACTCAAATACAAGAGCCGTGGTGGCTGGCATAGGTCTTCCGGTACTATCCTACTTTGCAATGGGACCTCTGGGACTTGGCGTTCGAGCAACCTCTGGCACAACAGCTTTTTATGGAGGACATAACTTAGGCTCCGCCGTTACACAGGAGGCTGGTATTGAGTTTGAGATGCCCTCGGCAATCGAGCCCAGTATTGAGAAGATTGAGACCATAGAGTTCTACAACGAAAGCGGAGAAAAGTTGATTACCTCTGATTCATTCACTTTGTATGGAGCTTTAAACGATATTGAGTTTTTACAAGCCAATGAGAGGGCCAGTAATTCCTATGCTAAAGTTGGGGCCAAGGTCGCTATAAAGCATATCGTGGCCATCATTGCGGCTTTTAAAACATACGACCATATAAAAAAATCAAGCGGAGAGCTCTTTGCTAAGCCGGCAGCCTTTACTCAATACATTCTTTCAGCAAAGGCAATAGCAGCGTCTGAGAAAGCTGATGTGAGACATTGGACCACCTTACCAGCTGCTCTTAGAACGAGTTCAAGTTCGCTAGCGCCTGGGAAATACAAGGTGAAGCTTAAGACAGATACTGGGGCAAAAAGCTCAGTCTTAGTTGAGCTGGGTAGCATCGAAGTGACTAAAGAGCCTAGGCAAGTTTTTACCTTTTCGCGAAATTAATTTAATACCTGCACTTTCACTCCGATACAGTTGGAGTGAAAACGATATTTATACTGATGATATTTACTTTAAACTCTTCCTTTGCAAATGGTATTGTCCATTTGGATGGGCAATTGAGCCAATCATTAAAGTGGACTAAATATAGTAAAGACGAAAAACTAAATCTTAAATTTTTGCTTCTCTATCTCGCTAAATCCGATACAGGTAGGGATCTCATCAGAGCCGCTAACAATAAGGCAAAGTCTTATGGATTAGGACTTTATGATATTATTTTACCTGGTCGAGGATCAATAACGGATACGACTTTAATTAGAAGATTTAGTCAGGATAATCCAGACAATATCTCATACGAATCACGTTCTAAAGTTTACATCAATAGTGAACTTAACCAATATGATGCTCTTCTGGATCTTTCCCATGAATTGACACATTTTGTTCATCGAACGGCTTTTAATCCATACGATCATAAATTCACCTTACCAAAGTTTATAGAAAGCACAGTTGAGGGAGAGGGCGGTGAGGTCCATGCCTTTTTAACCGAGTGCAAGGTTCTCCATGAGCTTTTCCCAAAACGAGTTCAGTCGAGATACAATTGCAAAAAAATTATAAGTGCTGATACAGGAAAAATATCAAAAGATATTGCCGTCAAAAAGTTCTATTCGATAGGCCCTTATTACTCAAATTTTAAAACGAAACTTGATCTTCATGGGATTGCAGGAGACTTTCCCCTCATCTCGAGAAGTGAAGTCGGCTTCGTCTCTTCTGCTTATGGTATGCCTTACCCCGTCGCTGCTTACCACGAATATCAAAGCGTGTTAACGAAAGTTTGTGAGAATGATAAGCGAAGAATTGCGTATATGAAAGTTGGTGAGAAGGGAAGAACTCCGGCATCTATTTCAAAAGTAAAATCTGAATACTTGGATCGATGCTCAAGTCTAGAATAGAATCAACTAGTCCTCAAAGTGATGAATACCATCAACAACGAGTTTACCTTTACTATTTAATTTAAGAACGAACCAATTATCCCCAAACGTCGATTCACTTTTCTCTTTAATATTTACAAAGTACAGCTCGTCGACGGCACCTTTTTGAACTTTGATATCAAAATCACCCAGCTTTTTCTTTGCTTTTTTGGATTGAAAAGTATCTTTAATAAAACCGTTGAGTGTCTGAGCTTTAAAGTAAGACTCTGAAACATTGTCTTTGTAAGTTTCAAGGTCTTTGTTAAAAATAGATTCTATATAAGCCTTAGAAACTTTGGTTGCATCCTCTTTAGAGGCAGCCAGGCAAAGAGAGGAGAGCATAAGAAAGATTAGAACCTTCATATATTCAACTCCTTTACAATCTCATCCTTCTCATCATAGAGCCTATCGAGGATTTGATTTGCTCTTACGATCTCCGATGCTCTGTGAGTGCTAGGAAGAGAGTCTTTAAAAATCTCTGTATTGATTTCTAATATAAGGGCTTCTTGTGTCTTTATCTTATTCATCAGAGCTATAAACTCAGAGTAGGCTGGCTTATATCTATAGCTTACAGCTCTTCCCACTCTTACTTTTTCCAGATGTTTATACTTTGAGTTTTTGTACTTGTTAAATTCTTCATCTTTAGAGAGATAAACCTCTAATCCCGTTATTCGACCAACTTCACTAAGTATTTCTTGAACTGTTCCTGGGCAAGCTGTGTTTTTAAAGTAGTTATGTGGAACAAGTTTTTTTATATTTGGGTAGTCTTTCTTGAGTGCTTTTACTAAAGCGACAAGTTTAGGAACAAGTGCATGTTTGACCTTTGATATGTTTACTTTCTGTGCTCGATAAATTTCTGTGCCGTAGAAAGTTCTACTTTGGTGAGTGTCAAAGTTTCCAACCACAGCAACACCAATTGATGTCATATTACCACTGAGAGAACCATCTTCATTGACGTCAGCAACATTACTTGTGGTCATGGCACATTTAAACTTATTGTTTTTAAAGCTTGTATCTTCACAGATATTTTTTGTCGTTATATTTGATCTATTGCTTTGAACTTGAGTTAAATCTTCTTTGCAGTTATAAGACTGAAAAGTTGAATAGAGAGAATTAATTTTTTCTGGTCCAAGGGGGAGTGTGTCTCCTCCTGCATGGGCACCTCTAAATGCAGGATTTCGACCCTGTATAATAGCGGGCTTTTCTAAACTTGAACCATTTGATCCCATTCCAATGAGATAGTTGTAGCCGACCATATACCATGAGCTGTTGGCCGTTGTTCTGTTCACGTGCATTTTATGAATAGCTTCGGCATTTGTGTTTAGATTCGTTCCATCTCCAGTATGATGAACGACAACAGTATCGATAATATCAGGGCCTCTCATATTGTAAGTTGCATCTTCAGTCGGCTTTTTCGTCTTAAAGTAATCAATTTTTATTGGACATAAGCGGTCGACAAAACTTCTTTGGTCCAAGTCCACAGGTGGTGTTGGAGTTATAAGTGTAGGCTTAACAGGCTTAAAAATTGTGTTGAGATCTTTTGAGTTTAAAATATCAGCGATATCGGTTAGATCTCTTTTAAGAGTCGGTGTAGGAGCGACATCAATCATATTTGCTGGGCAAAAGTTATTTTCATTATTCTCCAGAACTAATGCTCTAAAGTCAGATTTGCTACAGTAGTCCTTATAGTCTTCAAAATTCTCAGAATAGATAGAGACGATTGAGTCCATTATTTCTTTTTGAATAGAATCAAGTTTTCTACTGACCTGACTTAACGAGTCCGACTTATCAGAAAAACGTTTTGTGCTATTGGGATTAAAGGATTTTAAGGCACGTGAGGTTTCCTTAATGTTATTTATAATTTGTTGATTTTCATGATCGAGTCTTCCTATTTCGTCCACAAGTTTAGATGTGGCTAGATCCCAAGAGTCGAGTTTTAAGTTTTCAGGGAGATTTTTAAAAAGTTCAGGCTGACTTCTTTGAAGTTCTTTCCATCTTTTAACAATGGTAAAATATCCTTCGATTTCTACATCTTCAGGGTCTGGGCTATTAGTTAGCCAATCAAAAAAGCCATAATTCATAAAGCTTCTATAGGGTTTGTTTTTTAAAAGATAGCTCTCGAATTCAGGATCAAGGTTTTTCATGGACAGCCACATTTTTGCCAGCTCTGGTTGATCATCTAGAGAGTTTGTATCAAAGTTTTTTAGTGTTGAGATGACGGAAGCTAAAAGCTTCTTCTTTGTTCGCTCTATTGATTTATCGAGATTTTTTACGGTTAAATCTTTATAGACCCAATCGAGAACTTTTTGACATAGCTCCCTGCTGTTCAAACCCGATGTTTGAGCGGTGGCCTGAACATTGATCATGCATATCAAAACCAGAACGAGTGAATGTCGAAAAAAAGACTTCATGCTCTCTTATCGGGTCAATGCGTAGAATACTTAAGCTAAATTGTTTGGTATTTGGTGTCTGTAAGTTGTTGGAATTAATCATCTCCCAGATTGATCGTGATATTTTCGAAGACCATTTTCTCTAAATAATCAATTTCGATAACAGCATCTTTATGTTTGCGGTTGGCCCTATCTTCCCATGTGTCGTAGACCAAATGGCCTTTAATAAAAACTTTATCTCCCTTTGAGAGCATCGTTTTGTTATTTTCAGCTTGCTTACCCCAGCGTCTGCACTTGTGCCAAAATGTTTTTGGCTTGAGGTCTTTGGGAGCAGTGGCTTTTAACCTTTCACTGACTCCGACTGAAAGAGTAAGAACGGCAGTATTATTTTTAGTGTACTTCAGTTCAGGGTCAGTCCCTAAGAATCCAATAATTGTAATTTCAGAAAAGCTCATATTATCCTTATGACGAAGCGGAACTATAGACCTTTAAGCCTCGTTTCCATATAAAAAGACTAGTACAAAACAAGGCCAAAGTCATCCCAACCACTGTTAACACAATTTCCCAAGTCGCCTCTTCTAGTAGGAATGATGCTGGATACGAAGCCATGACTCCAAAAGGTAAAATATAGAGAAAGGCAAATCTAGCTGGGCCTTTGAAAATCTTCATCGGTCTCTCCATCACATGGGAGGCGGCAAAAAAGACATCTGCAAAACCTCTAGGGGAGCCAGACCAAAAGACACTTAGAAGAAACATTAGGTGCACAAGAAAGTACATCAAAGTTCCAAATAAAAGTAAGACGATAAAGCCTATAATTTTGAAGGTTGAAAATTCGCCGGGGTAGCTGACAATCATCGTTGTTAAAAGTGCGCAGGCTATGATGAGATTAACAAAAGAGTTTGCCGCGAAGTCCTTAAAAGAGAGGAAGAAAAGTGTTGAGACAGGCTTTGTAAGATAATAGTCTAAGTCACCTCTGTTTATATAAATAGGAAGCCACCAACAGTTGGTTGAAAATACAGTCATATGAAGTGCATCAATAAAAATATAGCCCGCAATAAATATAGACATCTGGTCCATATCCCAACCGGCAAGGGTATTCGTGTGAAGATACAACACATTAAAGAAAAGAAATTGAACAAGATAGAAAATGCAATCCATCAATATTCGAAAGCAAAAATCCAATCTAAACTGCAGAGCTTTACTAAAAGAGAATTGAAGAAAGTAGGCATATAGTCTTAAATATCTCATATGCCGACCCCAGTATATTGATACTTTCCTTTAGTCCAAATAAAGTGAGAGAGTGCGGCAAATAAACCCATCCAAAGAAGAAGTATGCCCAAACTTTGAAAATAAGAAAAATACGTAAATTCCCCAAAAAAGACTTTCATCGGAAAATTTATCATGTAAGGAAAAGGCGTATAATTCAATATCTCTAGAGACCACTGAGGAAAAAAGGAAATGGGAATAATCGCTCCACCAAAGAAGCTTGTAATAAAACGAGTCACTACGCCTAGTGACCAGATATTATCAGCCCAAAAAGCAAGGAGCTCAGTAATTGAATTGAGAAAAAAGTAAGTGATGGAAGAGACAATTAAGACAATAACAAAAAGAGTAAGATTTACAAATGAGAAGGAGACCTCTGATTTAGTATCAAAGAAAACCGAGTAAATAAAAGTTAGAGCAAATAACTGAAAAATAAAAAATGAAGAATGTGCAAGGTAGGTTGCAATTTTATAGAGATAAAAACTTAAAGGGTAGAGGAGAAACTTATTGAGTCTTCCCTCGTAAATATCACCTGAGATAGCCCCAATCGTCTCTCCCTGCTGCAATCGAAAAACGATGGGAACGATGAGGTAGTAAAAAAAGATTTTATTGAGGGTGAAGCCATTAATTGAGTCCACACCTTGCGCTTCAAAAATACTTGACCATAGGTAGAAAGCGATGAGTATGGAAAAAATAGTTTGACCAAGAAAGTTAATCCAAAAGTCAGACCTGTAGGTAATAAGTTTCCTAAGTTCCATCAAATAGATATTTCTAAAGGTCGATAGGCCACTCATTAGTGAGTTTCTTTCTTCATAATTTCTTCAATAATTGATCCAATATCTTCTTCTTGGATACTTAAATCAATAACTGAGATTGAGTTCATAAGACTTTTAGAGACCTCAATGGCAAGCTCTTTAGGTGCGTAGATGGTTATGATTCCGCCTTGGAAGGAGGTTTCACAGTGTTCAAAATATAAGGCTTTGGCTTTATCAAAATCTTCTAAAGAGATAGAAGCTCTAATAAGTCTATTTGTCGCGTACTCTTGTTTGATTTTTTGAATAGATCCATCAAAGATAAAGGTTCCCTCTTTCATAATAACAACTCTTTCACAAAGTTCTTCAATGTCCTCCATGTAGTGCGAGGTTAAAATCATGATGGGCTTATGTTTTTCTCGATATTCTTTTATAAACTTGCGAACGGCTTTTTGAGCGAGAAGATCGAGTCCTATTGTGGGCTCATCTAAAAAAACGACTTTAGGTTTGTGTAAAAGTGCAGCAATAAGCTCTACTTTCATTCTCTCTCCAAGTGAGAGCTTGCGAACTTGAACCTTTAATTGGTCTTGGACCATAAGACACTGTGAAAGATAATCAACCGATTCGCGAAACTCTTGGTCTGGAATTTTATAGATTTCTTTTAAAAGTAAAAAGCCATCCATTGCAGGAAGGTCCCACCATAGCTGAGCTTTTTGGCCCATGATAAGTGACATCTGGCGTCTATATCTATTGTCTTTTTTCCATGGGTCAAAGCCCACAACGGATACTTCTCCCGACGATGGGTGGATGATTCCAGAGAGAATTTTTGTAAGCGTTGTTTTTCCAGCACCATTAGATCCAATAAGACCAATGATTTCACCAGGATTAACCGTGAGATTGATGTCTTTAAGAGCTTGCTTTGTAATATACTTTCTAGAGAAGAGTGATTTTAAAGAACCGAGAAACCCCGGCTCTTTTGTATGAACTTTAAACGTTTTTGATAAGTTTTTGACTTGAATCATCTGTTTCCATTAACAGGCTTCTTAAAGTTTTTACGAAACGGCTTTTTCTTAAAAGGTCTCTTTTTATTCCCACCACTAGACTTTTGAGCTCTCTCTATTTCTTCCAGAGGTTTCTCACACTTCTCCAAAAGGAAACCTTTGAGATAAGATCCTTCTGGAAACTTTGGCATTGAAGGACAGTCGTCATTGAGACCATAGTAAGTCGATGTTTTAAGCTTAAGGCCTTTGGCTTTAATAATGTCGTGAATTTTGAATTGAAACTTTTTGCGATTCACTTTATGTGTGTTTAAGAACACAACAGCTTTTCCATTCTCAGATAAAAGAGAATTAATTTGTGGAATTATTTTTTCGTAATCACTTAAAGCATTCGTTCTTTTGTTACCATCACTACTTGAGCTTGGTGGGTCACAGATAATTAAGTCATATTTTTTGCCACTAGCATTAAGCTCTTTTAAAGCATCCTTAACCGGCATGGTCATTGATGTGTGCCCTTTTGTATCAAACTGCTCATTTAGAGCAAGATTCTCTTCGAGCCATTCAATATATTTTTCAGATAAATCGACTGATGTGACTTCAGTCGCGGCATTTTTAAGAGCGTAAAGTGAAAAGGCTCCCGTGTATGAATAAAGGTTTAAAACTGAACCCGCTTTTTCAAAAAGTGGCGCCATTTTCTCTCTGACCGAAGACATATCTGTGTAAAGACCAATATCGTACTGACTTCCTAGGTTTAATTTGTATTTAACGCCATACTCTTCAACTTCTAAATTTTTAAATGATAAATTCGGATCAAAACAAACAGCTCCTGCTTTATGAGCATCAGAGTCCACTCTCATCTGTTTCCAAATTTGGCTTTTATAGATATCGATATCAAAAACATCTCTCATCTTCTTCATAATAGTTTCAAGAATGAAGTTTTCAAATTTATCCCAAAAATAAGTATAGTGTTGAATGAGAATTTCTCCATCAAGGTACTGAATAAAAAGGCCTGGAAGAAGGTCAGCTTCTCCGAAAACGAGATAGAAATTATTTCTTTTTTCTAAAAGCTTAATTGTTTTTCTCATTCTAAAAGCTGTATCAATTCTTTTTGTGCAATCTGCTTTAAACGACTTTGCTTGCTTTTCAAGATTTCCACCTTTGGCCCAAAGTCTTCCTCTTACGATCTTATGTTGAGGGTCATGGATGAGAAGTGCAAACGGCTTTCTGTCAGCAGTTGCAATAATAAACTTCTCTTTAGGTTGAAATTTCTCTGAGTATTCATCTAATGTCACCCAAGGGTTTCCTTGATTGATCATCTTTACCGAAGTGGGATGAATTTCATAACTCGCAACACGGCTGTGTGCATTTCCATAATTGTTTGAACGGTGCATAGTTTACTGAACTCTTGTTTTGATAATGTTCTCTGTTTTATCTAAGATTTGCAGAAGAACGTTGGTAAATTCAAATGGATTAGATGTAAAGTCTTCTAGTCCAAACTCGTTAATTATATTTTCAACTTCCACACCCATATGGTCATCGTACGGATCAAAGTTGTGACACAAAAAATTAAGCTTTTTTATGACGATATCAAGCTGTCCACTTTCCATATTTTTAAGCATGTTTTCAAAGTCTAAAACAAGGGTTTGCCTTTGCGAAAGATCGGAAATACCTGGGCTAAGTTTAGAAAGTTTTGTCATGAAGGTTTTTTGCACTCATCAAGTTCACTGTCAAGCACAAAAATAGTAAGTATTTGAAAATAGGTAGTAAAAGGAGACTGTTGGCCTCTAATTTGCTTAGTTTTTGGAATGATTTTGTTTATAACAAACCTTTTTATCTTTGCTTTAATTTTCTGGAAAATTTCGGACAAGCCTCTTAACGTTGAAGTCTTGAAATCTAGAGATTCACTAAAGCTGGGCAATGCGCTTTTTGAGCAATTAATGATCTTAGGATCTTTGGGGCATAGGGGAAAGAATAATATTGAACTGAAGCGGTATAAGTTTTTTACCAAAATAGTCGACTCCCTTATGACTTCGTCTGTTCAATATGGAACTTCTGTTCATGAATATTTGCCCAAGATTAAAAAGGCACTCGTTAGTGATTTGCGGTTTGAAAAAAAACTAAAGAATGAATTATTGGGAGGTCTTTTTCAAATGGCCACTGTCCAAGTCTTCTCTTTTATTTTTGTTATGTGTCTGTTCTATCAATTAAACATCCGCTTTCGAATAATTGATCTTTGGTTTCCTCTCTGTTTGCAAGCTGCGGGTTATATTCTTTTAGTAACTCTCTTTTATGTCATAAAAAAAAGAACGTTCTCAAGTGTTGAAAGATATATAGAGACATTCTATCTTGTGAGTTCACTTTTGTTCGCAAGACTTCCTCTTGGAAAAATCCACGAACAGTGCAAGATTGATTTGCTTCCAAGCAAAAGAGACCTAAACATTTTTAAAAGTAGACTCTCAATCATTTTTCAAGAAATTAAACGAACTGGTACCATTCAGGACCAAGAAATAGATATCTCCATAGAAGAGCTTTGGTTTTTAGTTGAGTATAAATTCGATACATTTTTAAAACACTTAGCAGCATTAAAATTGGTCATTATCGTCTTCTTTTTCTTGAGCTCATTTATGGTCATTCTGATGGATGTTTTGTCGACTCTTAAACTTTGAATTTTAGATGACTGTAAGGACTTAACCATAGACTGATAGGCCTTAATTTGATTAAATCATGAAAAATTAAAAAGGATTGATATGACACAGAAGATTATTTTCTCTATGTCGAGAGTGAGTAAGACTTACCCCGGCAAAAAAACAGTTATCAAAGATGTAAGTCTTTCATTTTTCTATGGCGCCAAAATTGGAGTCTTGGGTTTAAATGGGGCAGGTAAGTCTACGGTTTTGAGAATTATCGCAGGTCTTGATAAAGAATATGATGGAGAAGTAAATCTCTCAAAGGGAGTCTCCGTCGGGTACCTTGAGCAGGAGCCAAAGCTTGATCCAGACAAGACAGTCAAAGAGATTGTCGAACAAGGAGCAGCCGAGCATGTTGCCATAAGAGATGCTTATGAAGCTATAAATGAGAAGTTTGCTGATCCAGATGCTGATATGGATGCCTTACTTGAAGAGCAAGGCAAACTACAAGACAAGATGGATGCTTACAATATATGGGACCTCGACTCTAAACTCGATTTAGCAATGGACGCACTTCGTTGTCCACCCCCAGAACAAAAGTGTGGAGTTCTCTCCGGTGGTGAGAAAAGACGAGTTGCTCTTTGTCGTCTCCTTTTGCAAGAGCCAGATGTTCTTTTGTTGGATGAACCTACTAACCATCTTGATGCTGAAACGGTTTTCTGGTTAGAGAGGCACCTTCAAAGTTATAAGGGAACTGTTATCGCGATCACTCACGATAGATATTTCCTCGATAATGTTGCAGGTTGGATTCTAGAAATGGACAGGGGACGTGGAATTCCTTGGGAAGGAAACTATTCTTCATGGTTGGAGCAAAAGTCTAAACGTCTCGCTCAGGAAGAGAAAACAGAGTCTAAAAGACAAAAAGCTCTAAAGAGAGAATTAGAATTTATAAATTCCTCTCAAAAAGCTAGGCAAGCTAAAGGTAAAGCGAGAATTAATAACTATAATCAAATGCTCGATTCTAATACTAGTGAAAAGAGAAATGAGACAAATGATATGTTTATACCAAATGGTCCTAGACTAGGAGACGTCGTTATTGATGCTTCTCAAGTCGCAAAGTCCTTTGGTGAAAAGCTCCTTTATGACAATTTGAATTTTAAACTTCCACCCGGTGGTATCGTTGGTATTATTGGTCCAAACGGCGCTGGTAAGACAACACTTTTCAAAATGATAACGGGTCAGGAAAAACCAGATGCTGGTACTTTCAAAGTCGGGGAAACTGTCAAGTTAGCTTATGTTGACCAAAGCCGAGAGATGGATCCAAACAAAACAATCTTTGATGTTGTTGCCAATAGTTTAGATGTCATAGAGGTTGAAGGAAAAGAAGTAAACTCAAGAGCATATATTTCAAAATTCAACTTTTCAGGTGAAGATCAAAAGAAAAAGGTTTCAGAGCTATCAGGTGGAGAGAGAAACAGGGTTCATTTAGCGACAATGCTTAAAGAGGGTGGAAATGTTCTCTTGCTTGATGAGCCTACGAATGATCTTGATGTGAACACTCTTCAAGCCCTTGAAGAGGCACTTGATAGTTATGCAGGTTGTGGCGTTGTTATTTCTCACGATAGATATTTTATTGATAGAATCGCAACACATATCTTGGCCTTCGAAGGCGACTCACACGTTGAGTGGTTTGAAGGAAACTTTTCAGACTATATGGAAGATAAGAAGCGACGACTTGGAGATGCGGCTGATATTCCTCATCGAATAAGCTATAAGAAGCTTAAGCGTGACTAATTCTTTAGATTTTCAAAAAATTCTTGAGGAAATCGAACAAGAAGTTAAACAGTTCTATGGAATTGGAGAGGTTGCCAATTATATTCCCGAACTTGCAAACATCGATCCTGATTCCTTTTCTATGTCGGTCCATTTTTTAAGTGGTCAACATCATAGTGTCGGGAGCTTTGATAAACCCTTTTCTATTCAATCGATCTCAAAAGTTTTTCTTCTTGTGATGGCCATGAAAATGGAGAAATCAGATCTGTGGAAAAGAGTGGGTAAAGAGCCCTCCGGGAATAGTTTCAATTCTCTTGTCCAACTTGAAGGTGAAAACGGTATTCCAAGAAACCCTTTTATCAATGCAGGAGCCCTTGTTACAACAGACTCTGTCGTCAATAGATCTGAAAACGCTTATTCTTTGATATTGGATTTTGTCAGAAGACTAGCTTGCAACAATGACATCAATTACAATCTGGATGTTGCAAACTCTGAAATTGAGGTTTCTGACAGAAATATGGCATTGGCATATTTCATGAAAAGCTTCAAAAATATTACATCTGACCCTCAAGACCTGGTTGATATTTATTGTCATCACTGCTCTCTTGAACTCACAACGCTTGATTTAAGTCGCGCATTTCTATTTCTCGCAAATAATGGAGCTGTTCCTGAGACAAAAGAAAAAATTATTTCAAGCACTGATACAAAAAGAATAAACTCTTTAATGATAACCTCAGGTTTGTACGACAACGTAGGGGAGTTTGCTTATAAAGTGGGGCTTCCTGCAAAGTCTGGGGTTGGTGGCGGAATCGTAGCGGTCATGCCAGGACTATTCACAGTAAGTGTTTGGTCTCCAAGACTTAATAGCCACGGTAATTCATTTATAGGTTTAAAAGCTTTAGAATTGTTTACTGATAAGACAGGTATTTCGATCTTTTAAAAAAGGAAGGCCCTGAGGAGATCAGGGCCTTAACGAAACACTTAACGATAGGGTTTGGAGACCGTTTCTAAGCTGCAGGAAGTAAACTCGAGAGAGTTTGTCAGCCGAAGAGAAGTATAGTTAGCTTTGAAGGCTAGAGTATTCGGACAGTTGATAATGGTCGCCCTCAAAGCTAAAAAATGTGCGTCCTTTGTTGGGGACAAAAAGAAAGCTTTTACACTTCATTCTTTTTTTGAAATAGTTTCCAAAAATTCAAACTTATATAAAACCTCCTTGTTATTATTAAATGATTTGTTCAATCATTTTGTTGTACTTAGATTATGAGAATTATGAGGGGAAAGCTTTTCTGAAATGTATTTAATTGTAACAAATTGTACCCACGATTTTTTCTTTAAATACTTGTGATATGGTGAGTTATGGCAAATATAATTGTACTCGAAGATGACATTAAATTAGGAGAACTCGTAAAGAGCTATCTGGAAAAAAATGAGCATAAAGTCACTCACGCATTAAGACCGTCAATTGGTCTTGACCTTATTAATAAAGAAAAATTCGATCTTCTGGTTCTTGATGTCATGATGCCGGAGATGGATGGCTTTGAAGTTCTAAAAAAACTTCGAGATGAAAAAAATGAAATTCCTGTCATTATGCTTACGGCCAGAGGTGATACCGCAGATAGAATAGTAGGCTTAGAGTTGGGGGCAGACGATTATCTTCCTAAACCTTTTGAACCTCGAGAGTTGCTGGCAAGAATTGATTCAATTCTTCGAAGAAGTGCTACCGATGAAAGTGTAACATTGCCAACGATTTATAAAGTAAAAAATTTAGAAGTTAATTTTGATAGAAGAGAAGCTTATCTTCACGGGGAAAATCTTGATCTCACCACCATGGAGTTTGAACTCCTAACTGTCTTTATCAAAGAGAAAGGTAAGGCACTCAGTCGAGATGATATAATGAATAATCTTCAAGGAATAGACTCAAACGTCTTTAGTCGCTCTATCGATATCTCCGTCAGTCGTCTTCGACAAAAACTAGGTGATAGTAAGAAAGAGACAAAATTTATAAAAACTATTTGGGGCAAAGGCTATATGTTTATTGGAGCAGATAGTTGAGTCAGATAAAGAGAAGACATACTCTTTTTGGAAGATTACTTGTCGTTTTCTTTGGAGCAGCGATCGCAATCGGAATCGCTTGGGTCATTAGTTTTAAATTTTTGTCTAACGACTCTTATAAAAAATCCTTTAATAAAAATATCATTACTTATACCCGTTTAATTGCCGACAAAATGAGATTTGATCCACTTGCTCAATCTGTTATTGAGAAAGCTGCTGGTGTTAAAATTATTACAAACCGCTATGAGATCATTGGTCTGATCAATAAAAAAGATTTGCACTTCAAGCGATTGACTTCATATATATCGGTTACTCAACCTCAAAAAGTGTTTTACGTTCTCTATGAAAATAACTTTGAATTCTTTATGATCAGAGTTGTAGACCAGACTTTTCATCCAGAAAGAGTTGAAGCGATTATTCTTTCATTGATTTTAGCTTTGATAATACTCTTTTTCCTTTATAAAAAGGTACAAAATATATTTAGACCCGTTGAAAAAATTCAAAAAATGGCGATTGAATATGGTAAAGGAAGATTTGATCAACTCATTCCTGTTGAGGGAGATGGACAGTTGGCGGATTTGACCAGGTCGATAAATGACCTCGCTTTAAGAGTGAGCTCAATGCTTAATGCAAAAAGAGATTTACTTCTTGCTATAGGACACGAACTTAAAACCCCCCTTGCTCGTTTGAGAATGCAGATAGAACTATTGGATGAGAAACACCCTGAGATGGTCGAAAATATAACTGAAATGACTTCCATCATTGATAGTTTACTTGAAGCTGAGAGGGTTTCTCATCACTCTGATCTTAGCAAAGAGAAGGTCGATCTTGTCAGTTTTTTACAAAACTACAAATCCTATGAAGTCTCTGTCGATGCAACAGGAGAGTTAGAACTAGAAATTGATCCGATTCGAATGGATTTAGTTTTAAAAAATATTATAAATAATTCTCTAAAATACTCAGGCCCTTCTCCTTTGATCCAAATAGTACTTAAAAACTCTGAAAGGGAAATTTGGATAACTGATAATGGTCCTGGTGTTAAAGGGGATAATCTAAACTCTCTAACTGAAGCATTCTATAGACCAGACGAAGGTCGATGTCGAGATGATGGTGGAGTGGGATTGGGTCTTTATTTAGTCAAAAATATTATAGATGCTCATGATGGTGAAATTAATTTTATTAATATGAATCCGGGTCTTCGAGTTATTATAAAGCTTTAATTGCTATCTCTTCTCTATTTTCACAGACCTCGTGGAAAACCTGTTGTTTTTCGCTACCGAAAATATCTATGATTTGGTCGATTTTTTTGTCTTTGATAAAAACAACATTATCAACACTTTGACAAATGATCTTCAAGATTAAGTCGTAGGAGAGATTCGAGTTACCATGAAGAAGAAAGAGAAGTGTTGCCCTATGAATTGCATCGACGGCTGAATTGGCGTGAATGGTGGTTAGCATCCCCCTGTGACCTGTATTCATAGCTTGAATAAATGTAGTCACTTCCTTGGATCTCATTTCTCCTAGTATAATTCTCTCTGGTGACATTCTTAGTCCATGAGTTAGCAAAGAGTCTAGAGATCCTGAGTTTCTTTGTGTTGAAAGAAGTCTTGTAACGTTTTGATGGGGGGAAATAATCTCTTTGGTGTCCTCTAGAACTAATAAATGCTCACAAGGCTTAGTTTCAGTTAGAAGACTGTTTATAAGAGTTGTTTTTCCAGAACCTGTGGCGCCGGCGACAATGATGTTTCTTCTTCCACTGACTAGCTTCTTGAGTTTTTCATGGTGTCTGTAATGACTGAGCGAGATGGCTGATGCATTAAGAACTCGAAAAAAAGCCTTGGGCTTATTTGACTCCGTTAGACTTCCATCTGTTAAACTCACTCTAAATCTATTTTTTTGAATAACACAATAAAATGAACAAAATGGAGTTTCAATATTCCACGAAGCCCCATTTTGTAGAGCTATAATTGAGAGAACGCTTTTGAAATCATCGCCATGAAGATCATGGAGAAATTCGCTACTGCCAGCTGAATCCTTGATCAGTGAGAAGCTTTCATCATGAAGAAAAATCTCCTCAGTTGTCGGTGGTATCTTTTCTAAAAATTTCTGCTTAAAAAGAAGAGTGTGCCACCTTTTGAGAGCATTGACTTCAATTTCGCCTAAGAACTCTAAAGGATTTTCAAGGTGAGATGTATATAGCTCTCTCCAGCTAATTAATTGTCCTTTATCTACTGATCTTCTTATATAGTCTTTATACTTATTCACGACTATCCTCCACATTTATATAGCAGATAATATGCTTGTAGCTTCTTGAGTGAGATGTTCCTGAAAATAGATATTTTAAAAATGGGATTTTATTTAAGTAGGGTATTCCCTCTAGTTTTGATTGGTCAAAGCTGTGACCAATCTCAAAGAGTTTGGAATACTTATTTAGCTTCACATAGAGTCCTGCTTTACCCTTTGTTCCCTCTATCGTGTCAGTTCTTGGTGTGGTTAGAGTGGATTCGTAAGACAGAAATGGCTTTCCATTTTTTTTAGAGAGAAGTGTTTTTATTTTTAGACCATAAAATTTCCACTGAGTATTTTGTCCAATTGTCGACGTTGTTGTCACTGGAATCTCACCTCCAAGGGATAATGAAGCCTTAGAATTTAAGGTTATTACGGCTTGAGGTTCTGATAGGAGGGTTGCCTTAATATTAAGTTCAGAAACATTTATACTCTCGCCTTCAATCAGAGATAAATGCTTTCCTTGAATAAGATTTATAAGCGGAGAGCTAAGTTTGGATAATCCTACTTTTATATTTCTATCATCCATTGACTCCACTTGGATAATCTTAAACTTTGCAAGATAGTTCTTATCTGAAAAGTGATCTATTTCTCGATCAAAAGAGATAAAAAGTTGGGCCTCCAGTTCCTTTACTACAGGGTCTTTGAGATCAATACCGTCAACGGAGCAATAGATTGAAATCTTCAAGTTTTTACAAATAACCTTACTTGCACCAAATTTATATAAAGAAGAGTAAGTCCTCTCAAAAATTGAATTTCTAACCTTTTTGGAAAGAGAGATATCAAAAACTAAATTCTCGCTCTTTAGAGATGTAATCTTTTGGATCGCCAAATAAGCTCTTAGGCTATCAACGACTCCTGTGACCAAAGCGTAGTCACCTTCCAGTGATACATTTAGTCCGATTCTTTTAAGTGTTTCCACATTCTTAAGCTTTTTCAGTTGTTCTCTCTTTGAACTAACGTAAATATGGTAAGTTAGCTTGTTTTTACCAGACCAGATGACAAGATCACTGAAGCCAATAGACTTACCCTTAATATAGATTTTTTTTTCTTTTGAGCGAAAGATGGACTTAATAACTTCTTTATTGCCTACCGAATAATGCGTTAGGCTTTGCGCGTCAATTGTCAACTGTTCACCTTTGCCGATGAAGATGTCCTTTATTGCTTCATTTGCAGCTATGGCGTAAGATGTACTATAATTTGCGGAAATCAAAAAGATTTTGACAAAAAGCAGGAATCTAGATAAATATAGTGACCTAATTTTAAAAATATAGAAACGTAAGGATATTGTTATGGCATCTAAGACTATGCAAACTAAATGTAGAAGAAAGTTAAGAGAGAAAAACGCTGGTAAGAAAAGAAAGAACAAACTTGCTAACGAAGGTTCAACTCCAAAGTTCGCTATACATAAAGATAAAAAATAATCTGTCATAGGTTGCTCCACGGGGTTACCTAAATGTTAAAAGAGAATTTATTTTAAATTTTATATCTTGGGAGATCGTTATAAGATCTCCCTTTTTATTTATACAGAGATTAAGAAACCTCTGATCGTAAGCAGCTTCAATGCAGTCTCCCTTTTTTATCTGAATAAGATCACCAGGTATAGAATAGCGTTCAATGAAAATTGACTTCACCCAAAGGGCGTTTTCAATCGAATCATTTTCATACTTAATATTAATTTGGGACGCCAATACTAAGTTGAAAGCTGAAACTAATATCAAAAGACTAAAAAATGACTTCATAGGACCTTCTTTTGCGAGATTTGGTGATTTTTAGGTTTGTGGGGTAAAACAGAAAGCTTTTTGATAAGTTTATTCGTTTTGCGTCTTCAGCGTGTATGTGAATCATGTATTCAGAAGTGATTACACTTGTTCCTAAGATTTGACCTTGATCACCTTCAATCTTTTCTAAAACAAAAACATTCTTAAAGATAGTTTGGTTATCTTTAGATATCATCTGTACTGGAACTCTGCTATCGAGAGAGGTTTTGTTTTCAGCATTAACTTTGAGTAAAATATAGTCTGCTCTAGGGTTTGAGCTTTGAGAGTTTTTCGGATTTTTCGGTGTTGAACTCGAAAGTAAAAAGACAGACGCATTGCTAAGGAAGAGGACAAAGAGAAATTTAATTTTTATAGAGCGACTAATACTTTTATTTTCCATATTTATCCTCCAGCTTTTTCCACTTCGACATAAATATCCGGGTATTTTGAACTTCAACTTTATGAAGATTTGAATAGATCTTAAAAAGAGAAAAAATAGAAAGAGTAATAAAAGAGCACAGTATAAGTATCTCTGTCTGACCTTGACCTTTTTGTTTTAGTAGAAACTTATTTGGGTCTTTATGGCCTTTAAATGCATTTTTGACCTTATGAGGTTTGATTTGTTCCCACTTGAATATCCCCATTCTTTTCTCCTTTTAGCTACAGTACCGCTTTTATTTCGTCTTAATTTAACGACCGCAGATGTCTGGTAGAAAGTTTTAGCGACATTTGGAGTGAATAAACATGATCGATTGAATAAAGTGGCAATATTTTTCAAAAATGAAAGGTGATAGATATCCTGTGTTTTTTGAGTTAATGTCTTGGCCCTTTGAGCATTAATAGTGACTGCTGGGTTTGTGATAAGCCCAACCATCTGACCTAGGTTCGCCAAATTAATAATATTGTTGGTGAGCTCTATCATTTTTTTATGACTTGTTATAAGTCCATTAGCTTCTTTTACGCAGAGAAAATTTTGAAAAGTTCTTTTATGTCTTTTTATATCGTTTGATTTTTTTATGATGGCCAAGCTGCCTATGCTAATAATTGAAAGTAAGAAGACCAGTCCTAGCGATGTAATATTTCCTTTTTCATTAATCATTGCTAAGACTCCCTTCTAATTTAAAGCGCAGTGAATTCCCTTCAAAAATACAGAAATAAGGCAAGCGGGAGAGTTTTCGAAAATCTGAGCTTTTAGAGCCTGTTTGTGAAAGTACTTTGAAAAGATCCCTCTCTGTTTGTCTTCGATGACATTCAATCTTACGAAGAGTTTTTTGAAATGAGCTAAAAAATCCAATAAAGAGTATGAAGGCCAAAAGAGTTGAGAACAGATAGCTCACTAGTTAATTTTAATCTCTTTTACAATCTTGCTATTCATCTGCTCAAGTCTCGTATCAAGACTTTTCCCAATTTTTTTAACAGCAGCAAGGCAAAAAATTCCTATGAGACTGGTGATTAAGATGTATTCCATTACACCTTGGCCCTTTTGATTTCTCAATAATCCTACTTTTTTAGTCATTCTTATCTCCTGGTTTAATCTTTCTTGTAAATGCTGTTAAATCCCATTTAAAGGGCATCTACCTAAATGGTTGCATAAATGATTCCAAGAAATCTGAACTATAACTGATTGAAAATTATGAAAACAGGAGTCTTTTAGTGGTGAAATAAATGAACTAGGGTGATTTAATTCATTTACTTGTTGCTCCTTACATAGGGGCAGTTAAAATAGAAATATGGATATAGAAGACAAAAGCAAATTATTCGTTTTCGAGAAAAAAGAAGTCATTCTTATTTTCGTTTTTATGGTCGTGATAACCATCACTGCTTTTACACTAGGTGTAAGAGTTGGGAAGGGAATTTTTATTGAATCCGTAGGAATTACGAAACCAGATATTCAAAAAACAATTGATTTAAAGTCAGTAGAAGAAGAAGGGGCTGACGAAATTGGAACGGGGACAAGTTTAGAAGAATCTCTGAATGAGGGTCCTAAAGAAGATCTAACTCAAAAAGTAATTGAAGAAAAATTAAATAGCGAATTTGGCAGTATTGCAAATGACGATGTTCCTGGGCAAGTGCCGGTAGAGTCTCCTTCGATCTCTCCTGATCCAATGGATACCTTAACTGAGCCAGAAGCTCCTGAAGAGCTCTTTGTTGACGGTGATGCAAACGCAGGTAAGTTTACAATTCAATTAGTTTCCTTGGAGACACGAGCTGAAGCAGAGAAGTATGCGGAGCCCTTCGTTGCCGCTAGCTATACAGCCGTCATCAATAAAGCAAGTGTTCCTGGAAAAGGAACTTGGTACAGAGTGGGTATTGGTCTTTTTGATACTCAAGAGGAAGCGAAGAGCTATCTTGAACAAGAGAAATCTCTCTTTAGAGGAAAGAAATACTTAATAAATCAAATTAAATAATCTGGAGAAAGGTCAAGCGTTTTCCAGATCATCCTTCGAATATTGGCCCCGATAGTCGTGTGTTGGGGCCTTTTTTTTTATTCAGTTGCTCGTTTATAGACTTTATCAACTTGGGATAGAAATGTGTTTCTCAACATCACTTCGTCCATTTGTTCGATCTTCTTAAAATCTGTTTTTTCAAACTTTCCAGAGTCTTTTAGAATCTCAAAAAACTCTTCTTTTGTTTTTGCTTCAAAAGATGCTTTTTGAGTTTCAGTATAAATTTCTTCTCTTGAAAGATCATTTTCTTCAATAATCTTATGAAGGATAAAACTAGAAATATATTTAAACTGAGAAAATACTTTTGTCTGAATGGTCGTTTTATTAACAACAAGATTCTCGATTGTTGAATTCATTCTTTTAAGAGCGTAAAAAAGAAGGCCAAAATTATCGGGTAAAAATATTCTCTCAGCCGAGCTGTGAGAGATATCACGTTCATGCCAAAGTGGTATATTTTCCATCGCAATAAGAACATGTGATCGGATAACGCGTGAAAGACCGGAGATATTTTCGGCTGAGACAGGATTTTTTTTATGAGGCATTATACTAGAACCCTTCTGACCCTTAGAGAATCCTTCGAAGACTTCTGCAATGTCTGAGTGATGAAGAAGTCTGATTTCAACAGCAAGCCTCTCTAGTGCCGTTGCAGTAAGAGCATTAATGGAGACAAGTTTGGCGATTCTATCTCTTGGAATAATTTGAGAAGAAACAGGTTCAACTTTTAATCCAAGACTTTCCATTGCATTTTTTTCGATTTCACAGTTTAAAACGGTATAATTTCCCACCGCTCCAGAAAGTTGGCCTGTTAGCTCGTTATCATAAAAAGATTGAAGGTCTTCTAAGCGTCTTTTTAACTCGCTATAGTGAGAGAGAAATTTTTGTCCAAAGCTCATCGGTTCCGCGTTCATGCCATGGCTTCTTCCCATGCAGATAGTATACTTAGAGTCTTCCGCTTTAACCTTCAAGGTTGCCGTGAGTTTTGTGAGTTGTTTTATGACAAGGCCAGTTGATTTCTTAATTTGTAGTGTAAGTGCGGTGTCAATAATATCAGATGAAGTACAACCAAAATGAAAAAACTTTCCTATCTCAGGAGGAAGATTCTCTGTAATCGAGGTACAAAACGCGATCACATCATGCTTGGTTGTTTTTTCAATCTCTGCAATTCTTTCAGGATCAATTTTTGCTTTCTCTGATACGACATCAGCTGTTCCTACAGGTATTCTATTGCCTTCAAGTGCTTTAAGCAAAGCAATCTCAACCTCCAGGTAGGTCTTAAACTTATTATAGTCAGACCATATGTCGGAGATCTCTGGTGAGTCGTATCGAGATATCATTTATTTCCTTTTTTTTATTTTTAAAAGTAGTAGCCAAAGTCAAAGCCAACTGTTGTCCATCTAAAGACTAAGGAGCGATCTTGTTTTTTCTCGTCATCAGTCGCCTCTCTGACAACGGAGGCAATATTGTAGCCAATCTTAAAGTTTACAAAGAGTGCTTCGCTCATTCTTCTTTCTATAGAGTATTCAGTCGTTAATCCATAGCCTGCATATTCTTTTGAGTTGGTTGAGTCTAGGTTCGTAATGTAGTTTCCATAGGCATGAACGTTTTCAAAGACTCGGTCAGAGTCAAACATTTGTGTTAAGGCTTTGAAGCGATAACCAAGACCGACACCAATAAGAGTCATGGACTGCTCGTTCGTTCCTCTTCTTAAGAAACCATCGGCATCGGGGTCATCACTTGATTCTAGCTCATCGGCCAAGGTTGAATAAGCTCCAACAACACTTTGGAGTTGGAAAGCTAGCCATTGATCTTTATAAGAAGGCATCTTTTTCATCAATTGAATATTTAGAACTCTAAGCTTGGCAAAGTCTTCTAAGCTTAAGGAAGTTTGGTAGCCAATAGACATCTTAAAAGAATCTTTTTTGGTATAATAGGTGTCTGTATAAATGCCGCCTTCACCTTCGCTGTCTCTGATGAGACTTTCATTGTTAAGGTATATTTCCGGATTCTCTTTTATTTCAGAAGGGCCTAGTCTTTTAAGAGACTCTTGCTTAAATAGAAAAGCCGTCTCATTTGCATCGTTTGCAAAAACCAACGGACAAAATAAGGTTAAAAAAATCAAAAATCTCATCGCACCACCAACCCTTCGAATCTTTCTCCTGGAAAGTCGTCAACGCCCATCAAACGAGCTAGCTGTAGCTTGAAGAATAGATGTTCATATTTAGCGTTTTCAAATTCGATCAAAGAATTTGTCATAAGTTCTAAGGTCAGCTTTGTGTCTGCAAAACTTGATTTACTGCCGATATAGTTGTCGAGCGTCTTATCAAAAGTTTTCCGAATGCTTTTGACAAGCGCAGCACTTGCTTCATACTTCTTTTCTAAAAACCTTATTTTTCTATGGAGTGTATTCACAGAGACTTTAATTTCTCTTTTTGATTCACGGTACTCAATCTCTGAGATTCTTTTTCTGAGATAGGCTTTTTTATCTCTGTTGGTATTAAATAATCCACCGGCACCAAAGATTGTCCATCTCATATTTATTGAGGCGACAAGTTCAATGTTTTTATTGCCCGGACTTGTTTCAAAAGTATCTTGAGCTCCAGCATCAGAAAAATTGTGACGTAAAGCCCCAAACCTAACGTCAAACTTTGGTAGAGGCATGTTTTCTTTTAAGGCTTTTTGGAATGATCTATTAGCGTTATTGAGCCTGGTTTTGGCCGTTAAAAACTCGGGGTTTCTTTCTTGGGCAAACTGATAAGATGTACCCGGAAGATTAGTTAGAGTCTTAAATTTTAATTCTTCGATAGGGGTGTAGGTTGTCTCAAGGTCATCTCCCACTGATTTCGCTAGAACTTGCTCAGCTTCTGTGACGAAGAACAATGAGTTCTGATACTCTTGGTGAGCTTTTAAAAACTCTGATTTTGCCTGAAAAAACTGCTGAGAATTAATTTTTTTCAAAGAAAGTTTCTCTTTTGCCAGTCTATAAATAAATGAATTTTGTCTGAGTTGATTCCTATTTGCTCTTGCAATCTTTTTAAACCGTATGAGATTGAAGTAATTGGCGATAATCTCAAAGCGAAGAGCTCTTCTTTGTTCTGTTAAAATCTGTTTTTGTCTTTTGTAGGTTTCTTTATTATTTTGATAGTCGAGGTAGTCTTTTCCCCAATTAAAAACAGTATAGTTTTCAATCTCTAAGCCCACGTACCCACTTGGAGTCTTGGATGTACCATCGCTATCATCAACGTCACCGTAAAGATTATCGACGAGTGTTTCATCTGAATTGATTGTAAGGTTTAGCCTTGGAAACCAGAACTCTTTATAATCGTCGCTCCAATTTATGTCTAGAATTTCGCTTCTAAAGCGCCGTTCCTGTTGAAGAGCATTTCTTCTTAGGCCCTCTTCCAGGATGTCCTTTAGAGAAATGAGTTTTGATTCATTTTTCAAGTTGGCCGAAGGTTTTGTCTCGGTGCTTATTTTCTCGATATCTTCTAAATCGGCTTCAATTATATTTTGTGCGTAACCGATTGATGATACGAGAGTCACTAAAGCAACGAGGTGTAGTCTCCAAGTTGTTTTGAGTCTCATATTGTGTGTTTCCCTTATTTGTCTCTAAGGGAAATACTAACATCACCAACAACGGCTCGTAAAATTTATAATGAAATTCCTGGGCAGCCTTTTCGAACGATATTCTCTTCCATGGACTTAATTCTAAACTTGGTTAGTCTAAGGTTGTTTTCTAAGGAGATTTTCGTGATTTCAAGCTTTTTGCCAACCAATTTTTGATTTACTTTTACATCAGCTAGTAGCTTCTTATTTCTTCTCAATAGTGAGGTTAGCTTTTGTTTCGTTTCAATTTTCTGGTTTCGTTCTGAAATTAAGGCCTTGCATCTTTTACTAACCGCTGGATCCTTGATGACGTCTCTAATATTGTCTAGATTTGACGCGTATAGACCTAGGGAAAAAGTAAAAATTATAAATACAGCTTTCATGGGTATATTTTATCAGATTTTATGAGTTTTTATAGGAGAGGAAATAATGCTTCTTGTTAGACATTTGAGGTGGAAAAAATGGCCATAAAGTACCGAAATGGGTTAATATTCGCCCTATGTCCAATAGTATAATTTTAATTCCAGCTCGATTTGCCTCCTCTCGTTTTCCGGGAAAGCCACTGGCGGCGATTAATGGCAAACCAATGATTCAACATGTGATTGAAAACTGTAAAGAGACAGGTTTGGACTATTGTGTGGTGACTGACGATCAAAGAATCGAAGACTTTATAAAAAGCATAAATGAGAAAGTTGTTAGAGTCGATGATGATGTGGCTACTGGGTCAGAACGAATCGCTTTGGCTTATGAGCGTTTTTTTAAAAACAGAAACTATGAACTTGTTGTCAATGTTCAAGGTGATGAACCACTGTTAAAAGCCAAAACAATCCTAGAAGTCACTTCTTCTCATTTGGAATCAACGGCAGATATTTTCACAGGATTAAATGAAAGAAGTTCCACTGAACCTGACTTTGATAATCCTAATATTGTTAAATGTATTTTTAATAGAAAGACCGGTTCGTGTTATTACTTCTCCAGAGCAAAAGTTCCATTTTCACGAGAAAGAGAACCTTATTCATGGTATCAGCATATTGGTATTTATTCCTACCGGCCACAGGCACTTTTAAAGTTTGTCTCTCTAGATGCTTCTTATCATGAAAATTTAGAAAAATTAGAGCAGCTCAGAGCACTCGATAATAATATGACGATTAACGCCAAAATAATAAATGTAAAACTCATCGGTGTCGATGTTGAAGAAGATATTAAAAAAGTTGAGGGAGTTTTCTGTGAGTAAGAAGTCCAAAAAATATATTTTTGTCACAGGCGGAGTTTCTAGTTCTCTGGGAAAAGGTCTTGCTGCTGCTAGTATTGCAAGCCTAGTTGAAAGACGAGGCATCAAGGTCAATATGTTAAAGATGGATCCCTATATTAACGTAGATCCTGGAACAATGAGCCCCACTCAACACGGAGAAGTTTTTGTCACTGACGATGGTGCTGAAACTGATCTTGACCTCGGTCACTACGAGAGATTTACCACTTTGACGTTGAAAAAGAAAAACAACTTCACTTCTGGTCAAGTTTATTTACAAGTCATTGAAAATGAAAGAGAAGGAAAGTATTTGGGAAAAACCGTTCAGGTTGTTCCGCATATTACAAACGAAATAAAAAGAAGGATTCATTCCGCTGCGGAAGAGTCGGATGTCTTATTGGCAGAAATCGGTGGAACTGTTGGCGATATAGAATCGGGTCCCTTTATGGAATCGATTAGACAGTTTGCTCACGACGTTGGAAGTGAAAACGTTTTATTTGTCCACCTTGTGCTAATACCTTACCTACATGCAGCTGGGGAGTTGAAATCAAAACCCGCTCAGCATTCGGTAAAAGAGCTTCGAAGTATTGGGCTTTTCCCCAATATTATTATTTGTCGGGCCGATAGAGAAGTTGATGCTGATATTTTAGACAAAATCTCACTTTTTTGTAACGTCCCAAGGGCAAATGTTTTCCAATCAATAGATCTGGATTCTATTTATAAAGTTCCACTGTCTTTTCATAAACAAGGTTTGGATACAAAGATCGCTGAGCTTCTTGGTATTTGGGCAAGTGAACCTGACATCAAAGACATCGTGAAAGTTGTCTATAATATCGATAACCCTAAATCGTCTGTGAAAATTGGTATCGTTGGAAAGTATACCGATTTAACAGAGTCCTATAAGTCTTTAGATGAAGCCCTAAGACATGGTGCCATTGCTAATCAGGTCGAATTAGAGATGATTTATATTGATGCTGAAGATATAGAAAAAGGCAAGACACAAGAGCTTTTAAGTGTTGACGGTATTCTTGTTCCAGGAGGCTTTGGCCAAAGAGGAACTGAAGGGAAGATTGAAGCGATTCGAATCGCCAGAGAGACTAAAATTCCTTTTTTTGGAATCTGTCTGGGGATGCAATTGGCCATGATCGAGTATGCGAGAAATATGGCCGGAATAAAAAATGCCACAAGTATGGAGTTTGATAAAGGTGGAGAATTCATCATCCACTATATGGAAGGACAGACTAAAGAAGGTAACAAAGGTGGAAGTATGCGCCTTGGGGCTTATGATTGCTCTCTTTCAAAAGGGAGTCTTGCCCATAAGATTTATAATAGTGAATTGATTTCGGAAAGACACAGACATCGTCTCGAAGTGAATAACGCCTACACTGAAAAACTTACCGAAAAGGGAATGATTGTCTCGGGTGTAAATGAGAAATTAAATTTGGTAGAAGTCGTTGAGTTGGGAGATCATCCTTTTTTCATAGCGTGCCAGTATCATCCCGAATTTAAGTCCAGCCCTTTTAAGCCTCACCCTCTTTTTGAGACATTCATAACGGCGAGCTTAAAAAGAAAGGGTGAGCGAGCTGATCACAAAAGTTAAATATATAATAAAAATTTGAGGAGATAGAATGAAAAAGATGGATTTATTTATTGGGCCTTGTGTCCTCGAGAGTGAAGCTCTCGCGATGCAAGTGTGCGAGACAATTTTAAAAGATCTTGAGCCGTTTAAAGATCAACTTAATATCTCCTTTAAGGGAAGTTTCGATAAAGCTAATCGTTCCGCAATAGACTCTTATAGAGGACCTGGAATTGATGAGGGGCTTAGAATTTTAGAAAAAGTTTCAGATACCTTTAAGATAAAAACAATAACAGACTTTCATTCACCCGCTCAGGCTGACCTTGTCGCAAGCGTTGTTGATACTCTACAGGTTCCAGCTTTTTTATGTCGTCAAACCGATATGATCCTAGAAGGGGCAAAAGCTTGTAAGAGATATGGAGGACAACTGAAAGTTAAAAAAGGTCAGTTTTTATCTCCTGAAGATACAAAAAATATTGTTGAAAAAGCTCTTAACTACTTATCTCTCGATAATATTCTTCTCACTGAGAGGGGAACGAGTTTTGGATATAATAATTTAGTTGTCGACATGGCCAGTTTTCAAATCATGAAAAGTTTTGGTGTGAGAACAATTCACGATGCCACTCACTGTGTTCAAAGACCGGGGGGATTAGGTAAGTCTACGGGTGGAAAAAGAGAGCAGATTGAAACCCTTGCTAAAGCCGCTATTGCGGCAGGTGCCGATGGTATTTTTATGGAAGCTCATCCAAACCCAGAAAAAGCTTTATCAGATGCTACCAGTCAGTTACCACTGACTTCAGTAAAACCGCTAATAGAAAAGCTTTTAAGAGTAAGACAAGCAGTACAGGAACAATAAAATGAAAAGAGACCTAAGAGCAGAAAGTAAGAAGTATCAAGATAAACTTTCAAAAATAAAGATTGCACTTTTTGATGTTGATGGGATTTTAACAGACAGTAAAGTTTATTGGGATGGTGAAGAGAATGGTTTTAATAGATGCTTTAACACCTATGATGGCTACGGACTCAAAACACTACAAAGAGCAGGCTTGAAAGTTGGAATCATCACCGGAGGAGATAGTCTTGGAGTTAAGAAAAGATTTGAAGGACTCGGTGTTGACTATTTAAAAATGGGAAAGACAGATAAAAGAGAAGGCTTTGAAGAAATTATGGCCGATTGTGGTTTTGACAAAAGTGAAGCTCTCTACATGGGGGATGAATTTTTTGACCTTCCTATTTTAAAGCAAGTTGGTTTTTCAGCAACCGTGCCTCATGCAAGTCATGAAATCCAAGAAGAGGTTGATTATATCTCCCAGCGAGAGGGTGGCGACGGATGTGTGAGAGAGGTTATCGATATGGTTCGCTATGCTCAAAATATCGTTCCCAAAATAGAATACTAATGAAAGATTTTAAAATCGGAAAAAGATTATACCGGTCAACAGCACTTCTTGAATTTAAAGCTATCTTTCTTTTGATAGCGACATGGGTTCTTGTTAACCTTTATTTTAAAACATATTCCGACCCAGACTTCATTGCTAAAGGTTATGACTCATTTGAGGATGTTATTGAGTTTCATTCAATTTATCCGGCACAAGCACTGGGTTTTTTTATTGGGACACTTATCCCGACTCTTTATTATTCTTTTTTCAGGGGGATTGTTTTCTTTGAAAAAGGAATGGTTATAAATCGTGGAATTCCATTTTTTAACCAAAGTTTAAAGTACTGCGATATTGATTCATTTCGAATTGTTCATCCAAGGTTTCTAATTTCAATTAAAAGAAAAGAAACTGAAGAAGAGACACTTTTTACTATTAGAGATTTAGATAGGGTTGTCGCTATTTTTGATCAGCATGGAATTGAAGCTGATCTAGGAGCTGCACCTGACGAAGCCAAAAAAACGGTTAGTCGAAAGCTTATTTGGGGATTTATTATTTTTGGGACTGTCGTAAGTATATTACAATACACGGGAATCATGATTGAAATAAATCGCTATTTATTTAGATAAAATAGTGGTCGACCGTCTTGGCCTTATCGAGACGGTTTAATAAGCCTTTAAAATTCTCATTGTCTTTAAAACTTTCATTTAAAACAATTGTAATTGAATTTGTTTGTTCTCGATCCATCTCACGAAGTTTTGAGTATAATTCTCGTGATGCCAAAGTTGGATCATCTGGTACAATCCAAGTCGATATGCTGGGGTCTCTAGAGAGGGACCTTTTCTCTAATGTAATAGGTTTCTTTGGCATGTAATGGTGCTTGAGTGCTCCAGGGGAAACTGGGCTCTCTCCTTCTTTTACACACAAATCAATATTTGCATCCTTGAGCGCTTTTTCTAGTTCACTTTTTGTGACAGCTCCTGGTCGATAAATTTGAATCCGATCGGGCAATACACCTATGACTGTTGATTCAATACCAACACTGCAAGGCCCGTCATCTAGAATGTACACACTTTCACCAAATTCATCTTTAACATGAGAGGCTTTCGTCGGTGAAATTTTCGTGAATTTATTTGCTGACGGCGCGGCTAGTGGAGTTTTTGTTTTTGCAATCAATTCTAGAGTGACTTTATTATTTGGGCATCTTAAGCCAACATCTGGGAGGCCACTTGTAATAAGATCATTAATCTTTTCATTTTTTGGTATGACCAAAGTTAGAGGGCCTGGCCAAAATTTAGTGGCAAGAACGTCACAAGTTTTGTCCCAACGAGTTGTAAGACTTCTGGCCATTTCAATAGAGGAGACATGAACGATAAGGGGATCAAAAAATGGTCTTTCTTTAGTTTTAAAGATTTTTCTTATAGCGACTTCACTGTAGATTGATCCCGCTAGACCGTAAACTGTTTCTGTTGGAATGGCGACCAGTTCTTCTTGCTTTATTAATTGGCAGGCTTTTTCTAATTCATTCATTGTACTGGTACGGTCGTTCCTATTTCTCTTGTAAAGTTATCAATTACACCAAGCCCTCTAAATTGACCAGTCTTAAAAAAGGTCGAAAAAGGTGCGCCAGTATTTGTTTGTGCTGTCATGGTGCCATGGACAAAAACATTCTGTTCACCAAAGATATTATAGAGGTCTATCAGGTGATCTGTTTTAGAAAAATATTTTCCTACAAACCTTCTTAGTTTCGTCAGGTTTCTCTGACCAGTCTCCTCGACATGCTCTTTGTAATCAAAATACCTCGCAGTAAGAGTCTTCACACAGGCATTTCGACCAATTTGAGGACGACGAAGCATTTTTGATCTTTTTCTTGAATTTAACCAATCTTTTAATCGTCTACTATTACAGGTTCTCACGATTGCTGTAACAATATGTTCGGTAGAAAGGCCATGGAAGTAGGTAAGTCCAGTTTTTTCGACTTCAATTTGGCTTTCAAAATTTAATGGTCCTTTCAGTTTTTCATCTGAAACTAAGGAAGCCACCTCTCTATTAAGATTTGACCAAGCTTTTATTCTTTGTACCGCATTTCGTTTTAATTTTCTGTCAAACCAGCGGTGAGTTTTATTCGCCTGATATTTTTGGGTGAAACGTAGTGAAAATTCTTCATCAGTATTCACAGTTTCTTTTTCTAAATCACTTTTACTCTCATACTCAAGCTTCATCTTTTGAGAGGACTCAGCATAATTGGCAACACCGGTGTCAAAGTCAAAGATTCTAACGACAACGATATTAATGAGACGACTTAATAGATTTTGAATGTATTTTGTCGACTGAGAGTAGTGGGTATAAAAAAGGCTTTCGACACCATCTTTTATGATTCTTACCTGTTGAGTTTGTTTTTTTCTAATCTTTCCAAAAAGTAAAACACTATATCTTGAGTTGAAATTTTCTTTCACTCTATCTTCTAGAGAAATAATATTTTGTTTCCATGAATTAATAGTGTCTGTTTGTCCTTTTATAATCTTTTTAAATTCCCCGTGGTGGGCTTCGGAGTTCATCATAAGGCTTATGTCTCTTTCAAAAAAAGAGAGATTTTGTTTATTGGTCTGCCCATAGGAATACTCAAGCTCTCCTTCAAGCAAAGTAAGTTTAAGAAGATTAAAGAAATCGAGTTGAACTGAAACTGCAGCCGTCGCTGTTATATTCCAGGACTTCTCCCTAGAGACTCTTAAAATCTCATCCTCTTTCTTTACATCTGATTGACCCAGACTTTGTAAGATGACTTCGTTTTGAAAAGCGACATCGACTAAAACACCAGCTGATGCAGATATTCCTGATCCTGGAGAGGTAAACTTTCCGCCTGCATTAAAGTAGAATGAATCTTCTTTTTTTAGAATTTGATAGGGATCCATATTGATGACATGGTCGACATTAAATTTACTAAAAGAGAGAAAGAGCTTTGAGTAGTCTGCTCCAACACCTTGGCTATACGTTTCAGCAAAGTGATAGTAGTGATAGACCCTTTTAAAGCCAACACCAACGAAGGCGCCAATGTCTGCTTGCGATATCTCTACAACACCATCTTCTTTTAATTGTGACAGGTAGCTAGAAGCATCGATACTAACAGTTAAAGTATCGTGGACGATAAACTTGTTCGAAAACATATCTGGAGTAATTTCTCTGTTTGCGTATAGTTTTATATTTCCGGCAGGCTTTCTCCAACTGAAGCCAGAAAAGTTTAGAACTCCTCCGCCAATATCGTGATTTAAAATAAGTGGGCGAGATTCATTCTCGCCAATTTGGTTATAATTGTGACCGACAATCTCATTGATTCTTTCGATCAGTGGCGATTGAGAATCTGGAGCAATATTTTTTAATTGAGAAGACTTAGAAGTCCTAAGATTCTTGGCCGCCAGATCTCCCTTAATTGAGAAATGTTTGAATTCATAGGAGAAGGATGAAAAGCAAAAAAGTGTGCTGACCAAAAGAACTATGCTTGAATAAGAATTCGTCATAATTCTCCTTGTGCGACGCGTTACAACTATACAAACTGTATCTTTTTCGGTTATACTCATTCACTTCTTTACTTCTATAGTGCGTTATAATCGGAGAAAACGATGGATGTAACTAAATTCAAGGCTTTATTAGATGAACAGAATTCTTGGCCAGAATACTATACTTTTAAGTTTGTCGTTTTAGCTGACAAGAAGGATCAGGTTCTTGAGCATCTTGCTGGTCATAAAGTTACGGTCAGAGAGTCTAGTGGTGGAAAGTATCTTAGTTTTTCAAGCCGTTTATTAGTGAACTCTTCTGAGGAGGTTGTTGCCGTCTATGCTAGCCTCAAAGATGTTGAGGGTATAATGTCTCTATAAAGATCAGGAGTCATAATGAATTATAAAACAGCAATTATTTTTGGTGCAGGAGCTTTTGGAACATCTATCGCTTCAGTCCTTTCTGAAAACTTTGAGCAAGTCATTGTCAAAGTGAGATCTCAAGATATCTATGACTCTATTAAAAACGGTGAGAATGCAATTTATCTACCTGGGCAAAAACTCGCTGATAATATTGTTCCCGCTCTAGACTGGGATGAGGTTGATAAATTAACTAAAAGTTCGAAAGTTGAACTTCTCGTTAATGGTTTGCCAACAAGTGCTATCTGCCCTTTTTATTCTGAAAATAAAGATCGTTTTTTGAAATACTTTGAGGCAAATATCCCTTTTGTTTCGCTCTCAAAAGGAATTGATCCAGACACTTTAGAGTTACCTGATGACTTATTTAATCATTACTTCTCAGCTCATCACGATAAATTGACTTATTTGTCAGGACCCTCTTTTGCTAAAGAGATTCTAGATAAACAAGTCACTATCGTCTCTCTCGCTGGTAAAAGTCCAGACGTACTTCTTAATGTCAGCTCAATGCTTCAGACCAATTATTTTAAAGCCTTTCCCACGTATGATGTGAAGGGTGTGCTGTTGGGCGGTGCTTTAAAGAATATCTTAGCTATTGCAGGAGGTATCTTAGAGGGAATGGGCTATAATCATAATACTAGAGCGGCGATGATCACTCGAGGTATTACTGAAATGCTACGATTTGGTAAGGTTTATAACGCAAGACCTGAGACTTTTTATTCTTTCGCTGGAATGGGAGATTTAATCCTCACGACGACAAGTAATTTATCGAGAAATAAAACTTTCGGTTTAGAAATTGCTAAAGGAAGAAAACCCTCAGAGATTATAGCCTCTCAAAGAAGTGTCGTTGAGGGCTATAAAACGACAGCGGCTGCTCATAAACTTGCGAGCAAGTACCATATAAGAACGAGTTTGTTTGATGGTATTTACCAGATACTCTATAACGATACGACTCCAGAGGAAGTTATCACAAAACTCATGGAGCAACCGGTTTCAACTATTGATTAGCTTTTATTGTATCCCTTATTTTTGAGATGGATACAGTCTCTCCTAAATGAATAATCTTACCGCTTGGTGTTTGCATAAAATAAGCTGGAACACCAACGATATGATATTTGTTTAGGAAAGAAGTAATATAATCATCCCTTTTGGTCCAGTCTGCGAGAAGCAGCTTCATATCATTTTTTTCTACAAGCTCAGTAAAAGAATCTGTATTTAGAACAAGCTTTTTATTCACTTTACATGTCAGACACCATTTTGCGGTAAAATCAACAAAGACCCATTTTGATTCTTTAGCGATTTCAGACATTGACTCTTCTGACCAACGGTTCCAAGTGACATCCGCTTGAGAATTTATTTTAGCTTTTGCTTCGCCAATCTCAAGACCATTATTGGAAATTGTTGATATGGTTAATCCAATTGGAATAAGAAAAATCAGAAGATTCCAAAAAAAGACTTTTGATATTTTTTTTCTAAAGTAGAAAGCCATAAAAAGAGAGATGAAAATGGTGTTGTAGTAGATACCAAAATAATTGAAATCGACCAAGGCCATAAAGACATCGTAGAGCCAAACGAAAGTCAAAAGAAGAGTGAAACCTAAAATATTTTTTAATTTATCCATCCAAGCACCTGGTTTCGGAAGGAATGAAATAAGGGCAGGGAAAAGACCCGTTAGGATAAAGGGAAATGAGAGTCCAAGTCCTACGAAGAAGAAGATCAGAAAAATACCTGATGTTCCTGTTGTAAAAGCAAACGTGAGAGCTGTGCCTAGGAATGGAGCAGAACAGGGAGTTGATAAGATTGTTGCTAAAACACCGTTAAAGAAATCTCCACCCATACCTTCTTTAAGCTTGGTATTTCCAAGTTTTCTTCCGCCTGGAGTTAAAAATTCAAAGAGCCCAAGCATATTCATGGCCATAACTAGAAGAATAATCATCATTGTAAAAACAAAACCAGGAGATTGAAGTTGAAAGCCCCAGCCAATTTTTTCACCTGTGGACTTCAAGAAGATAATGACAACTCCAAAGATCATAAATGTGGCAATGACCCCCGCTGTATAGGCCAGGTTATGTTTTAAAATCTTTTTCTTAGACTGCTCAGAATGTGATATTAAACTAAAGAGCTTTAAAGAGATAACAGGGAGTACACATGGCATTAGATTCAAAATCAATCCACCAAGAAAAGCAAACAGAATAAATGTAAGAAGACTTGTACTACTGTCGGGGTTAGCAAAAGTGAGATCTTTTAGAGGTGTTAGCTTATCTAAAATTTTATTAAAAGAGCTATCTCCGGTTGCTGAGAACTCATAGAGAGGAACATCAATAATAGAGGCATTTTTTGTTTTATCATATTGCAACAGAAACTTTACATTCAAAGGCTTATCGAATCGACCCGTTTTTGGAAGTGGAATAGCTGGTTCTTCATAGATTCCATTCCAGTCAATATAGATTCTTCCATAAAGAGTTTTGTTTTTTTCGTCATAGAAAAGCTTCTCATGTTTGTAATCAAAAAGATTAATAAGGTAGGGGGTTAGAAGATTACTTTTGCTATCAAATTTCTCTATTTGAATATCCGAAAAACTATATTGTAAGACGAGAGTATTCTCCTCTTCACCCTTAGAGAGAAAAACTTCTAAATTATTGGGCTTTGGTTCCATACTTGGAAGTGCTTCAAAAGCTTTTACAATTTCACCAATATCAAAACTATGATTTGCCGTTTTACCTAAAAGGTTATCAAAGACTTTTATTTTTACATCACCATCGCCTGGGATACAGATGTCTTTACACACAAGCCATTGTCCTTTTATACCCAATGTTTTATTTTTTAAGGAGTCCGGTAGCTTAAAGAAGTAATGTTGTGTATATCCGTATCCAAACGCTAAAATATCTCCCGCTTCCATATATTTCTTTGGCGTCGGCCACGGAAATGGTTCAAGCTTAATTTCTTTTTCGTTAGCACTAAATTTAAACTTTGTCGTCAATCCGGCATCGCCTGGATTTTTCCAGTAGGTGTGCCAATCTTTGTCATGAACAAGACTGACTGCGAGAAGATTTTGCTCACCCATTTTAAATGCAATGGCACTCATGTCGACGTGTTTCTCTGCATTTAGAGTCAATGCGAAGAGATTTAGTGAGAAAAGGAGTGTTACAATTTTATACATTTTATGACCTTTTAAAATATTCAAATTTTCATTACTATATGTGTATGGATTATACACCAAATTACAATAAACCTCTTAGAATTATCTGTTTAACAGAAGAATCTGTAGAAACACTTTTTGAAATTGGAGCGGGTGATCAAATCATTGGCGTCTCGCAATTTGTGAAGAGACCACCTGAAGCTTTAAAAATTCCCAAAGTTTCAATGTTCACAAGTTCTAATATAAAAAAGATAATAGATCTGCAACCAGATCTAGTTTTAGGGTTTTCAGATATCCAAAAAGATATCGCAAAAGATCTAATTGAAGCGGGTATTGACGTTTGGATCGCTAATCATAGGTCGGTAGACGACCTTTTAAAGTACATCTCTACTTTATCCATGATGGTTGACAGAAAAGATCAAGGTCAGAGACTTATTCAAAAAATTCTTCTCAAAATTTCTCATGCACAAGAATTTTCAAAAAGCTTAGAGAAAAGACCCAAAGTATACTTTGAAGAGTGGGACGATCCCCTGATAAGTGCGATTACCTGGGTGAGTGAAATTATTGAAATCTGTGGCGGAATTAATGTCTTTAAGGACAAAGCTTATGGCAACCTAGCAAGTGAGAGGTTTGTCTCGCATGATAAAATTATAGAAGCCAACCCCGACATTATGTTTGCCTGCCACTGTGGAAAGAGAGTAAATATTCAAAAAATTAAAGAAAGAAAAGACTACGCAAACCTTGCTTTTATCAAAAACGATCATATCTTTGAGTTAGAACCGGAGATCTTTTTGCAGCCGGGTCCGGCAGCTGTGCTGGATGGTATCGATCAGCTATTGGAAATCTTTGAAAAATGGAGAGAGTAGATGAAGGCTTTGTTTTTGATATTATTTTTAGCGACTAATTCTTTATACGCTCAAGATGAAATGAGCCAGCGAGAAAAAATTCTACAGGAGTTCATGGAAAGTCGAAAAGCCATGATGGACAAGATGCTTGATGCATTTGGAGAGGATGATTTCTTCCAAGATGATATGGACGATGACTTTTTTAAGTCGATCATAGGTGACAGATTCCAAAAATTTCAAAGTAGTAAAATGGTAAGCGTTGAAAGCTTAACAAATAATGATGGAAGTATTGATGTCTTTATTAGGCCTATTGATAAGACGGTAAAGTTAGATATTGAAACCAAAAGTGATGCTATTGTTGTTAAGGCAAAGCAAGTTGAAAAGATTGAAAATGAAAGTAAATCTGGGCTCTCTTTTCGCTCTAGTAACCAAAGTATGACTCAGACCGTTCCGATCCCTTTTGGATATATTGCTAAAGCGCCCCGAGAAGTCGACGGAAAAATTTTAATATCTCTTGTCAAAAAAGGTCGTGGGGCAGTCAAAGATTTAGACAAAGTTCCTCTTCCAAAAAGAGAAGGTGAAGATACAATCTAGCTATTTTTCCCACTCGGGAATGGATTCAATTTCTTCTTTAAGTTTTAAATACGAATAGAGTCTATTGAGATGGATTCTCTCCTCAAGGATATCTTCATCTAAGCTGTGAAAGAAACAGCCTTTAGAGTTGTCTTCATGCTTGCAGTCTTTAAATTTACATCTCCCAAATAACGGTGCTAGGTCAGGAAAGAGATTGGGAAGATCTTCAGCTGCGATATCGAGTAAGCTTAAAGTTCTTACTCCTGGAGAGTCGATCATAAGAAAGTTTTTACAATCGACAACTTCGGCCCATGTTGTGGTGTGAGCTCCCTTATTAACTTTTTTGGCCAAACGAGAGCTCAATAGATTGACCTTGCCGTCACTTAGACTTGAGATAAGTTTACTTTTTCCAACACCTGACTGGCCTAAGCAAATGGCAGTTTTATCTTTCAGAAGTGACTGGAGTTCTAAAAAGTCGTCTCTAAATCTTGGATCATTAGGATCCTCGGAATTGAGCAGAAATACTCTCACTCCTAGGGACTTAAATTTTTCGAGCTCAAATTCTAATTCGAAGTCATCTTCATACTCGTCCATCTTATTCAATATGATGGCCGCCGGCACGTCCCACTGAACAGCTCTGGTTAAATATCGATCGAGTAAAAAAGGTTTGTACTTGGGGTTTGATACACTAGACATGATAAGAATGACATCGACATTGCTGGCAATAACTTTCTTTTTATTTGTTCTGACTATTTTTCTGAAAATCTCGTTCTCTCGCGGCTCGATTTCAATAATGTCGTAGTCATCAGAGTCTAAGCCTTGTTTGAGGATGACATTGTCACCAACGACCGGATGATCCTTTTTCATGACTTCTCGAAGAACCGTCGCCGGGACAATATCGTCTGCGCCATCAATTTTGCAGTCGAAAACTCTCTTGGCGGATCTAAAGATTTTGGCTTTTATCATTCCAAGAGAATACAAGTATTTACCGAGAATAAAAAGTGACAAAAATACTCTTATAAATTTTATTTCCTTTGTTGACAGACAAGGCAAAAGGGCTTAAATTTTACAGCCTATCTACATTAATTCTCTGTAATTAGAGGTATTTAGATTATCCAATGCAACCATAGCTCAGCTGGATAGAGCAACCGCCTTCTAAGCGGTAGGTCGCAGGTTCGAATCCTGCTGGTTGCGCCATTTTAAGTCATTTCAAGTACTTGCAATCATTATGTTTTAAGCCCTAAAGTCGAACCCGTAAAGGTTCGATAAACCTATGAGCTTAAAATGAGGTTTTTATGCAAGTGAGAAAAGTAAAAAACAGTGATGGGTCTGTGCGTTATCGGTACAGGTACTATGAGAAAGGTAAATTAAAGTCTGTTCTCAACAGTGACCTCCCTTATCATCCAAAAACTGATGAACAAGCAGAAGTACTAAGGAAGAGATTAGAGTCAACCTATGAGGCTGCCAAGTTAGAAACGAAGAGCCAAGAAGAATGGCACGAGAAATACTACAGCTATAACTCCCTATTTGAGACTTTCGCAAAGTACCGCAAAAAAAAAGCTAAGAACTCCTATAAAGACAAGCTTTCATATTTTAGAAACTATGTTCTTCTCTACTTTTTAGAAATCCAAAAGCTTGAGAATCTTGAGACCTGGAAAGAAAGGCGGTACGACTTCGTATTGTGGCTAAGAGAAAGAGATAAGATGCGAGGAGAAGGTAAATTAGCTTCTCAGACTATCAATCATATAATCACAGAGTTTAATGTATTTATTGATTTAATGGCTCAGACAGGCAAAATAGAAGCTCCTTTTACTATAAATTTACTGCACAAGGATGAACTCAACAAAAGAGGAGCTGAGGCGGTCCTTTCCGATGAAGAAAGTGAACTTCTTTTAGAGGAGCTAGCAAAATTTGATGTAAAAAGCTCTGAAATCTTCAGGGTGCTTCTAAATACAGGTATGAGATACAACGAATTGTTAAGCCTTGAGAGATCTAGTATTAAAAAGGGTGAAATCCCCGAAAAATCACTGACCAAAGCACTCAACTACGGAATGGCTAATAAAACAATGTATTGTTATATTGTTCTAAGCTCTCAAATAGATAAATCCACAGGTAAAAGAAAGCCTCTTAAGTCAAAGAAGCAAATCTCTATCGCTGACTCAAGGTTTGTTCCTATTTATGATAAAGAAACATTCAATATTTTAGTTAGGGCCTTAAAAGAATCTAAAGCTAAAGAAGAAGAAACTTTATTTCACTACTTTTACAAGTATTCTCGATTAAATAGAGCTTTGAAGAAAGCTTATGATCAAATTGGTCAGTACACAAAAAAGTATTCTTATAAGTCTTCTCACTCTGCAAGGCACACGTATGCTACTTATTTATCTCAAATTGATCCATCATCTTATTTAGCGACGACTATCTTAGGGCATAACTATCAAACATCGGCTCGGTATAATCACACTCACGCAATATTAATGAAAAAGCTAATTAATGAAGCTAATACGGTTGATATAGATGACTGGGAAGAAGTTGCATGACAATTACGCAAGCTAAAATTAAAGAATATAACGCAGATCTAATTAGAGTTAGAAATACAAGGCGCGATAGGTTTTTGGATACTTACCCAGACTACAAGAGCTTCTATCATTTTTTAATAAAGAAAGGTGATTCAAACATATGTTTTCGCATTTTGACGGAGTTTATAGATAGAGATCTTAAAAATTTCCATTCCCCCAATTTTGAAGATTGGATATTTGAAGTAATAGCCAAAGAAGCAGAAAATCTTTTTTGTCTACCTTACTTTTGAGATCGTAACTAGTTTTAGAAAATTTAGTCGAAAATTATGACACCTTATTAATGTCTGGACCCGGAATTATTAACTCTTAAGCCTTCTTGGAATAATTAAGAGATCTTAACTCATGGCAAATTCAACAATGACGATAAGGGATAGTGACCAAGGAGAATCTATGAAGTTTTTGTTATTGAACATTATTTTAATGACATCGTTTAATTTGATGGCCTGTAGGGTTAGAGTTACTAATGGAGTAACGAATGAATCTAAAACATTTCAAGCTACTAAATTTCCTTTCAAACTAAGTTTAGGAAACTCTAATTGGGTCTGTTTTTTAGATAAAGGTACTTATTCGAAGGAAAGCTATTATGGATTTAAATGTTCCATAGGGTCCAATGCATCCTTTCTTTCTTCAACTATTGATAAACATAGTAGCGACTATATAAGTTCGATTCTTGTAGAGAAAAATCCAAAAACTCAATTTGTTATAGAAGCAGATAGATGTGACTTGAAAAAATCAAAAACAAAAAAGAGTCCTGCCTCATAAGAAATGATTCTTAAACTCTTTAATGATTAAAGTTCATGCTGTTAAACTCTCTCAGGAAAAGTGTAAAACAGGATTAGATGATAAAGATTTGTGTGAAATTATTTAATAGTAAGATTAGTTTAATTAAAAGGATGATTTATGAAAAATTTATTATTAGGGATATGTTTCTTCGGTTCATTTTACTCTTATGCCTGTCAAGTTGAAATAAAAAATTTAAATAATACTAATGACGTTATAAAAAGTAAGGTGGACAGCTATCCCTTCAATATATCTCTTCCTGGTACAAAATGGACTTGTGCAATTATGAAGTCTCCTGGGGAGCCCATTTATTACCAAACTTTATGCACTATTGGTGATGAATATAGTGTCATATCTACAGCTGTTCATCGAGAAACAAAGTTCGCAGAAATTGGTCTTGCTGAAAAAAAGACAAAGAAAATGTACCAAATTTTACTAAAAGAGTGTCATGTAAATTGAGGACGTAGCCACTACGATTGTAATGGCTACGAGAGATTAATTAATCCTTAGAGTTTGAGAGAACTTAAGATGAATTATTTATCCCAATCACATACTAATTCAGCAGTACAAGTTGTATTTCCTCTAAAGTCTGTAGTGCATCTTGTAACTGTCCTACAAGCTTTTGGTATCTCATCCATGATTTCATATGATTCTTCATTATAAGCTTTAGTATGAGCAACTAGATCTTGAAGTGTTAATACAGATCCCGTTCCTGCGATTGATGCGAATGATAACGTTAATCCAACTACCATAATAATTTCTTTCATAATTTTCCCCTATGTATAATTGCTTAATTGCAACTGACGTTCATAAAGCAACAGGTGGGCCATTATATGATCTATATAGGTTATTGAAATATCGTTAACGACGTTCCGAAAATGGATTTTATTGTTCTGAATATAGAATCTTTTTAGAATATTCCATATTTCATGAGAGACTTCTTCTGTGAGTGATATTTAATTTATCCTCTCTAATGATTCGGTTCTTGATTATATTCATTACTATTTTCTTCAACACTGTAATCTATTTGTTTAGTACGGCGATCGAATAGTATTCAGAAAGGAAATATACTCCAAGATAATTCTAACTTCTCTTTTAAAGGTCCTACTAAAATCGTTCAGCTTTTGAAGATCTAAAAAGCGTTCATGATATATATCTATTGCTTTATGAAAAGCTTCTGAATGAGGTGTTCCTCCGTTCTTGAGAAGATCAATAAGTGACCTTTCCTTACTGTACATTTTTACATTATGCTTCTTATCGATTCTGTAATCTTCTATACCGATTAACTTGGATCGACCTACTCTAGTAGCAATAAATAGGTCATTCTCGGTCAGGGTTGAGTTTCTCGGAATATCAACAGAAAGGGGGCTGGGGAATTGCTCTCCCAATCCGTGATAATATAGCGAGGAAGTACCAGACACAACAGCATTAGGGTGAGTCTTAGCTAAAGCGATTAGATTCTCGTTGGCCGGGTTATGTATATCTTCGCCTACAATATAGAGACCTCTGCTTATCTGCTTCAAAACTCCGGCCTTTTTAAAACGTGATATTTCTGTTCTATTACCTAGAAGCTTCAATAGCTCTTTAGTTGAGTACATCTCGCCTTCGTGTCGTTTTAAAAAATCAGTATATTTCTTAGATTTAAGCATTGTTATATTGTACACCACTTATTGTATTATTGGTATAGAATGTAACAAAGCCAAAGAAGAAAAGGGATATATCACCACAAGTGATTGATTTTACTCGGTTTCTCATACCAACATCCCTTAACCACTATACCGATGGTTTTTCAAAAAATTGCAGATATATCGAAAATAGCCTATAATGAGCCATATAGTGCATCTTGTAACAAGCTGATCACTTACTTGCGTTTATGCTTACGATAGCTTGGCGAGGCTAATAAGGTATTATTAGAGGATATTTATGAAGACATATACAATTAGAGATTATGAGTTCGAAGAAGGGCTCTATAAGGCAGATTTCCTTAGAGTTGTCTTAAACGGTGGTCAGGATATAAAAGAAGGTACTGATGAGTACAAAGAGCTTATTAAGAATGGGATGAACCTTCACAGAGCAGTTGGTCAGCATAGCGATTATCTACACAAACTTAGAAGAGGTTTTTACTATATCGGTCCCAAGAATAAAGCTCAGAGAAAAACATTTGATTGGGAGATCATCCACGAGTTTTATCCAGATTTTGTTGTTTCTAGAATCCATGCTTTATATCTCTGAAAGCTCATTGATAAAGAAGATATTGATCAAGATTCAATTTCTCTAGACTATTCCAGTGAATCGAAAAGAAATACGGGTAAAGAGTTAGATATCAAGTTGTTAGTTGATGAGCGCTTTAAGCCATACATGTACGACATATATAAATTCAAAAATGGAGCCCAGGTTAAGTGCTACACAAAAGAGAGAGCTCTAATTGATGCATTTCTAATAGGGAATAAAGACAATCGAAATATCTACTTTAAGGCTATCAGTCGCTATTTCAAGTCAGAAGGCTTCTCTCCTGAGGTTCTCGAACGGTTTTCTAAGCTTAAGAAAGTCTTTAAGAGAGAATGCAAGGATATCATTGGCAAATTAGAGCATTTAAACTTTCTGAAGAAGAATAAGCTCTAAAGACTTATACCTAGTTTTTCTTTAGCTTACTAATACTATTGCTAAACATGCTTCACAGGAGAGCTTGGTAGAGTAGGTATCTCCTATTAAGACGATTTCCTCAAAAACAGTTCTCTCATGGTTTTCTTTTCGTCGACATGAGAATAATTCTGGACCATTTTTAAACTCATCTTTAAAGTTTGAGCTATCTGTAAATCTGATAGATTCGAATTCAGAAGAAGTGAAACGTTACTATGTCTGAGACTATGTAGATCTAGGTCATCGCCTAGGTCTTTCCTTATACATCTGTAACAGAGGTTTCTAGAGATTCGGCCATCTTTATTCTTGAAGATAAACTCCTGAGGTTTAAGCCTCTTAAAGATTCTTTCCAGTAAAGGGTTTATAGATGGATCAATAGTAATATATCTCTCAGTATCAAAGTCCTTTTTCTTCTTTAGAACCTTCATCTTTGCTGTGTAGAACCCATCCTCTAAAACGAAGTCTTTCTTCTTTAAAGATAGGGATTCAGAGATTCGTGCCCCTGAGCAGTAGATAACTGAATAAAGAAGCCTAAAAATTTCATCGATTTCCTCGTCTTGAATAAGAGTATCTAAGAAAGCACTCAGCTTAGAATCTTTGACAACACAGACCTTTTTACCTTTAGAAGAGGTTGCTCTAACGGATTCGTAGAAAAAGTCTTTATATCTGTCATTAATTTCCATTGATTGCTCCTATGTCTGAATAAAGAATATCACGTATTGACGCGGCACGCAACAAAATACTCCATATTGTTGCATCGTCTATGAAAAACTTAGTTAAATCGGTAGTTTAGATGGTTTCAGTCTATTAAAGTTCTCCACAGCTATTTCGATAACTTACAACTGTGGAGGATTGAACTAATAAGATTATTCGTTTAAGGCAAGGTTTTCTAAATCTCTCTGAACATATTCTAGATTTTGCTCAGCTATTTCGAATGTAATAGTATTTTCTAACTCTCTCTCTATAGATTCTCTCAAACTCGGTCCAACTTTTCCGCTCTCGTATTCTTTTTGATAATAAGCTTCTTTATCGAACTCACTCATAGTAAAGTGCTTGTATTCAGCAAGTGTTTCTATATACTGCTCAACTACTTTGTTTTCGTACCTGTCTCTTTTAATATTTTCATACTCTTGCATATCCAACAAATCTCTTGAATTGTCGAAAAACTCTTTCGAGTAACGGCTCTGTTTCTATGTTTTCAGCTACAACATTATAAAACACATCCCTATTTCGTTCGTCGTCAATCACTCTCAACATCTCTCGGCCAATATCCGTGAAATTTTCTCTGACTACTTTGTCTTCATTCGCTAGAAGCTTAAGGGCTTCTACTATCTTTGGTTCTAGTTTTTTCGAAAAGGGATTGTAAACGGCGTACTCATTGACTAGCGCTTCAGACAAAAGCGAAAAGTTGTTTAAAATAAATTTGAAGGATTTTATATCTAGGCTTTTTAGTTTGTGAAGAAGGGTTGGGTGCCTTTCTTTAAGGAGCTTTGAAAATTTCTCCAGATTCTTTTTTGAGAGAGGAAGCATAGAGACAATACTGTCGAAAAGCTTGTTAGTGATGTCATTTACGAATGTTTCTTCTTCAATTTTTTTAGCTGTCTTCTTTTTATCTTTAGCTTTAGTTTTAGCTTTTTTATTAAGCTTCTTGCTAGTTTTTTTACTATCTATAACTTCTTTCTTAGTTATCTGTGTATTTCCAGATTTATCATTGAAATGGTAGTATGCTCCACCAAAACAAAGAACGGTAACGATTAAAGAAATTCCAATTGCTCCAATTATAATACTAATTATTATTCTTAACATCATCCTTCTCCTTGTTGTTTTTCATTTAATATACCTTTCCTGCTTATCTACTTACTCTCTTGTTGTGTTTTCAAATCCTAAAACTTAGAGATCAGCTGAGCTGTTCCATTTGGATAGATAATTACAATTGAAACCGTCCAAGAAGATGCCCCGCCCCTGGCATAGTTTTGCTTCGAGATATCAGTTAAATGACCTACGGAGAAGTTCTCTCCTGAATATCCCCCAGCGTGATTATGACCTGTACACGATTTTGGTATGTATTTCTCAGCTGATCTATAATTAAAGCGAGCCCCGTTACTGCCTTTGTGACCATGGAGACTCATTTCGAACCCACACTCTTGAACCGGAGTATCATCCATAAAATTAATGTTTCTGTTTATTTTATGGTATTTTTTCAGTGCTATTTCTATAGTAGGAACTGACTGATTAAGAGATAATGTATTTCTCATAAGTTCTGCTTTTAACTCATGAAGAATAATTTTATCAATTTCTGCCGCCTTTCTAAACTTCTCGTCGTCTTTTAGAAAGCGATCTAAAAAGTCATCATGATTTGACTCAACGATATTGAGTGTTTTAAATTTAGAAGAAATCTTATTAAGAGTTTTGGCTAGGGAAGCAAGTTCTTTTTCTAATGAAACCCCATAAGCTATCTTATTTGTTATATACATAGAGGAGTTAACCTCGTGCGGGTTTAAACTGATGCCGTCGAAGACATCTCCAACATAAATATTCTTAACTCCTACTTTTTGAGCGTAGTTAGTTGCCCAAGCTAACGATTTCTTATCATGAGTAAATTCGTGTAGATCTCCGAACAGACAAGCTTTTGCGTTGCCTTTTTTCCATCCATTCTTTGTAAATAATATTCCGTTATCATAGACTTTATTGTCTCTTTGAGTGAGATTTCTGATTTCAAACTTAGTATCGTTTTTAACCGAGACTAATAGGGCATATGGCCCAACACCTAAACCAACCATAGCTCTTGTCGATCTGTTTACTGTCGGTATATGACTTAAGTAGTTCTTATTAGATGACATATAGATAGCGCTGGACCCTTGAGATGCTCTACAGGCAGCCATTTCGCTGATCTGAGCACAAGGAAAGACAACAAGATTCTTATTAAACTCTATAGTTACGTACTTATTCTTATTGTTCTTAACAAGTAAGCAGAGCTTAGCCTTATATCTCTTCTTGATCTGAGCTAAAATCTCAGAACTAAATTCACCAAGGTTCTCTTCTCGAATAATAATATAGTTGGTTGCCTTCATAGCTCCCCCTTAAGCCGCCAGCTTCGTTGATGCTTTTTTTTGTTTCTTGTTCTCTCTTGCTCTTTTATTATTTTCTGCACTTGTGACAACTTCCAAGTTCTCGGCTCTATTATCTGACCTAATCTTATTACCGTGATCAACTTGGCATTTGGTGCCCAAAATTAGACCAGTAAAGCATTCGATCATTAATCTATGCACATACATGTTATTCGATTTTCCTTTACCGATTCCATGGGTAATGTAGCGATATTCATTAGGCTTAGCGGTTAGCTTTCTCTTTTTCCTGGGACCAAATACTTCACCTTTGATATTTATCGAGAGTGGCAAGTATGGGTGAGCTATCAATTTCTCTTTGAAATTCTTCTTTTTAAACGCCTTAGCCTTAGCAATAGCTTCTTTGAATTTCTTATTGACTAAATCAATCTTCTCGACGCCAATCGGTGTCATCGTCTGAGCTTTGATCTTTCTGTCGTTCATCATTTTTTGTGTTTGTGTCATTTTCTTTGCTTTTGCTTTCATCTTCTTTGCTTTTGTTTTCATCTCGCCTCCCAGGCTATTACGTTCTTTAGAGCATTTGCCCGTTCTGGAAAGTAATATACCTTTGTTGAAAAAAAGTGCTTTTTTAGGGGGTTTAGAATCGAACCATTTGTTACAAACTGTTGTTTTTGTTGGTTTTTTACTGCTTTCGCCATTTTGAGGGTGATTTAAAATAAAACGAAAGGGAGCTATTTTTTTTTGAGAGGTATATTGTTAAAAACGGACCAAGCGATGGAGCTAATTGTGTTTAAAAGAGAGCCTAGTATTTTAGAGAAGACGATAGAATCAACAATCGATGTCTTTGTCGTTGGATTTAAAGCTACTCTGTATTTAATAATTCAAATGCTAAGAGAATAAATTAAATCACTTCGGAGAGACTCATGGAAAATAATGAATTTACAATATCTAAGATATGTTTTTTGACCATAGTTTCAGGATTATTCCTTGGAATTCTGGTCACTTATTGGTCTGTTAACGAGATTATTCTAGTTATCGAATCACTCCGCTAGACCAAGCGAGGCCCTCTTGAATCTAAAAGGTATATTAAGCAAAACAACAACAACAAGGAGAGGATAATGGAGAAAGAATTCAACACTACTGTAGAAGACAAGTTTAGAGACGCTCAAAACCTGTTTAAGCAACAACTAAGGAGTAACAACAAGGCTGAGAAAGCTATTGGTCTAGTATTTTTCTCCCTAACTACTTCGTGGACTCTAGTCCTTATTCATAGCTATCTCTTTTCTACTTATTTCGATAAAAGCTTTAAGGATCTTTATATTCTAACTGTTTTCATCTCCATACTTTTTTCTGGAGGCTTGGATTATTCCCTATTTGCTCTCTTCAGATTTACAACGAGCAAAGTGGTATTAATCGTCAATATCGTACTTTTCTCATATCTATATTATGTAGTTGGAACTCATTCGCTTTTAATTGGACTGGCTATCAACATTGCTCTTCTGTTTTATAGATTCTTAGCACCCAGTAAGTACTTGATGTTCAGTAATGAATTTATAGATGAGCAGCAAGCTAACCTTAATATCAAATCAACAGATTTATGTAAAAGACACTAGGAGGTCATAATGCATCTTAATAAATTAATATCAGCACAACGATTAGCGGCATCAGAGCAAAATAGCTTTCCGGCTACAGTATCTCCTAAGGCTGATTACGTAATTAAATTTTTGTTTGCTGTTTTGCTATATCCTCTTTATTTACTATTCAAAGTTAAAGAGAGTATTTTAAATTCTTTTAAAAATAGAAGAACCACCAAGGTATGGGATGACGAAGATCAAGAGTTTAAAAACACTCAAGCCGCCAGTGAAACTATCGCCTACGATACAAACCTTCTTCATAGCATAAGAATTATCTTTTCTTCTTTTATGATGATTGATGATGATAACAAAGAAAGAAGGTTTTATCACCAATACTACAACGTCACCGAGCTAATCGCTTATGTATCATCACTATATAGACATGTGGACTATATTTTACTTTGCGTGTTTTATACAGGGTTCTTGGTAAGATTCATGAAATTCGTATTGGAGTCGTAATGGAAGATAAATATATGTATTTAATTATTGCCGTTTGCCTTTTATTTGTAATCCCGGTAATAAAGTTACTTGGTTGGCTTTTAAGTAAGATTATTCGTGTTAATCCAATTCATGATAAGAATTATTATGACAAGATTAATAGAGAGAATAATAACGGGGGAGAGACTCCATATGGGGAGTTACTTACCTTAAGAGATCTTACTGTTATACAAAAGACTCGAAAGGTTTATAACTATACAGATAATCTTGGATACCAAAGAAGAGAAGAGAGGGAGATTGAAGAGACTATTTATCCATCTGTTAAGAAGATAAAAAATGGTGTCCAAATCCATTTCAGCGAAGAGTTAAGGAATACTGAGTTTACAAAAGATAGCTATACTCGATATATCGCTGATGTTTTTAACCAGAATTCTGTTACTGAGACTAAGAAGCTCCTAATGGTGAGAACTCCAAATCCATATATTGTTAATTACTTCCAAGTACATCCAGTTAATTACATGTTTAAGACGCCAATTGATGAGGATAGTGAGTTTAAAGCCAAACTCGATAAAGTATTAGATAAAGACAGCGCAGAACTTCTATTTGGAGAACCTCAAGTTGAATTAAACGTTCCGGATCAGATAGTTTGGCCATTAACAGCTTCTCCTCATGTATTAGTTGCTGGTCAGACAAGATCCGGTAAGACTAAGACTATACTTAGTTTTATAACTCAAATTGCTACTGTCTATCCAGAGTCTAAATTTTTCTTCGCTGATGGTAAGAGTTCACCTGACTATGATCATTCTGCGGAATTTTTATCATCTCTACCTGTAGCAAAACCCCACCATAGTGAAGATCCATTAGTGAATCTCGCTTACATGGTTGATAAGGTGTGGGCAGAATATGAGAATCGTAAGAGATTATTTGAAGAACTAGCAGTTAAAGGAAATTCATGTAGTACCTATATTGAGTATAATAATTATGTAGATGAAAAGCTCCCTCGTGTGTTTTTATTTATTGATGAATTTGCAGCGTTTTGTTTACTTGCCCCAGATAAGGTAGCCTCTCTATTAACAGTCAAAGGTACTCTATTTAACAAGATTAGAAGATTGCTCGCAGAATCGGCTTCATATGGGTTTAGTATTATAATAGCTTCTCAAAGGGTACAAAATACGGATTTCCCAACTGCAATTCGTGATAATCTAACTACGTGGCTTATCCATTCAGTAAATGAGAAAGCTGCTGAATTTCTTGATCTTAAAGGGAAGGTGGGGAAACTTAAGCCTGGAGCGTTCATATTGAAGATACAAGGTTTAAGGTGTGAAAACTCTGGCGAAGCTAATATCGAATCAAGATTGCCTTATGTCGGTAACGAGCCTCAAAAGGTTAAGACCTTAAAGAAGGATATAGTTAAAGAATCTTTTGATGAAGATTACATTTATACTACTGGACTTGATACTGATTATTCCAAGCTTCCTCCTAATTCATTAAAGAAATATGTAAAGAACCTATTTTGTGTAAGAGAAGGTTTTGAAGTTATCAAGAATGAAGATGCTGAACATGATCACCTTTCTCTGTTTGTTAAGAAAGGTAATAAGCAATATGCAATTGGTTTCGTTGAAGTAGATGAGCTTATAGATGAAACATTCTATACTCGTTTAAATCGATTTCTTTCAGATGAAGAGAAGCTAATGCAGAAGATTTTTTTTGTAAGAGGTAATATTACCTCAAAAGCTAAAGAAACAAATATCTCTGAACTAGTTGATATGAACGGTGATATCGCCCTAATACAGCAGGATTATGTGCGTAGGCTTAAGAAGGCTAAGAAGCTGTATGATGATGGGGATAGTGAAGAGATCTTCTCTGCATTACTTGTTGGTATCAAAGCAGATGAGAAGAAAGAAGCTCTTTTAATCGACAAGAAGGATGCTGAGCTAGGAAGTGTTGAGATCTCTATTAACGAATTAGAAAGGATCAATAATCTCTCAGGATCTTCTGATGCCCAAAAGATAGCTAAAGGGGAGCAGTTTGAGAGATTCGTTCACGCTCTATTTAGACAAATTGGTTGGACTACATACACCCCAGAACTGCTATTCGCTAAGAGGATCTATAAAAGACCTGGCGATGTTGGGGATTTAGGGCTGGATATGTTATTAGCTAAAACAGATACGGATCTCAGAGAACTATCGCAAGAAGAAGCTGATAATAGAGTTGCTGTACAGATCAAGAATTGGAACTCAGCAATTCCGGCAAAGGTTCTTGGTGAAGTATTGAGATCCTACCACAATTTTAAATGTCTCAAGAATGGAACTCCTATCAAAAAAGGGATGGTTGTCTCAACGTCCACATACACCCAATATACAAAGTTAGAGGCTTCAAATCAAGGAATAGAGCTCATAGGATACAATGACCTAAGAAAGCTCGTTATAGACGCTGTGAGGGACGCTCAGAGCGCAGGAGAAGCACATCAGGCTATCCCTTTTGCTGAGATGGATAGAGATGAGCAAATCCTTCATTTAAACGAGCAAGGACTAAGTTTGAGAGATATCGCTACTAGAGTAGGGGTTAAGTCTCCATCTACTGTTAGGAACGTATTGAAAAAAGCGGAGGCTGCATGAACAAATCAGATATAATTGAGAAGATCGAAACTCTTAAGAGTATGCCTGTTTTTAAGAAAAGGTTCTTGTCTAAAGATGGGTATCTAATTCCCATTAGGCTCACAATCATCAAATCGAACAAGATTAATGCCTGCGTATACAAACAAGGATCAAGAAGGGATGTCGCCAATATGAACGTTAATTCGTCATATTTTGGTTTAACTGAGAATCAGAAACTTTTCATTATAGCGCATGAGATGACCCATATTTTACATAGGGACTATTCTTTCATAGGGGCTCATTTACCTATAGTTTCTCGCATTAAAGAGAAAAGGGCAGATATAACAGCCGCCAAAGTATGTCGAGATATGGGTATTGATATGGGTGAAATTATAGAACTATTTAAGGGGCCACAAAAGAGGAATATTTAGCAGGATAGCTTCGTTTCTTGAGGACTCCCATCCATCTCATTATGATCGATTTCAATACCTCAAGGTGTTCATTCAAGTGTCCATTTAGCTGTTCATATCTGTCCAATCCAGATTGAACGGCCGTTCATTTCAAATTCTAAATTGCTGTAATTACATGAGAATGAACACTTAACAGGTGAAATGAACAGGTTTCAGAGAATATTTGTGTGTGACGGAATATATTGATAATTATCGATATATTTTGAACAGCAGATGTTGGATGAGGGAGAGGAGAGCCTCATATATTAAGCCCTTAGATTATATACATATAAATATTATTTAATTAGTTGTTTAGTTAGTTGCTTAATGAGCTTACGTAGATCACTGACTCCTATGATCTTTATGTAAGCTCACTAACTTCATACTTACACAACCTTTTGGACTATCTTGATTTATCTAGATCAACTCTGTATTCAGTCCCTAGTTTGCCTTCGATCTCGTGATAAGTTAGCACAAAATCTTTTGTCATTATGACCTCTCCAGCTTGGATTACTTTAGGATTATTAAATCCCTCATTTATAGCTTTCTCTAGTTCTAAAGCATTCTTCCTCTTAACCTTATTGCGCTTCATCCCAAGGCAGTGAAAACCAGAACAATCCCATTTCATAAGAGCTTTTTTAGCTTGTTGTTTAAGTGCTTCAACATCAGAAGAATTGTCTATGTAAAGAGAATAGTCATCCAAGGTTTTATATTCAATATGTTTCACATCTTTATCATGGGTGTAGGTAACTTTCACATTGAATTTCTTTGTTATAACTTCTAACCCAGATCTGATAATTTTGATCTCCTCTTTGCCTACTTGATCAAGAACTTCTATTTTGTGATTGAGAGTCGTTCTATTTTCATTGTTTATTGTCTCGTAATATCTATCTCTGATCTTCTCATTTAATGAGTTGCTTACTTCCTCTGGTAGAGAAGAGGTACAACTAGCAAAAAATAGAATTGATATTACACTAAGTAGGTTTCCGATTTTGATCATTTATTCTCCTTTTTGGTTTCGTTATGAAGTGTTGCCTTTTAGTATTATAGCACAGTATGTAACGATGCGTTAGTGTTAATTTAAAATGGTTCTAGTTTCATTATTTGGAGATAATCAATGAAAAGCGACCACCAATAAATTTTATATAAAAAAGCGACCACCAATAAATTTTATATAAAAAAGCGACCACCATTAAATTGTTTAAAAGCGACCACCTCAAGTGTTTGAAATATCGATCAGGTGATCCATTTTAAAAAGCGACCACTAGTTTTGCTAAGTATTTGATACTACATAAAAGCGACCACCTTTAATTGGATCTGGTCCGAAAAAAGGACGTAAATAGCCGTAAATATGCTGGATTAGGTGGTCTCACTAATAATTAATAAAAGCGACCATTAAGAAGAAATCTTATTAGAATCTTGGGGGTGGAGAACAAAGAAGTTTTCTTTCCTGATTATCTCCAACACATTCTTTTACATATTTATCGTTATGAAGATTTGGTGTTCTAGAGCAGTCCCACTCTTGAAGTTGTTTGAAAGCGTAACTTTCATCCAATTTCCAAAAAGTCGTATGAACAGCAAGAGAATATTCGCTCTGATTTTTTTCTATTACATAAGTAAACATCTGTTTCTTTGGGTCCACTTTTGTGATCTTATAGAACAATCCTCTTTTTTGATCGATCAAACATTTTCCTACGCTGATTTGATTCCACTTCAACATGTCATAAGTATTCTGATACGGTCTATTTGGAAGCTTGTCACCGTCAGTTAGTTTAACTGGGGCGACTCTCGCTTTTTGCTCTTCACTAGCTCCTAAGAGCGCTGAACCTTCTGGCATATTAACAACTGAAATTTCTGTACACTTACCATCTCGACAAACAATTTCACCGAAAGCAATTGTAGAAGTAAGTAAGCTAATTAAAATTAATAGTCTCATTTGATCTCCTTGTTTCTAGTATATCACAGAAATGTTACAATATGCGTAGTTTTATGTGTTTTTAGCAGTTTGTAACTAAGCTACAGAACGTTGCCATTCCTCATCTTCGTCATCAAAGTGAGAATCAAGTAAAGTCCCTCTGTAAAAAAGCTCAGGAAAAGCATCCACAACGGAATCGATCTCCTCAATTGTAGTGTCTAGGGCAATGATCATGTGATTCAAATCCATTTCAGTCTGTAGTAGCTGGAAAATTTGTCTTTGTTTCGAATTCAAACGACTAAGGCCTTCTACTGGTATCTCGACAGCTACATCTTTAAACTGTACTGAAGAGAGCGGTGGAACTATCCCTGTTGTTATTGCTATCCTGGAATCCCAATCAATGATTCTTTTTATAGCTTCTTCATTAATTAAACTGTTAATAGAAGCGGTGATATGAGTTTCGAGATCAGATTCTTCCGAATCCCAAGTTCTCAAGCCTAGCCAAATAGCGATATTTCCTAATTGTGAAACTTCTTCTCGATAGAAAGAGTCCTCAATCATAATTGAGTCAGCAATTTTCTGAATCAACGGTCTAAATTTAGCTAATTGGTTTTTAAAAGTCTCTTTTTCGCTTTTCTTTGAGTTTTTCACATCTATTCTCCATTAGTTGTATAAAGCCTTATGCTTCGTATCCGTAATATACCTTTCAAGTTGAAGATCTGTTCAGAGGCTCGTACAGATGCTTCTCATATCAATATACATGCTCTGAAAGCTCCATATCGGCTTATACAGGCCTTTCAGAGGCTTTCTTTGTGTTTGGGCTTGGACTAAGGCTCTAAAAGGCTTATATATAGCTTCTAGAGATGATTTGATGTTGCTCTTTCGTTTTATGATATTATCTCTAAATTAGAGGTAATTTTTTGGGTTGATCGGGAGAATGTTGGAGATACTCAGAAAATGCTCGTTTTTGAGCTAAGTTATTGAAAATATTCGTTGTCTTTAACATAATGATACTTATCTAATAATACACTCACTTTAATCTTATTATTACACCTCATCTCTAATTTATTATTCCTCATTTATATATCTACCACTAAACCTTTTTTTTCAGGGATTTTCACTTTTGACGATAAATTTACGCTACTAATTTGTAGCTAGAATCTATATCGTAAAGAGCTCTCATTGTATCTACCATTATGATGTATAATTCGTCTCGATGCTGCTTTTTTACGATTATCGAATCATGTACAGTCAGACAAGCGATCTCTTTACTATTTAGCACCTTTATACACTCTATCATGATGCTAGAATCTTCTTTCTGTAGTCTAGTTCCTTCTTGTCTGTAGAAGAACTCAGAAATGGCTTTATGCTTATCTTCAATCGCTGCAACAAGAGCTACAACCTTCTTTCTAACCCTCTTTAGGTTAAATTCATCAAATCCTTCTTGAAGCTTATTAAAAATCGAATTCACAGCAACCCCGTAAGATTTAGAATTTAACATTATTAAAAGGGCTATTTTGATATCATCTCTCGAGAATCCATGGATGTTATAAATATCTTCAGGTCTTTTAACATCCTTTGCTAGATACAGAAGGGTTGGGTGCAGAGCTTTAAAATCGATTTCTACCGTTGCTTCGTTGTCAAATGTGATCGTTTCTCTTTCGGATTTTGATAAATTCGTGCAGCTATTATAGATTCGGCCGCCTAAATTCAAATCGGAAGAACTATAGACAATGCTGAGTTCCAGAGAACATAAAGGCCTGAAGGCTGTATCAATGATAGTGTTGTTTAGAAGCTCTACGTGTTTGCTCATTATCGAGTCTCGGTACTGGATCTCAGTTTTTTTATCAGCATCTATTTGGACTTGGACCTTAGTCTTTATACCTTTTTTGGATTTGTCTTTTTCCTGAGCCCGGGCTCCTCTCCAAATCACCGTCCTAACTAACACCTTATCTATCTCATCCTTATTTTCAGCAAATATCTTTTCGAGTTTCTGGGTACGCTTTATTCTTGTTGGTATCTTTTGCTTCTCACTTACTGAATGCATCACTAGAGTCACATAGGCATTATTATGAAGCCACTCTATAATAGGCGATACTGTATACTGATTAAAACTTAATGTCCTGAATTTAGACACTCCAACCAATTCATGCTCGAGATAAAGATTGATTAAAGTTAAGTGAAGGAAATCGCGGTGCTTATGCCCTCTAAGCTTTTTACCTAAAGATTTGATGTATTCATCGTAAATCAAATCTGTAACTATCCCTGAAAAAGGCTTGATATAATCTCTGAATTTCTTGTAATCAACTTGATACATTATTCTCTCCATTTGAAGTTTCAAAAAATGTTGAAACTTGGCCATAGCTCCATTATACCTTCGAAGATTTTTTCTCTCGATGCCCCATAAACATTGGTCTTCAGAGTCTTTTTAAGTGATTGATTTCCCTTCCTTAAATTACAAAGTGTCAAATAGCTGAACAGCTTCACCATTCAAAGTGTTTAGTTTGAATACAAAGCCTTGAGCTCTGAGTTTTTGATTATTTTCGTCTCGAACTAAAAAGGTATATTTACAGAAACAGAGAAGAAAGAAACAAAAGGAGTTCAGATGAGGTTGATATGTATGATAATTTTATTTTTTGCTAGTTTAGAGGTTTTTTGCCAAAGCCATATTGTGAGGCAAGGTGAGAAACTTGAAAACATTGTTTCTGAGAGATCCGGGCTTAGTGGATATGATCTGATTCTTGAGGTAGGTAGAATTTCTGCTCTCAATGAGCTTGGCAACCCTCATCATATTGAACCTGGCCAGATTATCTCGTTCGATCCTGAAGAAAAATCAAAGAGAACTATTAAAACGATCGTTAAAAAAGTCTATATCGTCACCCCAGAAAAACTAAACACCCTTTCAACTTCATTCGGTCTATCTCGAACCCAAGCTAACTGGAGGGTCGATGCAAATCAAAGAGATGTGAATATAAGTTATGAGTGGGAAACAAATGTTCGTCTTAATTACATACGTCATTTTAAAAATTCTGACTTCAATGCTGGAGGTTATATCGGAAACTCTGAATTTGGAGCATCTATCGGTTGGGATTTCTAATAAAGGTATATTTTACTTGTGAATAATACACGCACAATGCCTGAGTAGGCAAAGAGAGGTTTTTTATGTTTAAGTTATTGAAAAAGGGAATCAAGATTATTGTTCTAACTGTCATCGCACTGATTTTAGGTTTTAAAATGTGCTCCGGTCCAGACAAAGAAGTTATTAAAAAAACACCACAACCAGAAGAATCATTGTCTTTTAAGATTCCCAAAAGCTTGGTTGGTAAGCAAATTTATACATGCGATATTCAATCTTTGTACAATGTAGAAGTGACTGCTGAATGTGCATGTACTCAAAGCGAGTGCAATTTCAAAGTTAAGCCTATCGATTTGTTTTGGAGTGCTGATTTAAAATTAAATATTGGAGATGGAAATACAATCTATCGCTCTTACAAAAGAGATAGGGATTATTCAGGAAGTTGTACTGGATCTAGTTTTAGCGGGTGCGATAATTGGGAAAAAAGAAAAGAAGAAGTTATAGATAGTAAAGAAACTATTCATAAACTAAAAGTTAATAGATGGATTGAAAGATATGCACAGAGAGAAAAAGAGAAAACCTGTGAAATTTCTGAGCAAATCAACGCTGAAGTGACTACTGAATGTGCATGTACCAAAACAGAGTGTCTTGTCGGGATCACTCCAACGTATGATAAATGGGATGTAGAGCTCAAAATCAGTACCAAAGATAAAAAGCCCAAGTTCTACCGATTACATTCAAAAAGAAAATAAAGAGCACGTCTTAAATAAATTGTATTAGGCCCTACGGGGCTTAATTCCTTAAGGAGGAAAGATGAAAAAAATATTTTTTTTACTATTAACAATATCTAGTTTGATCTCGTGTAGCAAAAAGGAAGACACGAAATTAGTTGATGCATTCGACATTCCACCAGTTAAGCAAACTAATAATACGCCTGTGAGTTCTAATGATTCAGTTCTAACGAGGTTCAATAGAGTTTATAATGACTCTCTACAAGCTTCTGATAGCGATTCTGACCCACTTGTGTATTCATTGGTGACTAATGCCTCAAATGGAGTTGTTGTAATTACAGATAGCTCTTCAGGCTCTTATACATATACTCCCAATACTGGTCATGTAGGAGCTGATAGTTTTGAGTTTAAAGTAAACGATGGAACAGAAGACTCTAACACTTCTCTTGTGAACATTGACGTTAAAAACCCCGAAACAATCTATGTCGGCACTAGCAATGGACTATCAATTTCTACTGATGGCGGTTTAACTTTTGTAAATAGACTGGAGACTTTAGATGTTAAAGATATTCAAATAACGGAGTCGGGCGATATCTATGTCGGAACAAACTTCGACATTTATATTTCTACTGATGGAGGTTCAACCTTTACTTCAAGATACTATGGTAGTGATGATTTCGTTAGTATGTATATTGACAGCTCAGGCGCTATCTTTGTTGCGACAGACTGGGAACTGCTAAAGTCTACAAATAACGGACTGTCATTCAATTCTTTACTCTCTTCTTCATTGTTACAATCGGTAGATGGCGATGATTCAGGAAATATTTATGTTAGTTATGAGCTCTTTGGTTTTTCTATCTCTACTGATGGAGGAAGCAACTTTACTAATTATTCAACAGCAAATGGACTTGGAAGTGATGATTTGTTTTCTTCTTTTGTAGATACTAACGGAACAATCTATGCATCAACCTTTAACGGTTTATCAATTTCGACTGATGGAGGAAGTAACTTTACTAACTATACAACTGTAAATGGACTTGGAAGTGATGATTTGTTTTCTTCTTTTGTAGATACTAACGGAACAATCTATGCATCAACCTTTAACGGTTTATCAATTTCGACTGATGGAGGAAGTAACTTTACTAACTATACAACTGTAAATGGACTTGGATCTAATCAAATAACTTCAGTTTTTGCTGATGGCTTTGGTGGTGTTTACGTAGGAACTGTTAATAGTTTCAATATATCATTCGATAGTGGAGAGACTTTCATTAATTTAACAACAGCTGCCGGTTTAGCCGGTAATGGCGTCAGTGAATTAGTAGTAATAGAGTAGAAGTGTAAATTTCCAGATTTGATCTATCTTATGACTTGAACTGGAACCGCATATCTCTCATTATTCGATATCTGGGATTCAACAGTCCCAGATATATTAACATGACTGTAATCAATTACTTTTTCTATTCTTGAATACATAATCACATTAATGATTAAAATAAATAAAAGTAGGACGTTTGATCGTTCTGTCCAGATTTGTTGTACAATTTTGTTATCTTTCATTTTTAACTCCCATTACTCACTAATTTTAACATGAATTCTCTTATTCAGAGTGAGACTTTGTCTTAATTTATATTAAGCCTCAAGTCGTTAATCCAATATCTTCATATTAAGATGAAATTAATCCCGTTTTATTGTATAGTATCTATATCAAGTACTAAAGGAACTTATGAAACTCGTTTTCATTTCGGACACTCATTCTAAACATCGTGAGCTAGGCAAGCTTGCTGGAGACATCCTTATTCACTCGGGTGACTTCACCACGAAGGGAGAACTAGAACAAGTTATAGACTTCGTTGATTATCTCTCCAGTTTAGAATTTAAAAACATCATAGTCATCTCCGGTAATCATGATTTCTGCATGGAATCAAATAGCGATATTAGAGAAGAGTGTGAAAAGATATTTAAAGATGCGGGAATAATATATCTCAATGATAGTGGAGTTACGATAGAAGGCCTTAAGTTTTTTGGATCTCCAGTATCTCCGCATTTTGCAGGATGGGGGTTCGAAAAGACTCGCGGTACTGATATTAAGAAGCATTGGGATTTAATACCAGCTGATACTGATATTCTAATAACTCATGGTCCAGCGTTCGGTCTTTTAGACAGAACTCTCGACGGAACAAACGTAGGCTGTGAGGACCTCAGAGAGCGTATTCACGAAATTAAGCCCTTAATCCATGGTTGCGGCCATATACATGAAGCATACGGCGAATTGGAGTCTGAGGGGACATTGTTTATAAACGCTTCTTCCTTAGATATTTTTTATCGCTGTATAAATGATCCAATCGTCGTTGATCTTAAAAAAGACAAGGACGGAAAATACTCATACAGATAGTAACGACTAGCAAAGAAATAGATTTAACAACTCTGATAGGAATGACTGTCACGGTGAGTGATGAACATGAAAAGTTAACCACTGACGAGAAAACTGAAATCGTAATACTTTTAAGGGAAATTGGTCATATGTATGACTTTGCTGAAGAGGGGACCGAAATAGTTACCAAGATCTATGAAGATATTTACTTCTCTTATATTAAAATATCTCAAAACTCTGATATTTCCAAAGGTGAACTAAATATGCTAATTTCTAAGCTTGCTTCAGTTAAGTAGTTCCACTAAACTTGAGCAACCTATTTATCTTCACTAGATATAGTCTGAATCTTATCGATATTCATTAATAATATAAGCTCTATATTAAAGCTCTGATGTACAAGGCAACGGAACTCCTCAAATGAATCTGAGTGTTTGATGGCAAAATCAATAAGTGTCTGATTATCTGGTCTTTTGAGACATGTATTGATGGTTAATCCGTCAGACTTAATGATATGTAAAATCCCTCGCATAAATTTAGGGAAATAACCTTCTCCACAGTATTCCAATACAAGTTTGTATTCATCGGTATTCAGAACATCTGCAATCGCTTCCCTGGATAGGGAAGTGTAAAAATTCAAAATATTTGAGATGTCTAAAGCTTTATTGTAAGCCTGGTTATTGTAAAAAAGCTCACCTTGATCATATAGTTTCATGACTCTTATCCTCCGAATTTTTTGTAATAAATGTTTTAAGTACATCTACAAAAGCAAAAGCTAACAGAACTCGGAATGATGCAAAGGACTTAGAATTTTTCGCACAGTAATCCACAATCATATCTTTTGTTTTGTTAGACAAAGTCGTTTCTGTCTTAGCTCCGTCATCTGTAATGATTGTTATTAGCCCTTTGTAGTGAATTATCTGGAAGTGACCATACATTTCAAGTAACTCCTCTCCAACTGATTTATTCAATTCATCTACTATTGTTTCGTTTGTTGTAGGGATTGGCATATAGAAATTGAGGACTATAACTTTATCTGCCGCAGCGGATATGTTTCCGTTGTCATAATCTTCCTTTGCTTGATTATACAATATTTGCATCAGCTTTTTCCTTGTTATATTGTGTGCAAAATTCACTTTACAATATAGATTGTAACACACTGCGCTGGAGTTTGCAACGCTTCTTGTCAGATTTATAGTTTTCAACCTCCAAAAATTCAAAAAACCTCATAAAATTACTAAATACCTAAATTTATCCTCATAAAACTCATCAAAATCTCTAAATACCCTAATAAAGATATTTCAAACTCTCTTGATGCCTTGCTGTAGGAGCTCTCAGTCTATCTGGTTTTTTTCTGTGCGGTATAATTAGAGCTATGGGCAAGATTTGAAGAATTTCTTCAGAGTTCTGAAAGTCTGTATTGGATTACTAATGCTGATCTCAATCATTGGAAGAGATCAAAAGGCCAAGGATGGTCAATATCCAATCAAAAACTCAAAGCAAACTAGCAATTTAGTCCGGCATTGTTAGAGCTATGGCCAAGATTTGAAGGTTTTATAAGTCCCTAAAAACCCACTTTATTGACACTTTAATGAGTAAAATCTATTATTTAGGCAACTTTAGGGTTCGAATCCTGCTGGTTGCGCCATTTATCTTATAACTTCTCCAAAATGACCGATTTACCCATTATGACACGCTAAAGTTGTGTAGATAAAAACAATGTTCGTCGCGTTATATCCTACCAAATGTTAAATACTATAGTTTTAAATCTTGATAGGATACTCAATCGGTAAGGCATAAAAATTATCCTTGCTAGGTAAGTTTTGATACCCTTTAACGGTGTAGGACTAAAAATGATAAAATCTAACGAGTTAAGGACTTAATCATTTTTAGAAAAACAGGGACGTAATGCAAAAAAGAATTTTAGCACTTCTTACATTCATAGCTGTCATGACCACTTCATGTGGAGATCTTTTCATGACGGACAAAAATAAAAGCTCACTTGGAAGTAATATATTAGGAGCGAATTGTGCTTTTGATTCAAAGGCTTTCTCAAGAATTTTAGAAGAAAATATAAAAGGCGATATTCTTTGCCTTGAAGAAAAAATAGATATGTTTATCAAGTTCGTTAGAACAGATAGGCCAGGCTTTGTTTCTAAGAAGACCTTATTAGAAGTTCTCGACACAGATATTGTTGATCTAGGGGATGAAGATATCACTCCTTTAATTGACTCAATTTTTGATTTAAGTTTTGTCATTTTTGGAGGTGACAATGGTTACATATCAGAAGGTGATGTCGATAAAATATTTGATCTCATGATCTACTTCAATGAAAAAATTTACCTTAATGTTTATAAGTACTTTGTAAATGAGGATCAAGTCAACTTCGAGAGACATGAGTATGCAAGAAACCAAGTCTATAATGGGATGGCCCTTATTTCTGATCGACTTAAGACACTGACTGACGGTGGCTCTTTGTCGAGGTTAGATACGATAAACTCTGAAGAATTTTTACAGAACTTCTTTGGAGAAGATGAAGATCGTCTCTCTAAAGTTAAATCTTTTATGTTCTTAAAGAAAGTTTTTCTCGGTGGTGAAAAGTACTCACTAACAAACAGAGAGATGCTCGACGCTATAGAGAAGCTTCCTGAGTTAACGCTTGTTGCGCTAGACTTGAGCCAAGCGACCAATTTCATTTTTAAAGATGATCTTCGTCAAATGCTTATGGTTTATAATAACGATGCAAAATTAGTTAGAAACAATCTTTTCTATGATCAAAATAGTACTCAGAAACTTTTTTCATTGTATGATCTTTTTGATTCTATAGAAAAAATTCTTCCTGAATTTGGTAACCCCGATGAGCAATTGCCAGATGTAGATTATGCCTTTCACTTGAGAAAGTATCCTCTAGAAATTGTTGAAATAAAAAGAATACTCATGGGAAATACGACAGGGTCGGGGAACTTTAGTACTCAAGATATCTCAAAGCTTTTAACTCACGCTGAAAATGTTTTTGATGAGTCTGAATTCTTCTTCAAAATGTATGATTTTTATAAAGCTGACCTCAATTCATCAAGACCTGTATCAAGAGACTTTAGTGAATTCCCAACCAATAGCGAAAGAGAGAGAGTCTATAGAGATCACTTTGCAAGCATCGCTTACAATTACAAATATTTTAAAGGAAATCGAAAAGCTCCCGTTTTTGGACACGAATATAAGAGAAATGCTTCAGGTCTTGTAGAGATTAGAGCGCTTGAATATCTTGTTACTGAAATTATGAAGACCTATGGTAAACAAGACGATGCTGCTCGTGGTGGCTATCATATGGAACTCATTCCGCATGTTAAGCCTCTAATTGATAATTTAAAACGACTGCTTCGCGACATTGGTCTGACTAAAGTTGGAAGAAGTTACAAAAGAGATAGAGATGGAAATATTCTACCTTTCCCTGAAGGTGGCTTTGCACCAGAAGTAACAAGTACAGCTGAAAACCTTGTTCTAATGTCGACTTTGTTTCAAAACCAATCTGACGGATGTGACAGTAAGAATAATGGACCTTGTATGGAGGTTCCAGAAATAACAGAGTTTTTTGTAGGTGTGTTAACGGCCCTCAGTGTAAAAGAGTCTTTCAATAAGCTAATGCACGAAGAATGTGGCAACGATGTTGACGAATTTGGAAGATTTCATGTGAGATGTTTTAGAGAGAAATTTATTACGGTTCTGAATAAACCTTACGATAATGAAGGAAATAAACTCTCTGATTCTATGCCTCTTTTATATTCATTTACTCAGGAGCTAACAGATAGTCTTCCAGACGGTGCGAGTCCAACTGAGTCTACAAGTTACTTAAAGTTTATTAATGAAACAGATGCCTTCACACGGACTTGTAATTTTACTAAAGATGAAGATGGACAACAGATCGATATTCCAATGACTGAAGATGATGCCTTTGGATTTTTTGCTGGCCTATTAAATGTTGAATCAACTCTTTTGAGATTCGATGTGAATGAGAATAATAAAATGGATGATGGTTGTGATGATCGAATCTTAAGAAAATATAGAATCTGTAAGAAGACCTCATCAGAGGTGAATGAAGTTAATAATGCTTATTATGAAGTCTACGAAAGTGCGATTCAGGGCTTAGTTGCTCCAAATGGTGGATTCATGACAAAGCTGTCAAAATCAATTTTTCAATACCTTATAAAGTATGGAAAGGTTCCTGACACATCTAATTTTGGAAGTCTTTGGGCTTACGCTAAATTCCTTGTACGAATTAATAAGAAGGCTGATGCAAGTAGAACAACAATTGCAACCGTTTTGAAAACTCTTGGTGAAGAGTCCGCAAATGCGAAAGACTATCCTTTCAAGTGTGAAGAGTGCGTTGTTGGTGATCCATCTATCAAGTGTGAACCAGATGATGGTGTTTCTTGGGATTATGACTGGAATAGCCAAGATATTTCTCTTTAAATTGAGTATAATATAAAAAATAACAAGCCCCAGTCGATGGGGCTTTTTTAATGAGGTAAGAGATGAAAAATTTATTAGTATTAGGAGTTGTTGCTCTAGCGTTTTCTTGTTCTTCAAGAAAGCTTCAAAAAGACTATAAAGTAGTAGATGCAAGTCAAATGGAGATTCCTGAGTGGATTTCAGAGTACGAAGAATACCTTGAGGATGTCGATACAAAAAAATTCAATTTTTATAAGTACGAGACAGAGCCTAAAAATAATAGAGAGATGGCTTGTAAAATTGCTAAGGCTGAAGCTTCAAGTCATGTTGCTGGAGAGCTTAAGACAAAGATCAAGGATGTTCTAACAAAGTCTACTGAAGGTGATGCTACGGAGCTAGGTGGGAAGTTAGACGAGTATGTTAGCAACACGATGGTTATGGATATTGAAAGTAGTTTGAGTGGTTTAAAGATTGCAAAGACATACTGGGAAAAAAGAGCATATTCAAAAGAGCTTGGGGCAACGAACGACTATAGAGCTTGGTCTTGTTCAGTGCTTTTAAAGATTTCTAAAAAAGACTTAAAAAACTCACTTGCTAAAGTTGAAGCAAAAGCTGTTGAGCTTGCACCAAATAAAGCCAAAGAGAATGTTAAAAATATGATCGATAAGATTGTTGAATAATGAATGAGCTAAGTCGTGTTCCAACCTATAGTGAACTCAAAGAAGAGGGGATTAAGTCTCTTATTTTTGATATGGATGGAACGCTTCTAAACTCTGAGGTTCTTCATGAAAAAGCTCTTATTGAACTTTTAGGAAAGAAAAAAGAGCCAACGAGAGAGCTTCTAGATCTCTTTGTTGGAGTTGCAGAACCTTACGTTCACAAAACTTTACTAACTAAAGAAATTATTGATCCCATCTCTTTTACCGACTTTGTAAAACTCAAAAATGAAAAGTTTGTTGAATTTTTAAAGGACAAAGAAGTCTTCGATCAAGTTCTTAATCCTAAGGTGGTTGAGCTCATTGACGAGGCAAGATCCGATGGGCTTAAAGTTGCACTTGTCACGGCCAGCGAAAAAAATACGACTGATATTTTTTTAGACTCGTTGAACTTGAAAGGTAAATTCGATTTGATCTTAACCAGAGAAGATACAGAAAAAACAAAACCCAATCCAATGCCTTATCTTGAGGCATTCAAAAGACTTGGCTTCAATGCTTCTGAATGTATCATATTTGAAGATTCAATTATTGGCTTGCAGGCTGCAATGGAGTCTAAAGCTAATGTTTATAAAGTTTCTTGGTATTACTGAAGATTATTTTCGTGAAAGTCTTTTTCATTAATTTTCACTTTGGGAAGTTCTTCATTAAATGAATCTTTAATACTTATCGGTATCTGAATCGCTTTATACTTTTTGCCATTACTAAGTCTGATCCAATAACCATCAATCACATCTCTTTCAACCGTTGTCATCTTTATAGGTTTAATACTTATAATATGATCCGTGTTGATAAGGATGCTGGTGACTTCTTCAACTCGTTGAGCTTCATTGTGATTAATAATTTTAAAACGTGCTAGCTTCATACTTTTCTCCGATAACTCACTGTATCAAAGAAAAGCTAAGTTTTTGATAGTCTTGAAAAAGTTACACTACTGTCAGGCCAGAGGTGGCAGAATCAAGAGATAAAGCCCCAATAATTGGGGCTTAGAGGCATTACTTATAGAATTGATCAGCGATATCTTTTACGATGTAACCAATGGCATAGGGGACGGTAAAAGGCCTGTCGTCATTATGATTGTAAGCGTGACCATAGCCCATCTTATGAACCCATTCATGGGCCATATTAGCTGCAACGTCTTTGGGCGTCCATGAGGACAGTCTAAAGAACTTGGTATTAATCCAAATTCTCATTGTATCAGGGAGAGTATAACCTTTAACTTTGGACCACGGGTTTTTGCTTTTGTAGAGAGTTAAGTCAAAATTCATCACTCCAGGGCTTCCTGGCATGAGAACTTCCGCCCCTGTCATGAGATGATCATAAATCTCTTGATTCGTTTTTCCATTGTTTTCATTGAATTGTTTTTGTCCTTTGAAAGTGAAGTTTAGGACTCTTTCTTTAAACTCTTGGGAGTTCATTATCTTTAGCAAAAGGGTATTAGCTTGTTCTATTTTTTCCTTGTCAGCATTTCTCGTGAAATTTCTAAGATAGATATCAGTGGTTAGAGTCCCTCTCGCTGAGAGATCGAACTTTTTTAAATGTTCAGTAGACATGTCACTTGGACTTGAAGTTGCATCTATTTCAATAAAGTCGGCATAGCCGCTTGAGTAGGCTCCTTGAGATATAAAAACACTTAAAAATATAGTGAGTAGTGACTTTTTCATTGTCTTTCCTTTTTGATCTGTGATTGTGTGTGTTTAATTTTCGGAATTTGATGGATTTGAAATTAAGCTTATTACCAAAGAGGAAATTTTTGCTTAGGAAGTTACAATGAATTTAGACAGTGTGTTGGAGTCTACTTATCAAAACTTTGAGCTCGATGGGCCAAAGCTGAGAAGAGAGTCTCTCAATAAAAGAATGCAAGCACTAAATGAGCAGGGTAAAGACTGTTCTAATTGCTCGGGATTCTGCTGTACTTCTGCCCACAACTCAATGCTCATCACTCCGCTGGAGGCCCTTGAGCTTTACTCCTACCTAAACAGAAAAAACCGTGTCACCGAAGAATTAGTGGATCGTTTAAAGCAAAATATATCTGAGTTTAGGTTAGATAAAGAATTACTTGTGGGCTCTGGTAGAGTCTTTCGCCGCAATTATACTTGTCCATTTTATAGGCATGAAGGTTTTGGTTGCTCTATTTCACCCAAGCACAAACCTTATGGCTGTCTCAGCTTCAATTCGACTGCCAGTGGTGTCAACTCCTCTGGGCACTGTAAAGTTTATGGAGAGGTAATAGAGGAGAGAGAAGCCATTTATAAAAAGAAAGAAGATAGTGCCAATGAGTATTTAAAGACGAAATTGGGACTTTACTGGGACAAGAAAAATATAAGTTCAGCCCTTATCGAATTGATCAATTTAATCAAGCAATAAAAATAAAAATTTGTCTTTTGTTAATTCTAATTTCCTCTATAATTGTAGTGATTTAACTATATATTTGTTTGCTTTTTTAAGAGGAGAAATCAATGACTAAGCAAGTTCGTTTTCAGGCTAAATTAAACGCCTATAAAACCCAAACAAGAAAGTTTAATGTTCCATCAGATGTGAATGGAAAACCTCTTAGAGTAAGTGACTATTACGGGGAAAATGTTTTTAACTACGAAAATTCAGATATCCTAACAAAAAATGATAAAAAAGATATTTCTGATATTATTGGAAAGCGTAGAGATTTTGATCGAGACATTGCTGAGAAAATGGCAAATGCAGTATTGAGCTGGGCTCTGAGTAAAGGTGCAACACACTTCACTCACTGGTTCCAACCCCTCACTGGATCAACAGCTGAAAAGCACGATGCATTTTTAACTATTGAAGGTGGAAAACCAATTGAAAAACTATCTGCTTCTCAACTTATTCAAGGTGAACCGGATGCTTCTTCTTTTCCAAATGGTGGATCGAGATCAACATTTGAAGCTAGAGGGTATACGTCTTGGGACTTAACTTCTCCTATCTTTTTAAGAATTGCCGAAAACGGTAAAACACTTTGTATCCCAACAGCTTTTGTTTCTTACTTAGGTGACGCTCTAGATATTAAAACTCCACTTTTAAGATCGATCACTAAGCTTTCAAAGGCTGCTATTGAGTTTTGTAATTTAACGAATTCCTCTTCACGTGAGTCTGACAAAATCGATGCTATTGATATTACAATCGGCTGTGAGCAAGAATATTTTTTAGTTGATAAATCTCTCTATTTTGAAAGACCTGACCTTGTTATGGGCGGGCGAACAGTTTTTGGTGCATCTACTTCTAGAAACCAGCAACTAGATGATCACTACTTTGGTACGGTTCCTGATAGAATTTTGGCTTTTATGCAAGAGGTTGAGGTTGAGTTATATAGACTAGGGATTCCTGCTAAAACTAGGCATAACGAAGTTGCTCCTGGGCAATTTGAACTTGCACCTATTTTTTCAAGCGCAAACGTAGCTGTCGATCAAAATCAAATTATTATGGCCATACTGCAATCAGTTGCACTAAAGCACGACTTTGTTTGTTTGCTTCACGAGAAACCTTTTCAAGGAATTAATGGTTCAGGGAAACACTTGAACTGGGCCATGGGTGGTAAAGGGGTTGGAAATCTTCTAGAACCAACAGAGACTCCTCATACGAACTATAGATTTTTGGCCATGATTGCGATCATTTGTGAAGCGGTTTATCGCCACGGCGGACCTTTGAGAACAGCGATTGCAAGTCATTCAAATGATCACCGTCTCGGTGCCAATGAAGCACCTCCTAGTATTATTTCCGTTTTCTTGGGAGATACTTTAACGGCAATTTTAGATGCTTACTCTTCTGGGGAAAAATATGACGATAAGAGTGAAACTTTCCTCGATCTAAAAGCTGAGCAACTGGCAAGACTTGTCAAAGATAACACCGACAGGAACAGAACTTCGCCATTTGCCTTTACCGGAAATAAGTTTGAGTTTAGAGCCGTTGGATCTTCGCAGAATGTTGGTATTCCAGCGACAGTTTTAAACGGAGCAGTTGCTTCTGTTTTAACTGAGATGAATGTTCGAATAAAAAAAGAAAAAGAAGAAGGAAAATCAATTGATGATGTTTTAATGGGTATTACAAAAGACCTTTACAACAACTCAAAAAATGTTGTCTTCAACGGTGATGGATACTCTCAAGCTTGGCAAGATGAAGCGGCTAAAAGAGGACTTCCAAACCTTAAGACATCACCAGATGCCCTAAGAGTTATGAAAGACGCAAAAGCTAATGAATTTCTTATAAACCAAGGAATCTATACAGCATCAGAAATTGAAACAAGATACAATGTAAGAGTTGAGCGCTACTGTAAATGTAGAGAGATTGAATTTTCAACTCTTATTTCAATGATTCAAAAAGATGTATTGCCAGCGGCAATAAAATATAAAAATGAAATTGCCAGCTCTATTGTGAACCAAAAAGCTGCTGGGGTCGAAGCTAAAGCTGACCTGCAGATTCTAAAACTTATCAACACGCATGTTGAAGATCTTATGAACAATACTCAAAAGCTTCATAAAATGCTTGAAGAGAATGAAGGTCAAGATGATATCAACTATGCAGATAAGATAGCTAAAGAGATGTTCCCATTATCTGAAAAGATTGGTCTCATTGTCTCTGAGCTCGAAGAAAACGTGTCAGAAGAGATTTGGCCACTACCAACATACTTTGATTTACTTTTTATACGATAATTGTGTTTTTTTGACCACAAACAGCATTGTGATTAAGTATTGATTTACATTCCCCTTTAGTTTTTCTATAAAAAGGAAAATTTAAAGGGGGAGTATTCATGAGATCATTTTTGTCAGTCGCGTGTCTTTTGCTGTCATTCCAGGCAGTTGCAGGTCTAAAAGTTAAAATTATCGATATTATAGCTGAAGAAGAGTTTCTTTTATTAGCAGACAATGGTCTTGTTTACGAATTGACTAGTGATGACCCAGAAGTTCTCGACTTCGCTTTTTATGCAAAAGAGCATAATTTGGAAGTCGAAATTGTAAAGCCTCTCCTTAGCTTAGATGCTGTTTTTGATAATAGAGAGTCTGTAAGAACTCTTAAATTAGACTACACACCGAACTCTCAAACTTCTCCAAAATTAAATGACAAGAATGTTTTAAATATCCCAACTCCACTTGATAATTATGAGGTGTCTAGCGTCTCAGAAGAAAAGGCAACAGAGCTATTTTCTTCAATGAGAACTGATACTAGAAGAAGGTCTCAGTGCTATAACCGAGCTCATGTTTGGACCTATGAACTAAGTAAAAAAGTTGTTAACGGTAAGAAGTTAGATCTTGGTAAAACTTGGCTATTTTTTACAAGAAAATACATTAGAGAATATAGATATAAGTGGTGGTTCCACATTGCTCCCTATATTAAGGCTGATTCACAGGTAAGGGTTTTAGATAGAAAGTTTACAAAATCACCTCTTCCACTTCAAGAGTGGACGGACGAATTCATGCACAACAATGCAAAATGTAAGGTTATTGAATATTATAACGATTACAGAGAGAACCAAGAGGTAGAGTCATGCTTTATTATCAATTCTAGCATGTACTACTGGCAACCACTTCATATAGAGGGTTTAGCCGATGGTGATGCTGAACCGACAAGTTATAGTGAGTACTCTATTGAAAAAGCCTATAGAGATGCAATCAGAAGATGGAAAGAGTAGTGTTTAAAAAAAGCTTACTCTTTTTAGCCGTGAGCTTAGTTATATCTTGTGGAGGGCCTTCGGCCAGTGGAGAGCCAGATGGGGTCGATGCTGTTGACCACAGGCTCTTTGTCTCAAGTACGACAAATACTGGAAAATTTGAAGATGGATCCTTAGAGGGTTTAGCCGCAGCCGATAAGTTTTGTAATGATCTTGCTGAAGATGTGAATCTAACGAGAGATTATAAAGCCGTAATGAGTGATAGCATCACTGACGCTAAGACAAGACTCTTTATAACAGGAGCAATCTATACAGTTGCAGGATCAGAAAAAACTTTAATTGCCGAGTCTGCAACTGATTTTTGGAACGCGAGTGCTACTGATTTAAAAAATAATATCTCAAGGGATGAAACAGGCGCCTTTTTGTCTGGAAACGATCAAGTCTGGACTGGCTCAAGCTCAGCTGGAACGAAAAACACCACTCACTGTAGCGACTGGAAAGTCGAAGAAGCCGGTGTTAACGATCCAAATAAGGGTACGGTGGGAGAACTAAGCAGAATTGATGGCCTTTGGATTGATAATACAACTGAGGTTAATTGTAATCTCTCGCTGCGAGTCTATTGTATCTCCCAATAAGGACTTGAAAATATTACATTTTTTTCTTTAATTTAAAAAAAAGATTTACAGATATAAAATCAAATTATAAAAGCTGAAAAAAATAATTAATTAACGATAAAAATGAGCTCATTTTTTGAAGGTTTTGAACTTAACTTGTATCTTATCAAGTTTAATAGAATCGGCCCTCGAGATGATGTCTCAAACGGTTTTGTAGGGCTCCTTAGGGAGCCCTTTTTTTTTGGAAAAGATCGCAATGGAAACAATTATCAATGATGAAAGAGGATCACAGGTTCTCTTAGAGCAAAATTTCCTTTCAAAAGAAGTCTCCTCAAAGTTACTTGAAGAGATGGAAGGTCTGGAGTGGTCTAACCATTCCATTTTTATTTTTGGTAAGTGGGTTAAAGAGCCTCGCTCTGTGGCTTTTCTTGGTGATACTGGAGTAAGCTATACTTATTCCAAGCAAAACCTAGAGGCAAAAAATTGGACGCCACAGCTTTTAAGATTAAAAAATAAAATTAATAAAGAATTTAACCTGGATGTTAACTCTGTCCTTATCAATAGCTATGAAAATGGCGAACAGTATATGGGCTGGCACTGTGACAATGAAAAAGAGCTCGGGAAAAGTCCAAGTATCTGTTCAATAAGTTTAGGTGCATCTCGAGACTTCCTCTTTCGAGATAAAAGTGACCACACTAAAAAAGTTAAAGTCGTTCTTGAAAATGGTGATCTACTTTTAATGGAAGGAAAAACTCAAGAGTTTTGGGACCACGCGCTTCCTAAAAGATTGAAAATTAAAAAGAGAAGAGTTAATCTGACTTTTCGACAGATTCTATAACTTTGCGTATATCGATTGTTTCAGAGCATTTAAAATGACCTAGAGGGCAGGCTTTTTTTCCGTGCAGACCACAGGGACGACATTCAAGGTCTTCATCAGTATGAATCACGCAGCTATTATCACTTAGAGGGTAGTAGCCAAAGTCTTTAATTGTTGAACAAAAAATAGCCGTTGTACGAGCGTTGACTGAACTGGCAAGGTGCAGAGGAGCTGAATCGTTGACGATCACTCTTTTTGAATTTTGCATTAAGTAAGCTGACTCCGTTAGGGATAAGACGCCACAAAGATTTGTCCCAGTATCTTCTCTAATTGAATCAATATACTCTTTGTCATCAGGGCCACCAATAAAGTAGATATGATAAGTCTTTTCTAGCTCTTTAGTCAGCTGCATCCACTTGTGCTTTGACCACTGCTTTGTAAACCATACACTTGAAGGGGCCATAACGAGATAAGACTTTTTATCATTAGTAAGAGTGTCAACTTTGTTGATCTCTTCTTGAGAGAAGTAAAGCTTTGGTCTCACTGGAGAGTGGAGAGACTCATTGAGTAGAAGAGCATTTCTTTGAACTTCATGTTGAATGCGACCATCTTTAAGAAAAGGAATTTGATGCTTTATTTTTTTTGTAAAAAAGAAAGACAGGGGGTTTTTATCAAAGCCCACTGTGACTTTCGCTCCGGCAATAAGACAAAAGATTCCAGAGCTGGTAAATCTTTGGATATTCAAGATGAGGTCATAATTTTCTTTTCTTGCGTTCAAAGCGAGCTTTATAAGAGAGGAATATTTATTTTTCTTCTTATTCCAGACAATGATATTCGTAATATGAGGATTGTGCATTAAGAGCGATTGATTTCCTTGGCGTAGCAAAAAATCAATACTTGAGTTTGGATACATCGCCTTTGTTTGCTCGACAAGGGATGTCGCAAGGACAACATCTCCAATAAAAGCTGTTTGCATGATGAGTATTTTCATGAGACGAGCTCTATTAACTGCTGTGTTGTTTTATTGCGATCAAAAGTCTTCTTTAATTTCTCCAAACCATTTTGTTGAATTTTTTCTATCTCTTTTGAATCTTTTGCCACTTCTACTATTTTTCTTGCCATGCTATCAATCTCATTAACGTTGAAAAGAAAGCCACTAGAAGAGTGATCAATGACCTCTCTATTGCTTGAAACATCGTATGCAAAAATACATTTTCTATTGAGTAAAGCCTCTAGTAGGGCATTTGATAAACCCTCAAATCGAGAGGGAAAAATAAAGAAATCGATACGCTTAAAAAATAAATGAGAGTCTGTGTGGCCAATAAGCTTCACCTCATTTTCTAAACCACGAGACTTAATATCGGCATCAAGAACCTCTTGAAGAGGACCTGTTCCGGCGATTAAGATCTCAAAGTTAAAGTCCTGTTCTTTTAAAACCACAGCAAGCTCTATTAGATCTGTTTGGCCTTTTTGTTCAACGAGTCTCCCGAGGTTTCCAAGCACCAATTTGTCGTTTCTTTTCTTTGGAGGTGGTACTTCAAGAAGAGAGACACTGTTGTAGATGACGTGGATCCTATCTTCCAGCTCCGGAAAATTCTTTGTAATTGAACTTGCAACGTTTTTAGAGTTCGCTATGAAATGAGTGAGACAGTTTATATAAATATTTTTATTAATCCAATTTCTTTTAATAGGGTGGTCCATTCCTCGGCGGTAAATAATTTTTGAAATCCCAAGTTTTTTAGCAATTGGAGCCACAAGTTTAACATCTTGAGGGAGATTGAGAATAACTGTTTTGGGCTGGGCTTGATAAAGAAATGATTTAACTTTTGCTTTTTTTCGAGGATTAAGAAAACTAAGCTTTCCTGATTTTATGGTAAAGATTGTATAGGGTTTATTTTTTATCTTTTTGTAAAGTTCACTATTCTCATCGCAAATAAAACTTATCATAAAACCAGCAGTGTAGAGAAGGGCTGCTTGTTCATAGTGCCATTTTTCACCGCCGCCCCATGCTTTATTGGTGTTAGCGAAGCATACTTTCATTTTCTTTCGAACTTTTCACCGTTATGCATACGCCAAACTTTCACGTTTCTTATGAAAACATTCCAAGCTCCCATGCTAGAGATAATAAGCCCGGCTTTTCCGTCTAATATTCCTCTTTCCATAATAAAGCGCTTAAAAAAAGCAAACATTGGTTTTACTACCAGATGATAACTGGTTACTTTTTTGATTTTATCAACCCGATCTAGCGCGGCCCAAGTCGTGTAGCGATCACCTTTTTGTAAGTGAGCCGTTAGACCTTTGCCAGAATAGGTATCGTGTTTCAATTTACCTTTTAATCTTCCCACCGTACCTTCTGCTTCGATCTCTGCATGGACGTGCTTGTCCTGATAGCGACATTTACTTTTTCTAAAAAGCCTAATGACAGCATCTCCTGACCAGATATGGTTGAGTTTTTGATCCATAAAGTAATTATCTCTTCCAATCCAGTAAGCAACATGACTTGGGTTATTGATAGTCTCTTTAATTTCTTTCACTAATTGCTCGTTTGTTCTCTCATCAGCATCGAGAAGAAAGATCCAGTCGTTTTGAGCTTGGGGGATAGTCCAATTCTTCTGCGCCGCAGAGTGAACATATTCATGTTCTAAGAGTTTAATCTTGTCATGACTTTTCATCTGCTCTTTGACAATGGCAGTTGTATTGTCAGTACTAAAAGAGTCAACAACGATGACCTCATCAGCAAAAAGACAGGACTCAATGGCCCCAAGAATATTAAACTCTTCATTGAAGCTGGGAATGATTGCAGTTATTTTTTCCATAGTACCTTTATAAAACGAATAAAGCCTAAAGCCAATCTTTTTGATGCACAATGCAAAGTGTCTAATTTTTAAGGGGGATATACTTTTATTATAGCATTTTAAGTGATTTAATAAGGGAGAAAAAATATTGGTGCTCGAGGCGAGACTTGAACTCGCACAGCCATAAGGCCGAGGGATTTTAAATCCCTTGTGTCTACCGATTCCACCACTCAAGCATAGGATGAATTGGTATATTGAGATAATAACAAGGATTAGTCAATAAAAATGAAACAATTATCTAAGAAATTCGCATTCGTAATTTTGGTTTCAAGCCTCTTGGGTGGCTGTGCTTTTTTCAAAAAGGAAAACTCACAAGTTGTTTTTGGCAATAAAGAATATGCCGATGCATTTGTTTCTTCTATTGAACCAAAGTGGTTTAAAGGTGCTGAGAGATTCGCCATTATAGATCAGCAGAAGAAACCTGTCGTTCATCGATTTTTTGATGTTAATCCCTTTAAAAATATAGAAAGTGGAAAAGTTAATGTTGTTATAACGACTCCAGCTGACTCAGAGTTTTTAAATCAAATTGATCTCACTTCAGGGCAGATTTTTATCGATGAAAAATTTTGTTCTCAAAAAGATGAATTTGCTCAGCTTGATGGTGATGTTGAAAATAATAAATTCTTTAGTCTGGGTGTCTTACCAAGAGTACTCGACCAATTAAATGACCCTCAAAAAGTGGTTGTTTTTGGTGGAGAAGAATACATTAAAAAACACTATAAAAGTCACAGCTTTGATGTACGGGTGATCGGTGGTTTTGTCGAGCAAGTATGTCCATTTGGTGGATGTTTTAAGGCTGACCAGTGGCTTTCTCGAATTGTTTTAGTTGCGATTCAAAATGGCGATGAGAAATTAAAAGATGTTGTGGATATCGTTGATCTTCAAAACAAGGTCGATTGGAATTATTTCCGAGCCTTTATTCAAAATGGGCAGGGAAAAAATAAAATTTCAGGAAAATATTTTGCTCGAAATAGAATGGGAGCCATTGTTTCAGCTAAACAAGCTCTCTCATACATCAATAAAAACTCTACAATTTTCTCTATAGATAAACTAAAGCAGATGCGTCTTTCTTGCTACAAGCTCTACGACTATCTGTGGAAAGATTTAAGCTATGAAAGCACCAGTTCTATGGAAGCAAAAAACCTGGCCCAAGTCAGAGAAAAAGCAATCTTACTAAATCAAAAAAGAAAAGAAGGAATGAAAGACGATCCTTTTTGGAGGCGATTTGCTAAGAATAATAAAAAATTTGGAAAGCAATATAATACCTGTGTCCAATATGTGAATCCTACTAATATAAATGATGATCCGAAAAGACACTGGTTCTTCTCTTATCTTACGGCTTTTCACAGCCTGCAAAATCTTGGCTACGCTTTTAACTGCAATCGAAAGGTATGGGAAGTTAACCCCGTAGTGATTGAAGGGAAGAGGGTTAAGTCATTACAGGAACAATTTCGAAACTGTTCAGATAAGGACTTGGATAGAGCCTTTGAGTATGCGCCCAGTATGTTCGACACTTTGAGAAAAGGCAATAGAGTCTCTTATCGATATATTGATTATGACAGTGGCTCAAAGGGGACTCACCACAAAATATATAATTGGGTAAAACTCTCTCCTGGTTCAATGTCTTGTCGTGAAGAAAGTGAGCGAAATTTTTCTTTGGAGAGATCTATTTTTCCAAAAGATGTTGTTTGGGAAAAAAGAGGAAAGAGTAAAAAAATAAACTCCGCAGAAAGTGGAGTTATCTATTAATGTTTACATCAATTAAAGAGGGCCTTTTATCTTGGGCCGAAAAAGATCTATATATCACAACAAGTTTCACTGGAACTGATATTGTGACGGACTTAATTTCACACCTAAACTCTCAGATGGAAAAAGAAGACTTTATCATCAGCGACGGAGACAATAATGATATCGGAGCTAATCTCATTATTATCTGTGGGTTTATAAATTTAAAAAATATTGAACTTCTCAAAATAAAGATGAAGTCACTCAGTGGACCAAAGTATGTCATTACAGCCGGACAGATGATCAATAACTCTTTAAAGTTTCCCGACTATAATTTTTCTTCTATCCGAGGAATCATAAAAGTTGATCAACATGTCTATGGACCTAAGCCTAGTCGCCGAGACATTGTGAATGCGATTTTGAGATTGGGTGAGCGGGAACAGGTATGAACTTAAATCAAATCCTTTCTGAGTTAGAGCCTCATCAACCACAAATTTCTCAAAAGACGATTATTATAAAATCCGAGAAATCAAATATTCTTGCTCTGGCTCTCTTGATAAAAGAGAATCTTGGATTTATCCACTTTCTAAACTTCCACGTGATTGAATGTGACGATGATAAATTTAACTTCCACTATACTGTCTACAATCAACAACTCGAATTATTTATCCGAGTTGACCTCCTAGACCAGGAGCCTGAGGATTGCCTCAGTATTAGTGGTATTTGGACCAATGCTCTTTATTTTGAGAATGAAACTCACGAACTTTTTGGGGTTGAATTTGATTCTCTTAATAGCCAAAGAAGGTTTTTATTTCCAGAGAACTTAGACGGGTTTCCTCTGCGTAAAAGCTTTAAATCCTTTACTGAGAAAAAAGTTATAAACAGTCCCAGAAGACTCAATGGAGTAGTTAAGACTCCCAGTGCAGAACAATCATCTGATGAGATCATCTTTGATCTCAGCTTGGATGAGAAAGTCGTCAGTCAGTTTGACTTTGAGATGGGCTTTCGTCATTTTGGTTTGGAAAAGGATGCAAGGGGAAAGGATATAGATCAAGTGCTTGGAAGGATTGGCTTTTTAAATGCACGGTCTTCTTCAAATTGGACTCTTCTACTGGCCGATGCCATTGAGAAAGAATTTAAAATCGCTGTTCCCGAAAAGGGCCAGGCAATAAGAATGATCTTGATGGAACTCACAAGGATTAGAGAGCATCTTTACACCTTGCTAAAGTTGGCCAAGGTTGCTGGCTATACAGATTTTTATGTCAACCTCTCTCTTTGGTACCAGCAAACCTCCGATCAGATGCGAGAGCTGCTAGGTCATCGAAACCCTCTTTACATGAATTGTATTGGCGGAGTGACTCAGAATATACCCGGGGGCTGGACTACATCTTGTTTGAGCTATATTACGAAATTGGAAAAGGACTTGGCTTTTGAGTACAAAGCCATGGTCTCCTCTAAGCTTTGGACAGAAAAATTAAGTTGTGGAAAACTTGAACGAGAGGATATTCTTAGCTACAGCATTTCTGGACCTGTTATGAGAGCAGGCGGTTTGAATCATGACTTAAGGAAAAGTGGATCTATGTATTTTTATCCTGATGTTACTTTTGACGTTCCGCTTGGAATAAAAAGTAAGTCTTTCGATAGGTATTTGGTTCTCGTTGAAGAAATTTTTCAATCGGTTAAAATTCTTTTTCAAGTCTTAGATAATATCCCAGGCGGTGGATTTAGAGCTGATGGACTGTCTAAAGACTCTCTTCTTGGAGAGCGCTTAATTCAAAATTCAATTGAGGGAGCAAATGGAATTATCAGTCTTAGCGCTTTAATAAATGATGGAAAGATGAAGTCATTGAAGCTCAGTTCAAACTCACAAAATACACTTCAATCGATAAAAGAAGTTATGATCGGGAGTGACTATGATGACATTGATCTTATATGGCATTCACTTCAAATTAATATGAGTGAGGTAGAGAAGTGATAATAAATCTAAAAAGATATAAAGAAAGTAGTATTAATAAAGGTCTTTTGGGAATTCTGAAAAAGATGTTTTTATCTTTAAATCAACCCCTCGTTTTAGATCTTTTCTCTACAATGAGAAAGACGCGGGCGTATCAAGGATATCCAAAGTATCTAGTTGACCCTTTAAGTGGAGTCGACCTGTGCACCACCTGTAGGATTTGTGAGTCAATATGTCCCTCAGGCTCAATAGAGATCACAAAGTCTAACGATGGTTTTAACGGGCCCATAAACAAGGCACCAAAGGAATTTAAGCTAGATCTTTTGAGCTGCGTGAAGTGTGGGTTTTGTATCAGTGACTGTCCCGAAGGTGCATTGTCAGGTAATGGAGAGTTTGAGCAGAGTGATTTCGAGCAAAAAGTTATCGATTTAAAAAGAAAAGTTTCAGACACAGGTATAAGTACCTAAAATCTCTTCTCATTAAGATTTTTTACAGTTGTTCCAGTTCTAGGATTAAGCTAAAATGAATGAGAGAGTAAATAGACACGAGGCAATAAAATGATTAAATCAATTCTAAAAACAGCAGGACCACTAGTTGGTATCTATGCTTTAGCACTATTCCTAATTTCAACCTTCATTGGCGATCAGGGATTTATAGGTGAGATATTTCAAGAGAATACAGCTCTTAAATTTATCGTCTATGCGATTTTTATCACTCATGTCACGATTAGTTCTATGAGTTTGTCTTTTCATCGTTTTCATACCCACAAAGGTGTGGTGATCAACAAGACCCTAGATATGATCATGCAAATCAATCTTTGGATGGTTGGTGGAATGTCAAAGTTGGATTGGGTATCAGTTCATATTTATCATCATGCTCACTCAGATAAAGAAAAAGATCCCCATTCACCAGTTCAAAAAGGACTTTTTCATGTTCTTTTTTTAGGGATCTTTGATTATGCCAAAGCACGGGTAAGCGATCCAGTAGTTCGAATTAGAAAAACAATAAAAAGAAATAAGCTTGAGCAGTTTATGGCCGATCATACGTTGTTGGGTGCTATTATTCTTTCTGCCATAAATCTTATTTTACTTGGTCCAGTCTATGGAACAATTTTATCTCTGATAAACTTTTCTGTTTCACCTATTTTCGCAGTTGGTGGAGTCAATGGTTTTGCTCATTGGTGGGGCTATAAAAACCATAACTACCATGACAATAGTAGAAATTTAGGCTTTCTCTTCCCCCTTAACTTCTTGATCTGTGGAGAGCTCGATCATAATAATCATCACGCTCATCCAAAGTCATGTTCTTTCAGACATCGATGGTTTGAATTTGATTGGGGATATTTCTACATCAATATTTTGGCGAAGCTTGAACTTGCGAAAGTTAAAAATGCTTATACGACTAAGAGTTTAAAAGAAGAGATGAGTAAGAATATTACTCATCTTCTTGAAAATGATTTTCGCTTTCAAAAACGTATGGAAGAAATAGCTAGAGACCTTAATACGACTTATTCTGAATTAATAAAAATGATTGATGACTATATAAAGGGTAAAAAAGTGAAGCTCAATTATGAGATGAAAGAACTCATTTCAGAAGCAAAGAGAACTTTTTATGCTAATTATAGACTTGGCTTGAGATACAATTAATAAAATATAGAGTCGCGTGAAACTTCTTTATTTAGTGAATGGAGAAGTTTCATGTAGATCTTCCTGTCAACGAGTTCCCCCCCAAAAGATTCAACTATAGGTGTAACCATTTGAGTGTCAACAAAAGGTATTTTCGCCCTCTCAACGGCTTTTAATAGGTAGTAAAGAGCGACCTTCGATGCATTATCCTTTTTGTAAAACATTGATTCTCCGGATATGATTTCTCCAAAACAGGCTCCATATAATCCACCGACGAGGTGACCTTCGTGATAGACACTGACACAATAGGCTTTACCGACATCAAAAAGATTTGAGTAGCCTTCAATAATATTTTCGTAGATCCATGTACCGTACTCGTGCTTTCTTTTGGTCATTGCACATTCGGTAATGACTCGTCTAAAGTCAGTGTTAAACTTAACTTCGTAATCCATCTTTTTTATGAATTTTAAAAGAGATTTAGAGAATTTACAGTTTTCAACTTTGATCATTCCTCGAGGGTCAGGGGCGAACCATGTAAGAGGATATCCTTCTTCAACCGGCCAAGGAAAAATTCCTCTTGAGTAGGCGTCAGTTAATGTTTGAATATCAAGATGACCACCAACAGCTAATAAGCCGTCCTCTGAGGCCATCTCGACGTCGGGAAATATACTTTTCATTTACTCATAACTTCTAAAATTTTTCGGGCTATAAGACTCGCGCTTTCAACCGTTGTATCTGGCTCAGGAGCTAATTTACTCTTTAGAGCACTGTGGACAAATGGGGCAACTTCAACAACATCGCCACCTGTGACGTGACACACTTGTGAAATTCTCTCTATAAGTTCTATACACCGGTGTGGCTCAAGACCATCGATTTCAGGAGTTCCTGTTGAACTGGCATATTGGGCATCGAGAGCATCAATATCAAAGCTTATATAAACCTCATCTATTTTTTCATCTTTTAAATATTTAATCGTTTGATCTTCAACACTAGAGGTTCCAAACTCGGATGCCCAAAATTGCTGAACACCTAGCTTTGATTCCCAATATTCTTTTGGTTGTCCACTCGAGCGAATTCCAAACTGAAGAAGGTGGGATGGTTTTTCTAAAAGTTCAATCATATGAAAAGCCCAAGAGGCAAAGCAGATGTCAATCCCTAGTCTTTTGGGCATAAGATCGGTGTGGGCATCAAAGTGAATAACAGCAACTTTTTTACCGGCAGCTCTTCGTCCTTTAATCCAAGATTTTACAACGGGATAGCTTACTGAATGGTCTCCCCCGAGAGAAAAAACTTTTTTATTCTGACTGATAAGAATATCACTAACTTCCTCTGCGATGCTAAGACCACTTACCTTGAGATCCTCACCATTGTAGAGTGCTTCTTGGCATGAGCGAATAGTAGCTTCATTGAGGTACTTGTCATGGAGAAGGTGAGGGATAACTCTTACGTCTCCAATATCAAAGTAGTGGGGATGACCGATAGATTTTTGAATATGTTCTCTTATAAATAATGGACCCCAGTTCGCCCCTCTTTGAATTCCGCCACCTGTGTCAATACACAAGCCCATCATGATAGGGAGCTGAGTCGATTTATAGTCGGCAAGGTTCTCTCTCCATTTGCTTTCGACCTCACTTGGCTCGGTCGTACTAAATTGAATTCTATGGAGTGACTCTTTATTTTCTTTAGCCGTATGAACAGTGTAGACGCCATTTCCGGGAGGGCATAAGTAGTGTCCAAGTTTTTCTATCTCTTTCATAAAAGCATTCCTTCGTGAACTTTATTTTTTAAATTAAGTTGAGAGTAATCATCTATAAATTTATCAAACCTTTTCGATGCAAAAGCTTTTAAAGCTTCACTCACAAGATGGTATTCGTATTGGATGATATCATCGCCAAGCTTATTTGAGACTCCAGCGATATGTGATGTTTTATTTATATTTGAGACGCTATTGAGATCACTTGGAAGAAAAGGTTCTTTTTCAAAAACATCCAAATAAGCAAAAGCTTCATTATTATTGAGCAGAAATTCCTCTAAATCTTTTTGAACGATAAGACCGCCTCGAGCAGCATTAATAATGAGGACTTTTTGGGAAAGACTATCTAGGAATTCCTTATCAATCATTCCAGCACTTTTTGGATTAAGGCTGCTGGCCAAGATAACGACATCAAACCTTGTCGATTCAATCTTTTTTATTTGCCTTTTGATTTTAATAAACTCTTCTTCATTATAAGGGTCGTAAAACTTAATATTAGGGCAAAGAGCACAAAGGGTATTCATGAGAATTTTGCCGATCATTCCGGCGCCAATAATTAAAACTTTTTGATCTCTTAAGAGAGGCCTATTCCACGAGCGATCTTCCTGCCAATGTCTCTGGTTTGGAACCTGACACAGATGACCAAGAAGACAGGAGAGTATATACTCAGCGACAGCGTGGGCGCGAATTGGATTCCCTACTAAGATCGGAAATTTTGAATTTTCACAAAAATCGACTCCAAAGTTATCATAACCAGAGTTTGGGTGAATCATGAGAATGGTTTTATCTATAATTTCTTGGGGAATCTCTTCGGGAATAGTGTGAGTGTTTGAAATAAGGATAAAGGGAGAGTCCCTATCAATCTCAGAGACCGAGGTTAAGTAGACAACATCAGGAATTCTCTCGAGCGCCTCTTTCTCCTTGGCAAAGAAGTTTGATTGCTGATAAGATGATGCGTTGAGTCTGTATATTTGCACGGTCATGACTCATTTTAGTTGATTTGACCTAGTCAGACTAGGGAAAATCTGACTGGCGAAAAAGGGATTTCCCGTGTACTATGCGTGCAAAAGAGGTCATATGATATCAATAAAGTCGAACAGAGAAATAGAAATTATGAAAGAGTCTTGCCAGCTAGCCGCAAAAACTCTGAATTATATTGAAGATAAGTTAGAAATTGGGATGACAACAGAAGAAGTTAACGAGCTTTGTCATAATTTTATTATCGAACACGGTGCTTATCCATCACCTCTAAATTATAATGGTTTTCCAAAGTCAGTTTGTACCTCACTCAACGAAGTAATTTGTCACGGAATTCCAAGCAAAAAAGACAAGCTAAAAGATGGAGATATTCTTAATATTGATGTCACAACATATTTTAAAAATTTTCATGGAGACACCAATAGAACGTATTATATTGGTAACGTTAAACCTGAAATCAAAGAACTCGTAAGAACAACTTATGAGTGTATGATGGAGGGAATAAAAATTTGTCGTCCAGGTGCACATCTTGGTGATGTTGGAGCGGTTATTCAACAGATCGCTGAGTCTAGAGGCTATAGCGTTGTGAGAGAGTATTGCGGTCACGGTATTGGAAGAGAGTTTCATGAAGAACCTCAGGTTCTTCATTATGGAAAGAAAGGGACAGGAGTTGAGCTTAAAGCTGGAATGACCTTTACCATCGAACCAATGATTAATCTTGGTTCTAGACATTGCAAACTTTTGAAAGATGACTGGACTGTTATTACTAAAGATAAAAAAGTGTCTGCTCAATTTGAGCATACTATATTGATAACCGAATCTGGTTATGAAATTTTAACTCTGGATCCTGATGGAAAAACTGAACCTTCAATCTAGTGTTTCTCTAGATATAGATAATAAAGAAAATATTGTAAAAATTGGTTCCAACAATTTAGCGGAGCCTCTAAAAAGTCGAGTCCAAAATCTATTCGAAAAACACGGCTCTGATACAATTGAGAAATGGCTAAGTATAGAGTCCGATGGGCAGCTTTTAACTGATTTGGCGTTGTTAAAAATTAGATCGGCTATCTATGACTTTAGATCAAACTACTTCCACTTAAAGCTCTTAAATAAAGACGTTGTCGATCCTCTTTTATGTCGTTGTTTAGAAATTCGTGTCTCAAAAGTGAAAGAGCTTTATCATGAGCACAAAGGCGACCGTAAAAAGATTTTAGTCAACTCCCAAGTCAGCGGTATTTGCGGTGAATGTCAGATCGACTTCAATAATCTTTTTAGTTCATTTGAAATTGAAAAAGGTTATATTAACGGAATTGATTCAAAGGTTTGGGTTAAAAAAGTTGATCGTCTCATTGGTGAATTTTATTATGTTTGCCCACCAGAGTACTCACAAATGAAATTTACCGTCATTAGTATGGACGCATTTAATTTAAAAATAAGGTGTGACAAAGGGGAGAGTTCTCTCAACCGAAAAGAGATTACAAGCACTCTCGCAAACTTTTTTAAAAGTGAAATGAAACTTGAAGTTAAACTAAGCGTCGTTCTTTAAATCTCTATCTAAAAACAATCTGGGCCAGCAGGAAGATTTTTTAATTTCTTGAAAAAATTCTTTGAGTTTCTAATCGTGTCGAGCGTCCCTTCAATACCAACTTCAATGAGAAGATGTTGAGCGTTTTCATAAAAAGAAAGTATCTCTGGGACTCTTTTCTTTAAACAATTAGGATCTTTGTAATTGCTTTGAAGGCGAGTGAGATAATTAATAAAAACCTTAAAGCTTCTGGCTTTTAATTCTTCTATCGATAGCTTATCCATACTTCTCAATTGGACATTACTTTTTGCAGCACTCGATACAAAAAGTAATCCGCTTTTTGCTAATATCGTTTCTAAAATCGCTAATGAAGTCATTTTTTCTGCACAAACTCTTTTCAAAATTTCAGGCTTCATATCGATCGATTCGTTTAACTGTAAAAGGTTGGAGATCATCTCTTGGTTGAGTTTATAGTATGCACCTGTTACTTTTTCTTTGTGAATCCTTGCCTCTTCTTGGCCTAGACATATCAGGTATGGTCTTGACGCAGCAAGCAGGTTTAGACTTATAAGAAAAAAAATATATGTAAAATGTCTCATTCTTTTATTATAGTCTAAAGATCAAGAAAATAAAATACGGAGTCTTTTTTGAAAGATATGAGCTTAACCGACCATTTAGAAGAATTGAGAACAAGAGTCATTCGCGTGGCTATTATTTTAATCGTCTCATTTATGGCCTGTTATGGATTTGGTGAGCAACTCCAAGAAATTTTATTATCACCTTTAAGGTCAGCACTTGGTGTAGAGGGAAAAGTTGTTTTCTTGGGACTGCTTGATAAAGTTTTAACCCAGTTTCAACTCGCTTTTTGGAGCTCCGTCATTGTGTCTTCTCCCCTTTGGTTTAGAGAGGCATGGTTATTTATTAGGCCTGGACTCTATGATAAAGAGGCAAAGCTTATCAGACCCTTCGTCTTTGTAGGCTTTATACTCTTCTGCTCTGGTATTGCTTTTGGATACTTTGTTGTTTTTCCAAATACTTTTGGCATCATTATGCAGTTTGGGGTGGGAAATGTAGAGGCAACGATTAGTCTTAGGGAATATATTGTTCTAGCGCTTAAAGTCCTCGTCTTTTTAGGTGTTCTTTTTCAACTTCCAAATCTCATGCTTATTTTAGGTTTTATGGGACTAGTCGATAAAAAGTCTCTTTCAGAATACAGAAGATATGTGATCGCGGTGTTTGCTGTTTTGTCAGCAATCCTAACACCTCCAGATGTTATTACTCAATTGGCCCTTTTGATTCCTTTAACTTTGCTCTACGAGATTGGCCTTTGGTCAGTGGCCCTTATTGTCGAGCCTTTTAAAAAGAAAAGGGACGAGGATTTTGAGGAAGAATTTGATCATGATGATAAAAATGACCAGCTAAACCCTTAGAATTTAAGGCAAACTCTCTTAAAATGTTCATTTCAGTTTTCTTTTCATCTCACCGATAAGGAGTTGAGGTGAATTATGATTATTGAACTCATTGATGTCGACTACAAAATACCAAACGGTGATACAGTTTATGAAGGGTTAAACTTCAAGCTAGAGCTGGGTGAATTTTATGGTGTTCTAGGAAAAAACGGAGCTGGTAAGACAACTCTAATAGATCTTCTTATGGGGTATCGACCTATAACGAGTGGTTCAATAAAAGTTTTAGGCGAAGACCCTATGGGACTTACGCGAAGAAAAAAGAAAAATATCTTTGTTTTATCACACGATATTCAAATCCAAAGCTCTCACAGTATTGATAACTACCTCGAGTTTACTCGATTTTTTTATGAGAACTACGATCGGGTGAAAGAGAAAGAGCTTCTTAAGTACTTTGGCCTGGATCCAAATTCAAAGATGGGATCACTATCAACGGGACAAAAAGTAAAAGCTCAAATCGTTGCCGCTATTTCAGCAAGACCAAAACTTTTTCTTATGGATGAAGTCACTGCGGTTTTAGATCCGGAATCAAGAAAACAGTTTTTTAGTCTCTTGAAAGAGCTTCACGCAGAAAAAAGCTGCAGCCTTATCATGGCAACAAATATTGCAGAAGACTTAAACGGCGTAGTTAATAAGGTGCTATTCATCGATCATAAGCATGCAGATGTTCATGATGTTAGTGAGATAGAGCATCTCTTTAATCTCGATAGGGAGGCTGCTTAAATGAAAGTCTTTCTTCATTTATTCCTTTCAAACTTAAAATATAACAAACTCGAGTTGGGAATCTCATACTTTATTACTGCGGTTGTTATTGTTTTTGTTCATATTTTTAGAGATACAAAAAGCACTGATGCAGACTTCCTTTTTTCAATTGCATTCTATGCGATGCTCTACGCCTTTTATACAAATAGAAGAAAATTCAATCTAAAATATCTTTTGAGCCTTCCACTTTCAAAATCACAACTCATTATGGCCAAGACAAGTTCAGATTTCGTCTATTTTGTTCCTGCTGTTATTTGTGCATTTACAGGTGTTATGTATTCTCCGATTGAGTTTTCTGCATTTCCTTTGTTGATAATACTTTTTCAAGTCGTTATGTTCGTGGCTTTTATCATTTTTGATAGTGATATCGAACAACCAAGGCTAGAGAACGCAAAGTCTAGCTTTCTCAATCGCTTAATTTATATGAGAAAGGGAATGGACTTCATTTTCTTTGGTGTTTTCGTCATCTATCTAGCTCTTGCTATCCATGTGACGCCACTTGAGATGTTTGTAAAACAATACCTCATTATTATTGTTTTAAGTCTCTCGCTTGGGTACAAATTTCAAAGGACTTTAAATTTATTAAAAGATGAATCTTACTCTTATTTTATGCCAAGAAGAGATCTCTTCTCGATAGGAAAGAAGATATCACTTTTTGGAATCATCGGTGTGCTTTTTATGATCTCGGGTTTGAGTATGCCGTCGAAGTATGGAGAGGAGAAGTTTTATTCTGCGATTCAAAGTAAAGACAAAAAAAATCTTGAAAAAAAGTTATCTCATATTAAAAAGATAAAGGTATCTAAGTCTGGCTACACTCCAATTACTGCCGCGATAAGTGAAGGAAATGTAGAAGCTCTGCGTATCCTAGATAGTTTAGGATTTCCTGTTCATTTAGATGATAAACTAAAGACTGAGGAAGAAACATATCTCCCAATTCACTTAGCCATTAACTCTGGAAATGTTGAGATGATTGATTATATTGTAAGAAAATTACCTGAATCAATGGAGGCGAAAACGGAGAAAAACCAATTCTCAGGACTTCATTTGGCTTCGATTAATTGTAAGCCAGAGGCGATAGACTATTTGACATCAAAGAAAATAAATCTCAATGCAAAAGATCCTAAAGGGAATACAGCACTCATCTACTCAGCGAAAGCCAATTGCATACCGGCGATGGCCATTCTCTTAGAGGCAGGTGCAAACCCTCTTTTCAAAAATCTGCAAGAAAAAACGGCTTCGAATTATCTCAGAAACAAAAAAGATAAGTATCTTTTAAAGCGCAAAGAGCTGCAAATTGAATCGAGATTAAATCGCGAATTGGCTTCTGAAAAATAAATCTATTTTTGAAGACCGAGTAAAACTTCTCTTACAACTTTTGAAGCGAATGCACTTGAGTTTCCTGTTGAGTCAATCAACGGTGCTAGCTCAACGACGTCCGCTCCAACTAAATTTTTCTCTTTGAGAACTTTCATTATCTTTATAAAACTATGGAAGGATTCTCCGCCAGCTTCAGGTGTTCCGGTTCCAGGAAGAAAAGCTGGATCAAAATAATCGAGATCAAGTGTTAGATAGACAGGTCTGTCACTTGGGATCTCTTCAATTCTTTGAACGCACTCCTCAAGGCTTTTGGCTTGAGTATTATGTTTTTTCATAAACTCAAATTCGTCTTTTGGACCAGATCTAATGCCGTATTGAATGAGAGTGTTTTTCTCAGTGAAGTGATCGTAAACTCGCCTTATAATCGCAGCGTGAGAGAACTTCTCTTCTAGGTAGCCATCTCTTAGATCAGTATGGGCATCTAAGTGAATGAGGCAGAGGTCCTCATAGTTATCAAGGGCCAAACGAATAGGACCGTAAGAAATAGAGTGTTCACCACCTAAAACTAAAAATTTTATCCTGTCTTTTTTAAGATCTAGATCTTTAGTGATTCCATGAAAGTAGTCGTTGGTCATTTTCCATTTACTAGGATAAATAGGAAGGTTGCCACAATCATTAATAGAGTAGTTTTCAATATCGTCATCAAGGTATGGTGAGTAGGTCTCTAAACCAAAAGAGGCATCTCTTATAGCATCTGGGCCAAAGCGAGCTCCTGGTCTAAATGAAGTCGTACCATCAAAACAAAACCCCATAATATGAGTGGCATTTTTGTAAATGGCTTCTGAGTAGTTGGTTCCAATAAAGGCTTTACTCATCTCCATTTGATCAAGGTCTTTTATTTTTTTCATCTTATAAGCCTATTTTTTTCTTATGAAAGTTGCTAAGTGCAAACGCACCTCTGTGCCAGTCCATATTATACCATTTAAGAGATCTCTCTAGTCCTTGCATCTTCTGAACTTTTTCTGGATTTATATTTGTGCCGTTATGTTTCTTTGAGGAAAAACCAAAAGTCCAAAAGACTCCAGGGTAGATACTCATAGGAGCTGTAAATGACTGAACGAAAGGAAATGACTTTCTCATATTTTGATAGATTTTTTTGACATCCTATTGATCGAGAAAAGGATTCTCGGTTTGATTCATCATGATGCCTTCATCTGTTAAGGCTTCGTATACGTCTGTATAAAACTCATCCGTAAAGAGTCCTGATGCAAAATCTTCAGGATCGGTGGAGTCAATAATAATAACATCGTATTCATTCTTCTTTTGTTTGATAAAAGCAAAGCCATCTCGTGGAAGGATATTCACTCTTTTATCATCTAAAGCACTTGTGCATTCTGGGAAAAACTCACGTCTTACTTCTATTACTCTTTCATCAATTTCAACGAGATCAATCTGTTCTATACTTTCATGTTTCGCAAACTCTCTAACAACTCCACCGTCACCACCACCGATGATGAGAACCTTTTTACAATTTCTTGAAACCATAAAAGGAATATGGGCCATAACTTCATGATAAACAAATTCGTCAAGATTACTAACCATCGTTTTTCCATCGAGAAGGAGTAATTTTCCTACTGCATGTGTATCTACGACATCAATCTTTTGAAACTCAGACTGCTCAGAGTGGAGAACCTTTTTAACTTTCCATCCCATCGAAAAAGTATTGTGAAATGACCTCTCGTAAAACCAACCATCTTTAAGCATTTGTGCGCCCTTTGTCATAAGTTTAATAATTGAGCCAATATTACAGACAAATAGGGTGTTTTTAAAGCCTTAATTCCATGATAAATTACTGAAAACGTTTAAAAACAAGAGGAAAAGATATGATAATTGTCACAGGTGCCGCAGGTTTTATTGGAAGTTGTATCGTCAAGCATCTCAATGATCAGGGAATTACAGATATTCTTTGTGTCGACAGATTTGAAGATGACGATAAATGGTTAAATTTGAGAGGCCTCTATTATAGTGAATATATTCACGCCGATGAGTTTATTCAAAGTGATGTTCTCTATTCAGTTTTTGACGAGACAGAGATAAAAGCAGTCTATCATATGGGGGCATGCTCATCGACGACGGAAAGAGATGTTGATTATCTAATGTATAATAATGTGGATTACTCCAAAATTCTTTTCTCTGTTTGCACGGAGTTTAATGTGCCTTTGGTTTACGCTTCAAGTGCCGCGACTTATGGAGCTGGTGAGAATGGTTACAGCGATACTCACGATACTGTTGAGAAGCTTATGCCATTAAACGCTTATGGCTATTCTAAGCAGCTTGTGGATGAATGGGCGCTCCGTCAGTCTGATACGCCACCAAAATGGTTTGGTGTGAAGTTCTTTAATGTTTATGGACCTAATGAGTATCATAAGGGAAATATGAAATCTGTTGTCGCTCAAGCTTACAAGCAAATAGGGGATACTGGTTCAATGAAGCTCTTTAAGTCTTACGATGATAAGTACGAGGACGGCGGGCAGTTAAGAGACTTCGTTTATGTTAAGGATTGTGTCAATGCTATGGTGAGGCTCATGAGCGAGGATCATGGTGGTAAAAATGGTATTCTGAATCTTGGAACTGGAAAAGCGAGAAGCTTTAAAGATCTTGTTTCCGCGACATTTAAGGCCATGAATAAGGAAGAGATTATCGAGTACATAGATATGCCTGATTCTCTAAAAGACCAATACCAATATTTCACAGAAGCAAAAATGGATAAAATTAACGCTATCTTCTCTGACTTTAAGTTTCACTCTCTGGAAGAGGGAATTGAAGATTACGTAAAAAATCATTTGAGCCAAAAAGATCAACGATTAAACTCTAGGAGATAGTATGTTTAAAGGTGGAATGGACGAGGCGATTGCCATGCTTAAAATATTGAGCGCATCTGAGTCTAAAAAACTTCTTGAAACTATCCGTCAAAAAGATCCCTTTATGGCTTCAGAGCTTGAAAAGGGAATGGTCAAAATTGAAGATCTGAAATATTGTTCAGCCGCTCAAATGGTCGGACTCCTCAGAGATATTGACTTAGAAGTCTTTGGTCTTGCCTTAAGAAGCGTGGATGCTGAGATTGTTGATCATATTATGGGGATCGTCTCAACAGGTATAAAGCTTGATATTGAAGATGGACTCAAAGGTCCTCCTACGGCCATCTCTAAAGTAGAAGAAGCCCAGGACAAGGTTCTCAAGATTATGCAAAAGAAAATTGATTCCGGAGAACTTGTTCTAGATTCAGATAAAGATATTTTGGTTTAAAGTAAACCGCCTATTGTTTTGAAATAATCTTAAGCATTGGCTCCCAGTTATCTCTGCCATTTAGGAAACGTAATTTTAGGTTGATTGAACTACCAGTTAATGATGAGAGCCCAATATTTTGTCCAACAGATGAGTCAGAAGAATCTATCGCTCTTATTCTATACCATCCATCATATGTATTATAATTTCTTCCAGCTACAACAGAGTAAACAGATGTCTTATCGAATGTGATACTTCCAATTTTCCCTAGCTTTTGATCTAGTTTGGTTGGCTTATAATTTGTAGCTCCTTGCATCGGTTGATCTGGTGTAATACTCATTTGCCTGTCCATATCCATGATTACGCTTTCAACTCCAGCACTTGCTCCAAAGTTTGTGGCAATTCCAATGCTCGGACCTATATACTTTCGTTTACGACCATCAGTTCCTCTGCAGATAACAGCTCCAACTCCGGCCTTTACACCAATTAAAAATGCAGCTTGAGCGTATACTCGTTTTACGATGCATTTATTTTTAACAAAGATAAAGTTTGAAATGATTGTTGATACTCTTTCGTCTTGAATAGACTCAAGCATTTCTCTTTTTCCCTGGTCTTCAAGTTCAATTGATCTACTTCTCCTAAGTAAAGACTTACTTTCTTTACATGTTTTATTTAGCCGTTCAAGATCACTTTCAGTATTCGTCATTATAAGAGTTGAGATAAGTTCTTCAGAGGCATCGACTCTCTCTTTAGAAACCTTTGAGTTTTGTAGTATTGTTCTTACACATTTAAGGACTTTCACTTGTTTCTTTTCTAGGGAGTTTAGTTTTCGATTTTTCTTAATTGGGTTTAATCTACTAAACTCTTCCCTCTCATGTTTTGCAGTGAGAATAAATCCTGAATCCTGTGCAAGAGTTTGGAAGCTAATGACTGTCAATAATCCTATAACGAGTTTATTCATCTCTATTGTCCTAGTTTTATTACTCTTCGCAAAGAGCACTTCATTTATATGTATGTCTATTGTTAACCACTTTAGGTTTTGATTCCTTAGAGGAAGAAAGATTTATAGAGGGTGTTAAGTTGTAACTGCTCAATATTGTGTTTAAATTTATAGGATTTAAATAGCTTGAACTAGCTTGCCCAGGTATGGAATTTCTTCTCGTTGGGAGATTCGATCTTCTAAATATCGCCAAAAACTCAAATTTATTTTTCTACAAGTTGAGGCCAGTGAAAGCATCAAGTCCCAAGACTTCATTCCTTTCAATGAGCGGTTTTGAAGTGAGATTTTTCTTTTTATCACTCGTTCTCGAAGGTCTCTTTCGCAAAGGTTATTATCCAGAGGAAGTTGTGGGTATTTCAAAAATAGTAAAAGTTTATCTCTATTCTTTCTTGTTCTTCCAAGCTGTGCATCCAGTGGTTTAACTAATGTTTTTAAAGACGTGATCCTCTCAAATTCTGATCGAATCTGTATTCTCTTAACGGTGTCAGGATTATTCCTGTACCTCTTCATGAGCTTATAAAAAGCTCTCCACTGACGAACCAATTTCTCAAGGGTTTCACTCTCTATTCTTTTGAAAACCTCACATAGCTTATATTTACGAATCTCATGCACCCAACAAAGCTGATGGTTCCTATGAAGCCCATTAAAATTTGTCCCTTCATCTGAGATTAAAAATCTTATTGGTGGTCCATTCGCTCTAGAGTTCGCATAACTAAGTGCACCAGCAGTTCTAACGATATCTTTTTGTTTTTTAGTTACATCTGAGAAAGTCGAATCTTCAAAAAAGACCTCTAATTCTTCTCGACTAAAACTTATCTTCTTTTCTAGAAGGTTAAAAAATACTGTAACCTTGGGACGTTTTAGTTTCTTACCAATAAAATCAATTGCAGCTCTATCGAAAATAAACCTTTGCTCACCTCCAAAGAGTGCTCCCACCGATGCCCAACGATTCTTTTCAAAACTCGTAGTGAAGCTAGTAAAGTACTTATGGCTTACTCCAAATGTGTAAGCTTTTACTCCATTAACTTTCGCCCCAGTATCATCGATATGAACTTTCGAATCTCTTTTTAGTCCTGCATGTCTTGCGGATTCCAGATCAACCTGAAAGTCATCAGTCAGGTTATTTAGAATTGAATTTATAGTTCCAGCACTAATATCAATTTTTAGCTCAGAGAGCATTTCTCTAATCTTTTCGTGGGGAACTCTTAATTTGTAATTCAAATAAAGAATGTGGGCCCAAAGTTTAGGACCAAACTGATGGCCCTTGAAACCTGAAGGTATCTCACCTTCGATAACTCTACTAAGACTTTCAGAGTAATATCTCTTAATAGAGAATTTTATATTTCTGCGATTAAATACTATTTCTTGGACCACAACATCTCTAGAACCGATGAATTTAGCGTCTTTAGGGAGTTCATTTTTATCTGGAGAAATTTCAATCTCTTCATCAACTTCGATATCTTTCTTTTTAGACTTTTTCTTATGTTCTTTCTTCGGAGGTGGATTTAGGTCACTAGTATTTGTTGGCTTTATTTTAGGTTTTTCTTTTTCACCTTTGAGACGACGAACTTCATCTATGAGTTCACTATTCTTTTTTTCCAACTCTGAATTTTCTATAGTAAGGTCTACAGCACGCTGAGCAGTCTCTTTTAACTTTCTTTTGAGTTTGCCTTTATTCCAAGTATTTACCCATCCCATTGCCATGTTTTTTAATTCATCAAATGCCATGGAGATATATTTACAAAAAAGAGATGGATGGCCAAACAATTTCTGATGTTTAGTTCAAAATAAATATTTTTAAAGATTTGAAGAACACTTTATTGAGCAGTTACGTTAAGTTTTTAGACGTTTCACTGCTCAAAAACATAGAAAAAGCCAGTTTGTCCCCGGACATTTTGGCCACTCGTCAAAATGCACCCTGCGTTAAAACCTTCTTTTTTACTGTAAGTGCTCAAAAATACATTCAATGTAAGTTGGCACAGACCTTGCTCTATATAAAAGTGTAAGCGACAAGGAATGTTACTTACTGGGAATACGGCAAGAAGCCAAAGTTTGAGCGGAAGAAAGGGTTTCGAAAAAGGATTTTTCGAAATGGAATTAAGGATGATTCGTAAAAAAGACTTTCAACAAATGAGAAAAAAAGTTCACGGTTAAAACAGCAAGGAGTTTAGGATGAACAAATTAAACACGCAGAAATTCATGAATCTTTTTAACGAAATTCTTACCGACAAAAATGGAAGCGCGCCATCAGCGAAGAAATTGGAAACGATTTTTGCTCCAACTAACGGACCCATCAAAGGAGATGAAGTCGATATCGTTACGGCGCAAAAAGAAACTCAATTAAGTGAAAGATTAGATCAAAGAAATGTACTTTTTTTAAAGAAAGTAGAAGCTGCTAAGCAAAAGATTTTAGCGGGTGAATATGGTTTGTGTGAAGACTGTGGAGTGGAGATTTCACAGAAAAGACTAATGGCGAGACCTACTGCTTGTTTATGTATTGGCTGCCAAGAAGAAAAAGAGAGAGAGCAGTTTGGAAGTATCAAGCACAGAAGAGATTTAAGTGCTATGACACAAGAAGAGTATTCTGAAGATGGGCATATCGACAGAAAAACGAAGTTTTCTAATATGAAAACAATTGGTTTTGAAAGTGTTGTTGATCTTTAGAACTAACCCAAAATGAATGAATTAAAAAGCCATCGAATGATGGCTTTTTTTATGTTCTTAATTTCTTGTTCTTCTTTCCAATTCTTGAATCAAACTAGAGGTGTCTATTTTGTTTAAGAGATCCTCCTCGTTTTCAGTCAAGACTTGTTCACTTCTTTTAATTCCCGCCAAATACATCATGGCCATATGCTGTTTTCGAGAAAGCATATAGCCCCCAAGCTTAGAGTCCATGGCCTCATGAGTGAGCTGAAGTTTTGTTAAAAACTCATTTGGGTTGACCCCAGCCCGACTTGCATACATGAAGAAAATCGGTTGGGGGACCATATAGTACTGCTCAATCTTTGGCTGTTCCACTAAAGAGCTAAGTTAGAAAGTTCAGAAACAAGATCTTGAGAACGGTTCACAAAAACCTCTCTTTCTTTGTCATCTAAACCTTCACCTGAAATTGAGGCAAGATCTTGAATATGATGACAAATCTTTGTCGCTAGATCTTTGTTCTCACCTTTATTCCAAATCTTAAACGCATTTTTCACAAGGTTATTCTCTGTGTTTAAAACAAGAGTCCTTTTAAGTGGCATTGAAAAACTACTTTGACCCATTTGAGCCGTCATCTTTTGGAAACGCTTCATTTGTTCGTCTACTTTAAAGTAAGCGGCACTGGTAGCATTCTTAAAGTTTCGGACTTCAATTTCCATCTGTGCTGGATCGTCTTCTTTTTTCTCACCAACGAGGATTGATCTAAAGGCATCTTGAATTTTAATATCATCTTCAGTTGCGTTTTGAGTCTCTAAGATTTCTTCGATAGCATTGTCGATAACAGTAAATTTGAACTCATTGTCACCTTTTTTCTGCATCTCTACGTGTTGCATGAAGTGAGAGTCAATATAGTTATCTGTTGTTATCGCTTGAATCCCTTCTGACTTTAACTGCTCTCTTAAGGCGACATTTGAGGCACCATCTTCAAAGTAGATAACTTTGTCGCCAACTTTTTCTTTATAGTCCGCTGGAACAGCTTCTTTATATTCATTAAGAGTGACGTATTTACTATCAGAGTTTTTAAAGAGAACTCTCTCTCTCATTTGGTCATCAAATTTTGTATCAGAGATAACACCGTATTTAATGAAAAGACCAATGTCTTCCCAAGACTTCTCGTATTTTTCTCTCTCATTTTTATGAAGCTTCTTTAAACTCTCACCAACTTTCTTAATGATATAGTTTGAGATCTTCTTAATATTTGGATCTCCCTGAAGAGCAGATCTTGAAACGTTTAATGGGATATCAACTGAGTCAATAGCTCCTTTTAAAAGGCCTAAGAATTCAGGGATGACATCTTTAACATTATCAGAGACGAAAACTTGTTTCGAATAAAGTTTGATATTGTTCTCATTCATTGGTTTATTAGGATTTAACTTTGGAAAGTATAAAATCCCTTGCAATGTAAACGGGTGATCAACATTGAGGTGAAGCCAAAAAAGTGGCTCTTGATCCATTGGATATAGTTTTCGATAAAATCCTTTATAGTCTTCATCGGTAAGCGTCGTTGGATCTTTTTTCCAAAGAGGAGTCGTCTCATTTATAATATCAGCGTTAATTGGCTTTTTATCTTCTTCCTTTTCAGCTTTTGCATTTTCAGCAGCGATTCTATCGTTTTCATTTAAATCTTTAAGCTCAATTTGATAGGGCATAAAGTCACAGTAACGAGTCAGTGTTTCGCGCGTTTTATAAGTATTTAAAAAGTCTTCACTCTCTTTATTGATGTGAAGAATGATTTCTGTTCCAACTTCAGTTCTATCTGAATCAGAGAATTCGTAATCTGTATCTCCGTCACAAACCCATTTCGTTGGCTTTGAATCTTTGTTCATTGAAAGAGAGTTGATCACAACTTTATCAGCAACCATGAAAGATGAATAAAAACCGAGTCCGAATCGACCGATAATTTCATCTTTTGTTGTCTCGTTTTCCTTCATATTCTTAACAAATTCTTCAGCGCCTGAGAAAGCCAGCTGAGCAATATATTTTTCAACTTCAGCCTCTGTCATCCCAAGACCATTATCAGTAATTGTGATGGTCTTTGCTTTTTTATCGATGGCGACTTCAACTTTTCCAGTTGGCATTTGTTCTCCAGCTGTTCTCGCTAGAGAAGTTCTCTTTGTTATTGCATCGCATGCATTTGAGACAAGCTCTCTGATAAAAATATCGTGCTCTGAATAAAGCCATTTTTTAATAATGGGAAGGATGTCAGTTGTGTTAACCGAGATGGTTCCTTTCTTTGTCGTCATGAATTAACTCCTTGTAATATTTACGGTTTTAATTAATTGGTCTATGATTCTTTTACAAACGCTTCTAAGATGGGAGCAACTTCATACAAGTCAAGGGTAGGGTGGATAAAAAATGTCTAATCCAATGCGAAAAATTACTATTCTCACCACAGGTGGAACAATCGAGAAAACATATGATGAGACATCAGGCTCATTAAAAAATCGTGAGACCGTGATCAGAAATCGAATTCAAGAAAACTTGAGACTGCCTTATGTGAAAATCGAAGTAAAGTCTCTTATGAATAAAGACTCACTGGATATGGATGAACAAGATCGAGGAATCATTCTCAAAGCTATCGAGCGCTTTATGGGGTATGGAAATCCCATCGTGGTTTTGCACGGAACAGATACCATGCAACAAACGGCTGAAGTCGTTCAGGCCAATATCGTTGCGCCTTCGGTTCCAATCATTTTTACAGGAGCAATGAAGCCTTTAGGATTTATTGACTCGGATGCTATTCAGAATGTCACCGAAGCCATGTTTGCTACGGGAATTGTGCGCCCAGGCGTTTATATCTCTTTTCACAATAGACTCTTTGCAGTCCCAGGTGTTCGTAAAAGCTTAGAACAAAGAACATTTGAGCGCTTCTAGTACCTTTAAGTGATTGAAAAAAAGAATCTCGCTCTTTGAATAGTATGTAAGCTTTTCATTTGTCATGAATTTCAAAGCTAAAACTGAGAAGCTCCAAAGAAATTTAAATCAATTCACAAGGAATATAATGAGAAACCTTCTTTTATTAGTTGTTGTTTTAACAAGTCAATTTGCTCTCGCCTCAGATGCGATGTGGTCATGTGTTGATAATGGAATTAGATATGAAATTGATTGGAATGAAGCTGAATTAAACTTTCATGATATCGCCTATGTTTATACAGATAGTAAAAAAATAAAAGCAAAGGTGATTGGCATGTCTATGTGGTCTCCTGACGTTGTCTTTTTCGATTCTAATAGAAATATTGAGGTTGTTCTCCTTCTAGATACTTCTGGGCGAAATGGATTTTATAAAATGTATGAATATAGTAATAGCTCACAAGGTAGCCTAGTATCTGATAGAGTAAAATGTGAGTTTAATTACTAGTAGCTTGTATAGGCCTACTAATCCTCAGGCTTGAGTATCTTCAGTGCAAATATTCTGTGCCTACACCCAGTAGGCCACACTAAGAGCTTTAACGAAATATCAGCAACTTAGCTCTCTTTCGGCAATTTTCTCCCTTATCTCTGTTACTCTTAATAAACGGCAACTAGCCTCCGATAAGAGAGTGATGATGAAATTTAAAACGATATCTATTTTCTTATGCTTAACAATCTTTCTAACCAGCTGTATGCAGGCAGCAGACTCGGCGAGAAGGGGAGTTTCTTCTGACTCTAATTCAGTATTAGGGCCAGGAACGAATGGTGGAAATGGAGCCGTGGGCGGTGGTAATGATGCTATCGATAATGCGGAAGTCATTGAACAAGCTGTCGTTGAAATTAGACACCTTATTGAACCCAAAATAGATGATTCAAGTGATGGTGGAACCTATCTTAAAAAACTTACCATTCCAAAAAACTATAACGGACTTCTTTATATCGCGGGTCTGAATATCTCAACTCTGGTTAACGATGTGATTAAAGTTAGGTTTCGATTCGGAACAACCAATAGTCCAATCGATATTGATGCAACAGTAAGCACCGGCGCTGGATTAACTCCTCAGACAAACGTTCAAGTTTTAATCCTCGATTTAAAGTCTAAACCTTTTCAAAACGTGAGACTAGAGTACGACCTCTACGATTATAATACATATGATTACTCTGGAGATGGATCGGTTGTTCCCAATGAACCCGTTCTTGTTAATAGGGATAAAAATCTTTTTTGTCGAGGACTAAACTTAGAAGATGATCCTACATTTGAAGGAAGTTTATCTTCGGGTTGTAGTAGTGCAAACTCAGTTTGTAAGTACTCATTTGCAAAGGTTGTCGATCAAGGGTTAGTGAGAAATGATGGAGGTGTTTTAACTCCTATTACTCCTACAGAGCTTCAGGCTCAGTCTGGTGATACGACTTACTACGAAGATGCAGACTCAATAAAGTTAAGTCGCTGTTTAAATGATAATCCAACTCTGTATTCAAATACTTTTTTCTATGGAGCAGGAACAGAATTTTTATCTAACTTTTTAACAACTCATACTATTAACGGTGCGTCCTATCAGTATAGAGGCCCTTACAGAAAAGTAAATGAAAGCATTTGGCAAATTAAAGCCGCTGCTCAAACGAGCTTCTTTGGTCTCTTTGAAGGGCAGACTTTACTTGGTCATCCGTATGGATCCAAGTTATTTCCACTGGCAACAAAATTTAATCTTTTAAAAGATACTGAATTTTTAGGTTCACCAACACCGGATGGTGCTAAAGGCTTAAGCTTTATGGCTTCAAACGGTGAAACAACTTGGATGGACGGCTGTAATGAGAGAGCCGTAAGTGCGGCGAATGATTACAACGGTGAAAGTATCGGCTCATGTAATGTAACATCTAAAATTCAAATTATAAGAACTGACGATGAAGGGAACGAAGAAATTATCGCTTCTCAGGACGTAAAACTTCAAATCGTCAAAGGTGCAACTCTAAACACTAGTGGAGAGAATGTTCTTCTTTCAAGTTTTCAAGCTTGTTCTTCATCTAATCAATGTGGATCAGGAGAGTGTTGTATCAATAAGAGATGTTGGGATAAATCAATCGTCTCTCAATGTGTCGAAGACGAACCAAGTTACGGTTTAGCAGAACCGGGGACAAGTTGTTCAAGTGATTACGAGTGTTCTTCTTTATGTTGTTCTCAGACAACAGGAAGATGTGCTGTTCACGATACTTTGCAAGATCCACCAGCTCTTTGTTCAAAACCCACAGGTCAAAAATGTATTGCTAAAGAGTATTGTGCGAAAGTTCCTGTTACGAGATGTTTCATAATTAATACAGGTCTTGATAACCAAGGGGGAGACACTTGTGCTCTTCGTTGCTATACTTTCGAGGAGTTTGGGGACTGTGAGAATGGAACGTGTAAACCACCTATTCAGCCACAACTTCCTCAGTTCGATGAAAACGATCCTAATCGATGTGATGAGGCTTGTGATCCACCGGATTTCTCCAATGGATACTTCGACTTTACTTGTGGTAGTTAATTAAAATCAAAAGGACTATTATATGCTTCCAGAGCTAGAAGACTGCTTTCTTGACCACGTTGCGATTGCAACAAGTGACCTTGAAAAAAGTGTAAAAATATTTACTGATTTGGGACTTGTTTTCCAAGATAAAAGAGAAATTGTTGAAGAACAAAAAGTTAAGACTGCCTTTGCTCATATCGACACTAACGCTCATATAGAGCTTCTAGAGCCAACAAGCCCAGAGAGCACTATTGCCAAGTTTATCTCAAAGAATGGTCCAGGAATTCATCATATGTGTTTTCGAGTAAAGGATGTCCAAGCAAAACAAAAAGAACTTATTGATAAGGGATTCAAGATGATTTATCCTCAACCAGTTGTTGGTGCAGGGAATTGTTTAGTTAACTTTATCCATCCTAAATCGACAGGTGGCATTCTTTTAGAAATTTCAGAAAAAAAATAAAGGCAAGTTCAATGCAAGCAAGTTTTCAAGCTCCTCCGCTGACAAAATATAATAAAATTTTAATCATCACAATCGTGGCCGTATTTATTTTAAGTGCCCTGACAAAAGGCGTGCTTGGAAGTTATCTCTCGCTGACGTTCCCTGGCTTTACCTCTGGTATGATTTATCAAATTTTAACCTATCCCTTTATTGAGGCAAGCTTTATGGGGCTGATTTTTGAAGGCCTCCTTCTGTGGTTCATTGGAAGTGAGTTAGAGAGTCGATGGGGATCAAAGTTTTATTTAAAGTTCTTTCTCGTGTCCGTATTATCTGTTGCTGGGGTCTACCTTTTATTGAGCTCGGTTACTTCAGTTGTGACCCCTCTGATGGGAGTGACGGGCTTTAACTACGCACTACTGATGGCCTATGCTATTATCTTCTCTGAAAGACAGCTCATGTTTATGATGATCTTTCCTATGAAGGCGAAATACTTTTGTATGCTTCTTGCGGCGATTCAACTTTATACAGGGTTTACTGCAACTTCAGGGGCGGTGAGTTTTTCTCATCTTGCAGCGATGCTCTTTGCTTTTGTCTTTTTAAAATATAAAAGTCTTCAAGCTAAAGGGGCCAACCTTCAAAAAGAAATCCACAAAAAAAGAATGAAGTCTAAACTTCATATTGTTAAAGATGAGAAACCAAAAGATCATCACGACCCAAAAGATCCGAAATACTGGCAATAAGTTGAATGATTGCACATTATCTAAGGCATAGCTGTCAACTATAAGTCATTGAAACTCTTTATAACTTAATGAATAGTCTGTGTAAGTGTTATAGTTTATAAATGAAAACGATAATTCTATTAAGCCTTTTTTCCCTATGTGCACATTCTATGGATAACCATAAAAAATTCTGCCGTTCGGGAGTCCTGTCACTTTACCTTCCCATGTACGCCTCTAAAATAGTCGATTGGTCTAGGCATCTTGTCGAGGAATTCTCGCAAGCAGACCCCATTTCCAATTCTGAGAAAGTGGCTTTAATAAAGCGAGCTGAAAGGTTCGAATACGTCGAAGCTTGTGAGAATAAGGAAGGCACAAATGATATATTTGAGGACATAAGTATTCATAAAGATTCAATTAGTCATTTGGAAGGGGTTCGTGGAGTAGGCAGCAATCCTGCTCTTAAGTGCCATGAGATAGAAAAGCCAGATGAACAGTGGATGCAGTGGCGTCAAGTGGAGACGAGGAAGTTTTGTGAGGAAGTTCAAGGAAGTTATAAATGCTTAAAAGGGGATGATGGTCTTGTGAACTTTAAGTACATTCACGAAATAGGGCAAGAGAAGGATCCCAGAGCTCAATGTTTGCTTTTATTAAAGCAACTTAGACTGGCAATTGTTAAAAAGGGCCCTTAATAAGCTTTACATCTTTTTCCCTTCTGTGTTAAAAATCAAGGTTCAATAATATAAGGAATTTTATATGAAACTTCGCATGGCATTAGACGACAAAATGTTGGACCTTAGACTGAGAGACAGACTTGTTTCTGAGGGAAAAGTTACAAAAGCTCAAGTAGATGAATTCTTAACTGGTTTATCTGATGAAGAAGGTAACTATATTCATGTTGATGAAAAAAAAGAATCTAAGTCTACTGAACAATAAATTTTGAGAAGTATATCTTCTTGATTACTTTTTTACCTAAAGCTCTATTGACCTGATTTTTAATTCTGGACTCAAGCAGGATTCTTCCTGTAACAGAATTGACGTCTTGGGGCTTCATATTCCCTGTAATATCTATTAACCGATCATTGATAAATGGCTTATAGGTTTTAATAATTTCTTCTTGTTCAGCTTCATACACCTCAATATTCATAGTGAGATTTAAAAAGCGTAAACGCTTTTGGCGAGAGTAAAGATTAACAACGATTTCTTTGAAGACTATAGGGCTTCTGTTGAAGTCACTCAAACTTCCGCTGACCATATCAGTAAACTGACCTTGAGAGTCTGTAACAGGTGGCTTTATGATATTGTGGGAATACCAGATTGTTCCAACCGCACCTAAAACAATAAGTGCATTGATTGCGAGAATAATTTTGTCGAGTGATCTGTTCCCTGTCATATCAATATCTTAACACAACAGGGAAAAATCAAAAAAGGTTATTTTTTAGAGATATTTTTGCGGGTCAAGCGGAGTGTATGGAAGCTCTAGGTCAATTGCAACCTGCTCATAACATAATCCACCTTTTAAAATATTAACACCAAGAGCAAATGCAGGATCTTTAGCTGCCGCTTTCTCAACACCAATAGCAGCGATCATTCTTGCGTACTTCAGGGTTACATTTGTTAGAGCGTAGGTAGAAGTTCTTGCTACCGCGCCTGGCATATTTGCAACACAATAATGCACAACACCGTCAACTTCAAATGTTGGGTTTTGGTGAGTAGTAGGAGTACAAGTTTCAATACATCCACCCTGATCGACAGCGATATCGACCACAACACTTCCTTTTTCCATTTTTGAGATCATGTCGCGAGTAACAAGTTTAGGGGCTTTAGCTCCTGGAACGAGAACAGCACCAATGACGAGGTCTGAGGCTATTACTGATTCTTCAATATTTTGGATATTTGAATAAAGAGTTGTAATTCTATTGTCAAAAAGGTCATCCATTTCAGCTAGGCGTTTCGTTGATAGATCAATACAAGTGACATCAGCTCCTAGTCCCATGGCCATCTTTGTCGCATTTGTTCCGGCGATTCCACAGCCGATAACCGTTACTTTTGCCCGTCTTACCCCTGGAACACCTCCAAGAAGAACGCCTTTACCACCTTTGTCTTTCTGTAAAAATGTGGCACCGACTTGAGTGGCCATTCTTCCAGCAACTTCACTCATTGGAACAAGAAGAGGAAGAGATCCGTCTGGGTTTTGGATCGTCTCATAAGCTACACATGTTGATCCTGAGTTCATGAGTCCTTCGGTAAGGTTCTTATCAGCAGCAAGGTGTAAATAGGTATAGAGTATATGGTGAGGTCTCAAAAGGGCTATTTCTTCAGGTTGTGGCTCTTTAACCTTGATGATCATCTCTCCAGCTGCAAAGGCATCTTCAAGGGTATCAACCATTGTCGCACCAGCGGTGATAAACTCTTCATCCTCAATGCCAATACCGTGTCCAGCTGTCTTTTGAACAAAAAGTTCATGACCATCATCAACGAGTTGACGAACTCCTGAGGGAACTAGTCCAACTCGGTTTTCGTTGTTTTTAATTTCTTTAGGTACAGCAATTTTCATCTGAGATCCTTTTGGGAGTATTAATAATATTATGTTGTGTAATATAGGGTCTTTTATTTATTTTTCCTAGCAAAAAAAAGAAAGAGACAATCGCTCGGGATTAATCTTGAAAAAAATACATATTTGCTCTTAATTCCCCGTTGGTTGCTGGTGGCCTAGAAGGTATAATATGGCTTCAAATGATCTTAAAAGGAGATTCAATGAAAGTCGTTTTTATGGGACTAGCGCTGACACTAATCCTGAGCGGATGCTCTTCGTCAGAGAAAAAATCTGATTCTGGCTCTGGAGTTGATGCCTTAAACTTCAACGCACAGAAAAGAATATTCGATAATGGTTTGACTGCCATTGTTGTTGAAAATAAAAAACTGCCAATCTTTTCCTATTATACCTACTACAAAGTTGGGGGTAAACACGAAGAAGATGGGATTACGGGTGCCAGCCACTACCTTGAACACATGATGTTTAAAGGTGCAAAAAAGTATGGGTCTGGAATGTTTGACAAAATTGTTGAAGGTAATGGGGGCTCAAACAATGCCTATACGACAAATGATCTTACAGTTTACTATGAGAACCTTCCTAATCAGCACCTGAATAAAATTATCGATGTTGAAGCAGACAGAATGCAAAACTTAGCTTTGGAAAAAGAGTCTTTTGAAAAAGAAAGGAACGTCGTTTTAGAAGAGCGAAAAATGAGATATGAAAACTCTGACGGTGGGAAAATATACCTAACGATGATGGAGAATATCTTTGAAGGGACCCCTTATGGCACAAGTGTTATAGGTAAGATCAAAGACATAAAAACTGTTACCAGAGACCAGATGTATCAATACTTTAAGATGTTCTATGCTCCTAATAATGCCATTATTGTCATTGTCGGAGATGTTGATGCTGAAGATGTTTTTGATGAGTTAGAAGAGAGGTTTGGAAAAATAAAAGAAAATAAAAAGTTAGTCGATTATAAAAAGAAAGTAACATCTCCAAAAGACTTTGAGTTTAAAGGAAAATATGGGGGAAGAAAAATTTCTCTAAACGGAACCAGTCCAAATCCAAGTTTTTTTCTCGCCTTCAAAGGTGTTAAAATTGGACCTCGCGATGCCTATGTTCTAGATATTTTATCCTCCCTCCTTGGTGACGGTGGAAGCTCTATTCTCAATCAAAAATATGTTCTTAATAAAAAACCAATCATGTCAAAGTCCCATGCTGGAAACTATACTTTGCAAGACTCTGGTGTGTTCTTTGTTGGAGGAGAGTTGAATAACGGATCACATTTGAAGTGGATTCAAAAAGACCTCTATAAAACGTTATCAAATGCCTGTAAAAGTAAGATTGATCAAAGGTCTGTTCAGAGAATCAAAAATCAGTACCTGGTGGATATGCTTTCAGGTCTAGAGACAAATTCTGGTGTTGCAGGTTTTCTAGGAAATAGAGAAGTCTATTATGGAGACTATAATTTCTATAAAAAAGAGATTGATATCTATAACTCTGTCAGTGTTACGGAGCTTCAAGAGGCTTGTAAAAAGTACCTCAAAAAAGAAAATTCGATCTTTCTATCAATTTGGAATAAAAACTAAGGAATCTTTATGAAATATTTACTGCTTATATTTATTATTTGCTCAAATTTATTTGCGGCAAATTATTTGGACGAAAATTTAAAGAAGTATAAATGGGATGACCTTGAGGTTGTTTGGTTAGAAGACTCTAGCTTTCCCACTTATGACATAACCTTCTACTTTCACTCTGGAGCCCTTACAGAGAAAAAGCATGGAGTGACTCAGCTGATGTTTGATGAATTAACTTCTGGAACAACGAGATACTCCAGAAAAGAAATTTTAGATATTCTTGAGTTCTACGGAGCAAGCTATGGAGCCAACGTCACTCACGAGTACGCAACTTTTTCTTTGAGTGGACTCGTTAAGGATGTCGAACCAAGTCTTAAGATGGTATGCCACCTTTTTAAAACAGCGACTTACCCAGTAAAAGAAGTGAATAAGACAAAGGCCAGAATGCGAACAGGTTTGAAAAATCTTGTGAACAACCATGGAGCTCTTGCAAGTCGAATCTTTAGAGAAGTTTCTTTAAAAGAGACACCTTATTCTAGTCCGGTTGGTGGAAGTCTCTCCTCAATTAATAAAATTTCGGCAAGAGATTTACACACGAGACTTTTAGAGTTTAATCAAACAATTAAGAAAAAGATTTATATCAAGGCTCCAGCGGGAGTGAAAGGTATTCAAAATATTATCGCTAAAGACTGCGGTTGGAGCGGAAATAAAGCGACGGCAACCGTCAAACTACCTGAGGTAAAAAAGAAAAGTGAGAAGAAAGATAAATTATACTTTGTCGCCGTCCCAAATGCGAATCAAGCTCAAATCAGAATAGGTACTTTCTTAAACTCAGAGCAAAGCTCTAAAGACTTTACTCTAAACGACTTGGCTTCTCGTTATATAGGAGGTGGATTTACTTCTGTATTAATGCAAGAGCTGAGAGTTAAAAGAGGTTTGACTTATACGGCTTCTGCTTATTCTTCTAGTCAAAGCTCTTACGGTAGAGTGGGGATTAATACTTTCACAAAAAATGAGACAATTGTTGATATATTAAAGGTCACCAAAGAAGTGATTGAGAAGCAAACTCAGTCTATTCCAACTCAAAGTTTTCAATATCTAAAAAATTATCTTAAAGGTACATATCTATTTGGACTTGAGTCATCAAGTGCCTTTATCAAAAACCTTCTATTCTTTGATCATGTAGGAAGAGACTATGATGAAATCTATGCCTTTCCAAAAGAAGTTGACGACATCTCTATTGACCAAGCCAAATCTAAAATAGGTGAACTTTTTGACTGGGATGTTCAAACAAAACTCATTCTAGGTGATAAAAAACTTATTAAGGTTTTGAGAAAAGCTGGATATAAGGTTGAAGTTTTAAAATATAATAAATACTTGTAGGTTATTGATTCTCAGCATGGGCTTCCATGTTGAGAATTGCCCCTGGATAGACTGAAAGCTGTTTTGCTTTAATAACGCCAGAGACTTCTGCAGATGAGCGAATGGTTAGTTTTCCCTCGGAATAAATATTCCCATAAACTTTTCCAAAAATTTCTATATCAAAACAATAAATTGTTCCATCGATTGTAGATTTTCTCTCAATGATTAAACGACTTGTATCTTTCATCGTTATTGTTCCCTCTATATGAGAGTGGATGATAGTATCTCCTTGCATCTCAAGATCGCCTACGATCTTGTTATTGGCCCCAAGGACTGTATAGTTTAAATTTTTAAAATTTATTTCTTTCATTTTAATCCAGGGTAAAAGGTCCAGCTTTTTTAAACGCCATTAAGTTACCAGTTTGTGAGAAAATAAAAATTTTGTACCAAACAACAGAACCTTTGGGTTTTTTAAACTCAGCAATGACTGGTCTAAACCTTGAGACAACAAAGCTTTCTCCTTTGCTGAAGATAAGATTAGGGTTTTCTAAACTTAAGTCGTAGTTGGGGTAGAAGCTAAGTCCATCTTTGTGGTATTGAACAATTGAAATATATCCAGCAAGTTTAGTATCGCCTTCTTGATTGTTTAAAATATCAAATTTAAAAAGCATTTTTTCTTTAAGGATATCATTGGTCATGTTTTCTAATTTGGCGTTCGCTTGCGCTCTGTTGTCTTCAAATCCTAAAGGCATAGAAAACAAGTTGAAGATATTTCCAATTTCGTCAGAGGCTGAAGCGGCAGAACCAGTTGAGATTTTTTGAACAAGCTGGGAGTTTGTCGTTTTTAACGTGTTGAGTTCTGTCTCCTGTGACGAGACTTTTTCTCTTAAATTAAGAATAATTTCTGGTTCTTGAGATTTTGCTTTTTCGAGTTTTTGCTTCATATAGACTGATGTAAATAATGAGAAGGCAATGGACAAGATAATAACAACGGGAATGAGAAAGATCAGGGCCCTGACAATGACCTTATTAATTTTTAAATATTTAGGAGGCTTTGGTGCATCGTAGACGACAAGTGTTAATTCTTTAGATGGATCCTGAATCATCACTTACCTCTACTTTGAAATATCTCGCCATTGGGACAAAATCTTGGATTGAGTCATCAGTGCTTTCCCAGTCTTCGCTTATAATTTTCCAATCATATTCAGCATTTCTTTTTAAATATAGCGTCTTTTTACCAATGTCATTGATTGTATTTGATTTGTAATCTTGTAGGAGAGTTACAACGGCATAATCTTTAAAGTTTAAAATTGAAATATTTCTAAAGTTAATTTCAGGCTTACCAGGTCTTTTGAAAACTCTTCTTTTATAATCTTTGTAAGAATAAAAGTTACCTTTTGTGTCACTATGAAAATCAGAAACCGAGTACTGGTTGATATATGTGTCGAAATCATTTGATTTCCAGGCATTGGCCCATTCCACTATCGTTTCTGTTAGTTCTCGTTTGTTGGCATCCCAAGTTTCTTTTTTGAGAAAAGATATATTCTGAGTCACGATGATAGGAGTTTTATTAAGTTCGATATATTTTGCAATCTCTTTAATATCATCATCAGTTGCAACAACACATCCTTTAGAGTCTAGGCCTTTACTAATTCTTGTGTCGTCGTCTGTTGAATGAAGCCAAATTCCGCCCCCAGTCTTTCCATTTTTTTTATCTACTAGGTTAGGGTAGTTCATTGTAAAAGCACCAGCACCGTAAATGAGGCCAACTTTTCCATAACTTGAGATGAGTTCACTTGCAGGTCTAAATTTTTCGAAGAAATAAATTCCCTCAGGTGTTTTTTTATCACCCTGAGCTCTTTTATTTCCCGTTCTTAGACCAGTGGCAATCTTGAAAGACTTGACCAAGCGAGGGAGATTATTATCATTCTTATAAAGGTAGAGTGTATGAGTCGACTTTTCCACAACAATAACATGGTGGGTATACTTTTGATCTAGCTGATAAATAGATTCTGGAAAGAATTCTTCAGCATAAACAGATGCTGAAACGAATAAAATACCTGATATAAATAGTCTTATGAGCATTTGACCCTCAGTGTTCACTCTTTACTTGATTAATTCCATAATTGTAAACAATGGATATTCCTTAATCAACATAAATGATTGAAATCTTTTCCCTCATTGTGCTGCATCCTATGTCTTTGTTATTATTATACTAATAGAATAGCAGAGGAGAGTTTTTGAGAATATTATATTGGAGCAGCGAGTCTGATCGTTTTGACAAGATACTGGATGACCTTGCCCTACATTTTGAATTAATCGAATTCTCAGAAATCGCAAGTGTTTGCGACTTCATAAGCGATGAATCAGCTGATGCGATAATTTTTAATTATGACGAATCAACAAAAGAAATTGATAAGGCGATTAAAAAAATAAAAAAAGATTTCGATCTTCCCATTTTTCTTCACTCGAATAATTTAAATTCAAAACAATTAGTAAAACATCAGAAGTCGAAAACCTCAGCAGACCTTTATTTGCGCTCACCAGTTTCAAAAGAATTGCTTTTGACAATGGTTGCTCCCTTTACTGATGAAGAGATCATTATTGAACAAGAGGATGAGGCAACAAACTCACTCATTACGAATGAGGATTCTACTGCAGAGATTGATATGAATGAATTCAATGGAAGCATTGCTAAAGGCCAGAATCAAAATGAAGAAGTTGACCTTGTTATTAACCAGCATCTCCCAGCAACCGGAGAGCTTTCCCCCGAAGTTAAAGAAATAAATACAAAACTAAACCAACAATTTTCAACTGTTAAAGAAGTGGAAAGTGTTCCATCTGGCGACGAAGACTTGGCTTTAGATGATAATACAGAGAGCACAGAGGAGCTTATTGTGTCAGAAGATAATGATGATGGGTTATTACTATTGGATGATGATGCAATCGAAGATGATGCTGAATTAATGACAGAAGAAAATGATGATTCAGATGATCTCTTAAGTCTTGACTCTGATGACTCTGATGATCTTTTAAGTCTAGACTCCGATGACTCCGATGATCTTTTAAGTCTAGATGAAAGTGAAAGCTCTGATGGACTCTTGGAAGAGGAAGAAGATCTTCTGATGCTTGACGACGACCTTGAGGAAGAGGCACCTCCAAGCTTGGATACAGATGATAGTCTATCTCTCGCTGACGACTCAGAGGTGGACCTTTTGGAAATTGGAGACGATGAAGAACAAGCAGTTTTAGAAACTGGTGAAGATGGTATCGACCAAGAATCTTTAGATGATGACAGTATGAATCTTGATCTGTCAGAAAGTGACGAACTGACTTTGGGTGAAGATGAACCTATTGACTCCGCTCCTATGGATGAAGGTGGATTAGATTTAGATCTCTCCTCTTCAGATGATCTGTCTTTGGGTGATGACGAAGTTGTTCCGGTCGAGATGATCGATGAGGGAGGATTAGACTTAGATCTAGATGCCTCAGACGACCTTGTTCTTGGCGAAGATGATGAAGTTGCTGCTGTGGCCACTGAGGAGGAAGAAGGTTTAGACCTTGATATGTCATCGAATGATGAACTCTCTTTAGGGGATGAAGATGTTGAAGTTGACTCAGTCGATAGCTTAGATGATGGTTTAGATATGGATTTAGATGATGATACGGGCCTTGAATTAGGTGATGAATCAGTTGTTGAAAATATTGAAGAGACTGAAGATGAGCTTTCTAGTGAAGGCGATATGGATCTTGATGATGACCTCGGTTTAAGTCTAGACTCCGAAGATCAATCAGATGACTCTTTAGAATTTGGCGATGAAGATGACTCAATGTCTTCAGATTCAATAGATGAACTTGATATGGACAGTGAAGAAGATCAAGTTGATGGTGAAGAAATCTCTTTTGGAAGTGAAGATGAAGAGGATGACTTTGATTCACTTGATGAAGTTGAATCCGGTGATGTAGAAGAATCAACGATAGATGACGAAGAGCCCCAGCAGTTTGAGGATGAGGACTTGTTTGGTACTCCGGCAGCTCAACAGACAGGAAGCCATAACATCTCTGAAAAAACGAGAGTTGACGACCAAAGCTTAGAGTTTTCCCTCAGCGATGCTAATGAAAGTTCACCTGACGATTTTTCAAGTGATGCTAAAATGAAACTGGCCGAGATCGATGGATTAATGGGAAATTCGGATTCAAGTTCAGTTGAAAGTGAAGAAGAGAGCGTTGAGGAAATAGAGCAAAGAAATAACTTTGTTGCTGAACATCAGGAACTAAAAGATCGAAATAATCAGCAACTTGAGGGACTTGGAATTACCATAAAAGCTCTCCGAGATGATCGAGCTTTATTGATGGAGAAGATCGCAAAGCTTGAGAACCAGGAATCAGATAAAAAGGGGCATGAACTCAATCTGAAAGCTCAATTAGACGAGAAAAATATAGAGGTCAATGTTCTCAGAAGTCGTTATCAAAAAAGTTTAGAAAACTTAAAAGTTGAACTTGATATAAGTTTAGAGAAGAAAAACATTCTAGAAGAGAAGTCCAAATTTTATGAACAAAAGATTGAAGAGCTAAATAAAAAAGTTCGAATTGATGTTAATATGGTCAGGCAAAGAGAGAAAGAGCTTGAAAATAAACTAGAGATGCTTCGTTCTGATTCAGAAGCTCAAATTCGTAATAGAGATCTTAAAATCTTGGAGCTCAAAAGAAAAATTGATACATTGGAATTCGATCTTGAAAGTGTTCAATCTCAAGAAAAAAAAATCGTTCACAATAAGTATGAGCTTGAAGAGAAAATGGAAAAAGTTATTGATACTCTTAGGGGGGCGATCGGTGAGTTGGAAGAAGATGGAAATTTTAGCAGAAAGATAAAAAATATTAAAAAGAATCTGGATGTTTAATGAAGAATAAAAACACGACTAAATCTACGATCAAAATAAAAGATACTGAACAGATGCATGAGTATCTCAACTCTGTTTTTAGTGAATCACTACTTAATTGCAAGTACGCCTATTTCATTCAAGAGGGCGATAGTGCTATCTTTTATGGCGGTGATCAGTCTCTAAATGTGAAAGAGCTTATAAAAAGCGCGAGAAAATTAATAAATAAAGATGTTGGAGATGTTTGTGAAATTGATGCAAACCATATTCTCGTTCCAATCTTTCAGTCTGACGAGAGTAAAGAGTTTCTCATTATTGAATCTCGGCAAGAGACAAAAGTCTTTTTAGAAGAGGAACTGTCTGACATTTTAAAAAACATTCACATCTATAGGCAATTGAAGCTTAGGTGTGAAAGATTGATGTTGCTCAGTCATATTGATGAAGTCACAGGTTTGTATAACCAAAGAAAACTTGTGAAAGACCTAGAGGAGACGATAAAGTCTCATGAGGATGAAAATGAATCTTTCAGCCTCCTTTTTGTCGATATCGATCATTTTAAATCGGTAAATGATAATTTTGGACACCTTGTGGGGTCAGATATCCTCGCGGATTTGGGAGATCTTTTAAAATCCTTGGTCAGGGGAACCGATGATGTTTACCGTTTTGGCGGAGATGAATTTATCGTCATTCTTAGGGAAGTCGATATTGAGACTGTTCACAGAATTGGTGTCAGGCTCTTAAAGACAATAAAGAATCATCACTTTGAGCTTGAAAGCGGCGAGAGCTATAGTATGAGTGTCTCCATCGGAATAGCGGAGTTTCCAACAGATGCTAAAACATCTAAAGAAATGATTCAGCTTGCAGATGAAATGATGTATAAATCAAAAAAAACAGGACGTGGAAAAGTTATTCACCTAGGAAGGGAAGTTAAAAATGTTAATGTTAATACTAAGTGATTTTCATCTAGGTAAGGGAAAGTTTTTAGAGGACGGTCAAATAAATGTTCTCGAAGACTTTGATGAAGATGAAAAGTTTACAGAGCTTCTCGATCACTATTCGACAGGAACCTACTATTTTACTGACGTTCACCTTGTTCTCAACGGGGATATCTTAAATCTAATCCAAATGGATGTCGATGGAATTTATACCCATCTCTTAACAGAAGATCACATATGTAAAATGGTTTCTCAGGTGGTTAAGGGACATCCTATTTTCTTTGAAAATTTGAGAAAGTTTTTATCTCGACCTAATAAAAAATTAACTTATGTCATAGGGAACCATGACTTTGGAATGGTTTTCGAAAAAGCTCAAAAGGTCTTTGCTGAAGCCTGTGGGGAAGAGGTAGAGTTTACAGAACAGCTTATTTCAAATGGTGTTCTTGTAGAGCATGGTCACAGATTTGAGCCCATTAATACAGTTCCAAAGGCAAAAACTTTTATCAAAGGTCCGGGGGGGCAACAGATACTAAATCTGCCGTGGGCTTCACTTTTTTGTATTAACCTTCTGCCAAAACTAAAGCTCTATAGACCATTTCTAGATAAAGTTAGGCCTGTTTCTCTGTACATTTGGTGGGCTTTAATTCATGATTTTAGATTTTTTATGTATATGAGTTGGACTGTTTGTTTGTATGTCATAAGAACTCAATTTCCTCCTTATGGGAAATATAATAAAAATTTTAAAATTGGACCAAGACAACTAACAAAAATTGTTATTCATCCTAACTTTGAAAAATATGCCAAGAGGGTTCTTGCAACTAGGCCTGAAGTGAAGATTGTTGTTATGGGGCATACTCATATCACGGAGTGGAGACGCTTTAAAGATGGTCGCCAATATTTCAATTGTGGGACATGGAACCCAGTTCCATCGATGGATAGAACTCTACATAAAAATATAACGGACCTTCACTACGTTTGCATTGATATCAATGAGAAAAAGGGCGTTATAAAGAATGCTTATCTCAATATTTGGCGAGGTAAATGGAGACCATTTAGCGAAGAGATTGTAACCTCTCCTTAGAGAACCTTAAAGATTAGTTTTTAACTCAGCCAACTTTGCCTCTAAACCTTTTAAGGTTATTTCGAGTACGGCAGATTTTTTTTCAAGTTTCATTTGTTCAGGGGTTGCTTTGCCTGGAGTCAACTCTGCCAAGGCTGTATCAGCACCAAGTTGAGGAAGAAGTAATGCATCGATTTCTTCTTTCGTTAGTGTGATATTTCTCTTGTCCAAGGCTTTTAAGACAGCTTCAGTATCTGTGAGTTCGATCTCTTCAACTTTTTTACCGTCTCTGTTGGTAAAAATTAGTTTTTTTACACCACCATTAGCACTGCTTCCTATTTCTACTTTCTCTCCGTTTGATTGAATAAAAGGCTCGTTTTTATTGAGAAATAAACCTGCAAACAGCTTTTGACCTTGAGGGTTTGTAATCGGTGCGACAAAATTTGCCTTACCTGATACTACTGCAGTCGGCTGGCGATATCCATTGGATCTTTTGTCTTCTATCGTTTCTCTCGCCGTTATCGGGGAGATACCGGTATTATTGACAGCCACACGATTGAAGGAGTTTTTCTTTGTATCGGCAATGTTAGTCTCTTGAGATGATATTGGCATTTTTCTTTTTAATTCTTCGTTCTTCTTTAAAGAATCTTCATATTTATTTACCATATCAGTATATTTATTATTCATCTCTTCAAACTTTTGATCGGCTTTTTTCTTTTCTAATTCTGCCTTTTCGTCAGAGAGCTTTTTCAGTTCTTTCTCTTTTATCGCTAAAATTTCTTTTCGCTTTTCTTCAATAAGTTTTTCAACCTCAGAGATCTTTTCTGACTGTGGAGTCTCTTCAAGCTTTTTATCAATCATTTCTTGAAAACTATCGGTCATAGATGGATTTGATTGGATTTGTTGAACGTAGTTGTTAATCCTTGTCTCAGAGGCATCTTGATAGGTTTTCTTTGATGTTAAATAATTATAGTCCGCTTCTGTCTGTGGAGTAAAAGGGTTTATGTATTTAGAAGGTTGAAAAGCTATATCTGTTTTCACTTCAGGCAATTGTTCAACCACTTTGGTTGTTGGCTCTGGTAAAATATTCTTTGATGAGTCAGGTTGTATTTCCTTTCCATCTAATGTCGTGCTGACTAATTCACCTGCGACACTTGCTTCACTTATACCTGTCTTTCGATCAACTTTAAGCACGACTTCGTCGAGCATAATAGCTCCAGGGTAGCCCCAGTCATCATCCTTTAAATCATTATTTCTTCCTGGTAAAACATTCGGGCTTCCTATAGTAGGTTTTGATTGTAACTGAGTTAATCGAACTAAGTTTTTGGGAGCAGCAGGTATACTAACAAGTTGAACTTCGTTTTGTTTATCCTGAGTATATTTTTCAATGAAGTTTGCTGTTTCTTGTCCACTTTTCACTATCTTTTCCTTTTCCTCAGCTATCTTCTTGGATGATTCTTCTTCAAGTCGCTTTTGAGACTCCTTTAATGCAATTTCTCTAACTTTAGATATTGAACTAAAGTCTTCCTCGCATTCAGATTTATCAAATTGTCCTGTAATCTCACATCTGAACTGCTTTTCAGTTTGTGTAATCATTTCACAGGTATTAGTTTTTAAGAATTGGTCATAAGGAGAGTCTTTGCTCCTATGGCTATCTCCTCCGAAATTTTTTTCAATAACATCATGAAAACCAAAATTAGGAGACTTCTTAGGTGGTAATTTTACCGTACTTCGAGACTCTGTCTTTAGTTGGCACGACGCCGAAACTAGTGATAGGGCATCAATCCCCTCATCCTCTTGAGATTTATCGTTGAATTTTGTATCAATCAACTTAAGTGTTGCAATCTCTATTTCTTGTTTCGAGGAATTTACTAATATCGTTTCATCTTTAGAACATGCTATTTCCGACATCCTCTTTATGAACTCTTCACAAATTGGTTTTTGGTATTTAGCAAACTCTTCAATCTTTTGTTTTTCGTTGGTGTCGCGATTGTCTCTAAAGTATTTAGCCAAAGATGTTTTTTCTTGAAGAGCTTTAGTTAGTCCACCTTTTGTCATTAGCATTGATTGAATATTAGGATTGTATTTAGCTGCAGTTTTAAAAAAAGATTCAAGGTATTGTCTTAACATCTTCTCTTTGGCTAGATTTGAAAAAGACCGGTTCAAATATTTTGCGCTTTCATTCTTTACCAAAGGGTGACCTTTATTTATCCTTCTAATGTCTTGGAAGGTTTTGTCATTAATTAGAGCTTCGAAAACTGGGCTAATCTCTATTTCTAGTTTATTTGACTGATCAGGAGCCTCTTTTCCAAATAAAAGGTGCAGTTGATTAATATTTCCAGAGTGAAACATGGTACCAGATGCTGCAATGAGGTTGTCGATAATAACTTCATATGGAAGCTTGTTTGAATCGTCACCCTCTTGAACTGCTGAGAGGGTAATAAAGGTTTCAACCATTTCAGGGACAAGTTGTTTTGAGTGTAGAAGTGCCTGGGCCTTAGCGTAGTCTTGCCTATTCGAGTCAGGACATGTTCGTTCCTGTCTATCACTTCCATTTATTTTTGCACTGTAGTAGGCTTCTAAAGAACTTAGACTATTTATAGAGTTTGACCCTGTCATCTCTTGAATGTTTTTGAATAAGTCTTTCTTGGCATTTCTCCACCGATTTCCACATTTTTTTTGGAGACTAGACTTAAATCGGTTCCGATCAAAACATATAACAGATTCATTAAGTCTGGAAGTTCCCCACATACTAGTTCCAACCCAGCTTTTTGCGTTATAAAAAGATTCAGTCATACCAGCTATCTCGTGAAGGGCTTGCCTTATATGGTTTTGCCTTATCTCTTTTGCGATATCTGCATTTGAATTTTCACGTCTTTTATTGATCGCCGGGGCAGATATTTCAAATTTTCTTTTTTCTGGATTTTTTATTTGTAAAGAAGTGGTTTGGATTTTTTTCTCTAGACAAGAAGAGCAGTAGCTGGAAACTCCTCGTCTCTTTACAAAGACCCTAAGACTTTCTTTTCCGTCTGGAATTGATATAGCGGAGAGAATTTCACCAAAATCTCGATCTATTTTTATTGGAGATTTTTCCAACTCGTTGCATGACTGGTAGGTTGGGTTCGATGCACTTATTAAAGTGGAGTCTCCACATTTTGAACCTTCTAGGTCTGTTTCTCCAAGCTCATCTGGCTCTTCAGAATTTTGTAGAAGAACACTCATCTCTTCTCCCGACAAAAAACCTTGTATTTCATCAGCTATGCTCTTTGTACATTTTTCAGCTAAAACATCAGCTATTCTTCTCGCATCTTTCTTATTTTTAAAGTTTTCTAGGTGACCAATGAGTAGTTGCAGCTTTATTAATTTCAACTGTGCTAAGGTTGTATTGGTCTTTCAACTGGTCTAAAATATCAAGGTTAAACCTTCTTTTACTTCTAGCTCTTCTGTCGCTTTGCTTGTAAATTAATTCATTGAATCAGTAGTGGATGGAATGTCTTCGTTAGATCACCTTTGATTAGCTGGTAAAAGCTAGGCTCTCCCTTTTGCAAGGTCCGGTTTGGAAATGATGCGAATGAGCTGTTCCGAGCCGGTAAAGTCAAGCTTGAAGGTTTAAGGTCAGTTTTTTTGGACAAGTGATATTTTTTTGAAATATCGCTAAGATTCGATTTTAAAATAAGTTCTTCTTCAAAGGCATTCACTTTTTCAAAAATATTCGATTGCCCATCCAAGACAAACTTCTCTCTAAAATTTGAGATCAACTGATCTTCAGAGAGGCCTAAAATAGAGTTTTTAAGAGCACTACAAAAGGATTTAGCATTTTCAGACTTTTTAGTCGCTAATTCATCCATGCTTTGTGCATTAGATATTACTAGGGTAAAGCCCAACGATCAATATCAATGAGCGAACTTTAAATGGACTAACTCGACTTTGTTTTTTCATCATTCCCTTTTTCGGTTGATTACTAGATAAGTTTAGTTGAGATTGTGGAATTTTTGATTTTAAAAAGGGCTTGAATTATGGGGGATGATTGAATGTTCGAAATTTCAAGGGGTTAGTGCGAGAAAAATGATCTCGCACTAACAAAAGGCTTATTTTTTACTGGCAGATTTTTTTGTCGCTTTCTTTGCTTTTTTGGCAACTTTCTTCGTCGATTTTTTGGCTACTTTTTTCGCTTTTTTTACCTGATCCTTTTTAATAACTTTGTTCGAAAGTTTTTTGGCGGTCTTTTTTGCCGTTTTTTTAGAAGTCTTCTTTTTAGTCGACTTTTTCTTAGTCGACTTCTTCTTGTCGTCTTTTAAAACCATTGATTCTAACTTTGATTGAATTTTTGCGAGCTCTTTCTTTTGCTCATCAATAAATTTTTGAGCTTTTTTTATTTCTGAATTAATTAGTTTCTCAAGCATTTTTTCAATTTGCGTCGTCTCTGATTTGATTTTTGATTTAACTTTAGCAATATCACCTTCAACAGTTGATGTGATTTCTTTTTGTGCTTTTTGGACTCTTTGCTTTACTGATTTTTGAAGCTCATCGATATTGTTATCTTTAACAAAAGAATCAATTTGCGATTTTACTTTTTTCCATGAATCTAATAGTGACTTTTTACTCATTTGATACTCCTTAGGTGATATTATAAAAGTTAGCTACTTTGTTTATCGGTACTCTATATCCAAAACCGAAGCTCTTCGATGCAATTTTTAGAATAGGGCAAAATTGATACCGTTTATACTCGGAACGCTTATATAAGGAAAGAACTTTTTCCACGTCTTCTTTGGGAAAACCGGCTGCACAAAGGTCATTCGAAGAGTAGCGGTAGCTTAAAATACCATCTAAGATAGCATCTAGGACATCGTACGAAGGAAGAGAATCGCTATCTTTTTGGTCTGGCCTCAGTTCTGCGGTGGGCGGTCTTTTTATAATCTCTTCGGGGATAAGGTTCGGTTGTTGAGTGTTTAGGTACTCAGCAAGCCTGTAGACTTCGGACTTGAAAAGATCTCCAAGCATAGAGATGGCACCAACGGAATCTCCATACTGAGTTGAATACCCAACTGCAAGCTCTGATTTGTTGGATGTATTGATGACCATGGAGTTAATTTGATTTGAACGAGTGTAAAGGAGCGTTGCTCGAAGCCTGGATTGAATATTCTCATCTGTGAGCCCATCAAAGGGTTGATCAAAAGTTTGCCCAAATAAATTTTTCGTTGTCGAGTGGAGAAACTTTATTGGTAGAGTGCTAAGGGGAATTCCTAGATTTTGGCAAAGTTTGCTAGATAAATCCCAGCTTAAAGGACTGGAGTAGATGCTTGGCATGTAAATGGCTTCAAGATATTGCCCCGGTTTTAGGGAGAGCCTCATAAGGGTCAAGACTAAAGCCGAGTCCATTCCTCCTGACAAAGCGATGGTAAAATTATTAAACTTACTCTTTCTAGCGTACTCTTGGATGCCAAACATAAGGGCTTTTTGAACGACCTCACACTCTTCATCTGTCCAAGGAGTAAGTCCTATTCCGGCATCTGTTTTTGTTATCTTTGATTTAAAAAGATCTTCCCAGGTATTAGTCTGTTTTGATGGTGGAACTTTTTTGAACTTAAAGTCTTGTTTGTTCACTTCATATTCAATTAAATCCGATTCGAATCTTTTCGCAGTTAATTTTACGGCTTTGCCATCACAAATAAAACTGGCACCATCAAAAATGATTTCATCTTCCGCTCCTACTTTATTTAAGTAAATAAAAGGCGCTCTAAACTTGTTAGAAATATCAAAAGCTCTCGAATACCTTTTGTCTTGTTTTCCCAGGACAAAGGGACTTGCCGAAAGATTGATGATGAGGTCAACTTCGCCTTTAGATGCTTCAAAAAGAGATTCAACGGGGTCCTTGTCGTGGAAGCTGCTGCTCCACATATCTTCGCATATTAAAAGTCCAATGTTTTGTCCCTCATGGGAGTACACTTTTGACTCGTTACCACTGGTGAAGTATTTTTGTTCATCAAAAATATCATAATTAGGGAGGAGCTGTTTTGTGTATATAGGAGAGATACTCCCTTTAGAAATTTCAAAAATCACGTTTCGAATTTCTACTGGGATACCATTTTCATCTAAGGAGTAATCAATTCCCCCGCATAAGATTTTACAATCTTTTCCTAAGGTTTTGCTCCAGTTCTCAATCTTTTTTAGCATTGTCTGATAGGTATCGATAAAAGATTTTTGAATACAAAGGTCCTGCAGTGGATATCCAGTAAGAAATAGCTCTGGCAAAAGATGAAGAGTTTTACTTTTGCTTTTTATATTAGTTTCTAAGTACTTAAAAATACTGTCGAAGTCGGCTATTTCATGATGGGTTTGATGTAGGGTGATATTCATAGTTATTTTTATACTCCAGTTGTTGACTCGACATGTAAAAAAAGGTAATTTCCATTTTCTTAACGTATTGAAATTATAACATTTAATCTAGAGATGAGTAAAATATTATGAGTGATAAAAAATCGAGAGTGTTAGTTATTGGTGCCGGACTTGCTGGGAGTGAGGCTTCTCATTATTTGGCAAATATGGGTGTTGAAGTCGTTCTTGTTGAGAGTAAAAAAATAGTTAGAAACCCCTCTCAAAAGCTAGATACTTTTGCAGAACTCGTTTGCACTAACTCTTTAAAGTCTATGAATCCTCACTCTGGGCATGGACTTTTAAAAACTGAAATGAAAGCACTCAACTCACTTGTCCTTGAAGTTGGTGAGTTAACAGCGGTACCGGCCGGAGATGCATTGGCCGTCAATAGAGAAGACTTCTCAATTGAAATTACAAGACGACTTAGTGAAAATAAGCTCATCACTATTGTTGAGAAGGAAGCCTCTGATCCCGAAGCCATGATGACTGAATATGATTGTGATTATTGTATTGTCTCTTCAGGGCCTTTAACCACAACAAAACTTGAGCAGTGGATATTGGAAAAACTATCAAAAGATGATTTCTATTTTTATGATGCAATTGCACCGGTTGTTGACGCCGACTCCTTAGACTACGACAAGCTTTACTTCAAGGATAGACATAAGGAAGAAGCGGAGTCCGCGGATTATCTCAATGCACCTTTTACTGAACAGCAATATTATGACTTTGTTGAAGAGCTTGTTAAAGCTGAAAAAGTTCCTCCTCAAAATTTTGAAGATTATAAATTCTTTGAAGCATGTTTACCTGTAGACCTGATGGCTGAAAGAGGTAAGGATACGCCGCGCTTTTCTTGTATGAAACCAATAGGATTAAAAAAAGAAGGAGAGCCTGAACCCTTTGCTGTTGTTCAACTTCGAAAAGAAAATCTTTTGGGATCAGCTTTTAACTTGGTAGGTTTTCAAACTCGTTTAAAATATCCTGAGCAAATTCGTGTTTTTAGAATGATTCCAGGATTTGAGAATGCAACTTTTAATCATCTTGGTAGTGTGCATCGGAACTCGTTTTTAAACTCTAAAAAACTTCTCAACTTTGACTTAAGTTCAAAAGAGTTTCCTCGCATTTATTTCGCAGGACAAATTACTGGAGTTGAAGGTTATACTGAAAGTTCCAGTATGGGACTTTATGTCGCGAGCCAAGTCATGAGAAAAATTAGAGGTGAAGAGCCTATCAGATGGCCTGTAGAGACTGGTATCGGCGCTTTAGTTAACTTTGTTATGACTGTTCCAAAGCCAGTTCCCTCCAGTATAAACTTTGGACTTCTGCCAACGATAAAGCTTACAAAAGAGCAAAGAAGAAATAAAGATAGAAAAAAAATAAAGAAGCAACTTGTCGCTGAAATAGCTCATGAGAGTTTTAAAAACTTTCATCAAAGGTATTTTTAGATGGCAGGTTTTGCACTCATTATACTGGCCTGTGCATTTTGGGCCTTGGATACTCTTATTCGTTATCCTCTTATGCAAAATGGGTTAGATGCAGTCTCATTGGTTTTCTACGAACATCTTTTACTGACGCTTATTTTTTCCATCGTCTTTTTTAAATCCTTAAAAAAAGTATGGGAAGCGAAGACCTCTCATTACTTTTACTTTTTTATGGTTGGGGGAGTTGGATCGGCTCTTGCTACGGTCGCTTTTTCAAGAGCCTTTATGTTTCTCAATCCATCGCTGGTTATTCTTCTTCAAAAGTTTCAACCCTTAGTCGTTATTTTATTAGCGCGAGTCGTTTTGCGCGAACAGATAAAAAAAGCTTTTATTTTCTGGGCTGTTGTTTGTCTTTTAGGTGCTTTGCTCATTTCTTACGAAGACATTATGCAAATTGATATTAGCTCTCAAAGCTGGTCGGAAAACTTATTCGCTCCAAGTGCAATTCAGGGCTATATTCTCGTTTTCTTTTCCATTTTTGGATGGGGAGCCGCAACTGTCTATGGAAAGAAGCTTGGGTTAGAGGGCTATACAAACGAGCAAATTATGGCCGGACGCTTTATTTTAGGCTTTCTATGCCTCATTCCTTTTGCTTTGAAAGCTCCGGATCTCTTTGGTGAAAGTATTGAAGTTTATGGAAAAATCTCTCTCATGGTCTTAGTTTCTGGTTTATTGGCCATGTATGTTTTTTATCAGGGATTGCGTAAGGTTTCTGCTAGGGCTTGTTCTTTGGCAGAGATGTTTTTTCCTTTTATGGCCGTTATTGTGAATTGGCTTTTCTTAGGCGCTGCACTTACACCTATTCAACTCATAGGTGGAGGGGTCTTACTTTTAGGCTCAGTCGTTATTCAGCTTAAACACTACTGATCTACTAAGCACACCTCAATCTTTTTAATGGTCTCTTTGATGATATCTTCAATAGGTTTATTTTTTTCAATAATCGTTGCTGCTGAGTGAGAGTGTCCCCCCCCTCCGAGAGTTGTCGCAATCGTTCCAACATCGCAAGTTCCAGTGGATCTTAAACTCACTTTAACTTGCTCTCCATCGTCTCTAATCATACACGCGACTTTAATATTGTCGAGAATCAGAAGGTGATTGATAAAAGCATGTGTGTCTTCAATGTCAGTTTCAAAATCAGCGAGATCATTTTGGTTAAAGACAATCCAATAGATGTTTCCAGCTTCATTAGATTTTGCACTACCAAGAATTTTACCTAATAAATGGAGATGTTGAATCGTTTTAGTTCCATAAATGCCATTATAAGCGGTTGTTGGCTCTATGCCTGTTTTCAAAAGCTTACTTACTAATAGGTGTGTTCTTGAGCTAACTGTAGGGTAGCGAAAACTGCTTGTATCTATAATAATTGATGTATAGAGGGCCAGGGACATTTCCTTATCAAAAGGTATTCCAAGAAATTCAGTGAACTCACCAACAATTTGTCCTGTTGCTGCCGCAGTTGTATCGATACAGTGATCGTCACTCAGAACTTTAGAGCAGGGATGGTGATCAATAAAAAGAAATTTACTATCAACAGATGAATAAAACTCCATCATTTTTTTTCCAGTTCGCTCTTTAGTATTCGTATCAACTATTATGACAAGATCTGGCTTTAAATGCTTGGCTTTTTCAATAGACACCACCACATCTTGCTGGTCGAGGTATTTATATCTCTCTAACAGCTCTTCTTCGTTAGCACATATACATGTTTTACCAATTGACCTTAGAGCGAGACATAGACTAATTTGACTTCCAATACCGTCGGCATCTGGAAAGATATGTGTCGATATAAGGATCGACTTCGCTGAGTCAATGGCCACTTTTAACTTTTCGTTTAATTGCATAATTTCATGTCGGTTCTTTTTCTCAAAACAATGAGAAGTATTAATAATTTCACTTATTGAATCAAAGTAGCTAAAATTTGTCATGGAAAGATCTTGGGCCATAAAGCTTGACGCTGTTACTCGCCTATTTGGTGTCAATAAAGTTGTAAATAATATATCATTCACTGTTGATAAAGGGGCTATTCATGGCTTTCTGGGTCCAAATGGAGCTGGAAAAACCACAACAATGAAAATGATCGCAGGAGTCATTCCACCAACTTCAGGGAAAGTGCAGGTCTCTAGCCAAAATATTGGCGTCCTTCTTGAAAATCCACCTTTATTTGATGAAATGATTGTCCAAGAGTATTTGAAATATATATGTCAAATTCATCGAGTTCCGAAAATAAATATTGAAACTTATGTTCAAGAAGCCATAGAAAAACTAGAGCTTGAGTCCGTAGCCGACAGATTGATAGGAAATTTGTCCAAAGGTTTTCGCCAACGGGTGGGAGTTGCACAGGCAATTGTTTTCAAACCAGAGATTGTCATCTTAGACGAGCCAACGGTGGGTCTAGATCCTGCATCTGTAACGCAAATGCGAAGTTGTATAAAAGAGATTGCAAAAGATCACACTGTTCTCGTTTCCAGCCATCTTCTGCACGAGATGGAAATCCTTTGTTCAAATATCACAATTATTCAAAAGGGATGTATTGTTGCTTCGGGAACGGTGGAAGATGTTAAGAAACTGGCCGTTGGTGAACAGGTTTTGAAAATCGAAGTTTCAAAAAATGAAGACCTCAAAGATATTTTAAAAAGTATTAGGTCTATCTCCAAAGTAGAAATCATTAAAGAGAGTGAACTCACGACAACCTACCATATTCATATCGATTCAAATGTTGACGTTAGATCTGCCGTCTATGAACAAATTAAGGGAAGTGATTTACAGGTGTTTCACTTTGAAAAGCTTGATCTTAATTTAGAGACAGCTTTTTTAGATCTACTGGGGAGAGCTAAATGATAGGGGTGATATTAAAAAGAGAAATGAGAGCTTATTTCACGACGCCCATGGCCTACATCGTTATGGGTTTATTTATGACCATAACAGGTTATATTTTCTACTCATTATTAATCTCGTTTGTCGAAAACACTCAACAGATCCCTGGGCTTTATCGAAGTGGGCTCGACTTTGTCAATCAAGTGACAATTCAGCTCTTTACTAATATTAATCTTTTTCTCGTTATTTTTTGTCCCATTCTTACGATGAGAGTTTTTTCTAGTGAAAAGAAAAATGGCGTCCTTGATCTCTATTTTTCAAGCCCAGTCTCAGACTCTGAACTCATTGTTGCCAAATTTTTATCATCGATCATCAAGGGACTGTGTCTTCTCATTATTACGATTATTTTTCCGATTATTTTATGGACTTTAAAGGCACCTGATTTTTCCTTTGTCATGACGGGTTACTTGGGACTTTTTCTCAATCTGACTTGCTATATAAGCTTGGGCGTTTTTGCCTCTAGTGTGACTTCCAGTCAAGTTGTTGCAGGAGTTATTACTTATGTTGGCATTCTTTTCTTTTGGATGATTTCTTGGGCTTCATTAATTAGCTCCAATTACCTTTATGCTAATATTTTTAAATTCATCTCTGTCGTGAAGCATTTTGAAACGGTAACCAAAGGAAGTATTTCTCTTTCGACGATCGCCTACTTTTTGACATTTAATATCGTTTTTTTAGTTCTTACAAAAGTTTCTCTGTCAGTAAGGAGGTGGTAAGAATGTTAAAGAAAATTTGGATCTTTATTACTATAGGCTTAATATTAGCGTCTTTTGTGTTGGAGGTCGTAGCACCAGAGCTAAAGCTTGTCGTTTTTGGAACCTTATTGAGTGGTCTCGTTTTAATGATCATTCAACTCTTATACTATCGAAAAGCTCTTAGAGACCTTTGCTCTACTCGATTTTTTCAAAATGGAATCAGCCATGTTTTTAGAGTGCTCATTATATTGTCTATCTTGGGAGTCTCAAATTATCTTATTTTAAAAAATGATGTTTCTATAGATTTAACTTCTCAAAAATATCATTCTTTATCAGAGCAAAGTAAAAAGATTGTTGGAAATTTAAAGGGGCCTTTGAAGATTACTCTGTTTGCCAAAAGAGGTGATTGGGATCATTTTTTGGCAATCTTAGATAAGTACGAAAATGCTTCAGACTTTATAACTCTTGAGGCTTTAGATATTGATAAGAGTCTCCCTTTGATTCGAAAGCACAATATTACCGAAAATGGATCGATTTTAATTGAGTATCAAGATAGAGTGGTTGTCTCTAAAGTCGAGTCTGAACTCAAAGTAACAAATAGTTTGATCAAAGCTATTCGTGAAAGAGAGATTAATATTTTTTATACAACTGGACACGGAGAATTAGACTTCAACTCAAAAGAGAAACTTGGTGCAAGTTTTTTAAAGCGCTCGATTGAGTCTGTAAATTATAACTTACGCAGCCTTGATCTTATAAGTCAGAATATTCCAGCTTCAGCTGATGCTATTTTAATCTCATCAACTCGTTTTGGATTTTTAGAAAATGAGATACAAAAACTAGAGGATTATCTGGGCAGAGGTGGAAATCTTGTTGTGCTTCTACAGTCGAACCTCTCCGGTGCCAATCAAGAATCACTCTACTCTTTTTTACAGAGAAATGGTGTTCAAGTGGTAGATTCTATTGTCATTGATAGACTGGCCAAAAGCCAAGGATCAGAATTTACGACTCCAATTATTAACCAATTTGGTCAGGAGAGTTCTATAACAAACTCCTTCCAAGGAAGAGTTTTAATGCCTCTGTCTACCGCGCTTGTTGCTGAAGACAGTGAACATCTAGAATTAAAAAAGCTACTGTGGACAACACCATTTCCTGCAACTTGGGCCGAAAAAAATATTAAGGGAATCATTGATGGAAAGGCGACTTATGACTTGGATACTGATTTAAAAGGACCGATAACATTGGGATTAACCGCCTTTAATAAAAAAAATCAATCAAAACTTGTGGTCTTTGGTTCAAGTGGATTTGTGACCAACGCTTTTGAAAGTCAAAGTGCAAACTTAAACCTTTTCTTAAATTCCCTTTCTTGGGTTTTAGACGACGAGGGAATTATTTCAATTAATAGACCGGGCTTAAAAAACTCAAAAGTCATGATTTCACTCTCTCAGGAAACTCTCATTCTGTTTTTTCTTTTGATCTTTATGCCCACCCTTTTCTTTGTGATGTCATTTGTTCTTTATAGAAGAGCTGTTAATTCATGAAAGTTAATCTTATACTTCTGGCATTGCTTGCGGCGCTTCTAGGCTTTGCTTATTATTGGGAAGAGCGAGGGGGTAAGATTTCTTCTGAGCAACAACTAATCATTAAGTCACCTCTGTCTCTAACTCTTTCAAAGTTAAGTCTTGTGAAAAAGGGAGAACAGTGGTTTTTAGAGGACTATGGTGTTCCCATCGAAAAAGCTTTTTCTGCTCTTCTCAATAGGATGTTAGGGGGGCTTATGATCTCGAGCAGGATACAAGTTAGCCCTCAAAAAGAAAGTGAATATTTTTCACAAACAAATTTAAATTTTAAAATTAATAATAAGAGTTTTATTTTAGGAGACTATTCAAATATTGATAAAGGATTCTTTATCAAAAGAGGAGAGGAGCTTTTTCTCGTCAAAGATAGTACTGATTATGAAGGTGTCTTCAAAAGCCTAGATGAAGAGGAGTACAAAAAATATAGTAATTTAAAAAACCTGATTGAATCAGACCCCTCTTACTTATTTCCAACGCGTATCATTCATTCTTCATCCCCTTTGCAGTCGATTATCCATTATACAAATGGCTCAATGTACAAACTTGATATTCAGTTCAATGAGACCTTTCCTAAGCCCTTAAAGGGATTAAATGAAATAAATATTTTGACTAAAGTTGATGAACTTAATTTTACAGGGAAGATTTTAAATATAACTTTACAAAAATCTCAGCCAAAACAGAGCCCCATCTCAAAGATGATTATTACTTCTAAGGAAGGAACTTCAGAATATTGGCTTCTTAATCAATACGATAAAAAAGAAGGGTTATTTATTTGGAATTCTAATAAAGGTCTCATTTTAGAGGTTGAGTCAATAGATGACTCCCTCTTTTCAAGTAGCGTCTCCGATTTCTGGAATAAGAAGCTCTCCCTTCTTTCTAAAATTGAAAATAAAAAATCACTCGGTTTTACTATGATAAAGGGATCTCAGAAAGTGAGAGGTCAAGTCTTAGATACATCTAAGTTTTCTTATTCTTCTAAAGAATTTAGTTTTGACCGAGGTAAGCTTAACCTTTTATTTGGTATCCTTTTAAATAATACTCCTTTTGAGCAAGCAAGTTTTGTTCGGTCAAAAGCTCGTGCCGATTTTGATTTTCACCTCGAGGTAGATGAACATCGATACTCTTTCAAGTCCTCTGCGGGGCTATTAAATGTTTATGAGCACAGTTCTCAGATAGAGTTCGTCTTTATCAGGCCAAAAGCCTCACTTCCGCAGCTAAAGTTTGAAGAACTCTTTACTTTGAAGGAAAAAAAGCCTTAAATATTATATGGTTAAAAAGGGTTACCTCTCCACATATTTCCACTACTTAGTGCATCCATTTTATACCCATGAGCTTCTTATTGATGGGGATTCTGACTTGCGCCGGTTGAGTGTGGGGGAGTCGTTGGGTTTATCTTGGATCTTTGTTGTTATCAATGGTTTGATGAGGATTATTTTGATTAACTTTGTTGTTATGATCTATTTAAATCTGTACTACGATGCTTCTTCAATTTTTAATATCTTTGATAATAGTGACCGCTTTTTGGGCTTTTACTTTATTATTCTCTCAACGATTTTAGATGTTATTTTCTATCCTTTGTTTATGCTCTTTTTTATTCAGTTTTGGGAGTTTGTTCTTAGGATTTTCGCCGGAGCTTTAAAGGTTGAAAATGCTTCTGAAAAAGCTGCTGAAATAATGAGTGTGGCCATGAGTTCCCATATATTAACGGTGGTTCCCATTTTTGGTGGAGTCGCTCAGAAATTTGCATCATTTGTTCTTATGTTTGCAGGAATTAAGCGTCAGCTAGATACTTCAACTCCAATGGCATTGTGTATTTTAGCTTTTCCTCTTTTTGTTGTTTTAGGAATAAGTTGTTTAATTATGCTTACTTATGTCCTCAGTCTCCAATCTGTTTAAAATTTATACACCACTGTCTTTTGTTCAATCTGGATTAAATTTTACGACTCTCATAGTAATATTCTAGAATGCTTTTTAGATTTTTTAGTTTTCCTTTTTTCTGGCTTTTGGATCGTTATGTGCGGTTTGATAAGAAACATCACTACGCACCGGTGATTCACGGTAGTGCTTTGACTCGAGACGAGTTAGAGGATGTTTTTAGCTTTAGAAATAATTGTTATAAAAATGGTCATGGCTACTTAATACCAGATACAGACACGGCTAAAATATCAGAGAAATTATTCGATCTCAATAGCTTCCATGGAAGAGTTTTTGATCAACAAGGAAACCTTGTTGCTGTTACAAGAATGCTCCCTTATCCCTTTGAGATGTCTGCTTTGGAGCTCCCACCAAACCTTAGACTCTCTCAGTTTAAAAATTACTTAGAAGTCTCAAGACTGGTTTGTGCTAAAAGAGGATCGGGGATTGGACGGCGACTTATTTTATTTATTGGGCTATGGAGTATTAGAGAAACAACTTATGATGGATTTTTAGCTGTTTGTCGCAGAGGCAACTTGGGACTATTCAATCACTTTGGACTGTCAGTCGTGGCAAATTTTGAGTTAATGACGAGGCCTGGCAGCCAGTATAGTCTGATAAAAGCTGATTTTCGTCTTATCACAAGATGTACTCTCAACTACTTTTCAAAACGAATAAGTCCCATTAGACAAATTGCCTATCAAGTAAAGGTAAGACTTAATAAAATTAATTAATATTCTGAATACGACTTGCGAGAGCTTTAAAAGATCCATCAAAACGGTATCGATCATCCCTTTTAATTTTTTTATTATGAGTATCAAGGGCTTTACTCATGCAATAGAGCCACTGGTCTTTTTCAATTTTTGAGATTGGAACATGGAGATGTCTTGCTCGCATCTTTGGATGTCCAAAGTTTTCGATAAAAAGATTAGGCCCACCAAACCATCCCGATAGAAACATAAAAAATTTCTCTTTTGTTTCCTCGTCAACTTTGCCCTCATTCAGTTCATGGACCAAAAGGCACTCTTTAGCTTTAGGATCAGTTTCCATGACCTGGTAAAACTTAGAGACCAAGACCTTTATTCCTTGTTCTTGACCAATAATTTCATACAGAAATTTGGGCTCTTTCTTGGGCCATATTTTTGATTTTAATCGCTTTAAATAATCCATAGCATTAGATCTTAAATGAGTTTTTCTAAACAAGAAATAGTTTATTTGAAAATAAATACTGTTTTGGCTTGATGCAACTAGTGTAATTCCTTCATATTTAATGGATAGAAAAACAATATGTTGTGTTTTTTTGGCCAAATAATTCTTACACTGGATTGTCATACTCGGTTATTTTTGGAAATATGATCAAACACAACACAATTGAGAGAGAGCTAAAGGGGTATTCATGACATACGCTGGTAACCACGGGGCCATAGAGGTAGTTTGCGGTCCAATGTTTTCAGGTAAAACTGAAGAGTTAATCAGACGAGTGAAAAGAGCACAGATTGCAAAGCAGAGGGTTCAAATCTTCAAGCCGGCAATTGACGTTCGTTACGATGAGACGAAAGTCGTAAGTCATTCTTCACAAGAGATTCTCTCAGAGCCAGTAAACAAAGCTGTGGATATTCTTTTAAATCTCAAAGACACAACAAGAATTGTGGCCATCGATGAAATCCAATTTTTTGATATGGAAATAGTACAAATCGTTGAAAAACTTGCTAACAGAGGCTATCGAGTGATTTGTGCAGGATTGGACCTCGATTACCGCGCAGTTCCTTTTGGACCTATGCCAATGCTTTTGGCTATGGCCGACAATGTTCAAAAAATTCAAGCGATCTGCACGGTTTGTGGAACGCCAGCTACAAGAAGCCAGAGGCTATCAGACTGCCAAGATGAAGTTCTTTTGGGAGAGGCTGATGCTTACGAGGCAAGATGTAGGGCCCACTATTTTTACGAACCTAAAGAGTCTCAAAAAAACCTCCCTCTAGAGCCTGAGGTTCAGCAATTTGCTGAGGGATCCGCACTTAACTAATTCATGACAACTTGGGCGATGTTCTGTAACCTTTAAGAAAAAAAAGGATAAAACATGAACGCTTATACCCCTGATGTACTCATTTCTGAAGATGAAATCGCTTTAAGAATTCAAGCGCTTGGAAAAGCGATATCAGATGACTTCTCTGGCGAGGAGCTCACAGTTATTTGTGTTCTTAAAGGGGCTTTTATGTTTTGCTCCGACCTCATAAAAAAAATTGATCTTCCCCTAAAGCTTGAATTTATATCACTGTCTTCTTATGGGGATGGGATGAGCTCCTCTGGAAATATCGAAATGCAAATGGACTTGAGCTCTTCTATTGCAGGTAAAAATATTCTTATAGTTGAAGACATCGTGGACACAGGGCTTACATTAAAATTTCTAACAGAAACATTAAAAATAAGAAATCCAAAAAAGATGAAACTTGCCTCTTTATTATTTAAACCAGCCAAGAATAAATATCCTGCAAAGATTGACTACCTTGGCTTTGAAATTGAAGACAAGTTTGTCATAGGTTATGGACTCGATTATGCTGGCAGGTATAGAGAGCTTCCCTATATTGGAGTTCTCAATGCCGGAAACTAAGACTTACTGTGCATCGGGCTCCGTTAGAGTTGATCTTGTCGGTGGAACCTTAGATCTTGAACCTATTAATCTTATTTTACCAAATGTGGTGACTTTAAATGTTGCAACATCTTTAAAAGCAAATGTTGAACTGATAAAGACAACTTTGGATTCAATACAGATAGAATCACTTGACTATGAAACGAGCTACACTTTTCTTAAAAGTGATTTCACCTACGACAAGCTTTATCAAAGTGACTTTTTCAAAGAAATGACATTTATTTGTCAAATTCTAGATCTTTTTAAAATAAACAGTTCTCTAAAGATCATCCTTTCAAGTGGGGCACCAGCTGGAAGTGGATTAGGTGGCTCTAGTGCTATGGGAGTGACTCTTTATAAAGCCCTATGTGAAATGACGAATACCACCTTAGACATTGATGAAGCCGTTTTAAGAGTTAAAGGATGTGAAAGTCGCATTCTTAATCAAGGTGTTCCTGGATACCAAGATTACTTTCCTGCTCTTTGTGGCGGTGTCCTTGCTTTGAGAGGGCAGCCAGGCAAGATAGAAAAAGAGCAATTATTTTGTTTAAAACTAAAAGACCATTTAGAGAAAAGAATAACTCTTGTTTACTCTGGAATCTCAAGAAATAGCGGAATTAATAACTGGGACGTTTATAAGGGCTTTTTTGATGGGGATACCAATATTCGAAAGAGCATGAATGAGATTGCATCGGTAAGCTTCAGGGCTTATCAAGCGATACAGAGTAAAGACTTTGACCTACTGATCGACCTCATCGGTGACGAGGGAAGGGCCAGAGAGTCTTTAGCAGCAGGTATAACTCCAGAGCCTATAAAGAAATTTTACAAAGAGTTGAGTGCGACATTTGAAAATATAGGAATTAAAATGTGTGGTGCCGGAGGGGGAGGTTGTTTTATTTTAACCCATCAAACCGAGGACGCTGAAAAGATCTCAAGATTACTGCCTGACTATAAAATGAAAAAATTAGACTTTTTTATTGAGGAGCCTTTGGTTTTATAATGGTTGAGAAAAGAGAGTCAAATTCGATTGCAGGTATGAGTCTAGGCGGCGGAAGAAAGGAAAATTTTTTCTTCTGCATGCTAGAGTATTATGAAGAAAATAAAAGATGGTTTTTAACCACACTTAAGCAAGTTAAGGATGAACAAGAGCTAAACCGAGACGAAGCGATAAGAAGCTGGATTAAGGATCATGGTCTAAAGAAGCTCATGGTTGACTTCCCTCTAACAGAGCCACCTTGTGACTACTGCACCCTTGATTGCCCCGGAACGAATAATTGTCACCATCCTGTAGTAACAGGAGTAAGAGATCAAATAGAAGAGCTTCTAGAAGTAGATAAAAAACTAGAAGAGGAAAATCCTAAGCGTTACGAACAGGAACGCAATAGAGATGACGAAATAGAATTTTCAAAAAGCGTCCTTGAAAAAGAGACTCACCATCATATCCTTTCAAAATCTTTTAAAAGAAGGCTAAAAAAAGGATTTACTCCTTACTGGAATAGACCTCTTGATTTTTGGATCTGGAAACATTATTACGACCAAATTCTTAAAACATTTAATATCTCGTACGATTCATACGGAAGCGTCTCTTTGATGCTGGTGAATAGATTTAAATATTTGAGAAAACATTTTCCCAATGATCTGGCTTTATATGAGTCGGATACATCTGTTATTCTTTTAGAACTTTATAGATCAAAAATAATTAGCCGCAAGCATCTAACAGAGCTTCACGATATTAATATCGCTCCACTGGCAAGAATCCAAGTCGCAAAAGAAGTAGAAAATAAACTCGATGTTTTTATTTATGCAAAGGACTTAGAGCTTATTGCTAAAAATCCGAAAGCTTTCGATTCATTTTTACTGGCCGTTGCTGGAAAAAGGATGATCTCAGGTTCTGTAAAAAGTATCCCCAGTTTTGGAGAAGGAAACCCTCCAAAGTTTATCGTTCCTGAATTTTAAAGTACTTAATTCCCAGGAAAATATAGGCATAGATCACTGCGGATGAAATAAGAAAAAGAGACCACGCGTTGATGTCACCCCTGAAGACAACAAGCTCCAAAAGAGTCAGCAAAACAGCAGAAAGTGTGTATCCACCTATATATTTTGCCGTCCACTTTTTTCTCTTATAAAAGAGAAAATAGATAATAGCGTGAACAAAAATAAACCCAACTAAGACATTACTAAGTGAACCAGTTAAAAGATATTTATAGTTTAGGACATCTTGACTGCTTAGGTTTGTGGTATTCACTCCATTAATAGAAAGCACAGATCTGAGAAAGCCTTCAGTAAATCTATACTGGAACCAAAAAAACTGTATATAAAATAAATTTAAAGCGTCTGCTATAAGGCATAGAAGTGCAGCATTCTTTATAAATTGGGATTTTCCCTGTTTTTTGAATTTATCATTGAGAAAGCTTATCATCACTTATATTATGATAAAGAATACTATAATTGCAAAGGCTTTAAATGTTTCTACCAGTTGTTTTTATTATCCTTGCGATCGCTTTATTATATTATGGAGCTGAGTTTGCTCTAGATTCGGCAGAGAGCGTTGGCAAAATTTTTGGCATGTCTCCACTCCTAGTAGGTATGATCCTTGTGGGTTTTGGGACCTCTTTACCCGAGTTTTTTGTCGGTCATATTGCAGCATTTGAAAATGAACCGGGCATAGCTTTTGGAAGTTTAATAGGCTCAAATATTGCCAACCTTTTTCTTATCCTAGGGATTTCTGGTCTCGTTGCAAAGTTATCAACTAAAGGAAAGAGCTTAAATGAGCACCTCTTTGTTCATCTTCTTCTTTGTATTTCTCTATTCTTTGTTCTTGGGCAAAATTTTTTAGGGCTCGTGGCCAGTGCTCCTCTTATTGGGGTTTTAATTATTTATTTATTTTTTATCTTCATTGATATGAAAAGATCTAAGGTTCTAAACCAGACCATTGAGAAAGAGCAGGTTTCATCAAAGGAGATGTCTCTTTTAGTCTTTAAACTATTTGTCGGCTTTATTTTATTGTACGCTGGGGGAGAGCTGCTGGTTAAAGGAGGAGTGGGAATGGGAAATAATTTGGGTGTTGATCCTTATATTATCTCTTCAATCTTTATCGCCTTTGGGACTAGTTTTCCTGAACTTGTCACGGCACTTATGGCCGCATTTAAAAAGAAAGATACCGATATTATTATCGGAAATATCGTGGGTTCAAATATCTTTAACTGTGCTTTTATTTTGGGAACACTAGGTATCTATAATTTTGAAATAACAACTGACTTTTCTATAGAGCTATATGCATTAATGGGAGGGGGAACTCTACTGGTACTCTTGAGTCTTTTTCGCAGAAGTTTTAATCGTTTTACGGCGTTAATATTTCTGTGTGTTTACGGTGGAGTAGTCTCTCACTGGCTTAATCAAAAATAAAAAGGAAATAAAAATGGAAGAGCTATTACTGGTCTTAGCTGCAGCGATTGCTAACTTTATCTTGGGAACTGTTTGGTACGGAATCTACGGAAAGAATTGGAGTAAGGCTTGGCGTGGTGAAAATAACGTAAAAGTTTCTAAGGATCCAACTCCTCATCTTGTGTCTTTTATCGGATCACTTTGGGCGTCCTATGGTCTTTTTTTAATGATCAAGCATATTCAACCCCGTTCTTTGGCGGAATTATTAACACTCGCTATAGGAACTTGGCTTTTGATTGTGGTCGGCTTAGCAAGTAAGCACTATTCATTTGCTGGTGTTCCCCTAAAGAAATTTTTGGTCGAGTATGGATTAGATTTAGTTGGTATTTGCGTGATGAGTATAATTTTATCTAATTATCTCTAGTCTAGGTGCAGTTCTAGTTCAACCGTTGGAAAATCCCAAAAGTAAAATCCACCCTTTGTTGGAATTTTAACTTGGTATAAAGCCATTGGCGTTCCCCCAAGCCTTCTTACTTTTTCAGACCATTTTTGGATCTCAGTATTAATAAGACCTTCATACGTTTGAGCCTGAGTGGGCATTGCTTTGTGAAACTCCATTTGAGAAGTTAAACCTTGAATTTTATTTTTAGCTTTTGTGGTAACAATATAAAGAAGGTTAAGCAGCTCGTAAGCCTCATCTTCGGTAAAAGATTTTGGATTATTAAGATGAAAAATATTATGAACTTGAGCTTCCATTATTCAAATTTCCCTTGTCTCAGTTTTCTTTCGACGTCTTTTTTAGCCGTGGCTTCTCTTTTGTCGTAGAGTTTTTTACCTTTTGCAGTCGCTATCTCTAGCTTTACTCGGCTTCCTTTAAAGTATATTTTTGTTGGTATCAAGGTTTGACCCTTTGTGGCAAGGTCTTTTTCAAGCTTCACTATTTCCTGTAAATTTAACAATAATTTTCTCTTTCGCGTCTCGTCATGATTGGCATAGGTTCCAAAGGTGTAGGGCGCAATCTTCAATTGGTGAATCCAGACTTCACTTTTTGAATCTATGGTGCAGTAGGCTTCAGTCATTGTGCACTTGCCTTCTCTGAGCGACTTTACTTCAGTTCCCTGAAGAACCATACCAGCTTCATAGGTCTCCTCTATAAAGTAGTCATATGTTGCTCTTTTATTTTTGGCGATCAGTTTTATTCCACTCATGGCCTTATATTACCCAACTCAGGCCAATACTTAAAGCGTAAATCTCACCACCTACTTTGTAGTCAGGCGCACCAATCTTTTGACCCGCTTCGTTATTTTCTCTGTTGTCACTTTTGCTAACTTCCTGATCAAAGAGATGTTGCACCATGAAGGAGCTATCGAGGTAAAAATTTTGATCGAAAAAGTTTATTTTCATTCTCTTTCCAATTGAGAGACTTGCAAGATCAGAGTCTACTGAATTTCCTGAAGCTCCCTTTTTCAGCTTCAAGGGACTTTGTCTGTAAAATGCTCCAAGGCTAAAGGAATTGATCTGATAGGAGATTCTTGGGATGAAGATATTTCTTGTGGAAAAATTTTGATTATTGATGGAGGAAACCAGCGTGCTGTTGCTATTGGCATTCAGCTTAAGTGTTGGAGATTCAAATCCATCCCAGTTTTGATATTCTAGAGTGAAACCAACAGGCCCCACTTTGTGACCGAGTCTTAAAATTTGAGGATCATAAAAAAGCAGAGAATTTATATCCCAGCTAAAATTTATTGGGCTTGTGCCCACTGGAGTGTAGCCTTGAGCTTCATTTTCTAATTTTGACTTCATTTCGTCTTGAAAAGAGAAAAACGATTTTCCATAGCGTGACTCTTTATACAAAGAAAAATTTAGGGCTGCTGAGGGCTTTGCATTAAACTGAACTTTTCCCGAGCTTGGTGTCGTGCTTCCGTTATCTTTAGCAACAATAAATGTTTCCCCATTGGATTGAAAACCACTCATGATACCTATTGAGAAACTAAATGATGAGAGCTTTTGAGAGTAGGAGGCAAGCACTTGAGTTCGATTAAAGCGAGATTGATAAAGGACATATTCTGGACGATAGGGATCACCAGTATCAGCCTCTAAAACTTTCTCCGTTGGAATAAAAACAGAGAGATTCAACTTCGCGGGAATGTTTTTAAAAATTTTAAAGCTTGCATGAATAGCATGGTAAAGAGAAGACTCAATATTAGGGTTTAGGTCGCCGTATACCTCTGTTGATTGACCGCTATTAATAGGAGAGTCAACCACCACATCATTGATCGCTTTAAAATCAGAAACAAGATAGAAGCTTGAATAAGATAAAGTCGTCCTGTCTTCATTCGATAGCACTGCAGGGGCGTAAAAGTTATTTGATGCGTCCGTTGGGTCAAGGCTTGCTTGCCCACCGAGTCCAATCGATCTTGAGCTTGCACCAAACTGTTCACCAAGACTTGCAAAAACGAAAGAGCTGGATAAAAGAAGAAGTATTAATCGCATACTTGTCCAAATGATTGATAAAGAGTGTAAATATCTTTGAGTTCTAGCGCTTCAGCTCTTGTTGTTGCCGGAATCTTAGATTGCTCAAAAATCTTCGCAACTTTGTCTTTATCTATCGACGTTTTCAAAACACTACCAAGTTGTTTTCTTTTCATCGAAAAACAAAGGCGAAGAAATTTTTCAAAAGATTTAAAGTTTTCAATTGAGACGATGGGATTTTCTTTTCTGGCATAGCTTACAACCACTGACTCTACTTTTGGTGGAGGTAGGAAAGCCCCTGGGTGAGCGAGTATAAGTTTTCTAGAATCAAAATAATTTTGTGATAAGGTGAGGAGGCTTCCCATTTGGTTTTTTGTACTTTCTCGAAAGTAAGTTTTCTCACCGACTTCTTTTTGAAACATTAAAGTCATAAATTTAATTTGAGGAATCTTCAAAAATGATATGAAAAGCGCCGAACTCACATTGTATGGCAGATTTGATACGAGCCATATTTTTTTATTTGTTAATTGGCGACTCTGAATAAATTCGAACCAATCGAACTTTAAGGCATCTTCAAAAAACTGATTTTCAGGAGGAGTTAATCCCTCCAGTAGTTCTTTAAAGCGTTCGTCTTTTTCTATAAAATAGAAAGGTTTCCCTTTAAGGCTTAGTTTGAGAGAGAGAATGGCCGGTCCAGGTCCGATTTCAATAATAACATCAGCTTCTTTTTCAAAGTTTGTCGTAATCTTTTCAATAATATTTTTATCTTTTAAAAAATGTTGGCCTAAATCTTTGTCAGCGCGAGGTAACTTTGCCATTAGTTAAATTCCTTTTTATCGAGAAATCTTCCTCTTGAATCGAGACTTAAAGACTCTGGAAAATCTATTTTTTGTTCAAATGTTCTCAGTGCATAGTTTGCTATCATCGCTGCGTTATCGGTACAAAACTCTGGTTTGACGAAAGCTGTGTTTTGATACTTTTCTTTAAACCTTCTCCTTATTTCACTATTGCATGCAACACCACCACCAAGAACGATACTAAAGTTTGAGATATTATAATCAGCTTTAATTTTCTTTATAGCGTAACGAGTTTTTAGTAGCAGGGCCTCTACGATGGCTTTTTGGTAAGATGCACATAAGTCTGGATTTGGTTTTTCAATAATGGAAGGTTGCTTTTCAATTTGTACTCTTAGTGCGGTTTTCAATCCAGAAAAACTAAATCGGCAATCTGCACTTGATTTCAGACCAATGGGAAACGTGAAGGCATTAGCATCACCTGTTGAGGCCATCTGATCTATTAAGCGTCCCGCTGGGTAGCCTAAATTCATCAGTTTCCCGCCTTTATCAAATGCCTCTCCAGCTGCATCATCAATGGTGCTTCCGATGACTTTAAAATCATTGGGAGTTGTTACCCACAAGAATGCTGTGTGTCCGCCGGATATGAGAAGGCCTAGATAAGGGTAGTTAACTTCTTGATCGAGATGAACCGCTTCAAGGTGTGCGAATAAGTGGTTAACGGCACGAATGGGTTTTTGATACATAAGACTTAGAGTCTTAGCACTATTGAGACCCGTCAAAAGTGGACCGAGTAATCCTGGAGTCGTCGTTACGCCGATGAGATCTATATCAGAAGGTTTAAGATTTGCTTGCTCAAATGAGCTTTTGAGAAGAGGGACTAGTTTTTCTAAATGATTTCTCGCCGCGATTTCAGGAACAACTCCGCCCCAACTTTTGAGAATTTCTTCTTGAGTAAAGCTTTTGTGGGCCAAAATCGTGGGAAATTTTCCAGACTCAGTGAGTATACAAATTGAAGTATCGTCACAGCTGGTCTCGATACCTAAAACTGTTTTCATCACATTTCTATTCTTGTCTCTTAGGACAGGCTATTTTCTTTATAATTCCAGAAACATACGCTTGATCTACAGAAGTGGCAATGCCTTTGTCATTTTTATTGTACCACTCAGGACTCTGATCACTGGTGTGACATTTTAAACACTTATCCTGATAGTTTGCCGTCTTTTTTGGTACATCTTCCATTTCGAATGGATGATCGTGGGCTTTATCATGGCAGTTGAGGCACTGAACATTCGCAAAGTTGTGTTTTACTTCGAATTTTTTATCCAGAGCGAGATATTTCTTAGAGTATTTGAGCCGCTCTTTGTCGGAGAGCTTCCTTACAGATTTTATATCTTGGAAAGTCGTTTTAAACTCACTCCAATACTTATTGAGTTTTTTATCACTTATAACCATTCCATCAATATTTTGGAATCCCTTGAGATCTTTGTAATTGAGGCTATGGCAACCTATACAGTTTGGATTGTTAGCGGCTTTGGCATGATCCAAAGTAATGAAGGCCAAAGAGTGTGAAGTCTTTTGCCAAAATTCTCCTTGTTGTGTGTGACACTCGATACAACTTGCAGCTGTATTAGCAGGAGTCATTGAAGTATCACCCCCTAGAAGTTTTTGTTCTTCCAGTTGAATGGAGTCAAGTGAGGTTTTATATCGATCGAGCCATGAGATCATTGGATTTTCTTTCATTTTCTTAGCGAGCTCATCTCTTATTTCAATAACTGAAAATTTGTCTTCTTTTTCTTTTAGTGTGGGAATCTCTATCTTTCCTAGGTAATGATTTCGAGAAAGAACTTGAACAATCTTTGTTTCTTTTACATCTACAGTCATCTGAGTAAATGCTTGGCTGTGAGCTCCAATAATCCAATCTAGCTGAGGAAATTTTTCTGCGAGTCTTTTATCTTCTTCCATTCCACTATGGCTGAGGAGAATAATTTTTACATTTTTTAGATCTCCAACTTTCTTTTTAATACTATCAAGAGTTGACTGAATCGATTGGTCCACGTCAATAAAGTAGGTTTGATATTGGGGAAGAAGAAGATTTCTATTTATTACTCCCATAAAGACGATCGATTGTGTTCCAAACTTCTTTAAGGCAAAGGGCTCAGATTTAATGATTTTATTATCTCTTATATTTGAGATGATAAATTTAAATTTATGTTTTTTTGAAATTTCACCTAAGAATTCAATGCCATTGGCAAAGTCTTGGTCACCAGGGGTAAAAAATTCTAGACCATTCATGTCGAAACTTTCAGCAATCTTTTTAGCAGTAAATAATTGAGATTTCTCTAAAAGCTTGGGAACTTTAGTACTGGGAAATAGTGCATCTCCGGAATCGACATAGATTGTAGGGGCTTCTTCTGACTGTGCATGGAGAGCTCCTTTAACTTGAGGAAGACCACCGAGGGGAAAGTTCCGACATCCACATGGATGAGTTTCACCATTAATATTGTGAGAAAAAATAAGATTTAAATGATCACTTTTTGATTTCGTATCGATGACATCATAGTAGTTTTCATCTGTCGACTGAACAAACCTCGAGCAAGAGCTTAACAGGATCAGACAACAGATGAGAGCTTTAAGCATTACATCTTCTCACTTTTTGCTTTTTTAGCTTCTGAGCTTTTAGGGTAGTTTTGAATAATTTCATCGTAAGATGCATTGGCTTCAGCCTTCTTGTTTTGTTTTTTAAAGGTTCGAGCAATTTGGATAAGGGCTCTTGGTGCCCAAGATGATTTTGGCCACTTGGTATAGATAGAGCTGAAGTAAGAGAGGGCATCGTCATACTTTTTGTTCCAATAGCTTAAGAGTCCAAGGTTATATCGGACGTGGTTCTTTTGGCGATTGTTGATTTTTCCTTCAGCTAAAACTTGCTCGTAAAGCTTTAAAGCTTCGTTTTGATCATTTTTTTCAAAGGCTTTATGAGCCTGTTGAATTTTAGTCATTGAGCTTGAGCTCGATTTATCTGATCCTGCGATCTTTGATAGAGTGCCTGTGAGTTTTGAAACATATTTCTTTTGAGATTCAAGATCATTTTTAAGAGCGTCAATTTCTGCTTTATTTTGAGAATTTTCTTTATTCAAGATACTGACCTGTTCAGACAGTGACGCAATTGTTTGAGAAAGAGTCTTAGTCGTTTCTTGGTTGCTTGTGGTCGCTTTATAATCTATCTCTTCAATCTGTCCAGATGTGCTGGCCAATTTATTTTGAAGTTCATTTATTTTCATCTGGAGTTCAGCTGTGAGACTGGCAGATTGGCTGATCATTTCATCAACTTTTTTTTCTCTTCGAATTTCTTCTGCAGTTTTAAAACAAGATGTAAATAAGAGTGATAGAGAGAGGAGTGTGAGGAGTTTCAAGATGTCTTCCTTATTTATTCGTTGAGAAGAGCCTTTTTAACGGCTTCGTATTCTGCTTGCTCTGAAAACTTTTTACAAAGTAGAGCATAGCTTTTTGCTTTATTAAAATATTTTCGTCTATAAGCGGACTTCGCTTTTAAGTAATAAATTTCGGCTTTTCGGTATGAACCAGCTGCATAAACTTCAGCTTTTGACTCTTTAGCGGCCAAGAAAGCTGCTTGAGCATAGCTCATATCGAGTTTGGGACGAGTGGTCGCTAAACCACAAGCCCCAAAAACAAAACATAAAATTAATAAAATTTTATTTATCATTAAACGTTATATTATTTTGCAGTAATCATGAAAACAGCTCTTCTGTTTCTTGACCATGACTCTTCGTCGTGACCAAAAGCAGCTGGTTTTTCTTTACCATAAGAGATGATTGAAACTCTTGCTTCGTTTACGCCAAGAGCAACTAAATAATCTTTTACAGATCTTGCTCTTCTTTCACCTAGAGCTAAGTTATATTGATGTCCACCTCTTTCATCAGTGTGACCTTCAACTTGAATATCAACTTGAGTATTTTCTTTGAGAAAATTAGCTGCATCTTCTAAAGTTGTTCTTGCTGCACTTGAAAGTGAAGAAGAATCGTAGTCGAAGTAAATTGTTCTTAGTGGACCAGCAGTGTTTTCGTCACTTGTTCCATTAAGTTCAAGTGCATAGCTTTGAGCAGCGTCATCAACTAATGAGTCTGATGAACCAGATCCATCTTCTTTTGCTGGGTCAGTTGCACAACCAATGAATGCAAGTGAAGCGATTAATAGTAGAGTAGAAAGAGCATTTCTTTTTAAAGTTTTCATGTTTCAAAATCCTTTTTTGTTATTAAAACTTTGTCATTAATATTTCGAGTTTAATATTATCGCATACTTGTCAGTATTCAAACCTTTAAAAGTTTGGAAAAAGGTGTAGGTTTAAACAAAAGATTGATCTCTTCTTTTTGCGTTGCGTTCTCTGACACCTCGATAACAAAAGAATGACGCTTTATAAATCATCATTTATGTAATTCTATTGGCTTAGCCTTATAATTCTTTTTGAAATAGTTGGCACAGTACTTGCTTATACATAGGTGTGTGTGTGTTGGGGTTATAGAAAAAGGATTTTTTTATAACTTCTCCTTATGTCTCTCGAATAAAAAAGCTCGTCTTCCCTGACGGGCTTTTTTTATGCCAAAATTCCTAAATACTAATCTAACCAGTGATAAATTAAATGAGCAAGTGTCTTAGCGCCTTGATTAGAAAGGTCATCGTATTTAGGATTGTATTCATAAATACCAAAAGCTTTTTTGCATTTCAGTTTTTTTACTTGATCAATAACATCAAAAACTTCCTTTAATCTTACTCCCTTTGAATTGACAGCACTTACAGCCCTCATGATTGAACTATCCAGTCCATCAGCATCCAAGCTTAAAAGCACTAATGATTCATCGTTATCGTACTCATGCAGGTCAAGTTCAAGATCATCACCTTGAAAAACAATTCTTTGTTTCACTTTTTTTAAGGGGGATAGAGTGCTTTCACTGTTGGCGTATTTGTGAATTCCAAACTGAATAAGTGTTGTTTGAAGGGCGCAGTCTTCATCAAAGTTTCTAAACGGAGTCCCTGAATGATGAGAAGAATCTATGCGGGTGTCACAATGAGCATCTATATTTATAATGAGAATTCTTTTGATGTTTTTTAATTTTTGCAAAGAAAGTAAAAGAGGATAAACATGATCGTGTCCACCACCGATGTGAATTAGGTGTTCACAATGGTCAGGCAAACTTCTTTTTATTTTCTTTGCCTCTTCTTTTTGATTCTCTTCAAAGCTATCTGTAACAGGTGAACTCACCTCGATTTTCCTTATGCCTGTCACTTTACTGAGGTGGTTGTTCATTTTAAAAAAGTGAAAACAAAGAGCGCTTGGTCCAAACCTTGCACCGTCTCGACCATTATTGAGTCTCACACCAATATCTGTTGAAGAGGTTAAGATCATTGTGTTAAAGCTTTCGTCTTCTACTACTTTAGCTCCTACTGATACCAGTTTTCGATTTTCATTTTTCATTGTCGATTATCCTTAATTGAGTAATACTAGTTTACATGGAAAAGCAGTGGTTTGTAATAAGGAATGAAAAGCATGTAGGTCCCTATGACTTAGAGTCTTTAGAGGAGATGCATCTCAACGGAAAAGTTGAGCTCGACACTCTCGTTTGGAAAGAGGGACTTGATGCGCCTAAAACTTATGGTGAACTATTATTTGATCTCACTAATGTCCCAGAGCTTCCGCCTCCTATTCCTTTAGAGGCAATAAAGAACTCTCATCCAGATCAAAAAGATGACATTGAGCCGATGTCTGTTTTGGAAATCTTTGAAGAAAAAGAGCTCACTGAGTCAGAACAAATTCAAGAAGAACTTGATCCAGATATTGAGGACGAAGTAGAGGAAGACCTTGAGGAAGACCTTGAGGAAGACCTTGAGGAAGACCTCGAGGAAGATAATGAGCAGGTGGTGCCTGTAAAAAATAAAAAAGACTTTATTAAGCCAGCTTTTCTTCTTTTAGCAACAATCGCTATTTCAGTTTGTTTTCTCTTTTTTCCGCTAAAAAAAATGAATGACGTCTCTAGACCATCTCAAATGAAGCTTTCAGACTTTAATTCATTGGTCTCCCTAACGGCAAAAGAAGGAGCTACCAGCTTCGAATTTTATCTATCAAAAAACCGCTCAATACTATGGCTTGGAACGAATAACCCTTATGAAGGGGAAGTCGTTTTAAAATTTTCAACTTTGTATGGAAGGCACCTTGGCGAAGTGGAAGTCGAAGCAACATCATATGGTAAACTTGAAAATCATATCGCGACTTTTGAGAACATGACCTTTAATAAAGGAGAAAAAATAGTAGAAGGCTTTTATAAAATTGAAGTTCACACTCCAAAACCCCTTCAGGTTCCCTTCATCGCTAAGTTTTCAGCCGACAAGAAACGTAATATTGATTTTAAAGATATCCGCTACTTAGGTTTGTTAAAAATGGATAAGTTTGAAAATGCATTGAGAATAAAGAATAAGAAAGAGCAAACAAACGAAAAAAAGTTTTGGGAAGAGCTCAGAGAAAAATATTTAACTATTAAAATGATTACCATTCAAATTCAAATGGCCATGAATGATATTTTCAAAGAAAATGATAAGTCTTGGAAAGAGAAGGTGGCCATCTTTGAAAATGAATACAAAGCTAAATACGGAGATTTTTTCACAAGTTTTGTTTTGGCAAATGAAAAAAATTACTCTGAACTGGAACAAAAAGATTTCCCAGACAAATTAGAAGTCATTTCAAATTATGCTCGACTGAGTCGAATCGCAAAAGCCATTGGGACAAGCACAATGGACTCTCTCAACCTTTTTGAAAGCACTGATAAAGGTGCTGACCTCGAAGAGGAAGTAAAGAATAAGTTCCAGGGAATTATCGACCTCTGCGATCAAAAAATGCAAATGATCAACTCGACAAAACTTTAATCAATTTGTTGAACTTTCGTTTTATTTGATGGAACTGTCTCAATTGGGCTAAACTTGTGGCCATCTTTTTTTAGTTTAGACATGACACTTTCATTATCGTGCTCAAAAATCATTGAAAGATCGTTTTTCAAGATAAAGTTGTAAAACTCTTCTTTATATTTTGTAGTCACTGCCGGCTCTATATCGTATCCCATGACCCAAGGGACATGGACATGATGTTCCATGGGAACGAGATCAGCCATATAAATAAACTTGTCGTTATAAGGGTGAATCATGTAAGGGGTGTGGCCAAAACTTGTCTTATATTTAAGTGAATCGTCACCATCCTCTAAAATCGTGCCATCAAGTTCAGTTAAAAGTTGAATTTGATTTTTCCCCTTGTAGTATTCGATAATAGGGAGAAAGTTTTTGACGTGAAAACTTCCAGCATCTCTTTGTGAAGAGTTTTGTGCGTACTCAAGATGCTTTTGGTGAAGGTGAATTTTGGCGTTAGGAAAAACTGGAGTCGTACCATCCTCTCCAGTACCAAGGCCTCCAACGTGATCAAAATGCAGATGGGTCAAAACAATATCAGTAATATCTTCAGCTTTTAAGTTTGCCTCTTTTAAGGCTTCAATTATCGGGCTTTGTGGAAGTATAAGGTCAAACTGTTCTTCAAATCTCTGACCATGGTAGTCACCAATTCCAGTGTCTATTAATATCTTTTTATTTTTTGTTTCAAACAATACGAGTCTTAAGCTCATAAGAATCCGATTTTTGTCATCAGGCGTAATTTTTCTCTCCCAAAGAGGTTTGGGAATGATGCCAAACATGGCACCTCCGTCTAGTTTGAATGTTCCTGGATGAATGACGCTTGTTTTCATAAAATACCTACTCATTACTATTGCTTGGACACGTACATTATATTGCTTTTGGTCAATTATATATAGTCCAAAAATTTGAAAACTTAACATTCCACGGTTGTAATACGAATAATTAGCCCTATAATTAGGTCTGAATTTAACATTAGTTTAGACACATCGAATAAAAGTTTCGAGTACAAAATATATAGAGTTCATTCTTAAGGAGTTGTTATGAACGTTCATGAATATCAAGCGAAAGACTTGATGAGAGAGTTCAACATTAAAGTTTTGAAAGGTGGTACTGCAAAGACTGCTGACGAGGCTGTTGAAGTTGCAAAAAATCTTGGCGGAAAGGTTTGGGTTGTTAAAGCTCAGATCCATGCTGGTGGTAGAGGAAAAGGCGGCGGAGTTAAAGTTGCTAAGTCCTTAGATGAAGTTAAAAAATATCGCGGAAGAAATTATTGGAATGACTCTTGTTACTCATCAAACAGGACCTGAAGGGAAACTTGTTAATCTCGTTCTTAATTGAAGAAGGTTGCGCATATCGATCACGAATATTATGCTGGTATTGTTCTTGATCGAAACACTTCAAAATTACTATTATGGCAAGTCGTGAAGGTGGAGTGGATATTGAAGAAGTTGCTCATAGATAACTCCAGAGAAGATTATTAAAGTTGCAATTGATCCAGCGGTTGGATTCTCGCCGTATGTTGGAAGAAAATTGGCATATGGTATTGGACTTAAAGGTGATGCTCAAAAACAAGCGCATCAAGTTTTTTGAAGGTCTTATACAATATGTATGTCGATAAAGATTGTTCAATTGCAGAGATTAATCCACTTGTAACGACTGAAAGCGGAGATGTTATTGCTCTTGATGCAAAACTAAATTTTGACGATAACGCTTTATATAGACATCCTGAGCATTGAAGAACTTAGAGATTTAACAGAAGAGAGTCAGCACAGAGCTTGAAGCTGGCAAGTATGGACTTTCATATGTTGACTCTTGACGGAGATATTGGTTGTCTCGTTAACGGAGCTGGTCTTGCGATGGGGACTCTTAGATATTTTAAAAACTTATGGTGGAGAGCCTGCAAACTTCCTTGATGTAGGGGGCGGAGCTACAAAAGAAACTGTTGAGAAAGCATTCTAATTATTCTGGCAAGATGAAAACGTTAAAGCAATTCTTAGTCAATATCTTTGGTGGAATTATGAAGTGTGACATTATTGCTGAAGGTGTTATTGCTGCAGCCAAGTCGCTAGACTTAAAAGTTCCTCTTGTTGTTAGACTTGAAGGGACAAACGTTAGTCTTGGTAAAAAATTATTAAATGAATCAGGTCTTGCAATTACGCCAGCTGATGATTTAGCAGATGCTGCAAAAAAAGCAGTTGCAGCTGCGAAGGGAGGGAGTTAATAATGGCCATTTTAGTCGGTAGAGATACAAAACTTATGACTGTCGGAGTAACAGGGAAACAAGGTACTTTCCACACTCTTCAGTGTCAGAGATTACGGAACAAATGTTGTTGGAGGAGTAACTCCAGGTAAAGGTGGAATGACTCACGAAGGAATTCCTGTTTTTAATACAATTGATGAATGTGTCGAAAAGCAACTGGAGCAAATGCTGCGATGATTTTTGTTCCACCTCCATTTGCAGCAGATTCAATTCTTGAAGTATCGATGCTGAAGATTCCTCTTATTATTGGAATTACAGAAGGTATTCCAATCAATGATATGGTAAAAGTTAAAGTCTGCACTTCGTGGATCAAAGTCAAGTCTAATTGGTCCTAACTGTCCAGGAATTATCACTCCAGGTGAAGTGTAAGATCGGAATCATGCCAGGTCATATTCATATGCCAGGAAGAGTGGGAGTTATCTCTCGTTCAGGTACTCTTACATATGAAGCTGTTTATCAATTAACTCAAAGAGAAATTGGTCAATCAACTTGTGTTGGTATTGGTGGAGATCCAGTTAATGGAACAAACTTTATTGATTGTCTTGAACTTTTTGAAAATGATCCAGATACAGATGCGGTTATTATGATCGGAGAGATTGGTGGTACAGCTGAAACAGATGCAGCTCACTGGATTAAAGACAATATGTCTAAACCAGTTGTTTCTTTTATTGCAGGTGCAGCGGCTCCTAAGGGAAAGAGAATGGGACATGCTGGAGCCATTATTTCAGGTGAAGATGATACGGCTGATGCAAAGTTTAAAGTTCTAGAAGAATGTGGTGTTACTATCGCAAGAAACCCTTCTGAACTAGGTGAAAAAATGGAAGCAGCTCTTAAGGGCTGATATAACAATATAAAATAAAAAGACCTAAGCCCTCTAAATGAGGGCTTTTTTATTTCCTTCGTTTAAATCAATCAATAAGTTCAAAAATTTGAAATTTTTCATTTTTAAAAAGTCACTAATATAAAACCTTCATAGGAGTTTAGATGTTGAGGCTTGATAAAAATAAATTTTCAAATGAATTCATTCTTTCTATTTGGTTTCTCATGGCTTTCCAGGCAGGGTATGTGAACGTCGGGGGATTTTTAACTTCTGGTAACTTTGTTTCTCATGTAACGGGAACAAGCTCTCAGATCGGTATGAAAGTCGCGGCCTTCGATCCATGGCTTGTGCTCACATTCGTCATTTGTTTGTTTTCTTTTATTGTAGGGGCTGCATTTTCAGGTCATCATATTGCAAGACAGATAGAAGAAGGAAAAGAGCCTCGCTATAAGTTTGTCCTTCTTATAAAATGTATTTTCTTTGCTCTCGTTGTTATTGTCTCTTCAATTCAGTGGTCTAATGATACTGACCCTATAAATCACCCTATTAATCTTCTTACTATTTTCTTTTTATCTTTTTGTTGTGGAGTTCAGAATTCGACTTGTGCCTTGGCAACAGATGGTTTCTTGAAACCCACGCATATGACGGGGCTTTCAACTGACCTTGGGATTTTTTTGACTAAAGTAAAAGGGTATAGGAATGATCCTCGCTATAAAGAGGATGTGAGAAAGAATAGAATTCGAATGGCACTTTTGTTCTCTTTTATCTGTGGTGGGATTGTCTCTTCGGTGATCTTTAACCGCTTTGAACATCTGGGATTTTTATTCCCTTTTTTCTCATCTTTATCTTTCTTAATTATTGGATGGACGGCAAGTATCCAAAAAGCTTCTAGACAAAGATTTGTTATGAGAACGGGAAAGGGATCTCTTTTTGCAACATTAGCACTAACCATTTTGACAGCAATACTTTAACAAGGAGAGTTTATGAATAAAAGAAGACTAGATTACTTAAAAGAAAAAGAAGTTTTAAAAGTTTTTATTACATGTTTGTTGTTGTTTATAAGCGCATCAATTAAATATAAATAAACCTTTTAACGATAGTATCAAGAAGAAAATGTCCTCTTTTGAGGATGTTTTCTTCCCACTCTTTATCATGAGGATAAAATATTTCCTTGTAGTCCTCTCGAATTTTTTCTTTATCTTCTGGGGTTTTGTAGCCATTAAAGCGCCCTTGATTTTCCAGTATAAGTGCATTAATAGTTTTTACTTTTCCAAAAAGACCATTGCCAACAGTTCCAAACTCAGCCGTAATATTAATAATAATTTTTTCTTTTTGTGGGTTTATTAGACTGACTAGTTTTGAATAATCACCTTTAATTTCATAAAAGCCTGTCGCTCCAGGAGGTGTGTGTGAGTAGAACTCGCTCTCTTTGTTATTGAATATTTTATTGAAAACGAGTGTCGATTTCTCATTCATATTTTCTTTGCTAAGAATATGCAAGACTCCTTTATCTCCTAAGCCAGTATGGAGGTCAATATTAAAAATTTGAGAATATGGGGGCGTGATTCTTTTTAAAAGATTTGTTAGATAAAGGGTTTGCGGCTCAAATCGCCTCCCCCCAAAGTTTAAACCCTTGGGTGAAGTGTACTGTCCTTTGCCAATCGCTTCAGTTAAAGATTGTTGAGTAACTCCCGGAGTGAAGATCATCTCTTTTATAAGGGGAATAAAAGGGAAGCTAAAGGATGTTGCCTTCTCTTTTAATTCAAGATGGGACTTTAACTTTTGATAAGAGGTATTTTTTGTTTGAAAAAGAGAAGGATCTAGGTCGTAATTCCTGTTGAGATTTACATTGTTTTGGGTCCCCCGAACAATGTTTTGAAAACCCCAAGGGTTGTGGGCATGAATGAGTAAAACTCCAACCCTCGTAAAGTCGATAGAGGAAATGGTTTTGCTAAGAAATTGTAGTTGAAGAGCACTCCCAGCAAAGCCCTCAGGTCCATGAGTTCCTGAGGTTATAATGATGAGTTTTTCGGTCTTTTTAGCAGGAAGGTAGAAGGTGTCTAAGCTGAGACCTTTGGCTACGAGAAGTTTTCCTTTTTCTAGTTTCGGATTTAATTTTCTTAAGTTCGCTTCATAGGATAGAAATTCCTTTTTTGAAGACTCGTAGTTTGGTTGAAAAAAGGCAAAGGCACAAAGGGGAATAAGGAATAACAGTATTTTTATCATGAAAAAATGCTAACACATGAAGGGGCATTAATACTAATTTAAAGACATGAAATCTGTCCCTTTCCACCTCTTGATTTTTTTACGACTTTTTCGTTTAGTTGATTCTTCTTATGCTTATTACAAAGATCTTTCATTTTTAAACCATCAAAGCCTGTCTGACTAAAATTATTGTCTCTTTTGGCAATGGCCTTCGGATTGAAGTCACCATTGACTCCTGAGGATTCACCCTCATGATAAAAGCTTTCGTTATTACCACTTGGTCTATAGGTTTCAAAGCCACCGTGTTGAGAATCCCATTCATAAACCTTGCAGTCATTGCCCAGAAATCTCTCTCTCGTCTTTCCTCCGGCACCTCTTCTGGTGAGAGGGATCATTTTTAGTTTTTTCATGAAGGGCGTGCATTTTTTTGGAAATTGAACAACGCCGTGGTCATCCCTGATGATACCGTATTTATCCCACTGGCTAACTTCACCAGAGAGCTTATCAATTTGATTTTTACACTTTGGGTTTAAAGCGTATGCACTTGAGACAAAGAGAATAAAAAGTAAACTATAGTGCACAGCCAACCTCCTTAAGTCTCTTCTCAAAATATGATTTATTTCTAGAACCAGTTATCTTATTAATAGCATCAATCGTTTTGTCGGATAGCTTCTCTAGAAGTTTGAAAGGAACTTTTAGGCCTTTGCCTAAAATGGAGGCGATCTTTTTTAACTTCAAAAGTATTCTGGTTACGCCTAATGCGAGCTTAGCCCCACCAGCACCAACGGTCACAGCTGTAATGAGAACGTCGACACCAATGCTTCCCAAAAGATTGCAAAACATCTGAGCTTTTTCATCTGCAGGAAGAGCCGCAACTCCCTCATAGGCTTGAACAAAAAAATCTCCAATTTCACCAAATTTTTGCTTCAAGACCTTCATTCCTTCAACGGGATTGACGAGCATATTTCCAAGTGTTTTAGCAAAGCTCCAAAGTTGTTTTGCTCCATCGCTGACAAAGCTCCAATATTCTCCAAGTCTCTTCCCCGCATCACTTTTCAATTTTGTGTACTCTGATTTTAAACCATTCCAAAAGCCCTCAACGACGCCAACGGTAGATTCTTCGGCTCCACTGAGAAGTCCACTCATGCAATTTGAAAGTATAGAGCCACTCGCATTAGCTGCTACACCTGTATCGAGGTTTAAAGAGGGATAAATATCAGGGGCCAAGCATTCTGATTGGGCATGGGCCTGATCAATGATACTAAATGTTGATGACACTTTTATTTTGGATAAATTATTTATAATGGCCGTTCTTTCTTTATGGGAAACATCCTCAAAATAAAAAGCAACTTCTTTTCCTAAAATGACCTGATGGTACACAAAGCCTCTTCCTACCTGATAAGACTTTCCTATTTCATAATTTCCACTGACTGCGTATTTGACTGCGATCTTTGCATTCATAAATGGATCACTGATAAAAAGATTCAGCTTTAAAAGCTTGCTTCCGTTTCTGCCTATAAAGACTGGGATGAAATTTTCTTTTTTAAAAGCATTTAAGATAGATGTCTTAACCACTAGGGGCATAGGTTCGAGTTTAAGACTATCATAGCGCGATGACTCATTTGCAATAGCCGAAAAAGCGCAGGTGAATATTATCCATAACAGTAGTCTCATCACTGTATTTTTCGGTATTTAGAAAGTTTATCTTAAGATAATTCTTAAATACTTAAGTGTTCTTGTCTCTAATAGAAGGGTACAAAGACTTCTTGAAATTTCGGATGTTTACATGTAAATTTTGTCTCAATTAAACACGTCTAAGGAGAACTAAAGATGGCAATCGAAAAAACATTTTCTATCATTAAGCCAAATGCTACAGCTGACAATAATATCGGTAACATTATTGCAATTTTTGAGAAACAAGGTCTCAGAATCGCTGGTGCAAAATTTACTCAGCTTTCAAAAGAAAAAGCAGAAGGTTTCTATATTGAACACAAAGAAAGACCATTTTTTGGTGAACTAGTAGATTTCATGATCTCTGGGCCAGTTATGCTTATGTCTCTAGAAGGTGAAAATGCAGTTTCTAAAAACAGAGAAATAATGGGAGCTACCAATCCTGCAGAGGCAGCTGATGGAACAATCAGAAAGCTTTATGCGAAATCAATCGGGGAAAATGCAGTTCACGGTTCAGACTCTGCTGAGAGTGCTGAAAGAGAATTAGCTTATTTCTTTGAGAAAAATGAATTAGTAGATAGATTCTAAATAAAAGTTTCAGTTCTATATAAAAAGAGAGCCCCTATGTATAAAAGGGGCTTTTTTATTCCCACAAGTACTTCTTCGAATCTATCAATCCTAATAAAGTCTTATACTTAGCTTATCCTCTCAATAGTAATCATTGTAATCTTTTCAAGGCAGATTGTTGCTAATGTCATTCCGCGTTATAAATAATTATATAAACAACCTAAAGGATTACTTATGTTTGATATTGGAAATTATGTTGTGTGTCCAGGCCACGGTGTCGGTCAGATCACCAACATAGAGATAAAAGATTTATCTGGTGTAGAGAAGTCATTCTTTATCGTTAAAATTATTTCAAATGGTATGACAATAATGGTTCCTTCGGATAATAAAAATGGTCTGCGCGAGCTGATCACCGATAATGATGTAACTGAAGTTTTTCAATTACTAAATGAGCACGATGTAAAAGTAGATAATTCTACTTGGAATAGAAGGCATAGAGAATATCTGGCCAAAGTTAAAACGGGCTCACTTTTAGAGATTGCAGATGTTTTAAGGTCACTGTTTTTACTTAAGACCTCTAAAAAACTCTCTTTTGGTGAAAGGAAGATGATGGATCAGTGTAAAGATTTAATCGTCAAAGAGATTGCTATTTCAACTGGTGGAGTAGAAAAAGAGATCGAGACAAAAATCGACTCGTGTTTTGGATAGAAAGAAACAATAAAGATCAAATACAAAGCCGGCATTCAGTCGGCTTTTTTATTTTCAAAAAGCTTACATAGACCTATACTCATCCTAATTTATTAAACTTAGGAGTTTATATGTCTGTGCGCGTCAGGTTTGCACCAAGTCCAACTGGTTACCTTCACATCGGTGGAGCGAGAACCGCTCTTTATAATTACCTTCTCGCTAAAAAACACGGTGGGAAATTTATCATTCGAGTGGAAGACACAGATGAAGAAAGAAGTAAAAAAGAGTATGAAGAGCTTCAACTTGCTGATCTCGCTTGGCTAGGAATCCAACATGATATTGGACCTGGAAAAGAAGATGAGCATGGTCCCTATAGACAGTCTGAAAGGCTCCATATTTATCAAGAATACACAGATAAGTTAGTTGATAAAGGCCTTGCTTTTTATGACTTTTGCACAGAAGAAGAAATTGAAGCTATGCGAGAGCTTAATGAAAAAGATGGGACAGCGGCTTATACTGGAAAGTGGAGAGACGAAGAAAATTTTGCAGAAGCAAAAAAGAGAGTCGCTGCTGGAGAGAAAACTTCTGTTCGCTTTAAAGTCGATGCTTCTAAGGCTTATGAGTTTGATGATCTTGTTCGTAAGAATGTAAAATTTCCAGCTGGCATGGTTGGAGACTTTGTGATTATGCGATCCAATGGTGTACCAACTTATAACTTTTGTAATGTTATTGACGATCACCTTCACCAAATTTCCCATGTCCTAAGAGGGGAAGAGCATCTGAACAATACAGTTCGACAACTTATGATCTATGAGGCTTATGGATGGGATGCTCCACTTTTTGCTCACCTTTCAATTATGATTGGAGAAGATAGACAAAAGCTCTCGAAAAGACACGGAGCAACCTCTGTTCATTTATATAAACAAGAGTCTTACCTTCCAGAGGCTATGAATAACTATCTGGCACTCCTTGGTTGGTCTCATCCTGAGGAACTTTCTATTTTTAATAAAGAGGATCTAGTAGGAGTCTTTGACGAGCACAGATTTAATAAATCTCCCGCTATGTATGATATCGAAAAATTAAAGTGGACCAACGGTCAACACCTCAAAGCGATGAGTGAAGAAGACTTTTTAACTTACGCCATTAAAGCAATCGATAAAGACCATTACTTTCACACACAAAGTGACGAGTGGAAAAAAAATTGCGTCAATCTTTTAAGAGAAAAAGTCGACTTAATCTCTGAAATACCAGACCTCATAGACTCAACAATTCTAAATGAAAGTTTCCAAAAAACACAGGAACTCGACGATATTCTTTCGTGGGAGACGACTCCAAAGATATTGGAGTACGTAAAGTCTCAACTTGAAGATATCAAGGAAGATCATGTGAGCGCAGAAACATTTAGCTCTTGGATGGACTTCTGCAAGAAAGAACTGAGTATCAAAGGCAAGCCTTTATTCATGGGCTTTAGAGGAGTACTCACGGGGCAAGATCATGGACCCGACTTAAAAGTTCTTGTCCCATTGACTCCAATTGAAACAATCAGAAAAAGAGTTTCATCTCTTTAAAGGAAATAAAAAATGGAAAAAGGACCTTCTATTTTAGAAAAAGAGCATCGGAATTTTATTGAAAATTTTATTGCTGAAGATTTGAAATCAGGGAAACACGGAGGTCAAATAGTGACTCGTTTTCCGCCAGAGCCAAACGGTTATCTTCATATTGGCCACTGTAAGGCTTTTTGTTTTAATTTTAATCTAGCAAGAGATAATGAGAATGCTCATTGCAACTTAAGGTTTGATGATACGAATCCAGAAAAAGAAAGTGATGAGTATGTTAACGCTATAAAAGAAGACATCAAATGGATGGGTTATGATTGGGGAGAGAATTTATTTTTTGCCTCAGACTATTTTGAAGAACTTTATGGCTTTGCCATCGAACTTATTGAAAAAGGCTTAGCTTATGTTGATGAGCAGTCTACTGATGAGATGAGAGCTCAAAGAGGAAACCTTCAGTCTCCAGGTGTTAATTCTCCTCATCGCCACAGGTCAATTGAAGTGAACCTAAAGCTTTTTAAAGAGATGCGTGAAGGTAAGTATGATGATGGAGCGATGGTTCTTAGAGCTAAAATAGATATGGCGTCGCCAAATATGAATATGAGAGATCCGGCGATCTATAGAATAAGAAAAATTCATCATCATAGAACGGGAGATAAGTGGTGTATCTACCCGATGTACGATTTTCAACATCCGATAAGTGACGCTTTAGAGGGAGTGACCTACTCCTTATGTTCCTTGGAGTATGAAGATCATAGACCACTTTACGATTGGTTTGTCGATAATACCTCTGTAAAGTCGAAGCCAAGACAAATAGAGTTTTCAAGGCTTGATCTCGACTACACAATGATGAGTAAGCGTTATCTTCTACAATTAGTAGAGGAGGGGCACGTTGATGGCTGGACAGATCCAAGAATGCCAACCGTAAGTGGAATGAGAAGACGTGGCTATCCCGCAGCAGCGATTAGAAAATTTATGGACATGATTGGTATGTCTAAGAATGAAACAATCATTGAACTTTCAGTTCTTGAAGGATGCGTGAGGGATGTTCTAAACTCTTCTGTAAAAAGATGTTTAGGAGTACTCGATCCAATAAAGGTTACAATTACAAACTGGGATAAAGAAGATCAGCAAATAGATGCTCCCTTTCATCCTCAAGACACAAGCTATGGAAGCAGAAAAATAAATTTTGGAAAAGAACTTTATATCGATAGAAGTGACTGGATGGATGATCCTCCTAGCCCGAAGAAATGGTACCGTCTAGGTCCAGATAGAAGTGTAAGGCTTCGGTATGGTTATGTTATTACTGTTGAAGATTTCGTAAAAGACGATTCTGGAGTTGTTGTTGAACTTAAGTGTAAATATCATGAAGACTCCTTTGGAGGTGTTCAGCCTGAAGCTTTAGAGAAAAAGGTTAAAGGGATTATCCACTGGGTTAATGCAAAGGATGCAAAGGATGTAGAGGTTAGACTTTACGATAGACTTTTTAAAGTTGAAAATCCGAAGGCCTCTGAAAATTTTCTTGAACAACTCAACGAAGATTCTCTTTCTATTATCACGGCAAAAGTTGAGCCCTACCTTTTTGAAGCCTCAATAGGGGAACAATTTCAATTTGAAAGAATGGGCTACTTCACTGTTGATAGTAAGTTTTCTTCGAAGGAAAAACCGGTATTCAATAGGACAGTAGACCTAAGAGATAACTGGCAAAAAAATAGCTAAGAGCTTGTAATTAAAGATATTATGATGTGTTGATTAAACAAATCGCCTAACCAAACCGAAAAGGTATGGAATAGGCGGTTTATGAAATATAGTTATCCATTAATTCTTGTGCTTTTAGTTTATGCCTCAGGTTGTGCAACTCAAAAAGAGCCAAAAGTAAATTCACGGGAAATTGCAAGCATCAAACAGAGCTTTACCTCTGTTCAGATGGGCCTTGATATCTGCATGCAACCTTCAAAAATGGACTGTTCTTTGGAGGATTTAAGTTGTCAGCAAGAGGCCGCTGTAAAATGTACGGCTTTAGTTCAGGGACCTGAGGAATCAGAAAAGATAACCTATCAGACAAATGAACTTATCCAGCAAGGAGCCGACTTTTCGAAATATGCTTGGCTTTTACTCAATCCTTCAAAAATTTCTAAAACAATTAAATTTATAAAAAAACTTAATAGTATTTTTCAAGAAATAAAAAAGACAGGTCTTGATAAAATGCACGGTCAGGGCAGAGGAGTTTTTGCTTCAGCTTTTCTCGTTGAGGGAAGAAACTTTCACCTCGAGTCCATGATCTTCAATCGGGAAATGAATTTGTACTGTGCTCCTGGTATGCAATACTCAACTGATATCGGTGCACAGGCGGGCTTTTCAAAGTCCATCGCACTTGGTTGCAAAGACAACACTTCTTACGAGGGGCAATTTGTCTCGTTAGGAGCTGGTGTGAGCTTTACAAACTTTGGAATACCTTTAGCGGTGGATGCTGCCTATAGTTTTGGTCTGGACACCAAGACTTTCGGTCGTCATTTAAAAGGGGCTAATATTAATAGCGAAAGTCTCTTGGATGAGTTCAAGCAGCTTCAACTCCTTCTTCCACAGTTTTTAGTAAACTCTGGACTCTCTGGGGTCGAAAAAAGAGCACTAAAGTTATCATTGATTATTGCGACTTCTTCATTAGGAGATATCGATTTTAGTAAATCTTTATCAGAAGATGTTAAGGCCAGCGAATTTGATCTCTCAAACATAAAAAAGAATTCATCTTTTGGCCTTATCGCAAAGAAGCTTCTGGAGTCTGCTGACTTAAATGACTTTCTAGAAAATTATAATTTTGAAAACACAAAGAAAGTGATGCGCTCACTTGCAAAGTCTCTGTCCGGTTGCGATAGTATTTCGGGAAGTATAAGTGCTGAACTCACTGCCATGCCTTTTAGTGTTACGGTTGCCAGTTCAATGTATAAAAAACTTTTAAGTGTTGATATTGAAAAAGTAACAAGCTTAAAAAACTTAACAGCTTTTATGCTTCTCAATCCCATCTTTATGGATCGGTATACATTAAAGAAAGCTATTGAGATTGCTGTGTTAGTGGATCAATTCCCAAGTGTTATGGCAAACAAGTGCTACAGCGATGAGTATAATGAAATGACCAAGGCCCTAAGCCTTGGTCGGTACCTTGTAAGATAACTATTTTCGCGAAAGCTCAATAAGTTTATTCACGACATTCACAAAGGGCTGCGGTCTATTGATGGAAAACTCGCATGGAACAGTAACAAGCGGACCTTTCCATCTGGTCGATAGAAGCTCACACTTTTCATTCCAACCTAGGTCACTCGACTTTTTATACATAAATCCATGTGTTAATTTTGCAGCAGCTAACCAGTTTGCAGGTGGAGCAATTGTCGTATCTGTCCACTGTGATACAGTTGAATTTTCAGAAAAATAAGCTTTAGAGACATCTTTAATTTCTCCAGCTCTTTTCCAATGCTTTGTAACGGTCCAGAAAAAATCAGGTTGAGTTCTCTTGCCAGCTAGTCTCAAAAATGGTTTTCCCGTTTCTTTAGCTCGCCACTGGCCACCAATAATATCTCCATTTTCTCGCAGTTCTAAATCATACATCATAGGAATTGTTTTAATTTCATCTAATTGAGAGTTATCGTATGAATTTCGATCAGGTCTATTCCAACTAATATAACTCATCTGTACTCTTACTCCGACGATGAGCTTTGCCTCAGGATTTCTGTAAGCATAAAACTGATCATCATTCGTTATGGGTTTTATCGAATTGCTAAGAGAG
>CAVRCF010000002.1:0-437322 GCA_963719505.1 Halobacteriovoraceae bacterium
CCATAGTCACCGGTATACGGATTGAAGTATTCCATCTCATACGAACTCAGTGGATGATTATCAACGGCGGCTTTTACTTTTCTTTCAACAATAAAGCTTCGTCCCTGTTTCCCCATTACATTGACTAGCCCCATATGCCATGTTGCCGGATGAACTCCCACGCATCTTGGTTCTAGTTTTTTAGAGTAAGCATCAGGATATTTGTCATAGAATCTTCCGTAATTATCTTTTTTAGGTTTTTTCTCATTACAACGAAGACCCTGCATAATGATTCCACCGACAACGGCATCATTTCCTTTATTATCAACAAGCTTCTCACCTGATTTATTTGTAGGCTCAAACTTTGAGTCCTGAATGAGTGAGTTTGCCCAAAGAAGAGAGGCGATTGCTTTTAAATCATCTGGAAGGAAATCTAGTGATCTTCCATCGTGAAGTTTTACTGTCACTGTTCTTAGTGGTCTTGGAACAATTCCAGCAGCCGTTGCCCAACCGTGACAAATTCCTTCCCACAGTGCCATCATTGAATTTTTTCTTTTTAATGTATAAAAATCTTGATTCTCAACCGCTTCTGTCATTCCTTCTGGTAGAGCTGATACAATGTCAGAATACTTTCCTTGGTTGACCATTCGTTGAGCAAAATATTCTGCGAGTCCGCCCCTCAGCTCAATGGCTTCAGGCATTGCTTCAAGAATTGATTCGTACTTTCCCTCTTCAACTAAAGCTTTCGCAGCTTCAAGACTTTTTCCACCGACTTTATCCAAGGAGGAGAGAAAGCCATATTCTTTTTGGGATCCCCACTTTTGCATGTACTCCCAAACTCTATTTGTCAGGTCAAAGTTTGAGTCTCCAAGAAGCATATCGTATTTTTCAGATGGAGCTAGTGTATTTAAAAAGTCGCTGCCGTAGATGAAGTTCCCTTGGGCATCGAGATTGTTAATATTTTTATGAAGCGTATTTTTTCTTCCTAAAAATTTTCTGTAGTTGTGTTTCCAGTCAAGAGTACTTCTGGTGTTTAAAGGGTTGAACGGGCTTTTATGAGTAAACCAAGACCCAATCATGCCCTGATTGAGAGGCCAATAAGTACTCATCCAAGGTTGGTTTTGTCTTTTCCTTCCATTGTTATCAATTTTGAAAGGCTTTCCTCGGGAGAGTTTATTGTATTCGATATCGTAAACATTCTTAATAAATGAGTCATCCTCAGAGAATCGAGCTCCATCGCTTAAGATTTTCTCAGTCGGCATTGGAACAAATGGATAAATGAGTGGATTATGTCTTGAGTTAACTTGGGCTTGCACGCCAGTAGCTAAATGACTTGATAAAAGAATAAAGCCGATGGCTTTAACTGATACATTCATACTTTCCCCTTATGTTTGTAGCCCACCTATCTATAATGGTGGTGTCAAAGCGACAATCAATTTAGGTACAATTATAATATTTACTTGCACTGAGGCTGTTAAGTCTCCGATATTACGTCAATGTTTAGAAAATTATACAACTCTGTATTGGCCATTTAATTTCAGTCAGTTATATCATTTCGTTAAGAGATTATTAAAAATTATAAGGAGATTTAATGAAGAACCTACTGATGGCATTCGTCATGCTTTTTGGCTCTGTGGCTTATGCAGATTCCGTTGACGTACAAAGTTTCAATTACGATGGAACAAGTGAAATCGCAAACCTACTTTTAAATACAGAAAAAACAAGAACAGAGTGGAGACAAGTAAGAGTTCCAGCAACTTGTTACAGAACGACATATAGAAGGCAGTGTACAACTCAAGGCCGAAGTTGCAGGACTCGATGTGATAGAAATAGAAGAAACTGCAGACAGGTGTGTACAGGTGGGAGAAGGATTTGTAGAGATGTTCCTGTAAGAATACCATACAACTGTTATAGAACTGAAAGTAGACCGTATGAGGTTCACGACTATGACGTTATCACAAATGCCATTTTAAACTTTGATTCTTCTGATGTTGATGGCGGAGCCGATGAAATTTTTAAAGTAAGAGTAGAAGGAGAGGCAGATGATCTTTCTGTTACTGACTCTAAAAACTATGCCATTATCCTTAAGAATAAGGACAGATCAGAAATTTCGAGAACAGGACTAAAAGAAGTAAATGTCTCTTATGATATTAGCTTTGTTAAGACAAAAAGAATGAACGAAGTTCTTGGAGCAGGAATTCAAAATGTCAGTTACAAAAATGGAGTTTTAGAATTTTCAGTTGGAAAAGGATTTAATACTCAAGAGTTCACTCAAAATATTCAGATATATAGATGGAGAAGATTTGGAACGGATCCTGTTCTTCTTGATAAAAATATCGCTGAAAATGAAATGGAAGTTTCTGCAGATGGGAACCAAAGTAGAGTTTCAATCGATTTAAGAAAACTTGGAATTAGCCTTCCTTCAAAAATGAGAGTTATCATGAAGACCAGTTATAACTTTGGAACTGGAGTCCTTCTCAATAAAGATCTTAAAGCTGAAGCAAGCGCAAATTGGATTTTTAGATAGTTTAAAAAAAGATAAAAGCATACTAGGGGAGAGGCAATTGTCTCTCCCTTTTTTTACTTTGGAAGAAAGACCTCTTTTGGCTTTTTTCTCATATTGTAGTGACTACTCATCGTATGTCCGTAAGCTCCTGTATCACAGATAATAACATAGTCTTGATCTGTCAATTTAGGCAACATTCTAGACGTTCCAAAGCAGTCAGCAGTTTCACAAATAGGGCCGACAATATCTGTTTCGACCAGATCTTTTGAGTCCACTGATGAGAAAATTTCGTGGTAAGCATCATAGAGTGATGGTCTCACAAAATCATTCATACCACCGTCAACGATGACAAAGCGACAGTCCTCACTCACTTTTGAGCGAATGACCTTAGAGACAAAAAAACCACAGCTTGCTGAGATAGATCGACCCGGCTCATAGACAACGGCGATATCTCCACATTTACTTTTGATAACTTTATTTACTCCAACAATATAGTCGTGAACTTTAGGCGCTTCATCCTTTTTATAATTGATTCCAAGTCCTCCACCAACATCCAGAAATTTTAACTTTATTGGTAGCGCATTGGCACAGTCGCACATATTTTCAATGGCTTCAAAAGTGGCATCTAGATTCGTTAACTGACTGCCAATATGGATACTCAGTCCTACCAAATCAGTATGAGTCCAGTAACTCTCATTATTTGCAGCCTTCAAGATATCATCTTTTAGAATTCCAAACTTATGAGTCTTATAGCCCGTAGAGATGTGTTTATGAGTTTTAGCGTGAACTTTAGGGTTAAGCCGAAAAGCGACTTGAGCTTTGACTTTCATTTTCTTAGCAAGAGCATTGATCATACTAAGCTCTTCTAAAGATTCTACGTTAAAGGAAAGTATTCCAGCTTTAAGACCTTCTTTTATTTCTTTTTCAGTTTTACCCACTCCAGAGAAGACGATTTTACTTGCTGGAATTCCAGCTTTAAGGGCTTGCTTTAGTTCACCTCCAGAGACAATATCGGCTCCACTTCCAAGATTTGCAAGTGTTTTTAAAACATTGATATTATTATTGGACTTTAGAGCGAAGCAAAGAAGACCCTTTTGTTTCACAGCTTTTATGGCCTTTTCGAATTCATTGAAGTTATTTGTCAGCGCTCGTTCACTGTAAAGATAAAAGGGGGTCTTATTGCTTTTAACAATTTCGCTGAAATTGTATTTATCAATATAGAGGTTTTTCTTTTTAAAGGTGACTAGTTTTCTTGTTGTATTTTCCATTGCGATATTATCGCAATTTGTTCATTTGTTAGCAAGCTCTCTTCTTTTGCATATAGAAGAAGAGCATCAAGATCACAAAGCGAGAAAAAGTCTATGTTTTGGGACTCAAACTCAACTCGGGCTTTATTAAAACCATAATTAAAGATTGAAAGGACAGCTTGCACCTCAAGGCTTGCATTAGTGGCTTCGACAGCCGCTGCAATGCTTGATTTTCCAGTAGAAATTAGATCCTCTATGATGAGAACTTTCTGGCCTGCTGAGACGTGCCCCTCTATTGCATTTTTAAGTCCATGTTCTTTAGAGCCTCCTCTTATATAGATCATAGGAACAGAGAGGTCATGAGCAATCCAAGCAGCCAAGGGATTCCAGCAGTTGCAGTTCCGGCAATAAGGTCTGTGTCGGGAAAGTTTGTTTTTATATAGTCCACGAATTCATCTACAACAACCTTTCGATGTTGAGGATAAGAGATTATTTGCCTGTTATCACAGTAGATTGGAGACTCTATACCAGAGGTCCATGTAAAAAAATTATCTGGCTGAAGGTGAACGGCTTTTATTTTTAAAAGAATTTCTGAGATTTTGGGATTCATATGAGCTCCTTCATAATATCTTTAAAAGCGTTCTTTGGTGAGCTCGCCTTGGTTATCGGTCGACCTATGACCAGGTAGTCACTACCTGCTGCTATAGCCTGGGCTGGTGTCATCACCCTTTTTTGATCATTGACCGATGAATTGAGTGGTCTTATGCCAGGAGTGATGCAAAGAAAATTTTGAGACGTCGTCTCTTTAATCATTTTAACCTCAAAAGCTGAGCAGACCACACCGTCAAGTCCACTGTTAAAGCATAGCTTTGAGAGGTGCAAAATATTTTGGCTAAGATTAATGTCGATTCCCATATCTTCTTTTAGGGAGTCTTCGGTCGTGCTAGTAAGTTGAGTGACGCCAATGAGCTTCGGTCTTAAAAGTTCAGGATGTTCAGCCATCGCTTCATTGACTCCTTCAACGGCTGCTTCCAACATTTGTTTTCCACCCCTTGCATGGACATTTATTATATCGGCTCCAAGTTTGGTGATTACTTTTACTGAACTCTTTACTGTATTAGGGATATCGTGAAGTTTTAAATCTAGGAAAACTTTATAGTTCATCTCTTTGAGCTGAGTCACAATTTGTGGACCAAAAGTGTAGAAAAGTTCCATCCCAACTTTTACAAACTGGACTTCATCCTTAAGCTCTTTGAGTAAGGTGTCCAGAGATAATTGGTCTTGAGTATCTAAGGCGACGATGACCCTGTCTTTCATAAAGCCATCACTTGACTGGAATTAATCTCGATAACTTCTAGAAGAGCATTTGTCGTATCTAAAGAGGTCATACAGATGATTCCATTTTCAGCGGCGATTCGTCTCATTTGAAAACCATCACTTTCAACATTTTTTCCTTTCGTTATTGTGTTGATGATGATGTCTACATTTCCATTTCTTATTTCAAAGAGGATATCTCTATCAGCTCGTCCAATTTTTTCGACCTCGCTAACATAGAGGTCATTTTCTTTAAGAAACTTTGCTGTTCCACTGGTAGCTAAAAAGTTAAATCCACAAGCCGCAAATCGTTTAAGCATGGGAAGATTTTCTTCTTTGTGTTTATCTGCAATAGTGACAAGAATAGTTCCAGAGTCAGGGAACTTTCACTCCGGATGCGATAAAAGCTTTCTTCAATGCTTTTTGCATTGTAAGTCCTCGGCCAATGGCCTCTCCCGTTGATTTCATCTCTGGCCCTAAAGCTGTATCGACATCTTTTAACTTCGAGAAGCTAAAAACTGGAGCTTTTACGCTTACTTCATCCATCTCTGGTTTTAGACCGCTTTTGAAGCCTTGATCCTTTAAGCTCTCGCCCATAATGGCCCTTGTCGCGATTTGGGCCATAGGGGTGTCTGTCACTTTTGAGAGAAATGGAATTGTTCTTGAAGATCTAGGATTGACTTCGAGAACATAAACCTGCTCGGACTTTATGACAAACTGGATATTAATAAGCCCTATGTTTTTTATGGCATTAGCAATCTTGGTTGTTATCTGTATCAGTTGCTTTTGAACGGCAGTGGAGAGGTTCTGTGGGGGATAGACGGCAAATGAATCCCCGGAATGAACTCCCGCTTTTTCAATATGCTCCATAATCCCAGGAATATAAACATCAATACCATCTGTGATGGCATCAACTTCAACCTCTGTTCCAATCATATATCTGTCCATGAGAACAGCTTCATTTGGCCAAACCTCTAGGGCGTTTTTCATGTAACGAGAAAGTTCAGAGTCGGAATAGACGATTTCCATAGCTTGACCACCGATGACATAACTTGGTCTAAGCATCAGGGGGTAACCAAGATCTTTACTCTTTAGGATTGCGGAATCAATATCCCTTACAGATGTACCAATGGGTTGAGCGATATCAAGTTTTCTTAGGAGGTGTTCAAACTTTTCTCTGTCTTCTGCCAGATCAATACTCTCTTTACTGGTTCCCAAGATCTTTACACCACGGCTTTCTAGCTCATCCACAAGATTGATCGCGGTTTGTCCTCCAAACTGGGCAATGACTCCAACTGGCTTCTCCAGATTAATAATATGCATAACATCTTCAATATGAAGAGGCTCGAAATAGAGTTTGTCACTGGTGCTAAAGTCAGTTGAAACCGTCTCTGGATTATTGTTGATGACGATTGCCTCTATATTCATTTTCTGAAGGGCTTTAATGGCGTGAACTGTAGAATAGTCAAACTCAACACCTTGTCCAATTCTAATCGGTCCAGAGCCAAGAACGATAACTTTCTTCTTATCACTTGGCTTTGATTCATTAACTTTCTCGTAGGTAGAATAGTAATAAGGCGTTGAAGATTCAAATTCGGCGGCACAGGTGTCGACCATTTTAAAGACGGAATAAGTCCCAGGGCTTTAACTTTTTCATCAATTTCTTTGATATTAATATTCGAATAGCTTGAAATGGTCTGATTAAGAAAACCATATTTTTTAGCTTTTTTATCGTCTCATCGGTCAGATCTTTTTGGGAAATATCTTGTTCAATTGTAGAGATGTTTTTCATTTTATCCAAAAACCACATATCAATTTTTGTGTTTTCAAAAATCTGTTTAATGGGGACATTTCTTCTGAAAAGCTCATGAGGATAAATAATCTTTCATCACAGCAATTTTTATGCGTTCTAATAAATGGTTTGTATCACTTTGACTAATTCTTTTGCATAAAGATAGGGACGTTTTATCTCCAGTGAGCGCACAGCTTTTAAAAGCGACTCCTCAAAGTTTCGACCTATGGCCATCACCTCTCCAGTGGCTTTCATCTGGGTTCCAAGAGATCGGTCCGCACTTAAAAATTTATCGAAAGGCCACCTTGGAATCTTAGTTACTATATAATCCAGTGCTGGTTCGAAACATGCGTATGTCTTGCCTGTTACTCGGTTTATAATCTCATCCATGGAGTAGCCAATCGCGATTTTTGTCGCAACTTTAGCGATGGGATATCCAGTGGCTTTTGATGCGAGAGCCGAAGATCTTGAAACTCTAGGATTTACTTCAATGACATAGTAATTAAAACTATGGGGGTCTAGAGCTAATTGAACATTACATCCACCCTCAATTTTTAATGCCCGAATAAGCTTTAATGAACAATCTCTTAGAATTTGATACTCTTTATCTGAAAGCGTTTGACTAGGAGCCACCACAATGGAATCACCGGTATGAACTCCAACGGGATCAAAATTTTCCATATTACAGACAACGATACAGTTATCTTTCGCATCTCTGACGATTTCATACTCAACTTCTTTAAAACCAGCGATACTTCTTTCAACGAGACATTGGTTTATGGGAGAATTTTTTAATCCGGAATCAACAATTCTCATGTAGTCATCATCATTGTAAGCGATTCCACCCCCCGTACCACCAAGGGTAAAAGCCGGTCTGATAATAAGAGGATAGCCTATCGTTTTGGCAAACTCTAAAGCTTCGGATAGATTACTAACTGTTTGACTGTCGGGAATAGGTTCACCTAGTTTAAGCATGAGTTGCTTAAAGAGTTCTCTATCTTCAGCTTGCTCGATCGTGTTTAGATTAACACCTAAAAGTGCTTACTCTCTCTTTAGCAAAGAATCCCTCTTGGGCCAAAGTTAGGGCGAGGTTAAGACCAGTTTGTCCACCAAGAGTAGGCAAGACAGCATCAGGTCTTTCTTTATAGATTATTTTTTTTACAAACTCTGGAGTAAGGGGCTCCATATAAACTTTATCGGCTAAGCCTTTGTCAGTCATATAGGTGGCTGGATTTGAGTTAATTAGAATAGCTTCTATTCCTTCTTCTTTTAATGCTTCAATCGCTTGAGAGCCAGAGTAGTCAAACTCAGCAGCTTGGCCGATGACAATTGGTCCTGATCCAATGACGAGTATTTTTTTTAACGTATTATCTTTTGGCATTTTCATCCCTTACAAGTAGGTTGTAGAATTCATCAAATAAAAATTTGGTATCATTGGGGCCTGGGCTCGCTTCTGGGTGATACTGCACCGAAAATGCGTCTCGAGATTTATGTCTTAAGCCCTCAATCGTTTTATCATTTAAGTTGACTTGAGTAACTTCAAGTACTGTTTCGTCTATAGACTTTGGCTCCACGGCATAGCCATGATTTTGAGAAGTAATATAGACTCTATCATTTTTAAAATCTAATACCGGGTGATTCGCTCCTCGGTGACCAAATTTCATTTTTAATGTATTAGCATTATTGGCAAGGGCAAAAATCTGATGTCCCATACAAATCGCAAATAGGGGATAGGTTTCCTGAAGTTTTTTAATCGTCGGTACGACGTGCTTTATATCCTTCGGATCACCGGGACCATTTGATAATAAAATTCCTTTAGGCTTAAAGGTTTTTATGGTTTCAAAGTCCGTATCAAAGGGGACGATAATAACATCGCAGCCTCTTTCAAGAAGAGAAGTTAAAATATTTTTTTTAAATCCAAAGTCAACCAGCACGACTGTGGGACCTTTATGATTGGGAAAGTGCATGGGGCTTTTTACGCTGACTCTTCTTACTTGGTCAGTAAGTAAACTTTTAGAAAAATCAATTGAAGAAGAGTCTTTGACGATGAAGGCACTTCATTGAGCCATGATCTCTTATCTCTTTTGTGATCGCCCTCGTATCGACACCATAAATTCCAGGAATCTTATGACGCTTTAAAAAATTACTCATCGTCTCTTCGTTTCGCCAGTTACTAGGTTGATCACAGACCTCACTGACAACGACGGCATTGAGATGAGGTTTTAGGTTCTCGCTATCGCCTTGATTAAAGCCATAGTTTCCCTGAAGTGGATACGTCATAACTACAACCTGGTCACAGTAAGAGGGATCAGTGAAGATCTCTTGGTAACCTGTCATACTCGTATTAAAAACAATTTCTCCCAAAATGCTTTGCTCACTTTCATGGCCAAAAGAGAAGCCCTCGTATTCACTTCCATTTTCTAAAACTAATTTAATTTTATTCATCACTACCTTTGTGGTTTTAACCAATCTAATATCGCCATTCTCGTATAGACACCATTTTCCATTTGTTTAAAAATTCTTGATCTATCACATTCAACGAGGTGATTGAGAATCTCAACATCTCTATTCACAGGACCCGGATGCATAATGATCGATTTCTTTTTCATCAGAGATAGAAGCTCATCATTTAAACCAAAGTTTTTATTATAGTCTTTAATATCGAGCTCAAACATTTGATGTCTTTCATGTTGAACTCTTAAAAACATAAGGGCGTCAGCTTCTTGTGCCGCCTCTTTTAAATTTACAACTTCACAGTGGGAGGGAAGATCTTTTTTAGCAGGAAGAAGACTCTGGGGCCCACTTAATAAAACGTTTATTCCAAGAAGCTTAAAAATATCAATATCTGACTTTGCGACACGAGAAGAATTTATATCTCCACAAATTGCCACTGTTAGCCCTTCAAGTTTTTTGAATTCTTCTTGTAGAGTAAAAACATCTAAAAGAGACTGACTTGGATGTTGATATTTTCCAGCACCTGCATTGATGACAGAATAGTTGAAATCTCCACAAATACTTTTGATGAAGTGATCATCAGAATGTCTAATAATTGCGGTGTCCACACCAAAGCTTTCAAAACTTTTTAAAGTATCATAAAGGGTTTCCCCTTTTGATAAAGAGGAGTTGGATTCACTAAAGTTTAAAACATGAGCGCCCAATCTCTTTGCGGCCACTTCAAAAGAAAATTTTGTTCTGGTAGAGTTTTCAAAAAAAAGATTGGCCACAACGTCACCGTGAAGACTCTGCTTGAAACTTTCTCTGTTTTTGATCTTTTGGGAATAAAATTGGGATTTCTCTAAAAGGGAATAAATACAATCAACTGTTAAATCATTAATAGCTGTTAGATGCCTGATAAGAGAGCTCCTTTAAAAATTGAAAATGATTGAGTGAGAAAATGAGATTAGGGAGGTTTTTATCAACCAAGTTGGCACGTGAGCTTGTGTGTTGCATCAGATGTGTCATATACCCCAAAAGTGTACGTTTATTTATCCTAGATTGCTTAAATTCACTTAAAATGTCTAGTGAAAAATGCGATAATTCCTCCATGGCAAAAGCGAATTTCAATTTAGTCTCCAAATTTAAACCTACAGGTGATCAACCTCAGGCCATTAAGAGTCTGACCAAGGGGTTGAAAAATGGACAAAAGCATCAAACACTTCTGGGAGTTACTGGTTCGGGAAAAACGTTCACTATGGCCAATATCATCCAAAATATTGGAAAGAAAACTTTAATACTTGCCCATAATAAAACTCTTGCCGCTCAGCTGTTTGCTGAGTTTAAGGAATTTTTTCCCGATAACGCTGTCGAGTACTTTGTCTCTTATTACGATTACTACCAACCGGAAGCTTACGTTCCAGGTTCAGACACCTATATAGAGAAGGACTCTAGTGTTAACGATGAAATTGATAAGCTTAGACATTCAGCCACAAGAAGTCTTTTAGAGCGAGAAGATGTTATCGTCATCTCAAGTGTCAGCTGTATTTATGGTATAGGATCCCCTGAGGAATACGGTGGTCAAAGACTTAAACTATTTGTCGGAGATACAAAAGATCGAGACGAATTTTTAAGAGAGCTTGTTGCCGTTCAATATCAAAGAAATGACATTGATTTCTCAAGGGGAACTTTTAGGGTCCGCGGTGACTCCGTAGAAGTTTATCCAGCTTATGAAGATGCAAATGTTATTAGAATCGAATTCTTTGACGATGAGATCGACGGAATCTATAAAGTCGATCCTCTCAGAGGACAAATTCTTGCGAAGCTCTCAAGCACCACAATCTTTCCGTCAAGTCACTACGTTGTCGGAGAGGAGAAGCTAAAGACGGCTCTTGGAACGATTCAAACTGAACTTCGAGAAACACTTATTGATCTCACTGAAAAAAATAAGCTTGTCGAAAAACAGCGCCTTGAACAACGAACAATGTTAGACCTAGAAATGCTCGAAGAGATGGGCTTTTGTTCGGGAATTGAAAACTACTCCCGACATCTCACTGGAGCTTCACCTGGTGAGGCACCCCCAACCCTAATTGACTATTTCGAAAAAGACTTCCTCATGATTATTGATGAGTCTCACGTTACTGTCTCTCAGGTTGGAGGAATGTACAAAGGTGATAGGTCGAGAAAACAAAATCTTGTGGATTACGGATTTAGGCTTCCTTCAGCTTTGGATAATAGACCTTTAAAATTCGATGAGTTTGAAAAAAGACTTGATCAGATCCTCTACGTCAGTGCAACTCCAGCGAATTATGAGTTGGAAAAATGTATGGGAGAATATACCGAACAGATTATTAGACCAACGGGACTTCTAGATCCTATTATTGAAGTTAAAGATGCCTCCTCTCAAGTCGATGATATGTTGATCGAGGCAAAAGCAACCATCAAAAAAGGCGATAGAGTTCTCATCACGACGCTGACTAAAAAGTTATCAGAGGAACTTACGACTTTTTATAAAAGTGCTGGGATGCGAATAAAGTATCTCCACTCCGATATTGATACTATTGAGAGAATGGAGATTCTCAAAGAACTGCGAGAGGGCGGATTTGATATTCTCGTTGGGATAAATCTTTTAAGAGAAGGACTCGACCTTCCAGAAGTAAGTCTTGTTGGAATTATGGACGCCGATAAGGAAGGCTTTCTTAGATCAACGCGATCATTAGTTCAAACCATTGGACGAGCCGCCCGAAACTCAGAAGGGAGAGTTATTCTCTATGGCTATAAGATCACAAAGAGTATGAAAGAGGCGATAGATACAACAGCAGAAAGAAGAACTAAACAAATCGAGTACAACGAAAAGCATGGCATCACACCCACAACGATAAATAAGAGTATCTCTGGCGGAGTTATTGATATGCTTCGCAAAAACAAAACAAAATCGTCAACTACTGGCAGAGAAGTTCGAGAAATTCTTGATGAGATGACCCCGCAAGCAATAGATGCTAAGATAGAAGATCTTAAGAGAAGTATGCGAGAAGCTTCTAAGAATCTTGAATTTGAAGTGGCTGCTCAGATGCGAGATGAGATAAAAGAATTATCAAAAATGAGATTAATGCTATGAAAATTTTGTTATTCATTTTAAGTTTTTATGCCTGTGCAGAAGAGTTTACAGAAGCATTTATTGTGACTGTGGAAGATCAGAAAGTTATGGTGACATCTCCTAAAGCTAAATCTGATAATATATCTGTCATTGTAAAAAATAATACCTTTGAGGATATACGTTCAGAAATAGCCAGTGATAAGGGAGTTATCAAAAGATTTAACTTAAAGGCACAGTCTTCTCGAAGTCTTCTTATTGATTACAAAGATATAAAAACGCTCTTTTACGTATCTGTAGCTCCACCTTTTCAAGCTGTGGAGTTAAAGTTTAGCCAAAAGCCTTATGAGATTCCTTAAAACGATTGCTAAAATGAGTTTACAATTTTAATATGAGTAAAAAATAGGAATTACATTTGAACTACTTGTCATTAATTTTTTTAATCTTATCAACGAAGGCGTATACTGCAACACTAAATAGTGCAGTTTCTTTGGCTGCGAATGGCTATTCAGTGTCGAGCGGTGGCGCAAGCTTGACCGGGGTAGGGATGGTTAGTGGCACATTGAAAAAACCACTTACGGAAAACCACTATTATGAGATAGGTGGAGATGCTATACTAGCTAGTGAGTCATCTACCTCTTTGCTTTATGGCTTAAACTTGGGTTATACATATTGCTTGACTTTATGCAGCGATAAATCTTTTCAAATCTTAAATGATAAAATAGAAAGCTCACCGAAGAGGTATCAGTCCATAAGCTTTCTATACGTAACGAGAAAAGTTCTCATTAATGAAAGTGACGCTAGTTACACAGGCCCAGGATTGAGGTTGAGGCATATGGAACTATTTATGTCAGATTATAAGCTGATTTTTATTTATGGGGTCGACTTCATAGGTAGTCTCAATAGAGATATAATTTTTCATCAGTTAGGTTTAGGAATGGAGTTTAGAATATGAAATTTATATTTGTGTTAAGTTTTAGCCTCGTTGCGAATGGCTCGATAACTATAAATTCAAATGAAAATGGTGTCAAAGTCTCAGAAATTATTGGCGGAGCAAGTACCTTTCGATCCAATGTCCCTTATACAATTGAGGGTGACTTTGGTAAGCCTCGAAGGTTCATCCTTGAGAAAAATGATTTTCAGTCCAGAGATATTTTATTCGTTAATGAATCAGTAAAAAAGCATAATACAAAAATTGTATTAAACATGGATCAATTATCTTTATGGTCTAGTCAATACCAATCAAATATCATCTCTGAAAAAGTAGAAAAATATGCAATCACATTTTTGAAGTTTCAGTATTATGTTTCCCAAAAACTCATCAATGAAGCTGAAGAGGAGTTGAATAAACTGAAAAAGATGATTAGCTCATCAAGCTCAATTATTACAATTGCTGATGGCAGTCTGGCTTACTTAAAGGGCGAAAGATCAAAAGCTCACAGTCTCTTTAATTACGTCGTTAAGGACAAAACAAATGATCCGTTCGTTCTTAAGATGGCAAATGATCTATTAAGGTCATTAAAGTTAAAGGATGCTAAATGAATTACCTTTTTTTTATATTAGTAGCTGTGGGTTCTGTCTATTACCTTTTTGCTGGAACAGGTATTGACCCTCAATCTTATATTAACTTTCCTGGCTTTTTAATCGTATTAAGTGGAACATTGTGTGCATTTCTTTTATCGAATAGCATGAATATTATAATAGACACTTTTAGAGAAGAGTTCATTAATAAGAAGAGAATCTCTAAATTAGATTTTTATCAAGATTTAAGAGAATTTGTTGAAGGTTTTTATAGAGGAGAGCTAAAGCCTTCAAAATATCATCTCACTTCAAATGTTATAAAGTATAGAGGGATTGGTATCGATACAGACTCTCAACTGGATCTTATTCAAACTGAGATACAATCGAAGTATGAAAAAGCTATTCTGGTGTGTGAGAGAATAAAAAATCTTGGTAAATATCCTCCAGCATTTGGCATGGTTGGTACGGTATTTAGTATGGTGGGTGTATTTGGCTCTTTGGGGGGGGACTCTGACCCCAATAGTTTGGGAATACACGTTGCGACAGCGATGCTATCAACCTTGTACGGTATACTTTTAGCAAATATAATAATTTTGCCTTTTGCAGAGAAAATAAAAAATCGAGCCACTGAATTACTGTTTTTGGATAATCTTTTTCTGCAGACATGTGATCTTCTCTTTTCAGATAAATCTAAAGCTCATGTTTTAGAAAGGTTAAATTTGTATGAAAAGGACAATTAGAAATTTTAGAGTGAGGCAGAGCAGCGAAGATCGAGATGATTGGATATTAAGTTTTGTAGATTTGTTGTCTCTTCTTTTGATTTACTTTATTGTAAGTATGACTTTTACCCCCCCTGAGAAAACAGTTGAAGATATTACAAATAGAGAACTCATGAGTGGTGTTATGAGTTCAATTGGTTCTGAATTAGATGCCGAAATGAAAATAAGAGGTGACAAAGTTGTCGTGAAATTCCCAAATAAAAACTTCTTTGACTCAGGGGAATATTTGCTAAATAAAGAGGGTGTTTTGCATTTAAAAAAATTTTATCAATCGCTTAAAAACTATTCTGATAAAATAAAAATTAAAATTTATGGACTCACAGACCCTCAAAAAGTTTCAAAAAGAACAAAACGTTTAGTTACAGGTAATTGGGAGTTGAGAGCTTTAAGAGCTATTTCAGCTATGAACCTTCTTATAGATGAAGGATTTGATAAAGATTTTGTTATTATTTCTAGTCGTTCTTCAAAAGAATCAACAGGGGAAGTTAAGCCTAATTATAAATTTATGAGAAAAGTAGAAATCGAAATTGAGCAGAGGTAATACAAGTTTACACAGGCTTTAGAGTATTTTTACCCACCCTAAAACCTAATGATATTAGTTATATTTGTTGTATAAGCGACAAGATTCAAGTTTGTAGGCTCTTTTATTTATCCAGCTTTCATTAATAACCTTCTCTGATATAAGGAGACCATCTTCTTGATCAAAGGAATCAAATCCATCTCGGTCAACATCGTCCATACTAATAAAAATTTCTCTTGTTTCATCGAAGACTAAGCTTAAGGAATTTCTATTCCTCATATGATTATAAAATCTATACTTATAGGTTAGTTTAGATTCATTTAGCTGAGCTTCTATTTTTAGTTTTGCATCTGAGTGCCATACAGCAGGGCCAAAGTCAGGGAAAAAATATGTTTGCAGGTTATCTACAGATTTCTCAAACATTAATGTTCCATCTTTTTTAAAGCTGTTCATTCTTACTACCATAGTTGACTCATCCTCATTTTCAAGTGAATCAAACTCAATTCTGCATTCAAGAGTTAATGGGGTTGCAAAAATGTTCATGCTCGCAATAATTAGGATAATTGACGTAAATACTTTCATGTTATCTCCGGGTTAGTTATCTAGTAATACTAAAATATCTCGATTTCTAAAAATTATATATAAAATTGAACATATTACAGACTAAGCTTTATGAATTATAAAGCTATTTTTATTAAAAAATAGCTTATGTTGAATGATTTTTGAGGACTTAGGTGGGGCAAAAACCTTATTAAATCAGTCTATTGGATTGACTAGGTCTCTTTATATCTAAAGTTATTTATAGCTAAAGTAATTCTTCTTTTTAACGATAAGTTTAAAAACAGCTGCTAAATCAATGGAGGGATAGCTTGATTCGTTTAAATCTATACCTATTTTCTATCTTTATGGCCTTGGCGGCAATTTCTTCCTACGCAAACCCTATCGAAATCTCACAGGTTCAAGACTTTGAAAATGATCTTTCTCGATCTTTGACAAATTCGCTGATAAAACTTGGTGCTGAGATGGGAACTTTGACGAGGGTAAAATTCAGTGGGGTCGTTCTCAAAAAAGAAGAGTCAAATTTTTTGCCACTAGGACTTGGTAAAGTCTCACTTGGAGTATCGGAGAAATTTAAAATTCGCCGTATCGATATAAGAGTTTTTTCTAAAAAAGCTCTTTCCGAGGACATTCAGAGTAAAATTCGTAAATTTGTGAAGTCGGAAATTAATATTTCTGGAGCGCGCCTAAAAACAAGTTTTGAAGCGATCTCTCTAGCGGCTAAAGCTTTGCCTAGTGTTGTTGTGAAGACGCCTAAAGCTAGTGAACTTGAGAGTTTTCTAACGAAGTACGCAGTAGCTGCAGCGCTGATTTTTTCAGCACTGGTTCTGGGAATATTTTTTGTCATAGGTCTTCTTTTAGTGAGAAATAAAAAGAAAGAGGCAAGTACGTCTTATAGTCCTGAATCTCAAAACCATGACAAAATAAGCTCTCTTCCCCCTCAAATACCTAGAGGACACTATATTGATATTTTATCCAGAGATAATTTTTGGAATAAATTTTCGGAAAAATCCTTGTCTTTGGCGTTTAATGATTTGAGTGCAGATGATAAAAATAGCTCGGCACTCAATACCCTTATTGGTCAGTACTTGCCGGCAAATAAATACGAAGTGATACAGAATAAATTAAGGAGTATTAGTTCCAATGGGTTTGATTCTGAAGAAGAAGAGAAAGTTGCGGACCTTGCTAGATACTTAGTGCAAAAAGCTCATGAATACAATCGATTATCATTAAGCGCTCTCAGCTGGAGTATAGGTTATTTGGGAGAAGAGGTGGTGCTTGAGATGCTTGAGCAATCAAAGTTTGATACGACATTTCTTATTTTGAGTTACTACCATGCTCCGCCGATGGTTAAGGAGAGGTTGCGAGAGATTTTACCGGAAGATATTCGTCACCAGGTTGTGAATTTTGATTTTTCTGATCTACACGGAGAGGTCGTAAAAACTCTTGAGGCAAGTATGGTTAGATTTTTAGATAAAAAACTTGATGCTTCAGTGGATGTTAATTTTGAAGAGGCGTGTTTTGATTTGACCCGACCACAGAGCTTTGCAGAGGATGAGAGAAGTTATGTTGAGTTCGGAAATAAGTTTGATTCAGTTTTAGGTTATGTCGACTCTATAGAAAATCTTGGGATGAGTGCTAAGGATCTTTCTTTAGTTTTTTACGGTTACAGTGAAGATGTCCTTGAAAGAGTGCGAGGACAAGTCGGAAAACTGGAGCTTGAATGGTTTGATTCTTTTGTTGAAGAGCAAAGGAAGCTGAAGAGTCATTATAACGATAATAAATTGAGTGAGCTTCGAGAGCGAGTCCGTTTGAAGGCGGGAAGCTTCTCGCTTGGTAAAGTGGCATAAAAGCTTGGCGATATTTGAGAATCGTTTGATTAATCTACTATAAGACATAGTAGATGAGACAAGGTGTTAAAATATTTATGAGACAGAGGGGGAGAAATTGAGTTCATTTATATCTTTGATTTTAGTTTTCTTTTTAGGAATGTCTTGTATGAATAGCGAGGATGCGAAAGAGGTTTTCGGATCTAAAGAAGCGGTGGGAGACGGTGGAGAATCGAGCTCTCTTGGATTTTTGATCACGAGTATCTATCCTTCAAACGGAGGTTTGGGTGGAGGATATGTGGTTTATATAAACGGTTCAAAGTTTACGAGCGATACAACTTTTGCGTTGGGCGGAACACCTTGTCTGTCGACGCAGATCCTTTCTTCAACTTCAGCGACTTGCCTTGCGCCACCTAGTGGGGCTTCAGGTTTGGTAAGTGTTTCGGCGAGTAAGGTCGGGGATAGTTACTCCCAGGCAGGAGGTTTTAGATATGTGGGAGCGACAGTAATAACGAGTGTAAGTCCGGCGATAACACCTGGAACAATACCAACGAGGATAGTTTTAACGGGGACAAATTTTATAAGTGGAAGTTTGGTAAATATAAGTCATCCCAATCTTCCGAATTCGCCGTGTACATCAGTCAATGTGGTAAATTCCACGACACTGGAATGTTTTACACCAGTGCTTACACCTAACCAGACAGATACGATGAGCACATCAGGAGTGATTCCAAGTATTGAAGTCGTGACGCCAGATGGAGGAACGTCTTCACTTTTGAACGCTTTAACTTTGACGCCAGCGCCTATTATTACGGGAATCAGTTTTGGAGGTTCGGGAGTGACAGCGCTTCCGGTGGATGGGGTTTTGAATAATGGGGTTTCAAACTTTACTTTAACCCTGACGGGGAAATATTTTGTCGCGGGCGTGAGTGTAAGGCTTGCTTCTTTAAATGTACCAAATTGTAGTTCTTTTAATTCTAATCAGATCAGGTGTACCACATTGCCTGCAATGAGTAGCGCTGGAGGATTCAATTTTGTTATCACAAATCTTGATGGGCAAAGCTCTTCTTTTAATACAAATTTTGTTAATAAACCAATTTCAACGGGATTCTCGCCTACAAAAACAGTTTTTACCGGTGGAGATGTGACTATATCGGGATCGGGGCTAAGTGTTGTGTCCCCACCGACCATAAGCATTTTTAAAGACTCAGACAATAGTTATGTAGCTCCTTGTACTATTGTGAGCTCCTTGCCTGTTATTTGTCGGGCACCAGACTTGGGCGAAGCTATGGATGTATTCTTTAGAATCGTGAATGAATATGGTTACAGAGCTGATACAGGAGTTTATGATTTTAGTGGTAGTACAGCCCTTAAGTTAAGTGGTGATACTAACCTTGAAAGAGTTGCCATAGGTTCTACTTTTAATAAATCATTTATTTTTGCTAATCCCTCTGGAACGGTTGATGCTGAAAATCTCGCCTTCGATTTTTCAGGTTTCTCTACACCAGCTTTTAGCTTTGTCTCTAATGATTGTACATCGACTCTGAGTGCTGGAAACTTTTGTACTTTAACTTTGAGTTTTAGTCCTACGGCGCTTGATTTTTATGAGTCAGGAAATTTTACGGTCTCCTACGATAACGGAATAAGTAACGTTAGTACTACTTATTCACTTAAAGGTAGAGGGGTAAAATTAGAGCTTGGACCGCCAACTCTAAACTTTTCTGTGATTCCTTTTGGAATGAATCACGCTGGGCGTGCACCAGGTTTTCTTCGAGCTATTGTCATTAACAATGACTCTAATGCCTCAGTTCAAATAGATTCAACAAATTTATCTAACACTACTGACTTTAACTATTACGGTGGGAGTTATCCCGGCGTTTTTGCAACACCGTTTAGCCATCAGTGTCCAGCTTCAAATATTATTCCAGCGAACACTTATTGCGTTGTCGTGATTGAGTTTAAGCCTCAATCTACAGGAGCAAAAACAGCGAACTTTTCTTTGAATTATAACTCAGGGCACTCAACTAGGAATGTGGTACTTTCCGGTAGTGGTGGTGATCCATCAATTACAACTTGTAATCCTGCAGCGCTGCCTTACGGTGGGGGATCAGGTATAGATGCAGACCCTTGGCAAATTTGTAGTGAGGCCCAATTTTTAGCTGCGATATCAGAAACAAATGATCATGCGAATACCTCCGCTGGAGATGACGATTTTATTTTGATGGACGATATTACTTTTAGTGCTGGAGTTAGTAATGATATAACGCTCTTTAATTCCGCTTTTAGCTTCGATGGAAATGGTTATAAACTAATTGATTACGCGTTGATAGATCCAGGCCAGACAAATGTTTCTGTAATTGGTGGACCGAATCGTGGTGGAAGTAGTATTCGTAGAGTACAAGCTTTAAATATGCAACTGAGCGGACTTTCGGCTGCTCCACTTGGTACCAGTGGGTCTTATGATAGTTTTTTGCAGGGGCAAGTTCTGGCATCCGGTAGTGCAAGTGGAGCTGCAGTAAATTCGGCTGGATATCTGGGTTTAATGAATCTGCAATTTATTGGTGATATAACTTCGACTAGTTCTTTTGCCGTAGGAGCATTAGACTATAATCAGTCTGTGACAATGAATGAAGGATTAATAGTTGCAAATATGACTGGCCAAACCGGAGTCAGTGGCGCTGTTAGAGAGGGACGTTCTGCTGTTGCAGATTATTATGTGTATGCAGAATTAAATAGTCCTTCTGGCTCAGCTAATGGAATTGGTGGAGTAGGTACAATTAATTCCCATTTTTATGGAAAGATAGATGCGGCTGGTGAGCTTTCAGGTATAAGTAGAGCTCAGGGCTTTTCTAATTGCTCTGCCCGAGGGGTATTTAGTAGTGTTAACGGTAGAGTCGGAGGACTTTCTAGTTTAATAATACCTGGTCATTATATTCATAACTCTTACTCTACTGCAAAATTAAAATCAGCAAGTGTAGAAATTGGAGGACTAGTTGGACGTTTCGATGGTCTTGAACTTAAGAACTCCTTTTTTGCAGGCCAGATCGATGCAAGTTCTGGGGGAGGGGGTGTTGCAGGTATTAGTTATCAAAATTCTATCGTAAGTAAGGTTTATGTAGCGCCTGTTCATTCTGAAAGCGTTTTTATTAAAAATATCCATGCAACCTCCACGCCTATTTCAAGGGGAACAAACCCTTTAACCTTTAATGACGGAGTTTTTTACTTGAGAGATAGCTTGTCTTCTCCGTATGTAGAAGCTGGTGTTGAAGAATTCTCACAAACACAAATGATAAATCAAACGAATTTTGATACTATTTACGGTTCTTGGGACTTCAATCCAGCCGGAGGTCGCGATTGGAAGTTTTCCACATCAGGGTATCCTTACCCCATTTTAGACTGGATGGAAGATGATTGGATGCCTTAGGTTTTAATACTTATTACCAAACTGTAAAAAATATTCGTTCATCCTTTTTGCCCCAAATAATGAGAGTTGGTAATTTGGTAGATTGAATTTTATAAACAAAGCGCTCAGAAGAGGCTTGTTTAAATTTTTATTTAATCGCTCTCCTGAGAATTCGACACAATTTAGAAAATTAAAATATATGAGAGATGTTGCAAGCTTCTTAGTTTTCGGGGAAAACGCGCTGTGTAGTATTTAAATTATCATTTTCTTTTCTTTTTCTAATATTGCCAGTATCTAGATTATAATGTAGCGTCGGCCAATATTGTTTGTGGAGCTCTTCAATGTTTTTACGTGTATTTATCTTTTTCTTTTCAGTATTTATTTCATTTCACTCCAACGCAGTCGAGTTATACTCAGTTAATTTACATAGAGGACTTTATCATGTTTACCATCAAAAAGTTGAGTCTCTACTAGGAAAGCAGTGCTCAGACTTTATAAATACCAATATAGAGATCTCACAATCAACTATTAATACTAACTTCGACTCTGTAACCTTAGAGATTTTTTTTGAGGGAGACGATGAGTATTGGGTTTCTAAGCAGGTTTTCGAGGATTCAAATAGTTTTAGTTTTATACAAAATGGAGCTATCGAACATATTGTTTTTAAGGCCGTTCTGCAGCCAAGTGGGATTTATCATCTTTACTACTATCGAAACGCATGCATCTACAATTTATCAGTGGAAAAGGTTAAATAGGAAAAGATTTACCAAGTATCCCGGAAATTCCAACATTACGCAGTCCAAATCTTCAGATTAGTTAAAAAAAGTATGAATTAGGGAAATGAAAGCCAAGGCTTGTATTGCTTATACTCAGGTGTCTGAGGCTTTGCTTTAGGGTCTATCCACAACATACTTTCATTATTCTTACTTTTATTCTTTATACCTACATCTTTATTGGTTTTATTTTCAGGATGACTCGATACTTTTTTAATGGGTCTATACGTTTTAATATTTAGTGGATTCTGACAGTCTGAATAAGGGTCCTCTAGGGATCCTGTACAGAGTACATTTCTCGTATAACCGGAGCTAAATTTGACCTTCTTAACTATGCTCATCTGTGAATTATCGTTAGACATTTTTGCATATTTTTCGATATAGGAATAGTTTTTAAGAAAAATCACTTTTTCATACTCACCAGTTCCACCATCTACTGTAGTAAAATTTAACTTTCTAATTTTGTTAAGATCACTTGAACTTGGCATTAGACCCATGTAACTAAAGATCTTAATATCAATAAGGTCTCCGCCGATATTTTTATTGAATTGGTCTCTGCTAACTCCTTCTGAGTCAAAGCGGTCCATACTAATACTTGGAAAGTATCCTAGAAGTGTTTTTCCAAAACTTGTGATCGCTCCGTCTACTTGTAGAGGAGGTTTCTTAAAGTTTTTAAATATGTTCTGTAAGTCATATGGGGATAACTTTCCATTAATTAAAGCATATTTTATAGCTGGCATTAAAGTTAAAATATCCTGAAAACTTGATACGGAATTGTGAAGATTTTTGACTTTTATGCTTAATTCATTCTTAAAACGATTGTAGTCATTACCATAACTAACTCCATTATTGTCGAATTGTAAAAGTGTACACATTATATCTCTTGTTCTTTTTATTTTATTACACTTTATGTTGATATCGTTACCAACAATAGCTACTTTATCATTTTTGCTGGAGGCTGGTAATGAGTTTCTAAAGTCAATCATACAAGAAACAACTTTTTCAGAATTGTTGATTGCATCAAAGTCTGAAAATGCATTAGTCAAACTTTGTTTTCTAAAAAAGTTTTTATATCCATTTACGATTGCTGAGCCCGAAGCTCCAACTCCGTTTGCTCCGATATTAGTTGATGAAATTAGATTGTTTTTATCGTCGCACACTAGTGAATCAGGGTGACTAAGGAGAATTGAAGCACCTGGACTCATTCCCGATTTTGGAGCTGAGGCGCCAAGGTTTCCATCCATAGAGCATACACCGGTTCTGCACGCAGAGTAGTGGTTCATTTTGGCACTAAAGACATTTTTTTTACAACCTTTGTCGCAAGATGCTCGAATTAAATCCAAACTATTTAAGACATTAGATGACCCATCGTGATCTCCTTCGGTTCTCCAGTACGTTTGACCTTCATTGTCGACAGAACCGTGACTTGAGAGCACGAGCATGTCACAAACCTTTCCACTTCTTTCTGCATTTTCACATATTGTCTTTACAATATTATCAGATGACTGCCTGTCACTTACAAAAGACTTCTCGTCCACGGAGGAGTAAAGCTCAACCACATCATAAAGATCCTTTCTACTTTTAAAATAATTAATTTCGTCATTGGAGTTAATAGTGATTCCACAGACAACGGGTTTTTTGGCAATGGCCAGACTACTCAGAATTATGAGCCCGGTAATTATAAAAAAATTCAACTTCATATAATTCCTCGTACGCTTTATTTGATCCAGTTCTATATTAACTCATCTCAAAAAATCGATCAATATGACAGTTTCAGAGGTAAAAAATGTCTATTTTCTATACCTCTGTTTATATGATGTGCAGTCGCTTTTAATTGAGCGCTACTAAAAACGCGGTGTTGAGTGACTATAAAAATGACCAGATTGGTACGATTCTTGCTGAATACTTAATAGTAATAATTTTAGGAGTAACTTATGAAAAAATTTGTTTGCTTATTACTGCTGTACATAATTTCAGTAACTTGTGCTTGGGCCAATAATTTTGAATCAAATACGCGAAAGGAAATAAACTCAGTTCGTTATCAGCTTTCGAAGATAAAGAACAATATTTATATTAGTAATAATAAGTTTGAAGAGAGTTTACTAATTGAGCAAAAATATAAAATGTCTCTTCGAGATTTTGATAGAGATATGTATCGAAATTTGAATGTTTTGAAAGCCTTGGCCAAAAGATCTCATTCCAGTGTGAAAAGAAAGCTAAACTTCAAAGACAAAGTTCTTTACCTGTCTTCATTGAGCTACCTGAAATGTCTCGCCAATCTAAATAACAATTTATCAATAAAAAATTGTCATGAGCCACATAGAAAACATGATTTACTTATGTCCTTGATGCCTAAGATCAGTAAACTGAAAAAGAAACTAGAGGTTAGTAAGGACGATATTGAAAAAGCGATCTATTCAGTTCAAAATGACAGAAGACAGGTGATCAGTTTACTTGTTGAACTTAGAAAGAAAGAGAATCAACTTAAAATCCAATACACCAGCTTATTAGATAAGGATAGAGAGATATCATTAAGGGCTGAAATTGATGAGCACAAAGCTAGATATGCGAAATTTTATAATTGCAATGAGGATGGGTATACTCTCGATTTAGAAAATGAAACCATTCATAACACTCTGCCAACCAGAGGTCCTTTTTATAAGCTTCAGCGTGATAGCCAAGGAGCTTTGGGAACCTGTTACGCCAATACAGCTAAAAACTTAATCGTGGGAATCACAAAAGGCGACTCGATTGCTTCATTTTTAGACCTAGCTGCAATTTACAAGGAGAATACAGCAAGTCTAGAGTCTCTTGATGGGGGATTTACTTGTAAAGTTTTAGATCTGATTAAAGAAAAAGGTTACTGCCCTCAGTCTTATTCGCCCTTAGAGAAAAACAGCTATTCTGTGAATAAGACATTTTATATGGATACTGATATTATTGATTTTTTATATAGATACCATGATCAATCAAGTGAACTCGAATTGGTATATCGAAATTTAGATTCTTTTTGGAATGAGTTTGATGATAGATTAATTAAAACGGGAACATTTCTTGTCGATAAAGTGGGTTCTCCTTTAGACTCAAACCTTTATTCTAACCTTTATAAATGGAATTACCTCACTTCTTTATCTGAGGGAGAATCAAAGGTTTCAGAGCCGAGCTTTATCGCTGAGTTAGATGCTGCACAAATTAAGTTTTATGAAAAACTACTAGATTTATCAGATAGTGAAGATCACTTGGATCCTGAAAGAGTTAAAAACATTTTTCATACTGTTTTGAAAAATACTATAAATAAGTACAGCTTAAATGCGAAATTTAAAGAAGGGTCACTTCTCAGCTTAAAACTGGAGTACTTTTTTAAAAAATTAACTAAGCGATCTTTTCTTCATGAGTATACCACTGTTCTGAGGGGGGTGCTTTTGGGAAGAGGTCAAATTGAGCAACTTTACAAAGACGGTATTTACGATGAACACTTTTTAAAAGTTTTTGCCAGCGAGATGCGGTTTAGAAGGCTAGTTGCTCAAAATGGGCTATCAGTATCTGGGAGAGACATCAAAGGGATGAGTAAATTACAGTTTGTTATGAGTGTTGCTGCTCCAAAGTGTTTGGATCAAAGAAATAGGAAAAACATCGAAACCCCTTTTTCGTGTCAATCATTAGATACCAAAAAGAATAAAGGTGTGATTCATGACAGAATTATAATGAGTTTGATAAAGGGGCTTCCTGTTGGAAATACTTTTCCAACAGGGGCTTTAACTTCACATATCAATACTATTGTCGGAAGCCGATTTTACCAAGGTAAGTGTGAATATAAAATTCGAGAGTCACAAAATGGTACTTCAAGTTGGCACAGTAGAGATACTATCATTCAAAAAATGTCGGATATCACTATTGTTGAGCGTTAAGCCTCTCATCTTGGATAATCAATGTGGTAAGAGTTTTCATGTCAGTGTTTGATGAATGAATGAGGTGAATTATTTTAAAGTCACTACTATTTTGATCACCGTTCATGTAGAGATAAGAAAAGTTACCAGGTGGTAAAACTTCTTGTAATTGACTAGCACAATCTGATATGTCGATTGTCGTCACCAGATCTTTACAAAAACGAGGGTAAAATGATAACTGAGTAAGATGCTTGTTAGATAATTCGGTAAAATTCATATTATCAACAATCTTTGAATCATAGATTGTAGCTTCACTTGAGTCATTTAAAATCAGAGATAAAATAGTATGATTAGCTTGGTCAGTATAAAAAATTTCGGTAATAATACTTTTACTAGCATGAGCAGTAGAGAATAGTTGAAATGCAATTAGTATTAGAGAGTTCTTCATGATGTGGTCCTTTGTTTAGTATTACTTTATTTCCTTATAGCTTCAATTATTTGGAAAATGAATTTTTTTTGACGTATTAAGTAAAAACAACACATTAAATAGAGTTTGTTTACCACTCCTGAGTTTTACCTTTTTTATAGCTCTTTAGCGATTGTATTCTAAATATTACTCGAATAAATTCCGATACCGTATTGTGAAAAATTGTAAGACTAGTTTATTTTTACTCTTTAGTTTAGTGCTTGTTTTGCCAAGTCTATCTATTGCTGGTCCTGAATATGAGAAAATTATCAAAGATTTTCCAGATGAAATTCAAAACTCAAGAGCACTTGGTAACGCTGAATTTGAAATGGAGAGAAATTGTACTCAATTCTTAACTAAATCAAATGTTGTATTGCAACCTGATACTAAATCTAATGGTAATTCAAACTGCCTTGGTGGTCGGGAGCTTTTGAAAAATGAGGAAGTAGACGAATTAACAAGTAATTCTTTATTTGTTACAAAATATCTCCAAAATCACTCAGATAACGTCTCTGTCTCACATCCAGTTAAAAAAGTTGCTGACACGAAATATTTACGTTGGTCCAAGTTATGGGATTCAAAACAAGAAGACTTTAAAAAGTACAACCCCAATGAGTCCACTGATGAATCCGAAAACCTTTTAGAGTCTTTAAACAGTACATCTACTGAGTTAATTGATTTTGTAATAAAAAAAACGACTAAAGCTTTAAATAAACACAAGGCAATTCTTAGTTATTACGAGATGCACTCTGGTTACGTACTGAAGACTGTCAACGAACACCTTTATAAAGTCTCTAAGAATAATCCTTATTGTGAGCCGCAAATAAGGTTGAAAGCCATTAAGAACTCAGCAATTCGATCGAAAGGTTTAGAGCCATTTTTCACAAGTACAGATCGAATGGTAGTGGAGGCGTTTAAAAATCCATGGTTTGTAAGGGTGCTTATGGGAAGTGCGGTTGGAGGTGTCGGCTACTCACTTGACGAAATACTCCGAGGGAATGTTTTAAAGCCTTTTGATCCAGAACATATGCTTAGTAAATTATGTACATTTTGGCGTGGTTGGGAGAATAATGAAGGAAAAGCTCGACGAGGTCATAGATCTTCTCATTTTATTAAAGCTAAAAAGAATCAAATTCAAGATATTGAAACAACTCTTGCAAATCTGAAAAATAAAAAAATGGAGCTTAAATCAAATAGATTGGCCAAGGATCTAGGTACCATTGATGAATTAATGGCTCCTTTTATAATAGAGAATCCAGCCGTAATTAAATCGTTTCTTGCGCAAAAATTTGCAGACAAAGCTAGGGGAGTGCCTGGGGCACTGGGGATGCACTCTGGTAATCTTTGTTTTTTACTCAATATAGCTAATAATCATAAAACAGAGGATGAAGACTTTAAGACCAACGTTAGCTTAGTCATGAGTGGCGTTGGGTTGGTAGGATCTATTTTGGCTCCAGAAATTGGTGTCGTTCTCTTTGCGGGGCAAGGAGTTTATGAGGTGGGAACTGAGCTTAATGAAATTGCAAAAATAAAAGCTAATAAACTTGATGATACAAGCTCTAATGCTATTAGCAATGATCTTAAAATCAAAATTCTTTCAGGGGAATTATTTGTGAAAGAGAACAAAGTCAATATTGGTATGCTTACTGCCGCCGCAGGCTTTGTGTTTTCAGCAGTAGATATTCCAGCATCAAAAATCAAGAGTGCTTTTAAAATAAGTGATAAAGGTTTTAATAGTAAACAACTAAAGAATTTAATAAAGAAGGAGCATGGAAGTTATTTCACGAACGTTGATAACATTGTAAATGGCCTCCCTCAGGATGCGGCTCCAGATCTGAGAGATTTACTGGGAATTTGTTTTACACCGAATATTTCTAAAGCCACTTCTCTCAAATATATCCACGAGGAGTTATGTGGCGAGAAAAATCTATCAAAGCTAAAGAAATTCATATCTTCTTGTAAAGTACCTAAGACGGCTTTTAATTGTTTAAAATCTAGGTACTTCAAAGTAGACGATTATGATGCAGATCTTGAGAAGTATGTAGAAAACCCAAACATAAGAGCACTATTTTTAAATACTAAAAGAGGATTGAAAATTGATGAGGTGAAAAAATTAAATGATGAATATAACCGACTGATTAAGGTTGGAGTCTCAGAATCAAAAGCCAAAACTCTTTTAAGAAAAAAAATAAATAGTTGCAGGTTGCGATAAAATAATGATTAGTTTAAGAAGGTGGTTTTACAATGTTCATTAATAGATTACTGATCCCAACAATTGTTATATTTTCTTCTTTAAAAGCGCATGCCGAGTTTAGTTGGTTTAGTGATTTCGATGATTGTGTGGACCCTGAACCTATTTTAAAGCTTCTCGATAATGATGTAGATAAAATCAAAGATATTAATATAGAAGATATTCGATTACAGCTTCAAAAGTTTGATGAAGGTTCTCTTGAGGCGGCGAGCTTTACCGCTCGTCTTTTTAGGGGAGGAGATGATGAGATGTCTATGGAATTTATTCTATCCAAGTGTGCCAAAGCTCAGAATCAAGTAAACTGCCTAGATGATTTTATTAATTCACGAGTTGAAATGGATAGTAACTTATTAAACCACTCTGATTATTCAAAAGTTTTTAAGAAGAAAAATAATGCAATCTATAGTGATTATCGACTTCTTGGGATTGTAGGAGGTAAGTCGAATTTAGATAAAGGGGCACACCAGCACTTTACTCATTCGATAAAAAGCCGATTTTCGAATACAGAAGCAGAAGAGATCCTAAGCTATTATAAAGGTTGCTTAGGGACCCCACCAGCAGCTTCAAATGCCATTAATTGTATCAAATTTACACTCGAAAAACACAAAGAAATTATTACAAATGATCAGTATACAGCCATCAGAGGCTACACATTTGAATACGATGCAATGATGAATAATCAACTAAGACATGGTAAGTTCGATAATAGGAATAATGTGAACATAACAGATATGACGATTGAACGAAGAATAGAGGTTTTATCCAAGACTATTGATGATAATAAAATACCTGATGATCAAATTGTTTATCGATTTAGTGCCGTTCCGAATGAACGATTTAAAGAAATTAAAAATGCAACAAATACAGGGGATGATGTCCTAGTCGATAAAGCTTTCCAATCAACTGCTTATGAGTTGAATTATTCAAATTATAAAACTTTTGCTCGAGTAAAGGATGATAAAAATACTGATGTGTTAACTTTATATGTAATAAACTCAGACAATGGTATGAATGTTGCTCACATTTCAAAATTTTCAGGTGAAGCTGAAGTACTTCTGAACAAAGGCTTAAAGTTTCAAGTTCAAAAAACGAACTCTGCTTTAGATGTTTGTAATAGTGTGAATTTGTCTCTTAATCCAGGCATTAGTTCTGAGCTTCAAGTTGTAGCATTGCAAGATTCTGAGCTAGCAATGAAAAAACCACGAAAAATCAAATACTCATTCAGTTTGATTAGCTTCTTATGTAAATAATATAAATTGACATGCTTTCGACCTACTATTTGCAAAGTTAAATATAAAAACACATGAAATTTTGTATAGCTAAAGTAATTCTCCTTTTTAACGATAAGTTTAAAAACAGCTGCTAAATCAATGGAGGGATAGCTTGATTCGTTTAAATTTATACCTATTTTCTATCTTTATGGCCTTGGCGGCAATTTCTTCCTACGCAAACCCTATCGAAATCTCACAGGTCCAAGACCTTGAAAATGATCTTTCTCGATCTTTGACAAATTCGCTGATAAAACTTGGTGCTGAGACGGGAACTTTGACGAGGGTAAAATTCAGTGGGGTCGTTCTCAAAAAAGAAGAGTCAAATTTTTTGCCACTAGGACTTGGTAAAGTCTCACTTGGAGTATCGGAGAAATTTAAAATTCGCCGTATCGATATAAGAGTTTTTTCTAAAAAAGCTCTTTCCGAGGACATTCAGAGTAAAATTCGTAAATTTGTGAAGTCGGAAATTAATATTTCTGGAGCGCGCCTAAAAACAAGTTTTGAAGCGATCTCTCTAGCGGCTAAAGCTTTGCCTAGTGTTGTTGTGAAGACGCCTAAAGCTAGTGAACTTGAGAGTTTTCTAACGAAGTACGCAGTAGCTGCAGCGCTGATTTTTTCAGCACTGGTTCTGGGAATATTTTTTGTCATAGGTCTTCTTTTAATGAGAAATAAAAAGAAAGAGGCAAGTACGTCTTATAGTCCTGAATCTCAAAACCATGACAAAATAAGCTCTCTTCCCCCTCAAATACCTAGTGGACACTATATTGATATTTTATCCAGAGATAATTTTTGGAATAAATTTTCGGAAAAATCCTTGTCTTTGGCGTTTAATGATTTGAGTGCAGATGATAAAAATAGCTCGGCACTCAATACCCTTATTGGTCAGTACTTGCCGGCAAATAAATACGAAGTGATACAGAATAAATTAAGGAGTATTAGTTCCAATGGGTTTGATTCTGAAGAAGAAGAGAAAGTTGCGGACCTTGCTAGATACTTAGTGCAAAAAGCTCATGAATACAATCGATTATCTTTAAGCGCTCTCAGCTGGAGTATAGGTTATTTGGGAGAAGAGGTAGTGCTTGAGATGCTTGAGCAATCAAAGTTTGATACGACATTTCTTATTTTGAGTTACTACCATGCCCCGCCGATGGTTAAGGAGAGGTTGCGAGAGATTTTACCGGAAGATATTCGTCACCAGGTTGTGAATTTTGATTTTTCTGATCTACACGGAGAGGTCGTAAAAACTCTTGAGGCAAGTATGGTTAGATTTTTAGATAAAAAACTTGATGCTTCAGTGGATGTTAATTTTGAAGAGGCGTGTTTTGATTTGACCCGACCACAGAGCTTTGCAGAGGATGAGAGAAGTTATGTTGAGTTCGGAAATAAGTTTGATTCAGTTTTAGGTTATGTCGACTCTATAGAAAATCTTGGCATGAGTGCTAAGGACCTTTCTTTAGTTTTTTACGGTTACAGTGAAGATGTCCTTGAAAGAGTACGAGGACAAGTCGGAAAACTGGAGCTTGAATGGTTTGATTCTTTTGTTGAAGAGCAAAGAAAGTTGAAGAGTCACTATAACGACAATAGATTGAGTGAGCTTCGTGAGAGAGTCCGTTTGAAGGCGGGAAGCTTCTCGCTTGGTAAAGTGGCATAAAAACTTGGCTATATTTGAGAATCGTTTGATTAATCTACTATAAGACATAGTAGATGAGACAAGGTGTTAAAATATTTATGAGACAGAGGGGGAGAAATTGAGTTCATTTATATCTTTGATTTTAGTTTTCTTTTTAGGAATGTCTTGTATGAATAGCGAGGATGCGAAAGAGGTTTTCGGATCTAAAGAAGCGGTGGGAGACGGTGGAGAATCGAGCTCTCTTGGATTTTTGATCACGAGTATCTATCCTTCAAACGGAGGTTTGGGTGGAGGATATGTGGTTTATATAAACGGTTCAAAGTTTACGAGCGATACAACTTTTGCGTTGGGCGGAACACCTTGTCTGTCGACGCAGATCCTTTCTTCAACTTCCGCGACTTGCCTTGCGCCACCTAGTGGGTCTTCAGGTTTGGTAAGTGTTTCGGCGAGTAAGGTCGGGGATAGTTACTCCCAGGCAGGAGGTTTTAGATATGTGGGAGCGACAGTAATAACGAGTGTAAGTCCGGCGATAACACCTGGAACAATACCAACGAGGATAGTTTTAACGGGGACAAATTTTATAAGTGGAAGTTTGGTAAATATAAGTCATCCCAATCTTCCGAATTCTCCTTGTACATCAGTCAATGTGGTAAATTCCACGACACTGGAATGTTTTACACCGGTGCTAACACCTAATCAGACAGATACGATGAGTACATCAGGAGTGATCCCAAGTATTGAAGTAATCACGCCAGATGGAGGAACGTCTTCACTTTTGAACGCTTTAACTTTGACGCCAGCGCCTATTATTACGGGAATCAGTTTTGGAGGTTCGGGAGTGACAGCGCTTCCGGTGGATGGGGTTTTGAATAATGGGGTTTCAAACTTTACTTTAACCCTAGTCGGAAAACATTTAAAAGCAGGACTGTCGGTGAGGCTTGCAGGTAATACTGCGGGATCTTGTACATTTTTTAATGCAACTCAAGTCCGGTGTACTTCTTTGCCATCAGTTACAACAGCGGGTGGATTTAATTTTAATATTACTAACAATGACGGGCAGAGTTCAAGTTTTAATACGAGCTTTGTCGATAAGCCTGTTGTCTCAGATTTCTCTCCAGCGAGAACCGCTTTTACGGGGGGAGATGTAACGATCAATGGTGTTGGGTTGAGTATTCTTAGTGCACCCTCAGTTGTCATTCATAGGCAGAGTGATTCTAGTCTACTTGCAAATTGTACAGTCTCGAGTTCATCACCACTAGTCTGTACTGCGCCTGATTTGGGTTCTGAAGTGGATGTTTTTTTTAGAATAACAACTGAGTATGGTTATCGTGCCGATAGTGGAATATATTTTTTTAGTGGAAGTACAGAACTTGGAATAAATGGTGATTTCAATTTAGAAAGAGTTACACTCGGCTCAACATTAGAAAAGAGTTTTATTCTCACAAATCCTTCTTTAGGTGTTGATATAACTAGTCTTAACTTGGACTTTAGCGCTTTAGGCGGTGCTTATTCATTTGTTTCTTCAACTTGTACCGCAAATCTTAATGCGGGGCAGGTATGCAATTTCGTTGTTAGATTTATGCCAACAGCTCTTGAGTACTATGAATCCGGCAATATTAACATTAGTTATTTTGACGGCTTAACTAATGTAGCTTCTAGCTACAAGCTTAACGGTTGGGGAATTGAGCTAGAAGTTGGACCACCGGTTATAGATTTTAGCTCTGTCTCTGTTGGTCCGAACCTTCAGGGTATTGCCCCAAAATTTCTTAAAGGTGTAGTTATTAATAATCGTTCAAATGCTTCGGTTCAGGTAGATATTTCAAGACCATCTGATTTCTCAAATTCAACAGATTTTCATTACATGGGTGGTAGTGGCTTTCCAGGGATTTGGCCTACAACACCCGCTGAGGCTTGTCCAGTTTCAGGAGAAATACCACCTAATACTTACTGTGTAGCAGCTGTCGAATTTGAACCTCAAAGTTTAGGTGGAAGTACCTCAACATTTTCTCTTAGCTATAATTCAATATACACAACTAAGCCTATTGAACTAGTTGGTAATGGAAATGGACTCACGACCACGGTCTGTGATCCTTCCGGAGTACCTTACGGTGCAGGAGATGGAACAAGCATTAATCCTTGGCAACTGTGTTCAGAAGCCCACATGGTGAGAATGCGAACAAGAATTAATGATACTGATACTGTGGAGGCTAACGATTTTTTTCTGCAAATGAGTGATATTACTTTTACATCTTCTTTTCCTGAGTCAATCGAGATGACTGGTGGGTTATTTGATGGAGGAGGTTACAAACTGATTGATTTTGAAATTAGTAATACAGGTTTAGGAGCGGCTTCTTTATTGTCAGATAATATTGACGGATACACTAGTCCTTATAGTTGTAATACAACGAGAATGCAGTTGTTAAATCTAAAAATTACAGCCGGTATTGTAGCTGGGCTTTCATCTTGTAGGAGTTCTAGTGTTGGTAATTCAACACTTCAAGGAGCACTAGTTGGTTCTAGTCGTGTCGGTGGTGTTATTCATCAGGTTGTCGGCGCAGCTCCGAGCAATACTCAGTATATTGGTACAATAAAAAGCTCCTCGTCCGGTGGTGGTATATATTATGGTTTCAACAATTCTACTGATACTACTCAAAATAACTTATTTATTGGATCGGCTGATGTTGTTGGCGGCTTTGGAGGAATAACGATTGGAGGAAGAATTAGTACTATAAATAGCTATGTCTACGCTGATATCGTTGCAGCTTTAGCGTCAGGGATTAGTGCCAATCAATATGGTGTCCAGGATTCACATTTCTTTGGATCGATAAATGTATCTGGAGATTTTGAAGGTGTTGGTGCTGCTAGGTACGGCAGCATAGGCGTGGTTCGTTCAAGTTCCAGAGGGACAGTGTCTGGTGGTGGAGGTTTATACTCGGGAGGGGTCAGTGGCAACTTATCTAGTGCAGTAGGTGTCGAGCAGTCATATTCAACTTTGAAAATAGATTGTCCTTTGGGTTGTGGAGGTTTATCTGGAAGGCACTTAAGTACCTCAGTCGGTCTTCAAGATAGCTTTTTTGCCGGGAAGATGAGCTCGGTTATGAGTGGTATTTCTAGCGACAATTCAAGCCTTACACTCGCTCCAGTTGAACGAATATATGTGGCAAGTTCAGATATGTTAAGTATTTTAAGTGACTCTGATGATGATGACGCAAATATGATTACTAGAGATCCAGAGGGTTTTGACTTTAAGGATGTCTTTTACTTGAGAGATTCATCTGCGGGTAATTATGTTTCAACTGGTGTCACTGAGCTCAACAATGCAGAGATGATGAATATTACTAGGTTTAGAGATATAGGTGGATGGGATTTTAAAGATACTGCCGAGGATGGAGACCCTGCAGTTTGGAAAATGGGAACAGCTGGCTATAAGTACCCCATTCTCGACTGGATGGAGGACGACTGGATGCCTTAACTCTAGTTTATTCCAGTAATTTAAGCTACTTATTTACGTTCGCTTTGATTGATCAAGTTTGATAAAATTAAAAAAAATCAGAAATCTAAAGCTTTTTTCTTCACGCACTTAGTTGTCGCTAGCAAAACGTATAGAGACTAGACACTTTTTTATTTAGTGTTACTAAATTACAATCCTATATCTTCGGTCCCTTAAATACTGTATATTTGTCTTATAACTTAATCAACGGTTTAAGTCGTCTATGGTAAGACTTTGTAATCAGACTCAAGCCAAAGGAAAATTATGAAATTATTAATTACTTTCGTTGGGATTGTCTCATTTATTGGTTCAGCATTCGCATCCTCTTCTTCGCTACATATGAAAAGAACTATTCAAGAGTGCATATCTGCTGACAAGGTTGAGCTTCAAGAAAATGGCTATTTAAGAATATCTGTGTCTCCAACAAAAATTAAAGACCTGAGGGATCATACATTAGTAGGTATAAATTCTAAAGAAGAATCAGTTCGCGTTTACAACCAACTCGTTCACTCTAGCATGAGTATGTCTCCAGATGAGTTTCAAGCTGAAGATTTCATGAATAGTACCTATAGACTGAACGAAGGAGATATGACGACGAGGAGACAATTACTTCTTTCAAGTCTTAAGTCCTCTAATGCAGAAGTTGGACAATTGGTACAAGATTCATTAGTTAAGGCTTATAGTGGTAACTCTGGTGCAAAAAATAAACTTATTGCATATTACATTTTTGAGTTGATGTGGGCTTGTGAGAACAACGATTCTAGTGATACGAAGTTAGTGAAGATAAACATGAGAAATATTTAAAAAAATTGAATAGTGCGGTTTTTTTCTGCACTATTCACTAATGATTTATAAGCTTTTTACCGTAATCAATTTTTATAACTTTATCAGTTTTCATGGCCTTTTCAGGCACTAGTTTATCAATGTAATTGAGCCATTGCTTGCACTGAGGTGTTAAAGCATTTTTTTTGTTAAAGCTATAAACTTGGTCGCAACTCTTTGGTGTAGATTCTATATTTTCAGTTAATCCACATCCTTTGAGGGGTTGAAAACTATTTAGGACTCTAAGTTCTTCTCTGTAATCCTCATTTAGGTCTTTACTTTTAAAGTGGCTGGGATAAGTAGTGGTATAAGCCTCACGCCTCATCTGGTAGATTTTATTATTGAGGTCCCTATTAACACACTTAAACTTTATTTGCACCATTGGACATCTCTGAAGCATCTGAGAGTCTTCAGCGTATTGAAAAAGTTTGAGCCATTGATATTGTACTAATCGCATAAAACCTACATGGTGGTTCTTGATAATAGGTTTGAATTCTTCTCTCATAACTGCGTTGTATGCATTAATGACTGATGGAATTGATGTTTCGTTTCCAGTGAACTTAACAGGGTTTAAACCTGAGTTTTGGCGGGATGAATCACCACCTCTTGAATAATCACCATTTAGACCAACTTGCAGCCGCCAGTACTGAGGGGAGATTTTTACTCCAGCTTTTTGATTAATATTACAACCCATTCCAGTTCCAACGAGATTATTGTTAGTTAAGTATGAGTGAGGGTTATCGGAGTGTCCCCAAGCGAGAGTGAGTTCACAAACATTGGCGCTAGCGGCATCGTTTAAAAATTTTTGCTCTATTTCCTCTGTTGACGTTGGTAAGTTGGAGATAGAGTCAATAATTGTAGGTCTAGTTGCAGCTATACTTTCCTCTTGGGATTGGCACAAAGAGCTAAATAAGATTAGTATAAGGATGTAAATCATAAATCTCCTCGATTTGATAATTACAAGAAAGATCATCTCATGTTTTGACTTACAGTAATAAGTATTTTTTTGTCGGAAAGAAATACTTTTATCTCAATTCGAGTCTTCTCTGTCTGAAAGAGTCAAGTTTTAATGATTTTAATTATTCTGCCGATAAGGTTTAGTGGGCTATATATGGCCTTTTACTAAAAATTTGGAGTTAAGAGAGATGATAAGAATTCTTCTGATTTTATGCTTTGTGGTTTCAAGCATGGCTTTTGCACAAGATAAGCCTTTAGTAGGTTTTGAGGTTGAAGGTTACCTGAAGTCGTCTGACTACTTTAAAGAATCAAATTCCTCTACAATGATGAAGAAGACAGCCGAGTCTCTTCATAAGACCCTCTCTGAAAAGTACGAAAATACTGTCTTAAGACAAAATAATAGTAAGCTATGGGAGGTAGAAGTAACTAATAATGATGGTAAGAGTCTAAAGTTTGAGGTCACCCAAGATATGAGTGTTGTGACTCCTTATGAAGTCGCTAATCCTAATGTAGTTGATGCTGGTTTAGAAGTAAGATCTATAGGAGGACAAAGGTATGATGGCTTTACTAAAGATGTGTATAGCCTTATTTCTGATCCAAGTTCGGAATTTTCTAAATCTTTTACGACTGATAATAAAATTGACATGGGATTTAAAAAAACTTCGACAGAAAGTGGTTTGCATTTATGGAGAGGGATATATGAAAAAGGCGTTCAAGACTTCAATTTGGATCATCTAGATCAAACTGACAGCTTTGTTAAGCAAACTGAAAAGCTTACAACTTTTCTAGAATCTTACCAAAAAAATTACAATTCAATTGTAGATGGAACTATTAATGACCCTAAAAGAGGTCAATTTCCATTTAATAAAACACTCAAAAGTAAAGATTTAGAAAGAATAGGTGAGGTTGTAGTAAGACTGAAGGAGCTTAGTACTCAATTTAATAAAATCATTCCTGAGACACCTTTGAAAAAATACACTCGTAAGCAAATTGCTTTAGAAATGAAAGACATCGTCTCAAATTTAGCTGAAAAGCCTAAAGAAGGATTGAACTCATCTTCCAGACTATCACTATCTAAATCAAAGGTTCTTAATCTAGGTGGGTTAGTAGACAAAGGCGCTGTTGAGATGAGAAATTTTGATTCTCAGGAATTTGTGAGATTAATTGAACATTTGGACAAAATTGATAATCTGATTGAGGGTAAATCTCTGCCTTCAGTCAAAAAGCATTTTTCAAACAGTGAATTAAAAATTATTGATCCAGCAGGTAAAAAATCATTGCCAAAAGAAAAAATAATGTGTGATCCTGAATTGCGTGGTGTTAAACCTGGGCTTCATGCGATTAATCCTATCCTTGAAGTATTGGATGTCGTAATGACGGCGAAAAATATGACGGCATCAAGTTTTGATGAGCGCTTCATCACATGTGAAAGTGCAAGATTAAGAATGGGTAACTTGTATTGTAAAAGGCAGTACTGGGCAAATGAGTCTTTACCGCTTACAACAGTTTTTAATGATCGAAAATACTATCTTTGTGAAATGTACGTAAATTCTTATCTCTCTCCAATTTCTGTTACTCCAAAGGGTGAAGATGAAAAAGTAAAGGCATGTCCAATCAGAGGGCTTCATTTTATTGTGTCTCTTGATAAAGAAAACGAATTGAACTACATAGATAAGGAGAGCTTGCTTGTTCTAAAAAGTGGCTACGAATTTCTTGTCGATAGTGAAAAATTTCACAATGATGTTAACCGCGTGATAGGTGAAATAGAAGAATTTTTTAAGGAGTATAAATCGCTTAAAATTGAGACAGAGTGGAAAAAAACTCACGATATGCCCTCACGAAAGACGATTATAGAGCTTTTGGAACGAGATGCAAAGGAGTCTTCGCTCAGGAGCTAATACATCATTGGAAGTAAAAAAAGACAGCTTTAATTGATTAGACTGTTAGGGATCTGTTTCATTTCCATGCTTCAGATTAAAATCTATACTATCCGGAAACCAAGCTTCTTCTATTATCAAAGTTAATGCTTTGTATTGGAAATAACATCTTTTAATAATGAGTAAAAAATACTTATTTTCACGATGAATATTTCATATGAGAACAAAAGTGCTAGATATAGTATAAACATTTAGCCCCGAGGATTTTATGAAAAAAACATTACTATTATTATTATTGTTAACAGGATTTACTGTTCAAGCATCAGAAGCTAGCCCTCTAAGCCAAGAAACAAAAGAATTGATTTTCGATGCAATCACTCAATATGTGTACTTTGAAGATGACGGATTCGAGAGAACTCCACAAAGATTAGATGATTTTATTTTTACAATAGTGGATGACCTTACAGTTAGAGCCGTTGGAATCTCTTATAGCATATGGGATGTAAAGGATATCGGATATTTTTGTGATATAACTGTATCGACAGATTCTTCTCGTGGAAATTCTAAAACTATTTCAGTTAAATCGTGCTCATTAGAAGGTGAGAACTGGCCTCACTTGTAAGAAATCATAGAGAGTTTTATCTTTCGTTCGGTTCATATAGATGCTTTACTTTCAACACAGTGTCAGTCTTTCTATCGGCTATTAGTATGATCATAAAACTCTAGTTTTCACACTGAATTACTCTATATTGAAGTGTTCATTGATAGCTTAATGTTTAGTTATAGCTTTTATTAAGCATAGCTCTGGACTGCGGTCGTAATATCGGAGTCCAACATACTTATTTAAAGCCCTGAAAATAGGTCAATTCTTAAATCTGATATAATCAATTTAGGAGTTGAAAATGACAAAAAGAAACAGAAAAACATTTACCAAAGAGCAAAAAGACTGGGCCGTCGACGAATTCATTGCCGGAAGCCTCAGTGTCGATCAAATTGCAGAGCAACTCAGAGCTGAACCTCAATACATTTATCGATGGAAAGTTCTCAGAGAAGAAAAACTTAAAGGTCTCAGAGTTGAAGAGCTAACAGCTCGCGGAAATTCTATCGAGGAATCACAAAGGATTTTTGAACTTGAGCTCGAAGTTGATGCCTATAAAAAGAAATTTGCCGAACAAGTTCTCATAAGTGACCTTTTAAAAAAACTCCTGAAGTATCCACCCTTACAACGAGAGAGCGAATTGACTGAGTTACTAAAAACTATAAAAGCACAGGAACTAAAAAGAAGGCAATCCAAATAATGGAGCTATCATCATCTACTTATTATGAAGATTCAAAAGTTAGCAGGGCAGAAAAAGAAGAACATGATGCTGATATTCGAGGTAAAGTTGAACAGCTAAGAGTAGCGTTTCCAAGAGCCGGTTACAGGCCATTACTACAGCACTTAAAAAGAAATGGTGTCTCAGTTGGAGAAACTCGTTTAAGACGAATTCTTGGTGAATCAGGGCTCTTTTTAAAGCCTAAAAGAAAGTATATGAGAACAACGATGTCAGATCACGATGAACTTGTTCATCCAAATTTGATTCAAGGGATGACTATTGATGGAGTTAATCAAGTTTGGGCCGGAGATATAACTTATATTCGAATTAACAATGGATTTGTTTTCCTGGCAGTCCTTCTTGATCTTTATTCACGTAAAGTTATCGGTTGGTCAGTCTCTAAAAGAATTGATGGACAGTTAACATTGGATGCTTTGAAGATGGCGATCAAGCGAAGGCAGCCACCAGATGGAGTTATTCATCATACAGACAGAGGAGTTCAGTATCTCTGTGAAAAATATGTAAAAGAATTGAAGGAAAATAATTTTCACCTATCTTGTTCTCGAAAAGGAAATCCTTATGACAACGCTTGGTCAGAATCTTTTATGAAAACTTTAAAGTACGAAGAAGTTTTTTTGAGGAAGTACGATACATTTTTAGACGTGATTGATAAGCTGCCATATTTTATTGAAGAAGTTTATAATAAGAAAAGATTGCATTCATCTTTGAATTACTTGCCACCGGAAGAATTTGAAGATATTTACACTGAAGAAAAAAATGATCGACCTGTTTTTATACTTTAGCGTGTTGGTGTCCGATCAGACGACCGCAGTCCACTCTCTAGTACTAAACTTTTATTAAAAGGTTTTTTTATTGATGAAAAAGATAGAATATGTTCTATTCCCTACGATTTTGTTATTAATTTTATTTTTTATATATTGTTTCGTTCACTTGGCTAAGGATATAAGCGTCTCAGAGTTAGTACCTAAATGGTCAACTCCTGATTCCAAGTTCTTGAAGATTCAAGGTATGGAGGTCCATATTACTGATGAAGGATTAAAGAATAATCAAGATCCCATCGTTCTTATACACGGCACCTCAGCCTCCCTACACACTTGGGATGGTTGGGTAAAAGAGTTAAAGAACAAGCGTAGAGTCATACGTATTGATTTACCTGGTTTTGGATTAACTGGGCCTCACCCAACTAGTAATTATAGCATTGAAAATTATGTTAGAACGATAGTGAGTGTATTAGATAAGCTAAATATTAAGCGTTTTATTATCGCTGGAAATTCACTAGGAGGTTATGTTTCTTGGATGGCCGCAATTTTAAATCCCGAAAGAGTTTCGAAGCTAATATTAGTCAATTCGAGTGGATATCTCTTCGAACCTGAATCTGTGCCACTTGCATTTTTACTATCTTATAGTTCTTTGACGAGTTTTTTTACGCAGAAAATACTTCCAAGACACATAGTTAAAAGTAGTCTTAGAAATGTTTATGGTGATCCTAATTTAGTAAATGAGGATCTTGTTGATAGATACTATCAACTCACTCTTCGTGAAGGGAATCGAATTGCTTTGACTAAAAGGCTAGGGCAGTTGGAGCCTGGAGCTTACTCTCATAGGATCTCTAAAGTAAAACAGCCTACCCTTATATTGTGGGGCAAAAAAGATAGATTAATTCCATTGAAATTTGGTATTAAATTTCATGAACAAATCAATAATAGCAGACTTGTGGTTTTTGATGATTTAGGTCATGTGCCTCAGGAGGAAAATCCTGAGGCAACAGTTAAAGAGGTGATAAAGTTTTTAGATAATTGATTCGTTTAATTTAAATTTACTCTTTTTTATTACTTTAGAATTCAACCTTCAATTTATTTGGTCCTGTCAAAAAAACTCTGTCAATTTCATGATCGTTTAGAAAAATCTTGATTTCTTTATTGAAATTGAGCATTTCATTATCGATATTGATATAAATGCTTTTTGCAATTGAATCTGAAAAGCTTAATCTGATATTATTATTTTCTATATTTGCTTTAAAATATATCGAAGCAAGCTCTTTAGTCGTTTCTCCAAGTTCTATCCAAAAATATTTCCTTCTAGCTCCTATAAAGAGATCATAGTTATATGTGTATTGATTATTATCTACTCTGTCAGCGGAGAGAAAGTTTCCAAAAAGAACTTTTTGATTTCTGTTGATCTTCAACTTGAAATGATCCTTTAGTTGATTTTTTAGAAGTACTTTGTCGTAGTTATGACTTCCTTCATAAAAAATAACTTTGTAAGGTGCTTTCATGCTGTGTAGTTTTTCAAGCTTTGTCACAGCATCAATTTGGTTTTCTGTTCTAGATATAAATGATTGAAAATGGTCATACTTTCCTTGCAGGTGAGTATATGGAAAATTAAAATATGAAAGAAGATTATGGTCTTTTCTCATATAATCAGCCATTCCAGCTGCTATTGGCATCATGAAAGCGTATTGATCTGCTAAATTTTGTGCTTCTCTCGTGATGGCCATTCCACCCATTGAGTGTCCAGACAACCCAATTGACTCCATGTCGATGAGACCGGTATCTGAGAGTTCTTTGTTTATTGCTCTTAGATATGTTGAAGTATGATATGACCACTGATGACTACTTCCTGATGGTAGAATTAGCATTATATTTAGGTCTTCAGCTATACTTATAAGGTCATCCATATAGCTTTTAGCAACTGAGAGAGAACTCGTTCTATTTGCTGTCGATGCACCTCCACCGTGCAAAAATACTAGAGCTTTTATTGCAGTTGATCCTTTGAGATTTTTTGGAATATAATAAAGAATATCGTATTTGAAATCTAGGGGACTTTTTGGGATTTGAAATTTACGATGTTGAACACCACCATAAACGAGAGATTCAAAAATGGATTTATCAGAATTGGAATCATTAATATTTATTCTTTCTAGAGTTTGGTCTGCAACTGCACTTTCACTCGTTTTAAGCTGGCATTTTTTTGCCGCTGTTATATATGGTAAAAATTTTCTTTGAGCTTTGTAACATGCTTTTTTTACAGATTCACATTCATAAAGCGCTTTTTCAGTATTGAAACTTCTTTTAATATCTCTAAAACACTTTCTGTCAACTTTTGCTGTCAGGCTTGAAGTATAGATAGAGAAAATAATGATGATTAATTTGAACATTCTTTTTACCTTGAGTGAAGTTAACTCTGATATAATTAAAAAGTCGGGCACAGGGGTAATGAGCCCGACTTCTTTATTTTTTAGTGACCTCGTGACAGGTACTAATACTTTTTATTAAACTATTACATTAGTAGTCGAGACAAAGTTCGTGAGAGCCACTATTCCAAGAAATCTCAATACATCTTCTTGAAGTTGTACGAATGGAAAACTTCTGGTTATTGTTTGGCGAGTAGTAAACCGAGCCTTGACCATTTTGAAAAGGCACATCAGACATGTGACCATTGTAGTTATACGTACCTCTTAGCTGTCCATTAGCTTTTTGACTAATATTTATAGCTCTTCCAGAACCTTCAATAGATGAATAAGTTGTAAGTAGAAGTGACTGATTAGATTGTGAGTAGCCAGAAATTCCGCTTAGATTAAGCGCTAATACAAATAAATTTTTCATATATCTCCTTGAGGCTTATTTAGTAGCACTAAAACAACATGATTTGCGCGCGATGTCATGAACTGCGAATATTTTACACGAATCACTTATAAGTTGTTTGGGCTGATCGTATTTTATTAAATAAGATGATTATCTCTTAGAAATAGATCCATCGTTGATATAATCACGATATAACTTGAATTGATCTGGGTAGTAAAGCTTGAATTAAATATTGGTTTGACTGGCCTAGAATTAAACCTTAGTGCATTCTCACTATAGCGTCTGACAAAAAATGTTGGTCTTTTGAAAGTTTAAGAGTTCGGCTAAAAAAAGTAATGGTAAAATAAAAGGCTATATTTGAATTTTTTTTTGATCGCTGGTGTCTCACTTCGATTGAGCTCTAGTGGAGGCTATCAATTTAGATCAAATATTGGCCTAAAGACATATAAGCCACTGTTTTGACTTAAAATAGTCTTTGCTTGCCACAGATTCGTGCCACTCTTTTTTCATTTTTCTTAAATACACCTAATGTATCTCATCGAAAGTACGATAAGAAGCTGTAATGCAGTATTACTAAAGTAAAAATCGATTAATATATGCAGTAGAATCCAAACGGGAGAAATAAAATGATTTTAAAAATCTTGTCGATAGCGCTATTATTTTCAACCTCGCTCCGCGCAGGTATTAATGATACGGATGTTTGTTCTGAAGTTGACAGAGGTGATTCAGCGACTCTTGGTGGTTATGCTGGAGAAATCCCTGAAGCTCTTATGAAGCAAATAGAGTCTTTTAAAGGTGAGGTCGACTGTGTTGAAAAGGCTCGGGAGGCTGCAGGTAGTATCAACTGGGTTAAAGAGATGAACAAAGGTTCAGTCGAAAGAAATATTGCAGGAGGGCTCGTTCTACAGGTAAAAGCAGATTGTCCGCTCGGAGACTGCAGCGATAGTTCCATGAAAGTATGCACCAAGGGTGATGTTTTTGAGGAGCGTCTAGGAACGCTCGATCATTATTGTCGTCAGCTTGAGAGAAGGTTTCGAGTCGATCAGTGCAAAGAGAATGTTAATAACAATGAGTTGTACAATAGTACTCCTCCAGCATTCCTTAAGAAGAGAATGGAGACTGCATCGCTTATAGGGGAAGCTTATAATGATTATAAGCTGAACTATAGAAAAGCTTTTGAGGAGATATCGAAGCTTAAACCTTCAGCGATTCACGCAATTGCTAACGCTGAAAAAAGCAATCTGAAAATTAATGAGGTTTTAACTAGCTTGAAGAAAGAGAATAATGATAGTCAAGAACTCGACTTTAATGGAGAAAAACCTTCAAAACTTGGTGTCGAAAGTTTTAGAGAATTTAATAAATTTTCTAATCCAGCGGGAAATCTTGCTCAAATTAACAGTGATGTTGACGAGTATATAAAGTCTAATCCATTCGAAGACATAACCAGTTCCTTTAAAAGTTTAGATGATTTTATTTCTACTAATAGTAAGAGCGTTAAATCCATCAGAGAAGAAATTGATCAGAAGATTGTCTTGAGAAAAAAGATAAGCGGCAAGGAGTTTAAAGAAAACTTGCAGGCATTTATTGATAAAAAATCAGATGACCCAAAATCAATAAATTATCCAAGAGTAGAGTTTTTTGATATAGTAAATTCTATTCTTAATTCAACCACTGACGATGAACTCATCATTATTAAAGAGGGAAATACTCCATTAAATGAAACGTTAGTTGAGAGAGTCTTTAAAGATCCGTCTCTCAAAAGAAAATATGATTTAGCTTCTACTAGGTCTGTTGAGACTGCCTCGGATTCGAATAAAAACACAAATATTGATGTTAAAAAAAGAATTATTATTCAAAAATTAATTGCTGAAAGAAAAATCAGAAAAGACAAAAAAACTGGAGTCTACTCTGTTAAACCTTTTGACGATATGAGAAAAAACATAGCGGATAACTATATTAAAACTTTGAAAGATTGCGTCTTAAGTAAAGGATCTTTGACGGGATCAATTGATCCCGATTTAGTTACATCTAATATTGTTAATGAAGACTATCTTTCAGACTCAGATGTTCAGATAAAGACAAGTCAAAAATTTACAGTTGATGGCTCTCTCAGTAGCGATGAAGCACTCTATCATAATGTATTTAGCGATTACTCCAATATGGACTCTTATAATAAAGTAAAAAATGTCAAATTGTCGTGCAGTGACATGGAGTCAAAGAATCATCCTAATGATTTAGTTCCTCTTTTTGGATTTGGCAACCCTGAAAAACAACGAGAGTTCTACAAAAATGATTGTGAAATTAGTCAAGGAGCTGAGCTTGTGTCAGGTGTGAACAAGAGCAGCTTAGCGAGGGAGCTCAGACCTGGAAAGAAGCTTTTTGAGGACGCTCAGTTGCATGTCAATGAAGCGCAGAACCAGTCAATTGTTGACTCTTTTCTCCAGAATCCTAAAAATTTCACATATGGTATGAAGTTAAATGTCTCTGGTGGTGCTTCTGACGTTTCCATGTCTGCGGATCACTCTGATATGTACAAGAAAGAGTACGGATTGGATGCTAAAATTCCAAACGAGTTTAAAAATGAGTATCTTGCGTTGTCCAGAGGGATATATCAGATTAACGATATTCGCAAAAAACTTAAAGAAAGCTTAAGCAATGGCGCATCCACCGTACAAAAAGAAAATGGCAAAGACTTTTTGAATAAGTTGAAAATATCTAAAGTCGACTTTGTCAAATCTACTTCAGCTATGGGAGAAGGTTTTAGGGAAGAAGCTAGGAAGATGTGGTCTTCAATTCCTGATGAGTTAAAGACCGAATCATCGAATGATTCTTTAGCTTTTGATTTCAAGGTTGAAAAGGCGAAAGTTGATGGAGAAGAATTACCTTGGATTTCTATGGGTTCTAGTCGAGACGATATGTCGAAGTACTTGAGTAAGGTTATTCCTGGAGACTCTGATAATATAAAAGGTATGAGTCTTGGTGAGCTTCAATATTTGAAAAAAAGATGGATGGCAGGTGATGTTTTAGGGCCTGGGAAGGTTCATACGTATGATGATCTTTATCGAGGACTGAGAAAAGAAGAACTTCTGGCAGATATACCAAATTCAAAGAAACTTAAAGTTGAGAGATCTTTAAGAAACTTTATCAAAATGAAGTCTAAAGTTGTTCTTGATTGTCTAGATGAATCAATTGCTCTTGCTTGTGAGGGGAAATATGAAGAATCTACGGTTAGAGGTGTTCAAGCGGTTTCTAATTGATAACTTAAATAAGGGGCGATATCTCTAGTGTACATCTTGATGATACTTTTCTCATTTTCTGTTTTTGCAAGCTACGAAAGTGATAGATTATCATCTTTGACTCTTTTTGAATCATTAAATTGCAAAGGGTATATTGAAAAGGCTGATCCACAATTTTATACGCAAATAAATACTGATGTTCTTTACAGTGGAGAGACTCAGCTTGGAGAAACAAACTGCTCTTTAGGAATAGGCTGTAACACTCGCTATAAGTATCTTCAGCCTACAGGTAACAGTGGAAAAATAAAAGAAGTTTATATTAATCAACTCGATGAAACGAGAAGCATTAAAGCCAGAGTGACGTCAAATTATCAAAATAACGGTTTGAGATCCCTCGTAGATGATATTAAAAGTACCGGCGCCCCTTCAGCTTGCATCGTTTTTGCCCACCTTGAGGTCGCAAAAAAACTAGAAAATTGGTATAAGAAAAACTGTAAGACAGCGGATCAAAAAATGAAGTACAACACTCATTACTGTAATAATACCAGAGAGACAATTGACAATGTATTCGGACACTTAACAAAGTCAAAAGAGAAAAGTAAATTTTCTCTATCCGCAGATGACTTCTATTCCATTTTTTGTATTGATGTCGATAATGAAAGTCAATCGTATAAAAAAACTCTTCATAAGAATAATAGCAATAATAAAGTTTCTTTTGATGAGAAAACGTTAAGTATTCCATCGAGTTTTACCCAGACATCTTCAACTTACACTCCGCACAAAAAATATCTAGATAAAGCCGTTGATAAATATGAAAAATCGTCAGGTGTCAGAGCAATATTTGAAATGTCTCCATTGAGGTCACCAGCTGTTTGTACTGACTTTTTTAGAGAATTACATCAAGAAAGCATTAAAAACTTAGAGACTTTTGATACTAAAGCTTTTAGTGATTACAATAAATCATGCGATAAGAGCTACAGAGACTCGATAGATAAACTGGCGAAAGTGAATCCAGTCTTCTGGGAAAATAATAAAAATGATTATATTAATGCCTTAAAATCAAAGAACCCTCGTGAAGTACATAAAAGTTTAAAAACAGTTATTGAAAAAGATCGAAGTAAAGTTTTGTCATATCTTGCAGGTTTAGATAAAGAGAACATTGTTAAGCATAAGGCTCTGAGTATTGCCGATCTTCTTGAGTATTCTGAAAACTTTGGTAATGTCGAAGGTGGAACTTGTAGTACCGCTACAATAAAATATGGTGCTGGTTTAAATCTCAACTTATCTATGAACAATAGGGGGGGGTATATTCAAGGAGAAACAACGATAGAGTGTATTGGACCTGAAAACTCCATTGACGAACTTTTGAAAGTCCCATCAGGCGGCACATACACTTAAACTGCTATTGCTCTGGCGGTTCAAGCACAGGCTTTACGACTAACCTTGGACCCGGTGCGGGTGTTAATGTTGGAGGACTAGCTTTGAAAACTTTTGGGGATTGTAGAGAGGCCGGAGATTACGAGGGAGGTTTTTTTAATACATCTTTCGGAGGATCTTATTCAGCTGCTCCAGTAGATATCGGCATGGGATTTAATTTGGGAACGGGGTTAGATTTAGAAAAAATGAATAGGGCTTTAAAGGAAGCTAGAGTTGATGCAAAAACTGCAAAGTTATTCGATAGACATATGGAGGAATTATTTAAGTTCTCTGTAGTTGAAGCGCAGAAGGATCACAAACTTGCACTAACTTCCTTGGCTCTCTCTGGTATGGTCGCGCCAGTCATCGCTCAAACATTTTTGGTAAATAAAGACATTTTTAACTCAGCAAAAGAGATATTTAAAAAGTTAGAAGAAAAAAAGAATGGATTAAATGCTCCAACAGTACCCAGTAATTATAAGTACCAAAATCCTACTCCTACTGATGAAGTACTCTCTTACTATCACGATCCGATGCAAAGACTTTTGACTTCCTTTTACAAGAAAAAAGGAAGTAGTGAACAAATGTCTTCTTTTAAACTCTTTTTCGATAAAATGCTCAAAGGGGATGATAACAAGCTTGGTGGTGGATTTTTAGGGACCTGTCATGCTGTGTCGCTAAATGCTTCAGTCGGAAAATCTTTTCCTTCAGCGTCTCCAGTTGTCGCTTTTTCGGCTGGAGTTGGTTACACAAAGTACCATAATGGTTTTGATATTAATATTAACAAGGACTCTGTAGACTGTATTGTAAAGCACGGAATTGTAAACAGTATCGTTCTAGGAACTGGCCTTTTCGGCGACTCCTGTAATATTGTAGATTTAAAAAGTAATATGTTTAAGGAGTGTAGTAAGGCTACTGCTGAGGCGGTTAAAGATTTTGGTGAGACAGGTTTTTTAATTGCGAGTAGAACTAAGGAGGAGAGGCTGTACAAAACTCCTACAAAGTATACTGACCACTATTTGGATGATGCAATTATTAAAGTCTCAGGAAAAAGGGAAATCTATAAAAAATTAACCGAAAACTACGAAGATAGTGTTCACTTAAGTTTAATGAAGCATCAAGAAGAAGCTTCATTATTTGAAATAAACTGTGGCTTATAAGCAAAAAAATGTGTTAAGTTGCAGTAGTCACGACTTGCGTTTACAAAACGCTCTCAGTCAAAGCTAATTTTTATTGTACAGAGATCTCATCACCTGTACTTTTGTTATCGTAAACCATCTCTCCATACTTTAGAACTCCTTCGGTAAAAGTTTCATAAGGAGTTCTCCCTTTGCACCTCTTTCCTTGATTCGTTCTTTCAAAGTTATAGATCTTCATGAAATCGTCTAAGTCTTTCTGCATTTGATCTAGGCTTTTATAGAGGGTCTTTCTAAAAGCAACACTATAAAATTCAGCCTGAATCGTTTGATTCAGCTTCTCTACGGCTCCATTTGTTTGGGGATGTCTCACCTTGGTTCTACTGTGTTCAATATCGTTAAGGTGAAGAAAAAGCTGATAGTGGTGTTGTGTTTTTACTCCACAGTACTCTCGACCGTTGTCTGTTAAAACTCTCAGAACTGAGATCGCATGCTCATCAAAGAATGGAAGAACTTTACTGTTAAGAAAGTCCGCTGCGACTGTTTGGGTTTTATCAAGATAGAGTTTTGCAAAGCCGACATTTGAATAAGTATCGATTCCCGTTTGCTGATAAATTTTTCCAACACCTTTGATGTACCCTACGTAGTAGGTGTCTTGAGCAAAAAGGAACCCACTGTGGTGTGTTTCAATTTCTCCATGTGCCTCTTTCTCGAGCTTTTGATCTTCTAATGCTTTAACTTGAGATTCTGTCAAAATGTTCTTCTCGTTTTTAGACCACTCTTCAAGTCTTTTAAGGCGGAGTTTTTTGTTCTCGATTTGATGACGAAGCCATACACTTCTCACGCCACCTGGACTAATCAAGATACCGGCTCTTTTAAGCTCGTTAGAAACTCTTACTTGTCCATGAGTAGGATTTTCTAGGGCATAGTCTAGGATCGATTTCTCTGTTTCTGGGGCACAGCGATTGGCCATTCTCGGGCCTCGTCTAGTCTTCTGAGTAAGTCCTTCAAGGCCTTCTTCTTTAATCGCTGTTTTAATGTCGTAGTAATGTTGTCTGCTCACACCCATTTGTTTGCAAGCTTTTGAAATGTTCATCATCGTGTCAGCAAAGTCTACTATGCTAAGTTTCCGATTAATGAGATACTGTTGTTGAGTCATGTGTTTCTCCTTTTTGTTAAAACTGTTTTGTAGTAATTACAATTTTAACTGAGAACGCATGACTCAAAAATTACCGGCAATCTTTAGTCAAGTGTTGTAAATGCAACTCGTGTTACTTCCAGTTAAGTCTATTGACACTTATATATTGATCTTTCTGAACCTTTTATTACTGTAAGATCTAGGGAACTATTTAAAATCATAACCTTCCTGTATTTTCGAGAAGGTCTATAAACATTGCGAGTGTTTTCAATTTGATAAAAAGCTGAACCATTTTCACATCTAGACTTAACAATTAAATTGTCTCCAAACGCTTCATTAGGGCCATAACTTTGATCAATGTAATAATTGAAAGTTAATCTTTCATGCGAAGTGATCATATATTCATGCTGTGCTTTGTCTTCTATGATTTTTAAAATGAGACTCTTATCATTGAATACTCTATCTTGTGTTTGTAAGTTGTACATCGGTAAGGGGGTTAATACTAAGCTTTTACTACCATTCGTATGAATGCATGTATACTCTTGCCTTGATAGGTTTGGGCAAGTTGAAGCTATAGCCGCGAAGCTCACTAAGATGAATACTAAAATTTTCATTTTTATCCTTTTTTATTTATATTAATTACAATTCAATGTAAGGGATTTTAATAACGTTTGTTTGACCTCTCGATATCTTTCTTGCTTGGATAGAGCTATTTGAAGATCTTGAATCTCATGTTTTATGGCATTTGTTTCTCGAGGGGTTAATATTAGGTTCTCATCTCTAATGGGAGGTTGTGAGAGCCGTATTCTTTCTTTATTCTTATTAATTCTAAGTAATAATGAAGCTTTGAGGTTATCAATAATTTGGCTATTATCTACAAATCCTATCTCTATGGGGGACCTTAAAAAAAAACTTTTATTCTTAAACATCAATTTTTCCTTTAGTTCAAACGTAATTTGATTATCTTCTACAATAAAGAAGTTGAGAGAGTAGGTATTTAAGTTTTTAGATATGTCATACTCAATTCTTGATCTTTTATCCGAGTAAGATTGAAAAATAGTAAAGTTGTTTAAATCACCGGAGGGAATATTTTCGATTAATAATCTCAGATCTCCACTCATTTCAACTCTCGCTCCATTTAACATATTAATCTGTGTCACTTCAGCATCAAGATGACAGCTTGTTCTAGCATCTAAAGAAAATAGAGTTAGAAATAAAAAAAATGTTTTCATATATTATCTCTTATGAAGTTAACTAAAAAAAGGTGAGACTTTAACCTCGATAGCTGCTGATGATCTTCGGCTGGTGTTTGGCTTATAAGGCTGCGAATTTTGTAAAAATCCCATTTTAAGTTTGTGATAACCCCCATATTGACTATTTTGATGTCTGCATAGTCTGTTTCAATTAGCGATGGAATTGATAGTGATAAACTAGAATAATTTTGCATAAAAAACTTTTTCTTTTTTATTGAAATTGGCAGACTGTAAGATTCATTACCTTTTGTAACTAAAATTTCAATCTTTATCGCTTTTCGCTTTTTATCTATCTTTTCATTATGAGCTAAAAGACTACCGATCTTACATACCTCTTTTGGATTAACATAAAAATTAGTTGGGAAAACTACTTTTTCATTTCCCCCGATGATTTTTATCTTTGATATATATTTAAGATTTCTTGTTTTGTTCTTGAGTTTAATTAAGCTCTCACATAGCCTCAAGCCTTGATCATCATTTTTAAATCGGCTACTAATTGTTTCAACAATTTCTCCGTTCCTGTATAGGTTATTCTTTATGGAAGTCATGAAGTTCAAACTGAAGTGCTTTGCTGCAAATACGTTTGTTGATAATATTAAAATAATACATAAATATTTCATCTATTAGCTCCTTAGTTGAAAAATGAATAATACTTTAAGTTGTAGTCTATCGTTTCTTCGTCTACCCAAATTTGACCCTTTTCACACTCCCAATCTTTACTATAAGGAGAGCAAGTTTCACCCCAAGAGTTTCTAATGAGTAATTCACACTTATTAGTTTTCCTGTTTTTTCTAGAGCCTATAACGATAGATGCGTGACCGCTGCATTTTTCTAGGGCCATAGTGTTAGTAGATCCTTTATGGGAAAACTTTTTATATCTCTTTCCTTTGAATAAAAAGTTTGCACAATAGCTAATTCCAACTGGTAAGTTAGACTCTAGTAGTCTCTGTGAGATGTCTTTTGTCATTTCTTTGGTTTCACTTCTTGTCAGAGTGGTTAAATCGAAACTTGGAACCTGTTTTTTTGAGCTATCTTTGCAGGCTAGTCCTAAAAGATAAGATAGGTATTTAGGACTTTCTAAGCTATTGACTGAAAAATTTTTGAAAAATATATCTTTTTCAGGAAGTTTAATTCCCAGCTTTGAGTTAAGATATCTGTAGAGTTTTTCTTCAAATTTTTGCTGAATTACCGTCTTTTTACCTACAAAAGATGACCATGCTTCTCTGTCTTGCCTGTCTCTAATTGATCTAGAATTTTGATATATCGAATCAGAGCCAGGTGCTTGAAAATATATATCACTTCTAACTTGGTTGTATATTGCCCCATCAATTCGATCAATCTTTTCGATTCTATCTCTAAGTTTGATATCAAAGTTTCTCATTCCTTTTAGGACGCTACTATAGCTAAAATTATCTTGAAGAACGTTGAATAGTTCGTCTACTGATCTTTTGTCACATGTTCCAATTTCTCGTAGCTCTAATAATGTATAGTTTAATAGACCTCCTTCGAATTGGAAAGAATCACTTGCAGAATAGTCTTTTTTCCATTGGTCTCGCTCTAATGATATTGCTGTAAAGAGAGGTGAAGTGTTTGATACTTTGTTGTGGATACCTTTATTTATATTATCTAAATTAATCTTTGCATCAATCATTTGATTTGCAGTATGGGCATAGCAGATACCTAGTTTTTTTTGATCAGTCATTTTCATGTTCTTTACAGGAAGTTTTGCATACTTCATACCCTCCTGGTACTTATCAAGTCTTATGTTGTCACATGCAGAAGCTTTGAGGGTAAACAATAGAGCTATAAATATTACACAAGTCGCTTTCATATCTTTCCTTTTTTAGTATTACTTAAATATACCAATATTTTACTTTATTCCCATAACGGGTGAAAACATTACAATAGTGTCGATTTATTAGACACTTTTTTAAAAGCATTAGATTGCGAAAGGATAAAAATGTTAAAATATTCAATTTTCTTATTAATACTTAGTTTTTCAGCCTGGTCTGGCTGTAAAGATATATTGAGTAAATCTCACACTGTTAACGCTAGAGTTTTTGAGTTTTCTGAATCAGATTTAGTACTTGAAGATAGTTGGTCAAAAAATTTGTTAAGTCACTTATTACTCGATGAGCTTTCATGTGACGAGGCAGAGTTCAAATATAATAGAGAAAACCTTAATTGTTTAGATGCAAAAAGCACCTCTATATGTGAGTATCAGGATCCTAAGCTTGGTTACTTTGTAATAGTAACAGGGAGTTTTGGTCATTATGAATACAGAATTATTTGGTCTCGATGGGATTAAGTATTTATTAAAAACCCTTTAAATATTCAGATAATTGCCTTATAGATACAGAGTGGGTAGTATTTATATTATGGGAAAAAAGGGTGAAAACAGGAAAAAGTCAATCTTAGATGCTGCATTGTTACTTGTAGGTGATATTGGCTTTGAGTCTGTTACCTTCCAGATGATAGCGGACAGGTTGAGAATAACTCAGCCTAATATTTTTTACTACTTTCCCACAAAAGATGCTCTCTTTTTTAATCTTATTGAGACTGTTTTGACATCAAGCCGACAGGCCAGTACGCCACAAAATTTAAATTTTAATGATAGTATTAGGTACCTTATTGTTGAGAGCTTAAATTGGGCGCGCGCAAGCTCTGACTCTGCTAAAGTCATTGTTCTTTTGAATTCAAAAGCGTGTTATGATGAGAAGTACTCGGAAATCTTTGCAAGAGTTACTAGAAATGGTGCAAGACGGGTGCAAGATGAAATTATAAAAGAATTTGGCTCTCTAAGTGAAGAGCAAGAAAGATTCTCTTATATTCTGCAAAAATTTTCTTTTTCGTCCCTTATTTATCTTTCAACTACTAAAGGTGAGGCTCATATAAACCTACGCGTAGAAATTGAAAAACAACTTGAAGATCTAATCTCTTTTTTTCCTACTTAACTATGTCAAAAATTCATACAATCTTTTAATTTAATTAATTTAGTGTTACTAAGTTTCAACAAGGAGATTACTATGAAAAAAATTATTTTACTTACCCTGCTTACCTCAAATTTTGTCTTTGCTAGTAATGTTGCAAATCTTATTACTTGTACAAGTGCAAACGGCTACAACGTTGACACTCTTACGGTATCTTATAATGATAGAAGTAGCGCTCTTGAGGTTGAAGTTACTCATCTAGACGAAAGTATAGAGGTTTATGATATACCTTCCTCGTTGGATTTTGCTGAAATGTCTCTTCAGCTGATGGAATTAGATCTGCATCTCGGTATATCTAATATGGTCTACGGAACTCGTGAGGCTCTTGAGCTAGAAGTCTCAATCGTTGGTGATGTTGGTTATGCAAAGAGTTCATTGGAAGACCAGTACCTAGATTGTGAATGGTCTGACGAAATCTTGGAATGGTACGAAGAGCTTTAGATTTTTCAATGAGTCCACTTCAGTTAAGTGGACTTATTGTTTATTAACTTGAGCTTCTTGAGATAATCTTTTAATAACTTTAAGTCCTCTGGAATTTACAGATTCTGGAGGTGAAAAATACAAATTACATTTCTCTATTTTGTACCTAGACAACTGTACTTCACAAGACCTTGTATTTTCAGTATTTGAACTAGTTCTTAGTATTGACTTACACGAATCTTGGTCTATTTGGATAAGGTTATTACCAACCTTAACCCTGATTTGCTTTGGTTGACATGTAGTCTTATTTATAGTGATAAAGGTGTTGGAATCGTGACCCATCAAATCTTTGGTAGTTGCAGAAACTTTTATTTCATTCTCATATACTTTTCCAGAAAAAATATCCCTCGGTTTTCGGTTGATCTCAAAGGAGTTATTTTCTCTTTGAAACTTTGTCGATTCGTCAAGTTTCGTATAGGTTACATCGCTAATTGGTTCGAATTTATAGTCCGATCCAGTTCTGGTTTTCTTTATCAAGCCCAACGGTTGCCATGCCTCAGTGTATCTCCTCATGAGTAACTCATTAGAGCAAGAAGTTGATTCAGCTGAAGCAGCCGAAAAACTTGAAATGATGAATAGCAAATGAATGTATTTGAACATATTATCTCCTTGGTTTTTAACTTATCGTCTAATGTTTAAATTAGTTTAATTTATTTTTATGTAATTATAGTAGTGTTTTAATGGAGCAAATTATATGGGTATTAAAAGAGTATTAATTGTCGGTGGAACAAAAGGTTTGGGTTTAAGTTTGAGTGAAGAGTATAGGCGGGGTGGTCATGAGGTCGTTATTTTAGGGGCTTCGTGTCAAGAATCTTTGAGTTCGATAAAGTGTGATATTTCGAGCTCTGATGATCTCTTTCTTTTAAAAACTCGACTTCAGAGAGAGGGTAAATTTGATATTATTCACCTTAATTCTGCAGTAGCATTTATCAGTAAGGACTCAATAAACTTTGAGCATATTTACAAAATGATTGATATTAATTTAATGGGGACTCTCAAAGTATTAGAGATACTTATTTCTGTTTATAAAGGTCAATTCCATATAGTGTTTACATCCAGTGTTACTTCTTTTAGAGGTTATTTTAATGTCGCAGATGGAAGTGCATCTAAGTCATTTATGAGTAACTTTATTGAGTCAAATTCAGAACGGTTCAAGAAACAAGGTATATTTTACTCGATCATATATCCTGCATATATAGAGACTAGGCTGAGTAACCAGGAAGCTAATCAAAAGCCCTTTATTATGGGCCCTGATGCAATGTCGAAGTATGTGGTTAGAAAGGTTTTGAAAGGGGACGTATCAATTATGCCCCAAAGGGGAGCATTCTACTTAGCGAAATTACTTTCACTTTTTAGCTACGAGATTTATTTTAAGGTTTTGAAGTACTGTCTTGGTAAGTAAGGCTTTTGACTTTTAAAGTATGTAGAAATTACAGTTTTACTTACTGCGTTAGCTAGTCGTGATACTTTAGTATTACTATAAAAGTAAGGAGTCAAGATGAGTTTAATTTTTAGAGTGTTTTTATTGTTATCTTTTTCAATGGTCATCGTGGGTTGTGATATAGAGGACTCGCTAACTAACTATGAAGTTCTGGCAGCCTCATCAAGCTACACTTCTGAGAAAGTTGATGATTATCATGTAGACTTCCATATAATTAGGAATCGACCCTATCGAGAACCTTTGACGATTACTTACCTGGTTTCGATTCAGGACACTCACACTGCAGAGATCGAAGAGTTCTCATTTGATCAAATTAACGCTGATATTGACTACTTATATGGTTTGCCAAAGACTATTGAATTGTTCGACTCCAGAACGAAAGCTAGTTTAAAGGGGATTTTTGATCATACAACCACCGAGACAAGGGGTGGAGACGGTTACAGTGTCAGAATACACAAGGGAAAATTAACTCTGGATAGAGGAGCACTTAAGCCAAAAATTACAATTTGGGTTCAAACTAAATAAATTAATCCTAAAAAAGAACTTTATCTTTCAAATAGTCTAAAGAATTCTTCGCATTAACCGATAAGTACACATTGTTAATGCGGAGGTTTTATTACAAAGCTACTACTTACCATTTTAGGACTAACTTTATCTATTATTTCTTATTCAAAGGAATATATCTCCAAATATAATATCTCAGACGTCAAGAGTTCGATTTTAAAGAATTATGCCGTTCAAACTCCTTTGTGTAGAGATAGGGTAGAGTTGTTTTTAGATTCTGTTGATGAACTAGAAAGTGAGAATATTGTATACTCTCAATCTAGGGAGGTGGGGGCGGGCACCTTTGATTGTTCAAGTGCAGCTAAATGTATCTGGAATAAGTTCAGTGCTAAAAACAAGTCATTGAATACATATGGCATGAACACCTCTTCACAAATGATAGAGAAGGCTCACAGTAATTCTTCGTTAACTATAATAGGTCAAACTAAACAAAAAGTTGGTTCTAATACTTACACTGGTTTTGAAACTAAAATTGGATCAACTATTGCATATCAGGGAAGTAGTGGAGGGCATGTTTTCATAATGGTCGATCCGGCCAATTGTATTGCCTTCAATGTCTCTGTGGATCACGATTCATCAAAATCTTCTTATCAAGGCTACGTAGATAAGGCCAATAAGAATGATTCATCAAAGCTAATTAAAATAAAAGGATGCAGTAATGGATTTGTTTACGCTTTTAACAAAACAAACTCTGGAAATGGACATTTTTTTGGAGCTAAGTCAGCGCCAGGCGGAGACATTGTCTCAAGCATTGTAAACTTCATTCCAACATCTCTCGATGAGTGCTTAAAAAAAGTTGCCGATGATCATTGTGAAGACTGTAAGCCTTCCTTGAGGGGGCATGAAACGAGCAATATAGACAATCTTAGTACCAATATAGAAAATATAATCTCTAATTCAGGATCAAAATCTTATAAAGTGAAGGCTGGAGATACGATGTATTCACTTTCTCGTAAATTTGGCTTCAAGAAGACTGAAGATTTTATGAATGAGGTTGGAAAAAAAAGTAATAACTTATCTGCTGGAGAACTTTTAATCTTTAAAAGTGCTGAGAGCTCAGTTGATCCAGAAAAAGATGATTCTTGGATGAATAGACCGATTGGTATAGCAAGCAATTCTAGAAAGCCATCCGAATCACCGTCTAAGGTTTATGTAAGTGGTGTTGAATTTGATGAGGTTATACCGGACACTCTTGCAGATGGATTGACCCAAAATGCGTCTAATTGCTCAAAAATGTGTATTAATAGCTATCTTGGTGTTTGTGTTAGGGAGTCTTCAAGGAGCCAGACAAGGTCTCAAAAATATTCTTTATGTGTAAGAACTGATAGTGATAGGTTTTTATTTGTTGATGAAAGGGAGTTGTGATGAGGACATTAATAGTGATGATTTTTTTTAGCCTCATTGTTGTTGCTGGAGAGTATTCACATATTGAGTACGTGGTAAAGAGTGGTGACACACTTTACAGTTTGAAAAATAAACTGGGATTCGGAAGTGTGAATTTGTTAAGGAGTGCCATGAATCCAACGCCTAATTCTGATTCAATAAAAGTGGGGGATGTTTACATTATAAAGCTCGATTATGATGCAGACGCAGACTTAAAGAGTGTAGTGCACTTATCCACCAAATCCTTTCTAGAAATTGATCCAACCAATGATTTGGTAGGTAAATCATGTGTGTCTAATAATAATTCTCCAAATAATCATGAAGTTTCCGGTTTTTATGTCAAACCCAGACAGTTTGTTGGAGGCGGATGCAACTTTTATCCAACCAGTGTCAGCGACATAAGTCTAAGAGATGTGATTGCGCAGCTAATAGTGTCTACGTCTAAGGACAAGAAGTATAAAGAAAACGCTTCAGCATCACAAGACCTTGCTACTCAGATTGTGATAATGTCAAAATATGCAGGAGTTGATCCCAGAGTAATATCAGCGCTTATTCTCAAGGAGAGTTTTTTTGTAGATGCCGCAACGGCTCAAATGCAATTCTCTATTGGTAAAACAACAGGTATGGGGCAAGTGAGTTCTGATATACAATCCCAAGTTAAAAATCTACCCAATACTGAGGTCCTTCTCAATCAAGTCAAATCAGAGCTAGGTAATTTAAAAATTAATTACGATGTCTTTAATTCTATTATGGCTTTCAAAATAAAAGAGGCAGATATTTTAGATGCTAGCCCTTCCAGAGCTTTTTATTTAAAGAAATATAGTTCGTCAGATGAATCCATATTTGGTCGCTTTAATGGAACAAATGAATTGAAAGTTGATTGCAATTCAGATCACTTAGTGGGAGCCACAATAGGTTCATACAACGCAAATAAAGAAGTCCTTCAAGGTGGGAGCGAAAAATTTTCGCGTGCTGCTTTTTACACTCATGATGTTTTAAGCGTAGCTCAAGGTTTAATGGGATATCCATACTCCCCAGAGAATGTTTTTAAAAGGGATAAAATTCCAATATTGAAAAATGTGAAAAGGCTTTCTGGAGATTTTGAATCTAGTAAATACATTGAAACCTCTAGTCTTGTATTAAAACCTGCAACACCTAAAAATAAAATAAAGAATGATTTAAAATCAGTCAGTAAAAATAATGATTCTGAACAAAATAATGCTTGGATGCATAAACCTATAGTTGATTCTAGAAAAGATGATTCTTGGATGCATAGGCCTATAGTTGACTCAAAAAACTTTAACGACGGCTCAGTTCGTGTGATGGTCGGGCGGGAAAATCTTGAGATTGTTGAGGGGGACGACTTGATGGAGGGGCTAGCTGTCTATCAGAAGGCGGATGACTGTCAGAGTCAATGCTATAATAGATTTATGGGGAGATGTGTTGATGTATCTTCTCGATTTAATTCTTCACATGTACAGGTTGGCATTAATAAGTATGGCTATTGTAGAAAAACAAACTCAGGCTTCTTTGTTTTTACCAAAGATTGAAATTTCACTAGGATTTATTTATTAAAAAGGGGGGGGGATTTTTGTTATCTGACTTTTTTTCATTTAAGTCTAAACTCAAGTAGATTTAAAGCAAAAGTGGTATTCGGTTCGTTTAGTGAAGGAGTGGTATAGGGAAGGGATCTGGATAAATTCTTAACTCTTCTAATGGATTATTTGAAACCCATCATGCTTAGATGCAATTTAATTTCTGTTGATGATAGCCTCGCAAGTTCTCATTGTGACTTCTTCAAAAAATGGTAAAAACACTTTTCTAAAGCAATAATTCTCGCTGCTTTTATAGCAGATTGAATTCACTTTGTTCGTGAATACTTAATTGACACTAATACAAATTTATTATCTACTAGAGTTGACGTTACCTTTTTACCTTTTTAAAATGGAGAAGTGCCTGGTGTGAAACCATCATAAACATCCTGAATCACGTAGAATTAGTGAGTATTATTTTCGAAAAATAAAGTAAGTTGCGACTGAAAAATCTGGGAGAGTCAATAATCAAATTTGTGTTGCGAAAGTTAGGCATGCTTTTTATCTGTTTCGAGCTTTTATAGCGGTGGAAGTGGGTTGGTTATTGACCTAGTATAGATTCAATTTCTTAAAGTGGTGTCAGAAATAAATATACTTTTGATAACTATAATCGCACGCAGTAACTGTAATATTTTATGTAGAATAATTCCAAAGGTTTAAGTTTTGAGATTTATTAAGCGTCGTAGTAAGGTTGAAAAAACCATTATAGTTATTTCGGATGTTCATTTGGGAGCCGGCTCTTTATTAAATGGAAAGCGAAATAATCTAGAGGATTTTGATTCTGATCAGGAGATGGTTGAGTTTTTCAACTATTACTCTTCAGCTGAATATTTAAGCTCTGAGGTTGAACTCATTATTAATGGCGATTTTTTGGACTTACTGGCTGTTCCTTTTGTGCCTTACTTTGATGATGAGTTTTGGAGCGAGAAGGCGAGTCTCGCAAAGTTGGATATCATTATATCAGCTCATTCTGAAGTTCTCGATGCACTAGTGAGTTTTGTAGCTTCGAAAAATAAAAAATTAACATATATTATTGGAAATCACGATGCTGAATTAATTTTCGACAGTCTTCAAGATAGATTTCTTGCATTGTTCAATGACAAAGATAGGGGCAAGATCAACCTTTCAAAAACTAACAAGGCATTTAGCCCTAGTCTTGGAGTTTACCTCGAACATGGTCATCAGTATGAGCTTGCTCATAGCTTTGAGCCAGATGAATCAATAGTTGAAACGACTAAGGGGGAGAAATACTTTATTCCATCTTGGGGGGCATATTATGTTACCCATGTAATTAATAAATACAAAAGCGAGCGAGATCATGTTAACGCTGTAAGGCCTATTAAGAATTTCCTTATTCATGGATTAATATTTGATACTTTTTTTATTTTGAGATTTCTCATTGCAAATGCTTATTATTTTGTCATGGTTAGATTCCTTTACTACTACCGGTTAAGAATCGGAATTCGGAAAGTACTACAAGAGAGCCTCAAACAGTTAAAACTTTTTGAAGACTATGAAACAATCACCAGAGAGTTTTTTCAGCGAAACCCCGAGGCAAAAGTACTTGTCGTTGGACACACCCATGAACCAACATTGAGAGAGTACGCTGATGGGACTACTTTTATCAATACTGGAACTTGGACAAAAATGATTAATCTTGAACTCAATACTAAAAAAGATGATTCAGCACTGACATATGCAAAGATACAAATTACGAAAAAAGATTATGAACTAAGTGAATTTCACGAGTTTGTATCGGTAGAGCTTAATAAGTGGGAACCTAAAACAGATCTCCCTTATTCACAATATTCTTAAGCAGCTTCTTTTATTTCTACTTCTGTAAAACTTCCTCGTTTGAAGTTTTCAATCGTCTGCTTGACTTGAACAGGATAGTCGACAAAAAAGAAAGTATGTCTTTTGTCATCTTTTGTTAATATCGTTAAATTAGAAAATGGACACTCCTCTTCAGAAGTATGAATTTCTAAAATGTCAGTCAGTTTTATTTTCTTATCGAGACCAAATATCCCGAAGCTCAAGTGAAGATGGTCCTCAAAAATCATCACATGGTGATTATTATCATAGTACATCATTGAAAAAATTAAGCCTGCAAGCATGACACCAAGAGAGAGTGCATAATCACCTATATTTATATCGTGAGCAAACTTATACATCACAAAACACTGAATGCAGTACACAACTGTGAGAATGGGCATCACTTTTACAAGGTGTTTTTGGTGATTTTGTCTTCCGATTTTTGCGAGTGGCTTTTTCATATTTTCTTATCGGGGGAGGTTTTATAAGCTTTAACGTAAAATGCCCCAAAGCCGTGGCAGGCTAAATACTGAAAAACACGTTAAGTTATTGAAAACTGATGAAATCCTTCCTTAAAACCTAACATAGACAGATAATATCACTAAGGTTTAGGTCAGTTTTAGCCGATTAAGCCTTAGTATAAAAACTTCTTTGGAGAAGCTTATGAATAGCTCAGTAAAAGTTTTATTTTTCGCATTGGTGCTCTCAAGTAGTGTAAGGGCTTTTGGGCAAGTTATTGCTTCAGATTTTTTTAAGTTTAAAGAAGGAGAAGTTCAGGCCTATAGAGATGTAGAAACATTAAAATGCTTCAGTACAGGAGTGATGAGTCGTGTCCGAACTGAAAAAGAAAAAGCCTGTTTGGATGGTGTTGATCAAAGAGTCTCAGAGCATTTTTCAAATAAAGCTTATGAAAAGTTGAATGGTGAAAATGACGATGGAGGTGATGATATATTACCTGGAGAAGACAAGATCTCACCAGATACGTTTTATGATAGTTTAACAAAAGAACAAAAAGGTTACATCTCAAACAAAGAAAAGTTCTTTAAAGGTGAAGGCTTAGATAAGTTGAACTGCAAAAATTTAGTTTCAAAGAATGTGGATGCTCTTAAGCAAAGTAATGACATTACTTCTATTGTCGTCGGTGGAGTTACAGATTCATCAGGTTTTGAAAATCTAAATGAGTGTCGAGACGAAAGTTATTTCAAGAAGGGTAAAAAATTCTATGGTTATACAAAAACCTTTACTGGATTGTTAAATGAAAATGGAGAGGCCCTGGCTTGTGCTAAGATGGCGATGTACGACCAGGCAGGAGTTCAGTATTCATGTCAGAGTATTCTAAGTCAAAGAGCTTCTTGTCAAAGTACTTCATACAGCGAAGAGTTGTTGTCCTCAGACGATATTAAAGTTCTTGTGAAATCTTTGAATAGACGGCAAAAAGTATTAAATGAACTATACACAAAGAGAGATGAAATAAACCAAGAAGCCGATGAAGCTAATAGAAAGAATATGATTCGGGATACTCTTAATAGTTATGTTGTTCTTAATCCTATCGCAGACTTTCCTTTCCAGGAGCGAGCGGAGAGTTTTGATGATATTGAAACTAATTACAAAGATGAGCTAGATGTATTTGTTGGCAGAATGGATAAAGAGATTAATCAAATTGTAGGAATTATAAATAAAAATGTTGTTACCGCAGAAGCTGGTGGAAATACTTTTCAATTTAGAAGTCGTGACGTTTGTGAAGACGTGTTAATGGACCAGTTTAAAGCTTGTATGGGGGATACACCTTCATATGATCCAAGTCAGGCAAGTGATGTAGTAGCAAAAAAAGGAATCAAAGCTTCATTAATTCGCGACAATAAAGGAAGGGAACACTCTGCTCTTGATTTTGATCCATCAAAAGAACTAGTTGTGTGTAGTGATGGTTCCTGTGGTGAAAAACAAAAAGAAGAGTTAGAAGTAAGACTTTCAAACTCTTATTATAAACAATTTTATAAATGTAATTCATGGAAGCACGTCATCGGAGCAGTTGACGAGGGAAAGCAAGTTCAGTGGGAACCTGGTGAATACTATGAGTCATTTGATCGTCGTTTTAAGTGTGTGAATACATCTCCGTGGACGATGGACTACCACTCTTGTAAAGCAGCGGTAACATTTTATGATGGAGCTGCGGTTGGAACAGTAGCAATGGATACGGCGAATATGGCTATCGTTGCTGGTAAAAATAACAAAATTCAGCAAGAAGCTCTGAGTAATTCAGTTGGTGGTGGAGATCAATTAAATACAAGTTTAAATGCTCAGGCTAAATCCTTAACAGTTAGAGAGCAAGCAGAAACTAGAAAAGCGGTCTTTAGTGGGAGTAAAGTTGCGGGTCTAACAACTATTCTCTTATCTTACAAAACGCCTAATAAGTTTAAAAGAGATTGTGTCGAAGGACAAACTGATCTTGCGGGAGGTGAGATTCACTTCTGTGTTGCAGCTGATTCAGCAGAGGGAGAATCCCCCAATGCCAAAGAAATTTTCGCTAACCAACAAGTAAGAAAAGAGATGTGGTCTGAAGTTGCTAAAGCGAGTGTTGAAACAACTCTTGCAATTATGGCAGCCACCCAAGCCAGTAAGCAAAGATCTGACGTTAACAAATACAAAAAAATGTTTGAAGAGCAAAAAGATGAATCTAATACAGAGGGAGTTGCGGTAGGGCTTGATTATTGTAAGTACAATCCTGCATCACCTCAATGTCAAAATAGAGGACCTAGAGTTTCAAGTGGAGGAGACTTTGCTTATGGAAATGTAGGGCTTCAAGGTCAAGGTCAAAATCTTGCTATAACAGATAAAGACGATAGCTTCGGTGAGTACAAAGATGAAACGATTGCAGACGGAAGTACTGATGCTATAGATGATCTTGGCAATATGATTGATAATAGTGATATTGGAAGTTTCGGTAACGACTTTAACGCTCCTGGAGCCGGTGGTACGACAAAAGGTACTGCTCTTGGTGGTGGTGGCGGAGGCGGCGGTGCCGGCGGTGGTGCTGGAGGTGGCGGTAGTGCCCCTGCTAAAGCGAAAGCTGGTCAATCTAATTATGCGGTTACCTCAACCAAAGGCGCTTATGGAAAGCGTGGTGGTGATGCTAAATATTCAGGTGGTGGATCTGCCAATAAAAAGAAAAAATCTTCAAATCCATTCTCTAAAATGTTTGGATCAAAGAGCTCGAGAAATATTGCAAGTGATGTTAAAGATATAGCACCTGCTCACAGTGGACTATTTGATAAGATATCTAAGCGATATGAAAGAGTTGCAACAGATAAAAGATTACTGGATCTTTCAAAAGTGAATAAATAAATGAAGTTTGAATATAAGTTAGAAATCAAAGAACACCACCTAGATACTTTTGGACATGTGAATAATGCTACCTATCTCGCCCTTTACGAAGAGGCGAGGTGGGACTTTATTCAATCAAGAAATTATGGGCTGGATGTTATTCTCAAAGAAAAAAAAGGTCCTGTTCTTCTTGAAGCCAATCTCAAATTTAAAAGAGAGATTAAAAATAGAGAAATGATAACGATAGAGACTGATGGTCAATGGATCAAAGGTAAGATCATGGGACTCACTCAAAGAATGGTTAATTCTCAAGGGAAGATCTGCTCTGAAGTTGCACTCGTTATTGGTTTTATGAGCTTTGATGAAAGAAAATTGATTACTCCAACTGCCAAGTGGCTTGAAGCTTGTGGTCTAGAATAAAAAAAGCCACTCTTTCGAGTGGCCCAACTTATTAATTAAATTTTTAGTTTATTAGTAACCATAACCATTGTTATAAGTTTCTGCACAGAAGTATCTGTCAGTGTACTCTCTTTGGTTCATGTCATCTCTAACATATGAACAAGAGTCGTAACCAGTATTACAAGTTTGGTTGTAATATGTTTGGATAACTTGATCAGTATACTTATCAACTAATTGGTAGTCACAAGTATCATATGAAGAATATCTGTGTTGGTAACCGTTATAAACATAGTACGGATAGTTGTTACTTACGTAGTACCCATTGTTATAAGTAGATGGATACATTAACCAGTTTCTATAGATATAGTTTGAGTTGTAATTTCTTAACCATGAGTAATAAAGACCTGTTCTTTGGTATCTATTTTGGTGTCTAAGAATATCTCTTCTTACAGAGTGTCTGTATGGAGAGTACGGTCTGTAGTTGTAGTTATATGGAGAGTAGTGTTGTCTTGTTCCATAATATCTATTGTCGTTACGTGGATTATATCTTGATCCAGCATAAACACTTGTTCCTCTTGGAGGATTGTTACGAGTTGTTGTTGTTCTTGGGTTATAACGTGGAGAAGGAGAAGTCGATCTCGGGTTATACCTTGGAGATGTTGTCGTTCTTGAAGGAACTGTTGATCTTGTTGGAGACGTTCTGTTTCTTTGTCTCGCTTGGTTTCTCATAGCGCTTCTGTTTGGAGTAGATGTTCTACTTGAAGAACCACCTTGACGAGTTGAGCTTCCCCTACTTCCCCTAGAAGTTCTGCTCTGAGCATACGACTCGCTGACGAAAGCGGTTAGGAAAAGAACTGCAAATAATGACGTAAAAAGTGTTTTGTTCATGTCTTGAATCCTTGTTGGTTTGTTTGTTAAACGCTTTGTAGCAAAGAAGATGAATCAGTAAAAGTTAAATAATCTTACTTAATTCGAGCACTTAGTGGTGTCAAAATGTCACACCACGCCATAAGTAGTTATTATTAAAGATAAATTTACTATAGGAACTGTCGAGTTGAGGAAAATTGTGGCGAAAAAAACATATTTAAGGGGTGTAATAATTTCATGAAATAATGCTCTCAAAGGGGAGGACATATATTTTTAACAAACTTTTCATAAAAGAAATCTAAATCTTTCATCACATGATCCTTTAAAAGCATCTGAGATGTATCAATATTCTTTTTAAAAATATCAATTGAATATTCTTTAAGGAGTTCATCGGCTATAGGAAAGAAGCTTAGGTGCCACTTCTCCACGTTTACTCCGCCTAAGTCTTTGTCGTAAGGTCTAAAGAATGGACAATTATTTTGAAGCCTTTCATCTAACCATCTGTGAAAGTCAAACAGAACTCCACCTGGATCAGACTCAGACGAGACAAGTTTTAGCTCGTCTTTGCTAATCTTATTAGCATCGTAGACATCGAAATCAGATCCCCAGTGATGCCTTGATGCCCCTGGAATAGCAGACCAGCGCATGATTGACTTAAGCACTTCATCTTGTGAAAGGTCATCAAAAACTAACTCATCTCCATTTGTATCAAGAAGCTTTCTTTTACCCAAAGCTTTTGCATTCCAAATTTTTTCTTGAGCGTCGAAGCTTCTGAAGGAGCTAACAATTTGGAGATCTGCCCCAATATCAGCCTTCGCTTGCTTTTGTAGATCTATAAAAGAGGGGAGAGCATCTTCGTGCAAATAAAAATCATTATACTTAATTAATTTATTATTCGCTCTTCCTGTGAGTAGATTAAAATTCATCTAGATTCCATTAATTTGAGTCCCTGAAGCTTCGTCAACACTCGATTTTCCAGACTCATCAAAGAGTCTTCTAAGAGCACTTCGTTGATAACGAATACTTAAGATTTTAAAAATATCTTGAGAGGGGTTGTTATTAATATCGCCTTTGATCTCATACTCTTTATCCATTACACTTGCGACATCATCAACTTTTATATCAGAGCCTGAGTCCCCGCCAAAGTCTAGGTCAAAGTCGTTATTTTGACTTTTTCCTTTATTGAGATCTTTCCCTCTTTTGAAGTTCGGGCCCTCTTTTTTTGCAATTTCTTTTTTCGCATCATTCATTATTTTTTCTAGATTAGTGTCAGCAAGTGTAGGAGCGGCGAGACCCATATCAGCGGAGCTTAAGCCTTGAGGGAACTGTTTATTAACAAAACCAGCATGATTTTTTTGAAGTTGAGCTGAGATCTTGTCAGCTTTTTTCAAGATATCAGAATATTTTTTATCCTCTTTAAGATCGTCAGCTTTTTTCCTGATGGCCAAAACTTTGTTTCCAAAAGAGCCGTTATTGAAACTACCTTGTTCTAGACCGCCGGAGTTGAGAGAATCATAGCCGCCAGCAAAAGGGGAGGCGAAAGAGGATAGTGAACCTGTGTTTACCTGAAAGTTTCCAGAGAAAGTTGCACAATTATCTTGCCCACTTTTATTTTTCTTTCTTTTACAATTACACTCAAGATCGAGTTTGTTTTGTTTATCGACGCATCCACTATGATTTTGGGCGAGCATATTATTAGTTTCATTCCAATTGAATTTATTATTTTTAAATTTTTCTTTAAAACAATCTTTTCCTTCACATAGTTTAATTCCTTCCGTTCCTCCGGAGTTCACAAAGTCAGATTTAATTTGCCTAATGGCTTCAATTCTTTTTTCAAGCTGTTCTGCATTTTCTTTAGCTTTTTTGTGAACGATAAAAGAGTAAGTTCCAAAAGCTAACCCCATGGCAATTCTTGTTATAGGCCACGTAAAAGCTTTACTGATGATATCTGTTTGTTTATCGAACTCGGGCTTTACAGCACTTGATGCAGCCTTCGCAGCTTCTGCTCCACCAGCCGCTGCGCCACCACCGCCACCGCCGCCACCTTTAAAGAAAGTAGCAAGCATGGGAAGTATTGAAGTTATTATTGAGAGGAAACCTCCACCGGACTTTTGTTGAGCTGGCTGTTGCTGAGGGTTCGTTTGAGCATGTAAAGTTGGTAAGAGATTAGAATATATAATTCTTAAAACTGATTCTTCGACTTCCTCTGGTGTAATATTTTCTAGATTGTTAAGGTGGTCAAAGCGTTTATCGATAACTGACAGCCTTTTTACCTGATCAGAAAGGCTGGCATCGTTTAATTTAGATGTGTAGAGAAGATCATTTGATTGTGGTTCAATCGCTGAAGTTGTTGAAGGCGTTGACTGACCTTCCACAATAGTACATTTATTCGACAATGCTGTCGTACCAAGACTAGCACCATCCTGAGCAGCTTCTACAATCCCTGCAACGACTGCTGCTCCATAGAGCCCTGTTGCAACGAGGTGAGCAGCCTTTCTGACATTTTCAGATTTGAGCGAACTCTCTTCAAGCTTTATTAAATAGTCAAAAGCTAAAACTTGATTATTATCCATATTTTCATAATTGCCCTGTTCGCTTTCTGGGTCGTAAGACTTTACATTTTCTTCATATTCTTCAGCGGCTTTTTTAGTTCGTCTTTGATGACCAAAGTAAGATATGGCTTCACCTGTAATCCCTGCGATTCCCGCACCCATTAAAAGTTTCATTGATAAAGAACTACATTTGATGGCATTTTTATTTTTGAGGATATAAAAGCCCGCAACGGAAGTCATCACAAGTGGAATTAAACTTCGGTCTGAAGCGCCTCTAAAAAATCCGCCTTTTATTTCGTCTTCATCTGCTTTGATTTCATCGACACCAATTCTTGCAGCATTTTTGTAACACTCTTGCTGAGCTGATCCTGACAGTCCTTCACATTTTCTTGGCCCCGTCTCTTGCCGCGATTGATTCGTCAGTCATCTGACACTGACCTTTAGAGGCATCCCAAGCCCAACCAGACTCACAGCTTTCAACAGGTGTGTCTGAGTCTTGAGCAATTGCTATACTCGGCCCCAGGGGCTGCATAAAAATACAAAGTGCGAGTAAAAGTGATGTCAGTTTCATAATGGTTCCAGTTTTAGTTTATTGTTTTTAAACTTTTCGGCTAACTAGCAGAAATCATTAACTTTTATATATTATAGGCCCTAAACAAGCCCAATTTAAAAACTTGTCTGCAGTCAAATTCAAAATCACGCTTAAGGTATTGAATTTAAAAGATTAATTCTGATATTTATCGAAGATTCTTGTATGGAAATTCGAATTTCAGTGACCCAAATTAATGGCAAATTCAACAATATTTGATACGTTTTAGGAATGAAGCTAATTATTCTCATCATTTGTTTTTCTCAACTGGCTTGGTCTTTGGATCTTAAGGTGGGAGATATCTTACTGCAGCCTCTGCACTGTTACGCCTGCAATCTTATTGAAGCTCAAACGCAAAGTGAATACTCTCATATTGGCGTTGTTATAAAAAAAGAGAATCAGGAAGTTTTTGTGGCTGAAGCATTTGGAAAAGTGAAAGTTGTGAGCTTTGATGAGTTTAATAAAAAAACTCAAAAAGGGTTAAGAATAGAAGTTTTAAGACCACGCTATGTCCATTCAGAAATTTATGCCACTTATAGGGAACATTTTGATTCTAAACCATATGATTCAAATTTTTTGTGGAGCGATGATAAAATTTATTGTAGTGAACTCGTTCAAAAATTATTTCATCAACTCAATATGACTGTTCCAAAAGCGAAGCCCATGACTTTTGATATTAATCGAGCACTTTGGGACAAGTACTTCAGAGGAAACACCCCCGAAGGACATCTTGGGATTTCTCCAGCAGACTTTAAAACGTCCAATCTTTACAAGGAACTTGGATTCTATGAAAATTAGTCTCTCTAAAAAAGAGCTAGAATTGAAAGTGAATTGGAAGCTTTCTAGAAATGAAACTCTTAAAAAAGAAAATTATTTTATTAGCATTGAAGATCAAGGACACACTGGAATTGGAGAAATCGCTCCAAATATTCGCTACGGTGAAACACCTGAAGTCATTGAGAGTAACTTTAAAACTATAGAAAATCTAAAAGTCGATTTAGATAACTTCTCCGAGCTAGTCCAGGGCTTGGATCTTTGTCATTCCTTTTTATTTGGCTTTGAGTCTGCTCTAAATCATCTTGTTGCAAAGGTAGAAAATAAACCCATCCACCAACATTTAAATCTTAGTGCTCCAGTTGAAATCGCAACTTCTTATTCTGTTCCGATAATGGAAGAGAGTGAGCTTGAAAGCTATTTAAATAAAATTGAGAGGTTTCATTATATAAAGGTTAAGGTTAGTCGGCACAATGCTAAAAGCTTCGTTTATGCCATAGCGGCACTAACGAATAAGCCCCTTCGGATCGACGGTAACGAAGCCTGGGATTCTTTGGATGAGTACTTAGAATTTGAAGAATCGGTAAAGAATATAAATATCCAGTTCATTGAGCAGCCGCTTAAATCCTCGATGGTCGAGGACTATATAAAACTTAAGGCAGTTTCGAAGTTTAAAATTATGGCCGATGAATCAATTGAGTCAGATGTTGATATGGAACTCATTGCGAAGCAGTTTCACAGTGTAAATATTAAATTAATGAAGGCTTCTGGTTATAATAACGCGATAAAGCTTTTAAAAGAGGCAAAAGCCTTTGGTTTAAAAACGATGATTGGCTGTATGATTGAGACGAGTCTAGGAATATCTAGTGCCATTAATATTTCTAGTCTTGGAGATTATTTTGATTTAGATGGGTCGCTTCTTTTAAAAAACGACCCATACAATTTGATTATAGAACAAAAAGGTCTATTAAAACTTAATTAATGCTCGTGTCCACCAGCTCCATGCGCGTGACCATGAGATTTCTCTTCTTCTGTTGCAGCTCTCTTTTCAGTGATCTCAACATCAAAGTGTAATTCAACACCTGCCATTGGATGATTTCCATCGACATGAACATCATCATTTTCAAGGCTAACAACAGTAAAAACCGGAGCGTTTGGCTCTTCGTTTACTTGGAACTGATCACCAAGTTTGAGATCTGCTCCCTCTGGGAACTGGCTTCTTTTAACCGTTATTTTTAAATCATCAATCACTGGACCATAACCATTTTCAGGGTCGATCGTAATATTCTTTTTATCACCAACTTCCATTTTTACAACTTCGCTCTCAAGTCCAGGAATAATATGACCGCTACCAACAAGAAACAGAAGAGGTGCTTGGTTTTCAGAGGAATCAATAAGATTTCCTTCTTTGTCTTTTAGTGTGTAATGAAATCCGATTACGTCGCTCATAGTTTTTCCTTTTAAATTATTGGAGTAAGGCAGATATGCTCATCGCCAACTCGATTGATTATCTCTTTAATATTTAACTTTCTAAAAGTTTTGCTGATTTTAACTATCGTACTATTAGTGGTATCAAATCTATCTTCATTTTTCAAAGGCAACTCAAAAATATCACAAAACTTTTCCCAAAAATGTTCTTCGACGCAGGCCAGTGCGACGTATTTATCATCTTTTGTTGTATAAATATTGTAGCAGGGAAGAGCTCCGTTATGGAGAAACCTTGTCATACCGGAGCTTTCCAAGTTTTCGCTCCAAAAGAGATCTAAGGTTTGCTGAGCACTTCGATCAAGAAAAAGATCGATAATCTGCGTCTGTCCTAATTCGTGAAGCTTTAACATTCCGGCAAGGGCGGTCAATGCAATCTTTTGACCATATATAATTCCAGCAATGGGAAGGTAGGGAGGGTCTATTTGATCGGAATCAAACTCCTCTAAATAAATCTTAAAACTTTTAGATTTCGCCAGTGCATTGAGATCATGCATTGGACTCAAGTCTACACTTCCTCCAACTTTTATTAACACCTTCTTATTCAAATCAAAGTTGGTTTCGCTAAAAGTTGAAGGGGCAATAATAATATCGTTGTTTTTAATTAAGTCTTTTAAGCTTTCATCTGTGAAAGACACTTTTGTTTTTTGATCGTTAAAATTTTTAAACCACTCATTAAAGAGAAGATCATTCGCTTTTTCAAAAGCATCTTTTTTTTCCAAGGGAGTGGCTTTCGTTACGACCGCTCCAAGCATCTCTAGCTCTTTCGTTGCAAGGGGACCGGGAAGTCTCTGTGAGAGATCTAAAATTCTTAAATTATTCAGAAGGTTTAACATCAAAAATTTCCTCAAACTCTTTTAGTGTCGAACCTTGAAGCTCCACCTCATTGTAAGTTCTAATTTGCCACTTCTCATTATTTTCCTCAGTGAAGTTTAGAGCAAATCGAACTGAGAAGTGAGGGTTGTATTTGGAAAAGATATGATCTTTTAACCATGTTGTTGGAACTGTGATCTCTCTATAAGCTTCATCTGGGTAGGAGAGACTTCTGAGCGTCTCTCCAAACATAAGAGGGTTTTGAAGACTGAGGTGAGTAAGGGTATCTATTGTTTTCACCACTTCATTAAGTCTCTCTTGTCCCTCTTCTAAGTGCTTCCATTTTCTTAAGAGGCCTATAAAGATGGCCAGTGACGATTTATAGTTTTGATCAAAGATTGGTGTGTGAATATTTTTATATTGATGAGAGTCTGAAAAACTTAGGGGCCTTGTCATGAAGCGACCCTCTTCGTAAAACTCTCTCATGATGTAGTCGATTGTTTTGTCCCCTGACTCTTTAAAGGTCTTGTTCCCTGAGATCTCATAAAACCTAAACTGACACTCACAAAACATCACATAGTTTTCAAAAAGTGCAAGGTGAGTCTCTCTTGTTGTGGAGGTAATAATTTTTGATTTACCATCAACGCTTTTGATAAATGTTTTGTGGATTGATGTGATTGTCTGGTTAAGAAGTTCTGAAGCTTGCAGGGCAATGGAGTCGACTTTACAATACTGAACAACATCCACAAGGGCCGAAATCATCTGGAAGTTCCAGCTTGCAACCCCTTTACTGTCCGTCGCTGGAGGGATTCTCATTTTTCTGGCCTCTGCAAGAGCCTGTCTAACTGCTCTGACGTCATTCCACCCCTCTGGAGAATAATAGTCTTCCTTGTACTTGTTATTGAGACTGATAACGTTGAGATCTCTTTCGAAATTTCCTTTTTCAGTTATATCAAACCACTTTAAAAGGGTATCCATCTTGTCTGTGAGATTTTCATCAAAGTCGACAATGGCATCCATGAATTCATTCTTGGTGAAAGTGAAATAAAGTCCTTGAACATTTTCACTATCTGAATCTTGCCCAGCAAAAAAGAATCCTTCATCTGAGAGCATCTCAACTTTAAGATAGTCAAGCGTTTGAATAATAGCATCAAAAATTAGAGGTGAAGGATAGATCAGACTTGTTTTCGCCAAAAGTTTTAAAAGGGCTGCTTGGTCGTAAAGCATTTTTTCAAAATGAGGAACTTTCCAGTCGCTAGAGACCGCGTAGCGATGAACTCCTCCTCGAGCGTGGTCATAGAGTCCACCCATAAGCATGTGCTCAATACTTTTAATGATGTGCTTACCATTTTCTTCTGGAATCATTCCTTCAAGCATATGTTCAATGGCCCATTCATAAAAAGCGAATTGGGGAAACTTGGGCTCAGTACCGTAGCCTCCATTTTCATTGTCCTGGTAATTCTTAATAGCATTTAAGATTCCTGCGGGGGATGGATAATGACCTTCGAACTCAACTCTCTCAGTGATTTTTGGATCCTGAGATATTGCATCTGTTAGATCTTTGGCGTTGGCTTCAACTGTGGCGAGATCGTCTTTAAAAGCTTGGTCTAAATTTTTTATGACTTCCATAAAAGAAGGAGTTTCGTTAACGGCAGTTTTTGGAAAGTATGTCCCGATGAAGAAAGGTAGAAAGTTTGGAGTGAGAAATGCATTGAGAGGCCATCCTCCTTTGCCGTTCATCACTTGACTTGCCAGTTGAAAATACTGATCCAAGTCGGGGAGTTCTTCTTTATCTACTTTTATGCAGATAAAGTTGTCATTGAGGAACTCCGCTGTTTTCTTATCCTCAAAAGTCTCTTCGTTCATAACAGCACACCAATGTGAACCACTGTAACCAATAGATAAGAAAATAGGTTTATTTTCATCTTGAGCTTTTTGAAGGGCTTCTGGCCCATACGGCATCCAATGGACGGGGTTATTTTCGTGTCGCAGAAGGTATGAACTTTTCTCTATTTGCAAACGATTATGATTTATTGAACTCATTAAGACTCCTAATGATGAAAAAACAGTATTTTACGCCCCTATGATCTGTAATAATGTAAGGATTTTCAATAAATTTATTTACTTTGATGCCTATCTTGGGCTAAAACCCCCAACTTATGAGAAATACACAAGTAATTACCGGACGCAAGAGATCTGAATTTTCTCGATTTGCTGCACTGAGTACAATTTTACGAACAACCGAGGTTCAAATCTGTATCGGCCTAATTATCATAGGCCTAGTGACGATCTTTGCCAAAGAGCATATTGCAACCTCTCAACTCAATACTATTCAACCTCCTTCCTATTCTTTCTCTGATGTGAAGTTTGGTTTTGCTGATGCTGGAGTGACTCTAGAGAGTCGTCTTAATCTTGAGCACTCTCTTTTGATGTCTTTGCCTGGAGATATTAGAGGGAGAGCGAAGCCTTTTATCAAAGCAATTTTAAAGATCAGTGAGATTTATAGCCTTGATCCGATCTGGGTCTCTTCTGTTGTTTGGACAGAAAGCCACTTTAAGCCCCGTGCAAATAGTCCTATTGGGGCCAGAGGTCTTATGCAGCTAATGCCTACGACGAAAGCTTATATTTATAAGAAACTCAAAAAACGAAAAATGTACCTTATTGTTGAGAAACCTAATTTTAGACTCAGTGAGTTTTTTGATTTTGAAATCTCAAAAGAGGAAGAAAAGTATTACGCCGATCGTCTCGTTAACTTGGAGATTGGAATCTTCTACTTAAAGCGCTTGCTTAAAAGATTTGATGGCCAACATAGGATTGCGACTATTGCTTACAACATGGGACCGACTTGGACCCGAAGAAAGCTTCGAGAAAACTATCCTTTAGGCTCAAAAAATAATTATTTAGCAAAAGTCACAAGAGCTTATGACCATATTTTAAAAAGTATCTAATGATGAATGATCTTGAAACCTCCAGAGCAGATCTGCTGGTCAAAACACAAGACCTTGTGAATTTGATTGTTCAAAGAAAGAAACTTGTCTCAAAAATTCAAAAATTAAAAGCAAAAAATACTCCTTTTGGAAACTTTGATCCAGAAAGAGAGTTTTTGGTTTTTCGAGGCCTCGACAATATCTCGAGCTTCAGCATGCTTGAACTTTTGAGCCTCTCGTGCATAATGGAAGATCAAGCGAGGGCCGATGGTTCATATCCTGCATGGAGCCAAGGCGAACACTTAGAGGAAAAGTTTCCACTTGGTGTTGAACAGCAAATTAATCCCATTTTACTGGCCACGGTTTATCCCAGTCGTTATGATTCCTTGCCTCTAAAAGTTGAGTTCAAAGTGGCAATTGAAAAAGCCTCGGAGAGAAAATGAAACAAAAAGTTATCGCCATCGATGGTCCATCTGGAAGTGGAAAGTCGACAATTGCAAAAATTATTTCACAAAAATTGAATCTGACCTACCTCGATACTGGTGCGATGTTTCGTGCCATAGCTTATTCTCTCAAGGATCTTTCCATAGACTTCTCCCAAGAAAATCTTTCAGAGAATGAAATTCAAATTGTCAGCGACTACCTTCAGAATCTAAACTTTGAATACGGAATCGATGAAAAAACCTTGATAAGACTCAATGGTGTTAATCTCACTGAAGAAATTCGAGAGCACTTTGTCTCAGAATTAGCATCAAAGACTTCTAAGTTTCCCATTATTAGAAATTATTTAAAAGAAAAACAACGAGAAATCGCCAGCACCAAGCCCTCTGTTTTAGAAGGTAGAGATATTGGAACCGTTATTTTTCCAAATGCTTTAGTAAAGATATTCCTTACCGCAGACTCAAAGGTGAGGGCAAAGCGAAGGTTTGAGCAACTTGTTGAGAAGGATCCAAAAGTCGCATCATCTTTAAGTGTCGACTCCATTCAAGCAGATATTGAGTCTCGAGATGAGGTTGATCAGTCCAGAGAGACGGCACCTCTTAAAAAAGCAAAGGATGCCATTTCTATCGATACTAGTCATAAATCTATCGATGCTGTTGCCGATGAGATAATATCTGAATATGATAAGAAAAAAGATTTATTCAAAGCTTAACTAAGGCCACTAAAATGATCTCTCAATCAAGACTAAATGAAATAACGAAAAAATTTGATCAAATAAAACCTATTCTTGTTATAGGTGATGTTGGGATTGATAAATATTCTTTGGGGGCAGTCAATAGAATTTCCCCTGAAGCACCCGTGCCTGTTATTGAAGTGCAAAAAGAGTGGATGAAACTTGGTCTTGCGGCCAATGTCTCTGATAACTTAAAAAGTCTCTGTGTTGCGACAACTCTTTGTGGAGTGATCGGGGATGATAAAAACGCCAACACTCTAGAAGAATTACTGGAGGAGTCAGAACTTAAAACCTGGGGACTTGTCAGAGATGAACAAAGAATGACAACTTTCAAAGAGCGAGTCGTCACCAGTGTTCAACAAATTTGTCGAATTGATTATGAAACAAAAGAGGGCATCTCCAATAGTACCTATGAGAGACTGAAAGAGAGATTTAACGAGTTTAAAGCCGAGCACTCCTCAATTATTCTTGAAGACTATGGTAAGGGGCTTTTTACAAAAACAGTTCTTGAATTTATTTTGAGCGATGCAAAAGAAAATAACTTAAAAACATATGTCGATCCATCTCGCTCGACACCAGCCCATTGGTATAAAGGAGCAAGCTTCTTAAAGCCCAATGAGGTGGAAAGTGAAATCCTCGTCAAAGGACTGGGCTTTGATAAGAAAACCTCTATAGAGGAAAGAGCTAATATCCTAGTGGATAAACTAGATCTCGAAAAAGTGATCATCACCTTAGGTGCAAATGGTATGGCTTTACTAGATACAAGCACAGATGGAAAGGTTCACATTATTCCTACTGTTGCCAAAGATGTCTTTGATGTTTCTGGAGCGGGGGACACTGCAATTAGTGCTATCGTTGCCTCTTTATCTGCTGGAGCAACTCTTGAGGAAGCTGCCTGGATTGGTAATTGCGCCTCTGGAATCGTGGTGGGTAAAAAAGGAACGGCTCTCGTTACTGTAGAAGAGCTAAAAAAGTATCACTCCAATCTCTCTTTTTAAAAAAGCCAAAGAGCTGCGCCAATAAACTTTGGCAAAGTCAGCAAAATGGTGCTTAAACCATTTCGGACTGGATTTTTGTAAGCGACCGAAATATCTCACTTTAAGTCTTAAATGCACAAACCTCTTTTTTCAAAGTGTGTTGGGCTTTATCATGAAGAGAACAAATACCCGTCGAAACGGTGACTGTGTTGCGAAAGCCTCAGGAACAAAGTTCTGCCCTAAACAATACTGCATGGGTTGAGGGAACTGCCGAAACGGTTGAAAAGACAATTGCCCTTTGTGTTTGGATACACTTTAAACATGTCGGGTCACCTTATGGTTCTAAACTTTAAGGCGAGGGAGGTTGTGCTTTTTGGGAGGTTCTAGTGGGGCCATAACTTGGCTTTTACATTCATAACAACATTCATATTTACATCCCTCGCGGGAGAAATGGTAAAACCATTAATTTAGCTAACACGCATTTCTTAAAATAAATCAGACCTGAGCATAGCCTCGGGTCTTTTTTTTTGTCTAACTAAATCGATTTTGTTAATCTTTGCTCCACTTTATAAAGTAGGTATAAAGTAAGTTCGAATAATCATCATTAATGATTCATAGCAATAAGTGGGAAGAAGATGTTACAAAAATTAGAAGAGTTACAAAAAAACTTTGATGCCCAAATTGACGGGTGCCTAAAACAGGCGGAAGTTCTAAATTTAAAATCACAAGTTCTAGGAAAAAAAGGTTCACTTTCTGAAATTTTAAAGTCCTTAAAAGATGCTTCAAACGAAGAGAGAAAAGCTATTGGACCTAAGTCTAATGAGGTTAAACAACATATTGAAAAAGCTGTCTTGAGTAAACTCAATGAGATTGAACTCAAAGAAGTCAATGAAAAGCTAGAGCAAAATAAAATTGATTTCTCACTCCGCGACTCTCTTTTAGAGAGAGGATTGACGGACGCAGGTGTTCATCCAGTCAATAAGATCCAGCGTGAAGTTGAAGATATCTTTCTTTCTATGGGATTTGATGTCCTAGACGGACCCCATATTGAGGATGAATGGCACAATTTTGAAGCCTTAAATATTCCAGAGACCCATCCGGCTAGAGATATGCAAGATACGTTTTGGTTTAAAGATATGAAACATCTTCTCAGAACCCATACTTCAACCATTCAAGTTCGTGGAATGGAGTCTCGCAAACCACCTTTTAAATTTGTAGGACCTGGAAAAGTCTTTCGTTGTGAAAGAACTGATGCCACTCACGAGATGTGTTTTCATCAGTTGGAAGGAATGATGGTTGGTAAGGATATAACCGTTGGAAACCTTATCTATTTTATGAAAACTCTTTTAAAAGAAATCTTTAAAAAAGATATGGAAGTTCGACTTCGACCAGGGTTCTTTCCGTTCGTAGAACCGGGGTTTGAATTAGATATTAGATGGAAAAAACCAGACCCTAAAAAGGGAGAGTCGGAGCACTCTGGGTGGCTTGAACTTCTTCCGTGCGGGATGGTTCACCCCAATGTTCTCAAGGCTGGCGGGATAGATCCAGATGAATACAATGGTTTCGCTTTTGGACTTGGTCTCGATAGGCTTGTGATGGTTCGCTATGCGATCGAGGATATTCGTCATCTGCACTCTGGTGACCTTCGATTTAACAAACAATTTAAAACTCACTAAAAACTTTAGTTTATTAAAAGATAAGGAAAAAGACTGTGTTAATTTCACTCAATTGGATAAAAGAATTTGTAAATCTTCCCTCGCGTAGCCCTGATGATCTGGCCAACGATTTTACGATGACTACGGCAGAGGTTGAAGAGGTTAGTTCAACCTTTCAACATTTAAAAGCGATCAAAGTGGCCCAGATTAAATCAATGCGCGCTCACCCTGAAGCGGATAAGCTAAATCTTGTGACCATCGATTTTGGCGAAAGCGAAAAGGAAGTCGTCTGTGGTGCTGGAAATGTGCGAGTAGGATTAAAAATTCCCTACGCTCCTCTTGGAGTAACTCTTCCAAATGGTCTGACCTTAGAACCAAAAAAGATTAGAGGTATTCTCTCTGAGGGTATGCTTTGTTCTGCCGATGAGTTAGGCCATGGTGAAAAGACAGATGGTCTTCTCGAGCTAGACGATGAAGCAAAAATTGGGACTCCTATGTTGGAGTACTTTGGACTTGAGGCAGATACTATCATCGATGTCGATAATAAATCATTAACACACAGGCCTGACCTTTGGGGACATTACGGACTGGCCCGGGAGTTTTCTGCTCGCTATGAAACGGAGTTAAAAAATCCTTTCAATAGCGATTGGGCCCATAAGCTTGAGGCAAATTTCAACGCCGAAGAGAGTCCCATTAAACCAAAAGTTGATTCGGACTCCTGCTGTCTTGCCTATTACGGGTTGAGCCTAGATGGCGTTACAGTAACTGATTCCCCAGACTGGATGAAGGCAAAACTTGAGGCCGTGGGACTTCGGTCAATTAATAATATCGTGGATATTTCAAACTACGTGATGATGGAACTTGGAATGCCTTTGCATATTTTTGACAGAGAGACCATTAAAGACAATACCATTCATATCCAAAGAGCAAAAGCTGGATCTACTTTTGTGACATTAGATGAAGTTGAAAGAAAGTTAGAAGAAAAAGATACAGTTATTTGCGACAGTGAAAAACCGCTTGTTCTAGCCGGGATAATGGGGGGACTCAATTCTGGAGTTTCTAATAAAACGACCAAGGTTTTTATTGAAGTTGCCAATTGGAAAGCTGAAGAAGTAAGAACGACTTCAACTCGCCTAGGACTTAGAACGGACTCTTCTGCAAGATATGAAAAGTCTCTGGATAGCCTTCAGTGTTATAAAACACTTCTGAGAACTTTGGATTTAGTTAAGCAGTTGTGTCCGGAAGTTAAAGTGATAGGAAAGCCGCAATACGATGGTGTTGACTTATCTACGATTAAAAATCTTGTTATTAAAACGAGTGCGACAAAGATTAATAAGACCTTAGGCCATGAAGTTTCAATTGATAAACTCAAATCAATTTTTTCTCATTTAGAATTCGAAGTGAAAGAAAACGGTGGCGATTTTGAACTCACAATCCCATCATTTAGAACGACGAAAGATATCGAATTAGAAGCCGATATTATTGAAGAGGTTGGAAGAATTATCGGTTATGACAATATAGAGCCTGTGAGTCCAATGACGGGTATTAAGTCGACACGATTTACTCCTGCGAAAACTCTTCACCGAAAAATTCAAGACTATTTAACTCTTCAAGGAAAGTCTTTGGAGGTTATGACTTATCCTATGATAGGAGAGAAACTTTTGGACAAAGCAAAGTGGAGTCAAATGAATGAAGAGCTTGTTCTAGTGAACTCTCTATCGAAAGATGCAGATCGCATGCGACCAAGTCTTATACCGCATGCCCTCAATACTGCAGCTATAAATGCAAAACAATTTAATTCATTTTCTTTTTTCGAAATTGGGCGCGCTTATCTTCCTGATGCAAAAAATTTCTCTACAGAGAGACATCAAATTCTCATTGGTGTCTATGATAAAAAAGAAACTCCTTTCTTAAAGCTTTTAAATACAGTTGAAGGACTGATGGAATATTTAAATATCTCATTTGATTTCTCTACTGATTCAGGAAAGTTTGAAAACTTAGTTATTCCAAAGCAGTGGGAAGGAACTCATCCTCATGAATATATCAATATGAGAATTCAAGGAAAGTTCCTAGGAGCGTGTACTACTATTCACCCTCTCATGCTTAGAAACTTTAAAGCTAAAGGCTTCTTTTCTATCGCCGTGATAGATATTGCCGACCTTGAAAATAGAGAGCAAAAAGATAAAACTATGTACGCTCCTATTTCAAAGTTTCCAGGGTCAAAGTTTGACTGCACTGTCGTCGTAGAAAACAATGTTTCGGCATCTGAAGTCTTAGAGGCTTTAAAGAAAACGAAGATCAAGGAACTAACTGAGAAAAAAATTGTTGATGTTTATCCTCTCGAGCTGGGCAAGCGTGCTATCACTATCTCTGTGACTTTCGAAGATGCTAGTAAAACGCTTGAAGCGGACTTTCTAAAGGCGTCAGAAAATAAGATAGTTTCGACTTTAGAGGGAGCTGGATTCCCGCTAAAAGCATAGCGTTAAATGTTTATAAAAACTTAATGAAAAAAAAGTGAAAAAAAATATAAATAAAATGAGAAAAAGTGTTGACGGAGTTGTAAGAGGAATATAGTATCCATGAACACTTTAAGACAAACGCAAGCAACAAACAGCACATAGCTGCTGATTGGAAGTTTGCTGACTTAATTTTATGATCTTTGACATTTGAATAATGAAATAAGTTTTGAATCCCTCGGGATTCGAAAATAGACGAGAAAGAACCAAATTAATAGTTCTAGACAGATGAATTGATATAAAGACTTCGGTTTTTATTCTGTCGGCAACCATTATAATGATGAGTTGTTCTATCAAGCCACAAAACGAACATGAGTTAATTTATTAAATAATTTAAGTTTTATACTTGGAGAGTTTGATCCTGGCTCAGAACGAACGCTGGTGGCATGCCTAATACATGCAAGTCGAACGAGAAAGCTCTTCGGAGTGAGTACAGTGGCGCACGGGTGAGTAACGCGTAGATGATATGCCTTTTAGTGGGGGACAACATCGTGAAAACGGTGCTAATACCGCATAAGCTTAGTGACATTGAAAAAACTAAGGAAAGGGGGCTCCGGCTCTCGCTAAAAGATTGGTCTGCGTGACATTAGCTTGTTGGTGGGGTAATGGCCTACCAAGGCAACGATGTCTAACTGGTCTGAGAGGATGATCAGTCACACTGGAACTGAGACACGGTCCAGACTCCTACGGGAGGCAGCAGTAGGGAATATTGCACAATGGGGGAAACCCTGATGCAGCAATGCCACGTGAGTGAGGAATGCCTTCGGGTTGTAAAGCTCTGTCCTATAGGAAGAACGGTTTATCGGTTAATACCCGGTTTATTTGACGGTACTATAGAAGAAAGCACCGGCTAACTCCGTGCCAGCAGCCGCGGTAATACGGAGGGTGCAAGCGTTGTTCGGATTTATTGGGCGTAAAGCGCGCGCAGGCGGACTAGCAAGTCAGATGTGAAATCTCGGGGCTCAACCTCGAAACTGCGTCTGAAACTGTTAGTCTAGAATATCAGAGGGGGAAGGGGAATTTCACGTGTAGGGGTAAAATCCGTAGAGATGTGAAGGAACACCGGTGGCGAAGGCGCCTTCCTGGATGATTATTGACGCTGAGGCGCGAAAGCGTGGGGAGCAAACAGGATTAGATACCCTGGTAGTCCACGCCGTAAACGATGAGTACTAGCTTTCGGGGGTATTGACTCCCTCGGAGGCGCAGCTAACGCATTAAGTACTCCGCCTGGGAAGTACGGTCGCAAGACTAAAACTCAAAGGAATTGACGGGGGCCCGCACAAGCGGTGGATTATGTGGTTTAATTCGAAGCAACGCGCAGAACCTTACCTAGGCTTGAAATCCTTCGAATTCCGAGTAATTTTGGAAGTGCCCGCAAGGGAATGAAGTGACAGGTGCTGCATGGCTGTCGTCAGCTCGTGTTGTGAAATGTTGGGTTAAGTCTCGCAACGAGCGCAACCCCTATCTTTAGTTGCCAGCATTAAGTTGGGCACTCTAGAGAGACTGCCCGGGTTAACCGGGAGGAAGGTGGGGATGACGTCAAGTCCTCATGGCCCTTATGCCTAGGGCTACACACGTAATACAATGGTTGGTACAGAGGGAAGCGATCAGGTGACTGTTAGCAAATCTCAAAAAGCCAATCTCAGTCCGGATTGGAGTCTGCAACTCGACTCCATGAAGTTGGAATCGCTAGTAATCGTGGATCAGCACGCCACGGTGAATACGTTCCCGGGCCTTGTACACACCGCCCGTCACACCATGGGAGTTGTTTTCATCTTAAGACGTGACTTTAACCTTCGGGAGAGAGCGTCTACGGTGGGAGCGATGACTGGGGTGAAGTCGTAACAAGGTAGCCGTAGGGGAACCTGCGGCTGGATCACCTCCTTTTTAAGGATATAAATTATCCAGGTCAATACTATTAAACATTTTGGTTCTTTCTCCTCTCTATTTTCTTTATATTTTTAATATAAAAAATTTCTATAAAATTAATTACAATCTTCAATTAACTTGGAGTTTTTAATAATCTTATTCTTTGACAATTACATAACAGGATCAGATAGAAGACGAGAACATAGTAAATTAACGATACATTTTCGAATGTATCGCCCAAAAAACTAGAATAAAGCTACTAAGGGCATACGGTGGATACCTTGGCAGTAAGAGGCGATGAAAGACGTGGTTAAGCTGCGATAAGCTTCGGGGAGTGGTTAAGCGCACTTTGATCCGGAGATTTCTGAATGGGGCGACCCGGCTATACGAGAGTGTAGTCACTCGCAGGTGAGTAAAGTAGCCTGTGTAGAGCTAACGGAGGGAACTGAAACATCTAAGTACCTCCAGGAAGAGAAATCAATAGAGATTCTGCTAGTAGCGGCGAGCGAACGCAGATTAGTCCAAACCAGTATGCGTGCATGCTGGGGTTGTAGGACTGCCATCAAGGGGATTTTGTTAGGAGAACGATCTGGGAAGGTCGACCATAGGGGGTGAAAGTCCTGTATCCGAAAACGAAAAAACTGGGGCAGTATCCTGAGTAGGACGGGGCACGTGAAACCCTGTCTGAATCTGGGAAGACCACTTTCCAAGACTAAATACTACTTACTGACCGATAGTGAACAAGTACCGTGAGGGAAAGGTGAAAAGAACCCCGATAAGGGGAGTGAAATAGATTCTTGAAACCGTATGCTTACAAACAGTTAGAGGGCTATTGTAAAGCCTGATAGCGTACCTTTTGCATTATGAGCCGCCGAGTTATGGTGTGTAGCAAGATTAAGCCGTTGAAGGTGTAGTCGTAGGGAAACCGAGTCTGAATAGGGCGATTAGTTGCATGCTGTAGACCCGAAACGGGATGAGCTTACCATGGGCAGGTTGAAGCGAGGGTAAAACTTCGTGGAGGACCGAACGCATATAGGTTGAAAACTGTTGCGATGACTTGTGGTAAGGGGTGAAAGGCCAATCAAATTCCGTGATAGCTGGTTCTCCTCGAAATGCATTTAGGTGCAGCGTCTATTGATTACCGTTGGGGGTATAGCACTGAATTGGCTAGGGGGCTCACCAGCTTACCAAACCATATCAAACTCAGAATACCAACGAGTACAAATAGGCAGTGAGACTATGGATGCTAAGGTCCATAGTCGAAAGGGAAAGAGCCCAGACCAACAGCTAAGGTCCCTAAATTGTCACTAAGTGGGAAAGGTTGTGGGACTACTTTGACATCCAGGAGGTTGGCTTAGAAGCAGCCACCCTTTAAAGAAAGCGTAATAGCTCACTGGACTAGTGGTCCTGCGCCGAAAATTTAACGGGGCTAAGTGACGTACCGAAGCTTTGGAATATTTTAATATTGGTAGAGGAGCATTGTGTTTATCGACGAAGGCATACCGTGAGGAGTGTTGGAGATACCACAAGAGCTGATGGCGGCATGAGTAGCGATAAGGAGGGCGAGAATCCCTCCCACCGAAAATCTAAGGGTTCCTGGGCCAGGTGACTCCGCCCAGGGTAAGTCGGAACCTAAGCCGAGGCTGAAAAGCGTAGGCGATGGACAACAGGTTAATATTCCTGTACTTAGTATTTATCGTTTGACTGAAGGAGTGACGGAGAAAGGTAACGAATCCGGGTGTTGGATATCCCGGTTTAAGCAAGTAGGAGGGCAGCGTAGGCAAATCCGCGCAGCTATTTAAACTCTGAGATGTGATGACGAGCCGTAAGGCGAAGTTCGCGATCCTATGCTTCCAAGAAAAACTTCGTAGGGAGATAGATATTGATCCGTACCGTAAACCGACACAGGTAGATGAGAAGAGAATTCTAAGGTGATTGGGCGAACTCTTGTTAAGGAACTCTGCAAAATGGATCCGTAACTTCGGGAGAAGGATCGCCACTGAGAGTGTAGTCACTTGCTGACGAAGCTTCTGGTGGCCGCAGTGAAAAGGGGGTAGCGACTGTTTATCAAAAACATAGGTCTATGCAAACACGTAAGTGGAAGTATATGGACTGACGCCTGCCCGGTGCTCGAAGGTTAAAAGGTGAGGTTAGGATTCGTCCGAAGCTTTAAATTGAAGCCCGAGTAAACGGCGGCCGTAACTATAACGGTCCTAAGGTAGCGAAATTCCTAGTCGGGTAAGTTCCGACCTGCACGAATGGCGTAACGACTTCCCCACTGTCTCAACAAGAGGCCCAGCGAAATTGGAGTACGCGTGAAGATACGCGTTACCCGCGGAAGGACGAAAAGACCCCGTGAACCTTTACTGTAACTTGGCATTGGGTTTCGAATAACGATGCGTAGGATAGGTGGGAGTTTTTGATCCGTGCGTTCTGGCGTACGGGGAGACATCCTTGAAATACCACCCTTCGTTATTTGGAATCCTAACCTGCGGTCATAATCTGGCCGGGGGACAATGTCTGGTGGGCAGTTTGACTGGGGCGGTCGCCTCCTAAAGAGTAACGGAGGCGCACTAAGGTTCCCTCAGCCTGAATGGAAACCAGGCGTAGAGTGTAAACGCATAAGGGAGCTTGACTGCGAGACATACACGTCGAGCAGGTGCGAAAGCAGGTGTTAGTGATCCGGTGGTTCCGAGTGGAAGGGCCATCGCTCAACGGATAAAAGGTACTCCGGGGATAACAGGCTGATCTCCCCCAAGAGTTCACATCGACGGGGAGGTTTGGCACCTCGATGTCGGCTCATCGCATCCTGGGGCTGGAGCAGGTCCCAAGGGTTAGACTGTTCGTCTATTAAAGCGGTACGCGAGCTGGGTTCAGAACGTCGTGAGACAGTTCGGTCTCTATCCTCCGTGGGCGTAAGAAATTTGAGTGAAGCTGACCTTAGTACGAGAGGACCGGGTTGGACATACCTCTGGTGTACCGGTTGTGGCGCCAGCTGCATCGCCGGGTAGCTAAGTATGGAAGGGATAACCACTGAAAGCATCTAAGTGGGAAGCCCATCATAAGATAAGATTTCTATTAAGGGTGCTTGTAGACTACGAGCTTGATAGGTTGGAGGTGTAAGTGCAGTAATGCATTCAGCTGACCAATACTAAACACCCGTTTTGCTTTATTTTTAATGTTTTTTGGGAATGTTAATTTACTATGTTTGAATCTTTTATCTGATTTTGTTTTGTAATTGCAAAAGCGACGTAGCTGTCGTAAAAGAGCTAAGTTAAAAATATTGCTTAAATTGTTATACGATTTGGGTGTGTTTATAGCGCAGGGGAAACACCTAGTTACATCTCGAACCTAGAAGTTAAGTCCTGTTGCGGCGAAAGTAGTGCATGGGCGACTGTGTGTGAGGTTAGCAAAATGCACCCTTTAATTTTTCTCTTCGGGGAAAGATATATAAAGAGGATCTTCGGATCCTCTTTTTTTTTGTCTTTTTTGAACTGTCTTTGAGTAGTTAATTGCAAATAAAGTTGTATCAACAAAATTTCTCGACAGAGCAAGATGACTTAAGGAAAATATTTAAATGTACAAATCAGATTACTTACTACTTTTTAAAAGACTCTTTTTGTCCTTCTCTTTGTTTTTCTTTTATAGAGTATTATTCTACCTTTTCAATTTAAGCTACTTTGGGAATATAGCATTTTCGAAAATTGTTTTAGCTTTCCTCTATGGTCTACGCTTCGATCTTGCAACAGTAGCAATTGCGAATGCAATTTTCATCATACTTTCTATCATTCCTCTACGCTTTCCTTTGTACAAGAAATTGATAAAGTTCATTTTTGTCGTTTTTAATACTGCTTTTTTGGCTGCCGTTGTGGTGGATATTGAATTTTTTACTTTTCTAGGTAAAAAGATGACTTTTGATTTCTTCGATATGGGCGGAGATATTAAGGATCAACTCCCACAGATCATGAAGAATTATTGGTATTTTACTCTTTTGGTCATTCTAAATTTATTTGTTCTCTTTAAGTTTTATCCAAAAAAGAAAGAAGACTTTTTCACAAGTAGAAAATTAAGTCTTTTTAAAACTCTTCCTTTAGCTTTTTTTATTTTAGTTGTGACAGCTATAACTATTCGTGGAGGTGTCCAGCTTAGAAGCCTCAGTCCAAAAAGCGCATTTATCTTTGAAGAGCACGAACTTGGAAATTTAGTTTTGAATGCTGCGTATACGATGACAAGGTCGATTGGAAGTAAAGGGTTAGAGAAAATAGATTATTTTGAAAGTGATAAAAAAGCGCGTGAAGTAATTCTGAGTAGCCGTGGTTTTAAAAATCAATATGATTCAGGCTTAGAGAATCAAAACCTCGTTATCATAATAGTTGAAAGTCTATCCCAAGAGTACGTCGAAAACGGCTATGCTCCGTTTATTAAGGAACTAGCGGAAAAATCTCTCTCCTTTAAACACGCTTTTGCAAACGGAAGAAGGTCGATTGAAGTACTACCTTCAGTAATGGCATCCTTCCCATCCGTTATCGGCAAGCCAGTTTATCAATCACAATATCAGTCAAATAAATTCTATGCTCTTCCTGAGGTTCTTAAAGATAGTGGTTATTCGACAAGTTTTTTTCACGGAGGAAAGAGAGGAACAATGGATTTTGATACCTATTGCTCCTCGATAGGTTTCGAAAAATACTACGCTTTGGAGGATTATCCCAATCAAGATCATTTCGATGGACAGTGGGGTGTCTATGACCACCACTACCTTCAATACTTTGCAAAAGAAGTAGAGAGATTTAAGACTCCATTTTTTTCTACCCTTTTTACCTTGAGCTCACATCAACCTTATTCAATTCCAAAAGAATTTAAAAATCGTTTTAGGAAAGGGAAATTAGAAATTCATGAAAGCATTGGCTATATTGACGAGAGCTTAAAACTCTTTTTTGAAGAAAATAAGAGCAAGGCTTGGTTTCAAGATACCTTGTTTGTTATAACTGCGGACCATACTCAAAAACTTGAAGACAATACATCTACATTAAAGAGGTACCATGTGCCTTTAATTTTTTATCATCCAAGGATTAATCTCAATGAGATAGAGCCCAGAGATCTTGCTCAGCATACCGATATTATGCCAAGCGTTCTCGATTTTCTAAATATTACGCCAAAAACAAGCCTTCTGTTTGGCTCAAGTGTTTTTTCAAATGAAAAGGGAAGGGTTTTTAACTATAGTAGTGGTAGCTATTTTTACGTTAAAGATAAAAAATTAGTATGGTTCGATAAAGAAAAATCGAAGGTTTTACTCTTAGATGAAAACTTTTCAGAGGTTGGAGCTGGTGGGGATGAGTCTGATACCTTAGATGAGCTAAAGGCATACATTCAATATGTAAATAATGGCTTAAAATCTAATAATATATATGAATAATGCATAGCTTCCCCCTTTGCCTAATTGAGTTCAAATAGATATTATCAAGACGTAATTTTATAAGAAGTTAAGGCGGTAAATGCATGGATATCATCCAGTCAAAAATAGATGTAAATTCAATTGAGTTTAAAGAAAATAGAGAGTTTGCAAACTCTTTATTAGAAACTCTAAGAGAGAGAAATAACTTAGTTAAGCTCGGCGGTGGAGAGACATCTGTAGCAAAACATAGGAAAAGAAATAAATTTCTTGCAAGAGAGAGAATTGAAAAAATTATTGATGACGGTTCTCCATTTTTAGAGCTTTCTTCTCTGGCAGGTTTTGAAGTCTATGATATGCATATTCCAAGTGCTGGAGTTGTGACTGGGATAGGTCGTGTCCATGGAGTTGAGTGCATGTTCGTCGCTAATGATGCAACTGTTAAGGGCGGAACCTATTTTCCTTTAACGGTTAAAAAACATATTCGAGCTCAAGAAATTGCTATCAAAAATAATCTGCCTTGTATCTACCTTGTTGATTCGGGGGGAGCATTTTCTACCGATGCAAGATGAAGTCTTTCCTGATCGAGAGCACTTTGGAAGAATCTTTTTTAATCAAGCCCAAATGAGTTCCAAAGGAATTCCTCAAATAGCCATCGTACTTGGTTCTTGTACCGCGGGTGGAGCATACGTTCCGGCCATGAGTGATGAGACTGTTATCGTAAAAGGAAATGGAACAATTTTCTTGGGAGGACCACCTCTTGTAAAAGCTGCAACTGGCGAAGTGGTGAGTTGCTGAAGATCTTGGCGGTGCAAATGTTCACACAAGTGTCTCTGGTGTGGCTGATCACTTTGCTGAAGATGAACAAGACGCTCTTCATATAACAAGAAATATCATTGAAAATTTAAATTTCAAAGTAAACGATAAAGAGAAGTTTATCACCGATAGAGTAGAAGATCCTCTTTATCCAGCTGATGAGGTTTATGGAATCGTCTCCAAAGATGCGAGAAAGCCTTTTGATGTTAGAGAAATTATTGCAAGACTTGTAGATGGATCAAAGTTTCATGAGTTTAAAGCAAAGTATGGAGACAACTCTTGTTTGTGGATTTGCTAAGATTCATGGTTATAGAGTGGGAATCGTCGCAAATAATGGAATTCTTTTTTCTGAAAGTTCACTTAAAGGTGCACACTTTATCGAACTTTGTGGTCAGAGAAATATTCCACTTGTTTTCCTTCAAAATATTACAGGATTTATGGTTGGAAAAAAATATGAGTCAGAAGGAATTGCCAAGCATGGAGCCAAACTTAGTGACAGCCGTAAGTACCGTTTCAGTCCCCAAGTATACTGTTGTTATCGGGGGCTCTTTTGGAGCTGGAAACTATGGAATGTGCGGGAGAGCTTTTGATCCAAGGTTCTTGTGGATGTGGCCGAATGCCAAAATTTCCGTCATGGGAGGACCTCAAGCAGCTGGAGTTTTAACGACAGTCAAGCAAGATGGATTAGGCCCTAAAAGGCAAAAAGCAAATGACTGAAGAAGAAATAGCTGAATTTGAAAAACCAATTTTAGAAAAATATGAAAAAGAAGGAAGTGCTTATTATAGTACGGCCAGAGTTTGGGATGATGGAATAATTGAGCCCCATCAAACGAGAGATATCTTAGGACTTGCTCTTAGTACATCTCACAATCAAAAATACGAAGACACCAAGTTTGGTGTCTTTAGAATGTAGGTTAGTTTATGGGTTACAAATTTATAGAAAACAACATTGATGAAAGAGGTGTTTCTTATATCACTCTTAATCGCCCTGAGATTCACAACGCCTTCAATGATAAGCTTATCCAAGAGCTTATAGAAATCTTTATCGCGATCGAAAGTGATGAACAAGTAAGACTTGTTGTTCTAACTGGTAAGGGAAAGTCTTTTTGTGCTGGAGCGGATCTCAATTGGATGAGTTCTATGATTGAATACTCTATGGAAGAAAATGTAGAGGATTCTAAAAACTTAGCTTTGATGTTTGAAGCTATTAATAGTTGCAGCAAGCCAATAATTGGAAAAATAAATGGCCATGCCTTGGGTGGTGGAGTCGGAGTTGTAGCCGTTTGTGATTATGTCATCACTCACGATAAGGCTAAATTTGGATTCACGGAGACGAGACTAGGTCTTATACCTGCTGTTATCTCACCTTATGTTTTAAATAAAATTGGAGAAAGTCACGCGAGGGCTTGGTTTTTATCTGGAGAAATGTTCAAGGGAGATAGAGCCTTACAAATGGGTCTGGTTCATGAGGTCTCAAGCGTTGATGATTTTGAAACGAGATCGGAACAGATCATAAGCTCTCATCTTCTAGCAGCTCCAAAAGCCGCTAGTTTGGCTAAAGGCTTAATCTTTGATGTTCTCAATATGGATAAAAAAGAAACTCGCGACCATACATGCAAAGCGATTGCAAAACAAAGAATCTCAAGTGAAGGTCAGATGGGAATGAAAGCTTTATTAGAAAAAAAGAAACCGGGATGGGTTAAATGAAAATCAAAAAAGTATTGATAGCAAATAGAGGTGAGATTGCACTTCGAGTAATAAGAACATGCAATGAGATGGGAGATTGAGACGGTAACTATATACTCTGAGGAGGACAAAAATCTTCCCCACAGCTATAGCGCTGATGAGTCGTTTTATCTTGGGCAGGGGACACTTGCACAGACTTATTTAAATCAAGAAAAAATAATAGAGATTGCAAAGAAGACTCAATGTGATGCTATTCACCCGGGATATGGATTTTTATCAGAGAATACAGAATTTTGTAAAAGAGTTATAGACAATAATATTATTTTTATTGGTCCAAGTGTTTCGGCAATCGAGCTCATGGGTGATAAAAAGACTTCAAAAGATAAAATGGGAGAGATCGGTATTCCCTTGATCCCTGGATATCATGGAGAAAACCAAGAACCAGATTTTTTAAAAAGTGAAGCTGACAAAATTGGCTATCCTGTGCTTATAAAAGCGACTGCCGGTGGTGGTGGTAAAGGAATGAGAATTGTAGAGAGTTCTGAAGAATTTATTGAGTCTCTTGCAAGTGCAAAACGAGAAGCTTTAAATGCTTTTTCAAATGACAAGGTTCTCTTAGAAAAATATATCACCAACCCAAGACATATTGAAGTTCAGCTTGTAAGCGATAGCCATGGGAATCATATGCACTTCTTTGAAAGAGAATGCTCAATTCAAAGGCGTTATCAAAAAGTCGTTGAGGAAACTCCAAGTCCGGCTCTCGATGACGAATTAAGATTAAAGATTTGCGAAAGCGCTGTAAAAATTTCATCTGGTATTAATTACCTGGGAGCGGGAACAATTGAATATATTCTAGCACCGGACAATAGCTTTTACTTTTTAGAAATGAATACGAGACTTCAGGTTGAACACCCAGTGACAGAAATGGTGACAGGCGTTGATTTAGTTCGTTTACAGTTGCTGGCTGCAGCTGGAGAAAAATTTGATTTCAAACAAAGTGATATCAAACAAAAAGGTCATTCTGTTGAAGTTCGAATTTATGCAGAAGACCCAGACAATGATTTCTTACCAACCATTGGAAAAATAAAAAATATCGGATTCTCTAGTCAAGATAATGTCCGACTTGATTGTGGGTTTGCTGATAATACACAAATCTCAGTCAATTACGACCCTATGATAGCGAAGCTGATCGTCTGGGATGAGACTCGAGATCAAGCACTTTTAAAAATGGATAAAGCGATTGATGAGATTAAATTTACCGGAGTGAAAACAAATCGGGACTATTTAAAGCGAGTTTTAAAACATCCAAAGTTTGTTGAAGGGGATGTTCATACCCACTTTATTACAGAGTATGCGGGTGACCTAAAGAAAGAAAAATCATCGACACTGATTGAAGCTGCTATGATAGCTGGAGCTTTGTTTTCAGAGAACAAGGAGAAAATCTTATCAGGTAAAACTGATGCTTGGAAAGAACTCACAGGATTTAGGAATTTATAATGAATAAAAAAATATTACTGGCCAATAGTGAAATCAATATTGAAGTTTTCAAACTAACCAATAGTGAAATAAAGTTCAAACATAAAGGAGAGCTGTTTCATGCTTCTCTATTAAAGAGAAACAATGATGAAATGGCTTTATCGATAAATGGTCAAGAGCTTAAAGTTAGTGTTACAGATTTCGAAAACAAAGGTGTGAAACAAGTTTTTGCTGAGGGGTTCGAGGAGTACTTAAAACTTATTCCAAAAGCAATTGGATCTTCAAGTAAGGGAGCAGCGGCAGGAAGCTTAGAAAGCCCAATGCCGGGGAAGATCTTCAAGGTTCTTAAAAAAGTTGGAGATAAAGTTAAAATTGGTGAGACTATTCTCATTCTTGAAGCCATGAAAATGGAGCACACGATAAAAGCGACAAAAGATGGACAGGTGGATGAGATTTTCTTTAAAGAAGGAGAACAAGTTACAGGTGGCGCTGTACTTTGTGCAATAGAATAGATGTTTAAAAACCTACCAAAGTCAGTAAAGATTGTTGAAGTGGGGCCAAGAGATGGGCTTCAAAATGAAAAGATTGTTATCTCCACTGACGATAAGCTCACCTATATAAAAAAACTTCTAGAAACAGGTTTAAAAGCCGTTGAGATTACATCTTTTGTGAGTCCCAAAGCTATCCCTCAAATGGGTGATTCGTCTGAATTATACAAAAAGGTAAAAGAGCTCAAGGTTTTGAATATAGATATGCCTTGCTTGGTTCCAAATTTAAAAGGCTTTGAAAATGCTCTTAAACTTGGCGTTGAAGAAATCGCTCTTTTCACGGCTACAAGTTCAGAGTTTACCAAGAGAAATATAAACGCCACAGTTGATGAAAGCTTTCAGAAAATGGAAGAGATTAATTGCCTGGCGAAGAAGCATAAGATGAAGGTTCGAGGGTATATTTCAACGGCATTTGGCTGTCCCTATAAAGGGCATATGGATGCAAAAAGCTTAGTCGAAGTGGTCAAACGCTTTAAGTCTTTTGATCTCGATGAGCTGTCTATTGGAGATACAATTGGGGTCGCGACTCCATCTCAGGTTGACCAATACCTAAAAGAAGTTGTGAACATTTATGATCGTAATAGGTTGGCGATGCATTTTCATGACACCAGAGGAATGGCCTTGGCCAATATCCTTGTTTCACTCGAGCATCAGATCTCAATTTTTGATGCCTCAAGCGGAGGCCTTGGTGGATGTCCTTATGCAAAAGGAGCAACTGGGAATGTTGCGACGGAAGATCTTATTTATCTGTTCAACTCTTTAGGAATTTCCCATGGGGTTGACTTTGAAAAGCTTGTTGAAGCCTCTCAATTTATCTTGGGGATAACGAAAAAAGTTACTCCCTCTAAATATCTCTCAGCCTATTTAAAATCACGCGAATAATATAAAGGAACATAATGTCTTATCCGAATCTCACTGAAGTTAATCTTGAACTCATTGATCACAAGTTATGGATCACTCTCAATCGACCAAAATCTAGTAATGCTTTTACTCTCACGATGATTGAGGAGTTAGTTTCGACCTTGCAAAGAGCAGATGAAGACAATGAAGTTCGCTGTATTATTATTACTGGAGAAGGAAAACATTTCTGCGCTGGTGGCGATATAAAAAACATGCTTGCGAAAAAAGAAATGTTTGAGGGCGAAGCGAACGAATTAAGACAAAAATATAAAAAGGGGATTCAGAGAATTCCAAAAGCGATGGATGAGCTAACCACTCCTGTTATCGCCATGATTAACGGAGCGGCTATAGGAGCAGGCCTTGATATCGCTTGCATGTCAGATATTAGAATCGCTTCTTCAAATGCAAAGTTTGGAGAAACATTTACAAAAATTGGTTTGGTACCAGGAGATGGTGGGACATATTTTCTTCAACGAATTGTGGGCTTTGCTAGGGCAATGGAGCTGACTCTAACTGCAGAGGTCATCAACTCAGAAGAAGCGAAATCAATCGGTCTGGTCAGCTCAGTGTGTGACAGAGAACAATTAAAAGAGAAAACAAATTTAATAGCTGATAAAATTATTTCAAATGCCCCTATTGCGATTCAGATGGCAAAAAGGGCGATTAAACATGCCTATAGATCTGACCTATCTTCAAACCTAGAACTACTTTCGGCTTACCAAGGGATCACTCAAAGAACGTCGGACCACTTTGAAGCTCTAGAATCTGCACAGAATAAAACAGTCGGACAATTCAAGCATAACTAATTAATTTTTTATTAATAAAAAAATTAAGATGATAAATGAGGATATTTTTTTTGACAGACAAATAACTCATCGTCACAATAGTTATATAGAATCTTTTTTAGGAAGTGCCGTGGGGAAGTTGATAATTAATTTGATAAGTCTATCATTCTTAAGTTGTTCAACTACGCATTTCAAATCAAAAAATACTATAGTCGTTTCAATGGACAAGAACGACGAACACACAAAAGACATTGAAGTAAAAGTCGATAAAGAATTTTTTCTTTGGGGATTATTTCCAAAGCATGAAGTTTTTATCGATAAAGAATTGGTTGACAGTGGAGCTGAGCAGGCTTCATCGGTGATGATCACTAATTCTCAAAATCTAAAGAATACTCTTTGGACAGTTTTTACTTTTGGTGTCTATTATCCGCAAACATTTACAATTAATGCTAGAACTAGTTCGCAATAATATAGATCTATATGTTAATCCAAGGAAGGATGAAAACTGCACGTTTTCAACAGGGCCACGGAAGGCCCTTTAATCATTAATAGAACTCAATAAATCATTAAAAAAATCAGACTTATATTCTTGTTCTTCTTCTTCACTCATATGATGGAAACCAACTTTATCGATCTCTCTTAAGTGTTCATCACTAAGCTCAATAACAAATCTTGACTGGTGTCGCTTATAGTCTTTCCCATAAATTCTTCTCTCTTTAGCATAAGTCATAACGAGTCGCTTTTTCGCACGAGTGATACCAACATAGGCCAAACGTCTTTCCTCGTCGACATCTCCACCTTCCTTAATCACGTTTTTGTGAGGCAAAAGCTCTTCTTCAAGACCAATAAAGAAAACATTATCAAATTCTAGACCTTTTGAAGCATGCAGGGTCATCAGTTGAACTTCATTTTTCATCAGCCCATCTTCAGAGTTACTATTGTCATGGGCATCGGCTAAAAGGAGGCGTTCGAGGTACATTTGTAAAGTTGCTTCTTCTTTAAAGCGATCGACAAAACGATCAGTACTCATTGAGAAGTTACGAACATCATCTTTTTTTCGGGCAGCAATTTTAGGGGAGTCATAACTTTTAGAGATAAAATCCATATAGTTGATTTGTTCTACTAAAGTTCCAAGGGCCTGAGTTAATGTCATGGTTTTAAAATAGTTTTGAAAGACGCGAATAAGTCCAACAAACTCGTGAAGCTTTTCACCCATTTTTGTTTCTTCATGAGACCCTTCTTCAATAATATTAAAGAGAGTCGTTTTTTTCTGAGCAGCTGCATCCAGAAGCTTATTTAAAGTGACAGTTCCAATACCACGATGGGGAACATTTAAAATCCTTCGTAGAGCAATTTCGTCTTTTGTATTATAAATTACGGATAAGTAGGCGATGAGGTCTTTTATTTCTTTCTTCTCATAAAACTTTTGTCCGCCAATAATATCGTAGGGGATTTGCGCCAGTCGTAGTTGATCCTCAAGCGGAGGGACTTGGGTATTACTTCGATAAAGAATAGCGACCTCTCCTAAAAACTGTCCTTTTCCCGACATTCTCAAGATATCGTCTATAATGATTTGGGCTTCATGATCTGTATTCCCACAAGCCCATAATTCGGGCTTGGCCCCCTCAGCACCATCAGTTCTCATGGTTTTATCTTTTCTATTCTTATTTTCTCTTATGACCACATTGGCAAGTTCAAGGATGCTCGAGGTCGACCTGTAATTTGTTTCAAGTTTTATGACTTTAACGTTTTCATATTGGCGTTCAAAATTCAAAATGATGGTGATATCGGCCCCTCTAAAGGCATAGATAGATTGATCATCGTCACCGACAACACAGATATTATTATGTGTGGAAGTAAGTCCACGAACCAGCTCAAACTGGAGACCATTTGTATCCTGGTACTCATCCACCATAATATATTTGAAGCGCTTAGAATATTTTTCAGCAATCTCAGGTCGTTTTTGAAAAAGCTCAACCGTTAAGAAAAGAATATCGTCAAAATCAACGGCATTGTAAAAGCGAAGCTTATCTTGGTAATAATGATAAACGTATTCAGTAATTTCGTCATAAGGATTTTCAGGATCGTAGAATTCTGTGTCTTTGTATTCTTCTGCGGAGATTGCATTGTTTTTGAGAAAACTGATTTTAGATTGAATTGTTTTTTTATCAAAAGTAACCTTATCCATTTTAAAGGTCTTTAAAGCTTCTCTAATAATGGACATCTGATCTGCTTGATCGTAGATGGTAAAGTCTTTACTAAATCCAAGATGGTGAATATCTTCTCTTAAAATTCTCAGACCAAGGGAGTGAAAAGTAGAAAGAGTTAGACCTCTTTTCAGTTTTGGGCCAAGGAGTTTAGAGACTCTTTCGTGCATTTCAGTTGCCGCTTTATTCGTGAAACTGACGGCGAGAATTTCTTTTGGGTTAAGACGAAGGTTAGAAACCATATGAGCGATTCTGTAGGTCATCGTTCTGGTCTTGCCACTTCCAGCACCCGCAAGAATGAGCACGGGACCAGTGATAGTCTCAGCTGCTACGCGTTGTTCTGGATTGAGTCCACTTAAATCGATCATATTAATGCACAGTAAAAGGAATGGGTTTCTTCGTCAACTTATTGTTTCTTTATAGGTAAAGCTTTAAACCCAATGGGGGTAGGGTCCACTTTTAAAGGCTTTCGGCTCTCGTATCGCGTCTTATTCCAGCTTCTAATGATCTTGCCGGTTTGGGAGTCGATATAGGCTTCAAAGCTTGAAGGATTTCCATCATTGTGGACTAAGCTTACTAAAACGTGCTCAACATTTTTTGCCACACCATTTTTGATAAAAACGGCAGACTCTTTGTGCTCAATTTCAATTTCCTTATCACTTATCCATACTCTTGATAGATTTGATACGGCCTTATCTTTCCACTTTTTATCAATCTTATTGACCACATTAAAGGGAAGATCTTTTCTTCCAATAATTTTTCTCACGGGCTCTTTAATTAAAGGGATTTGAACATCCACTTTTTTTACTGAAGCAATCGCTCGACTTACGCCTTTAGAGAGTGATTTCTTTTGAGATAGAGGTGATTTTATTTTGGGTTCAAATTCCTGATTCGTGAGAATGAGAAGTGCCACTAAGCATGAACCGATAAGGAGGATGTGTTTTTTATGTTCCATTAGTCGATCACCGTGAAAGAGAAATTAATGACTTTAAACGGAGCCTCTCCAGCAAAATCAAAATTCATAAAATCTTCCCCTGTATTATTGGTGTTATAACAGTCTTGGCAGTTAGAGAAACGAACTCTAAAACGACAGTTAAAGACGGTTCCTGGTTGAATCCACTTATTGACTTCCATTGCGACAAAAGAATTACTATTGAGTTGAGCGATACCATCTTCACGGTTCGCACTAATAGTTTCAGTCCATGTTTTTTGAGGATCTATTTTTCCGTAAGTGGCTTGATTGGCCCCTGGAAGGACTCTAATAAGACACTCATTTGGATTAAAATCAAGTCCTACTCCACCACCAGTTGGGTTCGAATTGAGGCACTCAGAATCACTTAATCCAATATTTGATCTGTGTTCATCTTGTGAAATCCATCTCGTCTCATTAGCGGCACTTGATTGAACCATACAAATTGGTTGAGGTGCATCGAGATCATATCTTGGCGAAGGTGATGGACCTGTTAAAGAAGACTCTTCAAAAACTTTATTTGTTCTCGTTGGAAATTCACATCCCGACTGAACTTGGTTTGCATAATTACTTTGAGGGGTATAAACAACACCACCTTCCGTGTCTAGAGGCCATCCACCAATTTGACAAGGCTCCCATACCGCTATTTCAGTTGGGTTTGTGGATAAGTTTTCAGATCTATTGATATACCTTTTCGAGGTATCTTTTAATTGCATATGGTCCCAGTCATTACCAAGAATTTGCACTCCAGCCATGGTGGAGTTGGAGTTATTAACAAGGTTTAGTGCAATGGCCACAACCTCGCCCGGACTAATTTGGACATTTCCATTATTATACCTTGGATCAGCAAGTTCTTCCGAAAGCTGAACGGGTTTCCCTTCAAAAGTTAACTGGTTTAAAAAGTCTCTAATACCACTTTGAGAGTCAACAACGAAAGCCGTTGCACGACTATCGGTGGGAAGACCAATGAGAGTCTTTGAAACTAAAACGGAGTTTGTTCTATTGGCCTCGTTAACAAAAGTTGCCGTGGTATTGGCATTGAAGGTGTCGAGACCTCCGATATTTGTCCCATCAACCATATTGTAAGTTGTCACAGGGGAGTTTGGAAAATTTTGATTAATCCCTCGTCCTGTATCGTTGTATGATTTAAAAATGAGTAGACCATAGGAATCCAGTAGTGCTTCTGAGTCATCAATACTAAATTCAGGACAAAGATCTTCGGAGACATAATATTTAATATTTTTTGCCATCGTCTTAAAGAATCGTCGAAAGTTTATAGGATTAACCTGTTGAGACCAAAGAAAAGCTTCTTCAGCATTTAGGTTGGTAAAGTAGATAGGCGAGAGTCCACCACCCACAAAAAATGGATTAAGGTAGTCTGACCCTCTTGCCGTCATGTCTCCAAGTTCAGCGAATGTTTCTGATAAAAGAAGAATTCCTACATGTCTGGCTTTTGTATGTCTTTCCGTTGTGCTTAAGCCACTCATCATACTACATCTGTCTTTTAACTCTTGAGTCAAAGTAACGAGGTAGTGAGAGACTATTTGTCCGGCGTTGTGGATATCCTCTAATGCGTTTAGGGGATCATCGGCCATGTAGTGAATATATTCTGGGTATCTGAGCTTTGCTGGGATACGGCCTTGATGTTGAACTTCTGCTTCACTCATGGGTCTTGCTTGCTCTTTTGCGGCCCATTCACCTATGACTTTTCTATTTGTAGTGAGATAGGAAAAGTAGTCAGCGACACCTTCATTTATTGATCCCGCCTCGTCGTAGAAAAGTTCTCCAAGGTCACTTTCAAAAGGAGTTTTCTCTAAAGAGAAACCATTGGTGTATTGATTTCTAAGATTCATCATGATGCGAACAAAAGCGTGTCCCATTTCGTGATAAATAATTGAGGGGTCTTGAACGAATCGAAGATTGGGATGAGTTTGAGCATTCCAACCTAGGCAGACTTCATTTTTTGATGGATCATAAAAAGCATTTAGCTGTTCTAAATAGCATCTTGAATAAACTTGAAGAGTGCTGTTGGGATCATTTTCTGAATATGTCCAAAAGTTTAAATTTTGACCAAGTCTAAAGGGACTTGCTGGAGGGATATTCACTCCAAATCTATTGTGAACAAAATCTCTAGAAAAAGCGAGAGACTTCATAAATTCAGTTTGTATTTTAGAGACGTGATAAAAAGCGTTCACTTGATAGAACTGATCCGAGTCTGTTGGATATGTCCAGCTTGTTCCATTTTTTTGGATGAGGCTTGAGTTTGCAACCCCTCTATCATTTTTAACTTCTATACAGTTATTAAGTGTTGTAAATGTTGTTCCATTTTCTACAAAACCACATTTTTTTGTTAGATAGAAATTATCTGTTATGAATGCTGGTGTTAAAACATCACTCCACTTCGGAGTCGTAAGATTTGTATTGTTATTTAAAATAATAGGGTTGGCTGTATAGATATTTGCACCATTTACAACTCCTGAACTTGAAGAATCGGAACGCACACTTGTAGATTTAGCTTGAGTTGGATTCTCACACGAAGAAAAAAGAGTAGGGAGAACGAGTATGCAAACAAGTGCATATAGTTTTCCCCTTAATGTTTTTGTCCAATCCCGTAGACTCATTTTAATCCTTTAATCTTACGTACAACTTATTACATACCAAAAGCGAACGGGTTATTACCAGCAAGTGCTCGTCCACCCTGTTCACCTAATTGCATTAAACTTTTTCCAACTCCGTTATCCATTGTTGCATTACATGCGGCTATAGAGACGCCACCCATGTCGGAAAGCATGCTTTGTTCTAGCTCAACTTTTTGTTGTGCTTTAATCATATCAACAGCAATTAAAGATTCATCGTCGTCTGAGATATCTCTTTTACACTCATTCGAAGTATTACTAACTTTATAGAAATCTTTTGTTAATTGCTCATCACCTAAGACTTTTGTATAGTATGCACTGATGTGTGGAATCGCATCTTCATCACTCTTAATGGGATTATATCTTCCTAAGTCATTACAGGCTTCACCTGAATTTAGTTTGGGCGATATATCATCATTTATTCCAGTACAGAACCCATCTTTTTTCAAATTATTCTTAGCAAACTGAGTGAACTCAGGTGAGTCTTTTTTTATGTCTACTGGTTTGCCCTTTATACAAATTTGACTTAAATTGTCTTTGTGAATAGCAACTAGGCGTGTACAAGCTGGAAAATCTCCATTTGCTTTACAAAATTTGTCAATAGATGTTCCTTTGACTGTTTTAGTACTGTTTGATCCCGTAGAGTCATGAGTATTTCCGCTTTGTGATCCATAGGCATCACAAACTCTTTCAAAAGCTCCAATGTTTTTTACTGCAACTTGATCGACAGAGGATGTTATATCTGCAACTTCATCTGCAAGCTCGCTTGTTTTCCCACAAAAACCAGCTGGATGCTCGTTAAAATCATCGATTTTTCTACAAGCTGTAACGAGTTTCTTATTATACTCATCAGTCGCTTCATTCTCTTTTGCAATCGCATCAGAAGTTTCTTTATTATATCTATTGATAAGAGCTAAACAGTCATTAGCTGACTTGTTCCATAACTTTTTCTCATTAGCCATGTTCTCTTTGTATTTTTTTACTTCACCTAAGACACCATTGAACTTAGCTCCACTGCTTGGATCTCCGTTCATAAGTTCTCTGTGGTTATCTTCAACTTGTTTTTTTAAATTCTTAATATCGTCTTTTACAAGCTTGAGGTAAACATCTGGATCTTCTAATTGTAGTGCAGGGTCGTAGCCTTCGCCTTTCATGAACTTATTAGTTAACATATCTAGTTTAAGATCAACTGGAGCTTTAAAGACAGTACCCACTTGATACATTCCATCAAGTTGTCTCGCACTTGCTTCCATTGCTGCATTTGCAACAACAAATTGTTGTGCCATTTTCTTCTTTAGACCTTCCATATTTTGCTTGTATCTATCTCCAAGCTTCTTTTGTTCCAATCTTGTTTTATCAACAATCTTGTTGGCTTTGTCCTGACAAGCCAGCATATTATTTGAACAAAGGTTTGCTGTTCTCACACAAAAGTTTTTACCATTAGTGTTGAGAGCCCCCTGACAGCTGTTTTCTGCGCTACCAGTAGAAGTATCAGATGGACATGTCTCCATTTGAGTGATGATATCGTTTTTCATTTTTGTAATGAACTTTGCCTGAAGTTGAGCACGATTTGATTTATATTTTTTAAGGCTTTGGATCATCGTTTTATATGACTTTCCGTTTGTTACTCTTTGCTTATCAAATCTTTCAACACAATTATCAGCGAAAATCTCAATCATATCACTGGCACGAAGTCTTGTAGATGCTCCGATTCTTTTTCCTTTGATATTCATCGATTTACCAGTTTTAAAAGTATAACGGTTTGATTCACCATCAGCTTTTTTGATTCTTGCAAGTTTTTCTTCGATTGTGTAATCAGAATCATTAAGAATTGCTGAAACAGAGTTTTTAAAATAACTATCACCTTCTTTATTTAATTTCTTAGATACAGTAGGGTCTTCAAGATTATTTGCAAAACCGTCAGCACTTCCAAAGTTACTCTTTACATAGTTTGTAAGACATTCGTTTTTCTTACTTCTTTCGAAGTCAAAAAGTGCACTGTCGAGGTCTATGTCTGCGCTATCGATCGAAGGTATTAATTTTGCCAATTGTTCTTCTTGTCCAACAACGGCAAGAAGATCTTTTTGTAAACTTTTAGCTTCTTGATCTGCAGCAGACTGTGTGTCAGCTAGAATTGCTTTCAATGAAGCGTTGTCCGGTGAGATTTGAGAAGTACGGAGATTTAAGTTCTCTGGCGATACATTGAGAGAGTCACTGTCTTGTGCATACTTAGCAGCTCGACTTGCAATTTTTCTAATATCTTTTTTTATGTCCGCAGTTTTAGCGATAAGGTCAGATGGACCCATGCCTTGTTTAGGACTGACTTCGCCGTCGAGAAGTGTCTGAATGGCAAGAAAGCCTTTTTTCTCGCCTGTTGTCTTAAAAGTATCTTTTCTAAAAATAGAGGCACATTGTTTATCTTTGAATTGATCTTCAAACTTAAAGTCTCTTAGATAAGCAGCAGGCTTTCCAGTTAAAAGTGCTTGACCTTTTTTTATATCTTCAAGATCTTTTTCAGCGAGCTTTTTAAATGCCTTAACTTGAGATTCAATATCTTGTTCAAGTTTATTTAAGGCTTCCATTCTTGCTTTCAACTGTGCATTAAATTGCGTTACTGATTTATCAAAACAACCAACACCTTGAGTTGTAAATCTCTGGTTACCTGGAGTTAAAAAGTTTTCTAATTCATTTGAGTTATTTTCAGCAACTTCTTGAAGAGCTGTATAGTATCCCATTTGTGCTTTTTGTGGATCGTATTTATTCGGATCACACATATCAGCAGATGTATTTGATCTTGCTTTAATGACGATACATCCATTTTGAGTAAACAGAGGAGGTACCTGATTTGGATCTACTTGTTGAATACCAAACTGTGAAGAAAGCTGTTGTCTTTGCATCTGAGACATTTGTTGCATTTGCATCTGTTGCATTTGCTGTGTATATGCACCACCGACAGTGCCAACAGCATCCATAACGGTACCGAGAACGTTACCTTTTGCGAATCCTGAGGTAGGGAGAATGAATTGCAGATTTATGGCCAAGGCAATAAATCTTTTGAGTTTCATTTTCGATGTCTTTTGCATGTTTAATCCTTGTTAAGCATATCTTCATCTTCATATCGGTATAAACGTTCGAATATTTAATGTTTGAATGCATTTCCTTAATTTCATTATAAAACCCGACTGAATTGCTCGCAATTAAACATCTCTAAATCGTTAAATTTCTTGGCAAATCGTACTGGAGAAGTAAACTAAATATAGGGAATTATAAGACTTTTTTGGTTGAGGATAAGATTATTAAGAATCTGTTTAAGAAAAAATCTGTGCCTCAAAATGATGGCGCTAAAGATGCGCAATCTGATTTTGAAGGCGACTATATCGATAAATTTTATTTATCCTTTCCTCGTTTGGACGGAGAGCCCACTTATCTTTTAGATGAGAGCTTAAGCGTCGGAAGTGAGGTTGGATCAGTAGTTCTGGATCATCCGTCCATTTCTCCTAAGCATTGCACCATAACTCTTAATCAAGATGTAATCTCGATATTGGACCATGGATCAATGGAGGGGACGTTCATAAATAAAAAGAAAATTCAGCCATCTCGTTTTTACATTCTCCAAGATAAAGATAAGTTAAAGATGGGAGATCTAGAGTTTACGGTCTCAAAAATTCCGACACCCGTTTTCTCTGAGTCAGAGGTAAAGCCGATGAAGGTTGAAGAGGAAACTCTTGAGATCTCTGAGGATGAACTTTTAGGCCCTCCAGATATTCCAGAAGATGCTACACAAGTAACAAGATTGATGACAAAAGAAGAGGCCACAGTTGAGGTTGCGCCAGTTCAAGAAGTTGTCGATGTTGATATAGAAGGTGAGAAAGAATTAGTCTTTGAAGATGAATTGGATGAGTCTGATGAGCCAGAGCCTCAAAAGAATGCTTCAGTTAAAGCTGGGGGAGGCATAAAACTTAGAGACTTATCAAATAGTACAGTTGTTTTTAAAGTTGGAAAAAGAAAAGCTTTGAATGCTCTTGTAAGAGTTCTGGCCATCTTTTGTGAGTTTTTAATAGTCGTCATTACCCTAAAATTTACTGGTATAGATCCTGCACTTGTTGAATTATCAAAAGATGTTTACCAAAAAATAGGAAGCGTGGTTACACCTCTTTACGTTGAGCACTTACAAGCTGTTGTCAATGAAGTCATCGTCGACGTTCCTGCACTGAAAGTTATTTGTAATGAGCTACTAAAGGCGGTAGGGTCACTTGAAGTTTTTGGTCTTGGTGTCTTTTTATTTTTTAGTGTCAGAATTTTAACGACTCTTATTTTTGGTGTGAGTATAGGGCAATTTCTTTTAGGAGGAAAAGCTACCAATGGTCAACTCATGAGGAGATTACTAGGATTCTTAAGAGAGATTATAGGGATTATAACATTCCCATTTTTTTACTTTTTCGACGTGACAACTTTATTTTCTAGAAGATCTTTTAAGGAGATTATTTCTCTGACTTTGGTTCAACCTTCAGGAAAAATAAAGACTATTTTCCTAATTATTTTATTTATCCCACTTCTTATTTCATTGTACCTAGTAACCCCAATGTTGGAGGGACTAGAATTAAAGCCTGAAATAAGCACAAACTTTACTCCCTATCTTTTAAAACAAAAAGAAGTGAAAAGTGATGTTTCCAGTGTCTATTTTGGAATAGAAGGAAGTTTCCCTGAAAGCTTTCTCTTTCCTGAGTTTGAAATTAAAAGAAACGGTCAAAAAAGAAGTTTACTTGCAAAAATGAATATCGTTTCAAAAGAGACTGGAAAGTCTAGCGAAGTAAAGATTCTAAAACGATTTTCATTGAGAGAACTTTTAAAAACTTCGGTAGAAGGAAACTTTTTGGCCAGCCAGAAGTATCCCCTTATCTTTTCTGCATCCCATGATGTCGCTTACTCAAATTCAAACTTTAAAGGTAATTCTTTTGCAAATAAAGATCTCTATAGTGAAGTTTTGGAGATTACGAAAGCCTCAATGCAACTGACCTTTGAGAGTTTACCAAATCATATTATCGAGCAAGGACCATTTCTTTCTGGCTTTGTTGAATACAGAAAAAGTTTAGAGAATTTAACAGGGGCACCCATTATACAGGTTTCAAATCTCATGATTGGTAAAACACCTCTTCTCGTTTTGAAATCATCTAGAGGGATTCTCTTTTTTAGATTAGATAGTCCGCAAGTAGATCTCTATGAAACCTCCTTTAGAGACCTTAATGAATTTTCTTCAGGCTTTAGTCAGATTTCATTTTCTAAAGTTGGTCCTAGTGACTTAGGCGGAGAATTTTCAAGTTTCACGGCAATAGACTTTTTCACAAATCCTAAAAAAATAAGTAGAGACTTCTTTCAGCTTTATTATAGCTTTCTCTATCGTAAAGGTGCAGAGGTCTTAGGAAATGGGAATAAGTTAATAGAAAAAAAGTATAAGCAAAGCCTTGAGAGTATTTTGCAAGCTGTGAGAATATTAAAAAGAGAGGACTCTGAAAAATTCATTCAAAACCTCTCTGATCTTATCAATGCGATCAATCAAAATGATCAAAACTTTTTTGCTATTCCAGATAACCAGAAAGTGAGTGTCTAGAAATGTCTAATTTATGGGCCGTTATATACGGCTTCATTCAAGGTATTTCTGAGTTCTTACCAGTGAGTTCATCTGGACATCTAGCGCTTTTGCCTAAGTTTTTTAATATTTCTGATCCAGGTGTCATCTTCGATTTAGTCATGCATCTAGGAACAGCTTTTGCTGTTATTATTTATTACCATAAAGATATTAAAAAACTGTTAGTAGAGTTTGTGACGATTGTTAAGGAACGAAGTTTGAGAACTGGTTTCTTTTTTCAAAACTTTACTCTGGCCACCTTTTGTTCATTTCTTTTTATCTTACTCATAAAAAACTTTGCTTTAGAGTTTGGAAGAACGGGAACGCTCATTGGTGCCAATTTAATCTTTTTTGGCATTCTCATGTTTTTGAGTGACTTAAAAAAAGAAGATAAGACGATAAGTTTAGTAGAAGATAGAAATTATCTTAAAGCAATAATCATAGGTATGAGTCAAAGCTTTGCTATCTTTCCTGGAGTCAGTCGATCTGGGATAACATTAACTTCCGCACGATTTATGCGTCTTTCTCGCTTAGAAGCAAGTCGTTTCTCTTTTCTATTGTCTCTTCCAATCATTTTAGGAAGTATTGCGTATAAGCTACCTGATATCCTTAGTGGACAGGCTGTTAATGTCGACTTATCTGTTATATTGATTGGCATAGTCAGTTCATTTCTATTTGGTATTTTGACGATTCATTTCTTTTTAAAAGTAATCTCAAAAATGGGACTTTGGATATTTGCCCTGTACAGGGTGATAATCGGTTTGCTGGTGTGGTATATTCTCTAGTTTTGAGTTGCTCCGCCTGAAGTTGCGCCACCTGTAGATCCAGATCCACCACTGGCCTGACCATCGACACAATAGACGTGATCATTCCATTTAAGACCAGCATTGAAAGCACTTTCACCTGGTTGATCAGAAACATTATTTTCAATAAACCTTCTGGTCGTTTGAGTTGATTGAGTGTTTGCTGACTGATCGTAAGAGATAGGGAAGTCACCTAGTGCAAAACCAAAACTCGCATTTCCTGAACAACACATGCGAGAAGCAAGTTGAAGAACAATTTCTTTTTTTATGTAGCCGGTGAGGGGATCAATATCGGAATCACTAATAGGTTGACCATTTAAAGTTGCACCTTCACTTGAAACATACCTATTGGTGTAGACTGTGACATCGGTATTTCCAGGAAGACAACATCTCGGTCCACCAGATCCTGTTGTTGTGAATTGACCAGTACAGCACTGCTCATTTGTCGTTCCAACGTCTGCAGGACCTGCAGGCTTACAACAATTAAATTTATTTTCAGAAAAGACTCTTTTCATCTTTCCAACACCAACTTCAAAATTTTCAGCATTAGCTGCAGAGTAGTACTCAACTTGATCATAGGTTGAGTCGGCAAAGCCACTAATCCCATTGGGTTTAATTGTTCCAGGGATAACAATTGATTGAGGTGCGACCACTGATGGGGCTTCTTGTTGATCATCAACTGGACTATAGATATCAATATTCGATGTATCTGATGATCCACTGAGAGTTTCGTTTGTTTCTATTAGAACTTGAGGAATACCTAAAAGCTCAAATTTTCCTAACCACTTAAGCATCTTTGTTTCGTAGTTAGATCCTTCAGCAATATTTCTTCTCTCACATGCAGGGGTTCCGATTGAGTCAACATCACATAAGAATGGAGTTTCCCCGTAGTCGTAACCCGTTACTTGTGGAAACCAATTGAGAAATTTAAAACCAGTATAGTCATAGGTTTGTCCCGATGTTCCAGAGAATTTATGGCCTCCATTATTTCCATTTGAGCCTTCAGCAAATTCTCTTACCCATGCACCGGTGCAACACATTTTTGAGTTGTTAAGGTGAAGGGTATTGTACTGCTTAAGCATGGAGGCAAGGTAGTTCTTTTTAGTCGCTACGGTACTTGTCACTCGAGCAGCCTTAGTGAGGGCTGGGTATCTAGCTGGTTCTCTTTTTTGTTTTGCATAAGTTGTATGCACTCTTGAGTATCTCTCGTTGCTATCAATCTCTAAGTTGACTCCCGCAATCGCTGGCTCTCCCAGACTAATCTCAGCTTTAAATGTAGCATCAAGGTGGGGCTCAGAGTAAAAACTTAAAGTCTTACCTGTTTCTCTACAACATCTATTGAGACTTGTATCATATGTAGGGTTTGGAATGAGTGAGTTAGGCTGATACCTTTCTCCACCGTTTCCACAAACAAGTTCTTCTTTCCAAAATTCCGCTTCAGCAGCATTTATTTGACCGAGGTAATTAGAAAGGGTTTTAAATTTTCCAGCAATAAAATTACTAGGAGCACAATCAAGGTCAGTAAAACAACTAGCACCCGGAGCTCTTAGGCATGAGTTCTTATGGAACCCTTTTTTAGTCACGAGAGCTTCTTGATCATTAAAATACTCAAGAGAATCGAGTACGGGAAGGTCCAAGATATTAGAAGAAATATTTTGCGAAATCGCAAAAGAATTATGATTAATATTGTTAAGGTCTAAGTCTGAAAGTGTAGTATAAAGTCCATCTTCATCTGTCGCTGGACAAGCGGCTAGGTAGTTCTCGTTGAAGGATATCGATTGAGGATATGTTCTCCCTATGTTGAGAATTTTATCAGCTTCAGGGGTCGTATTGATCGCTGTATTTAAATCAATTGTTGTGGTTGCAAGCTCTGGTGCTTTCCCAGGAATACACATAGCATTGACATTGATTTCTGCAAGGTGGCTTTGAACACCTGCTGGAGCGGGTCTGTCTCCATAAAAATTGTATGGGCGACCGAGAATTCTCGTTCCAAGTCCAAGAATATCGGTGTCATCTGTAATATAAGTTTTATTATTTTGATTTGCCGCAGTTATTCCATAACGACCAATTCGATCATTAAACTTACTTTGTTCAAGGCTTGCACAGTGAGTATTTGCTGAACATCCATTGAGACCAATAACATTATTTAGTCCAAATGATTCTGATGCATCGATTGATGAGAGGTTCTCTGTACAAGCAGATCCTCTTCCTCTGTAGACACACCTTCTTGATTGACCGTTACTGCCACCAACAATGCTTAAAAGGTTTAAAGTGGTTGAGCCGCTAATCTCATTTCCATTGGCATCGAAGATTGGCCATGGAGTACTGAGGTTTCCAACATTTTGACAAGTGTATTCGTAGCCTAAGTTGGTAATACAGTCGTTATCATCGCTACAAAAGTGAGCTTGCTGGCATTCTGCCCCATCTGAGTCTGTATCGTGAGTGACAGCAGATCCAGAGTTTATCACTGAAGAAGTTTCCGAAACGACGATTTTAAAGGTATTATTCGTTGTGAGGTCGCCGTAGTATCCATTAATCGCGAGGTAGAGCTTGTTCGAAGTGGCTTGAATTCTTCTTTGGTTTCCTATTGAGAACCACTTAACACCGTCAAATGATCCAATCAAAGAGCCGTAGTCGAAACCATACCAGTCTTTATTATAGCCGTTAGCGAACATAAAGTGCTGAGCTTTTAATCTGTTTCTTCTTTGAGTGGTTACACTTTCATTGGAGTCGTGGGTCCACGGAATCATTGTTGGTGGAACAAAACACGCTCGACCAAATTTTTGATCATCAGCATTGTACTTTCCATTGTTGAGTTCTCTGCTTGATTCTACAAAATTGGGTGAATAACCTCCACCTTTAGTGGCAAAGTTATCTGGAAATATTTTTTGAAGATTAGAGTAGTAGTCTTTTCCACAGTTGATACAACTTGAGAAAACACCTTCATCAGCAAAGATGTCATATTGTCTTCCACGAGTCACATCAACTTTCGTTGCTGGCAGTGGACTTTTTACTGATTGATTAAACGAGCCAAGAATTTCATTGAACCCTAGGTAAGATGAATTATTTGGACGGCTTGGATCATCATTCGTATACGCAAACTTGGTACAGTTTGATTCATCACCAGCCCCTTGTGCACATTCTTGAGAATTTTCAGATCCTATATCTTCCACATCATAGTTGACACCGTTGGCATCGTAGAACTTATGCGCCACAGTTTTTGAGGACATAAAAAGTGTCTTTTGAAGGGGAGCATTACTTTGAGTTGGTGGATATAGGCATGCGTATGAGACGATCTCACTTTCACCGTTAACCTCTGCGTATTCGGGTTTTAGATTACAAGTTATTCCCTCTCCACAAGCACAGTGCTCATCGACAGCAGCCTGAACCTCGCTTCTTGAAAGAATAAGAGAGTCGACAAATGACTGATTACTAACAAAGTAGGTGATAGAGATTTGTTGATTATTAAAAATAGTATATTGAGGATTAAAATTAACTTGGTTTCCTGTAACACTCCAAGTATCGGCTCCCGGTGCGACTTGAACACCACCAACTTGAACAATCACATTAAAACCAGTATTCGCGTAACTTGGAATAAGAAAGTTTTGTGAAGTCGGATGATCGCTAGAGCGAGGTGGATTAGAGATTTGTCCCTGCTTGTAATACTTTGTACAGCGAGCAAGACTATTTCCTAGTTGTTCACAAGTACCATCAATTCTATAACGAATCTTTAATGTATCGTTTACAGGGTTAGTTGGAGGGGACATTTTGAAAAGAACTGATTGACCATTTCCTCCCAGATTATCATTTGTAGTCCCAAGAACTCCATTAGCTGGATCAAGAGCAATAGCAGTATCCGTTTCAAATATTTTTTCTTTGTATATTTCAATACTAGCGTAACTTAAACCCGTTATATTGTTGTAGGTGAGAGCATCATTTAAACTTTGAAAGGTTAAATCATCTGGACGAGCGTAAAAGGTAAATTCTCCTGTTGGCGCTACTTTTTGCGAGACAAGATATTCATTCTTGGTACAGATCGAAAATTCATCAATAATAGGATTGAGACAATTATAGTATTCTTGTAATTCTATAAAAAGGTCATTTGCTTGCTGAACGGGATCGTCATTTGGGTCGACGGGATTATTATCCGGATTTGTCGGCACGAGATTTGGACAAATATAAAAATATTCTTGAAAGTTTACGATCAACTCTGGGCGAGCAAGGATCTGACTAAGAGCACTTTGATACTCTGGAGTCGATTGGTTGACTCCTTCTTTTGCTTCACCGTGATTAATACACTGACCTGATAGACAGCAGTTAAAGCCCAAAGCCACGCAGCCACTATCATTGGAACAAAATTGTGAATCGCCACCACCAGAATTTCCAAGAGCTGGTATAACACCAAGTTTTAAATGAGTGAGGCTTACTTCCGAAATATTTGTACCATTGGAATCAAAAAGCTGAAGTCCACCACTGGTAGTATTAGAAAGACAATTAGGGCACAGATCTGAAAGTGAGTACGCTGTACTATTTGTACCGAAATTTGTGAGAAGCCTATTTTGAAGGTTCACAGTTAAACAGTCGCTAACGTTTGCACTTTGATTGGCAACCTCGACTTGAAGAAAATACTCTCTTGCTTGTATTTCTGTATTATAAAAGTTTCTCACCCTCGCGGCTAAAACTAAAATTTCTTTTGCATTTGTTGTCGAATTCGCTGGATACTTCCCAACCAAACAGTATTTCTTAGGAGGTCCTCCCACAAGACTTGAGAGATGAAAGTTTATTTCATTACCTCGAAGAATAAAGCTATCGATATAGTCTGCAAAAAGATTGAGTTGATTTAATTCTTTAGATGTCCCAAGTTGTAAAAAGTTTTTTGATTCAGGTAAGCTATTTGTGGGGACTTCAGAATCTGTGTTATCTCCAGAATTTGTCGCATTACTATCAACTCTTTGAGCAGGTGCCGTCGTCCCAGGAATACAACTGGTTAAAAACATACTCATTAATAGCATTGAGACAATAATCTTCATCACTTCCTTATCGATAAAATCATCTACATTCTTGATATTATTATCTCACGTCGGAGTAATGAACTCAGATAAGACTCTTAAGGTATTGATTCCTTTAGAAATCGAGCAAAGAGTGAGGGATATTATTGCCCATTTTGTAGGTCAGAGGGCCGTTTTAAGTTAAAATAGGGTCATGAAAATACTAATCTTATTGTCCCTTATGTCCGTTTCCCTTTTTGCCCAAACAAAGGCAGACCTCAATAAAATGCTTGAGCAGATGAAGTCTCAAGGTGTTTTTACTGAGGAGCAGATTGATGCCGCAAGAGCTCAACTTCAAAACATGAATCAACAAGACATGGATAAACTTATTGAAGCGGGAAAAGCTCAGATGAATAATCCTGAGATTCAAAAAAAATTAAAAGAAGTTCAAAAAAACTAATTTTGCTCAAAGTTTAATGTGACATTATTGTTTTGGGCATCTAAGTTCCAAGTTGGAGAGTTATAAAAGAAGCCTGATGTAATATCTGCGACATTATCAAATCTTTTAACTTCAGTAGGTCCAAACCCAAAGAGCGAGTTGTCATCTAAATTAGGGTGAATAATTGCTATCTTTTCAAAGAAAGTATTGGTGTCTGTGATGATATTCCCTAAAGTTAAATTACTAGAAGCATTTGATAAGCTTGGAACCATATAATAGTCAGCTTGTAATTTTTTTGGCTCAATCGATTGCACATCAGCTAAAAAACCATCGACTTCTAGAACTGTATTATCAAAGCTTGCTGACCCTATAAGTGAATAAAAAACATAATCATTTATTAAAAAATCGGCGAGAGGGGGGTTGGATGTTTTTACCAATGAGTCTCTGACTGTAAGGAGCTTACCTTGTGAGAGACTTCCCACTAGACCACCAAAAGCTTGCTGGTAGTTAGTTGTCTCATTTAACTTTCTAATATTGACGTAAACTCTCTCGAGAGTAGGACCTTCATTGGTGGATGAGCCAACCTTTCCGATAAGCCCTCCGGAAGAGATAGAAGGACTGCTGCCTAGGTCTTCAAGAATAAGGTCTCCTTGAAAAGAAGAGTCTTGAATGAGAACCTGGTCTGAGACAAATCCAATTAAGCCACCAATCGATAGTGCAACTGTCGGCACGGCTGAACCTCTAGTGTCTATGGTTGCTTTAGAGTGTACATTTTTAAGGACTAAACCTTCTGCTGCTAAACTTAGGTTGGTTGCTATACCAATAAGCCCTCCCGCTGTATAGCCAGCATCAGAGGCTAGAGAAGATTGCTCCCTTATTGTTGAAGTTTCATTTACTTTTATGTTTTCAATTTCAAGCTTAGAGCTGCCTTCTGCTTTTACTTCTTTTGCTAGTGCACCATAGGCTGTGTCGTCGTAAATCTCAATGGTAGAATCCACGATGAAAATATCAGATATGGCAGATGGAACTGTATCATTAATAGATTTAATCTTTTGAAATAAAGGGTTTGTAGCACCTTGAATGCTATGTCCATCACCTCTAAAACTTCCAAGAAAATCTGGGACAGCTATTGTATCAAAGCCAATATCTAAAAGATCAACGCCCAAGAAATATGTCGCTTTATTTTTATCATCGATAACATTAATTTGAACTAGTTGCGATTTGTGGCAAATAAGATATTTACTATCTGAAGCCGGATTACCTGGAGTTGAGTGTTGAGCTAAGGAAAATCCCTCAAAGATCGTCGTGCTCCCACCAACATTTGGATCAGCCTCTGGGTTAGTACAACCTGGCTCATGTAAAAAGGCTTCTAGCTGGAGATCCGAATCACTTTGAGCATCTGTATTTTGGTTATTGTCATTGTGAACATAAGCATTTAGCCCTGTATCTCTTTGATAGAAACCATTGATAAAAGTATAGGTAAGTTTATCGCCAGAGCAGTTGGGGTCGTTATAAAAAGACTCTATTTGATAAGATATAGGAAGTGCTCCCGATCCTCTAGGGAGTCTTATTTGTGAATTGGCAGCTTTTAACTGTATTTTACTGATACAGCCCGATGAAATAGGAAAACTAAAAGACCCATTTAAGTTTTTTCCAAACATTGAAATCTTGAAGTACTGATGGGTCCCATCAAGATATCTTTCAGATCCAAATTCAGGCACTGGTGTACCGCCCCCAGTTTTTCCACAGCCTTTGTCTTCTGGTGAATTTCCGTTTGCGAAGGAGTTTAAAGAGTTTTTAATATCGATACAAGAGTTAACGATGAACTGCTTAAATCCATTGGTTGGATCAGCGGCATTTGCACCACCAAATACAGCATGTCCACATTTTTGCGACGTCGCAGAAAACTGTAGATTTATCTCTCCACCGGAGAGGACGAGGTTCGGTTTAACATCACAAAAAGCTTTGCCAGTGAAGTTTGTAGGTGCTGCGGGATCACCTTCCCAGCCCATCGCTGCAAAATCCCATGTTCCATTATCTAGCTCTATAGAGATACCATTTTGTCCAACTTCTCTAAAAAAGGTTTGTTGGGTCTGAGTATTTTTACCCATTAAAACTAATGATCCAGCAAACTCAGCGTTAAGCGCCTGTGCAAGTCTGACTGACACTTTCGCACTCGTTTTAGACTCTTGGGCACAAGAGAAGAAAAACACAAAAGTTAAAGGTAGAAGTATATATTTCATTTTTATCCTTATCATTGAGTCTTCTATCGGATCAAAAGAGTTGTTTCATTAGTGATTATAAAGGGCTGAAAGAGAAAGAGAGCTTAAGTCCTTAATATGTCATATAGACCCATTTGAAAGACTCCTCAACTGCCATCTTTTATTATCATACAGGGTCTTTGATTTATTTAAGTTATTGATTTTAAAAAAACGATAAGATCTTATGAATTCTAAAAATAAATGGGCACTCTCAGTCTGCAATGTAGAAGAGAGTCAAGAAATTGCAATCAGTATTTTGAAGGAGCAAGGCTATCGAGTCATAAGATCTCCAAATATTATCGATGCCCATTTAAAGCTATCGAATCAAGACTTCGGCTTTTTTCTTTTGGATTTAGACTCTGTAGGTCTTGGTGCCCGCGATTTTGTCTCTTATGTCAGAAAAAAAGAGGCTAAAAAAAATATGAAAGACAAGGCTTCTATTCTTGTTACGGGGTCTGTTGCAAGTGTTTTTAATCGCCACTTTATGCATTTTGATAATGTGAAATTTTTCGAGCTTCCGTTAAAAACTGAAGCTCTTACTAAAAAAGTCCAAAGCTTTTTTAATAAAGCTGATAAAGCGACGGATAACACCAAAAAAATAAAAGCCGGAGAGACACTTATTTTAGAAGGTGGACAGGGACATGAAATGTTTTGGATACTGGATGGAGCTTTTGATATTGTAAAAAAGAATGTTGATGGAGTTGAAGTTGTCTTAGGCGAAGCCAATACAGGGGAACTTGTGGGGGAGATGAGCTTTCTCGATAACCTTCCTCGAAGTGCAACGATACGGGCGAAATGCGACAGTGAGGTGATGATTATTCCCCAGTCTAATTTCGCTGCCGTTCTTGATGGTCAACCTCGCTGGTTTCGCTCTTTAATGAAAACACTTTCTCAAAGATTAAGAGAAGCAAACAAAAAGATTTCAGATTCTTAGAATTCTCTTATAAGATCGAGAAGTTTAAATAAAGCAGCTTGTGAAAACCTAAATTTTAAATCTTCTCTATTTCCAACAAAATTAAATATTTTCGATCCGCTGTCTTTTTTTGATGCGAATCCTATTCCAACTGTACCAACGGGTTTCTCTGGACTTCCTCCGCCTGGGCCTGCAATCCCGGTCGTCGCGACGGTGATGTCGACACCCATTTTATCCTTTGCACCGATGGCCATCTCTTTTGCCGTCTGAGTGCTTACAGCACCAAAGGTTTTTAAAGTTTCCGAGTTGACATCGATGAGGCTCTCTTTCACTTCATTGGCATAGCTTACAACTGAGCCCCAAAAGACTTCAGAGCATCCAGAAATATCTGTGATCCGACTAGCACATAGACCACCAGTACAAGATTCAGCAAAACCGAAAGTTACTTTTTTTGCTCGCGCCTCTGAGACAATAAGTTCCTCTAAAGACTGTGGACCTACATGCCATATATTTTCTTTAATATTTGAATTTGTGACAAGGCCTATAACCTCTTGTCGTTTCTCGCTATCAAATAAAACGATACCAATATCGACACCTAAGGGATTTGGCAACGAACTAACTTCGCCGTATTCTTCCAATTTTTCCCACAGACCAGGACAAACTTCGTTAAAAATTTTAGCCTCTGGCATGTATCGAGTTTTTATGATGACTTGTTTCTCTTTACTTTCTGATGGGGGAAGTTTCTCTTTTAACGACTGATTAATGATCGATTTGAATTCACTTGGAACTCCCGGGGTTGCCAGAAGAAGTTTATCTTTTTGAAAAGAATGTAAAAGTCCTGGAGCATAACCAGTGGGATTTAAGAGAGCTTCAAAGTCTTTTGGTATATTTTGATAATCACTTTTATCTGCTTCAAAGGATCTTCCTTTATCTGAATATTGCTTTTGCACAATACTAAGAGCTTGGGAGGAGAACTGAACGTCTTTGTTGAAAAAAGAGGAGAGCATTTTTTTTGTAAGGTCATCTTTAGTTGGACCCAGGCCTCCGCTGGTGACAATGAGATCACTTCTTTTGATGGCCAAGCTTAGAATATTATTAAAATGTTCTTCATTGTCTTGAATAATGGAAACAAATCGCAGGTTTATGCCTTGATCTTTACAAAAAGTGGCAAATTCCTTGGAATTTTTGTCACTAATTTTGCCATTGAGCAGTTCGTTTCCAATAATAATTAATTCTGCGTTCATCGTAACCTTTGTAATATTTTCAATCGCTTAAGATGGATTGACTATCGAGATCGCTCTTATTATAACTCAAACTTATGGCACTGAAAATTCAATTTAAGCTAGATTTCGATCACAGCGTTGAGGCTTACTTAAATAAAAAATATCCAAAAATGACTGACTTTAGAATTCTTTCTCAGAGTCTGGATGCTCGTGGTGCCCCCAGAGGAAAAAAACCAGTCTATCAATACAATATCGAGTTGATTAAAGAGGGAGAAAGCTTCACTCAATTTGATGAAACCTTTCCCCAGAAAAAGCACTTTGATAAGATGCCAATATTCGTCGGAGCCGGTCCAGCCTCATTATTTGGAGCCTTAAGGTTAGCGGAGTACGGCATTCCCTCAGTTGTTATTGAGCGCGGGGAAGAGGCAAAAAAGAGGATGATTCACATCTCAAAGTACTGGCGTTACGGAGAGCTGGATACGGAAAGTAATGTCTGCTACGGGGAAGGGGGAGCCGGTCTATATTCTGACGGAAAACTCATTACTCGTATTAAGTCACCGTTTGTAAAATACGTGATGAAAAAATTTGTTCAGTTTGGGGCTCCTGCTGAAACGGAGTATATGTCTAATCCCCATTTGGGTTCAAATAAGATTCGAAATATCATAACGAAGCTGTCTGATCATTTACGAGAAAAGGGATGTAAAATTCTCTATAACACGCGAGTGGATGAGCTCATTTTTGAAAATGATAAAGTCAAAGGTGTAAAACTCTCAACTGGAGAGACTCTTTACAGTGACCATATTATTTTAGCGACCGGACACTCTTCAAAAGAGCTCTATAGGCATTTGTATGATCATCAAGTGGCCATGAAGCAAAAAGACTTCGCCGTTGGAGTCAGAATCGAACATCCAAGAGCGGTTATAGATCAACTTCAGCATGGAAAGTACTCTGAACTTTTGGGGTCGGCCAGATATAGACTCTCTTATTATAATGAAGATACAACGAAAGGGACTTATAGTTTCTGCATGTGTCCTGGTGGATATGTTTTATCCTCAGGAACTGAAAAAGATGGAATTGTAGTTAATGGGATGAGTAACTCTGCGAGAAACTCTCGTTGGTCAAATTCCGCTTTAGTCGTTACTGTGCATGCGAATAAAGACTATTCAGGTGATCAATTAGCCGGACTTGATTTTCAGCATGAGATAGAGAAAAAAGCTTATGATTTGTCTGTCGAAAAAGCCTCTGGTCGAGAGCTCCCTGCGATGACGGTCGGTGAATTTTTAAAGGGAGAGTTAAACGATGACCCTCTACCAAAGACATCGAGTCCCTCAAAACTTTTTAAAACTGATATAAGAGAAATATTTCCAGACTTTATCAATGAGCACCTCCTTGATGGTTTAAAGGACTTTGATTCGAATATGAAAGGATACACCTTTCACGATGCCCTTTTGATCGCCCCTGAGACCAGAACAAGTGCACCAGTGACGATTCTTAGAGACAAAGTCACTTTGGAATCGGTCTCTCACCAAGGTCTTTATCCCTGTGGAGAGGGAGCTGGTTATGCGGGAGGAATTACCTCTGCGGCTGTTGATGGAATTAAGATTGTAGAATCTATTTTATCCTCACATAACGCTTAGCAAGTAAATGTCATAAAAATTCCCAACACCCTCTATTTATATAGCTAAATCAGATTTATTCTGTAATACTGGGCCACAATAATCAAAAAATTTATAGAATTTAGATGGAGTTCAAATGAAACTAAAGAACATTGCTATTGTCGCTCACGTTGACCATGGTAAAACTACTCTTGTCGACGAATTATTAAAGCAATCAGGACTATTTGAAGCTCATGACAAGTAGCTGATAGAGTTATGGACTCTGGAGAAATCGAAAAAGAGCGTGGTATTACAATTACAGCAAAAAACTGTGCCTTTACTTGGGAAGAATATAAAGTAAATTTTCTAGATACTCCAGGCCACGCTGACTTTGGTGGAGAAGTTGAAAGATCACTAATGATGGTTGATGGTGTTATTCTTCTCGTTGATGCAGCTGAAGGTCCACTTCCTCAAACAAGATTTGTTCTTCAAAAAGCAATTGAGCGAGGAATTAAAATCGGCGTTATGATTAATAAAATTGACCGTCACGATGAAAGACACGAAGAAGTTCAAGCTGAAATTGAAGATCTTGTTTTAGAGCTTGTTGATCTTGCTGGTGTTGAAGACTTTGATTTAGATATTCCATTTTTCTATGGTTCAGGACGTGATGGTTACTGTTCTAATGATCCAGCGGCAAGAGAAGGGAACCTTACAGCTCTTCTCGATTTCTTTATTGGTGATTTTTATCCAATGGCAGAACTTGATAAAGATAAGCCTCTTCAATTACTCGTGACAAACCTTTCTTACTCTAAATATCTTGGAACTTTGATGATCGGAAGAATCAACAGAGGAGTTATGGAAGAGAATAAACCATATATGTGGTATGGACGTGAGATGGAAAACCAAAGCAGATCAAAATTGGAAAAATTCAAATTTTTGATGGCTTAGGGTTTAAAGAAGTTCAATCCGCAGATGCTGGTGAGATTGTTATCTTCTCTGGTGTTGATGATGCCATTATTGGTGATACCATTGCCGACTTTGCCAAGCCAGAGCCACTAGAGAGAATTAAAATTGATCCACCAACAGTTTCTGTTCAGGTTTCAGTTTCAACTTCTCCTTTATCAGGTCAAGAAGGGGAATACCTTACGTCAAGAAAGCTTGAAGAATTTCTTATTGAAGCTTTTCGAAAGAACGTTTCTCTTCAATATGCAGCAACAGATGATCCAAAAGTATTTGTTTTAAAAGCGAGAGGGGAACTTCAAGTTGCTATCGTTTTTGAAGAAATCAGAAGAGCTGGATTTGAGCTTATGATTTCTCGTCCACAAGTTCTTATGAAAGAGGATGAAGATGGCGAAAAATTAGAGCCATATGAAAAAGTTGTTTTTGATGTTCCAACTGAATCAACTGGTGCTGTAACAGAAGCGATGGGAACACGAAAAGGTTTCATGAAAGGGATGGCCCAATTGGTGAAACCAGAACAAGAATCGAGTTTAAAGTTCCTGCAAGAGGTCTGATTGGTTATAGATCAAAATTCTTAACAGATACTCGTGGAGAAGGACTTATGAGTTCTTACTTCGCTGGTTATGAAGCAATATGTTGGTAAAATGTTATCTCGTCAAAACGGTGCTTTAGTTGCCGATAAAGCGGGTGTAACAAGTGCCTATGGACTGTTTAAAGTTCTTTCTTCAGGTGAACAGTTTGTTAAACCAGAAGAGAAAGTTTACGAAGGAATGGTTGTTGGTGAAGCAACTCGTCCAAATGATATGAACATCAATGTGACGAGAACAAAACATCTGACAGCTGTGAGAACGGCAGGTAAGGATGAGAATATTGTTCTTCCACCAATTCAGCCAAGAACTCTTGAGTGGGCCCTTGACTGGATTGATGACTCTGAGTGGGTTGAAGTTACTCCTGTCAATATCAGAATCCGAAAAAAGGTTCTTGAATCAAATAAACGTTCAGTTAAAAGATAATGATCGAGTAAATTTATAAGTAGAAAGGCCCTCACTTGAGGGCTTTTTTTTTGAGACCTGTTTCTTAATAAAGAATAACTTTACTCCGGAGATATTCGCTACAGATTTCCTAGGCCTTATAATTACCTTTAAATCATCTAGCACCGGACTTATGAGAAGGTCAAGAAAGACACTTAAGTAAGCAATAGTCGGGATCTTAAAGTTTATAAGGATATTTAAAGGTAAAAGCGACTTTAAATACTGTTTCGCCTCTTTAGTGAAAGAATGCTAATTACACCAACGCAGGAAAATGTTTTTAGGATTGTTGTTCTTTCGATTACTCATCATAAATTACTCAGCAGAGAAGGAGGTCGTAATCTATTAAAGTAAACGCCTTAAGTTGGATTTATCTTACTTCATCAACAACTTTACTAAAGATAAACTTCGCTTTGTTTTGTTCAAATTCAAATTTGCCTTCACCTTGATTAAACCTAATAAATGCAATTCCTTTGATAGAAAACTCAATATCATTTATTGATGTTGTTTTACCTATTTCTTGGCCAGGTAATGAATAAAGCAATTGATTAAAGTGCTTAGTGAGTACAAATGTGAGACCTGTTTTTTTATCTTTGTAAGTTCCAACATACTTATCTAAGATAACATCATCAACAGGTCTTGAGAATTTTGGCTTACACATTTTAGACATGATGAGTATTGCACCAATACATTGTGGTGAACTGGAGGTGTTTGCAAGATAAATGAAACCTTTCTTTTTGTGTACATCAAACTGCAAGTCGGAAGTAAAGCCTCCTGTTCCACCATTGTGGCCCAAACCATGAACTTTACCATCCTCTAACTTTAAACCCCAAGCAATTCCTATCCCCTTATTTCCATCAACAAATCTTGGGTTCTGAGAAAACCTTAATATACTTTCAATACCCGTATTTTCAGGTGATATATTGGCTTTTAAGAAAAGCATTAAGTCTTTAGGTGTCGACTTTAGAGCTCCAGCACCACTCATGGTATTTAATAGCAACCAGTACGGAGTTCTTGAAAGTAATTCATTATGGCCAGGAACAAAGAGATCATTCACTTCTTTTGGTACATTAACATAAGTATTTTTCATACCTAATGGATCTGTAATATATTTTATAACCAATTCTTCGTATGTTAGATTTGTCTTTTTTTGAAGAATAAGTCCAAGAAGTCCAAAACCTGTGTTGGAATAATTTTTCCAAGAAAATACGGTTGGCTTCTTAATTTCTTTTAGTGACTCTAAGTATGAAAGAAGCATCTTTTCAGTGTATTTAGCATATGGGTCCTTAATATCGACAATAGTTAGATTGCTAGGAACTCTTGCTAGCCCAGACATATGAGTCGCGAGTTCAATCAAGGTGATATTCCCAGCGGGTTTATCTTTAAGAGTTTTTAATACAGATGAGACTTTATCATTAATATCTAAAGTACCTTTAAGATGAAGAGAACTAAGAATTAAGCCAGTGAAAACTTTGGATAAAGAGCCTATTTCAAAGATATTTTCCGGTGTTGGTTTATTAACATTATCATCTGCGATATCTCCAAAGCTATAGAAGTCTTCAATTGAGTCCTTTTCATAGCTTCCGATAATAATACTACGAAAATCACCGTTTGATATTTGAGACTCAATTGTCGCTTCTAATAGCTTAGGTGAACTTTGGCTAAATGTTGAGCAAGATAAAATTGTTAGTGAAAAAAATATATTTTTTATAAAACTCATAGCATTTCCTTATATAGTTTTAAGATTTTTAGCCCAAATGTTGTCAGTTTAAAAGTGAGTTTTGGATTGGACCCCGTTTTAGGCTACCTTTGATTTTCTAATAAATACTCTTTCGGGCTCAACATGCCAAGCCCTGAATGAGGTGCTATTTCATTATAATCTTTCATCCAACCCTTGATCATCTTCAGCACTACATCCGCACTGTAACAGTCGCTGTTGTAGACATAGTCTCGCTTGATCGTTTTCACAAAAGCTTCACTCATTCCATTTGATTCTGGGCTATAGGCAGCTGTATAACAGCTTTTTAAACCAAGATGGTTCGCCAAATTCTTAACAGAATGGGCTCGATAAATACTTCCTCTATCCGATAAAAATTCTATCGTTCTCAAAGTTTTGTAATCTTTAAACCTGTATTTAACTGCTTTCAGCATCAGACTCTCAATATCAGTCGCAAGCAGTGGTGATTTTGAAGCTACAAATGAGAGAACCTCTCTGTCACATGTATCTAAAACAAAAGAAACAAAAACTTTTTCTCCGTTAAAGCACTTAATCTCAAAACAATCACTGCACCACCTTGTATTTGAATGCAGAGTCATTACTTTGCCAGTTGGAGTGTGAGTTCTCGTCACAGCAGACTTTGGAAGAAGAAGTCCATTCACTCTCATGATCCTGTAGATACGCTTCTTATTAAGCCTTGGATGCCCCAGAGTAAGTCGAAGACGATTGACCATGGCCGTAACTCGTTTATAACCATAAGTTGGTCGTAAGGAAACAATTGACCTAATCTGGCTTAGTATTTCTCCATCTTCAGCTTTAAAGTAAAATTTCTTTGAGCTAGTCGTTTTATAAATTGATTTTGAGTGGACTCCAAACATTTCACAGATCATTTTTTTTGATCCTTTCTTTTTGAGTTTGATGAATTCTTTTGCTCGATCAACTCCTGTTCCAAGATCTTTTTTTTATAAAAATCGATGATATCCTGAGCGACCTCTTCTCTGAGGGTAGATTCACCAACTTTCTTGAGTAGTTTATCTTTGTCTTTTTTAAGTTGATCAATTTGTTTCAAAAGGTCAGCAACATCGATATTAGTATCAGGTTTGTCTTTCATAGCTCTTTTCCATTGGTATAAAGTTACTGCATTTATATCATGGACTCGTGCTAAAACTGAAATTGGAACACCTTTTGAACGATGTTCCTGTAGAATTTGGATTTTTTGATCTTCGGTAAATCTTCTTCTTTTTCTTTCCATTTTTTCCTCCGTTAAGAGGTAGCCGTCAAAAGGGGGTCACGAACAGTTTGTAATAAAGAAGTACTGAAGAATAGGTAATAATACTCATCTCCTGAGTTAAGTACTTGTTATGAAATATGTCCAAGCCCTAAAACGTGCTCAGAAGGCCGTATTTTAGATCCAGTGGTACTTTAAACGTGGAGCATGTGATGTATGTTGGGTTGCCCCATACAACTACTGAGTAAAATGGATTTGGGTTTGTTGTTCTTACTATTCTAAAATACAAAAGCCTCGAAAAGTACGAGGCTATAATTTTCTAATTTGAATCCGCTAATTATCCCATTCCAAAAGTTGGAGGAAAAGCTGTTTCGATAATGAGGCTCAGCCTCATTATCGAAACTCCATAAACTTGAATTTTAATTCTTAATATTACACTTAGCAGGGCTACTGGTAGTCAACTGCATATTTGTTGAAACTTTACTGATTATTATTCCACCTTCACTACCAAGTAAGGTTCTACGAGATATATTTAAATTCGAAGAACCTACAGTGATCATTTCGTTCTTACCGTTTAATGACATTCCACCAAAACGAATATATAATTCATTATCCCCTAATTTAGTTGAGTCGATAATCTCTAGATCATATGAGCCTCTAACCCCTCTACCTTTTAGAGTAATCTTCGCTTCCTGCAGATCAACCACAGCTTTATGGTTCTTACTAGTAATAGTACTCCCACTGCCTGTTGACTTACATATTACAAAACGTTTACCAATAATTTCTCGAGCTTGGTCCACTGAAATCTCAGTTGCAAAGCTAGAAACACTTCCTAACGCTAATAATCCTATTAATAATTTTCTCACAATAATCTCCTCGATCTTCCGCTTCTTTTATCATTCTATAAATTTTCAATCATCAAAACAGTTCTTTGAGCTACTTTTTGTTAAACCTAACTAGCTTTACTGATTAGATAGGCTTAAGCACGATACTTTTAAATTCATTCACAGTTTCCAATCCACTTTGCATCTTCTGCTAAAGATACTGCAGATTCAATGCTGTCCCTAGACTCTATCTCTTTAATTGCATTTGATATGGAGTAGTAAATAGGGCTGAGAAGCAGAGATCCTCCTACTATTTGCCCCTCAAGAGAACTTACTCCTGCTAATGCGCGAGTCAAGTCAGCCTTAATTAACTGTACTTTAAACTTGATACTGAGATTCTCGTTATTACTAGTGTCCAAGACAAGTTTTGAGTAAGAGCAAATTTTTTGATTCGTCAGTTTTACAAACATTGGATTTACAACTTGAGTAATATCCATTGCAAAGACTGAAGATGATAGTAAAATGCTTGTCATTGTTGCTAAAATTAATTTATTCATGCTTTCTCCTAAAGTTAAGTTGTTTGACTAATTGTTTATTTAAAAAAATCACAGTTTATGTCTGTTTCAGCGTATAGCTTGCCAGGATAGCTCATAATATGATCTAAGCCTGCCCCTTCATTCTGAGAGTTCACAACATGAATTTTTAATTTATATAATTCTGTGCTACTGAAAGTTGAATGAATATTAATGTTACATGAGCTATCAACGAACCCAACACTTGTCGACGGTTCACTAAAGTAAGGGACCCATGAATATCCATTTGGTTCACCAAATTGGTTGAAAACGGGAACTCTTTTTTGAGCTGATACTGAAAAACTGTGACTAGAGCAAGGAAGCATAAAATCCTGTCTTCCCTCAACAGATGAAAACGTATATTTCTCAGAGTTATCGGTGTTTTTAACTTGCCCTTTTTTATTGGTACGATATCTTTCTACACTCCCGCTAACCTCAACTCTTGCAACTCCATCAGAGCATAACTGTAAAGCAGAGCTGTCGATCAGTTTAAGATCTAAAGTTCTTACAATGTCTTCTCTTCCTAGTTTTAAGTCAGGCGTAATTAGTTCTGTTTTTTCGCATGCAGCAGTTAGACTAATTGCTGTAAGTAATAATAATGTTTTTTTCATCATTTCTCCTTATTGATATTTATTGTTTGTATGTATTGTTCTAACTTCTATAGAAGCAAAACGGATGCCAAGAAAAAAGCATACATTTGAGTATTACTAAAAAAAAAGCGAATAAACCTTATTCACCCGTAAAAATATTCGACAATTTTAATACGTTTCTTAATCCGATTTACGTCATAATACTCAAAGACTGACTAGAAATTCATATTGTTGGAAGTCCAAACCTTACGTATTGATAAAGTTTCCAAGAACTCAAATACCTGTATTTTATTTTGAAGAAATGAGACCTAGGCACCTTTTGACAATAAATTCTTTAGTAAATAACGACAAGTGATTAGAATTACAATGATTTTAGCTTTGGCGCTCTTTTGCCGATAAGGAACTAACGGAGGTAATAATGAAAATCATTATTTGTTTGTCACTTGTATCAGTATTCGCTTTTGCTAAGAGTTCTTCTTTTTCAGGGTTTAGCGAAGCTTTAAATGAAAATATTGATAAGGTGATAGAGAACAATCCCCAGATTTATGAGACAAGAGAAATCAAAAAAGAAACTAAGATAAAGAGGGGACCTGCCTCAGTGAGTACAGATCCCGTAGATAAAACTGAAAAAATAAATGGTTTTGATAAATTAGAAGTTGGTTCTTCTCATTAATACTCAAAGACTAAGATAAGAACTTCTCAAAAAGATTTATCGGCACAGGAAAGATTGTTGATGTTTTACCAGCACCTGTTGAGATATCTCTCATCGTATCTAAATACCTTAATGTAATTGCTTCTTTTTGCGTTCCAAGAACAGCAGCTGCTTCCGCAAGTTTTTGCGCGGCTTGAAATTCCCCATCTGCAGAGATGATTTTTGCTCTTTTCTCTCTTTCTGCTTCAGCTTGTTTCGCCATCGCTCTTTGCATACTCTCTGGAAGGTCGATCGCTTTTAATTCAACATTCGTTACTTTGATTCCCCATGGCTCAGTTAGTTCATCAAGAATAACTTGGAGCTTATTGTTGATGTCTTCTCTTTGGGAGAGGATTTCATCTAGCTCATACTGACCAATAACAGATCTTAAAGTTGTTTGAGCAATTTGAGCAGTTGCATGATAAAAATTTTCAACATGGATAATTGATTTTTCAGGGTTCTTAACGCTGAAATAAACGACACCGTTTACTTTTAACGTCACGTTATCCTTTGTGATAATATCTTGGCTTGGAACATCCATCGTCACAACACGAAGATCAACTTTAACCATCTTCTCAACTCCTGGAATAAGGAGAATGAGTCCCGGTCCACGAACTCCACCAAAAGAACCTAGTCTGAAAACAACGCCTCTTTCGTATTCGTTTAAAATCTTAACTGAGCTCAATACAAGTATCAGAGCGACAACAATAAATGGGATATAAGTCACCATAGTTTCTCCTTAAAGTTTATTAATTGTTATGTTCATTTCATTATTATTTTGTTCAACGACTTTTACTTTTTCACCTATTTTGTATTCCTCACTGCTATAAGCATTCCAAATCTCTCCTGCGACTTTTACTTGATACTTATGAACTCCATCTAAAGAGTCGATTTTGTTTGAGATCAAACCTGTCTCATCACTTACTTCAAAAAATTTATCTTTTTTCCCTCGTCCTTTGAATATGACAAATCCCACCACAAAAATATAAATTGCAATCGCCGCTACTGAGGAGAGGATGACGGGAAGTTGAAGATCTAAATAAGCATCTTGTGTTCTAAAAAGGAAAAGGGATCCAAAAATTAAAGAGGCGATACCTGCTATAGAGAGCACTCCATAGCTTGTTATATAAGCTTCCAGGATAAAGAGAACGAAAGACAGAACAATAAGGCCTAGGGCGCCAAAGTTAAGCGGAAGAATTTGAAAACCTATTGCAGCTAAAACTAAGCAGACTGCCCCTATGGCACCTGCGATCATTCCTCCAGGAGCTTGGAATTCAAAATACAGTAGTGCCGCACCAATGATAAAAAGAATATAAGCTGTCATAGGATTGGCGAAAATATTTAAAATACTCTGACCTGGGTCCATATCAATATCATTCATCTCCATAAGATTGGTCGTCTTGAGGGTGAGGTCTTTTCCTTTTAGTCTTATTTTTTTCTCATTAATAAGCTGATTTACATCTTGCATATTGTTGGCGATGCCATCAATGATATTTTCCTTTAAGGCTATCTCAGCATCAAAGCTTTCCGCTTTTGAGATCATTTTCTCAAAGAGTTTTGCATTTCTTCCGCGGGCTTTAGCAAGGGACGTCACTAGGGCGACAAGATCATTAATGGCCTTGTTTCTTCCATCACTCTCTTTTATATCTTCCCCTAGACCAACGGGTGTCGCAGCACCGATATTCGTCCCCTCACTCATAAAAAGCAGGTGTGCAGAGCTTGCGATAATGGCACCTGCACTGGTTGCACTGGCGCCTTCTGGAGTGATCCAGATAAAGACCGGAATATCGAGACTTCCAATAAGTGTGATGATGGATTTTGTGGTCGTTACCAAGCCCCCTGGGGTGTCGAGTTTTATGATGGCCGCTTGATTTTTAGAGGCACTTAAACTTTTTAGAGAACTATCTAAATAATTTAATGTCGCTGGGTTGATACTTGAGTTAACTTCAAGTACTTTAAGATCCTTAATTTCATAGACGTCTTGAGCGAAAGCTAGGGCGTTAGAGACAGACAGTAATAAGAGGATGATGATTTTAACTATTTTCATTCCCCGAACTTACAATCAAAAGAGCGTAATGTGAAAAAATTAATTTTAGGTACTTTTCTAAACCCCTTAAATGACAGCAAGTGTGAGCTATTTAAAGATGGTGCAATGGTTGTCAAAGAAAAGAAAATTCAAGGTGAAATGACTTATGTTGTTGATGCATTGGGTCCAGTAAAAAAAGTTTCAGCTAAATATAAAGACTATGATGAGGTGATAGATCTTAGGGATAAGATTATTATGCCTGGATTTTTTGATATGCATTTTCACTGGGTACAAGACGATGTTCGCGAGATGCCAAAAGATAATCTGCTAACTTGGTTAGATAAATATACATTTCCCGCGGAGAGGATGTTTGAAAACAAAGAGTACGCTCAAAAGAAGGCGCAGTTTTTCTTCGATCGTCTTTTAAAAACGGGAACTGTTGGGGGAGCTTGTTACTCATCAATTCATGAACATGCTCTCAATTATGCTTTCAAATACGCCAAAGGAGACTTTGTTATTGGGAACGTTCTTATGACGATTAATTCTCCAGATTTCTTAACTCAAAAGAAATCTAAAGCTGTAAAGCTTGCGGGAAAACTGTCGGAAAAATATAAAGAGAAATACGCTTTGACACCCAGGTTCGCTATTGCAACAGATCCAGAAACGATGAGAGAGACGGCGAAGCTTGCAAAGAAAAACAAGTCATTCTTACAGACACATTTATCAGAAACACCCAATGAAATTGAGTTTGTAAAAAGTATTTATAAAGACATTAAAGGTTTTGAGAAAGTAAAGTCCTACACGCAGATTTACAAGAAAGTGGGGATGTTGAGTTCTAAAACAATTATGGGACATGGAATCCATTTAGATCCTGAAGAGTTGGAGATGTTGTCAAAATCAAAAACAGCTATTGCTCACTGTCCAACTTCCAATGCACAAATAAAGGAGTTGGGTTTAGGTTCTGGACTTTTTGACTTTAAAAAAATCGAAAAAGCAAAAATCAGATGGGCATTAGCGTCAGATATCGGCGGCGGTCCGTATGTTTCGATGTTTGATGTTATGAGGTCGTTTGTGGATCAAAACGAGAGAAAAAAGGTAAAAGGTGCGACCCACATCAAAGCTCTTTTCAGATCGACCTTGGCCGGAGCAGAGATCTTAAAACTCGGTAAGACCAGAGGTAATCTCGAAAAAGGTAAAATCGCAAATTTCATCGCTGTTGATAGGCCAAAAAGTATAAATTCGAGTGATAAAGCTGAACAGATTTTGAAAAAAATTATTGCGACTCATAAGAATGAAAGAAATCTCTACGATGACATGGTTGCCCAAGTCTTTTTTCACGGAGAAAGGGTAGACTAAGTTCTCGTCAAATTCTATGATACAGCTTGGAGATGCCATGAAAAAAATCTTATTTTTAGCTCTTGGATTGAGCTTGTTTTTGAACTTATACCTTATTGACTCAAGTGTTGAAGTTGTTAATGACTTTGATGAAAAGCCAATAGAGAGAGTTAAAAAAGAGAAGTCTTTGCAAGACAAGGTTATCTTGGCACAGTCTTCCATCTCGAAAAAAATTCAAGCAAATGCAAATCTTTGTGCATGCCCAAGTTTAGACGATACCGACAAAGAAGTTTCAAAAGCTCCTGAGAGAAAAGTCTATGACGAAGAAACGGCTGCAAAAAAGATGAAACAAATAACGAAAGATTGGCATAAAAAATCTCACGATTTTCTTTTTAATGAGTTACGCCTAAGGGAAGAACAAATCGAGCGCTATAAAGAATTGGTGCTGATGAGAAAACAAGAAGCCGACGAGTTCTTTAGTCCAAAGGTCAAGCGTGCTGAGGAAAATGCAAAATTAAATAACGAAGAAAATGCTTATTATATTCATTCTACTGAGGACACTGTTTTTATGGGAAAATTGGCCGAGCGCTATGATTCACTACTAAGACAAAACTTTGGAGATCAAGCTTTTTCTGACTATAAAAAGTTTATAAATAAATATAACAAAGAGATAGCGAAAGAAGATTTCTTTTATCCCATTGAGTTCTAGTAAAAAAGAAAACAAATATTTCCTCTTGCTACTTTGCTATTGTCTCTAACTCATTGATTTGATTCCTAAGAACAATTGACAGTGCGCCAATGAAGCTTGATATAAGGCGACACAAGCATTTTCTTTTTTTACCTATCACTTTTTTTTTCTTTTTTTGTGGCAGAATTATAAAACCAAAACAGGGATTGTTTTTTTTAAAAACATGCAGACAATTCATAAAAACTGTTTATTATAGAGACCTCATTTAAAATATTTTAGGAGACTAAATGCGTTGCTTTAAAAACATTGCCGAACTAATAAAAAGTAAAAGACTTCAACACCCCAAAGCTTATTCTCAATCAGAGTTGTCACATTTATTAGGTTATAAAAATGGTCAGTTTATTTCAAACGTTGAAAGAGCGCTTTGTAATATTCCTCTCAAGATGCTGGGTAAGGTGTCTGAGGTTTTAGATATTACTCCTGAGACTTTAAAAGAAGCTATCCTTAAGGATCATGAGGAGACTTTAAATAACTATCTTGAAACTTCTATGGGGACTTCTGCAAATGTCTCTAGCTTAAGAACAGACACAAGTGATCACAGCGCGACTGCCGCATCTTTTACAGATAATAATACCTTTAAAATGTCATCTAATTCGTAGAGTTAAAAAGAATAGGCTATGAAAAATTTAAACTGATTGTTTGTATTTTTCGTAGTCTTCCATAGTCCCAGCAGATTCTTCAGTATCATCGGCCCAAGAAGCTTCTTTTTGTTTTGGAAGTAAATGCGGATCTTCAAATTCACCTTCAAAACTTACTTCATCACCAACAGGTTCTAAATCGTAAGTGGTAGAGAATTGTCTATCTTCTGGATATAAGTTTACTCTTTTGGCTATAACTTCTTTTTGCCAATCAAGTTGAAGGGTCGATTCATAATTATACAAATTGCGTCTGCTTTTTTCTAAGTTGGCGACCACTTTATCTAACTGTCGTCCTGATAATCTACCGTGAACCTCGGAGTACTTCTTTCTTGCAATAAGGTGTTGCTCAAGGAGGTTGTCGTACTTTTGCAAAACCCTTGCAGGTGTCAGGGTTTTTGGTCTTCTATTTTTGTTACTTGGTCTTTTCTTGGTTGTGCTTGATTTAGCAGCGCCATCAGCTTTCTTTGCACCTTGAGGAGCTTTATCTCCAGTGTTCGGCTTTTTCTTATTTTTATTATATCGTTTTTTAGGTCGATTATTTGATTTAGGTTTATTGGCTTTTTCTTCAGTCATGACAATGTGCTCCTAGAAGCATTTAAATTTAACTCTAGCGAAATAGTAACCTTTTAGGGGTTTATTTGTCTAATTTATTCCATCTTGTTCATTTACTAGATGGGGCGCATTCGTTATAATTGGGGCGTTTTAAGTCTGTTAAATATAAATCACCTTGGAGGGTACAAAATGACAAAAAGAGTCAGAGTTGCTGTAACAGGTCCAGCCGGTCAAATTGGATATGCTATTTTTTTTAGAATCGCTTCTGGTCAGATGTTTGGAACGGATGTTCAGGTTGATTTAAACTTCTCGAATTGCCTCAAGCCCTTGGAGCACTTGAGGGTGTGAAGATGGAGCTTGATGATTGTGCTTTCCCACTTTTAAAGAGTATCATTTGTACGGATAAGATGGATGTTGCTTTTAAAGATGCAAACTGGATTTTAGCTATTGGTGCTGTTCCAAGAAAAGACGGAATGGAGAGAGCGGATCTTCTTAAAGTTAATGGCGGAATCTTTGGACCACTTGGTAAAGCAATGGCGAAAGTATCAGCGCCAGATTCAAAACTTTTTGTTGTTGGAAACCCATGTAATACAAACTGTTATATTGCGATGAAAGCTTCTGGTTTAGCTCCAGATAGATTTTATGCTATGACGACTCTTGATGAAAATAGAGCTAAGACTCAATTGGCCCAAAAAGCTGGTGTCGATGTTACAAAAGTGACTAATATGACTATTTGGGGAAATCACTCTGCAACTCAATACCCAGATTTTTACAATGCAAAAATCAATGGGAAAAGTGCTGCTGAAGTTATCAATGATCAGAAGTGGTTTAAGGAAACTTTTATTCCAACTGTTCAAAAGAGAGGAGCCGCGATCATTAAAGCCCGTGGAGCTTCAAGTGCAGCGAGTGCTGCTAACGCTGCCGTTCAAGGAATTTACAATTTGACTCACGATACTCCAAAAGGTGAAACATTTTCAATGTGTCTAGCATCTAACGGACAGTATGGAGTGGATGAGGAACTCATTTTCTCTTACCCGTGTCGTGTTGAAAATGGAAAGCTGAAAGTTGTTGAAGGTGTTGAGCATAATGAGTTTGGAAAAGAGAAATTCAATGCAACATTAGAAGAATTAAAGAGTGAAAGAGAAACAGTTAAGGAATTAGGTTTATTTAAGTTATTTATAAGCAAGGAGTCCCTTAAACAGGGGACTCCTTTTTTTTGCGCATAGGCGTGTTTAAGAGGAAGAAGTCGTGGTCGATTATACAACAGAAGAGAAAATTAAATTATCCGGTTTTAATAATTTAACAAAGATTTTAAGTTTTAACTTGTACGATTTTTGTATCACATTCGATGATAAGGAAAAGGAACGTTATATAAACTGGATTAACGAAAAATACTCCTCTGCAAAAATTTTAGAAATTTCACGAAATATTTGTAAAATTATTGACTCTGATATTATTTCTGAATCTAAAATGGATTACGATCCTGTTGGTGCCAGCACAATGACTCTTATGAGTGATGTTCAAGGTGGTAAATGGGAGCCAGTCTCAAATGAGGGAAATGGTTACTCTGCACATCTAACAAAGTCTCACCTCACAAGTCACACTTATCCTGATGCTTCGGAACCAAATGGAATTTGTACTTTTAGAGTTGATTTTGATATCGCCACTTGTGGAGATATTATTCCTCTAACGGCGATCAATTATCTCTTTGAGGCTTTTGCGTGTGATGTCGTTTATATCGACTATGTCGTAAGAGGTTACACGAGACCTGATAGTGGAAAGAAGATTTATAATGATCAGTACTTTAATTCAATTCAAGATTTTATTGATCCTAAAGTTCTTAGAGACTATAAATTTAAGTCAGATTTAAATATTCCAAGAGATAATATTTGGCAAACAAAGCTCATGGCCAAAGAAATGGGGCCAGAGAGATTTGTTTTTGATCAAAAAGATATCAATCATCCTGAAATAGATAAAAAGATGAAAAACCTCTACAAGGAAATGGAAGAAGTTTATCACCAGTCATAGGCTATAAAATCAATAGTTTAGATATAGAAAGAATCCTTTAGTTCCTCCTCAGTTTAACCGAATAGTTGACTGAGGTAATTTTATGAAGAACTTGTTTATTCTAACAATTATAGTTTTTAGTTTTCTATCACACGCTAATGATGTGTGTGAGATGATGTTTAAGGTTCGCTACCCCGGTAAATTAACCAAGGTTGCAACAAAAACAGCAGCAGAAAACTATAGTAAGCTATCAAAAAGTGTTAAAAGTTTAGAGACCAAAGAAGTCAAAATAGCTTTCGGTAAGAAACAAACCACTCCAACGAAATACCTTCAAGAAATACGTAAGCACTATACTGGTAAAAATGTAACAGCAAGTTACAAACCTAAAGATCACTTTGATGAGATTGATGACGTTTATAATGCGGTTAAAGAGATGCCTGAGGAAGTTGTTGTCAAAAAACTTCAAGAGTCGATGAAAAGATATTCCGAAGGTTATAAAGCTTCGATGGGGACGGATTTAAAAATTCCAGGAGTTGATGCGGATTACGATGGACAGACACTTAATAGTCTTTTCCAAAAAGCGATAAAAGGTGATGCTTCAGACTTTAATAAATACATTGATAACTTTTTAGTGACTGATCCGAATACAAATAAACTCGATCTTCTGAGAGCTGAGCTTATGTCTTGGTATGGTCAAGAGATGGACATGTTCTATGAGCCCCTTATTAATCAAGTTAAAAGGAAAGCCTCTACTTCAACTGATAACGGTGTAACCGTAACGAAAAAACAGATTTCAGAATGGAAGAAAAGAGCTGACTATATTGAAGAAGTAAAAGAGGCTAAATTTAAAATATCCAGGGCCATCAATCGACTTGAGTCCTTTCAAAACTCGCAAGTCAAGCGCGTGGGAATGGATGACTTTGTCATGACAAGAAATGGGAATCTCGATAAGTTAACCTATCTCGAGCTTTCAGATTATGAAACTTATTCTCGATCACTTATTTATGATCTTTCTAATAACGGATCACTTAAAAGAGTCAACGGTAAAGAGTTTAAACTACCTACAAAAGATGCTGGACATAAAGATATCAAAAAAATGTACAGTGATCTGGATGAAGGAAATTTAGGAATCCTCTCTATTGAAGAATACAGAGACATTGTTTCTAAAAATGCCTTCCCAATGTTTGTTAAACGCCACGATATGAGACATGTCCACTATGCACTTTCTCATCCACGAGCTCTTGGAGCGGTGATGGGGGCTACTCGCTCACAAAACCATCTACGTTTTACTCAACTGGGAGGAATGTACGAGGCAATTGAAACCGTCCAATATGGCTTCGAGCAATCGATCGCACAATATTTTTCAAGAAAAATTGATCAGAATACTTTTATGATGATGAAAAGAAATTTGGACCTAGAAGAGTCGATGCTCACACTTGCCACGACTCCTAGAGTTTTCTCTTATGGGATAGGAGAAGCTCACGGTTACGGATACCACTGGAGAGATAGTGTGAAATCCCTCAAAGGCTGGGCCCTAAAACGGTGGTGAACTCTTCTCAAGAGGTTGTTATCGATGGCTCTTTAAGATTAAAAAGAGGTGTTGTTGACGGGAAGGAGAAATTTATTAAGGTGGCAAAAATTAAAAATCCTGATGGAACAATTCAAGAGCTTCCTGTCTATATGGACTCCTCTGGTAAATATAGTTCCAGAACAGAAGTTGACCCCAATATGGCATCTTTTCAAGAAGACATAGAGATGATGGTTAAAAATCAACAAGAGCAGCTCGAAAAATATAATGCTGTTAGAGAGATCTGTTGTAAAAAGAGCAAATGAAAAAAATAAATATTGGTATGAAGTCATGACTGAGGAAGAGGAAGTTCTTTTTCATATGTACAATTATCAAAAAGATCCAGAAAGAGCGGCTGTGAATGTTTTTATTAAAAATGAAACAGGTGAAGCCGTAAGTGATATTTCTTATATTAATGAGCAGATGTTGAGTCCTGATGGGGCTAAATGGAAAAATGATGGTAGAGCTCATTACTCAGGAGATGGAACCACAGGAGAGTTTGGCTTTGGTTCCGGGACGAATGTTCCAGGCGAGTAAACGCATCAAGTCGTGAATTATAAAAATTAAGCCTTTAAAATATTCCTCTACAAGGAATAGCTATGGGCCAAGAGATCGAGTCAAGTCAATTTGATTCTGAAGATTTAAAACTATTTAAAGAAAAGTTGAAGCAAGAGACAAAAGTTTTGAAGTCTTGGTTTGATGATTCTCGCTTTGAAAAAGAACAGGCCAAAATAGGTATTGAACTTGAAGGTTGGCTTCTCGATAAAGATTATCTACCCGCAGCCATTGGAAATGAGTTTTTAGCTCATCTCAATAATCCTCAAGTCGTACCAGAAATTTCTACTTTTAATTTTGAAATAAATAGTTCTCCCTATCCTTTTAAAGGCGACTCAATCGATCTGCTAAAAAAGGAGATGGAGAGTATTTGGAAATCATGCTGTGAAAGTGCAGACGCCCTTGAGAGCATTCCAACATTCATGGGGACCTTGGCCACTTTGAGACCTGATATGCTCTCGCTTGATTGTATCTCGTCAAACAAGCGCTATAAAGCGATGAATGATGAAGTGATGCGCTTTAGAAAACAAAAACCTGTGAGCATTCATTTAGAAGGCAAAGACGAGTTTAGAATCGAGATGGATTCTGTTATCACTGAATGCGCGGCAACGAGTTTACAGATTCACCTGGGTGTTTCTCAAAAAGAGGCCAAAAGGTATTATAATGCATCTGTTATATCCTCTGCCTTTACAGTTGCCGTGTCGGCAAACTCACCTTACTTTTTTGGTAAAGAACTTTGGGATGAGTCTAGAATAGCGGCTTTTGAGCAATCAGTGGAGATGAAAAGCTACCTCGAAAATAAAAATGAATTCATCACAAGAGTGACCTTAGGAGCGGATTACGTTAAAGAATCTTTGTTTGAACTCTTTGAAGAAAATGAGAAAGATTATCTTGTTTTATTACCAGAGGTTCACCCAGAACTGGAAGCTGAAGAATTTGCTCATCTTAAACTTCACAATGGAACCATTTGGCGCTGGACAAGACCAATTATTGGAGAAAGTGGAGAGGGAAAGAAACATTTAAGAATTGAGCAGAGAACCCCAAGTGCAGGACCCACGATTGTAGACTCTATCGCAAATAGTGTTTTCTTTTTAGGTTTATGTGACTATTTAGCTCAGATGGAAACACCTCCTGAAGACTTACTTTCTTTTAAAGATAATAAAGAGAATTTTTACACTGCCGCAAAGCAAAGCATGTATTGCCGTGTTACCTGGTTGGATGGAGAAAAGCACGATATTGTAAAACTCATTCAAAGTGATCTTCTTCCCGGAATTAAGACCTGTCTGCTCAAGCGTGGAGTTGCTAAAAAAGACATAGACTATTATATTGGAGAGATCATTCAAGGGCGACTTGATAAAGGTATCAATGGTGCTAGATGGCAAAAAGCTTGGATTCATCACCATGGAAAGAAATTTCAAGAGCTCATGGAAGTCTATATTAAAAATCAAAAAAGTGGACAACCGGTTCATACTTGGAGCATTTAATGCAGTTAAAAGTTATTGAAACGATTCCAAATGAGCTTCTTAAGTGCGAGGCTCAGGATATCCACCGCATTTTAGGTGGGCCAACGATCATTCATCTCAAAGGTGATAAACCCAGTGCCGTGTTTGTCAGTTGTCTTTTACACGGGAATGAAGTGACTGGCTTTTATACTGTTCAAAGATTGTTGCAGTCTCTGGTTGATCGGAAAGCTCAAAGAGATATTATATTATTTTTTGGAAATACTTTAGCCGCTCAAACGGGTGAGAGGCATTTATTTAATCAGCCCGATTATAATAGGATCTGGCAAGAGGGAGACCTTCCAGAAAATAAATTGGCGATGGATGTTTTAGATTACGTCAAAGATAAAAATCTTTTTGCCTGTTTAGATATTCATAACAACTCGGGAAAAAACCCTTATTATGGTTGTGTTAATTACGTTGAAAAGAACTGGATTCAATTGGCAGGCTTATTTTCTAAAAAAATTGTCTATTTTACTGAGCCCTCTGAGGTTCTTTCAAATTCATTTTCAAATTTTTGTCCCTCGGTGACAATTGAAGCGGGTCTTCCTGGAAAAGAGGAAGGTATTAAGACTGTATTGGCCTACCTTAAAGATGTCATCAACCTTGAGTCTTTCGATGAGAACTTTGATCCTCTATCGGTTGACGTTTTTCATACTATCGGACGCATTATGGTTGAACCAACTTGTAGTGTGGATTTTGATAATAAAAAAGACTCACAAAGTGATCTATCCCTTGCCTCAGATATCGATGAAAATAACTTTGAAGTCGTTCCAAAATCAACTCATTTTGGCTACGCTAAAAACTTAGACTTTGTGAAAGCTATTAATAATAAAGATGAGACGATTACAGAAGATATTTTTTGCCTCAAAGAGGGGAGTCTTCAATCAAATAGAATCTTTATTCCGGCCATGTTCACCAAGGATATTTTTATTATGAAAGAAGATTGTATGGGGTACATTATGGAAAAGGTGATACCCCTTAAAATTTAGTCGTTGAGCTGATTGAGAACTTCAGGCTTTAACTTTAATTTTTCCTCCAAGACATACAAAACTGTCTCCATCGGAAGGCCCACATTATAAGCTTGCTCACCCTCTAGTATACGACTTTGTTGGGTCGCAATTCCAATAACATTATTATCGTCATCTAAAATAGGTCCACCAGAATTTCCACCAAATAATGGAGCGTAGAAAAGAAACTGAGGAAGAAGGGAGCTTACTCGTCCTCTAGCTAATGTACCAATTCCAGTAGAAGAATGAATACCAAACCCTAAAGGATTTCCTATAACCATCGTTCTCATATCTTTGTCGTACTTTCGATTTTTATAAAGCTTAAGCGGAGTTTCTTTAGTTAAGCTATACCCTTTTTTATGATCCTTCATCTCAATCAAACAAAAGTCTAAAGATTTTGAGCAGTAATGAACTTTCTCACACTTTAGCTTCTTTCCCTTTTGCTTGTCATTTAGTCTTATCGAGAAGCTCTTGCACTGGGTGGTATTTTTTCGAGAGGGAGAAAGAACGTGTTGGTTGGTTAAGATAAGATTTCCACCGACGTAAAAAGCTGTTCCATGTCCTCCTGTATCACCTGGGCTGGCCCTGAAAACAGATTGTGAAAGTTTATGAGCTCTTCTAAAAACGGACTCTGGAACCTCAAAGGAGCGGGCATTTTCGCTATAGTTTTCAGTTGATGAGTTGTACTTTAATCCTGAAACCTTTGCCATCGAGTCTTTGATTCGGACCATCGATGAGGATTCAAACTGGTGGTATTCAACTTTGGAGGGATTGATACTAAAACCAAAAACCACATTTGCTAATAGGAAAAGAATAATAATTTTCATCTTTTAAGTCTAACCCAGACTTGGGATGAGATTTAATGATTTGAAAAATTTTCATTGGTGAACGGATTATTGACAGCTTATCCAACAACCTCAAAGATGGATCAGGGCGATCTTATTGTCTTTGCAGTGAATAGAGTGATTCCAGGGTTTTAGCTTGCTTCTCAGGTTGGCTAGATGAACACGTAGATTATTGTCGGAGACAATTTCCTGATAATAGGCAAAGTCTTTTAAGTCCTGTTTGTCTACTTGGTAGATGCCTGATTTTGCCAAAAACATTAAAATTTTGTATTCCGTTAAAGTCAGTTGAACCTCTTCAGAATTAATAAAAACCTGAAATGTTGAGAAATTTGCTTTAAGGTTTCCTATCGTTGCAACTTGGCTCTCTTTTGAAAAGCTTTTGATGCCCTTTGAGATCCTTAGAGAGAGCTCATCGATATCCATCGATTTATAGAGATAGTCCGAGATACTCTCTCCCAAGCCCCTAAGCGTCGTCATTTTCGACTCGTCTGAAGAGAAAAAGAAAAGCGCTATATTATCTCCCGTTGGGTGACGTTTAATTTTCTTTATGACTTCAAACCCATCCATTAGAGGCATATGAATATCGATTAAAGCGGCATCAAAAATGGTCTTAGATAGAAGGGGAAAGATTGAGTCCGGGTCACTAATAGTGATAATATTAAATTGATCCCCCAGAACTTCTGAATAAAGGTCTAAATTGTCATGATCATCGTCTATATAGAGAATTGTGGGGTTACCATTCATCCGTTAAAATTACAATTGATCCAAAAAACTGTAAAGGTTAAAAATAGATGGCCATATTTCGGGGAGAAATTTTCTTATCAAAAATTTGAATAATCTTGGCACTCTTACCATTTTCTCTTAAATACAAGACTCTATCCACAATAAGATAAGCCTCAATAACCCGAGCCAGGAGCGCTCTGAGGCTTCCAGCACTTATGATTAAGTCTATCTTGGGCAAGATCTCTGCGTAGAAAGCTTCAATTTCCTCAGTGGTTAGAGAGCTGGTTTGTGGTGCAAACTTTAGACAATAAGTCGAAAATGAGCCTTTATAATCAGATGTCTTAGCATTTCCCAGTGTTGTAAAGGATTGATCAAAGGATTCTAAGAGAAGAAAATGAAGAGCATATCTGTATCTTTTTACCCTTTGCTTATTTCGAAAGGATTTCTGCGTCTGCCAAGTTGATCCTTTCGCTGCACAAGTAAGAGCATGATTTGAAAGAACAAGGGGATGATCTTGTGCCAATTGGGAGATATTATATTCATCAACGAGCTTATGGTAGCAACATCCAAGATTTAAAAGATGCGTGGGCTTTGCTTTGACAAGTGTGGTTGAAAGTGGTCCACAGCAGTGAAGACCCAAGAGCATGCCTTGCTCATCTGGCATAATAATATCAGAAATCGTTTGGATCTTTTTATGAACAAATTGAATTTTATCTTCCAGCTGAGGTGCCCATCTAGCAATTTTTCGAGAACCAATTAATTGGTAAGCTTGGTTTTCATCCATACAAATTGAGGTTCTTTTATCATCGACAAGTGCGCTTGAGAGATGACCGGCACCACTTCCTATGTCGACAAAGTGGTTGAGATCTTGGTCTTTGAGAAAGGCTTTTATTTGAGAGATTTCATGTCTTTTTTTCTCGGACATTTTTCTTGTGAGCTCTCCTGAAATCAGCTCCGTTGACCCCTCATAAAAATCAAAGTCTATGAGAGATTTCACTTCTTCAATAAAGTCTAAAAGCCCATCGCAGTTCATCTTTTTTGTACAATAAGTATTTTCTATAGTGAGAAGATCATCGACGCTAAAGGTGGACAGATGTTGAATCCATTGATCGTAGGGGGCTGGAATTTTTGACTCAAATCGAGTCAGCATCTCTTGATCTACTAAGTAGTCGTGCTTTTTAAGAAAGCTTTTAATTTTAAGGAATCTCTTTTCATAGTTCACAGACGCATTATATACTAATTTTTATGAAGATTGCACTCATTGGTCTTGGAAGAAGTGGACTGTCTGTTTATCGTTATCTAAAAGCAAAGTCTGATTGCACGATCTACTTAGTTAATTCTGGAGAACCCGATTCTTGGGCGTGTAGCGACGAGGTTGTAGATGATCTTGAGAGGGCCTTTAGCGATAATGCCGCTATTATGGAACTTGGGGAGATGGACCAAGTTGTTTTGAGTCCAGGTATTCCAAGAGACCACCTATGTTTGACCTACGCTATTGAAAATAATATCCCCATTATCTCAGAGATTGAGTTCGCCTATATTCATTCGGATATTCCTGTTGTCGGTATCACTGGCACCAATGGAAAGACAACCACCACCACCATGATCGGGGAGATTCTTAGCATAATTGGTTTCTCTGCTTTTATTGGGGGAAATATTGGAATACCTTATTCAGATCTTCTTTTAGAAAAGAAAAAATATGATATTGCCGTTATTGAACTTTCAAGTTTTCAACTGGAGAGTATTAAAACATTTAGACCCCAAATTTCTCTCTTATTAAATATTTCAGATAATCATACAGAAAGGTACAGCGCCTTCGACGATTATAAAAAAGCCAAAGAGCGAATTTTTCTTAATCAAAAAAGTGATGATGTCGCTATCGTTAATACTGTTGAGAAGAGGAAACCCAGAGAAATAAAAATCGAACCCCTCACAGGCTTTGATTTTTCTAAATCTAAACTGGTTGGATTCCATAATAAACTCAACTTCTTTTGTGCCTATACTGTGGCCAGTATATTAGCGAAAAGAGATATCACGAAAGAGTTTCAAGAATTTATCAACGAATTTACAGGCGTGAGTTTTAGACTCCAGTTTATTTGTGAGAAAAAAGGACTCCTTTTTTATAATGATGCTAAAAGCACAAACACTGATGCGACCTTGAGTGCGGTCAATGCCTTTAAAGATAAGGGAGAGTTAAGTGTCATCATAGGAGGGAAACTTCGAGATAAAAAGATATCAATTCAAAAAGATATTGATTTTTCTCTTTTTAAAAATGTGTATCTTCTAGGAGAGGCGAGAACTCTTTTAGATGAAAAAATAAAATCTAAAAATAAAAAATCCTTTGAGACTCTGGAGATGGTGTTTGAAGATTTGAAAAAGAATAAAGAAGAAGGAATCGTTGTTTTTTCTCCAGGCTTTCCCTCTTTTGATCAGTACAAAAACTATGAACATAGAGGGCAGCATTTTAATAAGCTTTGTGACTCTTATTAAAGAGATTGATTTATTATGGGCATGACCTTTTCAATATCACTTTTATCCAGGTACATTCCAAAGCCAAAACGCAGCCGATTATTCCTATAATCAGTGAGAATATTATTATCCTCTAGAGTTTTGTGTAGGCTCTTTGCTGCATCAGCATTTTCAAGCTCAAGAGTTAAAAAATGTCCCATCTGCTTAAGGTTTGAAGCCAAGAGTAACTCTTTGTGTTCAAAGTTATCCATGAACAATTGCATAAGAGATTTTATATACTGGTCAATCTTTTTCACGTTTAAATTTTCTTGCTGAAAAAGATCCCAAACAAAGTTAAAGCGATACCAAGGAGTGAGGTCTTGAGTTGCTCCCCAAAAAGCCATTCCATCTTCTGAGTAGTGAACGTGGTCAGTTTGTTTTTCAAGGGTTTCAAAGCTTGCAAACCATCCCGTGAGAACGGGTCTGAGGTTGTACTTTTTAGGAATTGTCATAAAGCACGCGCCTTCACCGGCTTGAGCGTATTTATAACCACCAGAGATGTAGAAGACATCCTCTTCGATGGAGCTTAGATCCGTTTCAATGGCACAAAAACCATGATAACCATCCAGACAAAAGAGAGTCTCATCACTTTTTATTTTGATAATTTTTTCAATAAAAGACAAGTCGAGAACTTTTCCGGAATTGTAAAAGACATGACTTATAAAGATAAGATTCGCTTTGGGAATAGACTCTAGAAATTCGTTTTCAAAATTATCAGCTTCGTTATCAATAATGATGGCCTTGACTTTTTTTGTTTCCAACAGCCTCTTTAACTGGCGACTCATGGAATGAAATTCTGAACTTGTCGTTAATATTGTCAAAGCCTCTTTTTCTAAAAAGACCGATAGCAGTCGGCAAATAAGCTCGTGAGTATTTGGTGCAAAGGCGATTTGAGAGGGAGTTGAATAATTTAATATTTTAGCAATATGATTCTGAGCTTTGGGAACAACAGTGGAGAAAAGGTGACCCCATTTTTTGTCTGTATACTTCGCCGTATCTTCCCAAGACTTCACCACAGCATCTTTCGTTACATCAGGCCAATAGTGGTGACTGTGGGCACTTAGGTGGACTGATTTTTCATTGAGCTTTAAAAATTCTTTATAAAAGTGTTTGTACATTTAAACCTCAAAGACAAAACCAAGTTCTCTTCGAATTTCTTCAGGAAGATCTGGTATTTTTTGTTCCGGTATTAGGAAAGTGGCAAGATCAAAAAGGTCAGTAAAGATTCGATTATTATCAGCTGCTTTTTTAAGATACTCATGTCCTGATGATCCACCTGTTCCAATTTTAGTTCCCAGTAGTCTATGGGCCATAATGGAGTGTTGGTAGCGCCATGTGGTAAACATCTCATCAATATCGATGAGATGATTCATCAATTGATAGGGCAATTGTAATATGGGCTCATTTCGAAAGAGATTGATAAAAATGGCAGAGAGCTTGGCTTCTCTGGTCATTCTCACACTTCCTTCATCGTAAAGTTTTTGATAAGCATCCTTGTCCAAAAGAGTGTGGTAATTCACTCTTGTGCTCTCAAGGTTTTTCATTTCAAACTCAAGTTCTCTAGGGTGGAGAGTAATATTTTGTTCAATAATTTTTCTATCATCATCAAGCATTCCGTTGACGGCTGACATATACTCTTGCCAAAAATCAAAGCCTTTCATATTGGCAAAAGGCATTCTTGACAGCCACTTATCCACAAGTTCAAAAAGCGTTGGCTCTTTCTCAAGGTTTTGCAAAAGCTCTCGATCTTCGGGTTTTAGTCTTGAATTAAAAAATTCTTTAGCCATTCCAATTCGATATTTTTCACGCAGGCCAAGTCTTAACTCGATAATACGAAATTGAATGGACTGAAATCCTGAGGCAGGAGTGAGGTAATCTCTGAACTTCATAAAGTCCAAAGGAGTCATGGTCTCAATTATTTTGAGTTGATTATTAAGAACTCTTTGGATCTCGACGATCCTATTGAGTCTAAGGTTCACGGTGCTTAGGTCTGTGGGTTTTACTTTCTCATTATTAAAGATGGCATAGATGGAATCGATTTCATGAATAATTTGTTTGAACCAAAGTTCATAGGCTTGGTGAATGATAATAAAAAGTGTCTCATCATGGGCCTCTGATCCGTGTTCTTTACTCTTTGGGTTTTGAGCTCCAAGGATCTTTTCAAGTTCTAGGTATTCGCCGTAATATATTGGTTTATGTTTCATTAGATAATCTCCAGATGCTGCACTTATTAGATCGTCTTACTTTTAATTTGTCGAATTTTGCGGTATTTTAAAGTTAATTTGACGCAAAAGGATGCACCATGGCAAGCTCATTCGAAATAGACAAGTCTACAGTTAAAAAAAATATTAACGCTCTTCAAAAGTTTATTCAAGATCAGAATCTAGAGGCTTTTTACATCTCTAGTTTCGATGAGTATCTCAATGAATATGTTCCCATGGAAGACTGTCATCGTTTTTATATCACTGGTTTTTCAGGCTCCGTGGCAAGTGTGCTCGTTCCCAAGCAAGGCAAAGTAAAGTTATACGTGGATGGAAGATATCACGAGCAAGCCGATGACGAGGTGGATTTATCACTGGTTGAGGTTGTTAAGCTTAAGGGTTCTCAGGGGCTTTTTAATACGGTTATAGAAGATATCAAAAAATTACAAATAAACTCCATAGGTATTGAGGGAGAGAGAACCAGTAGTAAGTTTTTTGAAGAACTTAGGCTCGCGACTAAAGTGACCTCTTTTAACCAAAAAGAACTGTCAAATATTATTGATTTTAAAGAAATGCCAAAACTTAATCCCATCACTTTTGAAGCACGAGAAAACAGAGGACCAGACACGATTGAGAAGTTAAAAAGAGTTATTCATTCTCCAAGCGAAGCCTACTTCGTCACTGCGATAGACTCACTTGCTTGGATTACAAACTGTCGAGGATATCATCTTCCGTATCTTTCAAGCTTTTTAGGAAGAGGCTTTGTCACTCATGATAAAGTGTATGTGTTCATCGATGAAAAAACTCCGGTCTCTAGTGAGGCGATGGAGATAGAGGGAGTTGAGTTCTTTAAGAGCGTCGACTTTGAAAATTGAAAACAGTCTCAAGTCAATCGCCAACAGCTATACTCTGACCAAAGTAAATTATGATCCTTCGATGCTCAATTCATCAGACTATTTAATGCTTAAAAATGTTTTTTCAGGTTCTGTTCTTACGCAAAAACCTGGAGGCTTAGTTGAGTTTCAGGCCATAAAGGATGAGGAAGAAATTGCTATCATGACTCGCAATTTTACCAAATCGGACAAGGCGATCTATAAGACAATAAAATGGACAAAAGATGCCGTCGCCTCAAAAAAGAAAATTTCAGAAAGAGATGTCTATGATCAAACGTCTTTGGAATATAAAAAACAAGGATCTGTGACACAAAGTTTTAATACCATCTCGGGTGTTGGACCAAACGGCTCCATTATGCATTACGGAAACCCAAAATCCGATCTTTTTATCAAAGAAAATGATATGATTCTTCTCGATAGTGGTGGATACTTTGCTGGTGGATTTGCTACCGACACCACGAGGACATTTATGGCCAGTAGTGCGCAGCCTGATCCTGAATACAAAAGAATTTTTACTCTGGTACTAAAAGGAGTTTTGCAGTGTCAAAATGCAATTTTTCCAGAGGGAGTAACAGGGGCAACAGTTGATGCCTTTGCTAGAAAACCTCTTTTTGATGCTGGATTTAATTTCGCTCACGGCACCGGTCACGGTGTGGGAATTAATGTTCATGAAGGTGGGGCAAGGATTAGTCCTGTCACTGATATAGAAATGAAAGCGGGACAAGTTGTCTCTATTGAACCGGGAATTTACATCCCTGGTTTTGGAGGCGTAAGAATTGAAAATATTGCTGTGGTTGAAAAGCATCAAGACATTGAGGGCTTTCTTAGGTTTAGATCATTAGTCTATATTGGATACGAACCAACACTGATTGATGAGTCCCTTCTTACTGAGCAAGAAAAAAAGTGGTTAGATGATTATGAAAATGAATGTAGCAAACGCGCAACAAGCTTTAGAGGTTAAAAATGTTTGATAAATTAGAGATTCCTAATAACTTAACACCTTCAGATCCAAGATTTGGAGTTGGACCTTCTAAGATTCCAACGGCCTTTATAAAAAGTCTTCTCGATACCGGTTCTGAATTACTGGGGAACTCTCATCGAAAGCCTGCGGTTGTAGCGCTGGTTAAAGAGATCCACGAAGGTTTTAGAGAGTACTTTAAGCTACCAGAGGATTTTGAAATTATTATTGGAAATGGTGGGGCAACTTTTTTCTTTGATATGATTGCTCTTGGACTTGTTGAGAAAGCTTCTGTGCATTTCACAACAGGAGAGTTTTCAACGAAATGGTTTAAAGCCCACGCCAAGGTTCCTTGGATACATGCAACTCAAAAAAGTTGTGAACAAGGCTCTGGGATGAATCCAACGATCATTGAAGGGCATGATATGATTTGTGCGACTCTAAATGAAACATCAACAGGAGTCCTGATAGACTCCATTCCTGATGTCACAGAATCAAAGACTCTTTTGGCCGTTGATGCTACATCTGGAGCGGGACAAGTTCCCATCGATATTTCAAAGGTTGATTGCTATTTCTTTTCACCTCAAAAAGTTTTTGCTGGGGAGGGGGGACTCTATTTTGCCTTTCTTTCGCCTAAAGCCGTTAAAAGAGCTTTAAAAATAAATGATACCAGTCGCTATATTCCAGAGATTATGAATTGGAAGTATGCGATAAAAAATGGAAAAGATTTTCAAACATATAATACTCCTTCTATTACCAATCTTTTTTACGTCAACGAGCAGCTTAAGGTATTAAATAAGTTGGGAGAGAAAAAAGTTGTTGAGGAAGCCAGAAGAAAAGCTGATTTTATTTATAAATGGGCCGAAGGCAAAAAGTATTTGTCACCGTATGTTAGTAATGAAAAGTTTAGATCAATCTCGGTTGCAACGATTGACATAGACGAAAAATACAATGCTTATGATCTTGCAGATAAACTTAGGCAGTTAAATATCGTCTACGATATTGAAGGTTATAGAAAGCTTGAGAGGAATCAGCTTCGTATTTCACTTTTTCATAATGTTGACTATGAGGATTTGGTAAAACTCACAGAGATTATCTCTTTTGCGATTGAGTCTTCTCCAGGATTTGAAAAATAAAAGAGGAAAATTAGCGCTTTTGCTTTTTCCCCGTATTTCCATCATTCTTTTGGTAACCACCTAAAAACTCTTCTTTAAACTCTAAGAAGCGGTCTTGTAAGATTGCTTCGCGTGCTCTATCGGCAAGAGACTTGTAAAAAGAGATATTGTGTTCAGTCGCCAGTATCTGTCCCAAGATTTCATTTGAATCAAATAAGTGCTTAACATAGGCACGGGTAAAGTTTCTATTCACATAATCATCGAGATTGGGCTCAATTGGAAAGAAGTCTCTTCGGTAATTTTTATGGGTGATTCTTATTTTTCCCCTGTTGGTGAAAAGAGTTCCACCGCGAGCAAACTTTGTTGGGATAATACAGTCACTCATGTCGACCCCATTTTCCCAAATCATCATAAGATCCTCAGGCATACCAACACCCATAACATAACGAGGCTTATCTTTTGGCATTAAAGGAGCAGTGAACTTCACGGCTTTTTCCATTAACTCTGGGCCTTCGCCTACTGAAACTCCACCAATGGCGTAGCCAGGAAGATTTCTTTTAACGACTTCTTCGAGACACTCCGACCTAAACTCATCATAAGTCGAGCCTTGAATGATACCAAAAAGAGCTTGGTTTGGATTATCCCAGGCATCAATACAGCGATCGAGCCAACGATGAGTTCTATCGATTGATTTTTTTACATATTTTTTATCAGCTGGGTAGGGGATGCATTCGTCAAAGGCCATCATAATATCCGAGCCGAGATTTTGTTGAATACCAATACTTGTCTCTGGTGTCAGTAGAATATCTTTGCCGCTTGGATCTTTGAATGAACTTCCCTCTTCTGTTATTGAGTTTCCTTGAAGAGAAAAAACTTGAAATCCACCAGAGTCGGTAAGGATTGGGCGGTCCCAGCCCATAAACTTATGGAGCCCACCAGCTTTTTTTACCAGATCAGAACCTGGAGTGAGGTGAAGGTGATAAGTATTGGATAGAATAATAGGAACATCCATATCCTTAAGTTGGCGCGGCTGAAGTGCTTTAATGGCACCGTGAGTTCCAACGGGCATAAAAACGGGAGTTGGAATTTGGCCGTGGGGTGTATGAATGATTCCTGCACGAGCCCCACAATTTTTGTCTGTGTGGACAAGTTCAAACCTAAAATTATCATTAATTGCTTCTCTAATATCCACGACTTACAGCTCCCAAGGTATGCATTCAAATTGTAAGTGAATTTATGGCCTATGGAGGAGTTATATGCAAGTTTTTAAGACCTTATCAGAAAATTTTATAACACCTCAACTTCTACTCTTTCTTCTTGTGATACCTCCTCTCTCAATTGGTATGGCTCCTCCAAGGCCACTTCTTGACTACGAATGTGTGCGAGTTATCGATGGCGACACTGTCGTTTTAAAAAGAAGAGGACATTTTTCTACGGTAAGACTCTCAAATATTGATGCCCCAGAGTCAAAGCAGAAGAGTCTTGATGGTGTTCCTATTGGAGAGGCTTCCACAAAGAATCTAATACAACTTATTGAGGGGAGAGTTGTTCAGTTGAAAATTGAAGGAAAGGATATCTATCAAAGAAAGATTGGAGAGATCTTTTATCGTGGAGAGTCTATAAATCTCTCTATGGTAAAAAGTGGGTTTGCGACCAGTTATCCTTCAAAGTCTTTATTTGTTTTTCGTCAGGCTGAGTCTTTGGCAAAAAGAAAAAGACTTGGTATTTGGAAAAGTGAGGGGTTTTTGTCTCCTAAATCCTTTAGACAATTAAGCCGGAGAAAGAATAACCTTAAATGAAGTGTTTCCTTCAAGGCAAAGATACTGAATATCTCCTCCAAACTTTCTGACAATTTCTCTCGATAAACTCAAGCCAAGTCCTGTGCCTGAAGCTGAATCCTTTGTCGTAAAAAAAGGAGTAAATAATTGGTTTTTGACATCTTTTGGAATTCCTTCACCAGAGTCAGTAATAAAAATTTCAATTTTCCCATTATTTCTTTTGCTGGTGATTTTGATCCATGGCTCCTCCATGGAAGATACAGCATCGATAGCATTACCGATAAGATTGACGAAGACTTGAGTGAGGCGAGATTTTTCGGCTTCAACCATTAAGTCTTCAATATGTTTTGAAAAGATCTCAATCTTTTTAAAATCCTTTTTTGAAAAAGAGTTAAAGTAAATAGCTTCTTGAATGATATCGTTAACGATAACTTTTTGTGGGGTAAAGTCGAAGCTATCCGACCTAGAGTACTGGCGCAAGCTATCGGATATCTTCTTCATCCTGTGTGTCGCATCTAAGATATTATCAACAAATTTTTCACTCTCGCCAGTTTGAGTTTGTTTTAGAACTTTAGCAGAGCCATCAATAATAGTTAGCGGGTTGTTGATCTCATGAAGAATGCCGGCGGACATTTCGCCAAGAGAGCTCAACTTTGCCGCTTGGATAAGTTTTTTGTTTTCATCGTCTAGAGTTTTTTGGAAGGGAATAATAACGCCAAAAAATTCAAAAATCATAATGAGAGAAATAAGGGCAAATAAACTGTATTCAATGTAGCTTAGCCTTATAATTTGTGAATCAAATTTATTATCAATATAGAAAACAAAATCATTCATCTCAACCAAAAAATTATCAGCCGCTTCTGTCGTTGAAGGTTTGAGTTGTTCACAAAGAGGTTCCTCACAAAGAGCTCCACTTTTAATGATGTCAATTGTGGGCTCTAGCTGTGCAAGTTTTCCAATTTCTTCTGGAAGATTTTTTTTCAAAAAGTCATGAGAGGTTTATAAGGTTATAACGGCTTCTTCTATTTCAGCTTTTCCTTGTTCACCTTTGTAGATGAGCTTCGCTATTTTTTGAGACAGCATTCGCTGTCGACCAGCAATATTAACAATACTTGAATTCATTTCTTGCTGATGAATATAATTTTGAATATAGACTTGAGCGATTAATGTAAAAACAAAAATTGACATGAAGACGATAAGGTACTTTTCAGTAATAGGATTGAGCTTTTTAAGTTTTATCATTGTACTATTGTAAACTATTGTTCCTTTGTGTGGAAGGTTAACTTTATTTAAGTGCGCTCTTTTAGAATAAAAAAGCCCACTTTTGAAGTGGGCTCTCTTAATTGGGGGAGATATTATTTAAGAGTGTGTACCGGTTTTACCAACCATTACCACGTTTAAATTTAATTCGGATTTGTTCAATCATAACTTTTTGACCAGTCGCCGTTACTCTTAACATTAGGTCCCTGACAGTTGCGAAACTAAGTGTTCTCACTGATTGTGTAGTCTGCCCTGATACTTGAATAGAAGCAGGTCTATGTCCAGATCCTGTCAGGTGGATGATGCCTTTTCCTCTGGCGACAATTGTAACCGCTTCAATCTGTTGGTTAGGATCAATTCTTGGACCGTAAGCTGTTAATTGAGAGAGGCTTACTCTTTGAGAACCGTAAAAAGCTTGGTTAACATTAACGAGAACATTTTGGCTGTATCCGCCTTGCCCGTGTCCACCGCCTAGAGCTCCTTTGACTTTGATTCCAACCATTTTAGCTACAACATTGCCATGGACTTCAATTTGAATCGTTCTCAAATCATATCCAATAATATTTTGTGACCAACTATTTAAATCAAACACAAGTCTTGAGTCTTGTCTTGGGATCGTTTGTGAATATCCCACTCTCATGCCGTTTATTAATAGAGTCGCTTGTGCATTGCCGCCTCTAGAGCTGGCTTTGAGGATAACTTTTTTTACTTCTAGTCCTTGCAAGGGAACAGTTGTTGCTTGATTGACCAAAGCTTTGACTGAAAGAGTGCTATAACCTTGAAGCACTTTGTGAATATTGGCCTTTAAAATGTCTTGTTGATGGTTTTGTGCGTAAGCGTTGTTGAAAGAGAACGCTAAAACCAGTGTTAAAAAACATTGGACCATTATTAGACGTGTCTGTGTTAAATGAGCTTTGTTCATTTTTTCCCCTTTGTTGAGAACTTTCGTGTTCTTAATTGGCTTACATTGAAAAGGAGCAAGGAATGTGCCAAGTATTTGTGCCAGTTATAGACACCGTGCAAATTTCAATTACGGAGGTTTTAGTATAACTTAAATACCCAGAAACAGGTCTTATCGGGTATTTTTTTGACGCCAAGTGTAAGGAATCATTGATGTTTTTGATTAAAGAGCAAAATGGCCCTGGTGCCAGAAGGCATCTGACATAAAAGCTCAAGTAAAATCACAGTGACACCGATAGATGGGTATAAAGAACAAACAATAATAAAGCGACAATAAAAGGGGAATTCTTATGTCCAAAACAGCAAAGTTAGATTTAGGCGACCAGTCTATTGAACTTCCAATCATTGAAGGAACTGAGGGCGAAAAGGCTGTTGATATTTCAAAGTTGAGATCGACAACAGGTTTTATCACATACGATCTTGGACTTGGAAACACGGGAGCATGTCTATCAGATATTACTTTTATTTCTGGTGAAAAAGGAATCTTAAAGCACAGAGGGTATACCTGCGAGGACTTAGCTAAAAATTCGTCTTTTATTGAAACATCGTTTTTGGTGATCAACGGTTCATTGCCTTCAAAAGATCAACTGGCCGCTTTTTCAGCGAAGATAAAAGAAGGAAGTAAAATTCCTGAGGGCATTAAAAATATTATCAAATCATTCCCAAAAGATGCACATCCAATGGGGATCACATCAGCAGCCATGGTTGGACTTTCTGGGTTTTACCCGGATCTTCTGGATCAAGACCTCTCTGATGATAAAAAAGCTCAAATTATCCCTCTACTTATGGGACAGCTTAAAACAATTTCTGCTGCCGTTTACAGACACGGTCAGGGAAAAGAGTTTGTCGAATCGAATCCAAACTTTGACTATATTACAGACTTTCTCTATATGATGACGGGATCTGAGCCAAATGCTGATGTGGCCAAGGCATTAGATGTTCTTTTAATCCTTCACGCTGATCATGAGCAGAACTGTTCTGCTTCAACGGTTAGAGTTGTTGGATCATCTAAAGCAAATCTTTTTGCCTCTCTGTCTGCAGGAATCAACGCGCTTTGGGGACCTCTTCACGGAGGGGCCAATCAAGCTGTTCTAGAAATGCTTGAAGCTATTCAAAATGATGGTGGAGGATATGAGAAGTTTATTGCAAAAGCAAAAGACAAAGAGGATCCATTTAGACTTATGGGATTTGGACACAGAGTTTATAAAAACTTTGATCCAAGAGCAAAGGTGATCAAAAATTACTGTGATGTTGTTTTAGATAAGTTAAATGTAGAAGATCCACTTTTAGATATTGCAAAGGGCTTAGAGAAAACGGCGCTCGAAGACGAATACTTTTCAGCGAGAAAGCTTTTTCCAAATGTAGATTTCTATTCGGGAATTATTTATAAAGCTCTGGGAATTCCAACAAATATGTTTACTGTTATGTTTGCTCTTGGCCGTCAGCCAGGGTGGATTGCACAGTGGAAAGAACTTGTGGAGGATCCAAATATGAGAATTACGAGACCTCGACAAATTTACCAAGGTAAAACAGACGAGAAATATAATAAATAAACCAAAGCCCTCGGAAGAGGGCTTTTTATTATGAACTTAACTGATATAAAACCATTTCTTATTCACCGATTTAAATCCGAAGGTGATTTAATCAAGGCCATTAATAAAGTTAGTGATAACTTTACGTCTTCTCGAGATGATCTCAAAGACTATCTTGAAGATGAAAGGTTGGTTGCAGCTTACGCAGCATTTTACTTAACGACAAACTTTCCTAAATTCTCCCATTGTATGGATTATCTCAGTGACTATAAGAGCTTGCTTCAAGAAAGTGAACTTATAGACATCGGAGTTGGGCCAGGCACTTTTTTATTCGCTATCGGGGAGTACTTTAACTGGGAGATCTCGACTCTTTATGGAATAGAGACCTCTCATCTGATGAAAAAACAAGCAGCAAAAATCAAAGAAGGACTATTTGCTGACAAAGATATTGAGATTGTCTCCAACTCAAATCTCATTCCTAAAAAGTCGAAGAAAAGAATTTTAATATTTACTCACTCGGTTAATGAGATGGGAGTAGAGCTTGCCTTAAAGTATATAAGAGATCTTGAGCCCGATGGAGTGATGTTTATAGAGCCTGGGACAAAGAGCTTTTTTAAAGAGTATTTACAGCTGAGGGATAAGCTCATTGGTGATGGCTTTGATTGTCACTATCCTTGTCCGACAAATAATACCTGTCCTATGAAGGATAAGGATGACTGGTGCCATCAATATATTCGAGTGAGCCATGACCCCGAAGTTAGCCGATTGGCCCAGCTTGTTAGCATTAATAGAGTTTGGCAGCCTATGACTCTTGGTCTTTATTTAAAAGAAGAAGTAAAACAGAAGATTGAGGCGAGGATTATAAGAACATATCCAGAGACAAAATTTAGCCTGGGTTGGGACTTATGTTATAATACAAATGAATTAACCTTTGTCGAGGTTATCAAAAAAGACTATGATAAAAGGCAAGTAAAAGTTCTCTCGTCGTACCTCGCTGGAAAAAAAGTTGCCTTCTCAATAAAAAAAGAACTCACTGATAGACTTAGAATTAAAGTAGAGGGTGATATTGGCTAAATTAACAAACTATAAAATTTTACTTGTGGATGATGATCAGAACCTAAGATCAATTCTCAAAGAAAATTTAATAAAACACGGAGGCTTAGTTGCTGAGGTGGATAGTGGTGAGAAAGCGTTTGCCCAAATAAAAAAACATCACTTTGATGTCGTCATATCAGATCTTCGATCCACTAATAAATCTGGAGAAGAATTAATGAAACTTATCAGAAGCTATGGAGGAAAAGCTCCTCGTACTATTTTGGTGAGCTCTTTCAGTGATATCTCAAGCAAAAAGGACAAAGAAGCCGGTAAAGAAGGGCTATATTTAGTTCCTCAAAAAATTGATGATCTTATTGAATTAATTATTAACCCTTAATCAATTCCAAAATCATTTTCGCCAAATTGAGTTTTGTCTTTAGCATTACTTCTTGGATTTTTTAGTGATAGTGGTTTCGTAATAACTTTCTTCGCTTGCTCAATTCCGTAATTTAAATATTCAGGTTCATCAGAATGCACCTTTTTTGATTCTTCTTTAAACATGTGAATCGTTTGAGTTGGGAAAGCAAAACTTATATCCATCTCATTAGCGAGTTGAAGAATATCTATCATGAGTCTATGTTTTTCGGCTTGCTCTCTTGCGTACTCAGGGGTTTCCCAAAAAACCTGGAGCTGAATTTCTAAAGCACTAGCACCAAAATTGACAAAGTAGATATTGAAATTGTCTTTACGAGTCCACTTATGGCTCAAAATAATTTGGCGGATTCCCTCGCAAAACGCTTCAACTTTTTTTGGAGGAGTATCGTATTCAATGCCAAGTGTGGTGTTAAGTCTACGATAACGTCTTTTACCATTATTATCGATTGCTCTATTGGCCAAAATTCCATTTGAGACGCTGATGAGAGAATCGTAGAATGTTCTCACCTTCGTTGAACGGAAACCAACTTCAACAACCGTTCCTTCAATATCACCGGCGACAATAGAGTCACCAATATCAAAGGGGCGATCTAAGACGAGCATAATAGAGCCAAAGAAGTTGGCCAAAGTATCTTTAGCAGCAAAGGCGAATGCTAAGCCACCAATTCCAAGCCCAGCTATAACTCCTGTTATATCAATGGTGAAACTGTAGGCCACATACATAGCTCCCAAAATATAGAGAAAAACAAAAGTTGTTTTAGTCAGTAAAGGAATAAGAATATCGTCAAACTTTGAATCTGTACGAGCGCTTCTTTGTTGGAAGTAGTAAGAAAGCATATGGATGATTCTGTGACCAAGCCAAACGGTAAAAAAGGATGTGATAATAAGAAGCGATCGATTGAGAAAACTTAGAAGACTTACAGGTAAATCCAAATATGTTATTCCTGGAATTAATAAAAGGATAAAGGCCAATCGCCGAAAGGGGACAAGAGCTTTTTGTAAAAGATCGCTTGAGTTCACTTTAAAGACGTTAATGTATTTATTGACGATCATCTCTGCAATAAAGCCGATGATTCTCTCAAGAATAAAGGCGATAAATAAAAGGGCAAGAAAACCAAGCCACTGCCAATGCTCAAGAAGAAATCCCTTTTTCTGCAAGCGCTCAGGAACCTTTGAGCGAATATAATTTTCAAAATGGCTCTCAACAACATCTCCAGCAACAGGTGCATCTTTATATTTTTGAGTATAGTACTTTAATGACTTGAGAGTCGCTTTAGTGAAAAGCCATTTATCATTGACCAGCCCAATTGAAATCTCGGCCGTATTTCCAAGATCATCTCTGGTTTTATCAAAGTACCATATTGATCCATCAACTTTTTGAGGAATTTTGCTGTAGTCAATTTTCTCCATTCTATCGAGAACAAAAACTAAGCTATTTGAATACTTCTTTCCAATACTAAATTTTATATTGTCGTTATATTCAGACAGATCCAAAGTTGCAATGGCCTGATTATAATAGAGCTCATGATTTAAATTTTGTTTTTTTATTTGAACCATGGGTTTTAGAAAAGATTCCATGGTGTCTCTTGGGTCTGAAGTTCCAGCAAAGAGCGATATAGAGAATATTAAAACGAGAAGTATGCGCATAAAAAATCCTTAGAATAGTGATAATTTATTCTAAGGATTTGATTTGATTTTGTCAGTTATTGATTTGTTTTATTTAGGCTGAAGCATAAAGCCAATTGATGGGGCAGGAACACACCAGTAGTCTCGACAACACTTTTTGTTCACGGCACTTTCTCTTACATCATAGCGACCACTGGCCGCACTACCTCTTGTAAAGCCTGCTCTGCAACTAGGAGTACATGTTTGCCTACTCGTTCTTCGACATCTTTTATTGGAGACGGTGCATCTGGATTTATAATTAGTGGGAGTATTTGCTGTGAGAACTCCATCCACAGAATATAGAGGGGTCTTATTATAAGCCTCTCCCAATCCTCGGTCCACTATTTCTCCCACAGTTTCTCCTGTTAAAACACAGTCTCCGGATCCATTTATAGCACCGCCAACAGCTTCGCATGATGAAGCGATAGCATTATCCAATTGCGAAAAACACTTGATGGGAACATTGATATTTGTTGGTGAAAATCCACCTTGGAGCTCAATTCTCTTTTTTATCAGACGCTCTTTTGTAGGACTTCTATCTTTATCAAATGTTATAACAAGGTCTAGTTCAGAAGCGGTTTTTCGCACAAATGCGATATCTTCAACAAAGATTGTCCCGACTTGATCCCCCACAGATATTTGGGGAATCGCAGCACCCGGTCCTATTTTTGTTTTTATTGATTTTCCAGTTCCAAAGCTTTGCTCTAGAGTCGGGTTAATGGGAATTGATGTAAACTGGGTGAGAGTTGCTGCACAACTTTCTCTATTTAGCATATACTTTTGAACTCTATTAAAGACTTCGTTGATGTCATTATTCATTTGGGACTCTCGATTAATTTGAGATGAGTTTTTCCCAAGTTGAGCAACGACTAAGGCGATTCCACCAACAGCGGCTGCGGCCATGAGGACGCTTATCATCGACATACCATTTTGGTTTCTTAAAAAATTCATACGCACTCCTAAAGCCTTCATTATATTTAGTTTTCTTTAATAATAAAGTTTGGCAACCTTTTCCGGACCTTCCATTTTGGGTTTAAAGGCATTATACATGCCCACACAAATCAAGAAGTAAAATTAGTGACTTAGAGGATCTTATGAATATTTGCGCCAACAAAACATTGCAGATACTTTGTACTATATGAACTTATAGATCTGCTTAGACTCACATATTTAGATGAGACATTTTACCATTATTTAAAGGTTAAAATAGTGGCCAATAGGAGGATTCGCTTTTCGACAGTCTCTATAACAATTTCTCCATCTGGGTTTAAATCCACATAGATCACCTTTAGAACATTTTCCACCTAAATCTGTAAACCCGGATGGACAACTCGGAGGAGAACAACCGCTTTTACTACATTTTGAACATGTTTTTCTCGTTGTTGTATAGGTTAATGTCGACTTAAGACTACCATCACTATCAAGGTATATAGGCTTTTTTATGGGGTTTAAGATATCTTTAACGATTCTATCTTTAGTCGCATTCGTGAGTTCGCAGTGAGTGCCGGTAAGTGTTCCACCAACAGATTGACAAGCAGAAGCAATTGCTCCATCTAATTGAGAAAAACATTTAATCGGTTTTCCAGCCCCATTGAATTCAGTAGTGACCTCAAATCTTTTTCTTAAGATATTTTTGTTGAGTGGTCCCGGCTTTGGATCTCTATCAAAGTCCAAGATAAAGACTGCCTCGTTTGTAGAAACTCTTTCAAAATCAATTTTATCTAAAACCACTTTTGATGAGCCACCTAATTTGTCCCCAACTTTAAGTTTCTCAACTGGGGCTGCGGGAGGGAAGTGGGTCCAAATTGAATTTACTGAAACGGTATTGCTAATAGAGACATTTGGAATATAGGTTAAGGTTTCTGAACAGCTGTCACTGTTGAGTAGATACTTTTGAATCCTATTAAATGCTTCGTTTATTTCTGCTGAGTTTGTGGCGTTTAATGTTACTTTCGCCGAGTTTTGTCCAAGTTGTGCGACAACAAGCGCGATACCTGCAGTCATGGCTGCGGCCATCATAACTGATACCAATGACAAACCTGTTTGATTTTTTTAAAATTTCATTTATTCCCCTAAGTTTTTTTAGGTCAATTTAAAAAATATTGGAAACCTTCTCCAAGCTATTCGTTCTTGGTTTAAGAATATTATATATGAGTTTATATTGCGGTAAGCAATTTTAGGTAGTTATATAAACTTTTACTAAAATAGCGCCAAAAAAAAGTTGCAGATTATGGTTTATGTGTAGGTTTAAATTTCTGTAAAAGTCATATATTCGAATAAAACGACTCCATCTCCACCTCTACCACCACTTCTGCAGTCAGCAGCATTTTTCTCTCCTCCAGCTCCACCTGATCCGGTAACACCAGACCTTCCGGACCTATTTGAGCTATAGGGAGCGCCTGGATAGACGACATTCATAAATCGTGAGTCATAACCGTGACCGTGATTATTGCTTCTTGCTCTTCCTCCAGAGCCTGCACCGGCTGTAATTGTTATGGTGGGAAGTTGAAGAAAAGAAGTGTTACCGGCCCTTCCGTTATGTCGACTAAAGCGGCATCCACTACCTCTACCTCCGGCACCACCAGCTCCTTTTTGATATCTGATGATATTTCCAGGAACGAGAGGATCTGTTTGAGATTTTACTAAAAATGTCTCAGAGCCGGCGGTTCCACCTGTACCATGATCGGCACAACCACAGCCACCTCCACCACCACCTCCAAGGATATTGGCCTTGAACGTTCCTTCGACAAAAGTAGAGGGCAGAGTATGAGTTCTTGGAGTTGTCGCCGTTTCATTGACCACAATTCGTTTAAGTTCGTAGTTTTTTCCACAGATAGTTTGAGTGCCAGGGACACCTTTCCACTTCATAAACTGGCGTCTCATCTCACACTGGAGGCGAGTGTCCACACAATCAGTATCCTGGATAGTTCCCCCAAGAGCTTCACAAGCGGAAAGAACAGCTCCGTCTAGTTGAGAGAAGCAGCGCTGTAGTGAGAGCGCTGAAAATCTAGCTTCAAGAGCAAATTGTTTATTTGTCTGTCTCATTCCCGCGGCTGCATTAGCTTTTGAAAACTCGACCTGAAAATTTAAAAGATTTGGATTCGCCGTATCTCTGGTTGCATTCATGGCCGTAATTTCAATTGATGTATTGGGGATAAGAACTTTCGCACCCGGAGTTGAGAGTTCATAAACGGTCTCATTAGTTCCAGAGTTATTTCGAACAATTTCAGAAATGGGAACGGCCACTCCTGGACTAAAGGAGAGTCCACTAAAAGTAGCTGAGCAGTGCTGACTATTTAAAAGAAGTTTTTCTATATTACTAATCGTTGCACTTAATTCTAAAGAGGCTTTAGTGGAACTTTGAATTTTTTTTGAACTATCACCTAATTGGGCAATCACAAGAGCGATACCGGCCACAAAAGCCGCTGCGATAAGAGCACCAACCATCGAAAAACCATTTTCATCTTTTTTCATTTTTTATTCCTTATATCGTCGAGTACGGATAGTATGTTTGACCACATATTACTTTCGAGTTCGGGTAGCCTCGCATGAGATAATCTCTAATTTTTAACTCACAATCACCGCGGGTGAGTTCACAGTCAACTCCATTAAAAAATCCACCTAAAGAATCACAGTGAACTTTTTTGGTCGTCGCCAACTGAGAATAACACTTTTGAATATTTCCCGCTCCATCAAAGATGGCATCTAGGGTAATGATCTTTTTTTGAGATCGAACAGCACCAGGGTTAAAGACGGCGTTGAATTTTTGCCCCACACTAGGCTTTGCAATTTCAATTTCAAAATTGACTGCATTTTCAGAAACACTACTTCGATAGGCTTTCATCTCTTTGATTTGAAGCTTAGAGCCCCGACTAACAAATGTATTGTCCGGGTCGGCAGAGTTTCCGACTCTATACTTGGGTATGTCCGGTATTGCAGGGTTGGAGGATTTAAGTATTATGGCGTCAATAGGGACGACAGTCCCATCGGCTGGGAGGGGGTAACCCTCAAAAGTGGCGACGCAGTGTTTATTTTGACCAAGAGTCTTTTCAATCTGTCCAAAAATGGAAGCAACCTCAATGGAGAGTTCTAGATTTTTCTGGGTCTTTTGAGAGTCGACCATAAGTTGGCTAATGACCACAGCAATTCCGGCAGCCATCGCAACCCCCATGAGTAGCGAAACCAGAGATATCCCATTTTGATTTTGCGAAATTCTTTTCATCCCTAATTATATACTCAAATCCTTAAACAATTCTATAAGGAAGTAGTTTCACGCACATAGGAAAAAGGGATATGCCACTAAAAAAGTGCAAAAAGACTAAAGAGCGGTAAAACTTATGCCAAACTTTGACTCAATTCGCTCTTTCTCTTCATTTGAAAAAGCATTTTGATCAAGGGAGAGAATATTGAGATTTTTACATTCTGTCATAAAGTCTGGAAGGTGGGTGAGTCCATTATTATCCAAGGTTAACCGGTTGAGCAAAGGAAGCTCCGTCACTTCTTGGGGGATCTCGACTATTTCATTTGAGGATAAATTGAGATTTTTAAGGGTGAGAAGGGCCTGAATATTTTGGGGAAATTTCTTCAGAAGATTTTTACTGAGGTTGATATCTGTTAAAACATTGCTGGCATTTAAAGGGATATAAAGACTTTGAATTCTCCCGCCTGACAGATTGAGGCTCGTCATATTTTTGAGCTTAAAAAGATTCTCTGAGACACCGCAGAGTTTGGTGCTATTGATATATACAATTCTGACATTTTCTAAATCACTAATCCAATCAGGAATAGATTCGAGAGTTGTTGAACGAATATAGAGTGTTTCAAGGTTTGGAAGTGCTGAAATCTCTTCGGGAAGAGTGGTTGTTTTTAAGTTGAGTTTTAAGCTTGAGACGGCACTGGCATTTTCAAAGGCTTTTTTTAAACTTTTTACTAACATGGCTTACTCTTGGGTTCCGGGGATTCCTAAAAAATAAAGGATGCTTGTCATCGGGCCATGACTCATATGTTGACCGGCATTTTCTTTGACTATTTCTTTGGCGTGAAAAGCGATACCAAGTCCCGCTTTTGCCAGCATTTTTAAATCATTTGCCCCATCGCCTATGGCCACAACTTGCTCGAGATTTATGCTCTCTTGCTGCGCGAGCATCTCTAAAAGCATGGCTTTCTTATCAGCATCGACAATAGATCCCGAAACAATTCCTGTGAGCTTTCCCTCTTTAATTTCAAGCTCGTTGGCGAAGGCATAATCAAGCCCAAGATCTTTTTTAAAATGATCGGCAAAAAACTGAAACCCACCAGAGATGATGGCAACTTTGTATCCTAAATTTTTAACGGTTTTGACAAACTCGGCGACACCGTCTGTGAGTTTAATTTGTTTTAAAACATCATTCATTTTAGACTCAGGCATGCCTTTTAAAAGAGCGACTCTTTGTTTAAGACTTTCTGAAAAATCAAATTTTCCATTCATGGCCTCTTCAGTAATTCGATGAACTTCATCTCCCACTCCATGAACTTTTGCCATCTCGACAATCACTTCAGATTGAATAAGGGTGGAGTCCATATCAAAAACGATAAGGCGCTTATTCCAGCGCCAGACATTGTCTCTTAAAAGGGCGAGATCAGTTTTGTGTTTATTAGAAATACGAATCAGTTTCTTTTTTATATTCGTCCAGTCAATATCATTTGTTTGTGCTCTCATGGCAATATCAAGAGACTTAAACTCATCTTCTGTAATATTGTCGATTCTTTGAATATTGATACTACTTTGAGCTAGAGTTGAGGAGATATCTTCAAGAAACTCCGCTTGGAGTCCATTTTGATTTACAACTGAGATGATGTATTTGTCACCGGATTTCTTTATAGAGCCGTGATCGTCAACCACTTCAAAATCCAAATTCATTTTCATTTTTTTTGCAATAAAAAAAAGATCTTTTAAAAGAGGGGAGTCTTCAATTTCTACTGCTTCAATGGATAGAAGGATATTTAAAGATAAAAATCCATGAGTTATTGATTGTCCCATGTCTTCAATCTGCGCATGATTCTCTCTTATGCATTTCATAAGACCCGCTGTCACTCCGGGGTGATCTTGTCCTGTGACGAAAATGAGCACCATATTTTTCACGGAGTTTGCTTCTCCATCTTACGAAGTTTCTTCGCTTCTTTTTTCGCCATTCGATCTTGTTTCAGTTTTCTCACCATCGAGATGGAATAGAGAACTGCTGACCAAAGGGAAATAATCGAAGCTATATAAATAAAGAGAATTCCCATTTTTGGAAAAGGAAAGATCCACCAGTCTTCATTACACATAAGCATGGGGATTCCCACCATCATGGTCGCGGTTTTCCACTTCCCAAGACTGTTTACAGGAACAGTTATCCCTTCATTCATGGCCAAAAGGCGCAGTGAAGTCATATACATTTCTCGAAGAACCAAGATAATGACCACGATAGAAGAAATTCTTCCCAAGGCCAAAAGCATAATAAGACTTGAGACGGTGATAAACTTATCAGCGATCGGATCTAAGAAAGATCCAAAGACTGTTACGATATTTCTTTTTCGTGCAATATAGCCATCAAAAAAATCTGTGATAGAGGCGACAGTGAAAATCCAGGCTGCGGCCCATCCAAAAAGACTCGACGTTTCTTGAGCAAAGAAGTCAGCTTCAAGCTTAACCACAAGCAGACAACCAATGACCAAGGGGATCATGAGAACACGAAAGATCGTTATTCTGTTGGGGAGGTTGTCAATTTCGAGATCGTTTACGTCTGACATATTTCTAATATAACAATGAAAATTCGTGAAGCCTAATTTTTTCCTACTAACTTTTTAAAAAGCAGGTACTTATAATGGTAGGACATTAATAAATATATAATTTGCTGCGATACAAAAAAGGAAAGGTAAGATGGCCCATTTAAATTTGGTTAAAAGTGACTTTGAGCAATTGGAGAAAAAAGTTTTCCCAAGGTTTCCGTTTTGTTATCTCACGTTTAAGTGTGATGAATACGACACTCACGTTTTTGAAGTTAAAGATATCTCTCAAACTGGTATGCAACTAGCTCTTGCAAACGGTGAGCATAAAATCGGCGAAGAAAAAAAGATCAATGGAACTCTTCAGTGGTCGGGAATAAAACTCGAAGTCTCAGCACAGGTGAAATGGACAACTAAAAGACGTTTGGGTGTTGAATTTAGCACCAAACCCAGCCACCGAGAGAGCATTTCAGATTTTCTATCGGTTCAAAATTTCGCCAAGCTTTTAAAACCAGTTCATAAAATGGAATTTGGTTTCGAGACGCCACCAAGACTTAAATACTGGCTTCGATGCGATGGACCTGTTGAGCTTTTTGTTTGGCAACATAGCGATGGAGAACTGGCCCAGTTTGAGATTTTGATTATGGAAAACTATATTCAGTGGAAAGATGGACAAGGGCTTAAGACGGCCAGAATCATCTCAAAAAGAGATGTGGATACTCCTTTAATTACTGAAGATGAATTTGTGATAAAAGTTGATTCGGTGATTGATGATAATAAAGTTGATCTCGCAAGTGCGCTGATTACTCATGTGGATGGAGATCTTTTAACCGATCAATGCGTAGACTTCATAAAAATGAAACTTGGATTATAGTAGGCATCTTGCTAGAATCAAAAAAGACAAAAATCAATAAAAGGAAATAAAGTGAATAGAAACTTAGCACTAGAGTTTGTTAGAGTAACAGAGATGGCCGCACTTGCTTCGGCGAGACTAATGGGAAGAGGCGATGAGAAAGCCGCTGACCAGGCAGCTGTTGATGCCATGAGATCAATGCTCGATTCAGTTGAATGCGATGCTACTATCGTGATCGGTGAAGGTGAAAGAGATGAAGCTCCCATGCTCTTTATCGGAGAAAAAGTGGGAAGTGGAAATGGACAAAAACTTGAAATAGCTGTCGATCCTCTCGAGGGAACAACGATCTGTGCCGTCGGTGGTTATAATTCAATCTCAGTTATGGCCATCGGAGAGAAGGGCAATCTGATGAATGCTCCTGATACTTATATGAATAAGATCGCCGTGGGCCCCAGTGCTAAAGGTGTTATTGATATTACTATGTCGCCCACTGAAAATATTAAAAGAGTGGCCGATGCAAAAAAATGTAGAGTCCAAGACCTTACGGCCATGGTGCTGGATAGACCAAGACACGAAGAACTTATTAAAGAACTTAGAAAGACGGGGTGTCGAATTCACCTCATTGGTGACGGAGACGTTTCGGCGGCTATTGCCACGGCTCTTCCCGATTCAGGAATCGATATCCTTTTTGGTATTGGTGGTGCACCTGAAGGCGTGATCGCTGCGGCGGCGCTTAGATGCTTGGGTGGAGATTTTCAAGGAGTTTTCGTTCCTCGAAATGACGATGAAGTTGTCCGAGCAAAAAAAATGGGTGTAGAGGATATTAATAAAATTTTAAATATTGATGATCTTGCTTGTGGAAATGTCATGTTTGTTGCAACTGGCGTTACAGATGGCTCGCTGCTTGATGGTGTAAAGTTTAAACCTTGGGGTGCGGAAACTCATTCCATCGTTATGCGGAGTGAGTCAGGTACGATACGTCATATTAGAGCTGAGCACCACTTCGATAAAAAACCGCGTTACTAGGAAGCTAAGGGGGGATGTTCATTTCTTCCCCCTTGGACAAAATCTCCATCAGGGTGTATTTTTAGAACTCAAAATTTCTGAGATTTCTCAAAAGTGTGGAGCCCTATATTATGAAAAAAATTTCATCTCTTTTTATTTTTTTATTTCTCTGCTCTTTCACTGAGGCCCATTCAAATTATCAAATGAGCATCGCCACTTTAAATACATGGATGATTCCCGTTTTGCGAAAAAAAGCAAATGAGAGGGCTTCTTTTATTGGAGAGGCCCTGGCTCAATATGATGGAGCATTCTTTCAAGAAGTTTTCAGCAAAAAACAAAAAAGAATTTTTAAAAGAAAGTTATCAGACTTTGATTCTTATGAGGATAGAAGACCACTTGGGAAGATTACCTCTGGTCTTTTAAGTTTTAGCCGCTTTCCGATCATTGAGAAAAAATTTATAAGATATAGAAAATGTAAACTCGCTCAGTGTTTTGCCAATAAAGGTGTTTTGCTAACCAGAGTTAAAATTTCTGAGAATGTGGAGTTGGATGTCTACAACACCCACACTGAACCTTTTTCAGATAGAGCTTGGATTAGAGAGAGACAGATAAAACAACTTTTGGCCTTTGTTGAAAGTAATGATCCTTTAAAGATGAATCCGGCTATCATCCTAGGGGATTTAAATATTCATTCAGAGACTGAAGAGTACGTCGTAATAAATTCTCTTTTAGAGCAGGTGGGTTTTAGGGATTCATGGGTTGAAGTTAACGGCAACGATCCTGGATTTACCTGGAACTCCATTCTTAATGAGTGGGGGCAAAGGCTCCATAGAAAGCCTCAAAATCGTACAAAAGAGAGACTTGACTATATTTATGTAAGAGATGGCGTTCATTCTCAAATTGCCTTAGATGAGGTGGAATTGATTCTGGATCAAAAGGTGAAACTCAGACCAAATGATGGGGTGACCCATTTTGTGAGTGATCATTTTGGTGTCGGGGCAAAGCTTACTTTGTACTAATTAGTTAAGCTCATTAGTCAGCCTTTTATAAGAAAGATTTCCCCAAGTTTTAAAATTGAAAATTCTTGATACAATTAGACAATAAATAGTTTTAAACCTTGGAGACAATAAATGGCATCAGCACAAAGAGTTGAAACATTCGAAACAACACCTGAAAATATTTACAAAGTTTTGACCGACTATGAAGGTTACGCCGATTTTATGGACGGAGTAAAATCTGTTAGTGTGATTGAGCGAAAGGGTAATAGTGCGAAAGTCGAATACAATATTAATATCATTAAAAAGTTCTCTTATGTTTTAACAAGTACAGAAGTTGAAAATGAGAAGGTTTCTTGGAGTTTTGATTCTGGAGATCTTTTTAGTTCCAATAATGGTTCTTGGACTCTTAAAGATAATGGGGACGGAACGACAGAAGTTACTTATAATATCGATATTGATTTTAAAGTTAAAGTTCCTGGAATGATTTCTAAAAAATTAGTCTCAAGTAATCTGCCATCAATGATGAAGTCGGTTCATAAAAGAGCGAAGTCCCTTTAAGATTTAAGGAAGAGAAAATGGAAGAAAAAGAAAAAAAACATATTACGGATATCTTTAAAAAGGTTGTGAGCACCGGCATTAGTGCAGCGTTTATGACTGAAGATGCTGTAAAGAATCTGATTCAAGATCTTCCACTGCCAAAAGAGATGGCCCAAGGTCTGTTGCAAAACGCCAAGCAAACCAAAGAAGAGTTTGTGGGCTCAGTTAAAAATGAATTAAAAAGTTATCTGGATAAAATTGATCTCACCAAAGAGATCGATAGAGTGCTGGATAATTACGATTTAGAAATTAAGGCCAATATCAAGTTCAATAAAAAGAAAACTAAAACTAAAACAAAGAAAAAATCAGAGTAATTTATTCCGACCATCAAAGAGAATCTCGATTTTTTTAATAAACAACTGGGACAGGCAAAGCTTTTGGCCGTCTCTAAAACGAAAAGTGCCGAGGCGATTAAAAGCGCCTATGAAGCCGGTCAAAGAGACTTTGGTGAAAATAAGGTGCAGGAGCTGGCCCAAAAAGCCCAGCTTCTATGTGAAGAGTGTCCAAATATCAATTGGCACTTTATTGGCTCTCTTCAGTCTAATAAAATCAATAGTTTATTAAAGGTTCCCAACCTCGTATCTATTCATTCCATCGACAGTATCAAATTATTGAATAAGTTATTGAGTAAAAAGACTGATAAAAAGATCGGAGTCTTTCTCCAGGTCAACACCTCGGGTGAGGATGAAAAGTCGGGCTTTGAAGATTTTGAACAACTCTCTGTTGCGGCCATGAGCATAAAGTCTGAAAGCTTTTACTTTCAAGGATTAATGACCATAGGAAAAATTCGAACGGATGAGTTCGAAAGTGACGCAAAAGCTTGTTTTTTAAGATTAAATGAGTATAAAGAGAGACTAAATAGTGATGATTTAGAACTATCCATGGGGATGAGTTCAGATTTCAAAATTGCCATCGAGTGCGGATCAAATTGGGTTCGTATTGGATCGGGAATTTTTGGCCTAAGAGGCCAAGGTTAAGGAGATAAAGAATGGGTGACGATTCGAGAAAAGTTCCAGAGTTAAGTTTATTAAAATATGTAAACGGAAACGAGTCTGAAAAAGCTGAATTTGTTAAAAACCTCTATACAGGGATTAAAGACTACGGCTTTATTATTCTTACAGATCATACGATGACTCAATCTGCGGTTGATAAAGGCTATGCAGCTTCAAAAGCTTTCTTTGCTCTTTCAAAAGAAGAAAAAGAAGCTTGTATCTCTTCCGCTGGAGCTGGTCAGCGTGGTTATACGCCCTTTGGAACTGAGCACGCTAAAGACAATCCTTATAAAGATTTAAAAGAGTTTTACCATGTTGGACGTGAAGTCCCAGACGATCATCCTTATGCTAAATACTACCCAAAAAATATTTATCCCACTCAAGTTGATAATTTTAAAGAAGACATGCTCGCTATTTATAATGAGCTGGATAAAACATCTGAAATTCTTTTAGAGGCCCTTGGAATTGCTCTTGATGTGCCTAAAGATTATTTTCATAAAATGATTCATGAGGGGAATTCTGTTCTTCGTGCTATTCATTACCCTCCAGTTGGAGAAGCTCCTCCTGAAGGATCTATCCGTGCGGCGGCCCATGGTGATATCAATCTTATTACGATTTTAATGGGAGCAACAGCTTCTGGACTTCAACTATTAGACAGAGACGGAACTTGGTTAGATGTTAACTCTAAAGAGGGACAACTTGTGGTTGATGCTGGAGATATGCTTAGTCGAATCACAAATGATATTATTCCAGCGACTATTCACCGAGTGATAAATCCAAAAGATGCGACCAGTGCGCGCTTTTCAGCACCATTTTTTGTTCATCCACACCCAGAGGCGATGTTAGAATGCATTCCAAGCTGTGAAGGTGATGGTGCCAAATATCCACCGATTTCAAGTCATGACTGTTTAACCAAGAGGTTAAAAGACATTGGATTATTGAAGTAAGGTCTTAATTTTAAAACATTTATAGTCATCAATAAGGGTCTGTGTTTCAGGCCCTTTTTTATTTTTTGAAACAGGGTCAATCTGCCTGACTCACCTCATCAGAAGTTAGCTTTTTTTTATAGACGGGACAAAATGCCAGCGATAACAATTTAGTCAAGTAATAACAAAACGGAGAGGACAATGAAGATTAAACACTTATTCATGGGATCGCTATTGATTATCTCTTTTGGTTGTAAGAAAAAATACCAAGAGGGCTACAATGCGGGGTACGACGTCGGTCACGAAGAGGGCTACGCAGAAACATACGACTCGGGTTATGCCGATGGAAACTCAGAAGGTCTAGCGACTGGTTTTGATAGCGGTTACGTCGATGGTTTTGAATCAGGACATGTAACGGGATTTAGTAATGCAAGGGGTGATTTTGCATCAGCTGAATACGAACAAGGTTTTTCACAAGCGGAAGTTATCGGCTACGACGAGGGATACGACTTTGGAAATGCTGAGGGGACGGCCCTTGGAACAACTGAGGGTTATGCTGATGGTTATGAGCTCTCTTATAATGCAGCTTATGGTTTTCATTATAGACAGCAATATGATGTTGGTTACGATATTGGTTTTGATAATGAATACGATAATGGTTACGACGACGGTTCAATAGATGGATACAATAATGGTTATAATAACGGATACGATGACGGATATGATGATCAAGTAAGTGAAAACTACGATCACGGGTACGACGATGGTTATGATGACGGATATGACGATGGTTATAGTGACGGTTATGGATCGAGTACAGCTTCAAAAAATCCTTATGTAAAACTTATTTCAATGGTTAATGCTGATCTTGTTGATTACTCAAAGGTGAGAAAGTTTGATGCTCAATCTGTTAGTGAGTCCATGGGCTCAAATACAGCTGATGCAGGGACTGTCGATATGGGTAAACTTGCAGCTCTTAAGGAGAATCACTACCTTGGACAAATTTCAAATCAATTACAAAGTAAATTTGGTCTTTCAAATAAGTCGGCAAGACAAGTGTCTTTAGTTGTTCATCAATATAATAAGCTTGCGGGTTCAAGAAGTTTAACGGAAGCCGATGCAAAAGCTTTCTCTCAAAACTTAATTGGATTTGATATCTCAACTGTTGAGGGAGCTTTTAAAGAATCACTTAAAGGGGATTCAGCAAGACTTAATGGAATGCTAGAGCAGGCGAGTTCAAAACTGGGAACAAGCCCAGAGAACTTTAACCAAATGATCTCAACGATCTTTTTCTAGTTTTATTTAATATAAAAATTATAAGGACAGATATGAAAAACTTAATACTTATGACAATTCTTGCTTTCTCTTTTCTAGCAACGAGCTGCAAGAAAAAATACGAAGAAGGATTCGCTGCCGGAAAACTCGACGGACATGCTGACGGAAGAGTCGCAGGTTACGATGAAGGCTTTAGTGCAGGAAATGAAGCTGGATTAACTCAAGGCTATACTGAAGGATTTACTCAAGGCTCTACTGACGGTGAAGCTCAAGGTTATATCGACGGCGAAGTTTATTTTGCAACAGCTGGTTTTGATGAAGGAACAACTGATGGATACGCTTTTGGTTATGACAACGGAAACGCTGATGGTTTTGATATAGGTTATACGACAGCTTACGACGAAAACTATATCTTAGGTCGAGCAGACGGAAACGAAGACGGAGAGCCAGTGGGAGCTGCCGACGGTTACTCTGATGGGATCGTCGACGGTGAGATCGATGGTTATAACACAGGTTATGACAATGGTTATGATGACAACTATTGGCGTGGATACAACAACGGATACGATGACGGAGAGTATAGCGCTGGTAATACTGGATACAGTTCAGGTTATAACTCAGGTTACTCTTCAGGTTATTCTTCGGGATATAGTGATGGTGAATGGGATACTCCTTCAGATGACTCCGACTCTGATGGGTACGGAAGTTCTGGAAAATCAAGTAACCCTCAAGTAAGGCTTATTGCAATGATTAACCAAGATCTTTTTGAGTACTCTAAGCTTCAAAAATTTGATCCTGAATCGGCAACTCTTGTTATGAGTCACGCTGATAATGGAACAGTTGATATGGGTAAACTTGCCGCTCTTAAAGAGCAACATTACTTAAACCAGATGGCCCACAAGCTTAATGCAAAATTTGGTCTAGCGACTGATAGAGCTAAAGAGATTGCAAAAGTGGCGCATCAGTTTAATAAACTCGCAGGAAGTCGTGAGCTTACAGATAAAGATGCAGATATTTTTGCAAAAGAAGTGATCGGTGTGAATTTTAAAGACGTTGAAGCTGCAGTTCAAGAGTCAATGCGTGGAAATTCAAATCTCTTAGATAAAGTATTAGGAGAGATTGCTTCGAAAAACGGGACGAGTCCTGAGAATATGAATGCAATGATCGGTTCAATTTTCTTTTAACAGATAGGGAGTTTAAATGAAGAATAGATTTATAAATCTTCTTGTATTGTCTTCTTTGATGGTGGGTTGTAAAGCCAAGTATCAAGAAGGGTATAGCGCAGGATTTGATAGTGGTTACGAAGAAGGGTACGACGGAGCTTATTCCAACTCTTACTCTCAAGGTCAAGGGGATGGAACGTCTCAGGGACACAGTGATGGTTTTAACCAAGGTCATGCTGAAGGGTATGATGTGGGTTACGATCAGGCTTATGTGGAATTTGCACAAAGCGATTTCGACAACGGTGAAGCTGATGGTCAAGTTGCAGGATTCAATCAAGGTGTTGCCGATGGTGGCGTGGTTGGTCTTGGTGATGGTCAAAATGCTGGTCAAACTGAAGGCTATCAAAATGGTTATAATACAGGTCACTCAGTGGGATACAATGAAACTTATCAAAGTGGATTCGATTCAACTTATAGCGGTGCTTACAACGGTGGTTACACAGATGGTTTGGCCGATGGTTTTGGAAACGGACAAGCGATAGGAAACTCCGACGGACAAAGTGATGGTTATACTACAGGTTATAATCAAACTTATAACGGGGCTTTTAATCAAGGTGAAAATGCTGGTTATGCCGATGGTTATGATTCAGCTTATGATCCCGCTTATAACTCAGCTTTTAACGAAGGTGAAAATGACGGAGCGGATGACGCTTTTAATGAAGGCTATGATGATGGCTATGCCACAAGCTATGATAGTTCATACAGCTCTCACTATAATTCTTCATACAACTCAGCTTATAATTCAGCTTACAACTCAGCTTATAATGAAGGGGATGATGATGCGTATGCCGACTCATACAACTCAGCTTATGATGCGGCTTTTGATGATGAATACGACTACGGTTACGCCGATGGATTTGACGACGAATACTACTCCTCTTATGACTCGGGCTACAGCTCGGGGGATGCAGATGGGTACAGTGATGGCTACAGCTATGGATACGATGATGGATGGGATGATGGTTACGACTATGCCCTGGGCTTTTCATCGACATCAAAAAATCCAAGTGTAAGAATTGCAGCTCTCGTTAACGCCGATCTTATTAACTACTCAGCACTTCCTCGTTTTGAAAGTCGCTCAGCACTTGAGAGCGGATCAATTGTTCTGTCTCACGCCGATGGTGGAAGTGTTGATATGGAAAAACTTGGAGCGATGAAAGAGCAGCACTATTTAAATGCTATGAGCTCTCAACTCGAGTCTCGTTTTGGTCTTTCAAAAGAGTCCTCTCAAAAGATGGCCCTCGTTGCCCACCAGTTTAATAAGATTGCAGGCTCTAGAGAAATGACTGATGCCGATGCTTCGACATTTACCAAAAAGCTTATCGGTTTTGATATGACTGAAATCGATGGTGCTGTAAGACAGTCAATGCGAGGCGATTCAAACCGTTTGGATCAAATTATGCAAACGGCTTCGCAATCAGTGGGAACAAGTCCCGAACAATTTAACTCAATGATTCAAACAATATTTTTCTAAAAGGGAAGACAAATGAAAAACGTAATACTACTTATCATTGCAATCACCTTTTTAGGGACAGGTTGTAAGAAAAAATACGAAGAAGGTTTTGCAGCCGGAAGAGTGGATGGTCTCTCTGAAGGAACGGCAGATGGAAGTGCAACCGGTTATAACGATGGTTTTAATAGCACCTACCAAGGAGCTTTTAACGATGGTCATAGTGAAGGTGTAACCGCTGGAACGAATGATGGTTTTAACGACGGTGAAGCTTTTTACTCTTCACAAGACAATTATCAAAATGGTTTCGACCAAGGGTACGCGGATCAATACAACCCGGGTTACTCGCAAGGTTATGATGATCAATATGCAGCAGGTTATGCTCAGACTTATCAAGGGGCCTTTAATAACGGTGAAGCCGTGGGTTACCAAGAAGGACTTGTAAATGGTTTTCAAACTGGACAAGCGGATGGAACTTCTACTGGGTACAGCGATGGATACAATGACGGAGAAGCGGTAAACTTTCAAGCCGGTTATAATAATGGTTATAGCTCTGGTCTTCAAACTGGTCTGCAAAATGGTCAGACTGCCGGTCAAACGGAAGGTTTTAATAATGGTTATACTGTTGGGCACTCTTCTGGTTCAAGTGATGGCCATAGTGATGGTGATAGTGACGGGTACGCCGATGGTTATAATGCTGGAGACAGTTATTCAAATTACCAGCAAGGTCAAAATGCCGGTTCAAGTGACGGAAACTATGATGGATCAAATCATGGCTCAAGTGATGGAGCGAATGATGGGGCCTACTATGGTGACGGAGATGGTTATAGCGATGGGTACGCTGATGGGCAAAACTCAGGAACCTATGATGGAGACTATGATGGGGCCAATGCTGGATATAGCGCTGGTTACTCAGATGGTGCATGGGATGGTTCAGGTTCTGGCTTTGATGATGGGTATTATGATGGTTATGATGATTCATTTGATTACGGTTACGATGATGGATATGACGATGGATGGGATGATGGCTACTACGCTGGATCGAGTTCAAAAATAAATAATCCTCAGGCGAAACTGATGGCCATGATTAACCAAGATCTTTTTGAATATTCAAAACTTCAAAAGTTCGATGGATCAGTGGCGACAATCGGATTAAGCCACGCGGATAACGGAACAGTTGATATGGGGAAACTTGCGGCCCTTAAAGAGCAGCATTATCTCAATCAGATGGCCAATCAGCTTAACTCAAAATTTGGTCTCTCTGCTGATCGCGCTAAAGAGATTGCAAAAGTTGCTCATCAATTTAATATGCTCGCTGGAAGTCGTGAACTGACGGAAAAAGATGCAGACATCTTTGCCACTGAAGTTATCGGTGTGAATTTGAAAGAAGTCGAAGGTGCAGTAAAAGAATCGATGAGAGGAAACTCAAATCTATTAGATAAAGTTTTAGAGAGGATCGCTTCAAAGAACGGTACAAGTTCTGAGAATGTAAATGCTATGATTAGCACTATCTTCTTCTAAAAATGTTCTCAAGCTATTTGTGGGTCTTTTTTAAGTGTTTAGGCCCACATTTAGTTTATTATCCCTCCCAAATGCCTATTGACCTCGACAGTTTATAATAGATAGTGAACACTAGAGACATGAATAAACCTATCATCTTTTTCGACGGTGTCTGCTCCCTTTGTAATGGGTTTGTGGACTTTATTTTTAAGTTCGATAAAAAAGAAAAACTTCTGGTGGCTTCCTTACAAGGACAGAGCGCCAAAGAGAAACTCTCTGATGAGTACATTGATGATATGAATACCATTGTTTTACTTATGGACGGAGAAATCTACACCAAGTCCCAAGCGGTCTTAAAGGCGGTTAAACTTTTTGGTCTGCCTTGGTCACTTCTAAGTGTCTTTTTAATCGTGCCAGCATTCATAAGAGATTTTATTTATAAGAAAGTTTCAAAAAACAGATATAAACTTTTTGGCAAAAAAGACAGCTGTCGCATGCCGACGCAAAGTGAAAAAGAAAGATTTCTAGACTAGAGGATATATGAATAGAAAAGCTATAGTTATTGGGGCCACAGGGGTCGTGGGACGTGAAATCGTAAAGCTTCTTGGAGAAGACGATAACTACTCCGAAGTGGTGACCTTCACCAGACGCGTGGTGGACTTTGATAATCCCAAAATTCTAAACTATGTAATCGATTTTTCTGAGATTGAAAAGTATGAAGACCTTATTGAAGGGGAGTATTTATTCTCGGCCCTTGGGACGACGAAATCTCAAGCGGGAAGTGTGGAGAATCAAAGGATTGTCGATGTGGACTACCAGTTTCAATTTGCAAAGCTTGCCGCTCAAAATGGCGTGCATCATTATCATCTGGTTTCATCCCCTGGGGCGGATGGGCAAAGTTCAAATGATTACCTTAAAATGAAAGGGGCTTTAGAGGATAAGGTGAAAGAGCTGGATTTTGCATCCACCACCTTTTATAAACCCTCCCTTATCGATGGGGATAGAGAGGATACAAGAGTGGCCGAGAAAATTGGAATGGTATTGGCCACACCCTTAAAGTTTATTCCCGGTCTTAATAAATATAGAAAAATCACCGGTCTGGAGATCGCAAAAAAGATGGTCTTTGAAGCCTCCAGGCGGGAAAGAGGCAAAAAAGAATACGTTTTAGATGAGTTATTTGATCTTGGAGAATCGTGATATAGTAAAGACAAATATATCAAGGAGAAAAAATGAAATTACTACAAACACTTCTACTAGCAACAACTTTACTTGGGCTTTCAAGCTGTGCAAGTCACTCTAAAAATAAATCGTGTTGTACTGGCGAAGGCGATAATAAAACTTGTTCAATGGAAGGCAAGGCTTGTTGTACAAGTGGTGCATGTGATATCAAAAAGAAAAAAGAATCTTAAAGAATATGCCACTCGAAAGAGTGGCTTTTTTTTGGTTTAATAGTCAGTTTTTTTCGTGAACTGATTTCTCTCAACCACAAAAATTTTATTATAGCTTGGCGTATAGATTATCAGATACTCTGAAATCCCATTTTGAGCAACAACACCCATGATAGAAACTTCAGCATTTCTTGTGTTTACTTTTCTCATGATTGAATCGATTTCACTTTCACTAAGAGGCTCGTCTCCATCAGCACTTGAAAAATCCAGTGTTAAAAGATCGAGAATTTCGTACTCTTCTGGAGAGTAAGTAAAGTCCACAGATTGAACTTCAACACCTTGAGAGCTCAGTCTCGCCTCAATATGCTGTTGAGTGTGAAGATACATAAGATCAATTGAAAATTGCGTTGTCTTCTCTTCAAGAGTTGGCGATTCAAAAGAGATGCACTTTGTCGTTTGGCAAAAGTTTGTCTTTAGGATCATGCTGTACGGGGCAGGTCTATTGAGTTCCGTTAATGAGATGGCCTCAAAAGCGAATCCTTTAAGTGAGATAATGAGTGAAAGTAGTAAAAGTATGTTTTTCATAGTGTCCTTATTTAGTCGGATACTAGCCTTTGACACTCAGCTTTAGAAATCTAAATTCAATTTGTTTCCTATCTATTTATTAGATACAAGAAAAACGAGTTTGACATGCCAAACAGATTGATTGTATTGTCTGTGAAAATCAAGGAGACTTTATGAAAACACTTTTAATAGCATTATTACTTTCTACTGCGGCTTCTGCTCGTCAATATATCCAGTGCGCTGACTCAAATTCATGGGACAGAACAGTGATCAATCTCGACGGAGAAAACTCAACTCTTTTTATGACAACAGGCGTTCACGATCCAGATGAACTGAGAATCCTAAAAGATCTCGATTTTGTGGGAACGGATGAGTCGTTCACAACTTATAAGACTGCAGGTGTCATTGAAGAGACAGTTGTGATCCCTAATGAATCTATCGGAGTGGCTTCAAGTTATTTTGAAGTTGAGATCACTTTGAAAAACACCCAAAACCAAGCTCAAAGAACGAGAAGTGTTGGATGTTTTTCAAGTATCCATCATTAATTAAACGGACAGACATTGAGCCCGCGCTGAGTTGCGGGCCTATCCATACATCTCGAAAGCCAAGCATTAACATTTTTAAATTCTGAAAGTTTCAAAAATTCACCGGCCTCATAAAATTTATCTAAACACGATACCCATGGAAAAGTTGCAATATCGGCAATGGAAAAATCATCCACCAAATAATCGCGCCCCTCAAGTCTTTTATCGAGGACACCAAGAAGACGTCTGGTTTCATCGGCATATCTTTTAACAGGGTAGGGATGATCGCACTTGTCACCTGCGTACTTATAAAAGTGACCAAACTGTCCAAACATGGGGCCGACTCCGGCCATTTGAAAAAAGAGCCACTGAATGGTCTCTAGTCTTTTTGTAGGATCTTTAGACAGAAGCTTTCCTGATTTTTCAGCGAGGTGTAAAAGAATGGCACCCGACTCCATGACGTTGACCTCTTTGCCGTCAGGGCCATTTGGATCGACGATGGCCGGAATCTTTGAGTTGGGATTAATCTTTTTAAACTCTTCGGTAAACTGATCATCGTTCATTATGTTGATGGTATGAGCGTCGTACTCAATTCCCACCTCTTCAAGAGCGATGGATGCCTTTTGACCATTTGGTGTTGCAAGACTGTAGAGTTGGATTTTTTTCATTTTGTTATCCTCCATTTAATTTGTTAAGTTTTATTGGTGACTAAGTTTACGTTAACCTTACAGATAAATCTGTGTAGAAAACTACAAATATGATTAAAGTTGATCGATCCGAATTTTCATTTTCCTTCTCAAGGTCCTCTGGAGCTGGCGGTCAGAATGTTAATAAAGTGAATACCAAGGCCACACTAGTTTGGAATATGACTGAGTCTGAAGCTTGTTCAAACTTTGTCAAAGAGCGCTTTGTAAGAAAATATAAAAGATTTTTAAGTGATGGGGTGGTCTCGATAAGCTCTCAAAAGTATCGCTCCCAGGCGCAAAATATTGAAGACTGCATTGATAAATTGCACGGGTATTTTGCACAAGTGGAATTCGCACCGAAGGTTCGAAAGAAAACCAAACCCAGTCGATCCAGTGTGATTAAAAATAAAGAAAAAAAGAAAAAAGACTCTCGCACGAAATCTCTTCGGCGAGAGAAGTTTTAAATTATTGTAGTTTCAATTCTTTTAGTGCAGATAGAAGAATCTTCTCATTCATACGCACTTTATAATTTGGATTCACGTAGTTAAAATGAATCAGTCCTTCGGTGTCGATGATATAGATGGCAGGGATTGGAAGGGAGAAGTGACTTCTTCCACTTGCCGCCTCGAGATCAATTCCATAGCTTTTGTATTTCTCTCTGGTCTCTTTATCCACTTTGAAAGTGAGATTAAAATGTTTCGCTAAAACGAGATCACTATCGGAGACCACCGTGTAGTCGAGCTTCTCTTTTTTCACCGTCTCTTGAAACTTAGAAACTTTATCCGGGCTAACGGCAATTAACGTATAACCCAGCTTCTTTATATCTTTAGTAATCTTTCTGAGTCTCGCTAGTTGCTTATTACAATAAGGACACCATCCGCCTCTATAAAAAACCACAACCATGGGCTTATCTTGTGCCACTGATTTAAGTGTGACTTTCTCTCCATCTGTATTTGTCACCATCAGTGATTGATCCACAGATTGGCCATTCATCAAAGGTGCTGTGAGGTTTTGCTTTTGCATATTGTGAGAGGCACAGGAGATAAAGGTGAGGGATAAAAGAGCTAAAAGAGCGATTTTCATAATTAATTCCTTGGTTAGTTTTTATATAAGTGACATTAAGATTTCTTTCATTACAAAGCAACTGATTGATTTTGCGTATTTAATTTTTCTTAAGGTTGAGAGCCTTGCATCATTCTATGCTAATATATACTTCATAACTGGAGTTAAAATGAAAGAAATTGTATTGATCGATGATGATGAGCTCATACACTTGTCTTGGAAGATGGAAGCGAAGAGAAGAGATGTAAAGTTACACTGTTTTCTATCAATTGAGGATTTTATAAAAAACGCTCAAAGCTTTTCTAAAAAGACGAAAGTTTTTATTGATATAAATTTGGGGAATGATGTTAGAGGTGATGTCGCATCAGAAGAGATTTTTAAATTAGGTTTTTTGAATTTGTTTTTAGCTTCTGGATTCAGTGAAAGTGAAGTCTCTAAACCGTCCTGGATTAAAGATTTTTCAGGAAAGAGATTTCCCGAAAGTGTTTAAAAAGTATACAGGACTATAATATTTTGTTGAATCCCAGCTACTATGTCCGGTTAATATCCCAGCGATTATGTCCTACCTTGTGTGTCATATTGCTCGCTTTTTATAGTCATAAATCCTCTTTGTGTTGAACACTATTGGATATATTTCTTTACCCATAATATCAAAGCTCTGACTGCCATCAAGATGGGTATTTATATTCACTTCGCGACCTCGATAGCAAAACTTTTCGTCTATCAACCAAGTAATTGCTTTGAAAGAAAATACGTTTCCAACTCCAATTTTTCTTCTCTCTTTTTTACAAAAAACTCTGTCTAAATTTCCAAAAACATTTTTCCTGTAAGCTGTATCGAAGCTTTGCGACTCTACCGAGAACTGCTTATTAAAAGCTTCTATAAAAGTTGTTCTCAAATAGTCATTTGCCTCTTCCAAAGTTTCTATTTTATAAAACGAAAGCTCCGCTACCAGTCGATCTTGTAGAGTCCTAAAGAGACGCTCTACTCGTCCTTTAGCTTGTGGAGAGCTTGCAAGAATTAAGTTAATATTAACCTGATCAAAGGCTCTTGAGATCTGAGATTCCCAGTCTCGATCTACCTTTCCATAAATCCCTGCTTGATCCATGTAGAAGGCTTCTGGAATTCCATTTTTATCAATTACTTCCTTGATAACTTTCATCGAATGCATCGACTTCTCTCCATAAAAAAACTCTGCTGCTAAAATCTTTCCGGTTGCATCGTCGATTGCTGCAATTAAGTCCGATTTGTGATTACCAAACCAAGGGTGATGACTTCCATCGAACTGCACGAGCATACCTTCTTGAGGGACTCTGGCTCTAGGCTTGAAAGATCTTCTCTTCGCTCTTCTTGGAGCTTTTACAAGATTGTGTTTAGTTGCAATTCGATGAAGTGAAGACTTTGAAATTTTAATGTTTTCATTTTTAATTAACATTTCGTTAAAGTGAGTGAGATTAAATCCAACATACTTATAAGTTAGAAGATCTACGATCAAAGCTTCTAGTCTTTCAGAAGTTTTATTTACTGGAGCAACACCAGAATTTTTATGTATGACTCCTATGAAGTCATGAGTCTCAACATTCTTAATAATACGTTGAGACTGGCGATATGACTTTTTAGATATGATGGAAAATTCTTTAATAGAAATTTTTCCGGCTAAGACTTCACAGGCGAGTCTATAAAGCTTCATTTGTTTAGCATCCATGCTTATTTTTCCCATTTAACACCTCAGGTTTGATTACCTGAGTATTGTAATATTAATGCGTTAAGTAGGACATTTTCGCTGGGAAATAAGGATAGGACATAATGTAACTGCTCAATAAAGTGTTCTTCAAATCTTTAAAAATATTTATTTTGAACTAAACATCAGAAATTGTTTGGCCATCCATCTCTTTTTTGTAAATATATCTCCATGGCATTTGATGAATTAAAAAACATGGCAATGGGATGGGTAAATACTTGGAATAAAGGCAAACTCAAAAGAAAGTTAAAAGAGACTGCTCAGCGTGCTGTAGACCTTACTATAGAAAATTCAGAGTTGGAAAAAAAGAATAGTGAACTCATAGATGAAGTTCGTCGTCTCAAAGGTGAAAAAGAAAAACCTAAAATAAAGCCAACAAATACTAGTGACCTAAATCCACCTCCGAAGAAAGAACATAAGAAAAAGTCTAAAAAGAAAGATATCGAAGTTGATGAAGAGATTGAAATTTCTCCAGATAAAAATGAACTCCCTAAAGACGCTAAATTCATCGGTTCTAGAGATGTTGTGGTCCAAGAAATAGTATTTAATCGCAGAAATATAAAATTCTCTATTAAGAGATATTACTCTGAAAGTCTTAGTAGAGTTATCGAAGGTGAGATACCTTCAGGTTTCAAGGGCCATCAGTTTGGTCCTAAACTTCGGGCCCACATTCTTTATTTGAATTACAAATTAAGAGTTCCCCACGAAAAGATTAGAGAAATGCTCTCTGAGCTAAAAATTGATATTAGTGCTGGAACTATAAATTCAATTCTAAATAACCTGACTGATGACTTTCAGGTTGATCTGGAATCCGCAAGACATGCAGGACTAAAAAGAGATTCGAAAGTTCATATCGATGATACTGGGGCGAAAGTTAATGGAGTAAAAGCTTACACATTTGGAGTAAGCCATAAGTACTTTACTAGCTTCACTACGAGTTTTGAAAAGAATCGTTGGGCATCGGTGGGAGCACTCTTTGGAGGTGAGCAAAGGTTTATTTTCGATAGAGCTGCAATTGATTTTATTGGTAAGAAACTAAAACGTCCCAAGGTTACAGTATTTTTTAACCTTCTAGAAAAGAAGATAAGTTTTAGTCGAGAAGAATTAGAGGTCTTTTTTGAAGATTCGACTTTCTCAGATGTAACTAAAAAACAAAAAGATATCGTTAGAACTGCTGGTGCACTTAGTTATGCGAACTCTAGAGCGAATGGACCACCAATAAGATTTTTAATCTCAGATGAAGGGACAAATTTTAATGGGCTTCATAGGAACCATCAGCTTTGTTGGGTGCATGAGATTCGTAAATATAAGCTATGTGAGGTTTTCAAAAGAATAGAGAGTGAAACCCTTGAGAAATTGGTTCGTCAGTGGAGAGCTTTTTATAAGCTCATGAAGAGGTACAGGAATAATCCTGACACCGTTAAGAGAATACAGATTCGATCAGAATTTGAGAGGATCACGTCTTTAAAAACATTAGTTAAACCACTGGATGCACAGCTTGGAAGAACAAGAAAGAATAGAGATAAACTTTTACTATTTTTGAAATACCCACAACTTCCTCTGGATAATAACCTTTGCGAAAGAGACCTTCGAGAACGAGTGATAAAAAGAAAAATCTCACTTCAAAACCGCTCATTGAAAGGAATGAAGTCTTGGGACTTGATGCTTTCACTGGCCTCAACTTGTAGAAAAATAAATTTGAGTTTTTGGCGATATTTAGAAGATCGAATCTCCCAACGAGAAGAAATTCCATACCTGGGCAAGCTAGTTCAAGCTATTTAAATCCTATAAATTTAAACACAATATTGAGCAGTTACGACATAATTGTCGAATCTTTATACAGGACTATAATATTTTCCAGTTTCCATAACTTCTTTTGAAAAATTGTTAGTATTTTAACAAGGAGTTTATATGAATACTTTGACGCTTTTTCAAGAGCGATTCTCTATTGGAGAGATCTTTCCTGACTTTTCAACTTTAAAGAAGAGTATCAACTTACCTTTCGTGATAGGTAGCCATTGGTATGCTTTTTCAAAATTTATGCCTGAATTTCTACTTGAAATGTCCCACAAAACTAGTTGTATGTTTACCAAAACGAAGCTTATCTCTATATGCAATGAGGAACTTGGAGATGGGGATATTAAATCTAATCACGCTGAGCTCTTTTATAAAGCCCTTAAGGAGAATGAAATATCCTTGAATAGGGAAGCCTATCCTGACTCATTGAACTTCTTGAGAGAACAAATTACATCTGAGAAATCCAAGTTTTTCCTTCTAGGGTTGCATTTAGGACTGGAGATCATAGCCAATGAAAATATCGAGGCATTAGCCGACGGACTTGGCAAAAAACGAGAACTACAAGAGTCTTTATTCTTTAAAATACATATGGTTAATGAAGACATACATATTCAAAAGTGTCTTGATAACTTTAAGTTAGCAAAGTCCTCAGTTGAAAAAGAGCTTTTTTTACAAGGATTTGATACGGGGTTGAAATTTTGGTCTTTATTTTGGCAGGGATTAAATTAGTATGACCCAGAAACTTCGTCTCACACAATCTATACCACTAGGAATCGGTTCTATATTGGGGTCGGGAGTGCTTTTCCTACCATCTTTGACCTATAAAGTTGCTTTAAATGATGTATTAATTTCTTGGCTTTTAATAATAGCGTTGTGCATACCAGGTATTTTGTTCTTTTCAGAGATGCTTGAAGGTGTTGATAAAGATAATTCGAGTATGTCAGACTTAGTTTCTCTGGGACTTGGTAAGCATATAGCTCATAGTACACATGTGATATTACTAGGGACTGTAATCTTTGGAATGCCTTCTGCTGCTATAATTGCTGGCAATTATATGGCAAAAGCATTTTCTGTCGATTCCTTTACAGTCCTTGTGCCATTCCTAATTTTATTAATTAGTTTTGTTGTTTGTTACAGGGGGGTGAAAGCTAGCTCTCGTGTAGCATCGGTAATAACCATAATTCTTTTGATTATTGCTACATACCTGATAGTAACTACATTTAGACCTCTAGAAAGTTATCAAGCAATTAAGCCTTCATTTAATTTGGGGAATATATACGAAGGTGCGGTATTAGCCTTTTGGGCTTTTGCAGGCTTTGAAAATCTGACCTTCTTATATGATAAATTCGAAAAACCTAGAAGAGATTTAATTTTGACAATAGCGATCTCAGTCATTTTTTGTGGATTAATCTATATCTTCCTTGTGTGTAATTACGCAGCTTTAGTGCCTGTTGGAAATATCGATGATACCGTAGGACTACTGCAGCTCACAGGAAATGGAGAAGGTCATTTATCATTGATTTATGTAATTGGTGGATTTGCGTTGTTCTCTGTCATTATTAACTTTTTATCTTGGACTTCAGGTATTGAGTCTCTCATTGTGAAATCTGTTAGAAAAGGGATACTAAAAAAGGAACTAGTATATATTTTCGCCACTGAAAAATCCCCCCTTATTGTACTGTTCTGTGTTTTTGCATTCAATACTGGAGTTGGACTTGCTTCACCTGATGCCTTCAACAATATATTGAAGACAGTGAGCTCCAATTTTCTTATCCTTTATACAATGCTAGTTGCATCCTATGTTTTATATACTAAATCCAAAATTAAAAAGATAGTCAGTGGAGCCCTCTTGATTTTACTCCTTGTCACTATAAGTTCCTCTGGAAGTCTTTTAGTCTATCCCTTAATACTTTTTCTGTTCTCAGTGTTGTCATCTCTTAGAAATGAATTTTCAGAGGTTGCTGATGAATAGATTATTATCTCTTTTCCTTCTTCTTTCACTTCCTGTTTTCGCTAAGGATGATACTAAAGAGAAAGTATGTGTTTTTCTGAAAAAGACAAATGAATATAATTCATACATAAAAAGGATGGAAAAAGTTTTCATCAGTTCTCTCGATGACAGTTTGTTTGATCAAGAAGTTTTTTATCATAAGTCTTCGATAGAATCCATAAAGCAGGTTGCTCAAAAAATATCCACAGATAGGTGTAAGTTCATTTGGGGGGGGATCTCGAGTTCAGATTCACTCAAACTCTTAAAACTTCTCCAGATGCCTAATAAGACTCTAATTACACCAACATCTAGTTCAATCGAACTTTCTAAACTTCAGAAAAATACTGTTTATATGACTCCTAACGATAATGAAGTTGCGGACTTAATTTTTTCGAAGATAAAGAGAGAAGAAAAAGAGGTTATCGTCATTCAAAATGTTTCGTTCCCAAATACAAACGTCATTGGAGCTAAATTATTTGAATTATTTAAGAAAAATGGAAATAAAGTTAAAAGAATAAAGATCTTCAAACATACAAAAAATATTCTTTTTCCAGAGATAAAAGGTGAGCAGATTGTCGTTGTGCCATCGTATGAAAGTGATTTAAATAAAGTTGTAAAGTCTTTGGGCAACGTCAAAGGTATCACTTTTGTTGGTATTGATGCGTGGGGGACGAATGAAAGCGTGTACAAAAAATTTGCATCAGGAAGTAAAAACTTTAATTCGATTCGATTAGGTTACTGGAACAATAGAACTTGTGAAAGGAAAGAATTTCAGTCCATTTGTAAGAAACATTCTAAATACTTTTCAAAAGAGTTCGATTCTTTTATGGCGATTGCTTTTGATTCAGCAGTCTACCTTAACCAGCTAGAAGGCTCTTCAAAAGACTCCTTCATGGCTTATCAACCTTCGTCAATCTTTAGAAATGGGCATTTCTACTCTATATCAAGCAATGGTATTCAATATATGGAGACTAAGTGAGAGAAACTGAGAAATTAAGACAAATTTTTTCAATTCTGTTTTGTAGCATCATGGTAATGTTATTTGTTACAATTTCAAGCTTTGTAGGCGAGCTTTATGAAGTTCATAAGAAAGAAAAAGAGCTAATAATAAAAAAGATAACCGAATCGCTTGAAATAAATACTGTAGATCTACAAGAAGAGGTTTACATGGGACAGTTTGAGTCTACAAAACTAAGAATTGAGAGCATTTTAGATTCACTTGGAGTAGAAAAATCTCAGATTGGGATAATTTCAAATGGGAAATGCATAAACCTTTCAGCTAATTCAGAATGTAAAAATGAACTTTTACAATATAAAAAATTGAAAACTAAAACTTTAAATGTCCAAAAGACTGGAAGTTTTTCAATCTTCTCTATGCCAATTATGCTCTTTAATAAAATAGAAAATATTATTTTAATTAAGATCTCTAATGAATATACTTCTGTTAACAGGCTTGAGTATATCTTGACTCAAATACTACCTTTGCTACTGCTCTTTGTTGGTTGGTTCTGTTTGTATCGATACGTTGAAGCAAATGTGATTACTCCTCAAATTAATAAAATTGCAGAGTTTGAATCAAATAAAAAGTTTCACGATAGGATGATTCTAGTTGCCCATGACTTGAGAGCTCCAGTATCTTTTATAACTCAGGTTGTTGATAGACTTGAACAGAGTGATGAAAGAGAGTTGTTGTCGATGAGTTCTACCAGGATAAATGATATCGTCGAAAACTGTCTCGAAGATATCAAAATTGCAAAGAATAATGATCGAATTTTCTGTCTAGAGAGTGAAGTATCAAATTTGGTATGTGAATTTATGAACCGTTTTAAATCCGTTGAAATAAAACTTAAAAATTCGATGAGTAAAAAAGTTTATCTTTCAAATATACATAAACAAAACCTTGTAAGATCTATGTCAAATTTAATTTCTAATGCTATTGAGTCCCAATCATTTCTCGGTATAGTAACAATTGATATGGAAAGTTTGAATAGTTACATAAATATTGTGATCTCCGATGATGGATGCGGAGTTCCTGTTGAAATACAGGACAAAGTATTAAGTGGTTTTTCAACTAAGGAAAAAGGTAACGGTCTGGGGCTTTCCTCTGCATTGAGTTGGGCGGAATCTGTCGAAGGCTCGCTCAAATTTGTTAAAAAAAGTAAAGGTGCTTCTCTTAAGTTAAGTCTTCCACTTTCACTTTTTCAAGCGAGAATGTCATGATCGCTGTGTTAAAACAAAGGTTACACAAGTACTACCGAAAATCTAAGCTTGATAGGAACGAGGAGTTAACAGAGTACTACTTCGGTTATGGCGCAAATCTAGATTTTAATAGATTTAGGAAGCTTGGTATCAATGCGCAAGAAATAGGGAGCGGTCGTTTATTAAGCCATAAGATCAACTTTTCGCTGGCAACTGAGTATTTGGGTAAGAGCTATGCCGGTGTCCATCAAAGCGATAAAGATTTTGTTCCAGGAGTTGTTGTTAAAATGAGTCCAAAATCTCTAAACTATCTAGATAGCTTGGAGTGGTGTGGGTTCGGTGCCTACGAAAGAGAAATGAAAAAGATTGAAATAGGAGGGAAGATTATTGATTGCTGGGTTTATATTGTTAAGAATCCTGACTTCAAGAGGCTCCCATCGAAGATATATTTAGAAAATATGATTAAAGCAGCAAAGAAAAAGGAGTTTCCTGATAGTTATGTCGCGATGCTGGAAGCCCAAGCTTTTGGAGAACACTTTCCGATAGATCATACTTTCTCTTTAGTTACTTATTCTTCTTCAAGACCAAAAAGTAAGGTCTTGAGACCTTTTTTGATTGTTCACGATAAACTCAGAGACAAGCTTTGTTCACTAATTTGAATCTCCTCCAAACTTAATTAAAATTAATTTCTTGGTGTTAAAATAAAATATTGTAACATTTAACGATGAATCATCTTGTTGACTTAAAAGTAGTTAGAGGGGAAGAAATTGAACCTTATCTGCTGGATATTGCAAATCTAAGAATCTCTCTGTTTAAAAATTATCCATACCTGTCCACTGGCTACTCAAAAGAAGATATCGATAAACCGGACTGGATTCTTGATATCGTAGGGAAAAGGGCCGACTTCTCTTAAATTTTGACTCCCATTGATAAGATTGCTCTCTTGAGCAAAATAATTTTGCCAGTTATGATTATACCTATGAAATATCTTTTTATAATTCTTCTCATCTCTTCTTGTAATGCTCTGACTTTATTAAGCAATAAAACAAGTCGCGTTGACGAGGGATTTGAAGAAGATGAGCTTAACGAGCAATATGATAACCTTGTGTGTCCAGGCGGATACTCAAAAGTTTCAGGAAGCTCTTCATTTGGAACCAATACTTTTTGTGTCATGAGATTTGAAGCTAAGAATGTCAGTGGAGTTGCAAAGTCTCAGCCGGAGCTTACGCCGTGGTTCGGAACTGGGGTGGATCTAAGTGGCGCTAAGGCTATATGCCAAAGCTTGGGAACAGGTTACGACTTAATCTCTAATCCTGAGTGGATGACTATCGCAGCAGAAATAGAACTTAATGGCAATAACTGGGATTCAGGATCAGTTGGAACGGGGTGTATTGTCAGAGGAAATTCAGGAGATACCGCTGGTAATTGCGGATACAATAATGCAGGAAATATAGACTTTGGACCTACCACTGGCCGAAACGTCAAAGCCCGTCACTTTTTAGCAAACGGGCAAGAGGTTTGGGACTTATCTGGTAATGTTCAGGAATGGGTAGATTGGACACTGGGGGGATCTGCAGATACTGGACCCACCATTTGTACTGGCTCAGATATAGAGCTCAATGCTGTCAGTTGCGGTGGACTAACTGCAATCGACTATCAACCCCAAGATCCGACTCTAGATTCAACTCGAGGTGCTGGTAAGTTCTTTGGTGGAACTGGTGGTGGGATTATCAGAGGCGGAAGCTATCTCAACTTAGCTACCACCGGGATCTATCGCCTTACGACCAACAGTCTTCCTACCAATACAACAAGTGTTATTGGCTTTCGCTGCGTCTATCGTGGTGATCAATAATCTACCAAGCGTGACGGGCCCCTTGCTTAATCATTTTTTTCATCGCCTCATCAATTGAATCATGACTCAAATAGACGTGGCTTCCAGAGTATTTAAGGGGAACACGAATCTGTCCGACACAGGCATAAAGATCTGAGCCGTCGGCTTTAGCCTTTTTAATGGCTTCCTTTATCATTTTCTTTTGTGTTCTAAATTTATCTTTTAAAGAGAAAGCGGTGAAAGATTTTTGTTCAACTTCACCCAAAATTAGATCGTAGTTATCTTCACTGGAGCCGTTAACGGTATAGCCGATGGGATTGTTAAACTTAGTCATTAGGACATATTTAGAATTTAATCCAAAAATGCTTGGTTCAAGACGTTTGAGAATCTTTCCATTTCGCGCCTTGATGACTTCACCACAGTTCATATTGATAGTGAAAGCCTGAGCAAGGGCGCAAAAGCTAAAAGCTGCGAGAGTGAGTAGTGTTTTATTCATGTTTACCTCGGGTTTTCTTTTGAGTTTATCAAAGAAGAAGAAGGCAATGGGAGGATTTGAAAATAATCCCAGGCCTGTCAAAACAATCGACAAAAATATGGTAACTGCTCAATATTGTGTTTAAATTTATAGGATTTAAATAGCTTGAACTAGCTTGCCCAGGTATGGAATTTCTTCTCGTTGGGAGATTCGATCTTCTAAATATCGCCAAAAACTCAAATTTATTTTTCTACAAGTTGAGGCCAGTGAAAGCATCAAGTCCCAAGACTTCATTCCTTTCAATGAGCGGTTTTGAAGTGAGATTTTTCTTTTTATCACTCGTTCTCGAAGGTCTCTTTCGCAAAGGTTATTATCCAGAGGAAGTTGTGGGTATTTCAAAAATAGTAAAAGTTTATCTCTATTCTTTCTTGTTCTTCCAAGCTGTGCATCCAGTGGTTTAACTAATGTTTTTAAAGACGTGATCCTCTCAAATTCTGATCGAATCTGTATTCTCTTAACGGTGTCAGGATTATTCCTGTACCTCTTCATGAGCTTATAAAAAGCTCTCCACTGACGAACCAATTTCTCAAGGGTTTCACTCTCTATTCTTTTGAAAACCTCACATAGCTTATATTTACGAATCTCATGCACCCAACAAAGCTGATGGTTCCTATGAAGCCCATTAAAATTTGTCCCTTCATCTGAGATTAAAAATCTTATTGGTGGTCCATTCGCTCTAGAGTTCGCATAACTAAGTGCACCAGCAGTTCTAACGATATCTTTTTGTTTTTTAGTTACATCTGAGAAAGTCGAATCTTCAAAAAAGACCTCTAATTCTTCTCGACTAAAACTTATCTTCTTTTCTAGAAGGTTAAAAAATACTGTAACCTTGGGACGTTTTAGTTTCTTACCAATAAAATCAATTGCAGCTCTATCGAAAATAAACCTTTGCTCACCTCCAAAGAGTGCTCCCACCGATGCCCAACGATTCTTTTCAAAACTCGTAGTGAAGCTAGTAAAGTACTTATGGCTTACTCCAAATGTGTAAGCTTTTACTCCATTAACTTTCGCCCCAGTATCATCGATATGAACTTTCGAATCTCTTTTTAGTCCTGCATGTCTTGCGGATTCCAGATCAACCTGAAAGTCATCAGTCAGGTTATTTAGAATTGAATTTATAGTTCCAGCACTAATATCAATTTTTAGCTCAGAGAGCATTTCTCTAATCTTTTCGTGGGGAACTCTTAATTTGTAATTCAAATAAAGAATGTGGGCCCGAAGTTTAGGACCAAACTGATGGCCCTTGAAACCTGAAGGTATCTCACCTTCGATAACTCTACTAAGACTTTCAGAGTAATATCTCTTAATAGAGAATTTTATATTTCTGCGATTAAATACTATTTCTTGGACCACAACATCTCTAGAACCGATGAATTTAGCGTCTTTAGGGAGTTCATTTTTATCTGGAGAAATTTCAATCTCTTCATCAACTTCGATATCTTTCTTTTTAGACTTTTTCTTATGTTCTTTCTTCGGAGGTGGATTTAGGTCACTAGTATTTGTTGGCTTTATTTTAGGTTTTTCTTTTTCACCTTTGAGACGACGAACTTCATCTATGAGTTCACTATTCTTTTTTTCCAACTCTGAATTTTCTATAGTAAGGTCTACAGCACGCTGAGCAGTCTCTTTTAACTTTCTTTTGAGTTTGCCTTTATTCCAAGTATTTACCCATCCCATTGCCATGTTTTTTAATTCATCAAATGCCATGGAGATATATTTACAAAAAAGAGATGGATGGCCAAACAATTTCTGATGTTTAGTTCAAAATAAATATTTTTAAAGATTTGAAGAACACTTTATTGAGCAGTTACAAAATATGTCATAACGGCATTTGACACAAAGCACGGTGCTCGATGCCTAGATCACTTTGGCCCCATTACCTTTTTACAGTACTAATTCTGAGTATTTAGCTCGGGTATTATTGGCAATCCAATTGCACAAAGGGGGTAAACAAGATTTTTAATTCTGGGGAATTTATGTCAAAGGCAATTGCACTGCTGCTACTATTAACTTTTTCAATTCAGACGATGGCCCAAAGTTTTATGCCAAATAAGTCGGTTTCATCGATCATGCAAAAGTATGATTATCTTCTCAATGTTCATCCAGAAGCTCATTTAACACAGTTTAAAGAAGCTCAGCTTAAGAACTTTGAAATGGAGATCACTGAGATAGCAAAGACAAAATCTCCCAAGCAACTGAGAGCAGAAGTAAAAGCGATACTTAATCAAATTCCAACACGCGAGCAAAGAGTCACTTTTGATAAGATTATTAAAAACTCAACACCAAAAGAGATTGCAGCATTTTTATTAAACCCATCTCTTCTCCAATCAGCTCTTCAAGGGGAAGGTGCAAACTTCGCCTTAAACTTTAATAGTGAAAACCTTCTTCAATATATTACTTTGGCATTAGCTGCGGCTTTAATTTTGGCCATCATTATCGAGGTTGTTAAAAATGCACAGTACGAGCACTTTAGAGCAAGTGTTGGTGGAAGCTGTGGTGGACTTAGTTCATTTGAAAAAGATGCCATCAAGCAAAGAGCAAAAGATAAGTGTTATACACAAGCAAAATATCCAGGGACATGTGAGCAAGATGATTTTGGAACACAAACTGAATCCTCTTATGATGAGTACGGTGATACGACTTCGACATGGGATATCTGTGAAGCCCATTGGAGAGCAAAAAAGAGACTAACGAGACTTTAATTTAAATATCTGGGGAAACTTTATGAAAAACAATATGAAAAACTATTTTATCTATTTATTAATATTCACCTTCTCTTTGCAATCAATGGCGAGCACGATGCCAAAAAATAATATTGCAAATGTTTTAGTGAAATACGACTACCTTTTAACCGCTCATCCACAGGCCCATGAAGAAGGTTTTGCCAAAGACAATCTCAAGGCCATGAAAGAGGAGATCGCAAGTCTTACTCAGAATATGAGTAAAGAGGAGCTTAATGCTGAGCTTGAAACTGTTCTTCAAAAGGTTCCAACTATAGAGCAAAGAGTGGCCTTTAGAAAACTTATAGAATCTTCAACGCCTGAACAAGTGGCGAAGTTTTTTTCCAATCCAAAATTACTGCAAGCGGCGCTCAGAGGAGAGGGAGCAAATTTTGCGATGAACTGGGAAGAAAATGCAGCCGCTTATGTGCTTGCCGCTTTAGTTTTAGCTCTCGTTATCGCCGTCATCTTTGAAGCCATTAGAAATGCAAAATATCAATTTTTTACTTCTTCAAGTCCATGGGAATGTTCATACCTGTCTGAAATTGAAAAAAATGATCTTTTAAGATCTGCTCTTCGAAAGTGTCGAGAGGGTGCTAATTATCCTGAGACTTGTGAAAGAGAGCACTACGGTGACCGAACCGAAACGTACACGTCATACAATGATGGAGAAGAAGAAACATACGAAGATACAGATTGTGTCGCAGAATATAGAGCTTTAAAAAAGGTGGATAAATAATGAAAAACTTACTGATATACATACTCGTTTTTACTTTCTCTTTCCAGGTGCTTGCTCAAACGGCTCCAAAGCCTTCGATCAACTCTGTTATGGCAAAGTATGACTACTTAATGACCGCTCATCCTCAAGCACACGAAGAGGCCTTTAAAAAAGATAATTTAGAAAAGTTTAAACAAGAACTGGCCACTTTAACTCAAAAAATGAGTAAAGAAGAAGTGGAAGCGGAACTTGAAATTCTTCTTGAAAAGGTGCCGACAAAATCTCAACGAACGGCTTTTAGAAAACTTCTCAAAAGCTCCACAGCTAGTGAACTTGCAACATTTTTTGCCAACCCAAAACTTCTAAGCGCCGGTTTACAAGGAGAGGGTGCAAATTTTGCGATGAACTGGGAAGAAAATGGGGCAACTATTGGTCTTCTCGCTCTTTTAATGGTGGGAGCTATTTTTCTTATTTTAGATGCTATCAAGCACATGAAATATGAGTTTTTCACTTACAGAAGTAGTTATGGTGTTGGTTGTAATGATTTATCTTCCGATGAGAAAAATGAACTCGATAGAGGAGCGCTAAGAGATTGTCGAAATAATGCCGCTCATCCAGAGACTTGTGAGCAGTCTGATTTTGGATCGAGAACTTATAGAACAGACTACGATGATGGATCTTACTATGAAGAGCCATATTGTGAGTCTGAGTACCGAGCGCTTAGAAAACTAGACTAATTTACAATCGGGGGCAGACGCACTGCCCTCAATGTCTATAATATTACACTTTTCATTAATCCCTTGCAGTGGTATTCTACACTTCACTTTATTTTGGGGGTGCCCTGGTTTCGACAGGGGCGCGCAAAAGACTGAGTGCGTGTCTAGGTTGGTCAGCGGGCCTAGTAAAAAGCCGACCAAATTTAGTTGGAAACAACGAATACGCAATGGCTGCATAAGACTACGTTTTATAGCAACATTTGAGGGGCCTATACCGATAACAAAAGATAGGTAAAGAGTTCGAACTGGGAACTCCGTAATCTAAACTAGTGGAGAAGAAGCCGGGAATATCTCCTTAAAAAAGCCACCGGGTTTTGTGAAATTGACAAATTTCTCACAGCCGTCACTTGCTCCAATGTGACTACACACGTAGTACTCTTTTCTGGATCCGCTCTTGGACGTCGGTTCGATTCCGACCACCTCCACCACTCAACCCGAGTGGTGGGTCTCACCCCAAAATAAATAACTTTAAGTAATTTAAATTACTTATAAAACCAATGCCAACAGGACTTTAGCTCAACCGCTTCTTTCATCACTATAAATCACAGATAATCACATACGTTGTGCTACTTAAGTGCTCCATTTGTGCTACTTCGATTTTTACCATCCATATTTTATGACTACACAGGTAGTTTAAACCCGCTAATTAGAGTGTAACTCTATAATTTTATGGGGACTAACTGTGTAGTTGAAAAGAACATCTTTAACCTTTAATTGGAGATGTTTATGCAACAGAAAAAAAGAAAGTACAGAAGAAGTGATGACAAGGTTATTACTAAAGAAGCCGGAGTCTTAAAGTACTTAAGAGAGACGAGAAAGATACCTTTAAGAAAGGTGGGATTTCTTTTAGGTAAGTCAGGAACTTGGGTAAGTCATGTAGAGCATGGAAGAATTGATCTTGATCCTAAAAAGATACTAAGTCTTCTAAATATTTATCGATACAAGTATGAATATTTTCTGGAGCTAGTTAATGGAAGTAGAGTTATGCCATCAAACACTTACGCTGAGTGTGTTGAGATTTTAAAACGTCTGGATAAAGAAAAATTAAAAACTGTGAAAGCAATTTTAGAAAGCTTCTAGGCTAAATTATTAGAGGGCTATGGTTATAAGTTCTGAACTCTACGTACAATTTTTTGTTTTATAATTATTATATAATTCGGAGTCTTTTTTATTCTAATGTTTTTTGTAACCTATTAGGATGAACTTTGAAGAGTAATAAATCAGGAAATATTGTGAATATAGGCGCACTTAGTTTCTGAATAGTACTTTAAGACTTGAATATTATGCTTAGAATTACCTTAAAGGTTTTGTCTGTTTTCTTCTGACTTAGCTTGTTCGAAAGGGCAAATATGTATTTTTCTACAAGATTCCCTTTCATCTTTAATTTTTGTTTCAAAAATGTCATATTTGCTTAAAACCTCTTGGTGAGGATTTAGGTAGGAGTTATGAGCTTGAAGAATTTTATTATTTTTATTAGTTTTCTTTTAATTTCCCAAGTGTGTAATGCATCGACTAGAGTTATAGGAATATATGATGTTGAGGTTACAGATAAAGATGGTAGAGACGTATTAGTTTTTGCTACCAATGGTCAAGTTTTCGAATTTAATGATGTAAACGAACTCCGTTTGCAACAGTTAAAGTTGGCAAAAGAGCACAAGGAACAAGTAACTATCGAAATTACTGACATCTCTCATTTTGAGGATGTTCTAGGCTTGAGAAATAACATCACTGAGATTCATCGGATAACTCCTGTTAAGAATTCTTCTAAAAGATTAAGTAATAGTTTTAAAAATGATTATACCCCTGCAATGATTGAGAATGATTATGTAACTGATTTTCTAAATGATAGTGAGCTTAGTGTTCTCTTTAGAAAAATGCGAAACAACAACTCCAAGGATTCTCAATGTTACAATAGGGCTCATATTTGGGCGTATGAGATGCGGAGAAGTACGGAACGCAACCGAGTTGTGCAACCAGGTAAGATGTGGCTATATTTTACAAAAAAATATATTATTGAGTACAAATTTAAATGGTGGTTCCATGTTGCACCTTACGTTACCCTTCGGGGCCAAGAAACTGTCTTAGATAGGAAATATCTCAAAGAGCCTATCGACTTGAGAGGATGGACCGATTTCTTTATAAAGCCTCGCTCCGAATGTCATTTCATTAAAAGATATTCCGACTTCGAAAACAATCCTTTAGATGGTGCAGATGATTGTTTTGTTATGAAAACAAGTGTTCATTACTATCAACCTTATCAAATGGAACTTCTAGAGAAAGGTAAAAATCCTGAACAAAAAAAATGGGAACCATGGGAGCTTAAGCAAGCCTATAAAGATAGTTTAGGTACAAGCCGCTATCCTAGATTATAAAAAAAAATAATTTGAAGATTAACAAAGAAAAGTAAAACAGATAATGGGAAGAAAGCGAATGCTTAAGCCTCGGACAAGTAGCTAGTTGGGATACGTAATTAACTAGAATGTGCTAATTTTGAAATAATCTTAGATTAATCGCTCAGCACATTGGGTATCAATGTAGCTCTTACAAGTATTTTTGATTTCTTACTAAAATGTTCCTATCTGGTTTGGGAGGTAGAGGTTCAAATCCGTTTAGAAACATTATTCGTTGGGAGGGCTTTTATTCTATATTACTAACTTTAATTTCTAGACTCTACCCATTGTTAATCAAATATATGCGAACCTACAAAGCAAGAGGATTTATTGAATGAACAAAGAGAAAAAGTCTTACGAAGATATTAAAAGAGGCCGTAGGGTGGAAATTGCTAGCCTTATATATAATACTGCAGAAGTGGGTGTTTCTTTAACTGTAGGATTCTCTACAGGCAGTGCTGCCTTAATTAGCTGGGGAGTTGATAGTATTGTAGAAGGTAATTCAGCTGCATTTATGATCTGGCGTTTAAAAGGTGAAATGGATGAATTGCCTGAAAAAGAATTGTTAAAACGTAAAAAAATCACACTTGGAGTTTTGTCAGCTGCATTTGCAATCGCTGCTTTATTTATTTGCTACGAAGCCTTTAAAAAATTTTCGAATGAAGGAACCAACTCATTTTCTTGGTGGGGAATTGCAATTCTTGCAACTTCATTAATAATTAACCCACTTCTTGCTTGGGGTAAGTACTTCTATGGGAAAAAAACAGGTTTGGAAACCTTGAAATATGATGCGATTGATACCATGATTTGTGAATATCAAACGATAGTAGTTCTTGTTGGAATTGCTTTAACTCAGTGGCAAGGCTGGTGGTGGGCCGATCCCGTCGCTGCTTTGTTGATTGTTCCATATGTGGGGTGGGAGTCTTATAATGCAGGCAAAGATGCTCTGAGCGTTTCTATAGGTGATTAAAGATATTAGTCGGGAATAATTGTGTAGTAAGTGTTTTTACAATAGGCTTTATTGCAAATTTTTATTACAGTAAATCTAACTATTTATGTCTACAAGCGATGTAAATACTTTATAGTACTGCTAATCCCAATAGGCTTCAAACCTCCTAATTAAATTTTCCAAAATTCAGCTGAATTTGCCCAAATTCAACTATAAACCATCGTTTACTCACATAATTCACTGAAAATACCGTTAATCCAGTAATGCTCCTACGAATTTTCGTCCTATGCCGTTGGGATGAAGAGTAACGGTCGTCAAAGCTGATAGAATTAACTTCTTGGTAGCATGAGATTGGCAGAGTAGAATTAATTAAGATACATAATTACTTCATCGTTTTCCCTATTTATTTAGAAAGTTCACTCTTTTTTCAGTACGCTGCTGCAATTTATGAAAGCCCGTAGGTTTTAATACCTTAAAAAGCGTCTAGAGCAGTACTTTAAAGCCTTCTATAACTGACTTACTTTGTTGAGATGTAAATGTTTCCGTATATATAAATTAACATAAAATGGGAGATAATATCATTATGGAGGACATTTATGTATAAGATTTTAACCATTATCATTTTATTTCAATCATCAATATTATTGGCTCATGAGGCAAGCTGTAAACTTCCGAAAGATGAAATTTTAAAAATTGGGTGTTCTACAAAATGTAAATATTTCTATAAAAAAGCTCTAAAACGTTTTGCTCGTAAAAAAGGATATCGATTAGAAGTTGTTGATATGTATAAAGCAGGTTTATCAAAAAACTTACAGCAACTCGATGGTATTGTCATTCCAGGGGGGGCAGATATAAACCCAGACCTTTATAAGTATAAAGTTGAAGATGATCTCAAGGCAAGAATCGAAGAGTTAGACGGTTTCGTTGATTATAGTTTAGAAGGAGAAAGAAGAGATCCTTTTGAATCTAAAATTTTGAAAAATTACTTCAAAGACGATGATAATAAAACTCTACCACTTCTTGGTATTTGTCGAGGAATGCAAATGCTTGCTGTATCTCAAGGTATTCCACTATATGTAGATATTAAGACAGAACTGGGCATTAAGAATAGAAGGTACTTATTTGATAGAGTTTATATTGAGGATAAAGATAGTCTTTTAAAATCAATTCTACGCTTCAAAAGCTTTCTTGGTTACAAGTATCACCATCAGGGTGTTAGAGTTGACTATTTTAATAGATATAAATCTGAACGATGGCCTGATATTGATATAACATCTTATTCCAATAATAATACAATTGCTGAGTCATTAGAGTTTAAAGATAGACCGATTCTTGGGACTCAGTTTCATCCAGAAATAGATTTTTGGTCTGAAAGAAAGCGAATTTTTAGTTGGTTGTTGAATGAGTCTTGTGAAAATAAGAATAAAAAAATAGCTAGAAATATGTCGAGAAAATAAAGATTATAATAAATAAATTAAACTTGTTTGTTTTCTAAGTGGACAGAGGAAGATAAAAATCTTGGAATTTACTAAAACTAAAATCTAATATCATCTACATATAGTGACTTGAAGCAAGTTTTTGATGTCTCGGAATTATTGGCATCATCGAATTAAACATTTAACCCAAATAGGTGTTATTTAAGATAATCACGTATAGAGTGTAAAATATTTATACACTTTATATAAAAATTTTATCTATTACTCTCAAGTATTGCTTTAAAAGCAAATATAGAGTAATTTAATTGAATATGAAAACTTTATTCACTTTTTTACTTATATTTACGATCTTCAATGATTTTACATCCGCTTCATTTACTGAAGTGAGTGTAAGTCATTTAGAGTCACAAGTGAGTTGTGAAGAATCAGATTTTCATTCTTCTGAAAATAATCACGAAGACCACGATCATAAAGAACATAATTGCCACTCTGGACACTCACACACTGTGATTATAGTGTCAGAATCTTTTGATCTAAAACCATCGTTATCAGAATTATATTTAGAATACCCACTCTATCAGGCTGGTAATCTACTTACCTTTATATCTAACATTGTTCGTCCTCCGATTGCTTAATTAAACCCAGTTTTACGTTTAATTAATTGATTAAGGATAAATTTATGTATGCACGTATTGTGTTAGTATTAGTACTTTCGAGTAGTACCTTACTTTCTGCTGAAAAATGTAACATCGAAAATATTAAAGACTTCTATGATAGAGTTAAAACTAGAGGACCTCTCTTAAATGAAGCAATTAAGAAGAAAGGAAGAAGTGTCTTCTAGTGTAGATGTTGCGAGTCAAAGGCCAAATCCAGAACTTGATCTAGAGTATCTTAAAAGGCGATGAGTTTGGATTAGATGTTAACACTGTCTCTTTGACTGCTAAGCATGTCATTGAATTTGGTTCAAAAAGAGATAAAAGAATCTCCAAAGCTAAAAACTACACTCAAGCTTAGAAATGCACAGATTGAAATGTCCCTTTTTAATTCTAACTTAAATGCCTCTATAGATTATCAGAGAGTTGCTCAGCTAAACGTAACAATTGCATCTGTAAAAGAAGCTATTCAGACATTTGATAAAATCATTCGAAAGTTATCATCACGAAAAAGATTAAACCCCGAAGAAACAGTCTCGCTCTCAACTCTTCGCTTAGCTTCAAATGATTATAAAGCTCAGCTAAATGATTTAGAAAACGAAAAGACCTTACTCGTTGGTAAAATAAACTTTTTGTCAAGTTGTTCTAAAGTCAACCCTAAGTATTACTACTTAAAATTTAATAAGATTGAACTCAACTCAGTTGAGCACCAAGAAATGCGGATTATTGAATTTAGAGGATTTAAAAGTTGACTTAGAATTGGGAGAGCTAGATGTTCAAAGATCACTAGGGTATTCAAATATTTCTGTTGGACCAACAGTTCAATATCAAGGTCAGGGAAATGATGAATTTATCTCTGCGGGTGTTGCACTAACTTTTGATTTACCAATATTTCAAACAAATGATGGTGGAAAACTTAAATGCTTTAAAAAAGTTATCTGCTCAAAAATTAGAATCTGAAAATGAAAAGAGGATGTTAAGAATTGAGAAGTTGAACCTAATAGAGAAATTCAAGAGATCTTTAAATACATTATCAAGGATGCCTAAGCTTGATGAAATAGAGTCTGAGCATAGAAAAGTTGAAAAACTCTTTTCGAGAGGTGTTGTATCAATCTCTATGACTATAGAGTCGCATCGGCAACAAATAGAATTTTTAAAATCACGTTTTGAAACAGAAAATGATGTTTTAAGCACATACGGAAAAATAATATTAATAGATGGAAATATATCAGCTTTTGAAGAGCTATTATAATTAGGAGTTTTTATGAAATTATTAGCATTACTTACACTTACCATTTCTCTTTTCTCATGCAGTAAAAATGGAGATGGTCGAATTGCAGAGCAAGAAGATATCAGAGCTAGAGAGCAAGTCGAAGCCCAGAATGAGAACCAAGAGAATTGGTCGAGAAAAATGGAGAAAGACCTCAATGAAAGAAAGCATTTTATTAAGGCCATTGAAGGAGTATTTTCTGGGGAGCTAACTGTAGAAAATATTGATTTCGATATTAAAGCAGAAATAGCTTCAAGTATTCCAATTGTTTTTTCTGATAGATCTCGAACATTAGATGAAATTAATTATGAACTTGAGAATTTGGCATTAAACTTACATATCAAGCTTGAAAACCCTAGAGTTCCTAATAGTGCAGTAAGTTGTACTATTGAAGGCTACAAACCAGATGTAGAAAAAGGTTTAATAAAAATCATTTCAGAGTCTTGTCGAAATATATTTAAACTATTTTTATCTGATGACTTAGCAAACACAGAGCCTGTTGTTGTCAGTAATAGAGCTACTGAGCTTGCAAGAAGTGCTAGCCAAAATGAAATCACTCAAATTGATATTTTAAGTGGCTCATTTGAATCAAGCGTCAGTACTACTGAATACCAATTTAAGTTACAAAGGAATTAGAAATGAAAATATTATCAATAATATCATTTATCTTTATTATTTCCTTCGCTCAAGCTGAGGAAAAGACTGTTACTTTGGAAGACGTAGCATCAGCGGTAAAAAAGTCTAATTTTACTGTAGTTGAAAATGCAGAAAGAGTTTATCAAGCTAGAGAGACTATCGCTTTTAGTAAAAGAAACCTTCTACCTCGATTAAACTTTTGGAACATTTTAAAAGTCGCTATCGATCCACTATCGGCTATTGATATAGTTCAGGATATAGCTCCATTTTTAGTTCCTAATAACTGGTTCAGAGTTTCACAAAACAAGCTATTTTATCTTGCAAAAAAGGAACAGTACAGAGCTCTATGGGCCAATGAGGTTATGACGGCTAAACTTCTTTATGTAAATACATTAAGAGATATGGATTTCATGAAACTGCTCAAAACTCAAAAAGAACAAATTGATGAGCTTGTAGAGATTGTTAAAACAAGAGCTGTTTTTGGAGATGTACCTGCGCAAGTATTGAATTTTCTCAAAATTAGAAAGATGGAAGTTGAAGAGGATATTAGGTCTTTGGACACCATTATCTTTGCTGAGACTAAAGCTATCTCTTTGATGATTGGAGTTCCACAGGAAATAGAATTGATTTTAAATAATATACAGCTTCCTAGAGTTGAAGAATTAGATGAGATCAGCTTCGATACATTCATTTTTAGAGCACTTGATAATGCACCTGAGCTTAATCAATATAAATACATCAAAGAATCTCTTCGATTCATTAGAAAAGAAGCATATTTTTCTTTTATGGGGTCATCAACAACGGCAAGAGCAGCTGGAGGAGGAGTATTTAATAATATTCCAATTCAAGATGGCTTTGGTTTTGGACTTGGAAGTACTATAAGGATTGCAAAATCTGAATCTCGTATATTAGATATTAATGCTAAAGCGACTAAAGAGGTTATCAAGAAGAATTTGTATAATTTAGTCTATAATTTCAATTCTTATATTCAAAACATCGAAAATCAAAATGAGCGCTTTACTTTGGCAGAGAACAATTATGAAACTCTAAGGACTCAACTTGTTCTCGGTATGAATCTTGATCCAATACAAATGCTAACTACAATCGACAATCTTTTTGATGCTTCTTTATCAAGTGTTAATTATAAGTATGAAGTTGTGAATACTATTGAAAAATTAAAAAGATCAATTTTTAATGGTGACTATTCCAAAAAAGAGGGAATGTTAGAGTCTGTGATTTTAGGAGAAGTTAAATGAAGTATATATTATTATTAGTATTTGTCTTAGGGTTCAGTTCTTGTCGATATCAGACAACATTTTCTAATCTACAAGATTTAAAAAAATCTAAAGAGAAGGTTGAGCTAATCTCTAGTCAAGATCTAAATACAGAAAACCAAGAGATATTGAGAAATTATTTCTCTCAAATTAAAAGTATTACCTATGAATATTTAAATGATTCTAAAATGCAACAATACACTCATCGAAAATTCGCAAGATACTTTCAAGAGTCCCTTTGTAATGAAATTCTTCTCGATATAAAAACACTTAACGAGATAAACTCTAAATGTAATGTGAATAGCTTCTACATTTGTTCTGAAGAGGTAAGGTCTTATGTTTCAATCTTAAAAAAGGCCAAAACACTTCTGAGTGAGTATGAAACAGAGAGAGTTGAAGCAAGTAAAAGCTGTAAAGATAAACTCATTGGTTTAGGAGTTATTAATGAATAAGATAAGCCTAATACTAATTTTAATGCTTACTATTGGGACAACTTTTGCCAATGAATCTAGTGAAAAAAGTAAAGATCACTCTTCTCACGATCATGGAGAGGAGACTAAAAGTAAAGTAAAGAAAAAGAAGCATGATGATCACGACTCCCATAGTGATCACTCAAAGCATGAAGGTGAAGACTCTCATGATGATCACTCGGATCATGATGACCTTGAAGGTAAAGGTGCACACTCAGATCACGATGACCATGATGATCATGGTGGTGGAAAGGCAATCGGCAAAGGAAAGGCTATTGAGTCAGTAGATGAAAAGAAAGGATTTAAACTGTCTAAAGAGGCGATTAAAACATTAGAGCTTAAGTTACAGACTGTTGATGGTGATGAATTCACTATTACTAAAACAACTCTAGTAACGTCCAAGTCTGTAAAAGGCTTATATCGGTTCCGTGGTGGTTTCTTTAAGTTTATGACGGTTAAGCTTTTAAAAGAAGTTGATGGTAAATACCTTGTTAAGGTGAGTGGCGTTGAGTTTGGTGATCAGATTGTAACTAATGGAACAGGTCTGTTGAGAGTTACAGACGTTTACTCTACCGATACTTCAGAATACGGTCATTCTCACTAGGATTATTAATGATAAATAAAATTATACAGTTCTCAGTTAATAGTCGAATGTTCATTTTTATGGCTACGCTTGTTTTGCTTATCTTTGGTTATCGATCTTTTCAAACTTTATCTATAGATGCTGTTCCAGATATAACCAACACTCAGGTTCAAATCAATACTCCAGTAAAAGGACTTGTCCCTGAAGAAATAGAAAGAATGGTTACATTTCCACTTGAGTATTCAATGAACGGTATTCCTGGAGTTGAAACTATCCGCTCAATTTCAAGATTTGGAATTTCACAAGTTACAATCATATTTAAAGAAGATGTTAATATACTAACAGCGAGACAATTAGTTAGTGAAAAACTACAAAACGTTAATTTACCTGAGGGAGTTGTCCCTGAGATGGGACCAATTAGTACTGGACTTGGAGAAATCTTTCATTATTCAGTAACAGCTCGAAATGTAGAAACAGATTCTCAAAAGCGTCTAGTTCAACTTATGGAACTTAGGTCATTGCAAGATTGGTTTATTAAGCCTCGGTTATTAACAGTTAAAGGTGTTACTGAAGTTAATACAATCGGTGGATATGAGAAGCAATTTTTTATTCAGCCAAATATTAAAAAGATGACTAAATTTGGTCTTCATTTTGATGATATTGAACAAGCTATTGAACAAACAAATATTAATGTCGGTGGTGGATATATCCAGCAAACTGGAGAGCAGCTTCTTGTTAGAGGTGTTGGTCTATTACAAAAATTTGAAGATATTGAAAAAGTCGTTGTTAAAAGACTTTCAGATTATCAAGTTATAAAAATTAAAGATATTGCACAAGTTAAATACGATAAGCAAATTCGAACAGGAGCTGCTACTGTTAACGGTGAAGAAAGTATTATCGGTACCGCCTTTATGCTTCTTGGTGAAAACAGTAGAACTGTCTCTGATGATGTAAACACTAAGCTGATGCAAATTCAAAAAGACTTACCGTCTTGGGTTAAGCTTGATGTCCTCTATAATAGATCTGATATGGTTGATGCGACACTAGGAACAGTTCAACATAATCTTTTTATGGGGGCTGGATTAGTTATACTTTTTCTTCTTTTATTGGTTGGTAATCTTAGAGCTGCAATAATCACATCAATCATTATTCCTATTTCGTTGTTGATAACTTTTATTCTTATGAAATGGCAAAATGTTTCTGGAAACCTTATGAGTTTAGGAGCTTTAGACTTTGGTATTATTGTTGATGGTGCTGTTATTGTTATTGAGAACTGTGTTCATAAATTACAAAAAGAAGGTAAGAGACTTGGTAGAGAACTTACTCGTCAGGAAGTGAAAAATTATGTCACTGAAGCCGCTATTGAAATTAGATCAGCAGCGGGATTTGGTGAGTTAATTGTTATCATCGTTTTTGTTCCTCTTTTTGCACTGACGGGGGTTGAAGGTAAAATGTTTGGACCTATGGCACAAACTTTCATTATGGCTCTATGTTCAGCATTAGTACTATCGTTTACTCTAGTACCTGCTTTAGCGGCAACATTTCTAAGCGGGAAAACGAAAGATAAGAAACCATATCTTATGAATCTAGCTGAACAAGCATTTAGTCCTGTTCTTAACAAAGCTTTAGCATTCAAAAAAATTGTTCTAGGAATTGGGGTTGCTTCAATTCTTGGAGGTGTATTTCTTTTTTCTCAAATGGGATCAGAGTTTATTCCGCAGTTAGATGAAGGTGACTTTGCACTTCAATTTATAAGGCCTGCTAATATCAGTACAGAGAACTCCGTTAAATTACAAATGCTTTCAGAGAAAGTTGTAAGTGAATTTCCGCAAGTAAAGAATGTATTTGCTAGAACTGGAGCAGCTGAAGTCGCAACAGATCCAATGGGAGTGAACATCTCTGATTCTTACGTAATGCTTCAGAAGCGTGATGACTGGCCTGATGATGATAATATTCAAACAAAACAAGATTTGATTAAAGCTATTAAAGAAAAAATAGAACTTTACGTTCCAGCACAGGTTCTTATGGTCTCTCAACCAGTTGAGCTTCGGTTTAACGAGCTTCTTGAAGGAACTAGAGCAGATGTTTCTGCTAAAGTATTTGGAGATGATCTAGATAAAATTATTGGCTATTCTAAGCAGGTTGCTCAAATTGTAGGGGAAATTGAGGGAGCTGGCGAAGTTGAATCTGAATCTAAGGGGAAATCTCCAATGATTCAATATAATCCTAAGATTGAAGAGTTAGCTCAATTAGGGGTTACTGCTAGACCAGTTTTAGATGCGATCAGTACTGCTATTGGTGGTAAAGAAATAGGTCATGTCTACGATGGAGTGAAAAAATTTCCAATTGTTACTAGACTATCCGAAGAAGAGAGAAAAGATGTATTTACGATTAGCCAACTTCCTGTTGGTATCTCTGAAGGATATACTGTTCCAATTGAACAAGTTGCAGATATTAACTTTGTAGAAACATTTACGGCTGTTGCTAGAGAAAATTCGCAAAGAAGAGTCGCTGTTCTTATTAACCCAGAAACTAGAGATATAGAGACATTTGTTAACACTGCTAAAAAGCTTGTTGATGAAAAAATTGACCTTCCTGAGGGGTATTATGTTGAGTGGGGTGGAAGCTTTAAGAATCTTCAAAGTGCTAAAGAGCGATTAGCCATTTTGGTTCCTCTTGCAATGCTTATTATTATTGGAATGCTTTATGCTGCTTTTAAAAACTTTGCTCAAGTTATATTGATTTTTGCATGTGCTCCTATGGCTCTTATCGGAGGGGTAATATCTTTAAATTTATTGGGACTACCATTTAGTATCTCTGCTGGAGTAGGTTTTATTGCTTTATCTGGAATTAGTATTTTGAATGGAGTCGTACTAGTGACCTATTTTAATCGTTTGATAGCTGATGGAAAAAGCCCTGACGATGTCGTTAGAGAAGGGGCAATGTCTAGGCTAAGACCAGTTTTAATGACTGCCTTAACGGATATTTTTGGATTTCTTCCAATGATGTTTTCATCAGGATTGGGAGCAGAGGTTCAGAAGCCTTTAGCAACAGTTGTCGTTGGAGGTATTTTTACCGCTACGATCTTAACTCTAATAGTGATTCCATCTCTTTACAGATTGTTTATTAAACATATGCAACCATCTTTAGAGTTAAAGAAAAGTTTATAAATAAAGTTAGTAACTAATTATAAGGAGTAATATAATGAAGCTATTGTTAATCAGTATTTTAAGTATGTTTTTGTTATCATCGTGTGCCCATCATCATAAAGATGTAGAGCACCATCATCACAAATCATGTGATGCGAATTGTAAGATTCAACATGAAAAAGGTGAGATGTTTGAAAAGCATTGTGCTCAATCTGTTGCGGAAGGGGATCTACATGTAAAGGGGAGTGATGAGTACAAAATCAGCCATGGCGATGAAATCTACTACTTTTCTACAGAGAAAAAATTGAAAGAATTTAAAAAACACTTAACTAAAAATGCCAAGAACGCTAGACAAAATTGGGATGCAGGGTCATCTAGAAGGTAATTATGGGACACGACCATTCACATGGACAAGACTCTAAGAATATTTTAGTCGCATTCGCTTTGAATGCGACATTTTCAATCATTGAACTAATTGGTGGGTATCTCACGAATAGTGTCGCAATCTATTCAGATGCTCTTCATGACTTTGGAGATAGCTTAGCTCTATTATTTTCATACTTCGCTGAGAAATTAAGTCATAAAGGTGCTGATGAGAAGTTTACTTTTGGCTATAGACGTTTTTCTATTTTATCAGCTCTTGTAAACGGTATTATTCTTCTTGGAGGAAGCGTCTTTGTTATTATTGAAGCCGTTAAAAGAGTAATGAATCCTGAGGTCGTTAAACCAGAGGGCATGCTTTGGCTTGCAATCTTAGGAATTGTCGTAAACTCAGTCGCAGCTTATAGAATGTCTAAGAATAAAGGTGTTAACCCTAGGATGGTTATGCTCCATTTACTTGAGGATCTGTATGGGTGGGTTGCTGTATTAGCAGTCAGCATCATTTTAATGTATAAACCTTGGTATTTCTTAGATTCAGCTCTATCAATCTTAATCTCTTTTGTTATTCTTCGGGGAGTTTATAAGAATTTAAAGAAAGTAGCTCTCATTTTTCTTCAAAAATTTCCAGAAGAAATTGATTTAGATGATATTAAAGATAAAATTTTAAAATTAAAACCAGTCGAAGATGTTCATGCCATAAAGGGACTATCCTTAGATGGTGAAAGCTTTTATTTGAGATGTCATATCAAAGTCGCAAGTAATACTTCAATTAATTTGCTCGACAGTTTAAGAAGTGAAATAAAGGTACTATTAAAGGAAAAGAATATTTCCTGTTCTACGTTGGAGTTTGAATCATCAAGATGTAATGAAAATTGAAAAGTCGATAAGTTCTAATTTCTTTGAAGTATAGATTATATTTTGTTAGGCATGCTTGACAAGTTTGTGTCTCTTGTTTTATGTTTGGTTATTCAAACAAATGATAGGGATGCAATGGATTTCCAATTTGAACAATACTGGAAAGAGTTTAATGATAATGAGTTGTCACACTCTGAAACTCACTATATTTTAGCTTTATACTCTCTACTAAAGACTAAAAAATCCATAAGAGCCGTTGAACTTTCAAAAGAATTAGATATTAGTCGGAATGCAGTCTCACTTCAATTAAAAAAACTATCTGAAAAGAACCTAATAAAAGTCTCTGATAATCAAATATCTTTACCGGAAAAGACAATTCAATTAATTGAGAAAATAGCGAATAAGCGCCAGACAATGATTGTGTTCTTCTCTGAAGTGCTTGGATTACCCATGTCCATTGCAGCATCCGATAGTTGTAAGATAGAGCACTTACTATCAGATGAGACGGGAAATTCTTTGCTTAAATTTGTTCAGTTTCTTCGTTCAGACCGTAAAATTGTTTTAGAATTTCTAAAAGAATTTCAAAAATACTATCTGGATTGTGATCCTGAAATTGGTTGTGGGCTTTGCGAAAATATTCATATAATGGAGAAAAAAAATGATAACTAAAAAAATTGTTGCGTTTATAATAATATTATCTTCTTTTAGTACTTTTGGATCAAACAAACAAAATGAACTAGCTGTTCATCTTCTTAGCTACTTAGCTCAAGACTACGGTGAGGCAGTTCAAGACGGTGTGATAGTTAGTAAAGAAGAGTACCAAGAGCAAATTGATTTCATTTCAGAAGTAGTTCGGATATCTGAAACAAATAATTATGACAAAGCACTAAAAGATTCAATTGCCAGCTTGAATTCAAAAATCTTATTGAAAGATAGAGTTTTAGTCGTATCTGAAGCGGCAACAAGATCAAAGTCAGCTATTTTAAAAAAATATAACCTATTAACTTTTCCCTCTAAAACTATCGATCTTGTAAAAGCCAATAAGTTATATATGAATAACTGTATGAGTTGTCACGGAGAAACAGGAAGAGGAGATGGTATTTCTGGGAAAGGGTTAGAACCAGCTCCTACAGATTTTCATGATCTTGAAAGAATGCATAACGTTTCACCTTACGGGGCATTTAATACTATTTCTTTAGGTGTTAATGGCACAGGAATGGCATCTCATGATTATATTTCAGAAGAAGATCGCTGGTCACTGGCCTATTATATTTCTGCTTTTCGATTTGGAAATATTAAAGAAATAAAAAGTTTAAAATTAGATATTAAAGAAAGTTCAGCTTTATCTGATAACGAAATAAAAGAAATTTATAGTATTGATGAGGAAGAGTTTCTTGGAGTTTTGTCAAGCGTCAGAAATACAAAAGCAAGTCCACCAAGTGCTGGTGGCGAAGGCCAACTTGAAATTCATCTTAATAAAGCAATAAAAGATTTAAAAAATAGTTTTAACTTATATAAGTCGGGACAAATTGACGATGCTAAGAATCTTTCGTTAATAGCTTACTTGAAAGGTATAGAGCCAGTTGAGGGCATATTAAGGAGTCAAGATAGTGAAATTGTCAATAAGATCGAAGGCGAGTTATCTAAATATAGACACCTACTTAATGAGAAGGACTCAGTAAACGAAATTGAAAATGTTTTGAATCCAATATTACTTCAATTGGAAAAATTTAAAAATCAAGCTTCTTTTGATAAAGTTAATAGTTCTTCATTTCTTATGTCTTTTGGTATTGTTTTAAGAGAGGCGTTTGAAGCTGGCTTAATTCTATTTCTACTGTTAGGCATAACTAGAAAGGCTAGAGCGAGTAAGTTTAATAAAAAAATTCACTTGGGTTGGATATCTTCACTTACTCTCGGTATTTTGTTATTTGTAATCCTCGAATTATTCTTTGAGGTCTCAGGAGAGCTTGCGGAATCTATTGAGGGGTACACCGCCATTATTGCATCAGTAATGCTATTCTACGTCGGATACTGGCTTCATAAGAATACTGACGTAAAAAAGATTCAAGATACACTCTCAAGTGCCTTAAATACTTCTGTTAGTTCTGGAAAAGGAAATGCACTTTTTTTGATTTCATTTGCATCTTGCTTTCGTGAAGTATTTGAAACTATACTTTTTTTAAAGATTATAATAATAGACGGACATAATGTGTTTTATGTTGGATTGGGTGCCATTATTGCAATTGGTTTAACTATGGGGATTATTAGCTTTGCTATTAAATATTCGATTAAGTTAAATTTAAAGTATTTATTTAAAGCATCTACAGTACTGATTGTTGGATTGTCGATTATATTCCTTGGTAGGGGAATCGGTGCTTTACAAAAAACCGGAGTTTTAGATCAAACTAGAATTGATATTCTCTCTCTTCCATCAATAGGTTTTAATTCTACTTTAGAAGTTTTGATCGCCCAAATTTTAGTTATTAGCTTTATCTTTATCGTTGTGTGTTTGGAGACCTTTAATAAGACTAAACTTTTAAAAGAGGGTATTAAATAAATGAAAAAATCCATCATATACATTAAAAAAATGGATTGTCCGTCAGAAATTAAAATGATTGAAGGTTTATTTGAAAATTTAGATAGCTCTATAAAAATAAGCTTTAACTTATCATCTAGAGAATGTGAGTTTTACCATAACAATAAATCTGAAACTATCCTTGAAAGACTGGGAACTATCGGTCTACCAGGAGTTTTAGTTTCTGACGAAGAGATTAAAGAAGACAATATTCCCAATATATCTCAAAGTGTAGAATCAAAGACTTTGAGATACTTATTAATTATCAATTTTTCCATGTTTATTGTTGAGATATTATTTGGTTTATATGCTCAGTCGACAGGCCTCATCGCTGATGGTTTAGATATGCTTGCTGATTCTTTCGTATATGCAATTAGTCTTTATGCTGTAGGAAAAGCAATTTCCACAAAAACTAAAGCTGCTAAGTCAAGTGGTATTATGCAGATTACGTTGGGTTTACTTTGCTTATTTGAGGTTGCACGCAAATTTATTTACGGAAGCGAGCCAATATCTAGTCTTATGATTATTGTTTCTGTTTGTGCTTTGATTGCAAATGTAGTGTGTTTAGCTCTTATTCACAAACATAAAGATGGTGAAATCCATATGAAAGCAAGTTGGATATTCTCAGCAAATGATGTGATCGTTAATGTGGGCGTAATTGTATCTGGTGCATGCGTATACTTTTTTGATAGTAATATCCCCGATTTACTTATTGGAGGGTTTGTATCATTTGTTGTTATAAAAGGTGGGGTTTCGATAATAAAAATGAGTAATATAAAATAAGTTTTATAAACTAGAATAATGACCTTAGTATATTCTTTTAATGTTAGATCATCTTATTGTTTAATTGACTTTTGTGCCTAAATATTCTGTATGGAATTGGTAACTCTTCTCGGGACTTTCCAGTTATTTTTCCTTAAATGGTTTCTCTATGTCAATGTAACCAGTAATTGTACTGAGATGTTCAAGGGATCGACTTTAACTAGTCACGCTACAAACTGGTGGAGTGTACATAATTCGTCAACTATAGGGTATTTGCAAAATATTTAGATTTATTAACAGTTGATCTCTAAAAAAGAATAGATAAAGCAAAAGTTATTTCGTATATTTAACATGCGAGGTAAATATGAGTGCTAAAACTGGTGCAGACCACAAAGACCAAATAACAAGAATAAATAGAATTGAAGGCCAAGTTCGTGGCATAAAGTCGATGATTGAAGAAGATAAATATTGTGTTGATATTGTTAATCAAATTAAAGCAATTAGAAGCGCTTTAAAATCAGTTGAGTTTATAATCTTAGAAAAGCACCTAAATTGTTGCGTAAAGCAAGCAGCCAGCAAAAAAGATAAAAGAGACATCGATGAAAAAATCGACGAATTAATGAAGTTGATACGTAATATAAGCAAGTAGTAATAGAATTTGAGATTATATCAAAATCGCTCTTTTCACTTTTAAACCTAGATCAAACATAAAAAAACCACAAAATGTAGCACCCACTACCCAAAAGTAAGTAAGCTCTTTATATATATCTGCGCCAAAGATCATAAAAATTGGCAAAACAAAAATAGACAATGCTAAATATAGTATTAAGCTTTTAGATCTTATTAGCTTAATTTCTGATTCAGATAGTACACTTGAGACAAAAAATGCTCCAAAGCCCATAAAGATACCTCCACACATTACCATGCAGACATTGCTTCCAAAGCTGTTGTGTAAATAATGAAAGAGTCCCAAATTACTTGTTAAGCTTAAATTAAACTGAGGACAAAAAAGAAGTGTTATAAATCCTAAAATTAATTGAGTAACGATTAATTTGGAAATCACAATTTTGAATGATGGCTGTAAATCATCTCTTACCATCTTTAAAACTGAGACTGTTAACTCTAGTGGTGGGGCAGAAGTATTATTTTTTTGAAAATCGTTGAAATCATCAATATTCTTCATTTTTCCCTCAATTGTTCAAATAGTTAGTATTGCGAAGGTAATAACTTAGAGTTAATCGTGGATTAATCTCTCTTATATAGTTATACGATTTGAATTCTATATTTGTGACATATTATAAATTCTATTATACCCTAAGGGGGTATAAGTGATCATAATTACTATAGATTGTTGATAATTTATAAATTTGTCACAAAATACTTAATTAGATCGTAATAGTTAATGTACTAATAAAATAAGGTTTATTATGAGGCTACTACTTTTTTTAATATTTTCAAGTCTTGCTTTAGGCCATGGTGGTGTTAAACATGAAGAAGTTGATACGCCTAAGAGTATTAAGAGTAGCTCTGCACCTAATTATAAAAAAATTAAAAGCACGTATATTGAAAAAGTTAAACCAATTTTTAAAAAATCATGCTTTGATTGTCATAGTAATCAGGTGGAGTACCCTTGGTACTATAATATACCAGTAATAAAGCAAATGATTGATAGTGATATTGCTGAAGCTAAAACTCATTTAGACTTCTCTAACGACTATCCTTTTAAAAGCCATGAAACACCTTTAAAAGACTTAGAGAGTATCAAGCAGGTTGTTATTAGCGGAGATATGCCACCGATTGAATATAATTTACTTCATCCTAGTAAAAAGTTATCGGATAAAGAGAAATCTAGAGTTATTGACTGGGTGAATAAATCTATGGAGATATTAAAAAATGAATAAAGAAATATTAGGATTAATCTTAATTCTTACTAGTTACACATGCTTTGGCTACACGTTTAGTGATGCAATAAAATCAATCGAATCACATGAAGTAATTGATAGTTTAAAGTTTGAGTCAAAAGCATTGCATGAAGAGGGCAATTCTAAAGGATCATGGGGAGACCCCGTTTTTAGAGTCGCGGCGAAAAATTTTCCTAAAGACAATCTTAGTGATGATCAAACACCTATGACAGGTATCGAGTTTGGAGTCTCTCAGAGAATCGCACTAACAACGAAATATGGAAATCTTAAAGAGGCGTTTAATTTGCTTGCTAAAGCAAAGAAAATGGAGGCTGTTGATAAAAAAGATGAACTTATTAAAAGTTTTTGGTTGATACTTATTAATACTAAAAGGCTCAAAGAAGAAGCAAAAATAGTTAATGAAAATATTAGTTGGATATCTAAAATTCTAAAGGTTTCAAAAAAACTATATTCTAACGGAAAAATTACACAGCAAGCATTATTAGATATTGAGATTAGAAAGAGTGAACTTGAAACATACTACAGTAATAAACAGTTTGAAATAGAGGCATTGTCGGATCAATTGTCATATCTTCTAAACTTTGAAGGAAAAAAAATAAATGAAAAATCAATTCCATGGAATTTATTAGATAAAAAGAAGACAGTTGCTCAAGACAATAAGGAACTTTCATTAAAATCTATCTCTAACGCTAAAAATAAAATCCTGAATGCTCAAAAATTAAATTATATTCCAGATTTAACGTTATCATTTGGTTACACAAAGAGATCCGACATCGATGACAATGGTGATTTTTTATCTGCTATGGTTAGCTTTCCATTACCTTTTTCTTCAGTGAAATATGCTGAACATGATAGGGCATCATATGAAAAGTATTCTTCTGCTAAAAAACTAGACAACTATAAACGATTTAAGCGAAGTGAGAAAAGACGAATAGAGACACTTCTAAATAAGTCTAAAAAAGAGTACCAAATCTTGTCTACGAAAACTGTTAAGTTTGCTGATAACTCACGAAAGGTGACTTCTAAATCTTATACTCTCGGAAATACAAGTTATATTGAACTACTTCAATCGGAGCTAAAACTACAAAACCTACTTGTTCAAAAAACTAACGTATCTGCAAAGCTACTAGAACATAAAGTAAATCTAAAATATCTCATCGGAGAAAAGCTATATGAATAAAATATATACACTAATTACACTTTTATTAATCCTTACTAGCTGTGATAAGGTAAGTTTTCATAAAGATCATTCTAAAGAGTCGGAAAGTAATACTAAAGTAGAGAGTTATTATACCTGTTCGATGCACCCTCAAATTAAAGAAAGCTCACCTGGAAAATGTCCTATATGCCATATGAATCTCACTAAAGTAGAAGTCGATAATTCAGATGATGATATAGTTGATACTGCTAAAAGCTCAATAAAAGATCTATGGCAATGCCAAAGTTATCCAGATGTTACCAGTGAGGTTAAAGACATATGTCCCATAGATGGCACAGAGATGGTCAAGGTTGAAAGGCCAGATCTTGGTGGAATTGCAATCGCAAAAGTAAAACTTAGAAAATCTCAACTAAGTCATTTTAATCCAGCTTTCTTCCCCGTTACAAATATGAAAATGAATAAAAATATTAGATTATTAGGCTCTGTAATGCAGTCAGAAATAAAAGAGAGTAATATACCAGCGAGAATTGATGGTAGAGTTGAAAAAGTTTACGTCGCATCAACAGGGAGCTTCATTAAAGAGGGAGATCCAGTTTTGGACCTATATAGCCCAAAGTTAATATCAGCTGGTGAAGAATATATTATTGCTAGAAGGTCTTCAGAAACCTCTAAGGCAAAAGAATTCAAGGAAATGTATAAACAGAGTATTGAAAGACTTAAGCTATGGGGAATTAAAAATTCTCAGTTTGAATCATGGTACTTAACTAAAAAAGTTCCTAGAAGAATAACTATCTACTCACCATCTACAGGGATTGTAACCAAGAGAAATGCCATTGTAGGCAAATATTTTAACGAAGGACAAAACTTTTTTGAAATTTCTGACTTATCCGATGTATGGGTAGAGATAGATGTTTATGAGCATGATGCATCATTAGTTAGTCTTGGTCAAAAGGTAAAGTTAGAGTTTTCATCACTTCCTGGGGAAGTTACCGAGGGAGAAATTGACTTTATTGCACCTGTGTTAGATAGCACTTCAAGAACTCTAAAAATTAGAACTACAATAAAAAATCCTAATGGAAAGCTCAAGCCCGGAATGGTTGCAGATGCAAAACTTGAAATCGATATTGAAGGAAAACCACTTGTCGTGCCAAGGTCAGCGATTATAGATACTGGAAAAAGAAAGGTTGTATGGATAAAAGTTTCTAAAAAACAATACCAAGCAAAAGTTATAAAAACCGGATATGAATCTGAGGGGTATGTTGAAGTCAAAAGTGGATTAATGAAAGGGGAAGAAGTTGTAATGGATGGAAACTTTCTTTTAGATGCGCAGGCTCAGTTATTTGGTGGTTATGAAGACTTTAAAAGCTCTGGACATAATCATTAAAGGTAAATCACTATGATTCAAAAATTAATTGAATATTCAATTCGAAATAGAATATTGGTCGTAATGATTTTTACACTAATTGCTCTTGGAGCAGTATTTAGTATGAAAACTGCAAGAGTAGATGCTATTCCCGATATTGGTGAAAATCAACAAGTCGTTTTCACTGAGTGGGCGGGAAGATCGCCTAAAGATATAGAAGAACAAGTTACATATCCTTTGAGTATTATGCTTCAGGGAATTCCAGGTGTAAAAAATATTAGAGGAATGTCTGCTTTTGGATTTTCAACAATCTATGTGATTTTCAGTGAAGATGTCGATTTCTATTGGTCTAGATCACGTGTTCTTGAAAAGTTAGCAACTGCAAGCTCAATTGTTCCAGAAGGTGTTACTCCTCAGATGGGGCCAGATGCTACTGGTTTAGGGCAGATTTATTGGTACACAATTGAAAATGATATTAATTCAAAAAGCCCAAAGTCTTTGTCAGAGCTCCGATCAATACAAGATTTCTATGTACGCTATCTTCTTCAAGGAGTTGAAGGTGTTAGCGAGGTTGCAAGTGTTGGTGGGTTTGTAAAAGAGTATCAGATTGACGTCGATCCAAAAAAATTATTTGCTTATGATATACACTTTAGCAAACTTTTAGATTCTATTAAAGAGAGTAATGTGGATGTTGGAGCTGAAGTCATTGAGGACGGAGCTAGAGAATTTATTGTTAGAGGAAAAGGTTTTTTTAAATCATTAAGTGATATTGAAAACGTAGTTGTAGCTATAAAAAACAAGACACCAATTCGGATTAAAGATATTGCGACGGTTGGACTTGGACCAGGTTTCAGAAGAGGAGCTCTTGATAAAAATGGTGTCGAAGCTGTTGGCGGTGTAGTAACGATGAGATTTGGTGAAAATCCTAAGCTCGTTATTGATAAGGTTAAGAAAAGGCTAGAGGTTATAAAGTCTGGATTACCTGAAGGTGTGTCACTAGTACCTTTTTACGACAGAACTAAGCTAATTGAAAATACTATTGGAACTGTTTACTCAGCACTCAGTGAAGAAATTATTATTACAATCGTTGTAATTCTTTTATTCTTACTTCACTTTAAATCATCAATTCTTGTTTCTCTTACTCTTCCATTTGGAGTGGGTATAAGTTTTATTTTAATGAAGGTTATTGGTATTGATTCTAATGTGATGAGCTTGTCTGGAATGGTGATCGCTATTGGCTCGATGGTTGATATGGGTATTATTATGACTGAGAATATTTATTCTCATCTAAGCGAGAAACCTCAATCGAATAAAAAAGAAAGAATTGAAATTATTATTAGATCTGCTAGAGAAGTTGGACCAGCGATACTAACAGCAGTAATGACAACAATTGTCACATTCTTACCAGTATTTGGCTTAGAAGGAAGTGAAGGTAAACTTTTTGGTCCATTGGCATGGGCAAAAACATTGGCCATGTTCGGTTCCGTTGTTGTGGCAATTATTCTTATACCGGCACTATCGGTTTTTATGTTAAACGGTAAGTTAAGACCAATTGAAAAAAATAAAGTTAGTACGCTAATTTTGAATTTTTATAAACCATCATTACGGTGGGTATTAGGTAACAGGAAGACTTTCTTAATTGCTCCATTTGTATTGTTGTGTCTTGGAGGCTTAGCTTTTGTAAATTTAGGAAAAGAATTTATGCCTTCACTTAATGAAGGTGACATCTTATATATGCCAACAACTACACCGGATATAAGTCTTACTAAAGCAAAAGAGTTACTTTCTTATACAGACAAAATTTTAAACAATCACCCACTAGTTGAGTTTGCTGTTGGAAAGCTTGGGAGAGCTGATACTGCAATTGATCCAGCTCCAGTCTCTATGTTTGAAACAGTTGTTAAGCTGGTTGATAAAGATAAGTGGCCAAAAGGAAAAAGTATTTATCAAATCATGGAAGACCTAGATCAAGAGTTACAAATCCCAGGTCTAGTGAATTCATGGGATTTTCCAATTCAAACACGAATTGGAATGATTTCAACTGGTATTAAAACACAAGTCGGTATTAAAATATTTGGACCAAACATAAAAACTCTTGAAAAGTTAGCTTCAACTATTGGAGAAGAGGTTGAAAAAGTAAAGGGGGCTTATGGAGTTTATGCTGAACAAATAACAGGTAAGCCTTATATCGAGTTTAATATCGATAGAATTGCAGCAAGTCGCTATGGAATAAACACTGGAACTATTAATAAAATCCTCCAAACAGCAGTTGGAGGAATGAAAATTGGACAATTTTATGATGGTAGGGAACGCTATCCAATACGAGTTAGATATAAAAAAGAATTTAGAGATAGAATCGATGAACTAAAAAGAGTATTAGTTCCAAGCCCACTAGGTCAACATATTCCATTAGAACAATTAGCTGATGTGAAAATCGTTACTGGTCCAGCTGCTATTCAATCTGAAAATGGACTTTTAAGGTCTATGGTCTTATTAAATGTAAAGGATAGAGACTTAATTGGTTTTGTAGAGGAAGCTAAAGAGACGATATCAAAAACAGTAGATTTGCCAAAAGGGTACTCCGTCGTCTGGGCCGGACAATACGAAAACCAAGTTAGAGCAACCGATAGATTAAAACTATTAGTTCCTATCGCTTTAATTATTAATCTACTTATTATTTACTTAGGTATAAAAAATCTTCGAAACTCAGCAATCATTTTCAGTGCAATCCCAATCGCTATGGCGGGGGGACTGATCTTGTTGTGGGTAGGTGGTTTCAACACATCTGTTGCCGTTTGGGTAGGGTTTATAGCCTTATTTGGAATAGCTGTAGATGATGGTGTTTTAATGATGACTTATTTGCAAGAAGCTATCAAAAAGAATTCTCCTAAGAACTGGTTTGAACTAAGAGATTGTATAGTTGAAGCTGGTTCAAGAAGAATTAGACCTCTTGTCATGACTACGACCACTACTTGCGTGGCACTTATACCTATCATGTGGGCCACTTCTACAGGTAGTGAAGTCATGAAGCCAATGGCAATACCTACCTTAGGTGGAATGTTGGTAGAATTAATTACTTTATTTATAGTTCCAGTTACATTTAGTTATTTTGAACAAAAACATATCGAACAAGGAGAAGAATATGACATGTCCAAATTGTGAAAAAAAGTTTTCGATTAAAAAGATGTTTCTTACTTTAACATTGATTGGAGTTGGTCTCTACAGTTTAAAAACTTTTGCCTCAGGATCTGAGCACAAGATGAATAACGGTGATCAAATAAAGATGAATGATCAAACTCGTAAAAGCTTAGATGAAAAGTCAAAAGGGCAAGTTATGGCTGTCTTAAGAATCAATGAGAAGTTACATGATTCCTTTTATACTTATGATAAAGAGAGTATTGAAGTCAATGCTAAGAAGCTAAAAGAGTCAATTGATGAGGTTTCAAACCCAGAAATATCAAAGTTATTAAAATTCTCACAAGGAAAGCTCAGTAACATAAAATCCTCTAATGATAGAGAGACTAATAATAAAAATTATCATCTAGTATCTATGGCACTAATTCATATAATCAACACATATAATGTAGGTAAAGACTATAATGCTTACTCTTGTCCTATGGTTAAAAAGAAGTGGCTTCAAAACTCAAAAAAAGTATCAAAAATTCACAACCCTTATGCACCAGGTATGCCACATTGTGGAAGTCAAGATTCGAGTTATTAATATAGATCTACAAAGGAAGTAGTATGAAATTATTTATAGTATCAAGTTTAAGTCTGTTTCTATTGAGCTCATGTTCTCACCATCATAAACAAGATGGAGGACACCATCATCATAAGTGTATGCAAAGTTGTGAAATGCACAGTAAAAAGGGTGAAGCGTTTAATAAGCACTGCGCAATGTCTATGGCAATGGGAGATATCCATGTTGCCGGTAGTGAAGATTATAAAATTGTTCACGGCGGTGAAACCTATTATTTCTCAACTAAAGAAAAAATGATTGAGTTTAGAAAAAATATAAATAAAAATATACAGCGAGCGAATCGCTTCTGGACAGTTGGTGACAAGCGATAGGGATTGAGTTTTTAAGCTAAGTAGAATGTTATTTTTCTTGTAAGAATGTTTAAAAAACTAAACATTCTTACAAGTGACATGCATACCCCCCTGGTGTATACTCCGTTTAAAGGAGTTACTCAATGTTTTTTAAGTTATCTATTCTAATACTGATCACTTTAAGTTCAAATTTACAGGCTAAGACAAAAAAGTATACTTTAACTATTACTAAAGGCGATTATCAGGTTGGCAATAATATCTATAAAGATAGAATTCTTGTAAATGGCTCAATGCCAGCTCCTGAGTTAATATTTACTGAAGGCCAAACTGCAAAGATTAAGGTTATAAATAAGCTTAAAGATAAAACACTAATCCACTGGCATGGTTTACTAATAAAAAATGATCAGGATGGTGTGCCCTACGTTAATTCAATGCCCATAGAACCATTTTCTGAAAAGACTTATGAATTCAAATTAATTCAATCCGGTACTTATTGGTACCACTCTCATGTAATGTATCAAGAAGAGGACGGCCTATATGGGGCTTTCACTATTTATCCTAAAAAAGGGAAAAGTAACTTACCAGAAAAAACAGTTATCTTGTCTGATCTTTCTCATGATGGAGGAGAAACGATTCAAAAGAATTTAAAAAAACAGGGTGAATATTACGACGTTAAAAAAGGCACAGTTCAGTCATGGCTAAAAGCTTTTCAAACTAGTAACGTATCAACAAAGTTTAGAAACAGTTTTCAGCGAATGGAAGGCATGGACTATGCTGATATTGCTTATGATGAATTTATAGCAAATGGAAATCCTCAAATTAAATTGTTTGAAAATCTCGATTACAATAAAAATAATAAAGTAAAGCTAAGGATCATTAACGGTTCTGCAACAAGCATATACAAGCTCACTTATGGAGGAGATTATATTACTGTTATTGGTGCTGACGGTCTAGATGTTGAGCCTGTTAAGGTTAAATCACTTCCAATTAGTGTTGCTGAAACATACGATATTCTACTCAATGTTGAAAATAATAAAACTCTAGAACTTAGAGCAACCTCTATAGATAATACGGGAAAAGCTTCAATGCTTATTGGTAATAGTACTGATGAATTTGTAAGTGCCTCTGAGATGCCTTGGGAACATCCAATCGCAGTCTCTATGGGAGAGATGATGGGCATGAAGGAAATGGGGTTCTTTTCTGGGCTTTTAATGAATTATAGAAACGAGTTTAAAGATATACCTAAAGATATAGAGTATTTGATTTTAGAGAATTACTCATATCCTGATATGAAAACTTTAAAGCCTATGATGAATGAAATGAGTCATATGGACATGCAAAAGTCTAAAGAGCAATCTTTTAGAATTATGAATAGGAATGAAGATATAAGAGAAAGTAATGTTTTAAAGAATAGTAAGCAAAACGAAGAAGTCTATAAAGAACTTACTTATGGTTTGTTAAAGGATGTTGAACCCATACAGATCAAAAAAAATCAAAAACTAAGAGTCGTAAACTTCACACTCAACGGAAATATGAATAGATACATATGGTCGATAAATGGAAGGCCTGTTGGCCCAGAAAACTTATATAAAAATAAATAAAGGTGAAAGAGTAAGATTCGTTATGAAAAATACAACAATGATGAACCATCCTATGCATCTTCATGGACATTTTTTCAGAGTAATGACTAACCAAAGAAAATGGTCTGTGAAAAAACATACTGTGAATGTTGCACCTCTGGATCAAGTTGTAATTGAGTTTGATGCGAATGAAGAAAAGGATTGGTTTTTTCACTGTCATATTCTTTATCATATGATGGGAGGTATGACTCGGATAGTTCGCTACGAGAATAACCCAGGATCTATTAAGTTGGAAAAAGCCAGAGAAGAATCTGAAGAATTCAATTTTGCAGATAAATACTTTTTGCGTTCAAGAAATTTTATTCAAAATAATTACTTTAGAACTGAAACATCTTTATTTAATTCATTTTATGCTTTTGATTTTGATATATTGGGGAATTACGATGGAAATATGGAAGGAGAGGTTCATGTTTCAAGAATTCTAACAAGGTATTTAGAACCGTATATTGGTGTGAAAACTGAGGCTGAGGAGGGAATCTATAAGTCTACGCCAACAGTGGGATTTACTTGGGTACTTCCATTAAATATATCAATCGACCTAAAATATCAGCCTGAGTTAGAGAAAGATTTTGAATTAGAGTTTGAAAGTGAAATACAATTAACTTCAAAGCTACAATTTAATTACGAATACAGTTCAATTCGTAACTTTTATAGTGAACTAGAGTATCGACAGACAAAGAATTTGTCGTTTGTTACTAGTTATAACAGGACATACAATAAATGGGGACTGGGCCTCGGATACACTTATTAATAAAGACATAAATTTAGGAGTAATATGAAAGCAAAATTATATAGAATGGTTACAAATGAGCATATTTGTCCTTACGGAATAAAGTCTAAGGATCTTCTCAAAAGTGAGGGGTACGACGTAGAAGATGTACACCTTACAACAAGAGAAGAGACAGACTCTTTTAAATCAAAATACGATGTTAAAACCACACCTCAAACTTTTATTGATGATAAGAGAGTGGGAGGTTATGACGATTTGGTGAAGCATTTTAATCGTTCCACATTAAAACAGGAGGGAACGACTTATCAGCCAATCATAGCAGTGTTTTCAACTACTTTGTTTATGTCCTTGGCTTTAGTGTTCTCAAGTTCAAAATCATTAACTTTTATTCCTGTTTTGGAGTATTTCATTGCTACTAGTATGTGCGTTTTAGCTATATTGAAATTACGTGATTTATACACTTTTTCTAATAGCTTCATTACTTATGATGTCATAGGGAAGCGATTTGTAAAATATGCTTATATTTATCCCTTCGCTGAAATGATCGCGGGAGTTGGAATGTTATCAGGGTTACTTACTCCGTACGTAGCATCAATTTCAATCTTTATTGGAATGGTAGGAAGTATCTCTGTTGTAAAAGCTGTTTATATTGAAAAGCGAGATTTGAAGTGTGCGTGTGTTGGAGGAGATAGTAATGTTCCATTGGGATTTATATCTCTAACTGAAAATATTATGATGCTTGGAATGGGAATTTGGATGTTGATTAAATAATTAATATAATAAGGAGAAAAAGATGAAAAAAATTGTTTTAATTTTATGTTTATCTAGTTTTAATGTGTTTGCTTTCAATGTAAGCGAACAAGATATTGTGGATAACCTACTATTATCAGACAAAGCGTTGAACTCTTACATTTCTACTGTTGAAAGCACAAAAGGTGTAAAATGTCAGTTGATGAAAGAGTTAACTTCAGTTTATCCATTTTCAAATGGAGCTTTAGGCTTTACTACAAGTTTTGAGTGTTACAATGCTATGAATGAGTTAATTTTCGATTATTTAGTTAAGGGTGATATATTCTCAAAAACTGATTTTGTATCAACTCGAATTACAACTTTATAATACTGAAAACTAAATGTATCTAAAGCCAGCTTGTCTGTAATAGGCTGGTTTTAAGACATAAAATAAGTATAAATAAGAATACTCTATACTATAAATCTACAATGGAGAATTTACCTACTCCTTTTATACCCACTGGGGGTATGGTATGCTTGATTTCATATAATCTATAAAACAGCGAATTAAGTTGTGATTTTGATCAATGCAGTTTCTCTGTAACTTATTGATAAGAATACACTTAGATAAGGTGATGTAAATGAATAGTGATACTTATGGTAAAAGCCAAGAATTGATTGTTGTACTAGAAAACCCTCATAGTGTAATCCAATTAAGCAAGATGGTTGAAAGTGTAATCAGGCTTGGAGCTGATCGTTTATATGTTGTTGACAATAGAAAGCCTTTACCTGATGACTGGAAAGTTTTTTATTATGAGCAGTCAAAATTAAAGTCTTCCTCTTCAAACATAAACTCAAATCTTACAAAGCGATTTAATGGTACACATGAATGTTTTGATGAGTTACTCAAAAAAGGTTTTGTTTCTATTGCAGCCACTACAAGTATACATGATAAAGAGTTTTATAATTTAGATGAGGTTAATTATGCAGATATTGAGAAACTAGCAATATGGTTTGGAAGTGAAACGGGAGGTATTAGTGAGGATGTTCTCGTTAGAAGTAACTGCATAATAACTGTTCCTACAGTTGGCTTTGTAGAAGTTATTAATACAGCGACTTTAATTAGCCAGGTTCTGTATGAAGTTTCTAGTCAGACACGAAAAGCATAGCTTGATAGATGCTCGATACCTTTTTAAGAAAAAGGTGAACATAGGAGCTTTGCTTTTGATCTGGTTTTCTAGTACATCTATGTGAATGGGTGAGAATATTAATGTTCCCATGAAATAGCTGTCTGTTAGAAGTGGTGGGTATGTAGAGAGTAGATTTATCAAAAAACTTACAACTACTATTTGGCGGGATTATTATCTCTCGAAGCCACATAGTTGTCATATAATAAGTTTAACGTCTATGCAAATCAATGAGAATGAGTTTACTTGAGCTTGGGTGTCTAATCTTTATACATTATTGTTCTAAACCATGTAAACGATTCTCATTCGTTGTTTCCGCTACCCCCCTGGGGTATCCTGGGTTTAGTTAGAAACAAAAGTAATCTATGGAGCCACAAATGTACTTATTAAAGAAATCCTTCTTTCTATTAGCGCTAGCCTTAAGTTTTAACACTTTTGCAAAGGTTGTAGAGTACGAGCTAAACGTCGAACACAAAACCGTCAATTTTACAGGAGTCGATGTTAAACACGCATTAGCCATTAATGGCTCAATTCCAGCACCAACACTTAAATTCAAAAAAGGTGATACAGCTCTAATAACAGTTAACAATAAGACAAATGAGCCAACAACTCTTCATTGGCATGGATTATTAGTGCCTTGGGATCAAGATGGACCTCAATTTGCCAACACCCTTATTATTGAGCCAGGAAAAACTTATGTTTTTGAATTTCCTCTAACCCATACAGGAACCTATTGGTATCATTCTCATACGGAACTCCAAGAACAACGAGGTCTTTACGGCGCCATAGTTATTGAAGATGATCACGACCGTTTTGAAACGGATCACGATATTGAAGTGGTAATGAGTGATTGGACTAACGAGCATCCGGATCAAGTCTTAGCAAACCTTAAAATGGACGGAGATTATTACGTTTATAAGAAAAACACTAATACATCAATTTATAGTGCAATTAGAGCAGGAAAGTTTTGGGACTACGTTAAAAGTGAATGGACCAAAATGGGCCCCATGGACTTAAGTGATGTAGGCTATGATGCATTTTTAATTAACGGAAAACAAAATCAAAGTCTAATGAATATAAAGGCTGGAGACACTGTAAGGCTCCGCTTAATAAATGCTTCTGCTTCAACTTATTTTTATGCCAATCTTGGAAAATTATTTGATTTTAAAGTTATCACTAAAGATGGTGTTGAGATACAACCTCTTGAGGTAAATGAAATTTTAATTGGTATTGCTGAGACTTACGATATTATTTTTACCATGCCAGAACATAAGGCACTAGAGTTTAAAGCAACTGCTCAGGATATTACGGGAGCTGGAAGTTTAATTTTAGGAAAAGGTCATCATGTTGAAAAAGTACCCATGAAGATGAGACCAAGTCCATATGGTATGGGAGATATGGATCATGGTGGTGGAATGGGCGACGGCGGAGGTCACGGTGGTGGACACGATGGCCATGCAATGAAAGTTTCTCAAGAAGAGATTGAGCAGATGCCAATGACTAAAAGATTAAACTACAAAGACATTAAATCTCCAAAAATGACAATGTTTGATATGTCTCTTCCTAGAAGAGATTATACTTTAGAATTAAATGGAGATATGGATAGATACAATTGGACGATTAACGGAAAGTCTTTCTCTGAAGATAAGTTTCTTATGGTTAAATACAATGAAGTTGTAAGAATAAAATACGTAAACAAAACAATGATGCATCACCCGATGCACCTCCATGGTCATTTCTTTAGAGTTCTAAATGGACAAGGCCACTTTGCTCCAAAGTTTCACACTGTTGATGTTCCTCCAATGGGAGAAATAACAATTGAGTTTCATGCAAATGAGCCAGGGATTTGGTTTTTACACTGTCACAACCTCTACCATATGAAGATGGGAATGGCGAGATTGGTTAAGTACGAGGGCTTTGAAAGGCCGGATGTTTTAGTTGAGAACGAAAGAAGATGGACTCGGTATATGACTCATGATGATACTTCATTCACTAGCGCAGAACTTGGAGTTGCCTCTAATGCTTCCGAACTTGAAGTGAAAATTTCTAAAGGAAAATATCAAGTTGATATCAATTTAGAGATGGATCAATATGATGTGAATAATCTTGATGGAGAAGTATTATTTAAAAGATATATTGATCGTTTTTTAAATATCTATGCTGGGGTTGAATATGATGATGGTCAAATGCATAGCGTACTTGGAGCAGCTTATACAGTACCGCTTAGAGTTGAGGTTAAAACACATCTGAGATCTGATGGTAAGTTGATTGTATCGTTGAGTAAAATGTTTCCTATTACTAAAAGAGTAAGTATTGATTTTTCTGGAAGAGGAGCGTTTGGAATCAATGATGCTCCTGAATGGGAGTTTAACTCCGGTCTTTATTATCAGATGTCTCCAAGAACTAGCGTAGGAGTTAACTATAGATATGATACAAATATTGGACCAACAGTAGGGGTAGGTCTGAGAGTAAACCTAAATCGAAGTCGGACAAAGAAAAAGAAGAGAAAGAAGCCACTGTTTTAAATGATATTAGGAGCTACTTCGATTAACTAAGTCGTTTGTGAAGTTTCTAGGCAGTAAAGAGAGTTCTTTTTTTAGACTTAGTTAAAGCTAATATATTTTCATTTACTGATGGATAAATTATGAATATAGAGTCAAGATTTTTTAACTTATGGGCTGAGTCAGCTTTTACTTCACTTGGACTCTTTTGGATGGCTTTTTGGGCTTTTGGATTAGGCTACTTGATAAGTTCAATGATTCAAATATTCATTACCAAAAATAAGATGAAACAAGTAATGGGAGAATCAGGATTTAAATCCATCTCTTTTGCAACATTCTTCGGCTTTATATCTAGTTCTTGCTCCTTTGCAGCCCTATCTACCACAAGGGCTTTATTTGCAAAAGGGGCGGGTATGGTACCCTCTTTAGCATTTCTACTTGCTTCTACAAATTTAGTTGTCGAACTTGGAATTGCAATTTCATTGTTTCTTAGTTGGCAATTTGTTTTAGGGGAATATCTCGGTGGGCTATTAATGATTTTATTGATGACTGTGTTAGTTAAGTTAACGCTGAGTAGTGAACTTGAAAAATCAGCTAGAGATAAAGCAAAAAAAATTGAAAATTCAAGCAATTCAGATTCTGCACATGAATGGAAGGAAATAATCTCAGAGATTTCTGTTTGGAAACTAATTGGAAATAAATATTTAATGGAATGGAAAATGGTTTGGAAAGATGTACTCGTCGGCTTCACCGTTGCTGGGATAATAGCAGTCTATATTCCTAAAGAGTTTTTCCAGAATCTTTTTATCGGCAGTGGCTCTGAGTCGCTTGAGATATGGCAAGTGATTTTACACTCATTAATTGGGCCTATTGCTGCATTTATAACATTTATTGGATCGATGGGAAATATTCCATTAGCAGCCGTTCTTTTTAGTAATGGAGTGAGCTTTGCCGGAGTGATGGCGTTTCTTTTTAGCGACTTAGTTGTTTTTCCTGTAATGAGAATTCAAATAAAATACTATGGTATTAAGATGGCAATATATATTGGAGCAATATTCCTAAGTATTCTAAGTTTGACATCTGTTATAATGCATTATGGATTTATGTATTTTGATATACTTCCAAGCTCATCAAATTCAAGTCACATATCTAGTAGAGAGTTCTTTCAAGTTGATTACTCGTTTTACTTGAATTTATTCTTTTTTTTACTTTCATTCACTTTTCTTTTTATTAATTTCAAAAGAACTGATAGTCTGTTTAAGTTCAACTGGCCTAAAAGAATAAGTGAAAAGGTATTACTTAGTTTTACCTTTATTTCATTCACTTGGGTTAGTATTGGTTTCGCTATTCATTTATTTGTCTAGGTATGTGTTCTAAAACTTAATATGCAGTTTATATTGTGAAATAACCTTACTTATATGTTAAATATTGAATTTATATGTTTTTCTAGTATTATTGACACATGAAGATTTTGCTATTTATATTTTCTTTTTTAATCATTGTAAGTGTATCAATTCAAAGTCCTCAAGTCTCAGACATGAGTATCGTTGATATTCATATAAGTTACATTATGAACAATACTGTAACTCATCATGATAATATCGATGATTCAGTACATACTCATACTCACAAGCACTCGGAAGATGGTGAAGAGCACGAACATAATCACGATCACAATAGCACGACCCAACTCAATCTAAAGCTTTTTAGTAAATATTCAATTCTGTTTATCGATTCATTAAAAGATGAGGGAAGAATAAAATTTCCATTTAAATCGATGACACTTTCCGAATACCAGCTCTCTATCTATCGTCCTCCAATTTCTTAGTTTAATTAAAAAATTTTAATATTTAACTAGGAGAACGAAATGTTTAAACTTTTTATAAGTTTCATTCCACTATTGTGGTCTGTAAACTCATTCGCCCATGGAATTAGTCCAGAAGCACGTCAGGCAATGATCGATGGTGGATATCTAAAATATGTAATGCTAGGAGCAGAACATATGATTACTGGATATGACCATTTACTATTTTTATTTGGAGTCATTTTCTTTTTAACGAGCTTTAAAAGTATCGTTAAATTTATAAGTATCTTTACACTCGGGCACAGTGTTACTCTTATAGGTGCAACATTTTTAGGAATAACAGCAAATTATTGGTTGATAGATGCAGTAATCGCCTTGAGTGTTTGTTATAAAGGATTTGATAACAACAATGGATTCAAAGACTATCTAGGCTTTAAGAAGGCTCCAAATCTTTTGTGGATGGTTTTTATTTTTGGACTGATTCATGGCTTTGGACTATCGACAAGACTACAACAGTTACCTCTAGGGGATAAGGGACTTGAGATGCTTGGTCGAATCTTGTCTTTTAATGTTGGTGTAGAGCTTGGCCAAGTTTTCGCACTTTTTATTATGTTACTCATTTTGAACAATATAAGGACTCTTGGTTTTTTTCAAAGATTCTCCAAAGTGGCTAATCACGGACTGATACTTGCTGGGTTTATGTTGTTACTAATGCAGCTACATGGATATCAACATACATCCAGTCCTGATGATTTCGGCTTCTCAGAAGATAGTCATTACCATCACCACTTGAAAATGGACGAAACTGAAAAATCTAAACCTGCAACTATTCACGATAATCTATAAGGAGAATAAATGAAAATTTTAATAATCTTGTTGAGTATGATACTAAGTACTTTTACATTTGCTGGAATTGGTGGGGGGCACTCTCACGGACATGGTCACAGTCATGAAAAGAAAGTGGCGGTTAAATTGATTGATGCTAAAAAAGCTGAAAAGTTAGCTAGAAATAAAGTAAGAGTTTTGGCTTTCCAAGAAAAGATTGATTTAACTTGGAATAGTGCGAAGTTGGCATCAGCAATCATTAAAGAGTTTAAAGGTAAAAAAGAGTGGCTCGTAACTTTTTCTAATGAAAAAGGAAAAAAAGGTAAAACTCTCTATATCTTTTTAAAGCCTGATGGTGAATTTGTAGCCGCAAACTTTACTGGTAAATAATATGTGGTTAACAATAAGTAAGACTATTGTTGCTGCAATACTTATTAGTTATGTTTCCTGGCTTTCAGGAAAAAAAACAGGTTTGGCAGGGTTTTTAACAGCCCTGCCTCTTACTACATTACTGGCATTAGCCTTCTCACACATGGAATGGGGAGATAATAACCAGTCTGTTGAATATGCTAAGAGTGTTTTTGTTGCGATACCAGTATCTTTATTATTTTTCATACCATTTTTATTGGCCGAGAAGCTAAATTTAAGCTTTTGGACTTGCTATGGAAGTGGAGTGGCTCTCTTAGGAGTTGGATACTTTATCCATTCTCAGATCACTAAATTTATCTAATTCATATTTACTATCCTCGGTTGTTCATATAATATACTGGGGTATAGTATGTGGAGGTGGAATGGCTCATATTTCTGAAGACAGAACAAAGATTAAATCGAGAATAAAAAAAATTAAGGGCCAACTCGAAGCGGTTGAGCGTGCTTTAGATAATGGTAAGGAGTGCTTCACCGTTTTACAGACTCTTTCTGCTTGTAGAGGTGGGCTTAATGGACTTATGGGGGAATTAATTGAAGGGCATGTTAAAGAACATGTTATGAAAAATCCTACAGCTCCTAAAACACCACAGGATAAATCTGCACTAGAGTTAATTAAATTAATGAAAACATATTGGAAGTAAGGATAAGCAATTATGTCACATGCAAGCCACGAACATAATCACGATTATGTAATTAAAGATAGTAAGATTGGAGCCAACGAGAAAAAAACAATGTTTGTCGTGGGACTAACTTTTGTAACAATGGTAGTTGAAGTTACCTATGGTTATATCACAGGATCTATGGCTCTCCTTGCAGATGGCTGGCATATGGCAAGTCACGTTGGTGCACTCGGTATATCATTGATTGCATATAGGCTTGCAAGGTCCCATAAGCTTAATCAAAAATTCTCTTTTGGAGCAGGTAAGCTAATTCCCCTTGGAGGCTATACAAGTGCTTTGATGCTAGGTATGGTCGCTATTTTTATGGGTGTAGAGTCAATTGAAAGGTTTCTTAATCCCACCATTATTGATTTTTCTGTCGCCATTTGGGTTTCAGTAGTCGGTTTGATCGTAAATCTTTTAAGCGCTCTTTTATTAAAAGATTCTCATGATCATCATCACGAGCACGATGATCACCATCATCATCAAAATGAAGGAGAGCATGTACACGATCATAATCATCAAAGTGCACTTGTTCATGTTATTGCTGATGCGTTTACTTCAGTTCTTGCAATAGTTGCTTTAATTCTTGGAAAATACTTTGGGTGGTACTGGGCAGACCCTATAATGGGAATTGTGGGCTCTGTAGTAATATTAAAATGGGCATATGGGCTTTGCAAAGGAACTGTTTGGGAACTACTAGATGGAAATTCTAAGTTGATCAAAAAAGATGAAATAAAAAAACTTTTTGCTCAAGATAAAAATGTAGAGATAACGGATTTACATATTTGGAGAATTGCACCAAACGCTCATGCATGTGAAGTTATGATTTATAATAACGACTTGATAGGGAGCGAATTCTATCGAGATAAAATATTGAAAAATTTTGATATTGAACATTTGATTATTGAAGAGAGATCATGCGTTCATTAATGTTTTTTTAGAGAAAAAAATTGAATGAAATTAATAGTATAAATTAAAGATATTGCTTAGGTGGCTCTTTTCATTGCTTGGACAACTTTAACTCGATAAATTGCTGTTATGAAAAATCTGATTAATGTACAAAACCGACCGGAGTAAATATGGCTAAACTTGAGTGTGGATTAAATGAGTTTTATAATAATTAATACGGATCATTATTCTTAATAAACGATTTATATAGCATGCTCAAAATTGAAAATTAACAAGTAATTGTTAGGAAAGTAAAGAGAAGCGAATTTCAATTTTAGCCATGCTTATCAACCTCCGCCACCATCTTGTCCGCCAGAAAATGCTCTTACTGTTGATAAATCTAAATTTATACCATTGCTAAACTCAACATTTAATAAGTTAAGATTGCCTGGTATTTCAATAAATCCATTTCGAAGCTGAACAGAAGGTTCTTTTACTAATTCAGCCAAACTCAGTATTTCTCTGCTTGATGTTTCAACAGATTGAATTTTTCCTGCCTCTAGTAAAAGCTTTGTCGGTTTTTTGATACTCTCTAAGCTTTGTCCGAAACTAACTGAATAAGAGATAACTGATATTAATACTAATAATTTTTTCATTGTAATACCCTCCTATCATCTTCAAAGCTTTTAAAGTCATCTAGCAGAATAGAGTAAAATATTGGCTCTGTTCTCTGAGTTGTTTTATCAATATTTACGTCCCTAAGTAAAGAATTTAGTTGGTCTAATGCATTCAAATTTACCATGTCATTATGAAGAATGGCGCTGATAATCTCTTTGAAATATCTTGTAGCATGATGAATTAATGTTCTTTTTTCTTTGGATATTAATTGTGTACCAAAATATATAAAATTCTTAAGTTTTCCACAGTTTTTATCTTTATGGTAATTAGAAGAATTTGAAATTTGTTTTCTTAATACATTGAAATTAGGCTTCAACTTTTCAAATTTACTTTTAATATTACCGTTTGTATCAATAGATACAATAGACAAAGATTCCATATCAAGAAGAGTTGTAACGCCAGAGTAGCCCATTGACTCTTTAACCTGCTCTACTGTTTTGAAGTATCCAAGTTCAATCATATTTGCCAATGCAAAGGTATTGGGATCAGTGAATAATCTTTCTTGATCTTGGTTAATTCTATCTTTAGTAGAAGTGTCTGATAGTAAGTTTAATAGTGTTGTATTATTTGGCTCGTGCTGATTTATAAGACTAAGGCTAGCTTCTTTTTCAAATAAGAAGTTCATTATTTCTGCAAGTTCTAGTGGTTGAAAATCACGTTTTTCATTAAATGATCTATTCAAAGTTGAATAGCTTAGAGAAGTATTTCTCTCTATATCCTTTAAGCTTATGGAGTGATCTCTAACATGATTAGAAATCATTTCAAAAATAGATGTATTTTCTTGGTTAGATAAATTCAAATGTTTCCCCTAATTGTGTGATGTGTAAATATATTAAGTCTGAATTTGAGTCAAATGGTGTGGGTAATTTTTATTCAATTTGAATAAGGGCAATGACATTTTAGATGTTTAGAACCTTAAAAATAATTAATTTAACCAATTTGGTTAAACTCACTAGATTCTATTCCAAAAAATTGAACTTCATTTACTTATCCTCCATAACAAATAAATCAAATTCTTCAAAGGAGAGAGAAGTATGAAAGCAAATTTATTTTTAACAATTTTTTTAGTGCAAGTAACAAGTGCATTTAGTTGCTCTTTAGATGAGTGGAGTCAGTTAGCCACATCAATAGAGAATTCATCTGTACTTAACTCAGAGGATGTAATTGCGACTGGTACGCTTAGTTATGATCTTAACGAGTTAAAGAGAGTTGTTGGAGAATGCAACAAGCTTAAGAGCAACGTTGGTTGCTACAGAGGAATCTTACAAAGCAGATCAAGAGAAATATCTAGACTAGAGTTCACAAACCTTCAGTGTGAATCATTAAATGAAATACATAATATATTAACAGGGAGAGAGTAATGGAAAAAATGATTATGAGTATTATATTTTTAAGTAGCTTTAACACATTTGCATATTCAGATGGTGTGTACTTTTCAAAAAAAGATCCAAAAATAAAAGTTAAGATTGATGGAGATATTGTAGAGGGATACACGACTCGTGGGTTTAGATTTTCTGGTGATAAATGTTATCTATACTCAGTGAGTAGAATTGTTGATTTTAGAGGCAATCAGCTTCAATTAGAACATGTAATAAGTCGTTTAGTTAATTCTTCTTCAAATACTTCTGGCTGTGTTCAGAGAATTGAAGAGGTAAACAACAGATCATATTTCAATCCTGAAAATGGACATACGTATAGATATAAAGGCTCATCACTCGATCTTAGTGGATATTCTAAAACTAATGAACCTTTTAATGGACTACATATACTTTATTAATAAAGACTTATTTGGGAGAGGGAAATGAATGAATTTTATTCAAAGATTAAAGAGGATTTTTTAGAGCTTTGCGGTGCAATTAGTGTTGAAGAGCTTGTCGATAATCATAGAGCAATTGAACTTATTAAAGAAATTGATAACGTTTTGAAGGATGTTTCAATTACAAGTTTATATTTATAAGAGGAGAGAATAATGACAACAAATATAGAAGAGTTGAGACTGAAGATAGATATATTAGAACAACTACTTTCGAAGAAAGAACTTAAAAGAATATCTGTTTCTAAAAGATTTAAAAGAATCAGGCGAAAGATTTCAAAATATTTAATGATGAGCTTATAGGAGCCAAGATGAAAGTAATTTTAAATTTAATATTAATAATAATTGTTTGCTCGTGCTCTTTTAAGTCAAACGATAACGACAAGAAGAATGCCAAAGTAGAGCTGATTACAAGTGATTTTGGCGGAGATGACTTTGATGGAGATAGAATTAACAATAATGATGAGGTTTTGTTAGGACTTGATCCGTATGTGGCAGATATTCCTAAGGTTAAAGCAAATTTTCTGCAAAATTATAGAGTAAAAGCAATATTTGAAGATGAGAGTGAATTCTTAATTGATACTAAGGTTGCCAGAGATAATCCAGACTTTAAGTATAGAGTTGGAGAGCTTTTTATTAAGCGAGATAGTTTGAAAAGTGCTGCTCGTATTGGTCGCTTTTCTGGTGTCTCATGGGGCGAAATTAAACAAAGAGATATTAGTTGGATTCAATTCCCTGATATCTCACCTGAGTATTATTTTTCTAAAGTTAGAGAATACACCTCAAATCATAAAAAAACGAAGTCAGTCTCTATAACAATTGAAAATAATCTCAAGCTCCTAGACTCTCAATTATATGATGAGATAAGAGACTTGCAAATTAATTATTATTATTACAGCTATAGCAAAGAAGACTATGTTCTTCTCAAAACACAAGTCGTAGATCAAGTATTTCAATCAGGTGTCAACGAGAAACTTCCAACTAGATTTAGAAAATGTACCACAAGAACTTCTACAAGATACATTTTTGAGGCACGGTGAGTTCATCGTTTCTGAAGTGAAAGATTTCTATATACCTAATCTCAACCTAAAATATAGTGAACTACTAAAATCTGTTAAGGCCAAAACTGTTTCAGTGTACAAATCTAATCCAATTGAACATGAACTAGACTATGTCGCTGTTAAAGATATTGGCAGTTCATTTTTAGAAATCACGAAGAGACTTTATGGAAAAAATATAAATATCTCTGATGGACGACTTGAATCAATCGAGCAGTTTAGAAATAACTTAGAAGAGTTTAACAACTTAAGTGAATTAAAAGGAATGAATAAGACTGGAAAGTGGTTTGTAATGACCAAACAGTTAAAAACTCATTACTTATCTCATCTATATCAAAGTGGAGAAACCATATCTTTATCTTATATTACTGGGAGTGAATTAGCATCACAAAGAGCTGAGAAAATCTTTTCTAAAACAGATTCCGTTTATACTGGAGAAAAAGGGATTGTCCATCCTTTGGGGAATATAAATAAAAATTCACAAATTGAGTTCAGTATTTATCTTAATAGGGAAAGAGGTAAAAAACTTATTCAAGAACATAAGAAATTTTCATTTCGACCTCCAAGTTGCAGAAACTGTACAGGAACTAACTGGAGTGTTTGGGCAGAATATAGTGTAAATAGCTTTATTCAATACTACAGAGATTCAGAGGTAGAAAACCTTGATGAAGCTAACAGTATAGTTAAGGTATTAATTAATAATACTGTGCTCAACCTAGCTGAGTTAGAAAAAGAAAATTTATTACGAAGAGAGTTTAAAGAAGATCAAACTGGCAGTTACATTCATTACAGCCTTCATGGTCTCGAGAAATTGGATGCATTCGTTGTCGGAGCTGAAAATATTGTTCAACTTAAATTATCTCCATTGAGTAAAGGTGAGGCCGCTGAAGGTGTTCAGATTACTAAAATTGGAGGACATAAAGTGAATATTCCTGAGCAAGCGGGATATATCACGTACCAAATGGCTAGAGATAACAGAACTAAGTTAGCAGAGACTGGATTACATTTTGATCATTGGAACCGACTAGTTGGGTGGGATACGAAAGATCCACAGGGATTCACACCTCAATTGGGAAAAATTCAAAAGTACTGGAGAGGCATAGTCGTAGATATTATTGGGACAATTAACAACAATTATAACTAGGAGATAGATTTGAATCTACTTATTACACTTTATTTATTTATGAATGAAAACGTATGGGCCAGAAGCATAAAGGCAACAGCGGATAGGCTTGGAAGTGAAGCAAAAAACATCGGTCTGTCCGTGGGGTTATTTGGTCTCGCTGTGGCAGGAATCTACTTAACTCTAGGTAAGCAGGATGCCAGTACTAAAATTACTCAGGCAGGGCTTGGATTATTAGTAATCGTAATGTCTCCAAGTATTGTTAGTTTCATAAAGGGAGTAGCATAATGCAAAAATATCCTAAATTTCTAAATCAAGGCCCTAAATTTTTTGGGCTTAGTTTCCTAGATATAGTTATCTTTTGCTTAATGACATATCTGGGAGCTTTCTTAGACCTTAATCCAATTGTAACTCTTATTTTAAGTGCATCAACAATCTTTGTGATTCAAGCCTCTAAGAAGTATTTTGATTTTATAGGATATTTGAATTCATCAAGGACGAAAACTCTTTCATGGATGAAAGATCTTGAAGGGAGGGAGCTATGAAGTTCCCTCTCTTTGAGACAATTGATAATAAGCTAGTATCTCTAACAGGTGAAACTAGTTATCTTTGGAAGCTTACTCCTCCTGATTTAGAGCAAGTTGAAGATAAGAACTCTTATTACAGCTCTATAGAAGAGAGTATCATCTTAAATAAGACTGAATGGGCCAAGTTTTATCATATAGACGGACAGCATTGGTTTAACTCAAAAGAAGAACTTAAAAACCCTAATATAAGCTCAGAAGTAGAACTCAATCCATTATCTATTCTTTTTAAAGAAGCTAACTCGGAAATAGAGCTATTTGATAATTACTTTGTTTTAAATAACAGGTTCTACCAATTGTTATCTGTTGAAACCTTTATGGATCAGATTAGTATTACTGATCTTGAAAATTGTAACTTTTGTTTGATGTTTGAAAAAATCAAAGCTAATACGGCAAAAAATAAACTGCAACTCAATAGACGTATGCACTTTTCATCAACTTTAAAGAACATAAGAGATATCGAATCCGAAAAGTCATACCAAGAGTCAGAGGACTTACTTGAAAGTGTAATTACTGGTGAAACAGAAGTTTATAAATCAGAGATGTTCTTTATTGTTGATGGAGTAACGAAGAAAGACTTAGATGATCAAATCAAAAGAACTAATCGAATATATTACCTCTTTAAATGGAAAACTAAGAATAGAAGGAAGAGGACTTAGTTTCTTTTTAAATTCGATTATTCCTGGTGTAAGGCCAAGTCTAAAGAGACATAAGCTTATGCCTTCGACTTATATGAGTGAATTAATTCCCTTAAGTTGTGAAGAGGTAGCTAGTAAAGGAATGAAGCTAACTTCAAGAAAAGGGAATCCAGTAGCTTTTAACTTATTTGATAATAAAGCCACTAACTACAATATTCTTATCACTGGAACCTCTGGACAAGGAAAGTCCATGATCGCTAACAAGCTAATCAAAGAAGAGTTAGAAAGTGGATCTAAAGGAATAATTCTAGATTTAGGAAACTCATTTAAAAAGAATACGCTTTTTCATCGTGGAGCCGTCTTTAGTGAAAAGTTTAATCCTTTTCAGTTCAAAAATCCAGTGTATCTAAAAGAGTTTATCATTTCTGTGACAGGTTATGTTTGGGATAGAAAAGAAGCAGGTAAGCTTTATGAGTCTATCAAAGAGAATATCGATAAAGCAGGTAACTTCAACGAACTTATTGCTCTTCTAGATAATGAGATAGGAGATATAAAGTACTACTTCTCTGAAATAGAACAGTTCTTCACAGATGAGGATATCAAACTGAATGATCTAACTTACTGTGACTTAACTATTTATCCAGAAATAATAAAATCACCTTTGATGGTCTATTTGGTTGAGTACTTTAAGCAGTTAGAAGGTAAGAAGATCTTTGTCTTTGATGAATGCTGGGGACTTCTTAAAAATAATGCAGATTACATCGCTGAGTGCTTTAGAACCTTTAGAAAGCATAATGCCAGTGCTATTGCGATTTCTCAAAACCTTGATGATTTCAGCGAAACTCAGCTAGGCCGAGTAATAATTCAAAATACATACTATAAGTTTTTGTTTAAGCAAAATATTGGAAAGACTCCATTTGTTTCAGATTTTCAACTCGACCTTCTTGATACTGTTAAATCTAATAGAGGGGAGTATTCAGAGTTTCTTATGCTCAGTGAAGAGATTCAAAAAATAATTCGATATTACTCGTCTGCACTTGAATATGAACTCTTCACTTCAAGTAAAAGAGATAATGATCAAATTGAAAAGTACTTTGAAGAGAAGGGGAAGTATTTAGACTTTGATATGGCATTTAGGAACTATACAAAAATTAAATACCCACATTTTATGGAGGAGCTATGAAGAAAGAACTTACAGTTTGTTTATTGGCCTCAATACTTAATAAACCAGTATCCGCTTCTATGTTTGGTGAAGAAACAGCAGTACTTATTGAAATAGCTACAACAACAGCGACTCAACTTAATGAGCTTGAAAAGTTAGTTTCTAATGCTGAAAAGTACACTAAACAGATGCAAAAATATAATGAGTTGTTTCAGGATCAATACTTCAGGGCAGAAAGAATTCTATTTGTAGCTGAGTCTTTAGCTGCAAAAAAAGAAGCTGCCAACTTAGGAGAGCTTAACTGGGCGATTAGAGAACTTAAATACTCAATGAGTGAGCTTAAAAGTCTTATGAATGAGTATAAAGATATCAAAAATAATGAAGATAAGACTAAGTATCAGGTTAAAGAACTTAAGAAGATTAATGAAAAGAAATCAAAACTTGCAATTCATCAGATCAAAAGTTCAGCGGGTGCAAAAACAACAGGAAGAGCAACACAGTTAACAGCTAGAAATACAGCTCTTATTTATGAGCAGAATATTGAAATGCATAATACTCAACTTGAGATTTTAGAAAAGATGTCTACGAGTAATAGATTATTAGCTGAACAATTAGAGACCGAAAGATTTAAACAGATACAAAAAGAGAAATCTTATGGAGTAGTCAAAAAATGAATATTCTAAAAGATATGCTTTTGATCTCAGATCCATCAGTCTTAAAGCTTTATAAAGAGTTGATTGCTATATCAGGATACTTTATAGCACCTGTATTCACTGTTGCACTAGTTATTGAGTACCTTGGAGAGATGAACTTTGCAGGTGTACTTAAGAAGCTATTGATAATTGTTGTTTTTATGGGAGCTTTTTATAACGTTCACACTAAAGCAGTTGATATCTCTCTTATAACAGCTTCAAAGACATTAAAACGAATTAGTCCAAGAAATCTATTTGTTAAGAAATGGTTTAAAGTAAAAGTTAAAACGAAAAAGAAAAGCTCTTGGAGTTCGTTAGAAGCATTTGCTATTCCAAATTTGAATGATCTTGTAGCAACTTTATTTTTTGTTCTCTCAAAAGTCTTTATTTGGCTTTTAAAGCTTATTTATTCAAGCGTATATCACTTAACTTATATATTCGCTGGATTTACGGCAATCATGTACTTCTTAGGTTGGACTAAAGATGCGCTCAAGGGAACTATCCAAGCGAGTCTTTGGTGCATGATCTTGCCTTTTGTAATTGTCGCTATTTTAGGTCTAGTAGGGAACTCAATGGATAATAGTGCAGCAGTTGGTGAAGTCGCATTTGCAAGTATCAATAACCTTGTGTGGCTCTTTGGAGTGACACTACTTCTACTCATTTCTCCATTAATTACTTATGGGATGATTAAAGGTGATGGAATTCATAGCGCTGGAGCTAAAATGGGATCAATGATGGTTAGTTCAGGTACTCATGCCTTATCAATGCTTCCAATGGTTACTCGTTTTGGACAATCTAGTAAGAAAACATTTAAAAAAGGTAAGAACGGACTCAATAAAGCGACTAGAAGTATTAGTCAGCTAAGAGATAGTAAATCTCAATCCTCTTCAAAGCTCTCTAACTTAAAGAGCAATAGATTTGCTTCAAGTAATCAAAAATCGAGACTAAGCAGCAAGGACAGTACTTTAAAAAGTGACAAGACTCAAACTAATAAAGCTTCTAAATATAGTACTCAAAAAGACAGCAGTAGGTTTGAAATTAAATCCAATAAATCGGATCAAAGATCTAATACTGCTAAGAGTAGCAAAGAAAAGCTAACAGATAAGAGGATGGATTCAAAAGTTAAAAACTCTAGTCGAGACATCAGTAAGAATACTGTGGATAAAAGAACAATAAAAAGTAAGTCCACTAAAGAGATAAGTAATAGAAGAGATCGAGGAGGTAAGCGTGAGTTACGATGATTTTCAAGCAACTTTCATGAAAGAGAATAAAAAACTAAGAATAATGATGGCAGTTTCATCTTTGATATTTGTAGCGATACTAGTTTTGTTGATTTTTGAGAAAAAGTACTTTGTATATCAGGGGCATCCAGTTTTTGAAGAAAGGATATTGTCTGAGAGTGTTTGTCTTGAGGGTTTTAAGAGCATTGTTAGCGGTGAACCTGATGATACTACAGTGAGTTCTGGAATTTTGGGTATTCTAAAGAAAGATCCATTTGAATTAGAGATCTCAAAAGTTCTAGGCCTTAAGTCATTAGAGCAAGGATTTTGTAAAATTATAATAAATTCAAAAGATAAGCTTATGGCCTTTAAAGTTGGACTTGAAGGAAGTGATGAGAATCCATTTTATTACAAAGTGCTATCAATTGATGAATTAGCATACAAGGGGGAGTAAATGACATTTTATATATTAATGAATCAAGTAACGACATTGTTTCTAAGTTTAAACTTACTTACAACGCTTTCGTTTGAATCTGAGGTTATTAGCTTCATGTATGGAGGCAGCGAGCAGGACGTGTATTTTAAGGTAACCAATAATAGAAAGACTTTAGCGATCAAACCTAAGATTGAAGGAACGCTATCCAATCTTATTAGTTATAACTAAGCAGAGAAAATATTATTTTGATTTGTCACATAGTGCAAAGAATCCTCATCAATTTGTTGAGGTTAAGCATGGGGTTATAAATCATGCGATGAAAAAGCTAGTCACAAAGCCAGATTATGAAATCTTACAAGGAGACTCTTCAATTCTTTATATCAATAGAGGCCGGCCTAAGGTCATAAATGGAAAGCAGGTCAAAACTAAGGAGTACTTCTCTAAGGGAGTACCACTAATTGTTAATGGCAACAGAGCTTTAAACTAATTAACTAGGACATCTAAATGAATAAGTATTTTGCAATTATTTTTGTAATGGGGATTCCTGCGCTTCTTTTTGCAAATGAAGCAAGGATCACTAGATTAAAGAAAAACAAAGTAACTAAAACTACTACCAATAATGGAAGTAACTCAAGGAGAAGAGAGAATGACATTCTTAAAAAAATGTACGAGCAAAACAAAAAGATTAACGCCCTTCTTAAAAGAAAAAGTGAAGTCCCATATATTTGGGAAGGACGGTCTAAAATCCTTACTGGACGAGTATTCAAGGGTACTCTTTTAAACTCTATTAATTCAACGAACCTATCTAGTCCTGTTCTTGTTAAAGCGCATCCAGACCAAGGCTTGGATGTCGGATCTAAGTTCGCATGCTTTGGAACAACTGCTCATAAGAGAGTTCAAGTCATTTGTAATAAGCTTGTTACAAGAAGCAATGAACAGTTAATCAATGCTCAAGTTTTAAACATGGATGGATCATCAGGGTTAGTTGGGGAATACGATGACGGTAAAGAAGATTTAATTACAGGCGCGATCATTTCTGATTTCACTCAAGGAGTATTATCGGCATCTAAGAGTAGAGTCGTGACAGGTATTGGAGAGCTAGAAGATGCAAGTGTAAAAAACAAAGTATTTCAAGGTCTTATAAATTCAGGACAAACAACATCAGACATTCTTTTAGAAGATATGAAAAATAAAGAGCCTGTTGTTACTGTCGAAGCTGGAACTCAAGTCTTGATTTACTTTCAGGAGGCGATAAATGAGATTTAGCTTAATTGTATTACTAATAGCATTAACTTCTTGTTCAAGCTTTAAAAGAACTGTTGTTACAGCTGCACTGACTGGAGCAATAGTTGGAGCAGCTGGAGGCGCTGCATTTTCACCTGATGAGGAATCTAGAGATAGAAATACCTATTTATTTGGAGTTGCTGGAGCATTAGCCGGAGCTGGAGCTGCTTTTCTTTTTAGAGATGAGCCCATGAATAAGAATCTACAAACTCCAATGCTGTTAGATGAAGATAAACAAACACATAGGGAGGTTCCGTTATTTGATTTTTCACCACAGTTAAAAAATATAAAACCAGAAGTAACATTTAAGCCTGTTAAGAAGTTTGAAGTACCACTTGAAAAACTACCTAAGTCGCTTGAGGGAAAAGTTAAGAAGCAATACATCATTGAATACGAGGCAGAGGCAAGGACTTTAAATATTGGATCAAGAACGATCCAAATTAGTCCATTCAAAGCGTGGGAGCATGTATATGAAGAACAATAATAAAAGTAACGATCTCGATCTATTTACACCAATAGTTGAGATCTTTCATGAACTTTGCATGATGGTTGTAGGAATTATAACTGAACTTGCTAAGTATCTATGGAGAAGAATTACTAAGTCACCAGCAGAAGTTAAAAAGATTGAGAGGAAGAGCTTTAAGTAGTAAAAAATCGACAAAAAGCCTGAGGCCTTAGGAGTAGATACGAGATCTAAGAAAGATATCTTATTAAAAGATATAGACTTCACTAAGCATAGCTTCATTGTAGGAGCATCAGGTTACGGTAAGACAAATCTTATTAGTATGCTCCAAGAGAATAACTTAAAACAAGATAAACCGATTATCTTTATTGATCCTAAAGGCGATATGGATGCACTTAAGACCTTTAAAAGGCTTTGCGAAAAAAATGGTAAGCCTTGTTATATTTTCTCTGAGCATTATGAAGATTCAATTAGTCTTAACCCAGTATTAGAGGGATCAGTTAGTCTTGTTAAAAAGAGGATTATGGACTCTCTTGATTGGTCAGAGCCTTATTATAAGAATCAGTGCAAGATAACTCTTTCAAAAGCTCTTAATAAAATAAAAGAGTGATGGACACAAGTTTACTCTTAAAAGAATCTACGATTATGTATGTGAGCTACAAACTAAAGATAACTTAGGCTTAATTGTTCAGCTGCAAGAGATTCTAGAAAGTGATTTTGGTAAAATTTTATCAAGTGATGATGGAATGACATTTTCTCAGATTAGAAAAGAGAGAGCTTGTCTTTATATTGGACTATCAACTCAAGGCTATGGTGAGATGGCTGTCGGTATAGGAAAGCTATTCTTAAATGAACTTTTCTATAATTCTTACTGCTCTCTTATAGATAAGAATTCAAAAGCAAATGCTTTATCTAATCCTATTAGTGTTTATTTTGATGAATTTGGTGCTGTTGTAACCCCTGAGTTCATTGAATTACAAAACAAATGTAGAGGTGCTGGTATTGAACTCACGATGGCAGTTCAGACATGCAGCAGACATTAATAGAATCAGATCCTGAGCTTACTCAGCAAGTTGTGGAGAATGCAAATAATTATTTATCCTAAAGCAAAGATTGGATGAAGGTTCCTCATTTTTCTCATAGTCATATCGGTACAGTTATAACCAAGAAACTTACTTCTCAAACAGAGAACGGTGAAGAACAAAGTGCAGGAACTGTAAGAGAAGTTAATGAGCTTATAGTTCATCCAGATATCATAAAGAATTTAAGAATAGGTCAATGTGTACTTTTAAGGCAGTCGCCAACGCAAGTTAACTTAATCAACATTAGAAATAGACAGATGGAGGCGATTCAAAAAGTGAATAAGCTTGTTGAAGAAGGAAAGATAACTTTAAACTTTTAGGGGGAGCATGGAAGTAATTTATCCAACATCAGGGATGCAATTAAATTATTTAGAGCCATTAAAGAAATGGAGGATCTTAGATCTAAAGAGTTTAATGAGAGAATCAAGATATGAAGCAACTTACAAAGGATTTTGTAAAATGTTGTTAAGGCTTGAACAGAAAAATATTATTGGCTCATTTAGAGAGCCTTTTTCAGGGAGGAAATATTTGTATTTAACCAAAGAGGGAAATCATTCTCTGGGAGGAAATGCGAATCCTCCATCAATAAGTAGAACTACACTTGTTCATGATGCAAAAGTTGTTGAGTTAGTTTTAGAGCTTATGAAACTCGAATCTATTTACGGGTTTGAATTAGAGCATCAAATCAGAGATATGAAATCTTTTGGATCAACTTATCAGATTTGTCCTGATGCAGTGATGTTAGGTCAAAAAGGTAAAAACTAAATTTAAACTAGCAATTGAACTTGAGTTAACTAGAAAGACAAAAGAGAAGTACTTAGCAAAAATTGGTCAGTACTTAAGTTCAAGTTATTACGACTTTGTCGTTTATTACTTTCAGAGTCGAGGTGTTATGAATTCTTATATGAAGCATATAAAAGAGAAGTACGGTGATGAGTCAGATCGAAAAATACTTATATGTCTTAAATGAAAAACTACTGACCAATAAATTCAAATTTGATGAATCAATTGCATTTCATAAAAATAAGGAGGGAAAACTTGAAAACGTATTTTAAAGTAAATAATAGTGTCACCTTGATGGCGACAGCTTGTCTCTTATTAGTATCATTGGTGAACAACGATTTTTCCATGCCCTCTAATGTATTGATTTCATAGATCTTTCTCACACTCCGAAAGTGACTCCCTCCCTCTCACGTAAATGTGGATGGATGGAGTCACTTTCTACGTGCGAGAAGATAATAATATGAAATAGAGGGCATGGAAAAATAGTAAATAATAGGTAATGGAAGGAGAATTAATGGTGGAAGAAAAGAATAAAAAAAGAGGAAGAAGACCAAAAAATGAGAAGAAGGAGTATGTATTAAATAGAGATCAAACTAAGTTTTTTATAGATTACGGAGATAATAAAAAAGAATTAGAGGTCGTATTTGATTTGTTGAGTAAGGCCAATAAAAAAAGTTTAGGGCGAGATATAACATTTAAAGACTTAGCCTTATTCGGACTTTCTAAGATCAACGAAAGAGACATTGAAAAATTCAAGAGTCATCACTAGGCGAGATGGAGAAGGTTCAAAGGGCTTTAGATGAATATAACCTAAAGAGCGATAAGAAGCTAAGCCTTGGTGATTCTTTATAAAGAAGCTAAATATTAATTAAATTTAAGGAGTCATTATGGAAAATTCATTTGAGCGCTTATTTGTTGGACGATTAGGTAAAAATCCAGATCTTAGATACACGAAAAATCAAAAAGCTGTTTGTTATTTATCCGTTGCAACAACTAATGAAGTTGATAAGAAGAACTGATTGGCATAGAGTTGTTGTATGGGGAAAGCAAGCAGAGCTTTGTAATCTATATCTTGAAAAAGGAAGAGAAGTCTTTGTTAAAGGAAAAAAAGAACTCAAAGAGTTTATGACTGGTGAAGGAGATCTCAAAAGGTATAAAGAAATTAATGCTAGTTTAATTGGTTTTCCAAATTTGTAAATGGAGGTTAAATGGATTCTAAATGGCTAAGTACCTCAGAGGCAGAAGCCTATTTAGGTAGAACGAGAAATGCAATTTGGATAATGGTCAGTCGAGGATATATAGAAAAGCGTAAGTGGCATGGTCGGCTTTATTTTAAAAAGTCTGAGCTTGATAGTTTGATTGAAAACGGTATGTATTAATTAAGGAGAGGCATGGCAATAACTGAGAGTTTTAGAAACGGAAATAAAACATTTAATGTTTATGTGAATTTAAGAAGTAAGACCATGCCTCATATCCGACTTCAAAGAAGACTAAAAGGAATTACGACTAAAACAGAAGCAGTTAGAAAGGAAAGACTTATAGTAAGAGATTTGAGCTCACAAATTTCAATAAAAGAGGGACATGGGCTAACTTGGAGAATGATCATTAACCGCTGGAGAATTTATGCAAGTGATTCAAACTTTATTGAACGTCCATATAATCCAGCAACAATTAAAGACTATTGTTCAATGATGCGTAATTGGACTAGAGAGTGGTTAGATAGACCAGCATCTGAATTAACCAAAGGTGAGGGGCGAGCTGTTTTGAAAGAAGTTATTGTTCAAGGAAAAAGTAAAGCCTTTCAAAAAAGACTTAAAAATACTATTAACATGATTTTTAATTGGGCAATTGAAGAGAGACTTGTTCGAGGTTTACATCATAGCCCTGTCTACGGGCTTAAGATAACGGTTAAACAAGATAAACGACCAGAAATTTTAAAGAAGTTTGAAATAATTTTACTTTTAGAAAAGGCAAAAGAGTTTGAAAATGAGTGCTATCCAGTATGGGTAATTGCTCTGTTAACTGGAATGAGAAATGGAGAGCTTTACGCTCTTAAGTGGAGTGATGTTGATTTTGCCAATAAACAAATTACAGTTCAAAGATCATTTAACAGAAGAACGGGGGAGATGAAGTCGACGAAAGCAGGGTATTGGAGAAATGTACCAATATCGAAAGATTTGGAGAGAATATTAAGAAATCTTAATGCTAAAAATAGTGAGTTTGTTTTACCAAGACTTGTAAATTGGCGTAAAGGTAATCAAGCGAAAATTCTTAAGCTCCATTGCAGAACTATCGGTATACCAGCTGTGAAGTTTCACACTTTAAGAGCCTGTTTTGCTACTCAACTTATTGGCTCAGGGGTTGAGCCTATTAAAGTTATGAAGATTTGTGGGTGGCGAGATCTTAAGACTATGGCTTATTACATGAGATTGTCTGGGATTGAAGAGAAGGGAGCGACCGAGAACTTGAAGTTTCTTTGAATATTTAGTTCTCTGTAATGTAGTTAACTTCTTTATAGAAAACAAATTTTTCAATCAAGTGATGTGATAGGTTTAATTACAAGTATATGTGATAATCTAGTTCGGCAGCACTTAATCTAACTGTTATTGCTGGTTTGGTTACATCAAAGATCTTTGCAAGGTCATGGTAAATAATGTCGATATCCTCATCGTCAAATTCATCTATTGAATTATACTTAGACTTTCTTTCTTCAATTAACTCTAACAATTTTGGTTCAAGAATACTTTTGGGAGCTAACAAAGCTCCTCCAAAATAGTCTGCCTGCCATTCAGCACTTCTATATTGCGTATTGGGTAAGAAATTAATTATAGATGCATAATCATCTGTTTTTTGTGCTTCTATGAGAGCTTCGACCATCATTTCAATTAATTCCTTGTGGAGTACTAAATGGCCAACTTCATGTGCAATTGAAAACCTAGCTCTTTTAGGTTGCTTTTCATATATCGATTCATCAATTCTAAGGATTTTTTTACATGCAACTAAAGCTGTATCAATTTTACATCCAGCCTCCAACCTAGGACAGGGCATAACTCTGTATTTAAATTCATTGTAGAGAAATAGCTCAACTTCAAAAGGATAATCTTTGATACTTTTTCCTTTATGAATTTGATCTACGATCGCCTCAATTTCATCTTTTTCTAAGTACTTAACAGTTAGTTTCTCTTTATTCATTTTCTTTTGTTACCGTATTTTTGATCCATTTAACTAAGTTATCTATTTCATCCTCTTTCAACTGTTGCCCATTAATTTTTCTTAGCATTACAGGCATGTGTTCCATTAGCTCTGAGTCATGAAGATCTTTGGGAAGAATTTTTACAGCATTTGCTAATGAAACTAACTCGTTTTTTACTTCTTCAGTCCCATCAAATAGTTTAACAGCTTTGTCATAAAACTCTTTATCAGTGGGGGGATTAGATACTCCAGTCTCGACTCGACTCCAATTACCCGCATCTAAAGTCATTTCTTTGCAAAACTTTCTTAACGAAAAGCCTGCAGCAATTCTTAATTCTGTAAATCTGTCTCCAAACTTGTTATTTGTCATAAAACTCCTTTGACGCGATCGCCAATGCGAAGCGTTGGCCACCGCGCGTACTTAATTATACATTGGGTGTTGTCTTTTGTCTACAACACTTTATCGGCTTCAGTTGAAAATAATTAAAATTAAATCTATAAAGTATTAAAATTATTGATTATTACGAATTTTGTTGTATAAACTTTACAACACAAACAGGTGTTGTGTTAAGCTTACATCATGTTGTAGTTAAAGTACAACAACTGAAAATTTCTGCAATATTTTTAAGGTGGTAAAACATGAAATTTGATAAAAAACTTGTTACGGCTAATAAGGAAAATATAAGTCTTATGTTTAGTGTTGAAATGTTAAGAGAAACTCAGTTTATGCAATCTATAGTTAACACTCTGAAGTTAGCTTACTTTCAGCAGATATTTGGTAAAGATGATTCTGAATATTATTATATTGGTAGGGCGGAGAAATGAGAGTTTTGAGCCTCTTTTATGTGGGACTTCTACCTTATTTCGCTTATTCAGATGTTTTGTCTTTCGGTACTGCTAAAAAGAAATTAGTAAGCGTTTACGCTGACTACGATAGAACAATATATTGCGATTGCAAGTTTATTCCTACTACTAAAGAGATCCGTTATGATTCCTGCGGATTTGAGAGTAAGTTATACAGAGGGCAAAGAAGGAAAATTGAATGGGAACATCTTATGCCTAAATCTTGGTACACTACAAAGCAAGATAGAACTGGCGAAGGTGATATGCATAATTTATATCCAAGTATCGGTGTTATAAACGCCGTTAGATCTAATAAGATTTTCAAATATATCGATGGTGAAAAACGCGAGTTTGGAAAATGTGACTTTGAATCTAATTCAGATTTTGCAGAACCCAGATTTGAGATTAGGGGAGCGATCGCAAGAACTTACCTTTATATGGTTTGGAAATATCCTGTTAAAAAAGATGTTTTGAAGCAGCTGCCAGATCTTGAAAAATGGTCAATTGGCTCACCCCCAACTAGCTGGGAGTGTAAGAGAAATATGAAAATCAAAAAGGTTCAGGGAAATGATAATCCGTTTGTTACATCTCTCTGTCGACGAGGAGTAATACAGATTTGAATTGTTTTACAACGGGTCTTAACATAATTATTAAGTAGAAGAAGAGCCATGGAAAAAGAGCTCTTCAAAATAAACACCTAGATGTTGGTCATTTAAAGAGCTCTGAATTATTTGTGAGAACTTAATTCTGCATGAACTCTACTCGATGGTCAATACCTGCAATGAAAAGGAGTTCAATATGAGCGCAAAGTCTTCACCCAAAGTTCAGGAGTCAAATCCTCAAGCGGAACAAAATCCATCTGAAAATTACGTGTATATGAGGGCTAACCATGTCCTAGGGACGCAATTTGAATCCGATGATGATATGTTTAAAATTCATTTTAAGTTCTCTGATGATAAAGTCATAAGCTCCGATGTTCACGCTCTATACCGTGAAGCTAAGCTTTTAAAATATATACCTTATGATGACTTTATGGAAACAAATCAAATTGAGTTGATCGAAGCTCTAAAAGAAGAGGGTATTCTTATAGCTGTTAAGAATCATGTAATCAAACCGGAACAAGATTTCAAAGAACAAATGAAACTTCATTGTAGTCACATTCAAATCCTTACCCTTACTGAAATCAATGGCAAGCTTGGTGCTATGACTATTAATAATCCACAAGCATATCAAAATGGTTTATTTGGTGAACCTGACTACCCAATGACTTTTATAAGATTAAAGTTTCCAGGAGGATTAAAAGAAGAAGATAGAAAAGGTTTCATTAAAAATATTAAAACTTGGCTTTTGATTTTGAACACCTTTACTGTTTTCCCCGAAGATTATAATGGTGGAGACCCTCTGAGTGCACTTACTCACGATGAGATTTTAGAGTATGGTGATCATCTCCTAAGAGGACTCTGTGGTTATTTAGATTCGATAAATTGGTTAAAAAAGGCTGAGAACCACTTGTATTGTGCAGAGTTAGCATATATGGCTCTAAATCTTGGTTTAAAATATCCTCTAAACTCCAAGTACATCCCTGAAAACTTAATAGAGAAAATCTGTGAAGAAATTCAAACTAAAAAATTCTTAGATCAAAACGAAAACTCTTATATTAAAGGTGTTTCAATTGAACTTTCTTCTGAAAGTTTGGAACCAATTGGTGAAGACATCAACGCTATAGAACCATTTTATATGTCTGATATGATTGAAAGTTTTATCAAACATACTGTTCCACGCTTCAAAAACGGGGAAGATTGCAAAAAATATCAAGCCATTCTATATGAACAGAGCATCGGCGCTCTAAAATCAATGGCTCCAGATGTTTTCAACTCGAAGATGTCACATAAGATTGATAACATCTTGGCCGAAATCACAGAACTTCTACTTGCTGAATATCCTTCATATGAAAGTTTTCGTATGGCGCTCGATAAAAAGCTATTGACTTTGAATACGACTGTTAGAGAGATTTCAGGCAAAGACAAAATTTATATACCACCTCACGCATTCCTCATTAGAATGCTTGAAAACGAGCTAGAGAATAAAATAAAAGGTGTCTTGGGCTTTGAATATTTTGCACATGGGATGCATAAGTCAATCCTGGTTCAGGAGTAGGAGAAATTACGATGAGAAATATTGACCTTAGGCAGGCATTACAATGCGCTAAGCTTTCTAAATTAGCTTATGAAAAATTTGATATAACTCTCGAACCCTTTAAAAAAAATTTGAAATCAGAAGGGTTTGAGTTGGTGAGAGTCATAATCGATAAGGAGTCAGGCACCAAAGGTTATTTAGCAAAAATTGAAGATGATTATTTTTTGGTATTTACTGGAACTGAAGCTAATTACCTGGATATTTTAACAGATTTGAATGCTCCTTTGGTAAACGGGCACCTTGGAAGCAAGCATAGTGGATTCTATGAGAGCTATATGACAGTGAAAGAAAAAATTGAAAGGTGTTTACCTAAGAAAAAAAAATCTTTATATCTCAGGGCATTCTCTCGGCGGAGCACTAGCATACTTGGCATATGAGGATTTTAAGTCAACTAACAATGTATTAGGCTGCTATACTTTTGGAGCTCCGCCTGTAGGCATTGATGAAATCATTACAGAAGAGGGCAAATTACCGATATTTAGGCTTGTGAATGATTCTGATATCATTCCTCGAATCATGTTTGCGGGAGCTTTCATTATTGTATTCTTGAGATTGGTAGTTCTGCTTCCTAAGACTATTCGCTCAAGGTCCAAGTGGGTAAGAGACCAAGTTGCTAAAGCTGAAAAATGGCTAACAATTGTAAATGATGATATGTTGAAGTATAAACATCCGAGTGCTGGAGTTTATTTCGATAAAAAGGGTAGGTACAGACATCACTTTGATGAAGCTTTGAGCAAAACTACTTTTCTTAAAATTTTCTTTGAAGTTGGTTATAAAGCGACATTTCTCGACCATAAAATCGATGGTTACATCGAAATGATAGAGAAAAATCTTGAATCGTCGAATTATGTCGAACGCTTAAATTAGTCAGAAAACAGAAAGAACTTTTTTTGATATTTAAATGCTCTCGTTAATTTAGCCACCAGAGAGATCACCAGATATTTGGAAGTGGACTTTTACGAAGGATACATTGAAAATATTATTTATGGCATTAGAGTGCGTACACACTGATCTTATAGGGTGATAATAACGGAAGGAAAAAAGATGACTATGATGTGCAATATAATCAATGTGATATTCTTAATTTAGCTTTGATAGTGATGAAGGAAATAGACTACCTAGCAATTGATGGGGCTTACAGTACGGCTCATAAAAAGGTTAGCTGAACCAAATATGTAAGCATATGGATAAGTGATTCTATGGCTGTAGAGGTTAATATGTTTGAAAATTTACTAGAGACGATTGGTTTTAAGAGGAATAAATTATCTAATATATTTAGCTTATTAATTACGATTGTAATTATGTTCGCATTTGACAAGAATCAGATAATTGAAACAACACATGTCTTATTCTATTTCTTGTTTGTTGCATTTTACTGTGCGATAAACTATGTGTTCGTTCTTTTGAGTAGACTCTTGAGCCATATCGTATTAGGCATAAATTCAGTTTTTTATGGGAGGACACTAAAGAAGAAAGTAAATAACCTACATCCTAAAGCATTTTTGATTTTATCTAGCTTTTTTGAAAGTAATACAAGGTTTGGAACATTTTCTAGCAAAGATTATGACTTAGATTACATGCAAGAATTGTTAGATTTGGATCTTTTAAAAACTTATGAAAGTATTTTGCCTGCTGACAGTCAATTGGCATTACGAAATGCGCTAGGAGAAACTTTTGTAAAAGCTGAAATTAACAAAGAGGTTTTTGACTATCTTAGTGAAAATTATTGCGAAAAAGCAATTCGATTTGGGTTCATACTGTATCGAGCAGATGTTCGGGAGAAACACAGAGATCTAATTTTAAAATGCAATAAAGAATATGGGTATTGAGCCAAGTTTAATAACGTTGTAGTTTAATGTAGTAATTCATAGATTGTAAGTTAAGAATTTCGATATGTTATAATAGCTTCACCTTCACCTTTACCTCCATCACCGTCGAAGTGCTTGATATTATTGATTTTTGGGTCTGTTTTATGTGGCTACTTTGCGGTAAATGGTAATCTCCCAAGATAATTTTGGACTACTTAGTCGAGTAGTCTTTCCTTAATTAAACTTAATCATTTATTTCATAAAATACTCCTGCAGCGGAGTATAATGTTAGTTATTGTCATTTAACCTAAAGAACTTCGTGGAGCTAGTAGCACTATCGGATATCTAGTTTTACAAATATAAATAATAGGGTCCTTTTGAAAAGAAATAGTTTTAATACCATTTTTAAGGTGAAAGAAAACGCCTATAAATTTGATGAAGATATAATTCTCGTTAGAGATCATATTGGAATTTTGAGTGGAAAAGAAGAGGTCTTTCTTAATGAAAAAAAGATTGCTTCACACTTAAGTCCTTTCATAGATCTGAAAAAATATGACCATATTTTAATTGATGAAGAAGTAAGAGGGAAACATGGTCGCAAATTTCACTTAAAAGTTGTTTGTGGCATGCACTTATACTTTTTTCCTCGAGCGCATATATACATAAATGATAAATTGGTCTCAGGAGATATCTCCAAGCCTATATATATTCCACCAGTTCATTGGTTTTTAGTAGTATATATGTCAGCCTTACTAGGCTTTTGTGACTTGATTGTAGACAATAGTTTTGAGATCTATTCGGAATACTCCATTAACAGAGAGTCAAAAGTGAAAGTAGAATTAGACTCTGAGGATCTATGGCAAACAGATATTTACAGAGTTTTTGATAAGAGTAATAAGAAATTGAAAAAAATCAAGAAAGCTGAATGGTTGAAAAAATGTGAGGAGCTTAGTAATCACCAATGCAGGTTGGTATCTTATATATTTGCAATAGATGGACAAACTGAAAAAAAGCTAAAGTACGCTCTAAGATCATGTCTAAATGGTTTTCCATTGAGTTGTTACCATGCTTATCTGACTAGGACTTTTACGGTCTCTCACCCTAGATACAAAGAAACAACTGACAGATTAGTTGAATTCTGTTCAAAAATTGGAAAATTTAATTATAGAGAAAAAACTGTCTGTCGTAACTTTGCAAAATATTACTATAAAGAGTCAGGCAATATCATCTTTTATAAAAATGTGTCAGGAAAGCTTTGTGACCAAGGAGTCGATCGAAGTTGTTACAATTTACAAGCAGTAATGGGAGAAGTAATTAGATATAAAGATTGATTTGATATGTAGTGAGCTTTTAAAAGGACTAAATAGACTATGCCTCAATCGATAGTCGGGACGATTGTTGCAAGATTAATATTCGGAATGATGATTTTTACGGGACTAATCGCTACATTCGAAAATTGAAAGAGCATAGTTGAAAATGGTATATTGAAATATGATAATCAAAATTGATAATCTATTGAAATAGGATTTTATGTACGTACTTAAATTTAGAAAGTTCAAAGCACCAAAGGCTCACAGATTTGGACCAGATTATTTGTCCCTTTCAAATGACGACGTGGCTCATATTATAGATATAATTCAATCTGATGTAGAAGATTCTTCTGCTATTGAAAGAGAGGAGTATAAGTCAGATCTTGAAAATAAATTTATAAGTATTTACTTCGATCCCTTAGTATTTGGAAGTGAAAAAGAGGTTGCATGCTTACTTTCCCCCTTTTTTAGAGTTAATAAGAATAGTAAAGATATTGATCCTGCTTTACTGGATTTTGAGACAGAAACAGAAATAATAACCTGGGCGGAAATCTCTAATCTAACAGGTCATACCTATCAAGAAATTTGGAAGTTACTTCACCAAGGCACTGACGCGTTCAGAGATGAAGAACTTTTTGATGTTCAAGAGTACAATAAATTTTATGATTTACTCCAAAAAGAAAATATATTTGTACCATATGAACGAAAATTTCATCCACTTCTTGTTAATAGTATTAAAGAGTCTTTCAAAGAAAATAACGTTTTGAGGTTGATAACTTGTGAAGAGATGGGTGAGGATGTATTCATTGATAAAGTAGATGAAGTTGACTCACATGATCTTGTTCATACATCATCAATTTTATCTGAGGATAAATCTATTTGTTATATTAATCGATTTGAAGAGTATCATTTCTACTTAGTCGCTACTGAAGAAATTATTGGTAGGATTATTGAGAAATACGGATTTGAACAAATAAGCCTGATAAAGGTGAAAGACGATTTATCTGAAAGAGGTCTTAGAAAAGAGTTTTCCAAAAAAGAAAAATTAAATAATCTTCTCTTTCTTGGGGCTGTAATATTCTTTCTGGTCCTAGTTGGAATCTCTTATTATAGAGGCCATAGTTGAGTCAACAAAAGACTTTATTCACGGCTTAGGGAGCGATTTTAGATCTAAAACTAAAGAAGTCATACATATATGTCCCATGCAGTATACGATACTTACAGAACAGAGATTGATGCTGATGAACGTGGCATCATTCCTTAAATATTATTAAGGATAGTAACGTCTGCTAATCCCAATAGGCTTCAAACCTCCTATAGGTAATCTTGAAAGAACCTCTTTTGAGTTGGATCCAATTTCAGGTATAGTAAATCAATAAGGAGAACAAAAGTGAACATTCTATTCATAATACTTACTTTTTTTTCTTTCTTTGCAATCGGCGAAGAAGGGAGCAAGTTGCACTGCAACGTGGCTTTGAGGTTCGAAGGAAAAACATTTTCAAGGTTTCCCCATATTTGGACCTCTAGCAAGTCAGATAAGATTAAATATAAAGCAACTTTGTCCTCAGCTTCTGGCGATGAAGTTGAGAATTGCTCTTTAAATCTTCAAACTAATATCGATGAAAAGATTATAGTAAATGAAACCTACTCATGTGGTGGTGAATTTGAGAACGAAAAGTTTTTTAGTTTCGGCTATGGTTCTAGTTACAAAGACATTCCTAGTTTTGGAGGGGAAATTTTTTGTCTTTATTCTTCAAGCCAAATAGAAAGTCCTTCTGAGATAATCAAGTTAACAAGTAAAAGATTATCTGACCTTGCAAAATCTAGCCTTGAAAACATTGAAGTAACCAAACAACTCGAACATACTGTATCATCGAAGAAACTTTTCAATATCAAAGACTGTGAATTACTTCAATCCGGAAGAAAGAATAAAAGACAAGTTTGAAAAGCGAATTATTAATCATAGTGGATTTGTGTATAGTCCAGGTCAAGTTGTGCATCAGGCAGAAGGGTTGTATGAGTTTCGCAGTGAAGCTGAGATTATTCACTCCTTTCCTCTGGGAGAGGGAAGGAATAGATATGGGTTAAGCAGTGAGAGATTTATAAACTGTAGCTTGAATAAACCTTCGTCTATGAAAAGTGAATTTATTTTTCCTTCTAAGGATGGGGCAGATGAAGTTCGCATAAATTCTGATTACATCTGTAGGGTAGATATTAAAAAGAAGTAACATAAACTTTTATTTAACTCTAAAAAAGAACTTGTAACTATCGGGAAGGGGGCACTATCATTCAAGTGGACTAAACCCTTGAATCGGTTTATGGTTGGTTTGTTACACTTAGGTTTTATTTTCTTAAAGTGAAAAGAAGATTGGTGGCTATTTTGGCTACACTTGGTACGGTAACCTTAATAATATTATAGGGTTGCAACGATACCGGCACCTCCACCACCGTCAAAGTGCTTGATATTATTGACTTTTTAGTCAGTTTTATGTGGCTACTTTGCGGTAAGCGGTTATGTCCCAGATAATTTATGGACTATTGTCCGTAGTTTTTTTCCTTAATTTAAATTAACTATTTATTTCTAATTTTATTGTGGGTGTATCGTATAATAAAAATATGGAACAAATATAATGGTCTTTAACTATCAATGAACTCCTCAGAGTTTAAGCCACGAACCTTCAAAGCTAAAAATCAAAGACTCTTCAGAGTCTTTTTTAGCACATGTTTGCTTTGCCTAATGTTAACTATGGCAATCAATATGGAGGCAATAGCTGAAGGAGAGAATGGAAGCTATCTAAAATTCGGACTCGTTGTGGTTGTCTTATCAGCAGTATTTCTTTTTTATGTCGAGAGACTCTCAACGACTTTAATTTTTCGCATCCAAAGAAGAAGGCTAAAGTTTGAAATAATTGATCTTTCCAAAAGGTTTCATCCTAAAAAGAAAGGTACTTTATTGTTAGAAGATATCATTGGTTTGGATTATGAGGATGATGAAATTTTTATTGAAACGAATCGGAAAGTTTATCGATTCAATACCCTCGGGCTTCGAGAACTGGGTAGTAGCTATAAGTCTGATATTCATAGTCGCTATATATACGACTTACTGAAGGAGAGGCTAGGTGTAATTGGGAAAGTAAACCGAGATCGTATTCCTCTTGTGGATCGGCATATATTTAAAGGTTAGTTCTCAACAACAGTATACATCTAAACAGGTAAGTTAATGAAAGATGAAACAAAGAAGATTGAATTTATTTATAATTTGAGAAAGGTTAGATGGCTCGGTATAACTCTTTTTGTCATATTTATTAATTATTTTGAAGATTATTTTTGGATTGATTGGGGGATATTGTTGCCAGTAATAATTGTTTTATTACTGACTTTCGAGATCGTTATAAATTATCAATCTGGAAAGTTGATGTGCCCGAAATGCGGTAAGCAATTTCACGCAGCCACTATAGCGACATTTAAGCTAGAGTGCATGAACTGTGGAAAAAAATTAGAAGATTAGCAATTAAAGGATATTAAATGTCATTTGTTAAAAAAATCACATATTCAGATTTAACTTTATTCAGCCATGCTTAGTTAATTAAATTATTCCCGATCTCGATAACCAACGCCACCGTAAGTCGTATCAACCATTGATACTAATTTACTTATAAGTTTGTCTTTAAAGAAAGCAATCGGAGTTAGTAATAGTAATATTATAAAAACCGCCACTTTAAGTTTCCCTTTTATTGCGTAATTCTTTGCATCTTTAAAGTCAAACGAGCAATCCTTTAACAAAACTCTTCCATCAGTTCTTTGATAAACCTTTAAGCAGAAACTTAGATGGTTAGGATTCGTTGAAAATAATTGTTGAACATCATCTTCACTCATCTCTTTTATATCATAGACCAGGTTTTCACATTGACTACAGTGTCGACAACTATTATTAATCTTCTTCATTTGCTCCCACTTTTCATTACAAGGAGAAGCTATTTCATATTGAATGTCTTTAATATTAAACTTTGTCATAGGATATATTGTAGCTCAAGTATAGCTGGAGAGGATTAATTTAAATTAAGGTGATTGTTGTATTTACGAATCTTCCTCATTATTAAGAACTTACATTGTTACTTCTGTTTTGGAGGTAATTCGCTCAATTCTGTTGGTGCCATTTAATGTACGCATAGTTGGTCCTAGTTTTTTTATCTAGACCTTAACTAAATTCGTATAAATTTTTGACACTGTAATTATTAAAGTCAATTTTATCTCTCATCAAGATATCTTAATGCAATCTCTTAAGTACTATCGGGCACTTATTGTTCTCCATCACTATAGACTTTGGCATCACTTGTGCAAATTAAGAGTTAGAACTAACAGGGGAGATTTATGAAACTATTTACTGCATTTATTCTATTAACGTTATCTTTTAACTCTTTTTCATATAGTGTTGTTGATTCGATGTATGAATCAAAACTAGCGGATAACTCATATCGACTTCCTGCTTCTGGTGTTGATCAATTTTGTCTTATGACTGATCAGAATAAACTCTTTGCTAATTCTTGTTACAGCGACGTTGATCTTTGCCAAAAGAGATTGAACTTTTGGAAAAATCTACCAGGTGTAAAAAAACACACATGTGTTAAAATACAAAAATAAATTTTAAAAGCTAGGAAGGCTTATGATTAAATTTCTACTCTTTTGTAGTGTGCTGTTTGTTTCTGCTGCAATTGCTCAAAACAATGAAAACTCTGATGATGTCAAAAAAGAATCAGTCGACCTGAAAGTCGATGAAATAGATCTTTTGAAAAAACGAATCCAATATTTAGAGGACGTTCAGAATGAAAGCTCTGAGATCCTGAAAATGCAATTGGCTGATCAACACTTCGATCAAAACAGCCGAGGATATTTTGAAGTCAAAATCGGTCAGTCTATGTTTTCTCCCGAAGAGATTGAGGATGAGAATGATGAATTTTACAGTAGCCTAGACGGAGAGACAAATTGGGGCAAGTTTAGATCTGCAACAATCTTTGAATTTGAAATCGGAAAATCCTTTTTAGATCGAAATATCAATGGAAGTACCATCAAACATGAAATTGGTATCGGTTATCAACTTTTTAAAGCTGAACAAGAAGCCAAATATAAACCTGACTCCGGTCAAACCATTAAAATTTACGAGACCGTAGATATACATACTCTTTTTGCTCGATATGCAATGCTCTTTAGTCTTAGAGAAAATGGTAAGACGTTTTTTGGGCCAGGAGTAACGCTTGGTTATTCTCCGAAAAGTGATATCTCAATTGATTTTCGAAGTGAAGATGAAGGAGTTAAAGTTACCGGAGAGAGTACTTCATTTTTATTTGAAATCTTTGGTAAATTTAAAATGGAGCTTTCTCGCTATTCATTTTTTGTCATGAATGTTGGGTATCGGTCTCAACAGGCAGACGACTTGAGGCTTAGTGCCGCGGATATCGTAAGTATTTCGACACAGACTGACTTAGATGCCTCAGGGCTATTTGGGACTTTAGGACTTGCGATTGCTTTTTAACTGAGTTTGTTCTAGAAAATACCTTGAGAATAATCCAAAACTAACATGCATCTAAAGAGATTCCTTTTTGTGGTCTTTCCTTAATTTAAATTAACTATTTATTTCGAAATTTGCCTCTGTCGTGTCGTATAATTAAAGAATGATTTATAAAATAAACAGCAAACTTATTAATATTTCTTTTTTGAGAAACTATTTGAATAGATACAAAACCGACTCAGATCAGATGTATATTGATTTGTCAGGGGCTGAGTTTACTTGGGAAATCAAGATTAACTATAAATGGAGATAATATTATGAAAAATTATTTAGTATCTGTTATGGCATTTTGCTCAATGTGCATGGCCATAAGTATCTTTACATTTGCATCAGGACTGCTATCCGTCCTGTCACCTGAGGCATCCTTGAGTTCCTCAGTATTCTCTAAATATAATGATATTAAATACTATACCCAGGTGACAGAAGAAAATAAGTACGAAAAAGACGATGAAAAAGTTGAGAAACGCTCTGATGAAGAAATTAAAGAAGAGTGGAAAACATATAAAAGAGCTAAAATCTCAGCGGAAAAGCATGATGGAATGAGTTCTATAACAAGTTCAATAGTTTCGTTGCTTGTATTCGGATCTATATTTTTATTTAAATGGTTCCTATACAGAAAAATGAAGAAAGTAAATTGATATAAAACAATAATATAGAGAAGTTTATTGAAAGTATCAGGAGTTGTGTCGAACAATTAATAATTGAAAATACCGCTAATCTTTTAATCACCTGATGAATTTTCTTCAGAAGGGTATCGATTATGGTTGTTTGAAATTCTTTATCTTGTTTCTACTGCGATTGCTTTGTTTTCAATAGTCCACTTATAATCCATAATTTTCTTACATCCTTTATGTAAAAGAATAAGGAGTATTAGAATTAGCAGTATTGAAGTAGTTAAATTCTCATTAAACTTCTTATTAAATTTTTTGATAATCTTTTTAAAAAAACATCTCATTGTATAGTCTCATTCTAGGTTCTCTCTCATGACTCTTGTCTTATAACCTCGATCTTGTGTTAAGTGAATATTTGAAATATTAACTATGTAATACTGAAAACATCTCTTTCTCCGTCAAAGATTCTTAATTATATTTAAGGTTTGGCTCCTTATATAAGCAAATCAAACGTTTTGCAGCGGCATTGAGGAGCATTAAGATTTATTAACTAATTCTTGATCGTTTAGATGCCGAAGGGATTAAAGATAGGAGAATTAATGAGATTATTTTTAACATTTTTATATATAGGACTTCTGCCACAATGCTTTGCTAGGTGGGCGACCTTTGACGATCTTAGTTATGAAATCACAAATAATGAAACCTTCGTTGAAGTCAATAAAGACGGAAGCTATACCGAGAAAAATGAAATCTCATACAAGATACTAAAAAAAGAGGGTATTGAAGCTTTAAAATTTCGCCAAGTGACTTTTGATGAAAATATATCAAAAGTTGTCATTACAAAAGCTGAGACAGTTAATAATGGAGTCATCTCTCCTATAGATATCACGAAACTAACTTCTAAGTCTTTAAGTGAAAAAGATCAGGGATTTAACTCATACAAGGCCTTTAAAATAGGCTTTCATAATTTAAGTATTGGGACAACGGTACGGTATGGGTATACAAGAACCACCAATAAGCCATCAGTTTTAGGGCATTACTCACAAAGACATGTTTTTGGTCTTTATGAATTTGAGAAATCCAGCCGGACAGTTGTGAAGTCAAAAATACCTATTAACTATTTTCTTAATGATAATAAAAAGGTCTTAGATGTTAAGAAGTATGAAAAAGATGGTCACTACTTTATTGAGTTGGCACTTAAAAAGCCAGTTCTGCGCCTACCTGTTGGGGAGTACTTCTCAAGTCTTGTAAAAGAAGAGGTCGCATTTATTGATATCTCAACAGATGATAATTGGGACTTTTTAACAAAAAGAATTGAACCTCAGTACAGATCAGTTTATGAACAGAAGATTCCTGAAGAATTCCAATATATTTTATCTAATGCATCAAAGATTACATCTCATAAAGATAAAGTTACTTATACGTTGTCTGAAATTATAAAAAAGATTACCTATATTGGTTACTGGAATACTTCAAAGGGAAAGCTTATCCCAAGAGACCTAAGTGAAATCGCAAAAACCATGACGGGTGATTGTAAGGATTTTACGAGTCTTACTGTGTCCCTTTTGAAAGCTCAAGGAATTGTCTCGTATCCTTCCCCTAGTTTATAGAGGAATGAAGGGGAGTGGCTATTTTCCCCAGTCCTTGGCGCCATCTATGAGTGCGTTTAATCATGTGGTTGTGGCCGTGGACGCTGATGAAGGTACCTATTGGGTGGATCCTACTAATAAAGTCTCTTTTGGAGGGGCCATGGAAGATATCTCTGATAGAGAAACTTTTGTGTTAAAGCCGAATAATAAAGATCTTGATAGAATTATTGATGGGATGACTTCTAGCATGCTCGTTAAGCAAGCTTTCGATTTTGAAGGAGATCTTGTAAAAGCTCGGGGGATATTGAAGTACGATGGAATTTTTGCCAAAGCGTTTCATTCTGGTTCTAAGGACGAAAATGAACATGATAAATCACTACTAAAGTCATCAAACGAGAGACTGTCTCCTTTTGACTGGAAAATTTCAGGACTCAAAAGAAATTCGAATATAATTAAAAATGAGAAGGTTAATTTTACATATAGCGCAAAGAATAATTTGTTAAAAGAAGATGAATGGTTTCTTTACGAGTTTGAAAATAAGATCACTAAAGTTTATGCCCTTGCAAATAAAAAGAGAGTAACTGACTTTTATATCTCCTCTAAGCTAAAGCATAAAGAGATGACTTTTCTAAAAGGTGCAAAGATTGTCGATTCATCTTTTGCAAATTGCAATGTCAAATCGAAGTGGATTGATGTTTCGAGAAAAATTACCGAGAACAAGAAAGGCATTAAGGTTATCTCTAAATTCGAAATAAAGAAAAAAACTCTTAAGCATGAAGACTTTATTAAAGATGAATGGGAAATTTTAGTCGATAGAATTGACAGCTGTGCCAATACTAATTTTTCATTCACATTAGATAAAAATTTTATCAAAGAGGATCCATTGAAAGAGCTTTTTGCTGGCGGAAAGTTAAATTTGTCAGTACTAGAGGATCTTTCAGATAATAGGAGTAATAGAAAACTTCTTCAGGTCTCTAATAGTCTCATAAAGAAACTGCCGGATAATCCTTATGGTTATTATTTTGCAAGCAAGGCGACAAGAATGCTTGGCTATCATAGCTATGGAACCTTTGAGGGAGACTCTCTTTCAAAAGCTCTCTCCTTAGCGGATAAAATGATAAAACTTGATCCCCGAAATGTACTTTTTATCGACTATTATTCTCAATTAAATTCAAATGCCGATAATGATGAAGTTGCTAAAAAGTATCAAAAGATTTTGGAAAATGATTTTCCTAATCATCCGCTTACTCAATATAGAATTGCATCGATGTATACCCAAGGCTCGGAGGCCAAGGAGCGTGTCCTACTCGACTTTGTTTTAAAAAACATTGATCAGTTAACGAGAGAGCATAAAATTGATTTTTATAGTTTTTTTGGAGACCAATTAATTAAAAAGTTGAGGCTAAAAAAAATGTTTTAAGTGGCCAATCCAGGGGGGGAAGGGAAAACAAAGGGTGGGGGAGAAGGGGAAAAAAAAAAAAGGAGAGAAATGAAAGGGGAAAATAAAAAAAAAAAAATAAAATCAGAGTCGTTTTTTAGGATAAAGGCTGAATACTTTGCTGGCAGGTTAGAATTCTTTCATGGCAAAAAGTCGAGAGAACCCGCAAGTTTGGCCAAGGCCAAAAAGCACTTTGATAGAGTTGGTGAGATTTCTCCAAAAGATAAGCACTTTGTTGAGCAGTACCTTTTAGATATTGAAAAAATGAATAAAGAATCAAAATAGCTTTGTCATAGTAAGTTTAGGGATCCTCCCTCGTGGGTTGTCTCACGATTGTCAAAGCTTTGTAGCATCTTATGTGTTTCCACGCATTTAAAGTTCATATCCTCTTATTCTAAAAGGATCGAGACAAATACCTGAAAATTTGTTAGTATAGATGTCTTAAATTAAGTTTCTCACCATAATTAGAGTCACAATGAGCTAAGAATTGCCTATGACACAAAAATTCAAAATTGTATATGCAGAGGACAATGTCATCTTAAGAGATCTTCTTGGATCGACGATTGAAGGCGAGCTGGAATGTGAGCTGGTGGAATTTGATTCTGGCAATGAGCTCATTTCATATATGAAAGAGAATGACGATGTAAAACTGGTTTTAACCGATTACAATATGCCAGATGGTAATGGCGGCGATGTCTATGGCTATTTAAAAGAAAATGGAAACAAAGTCCCTTGTCTGTTGATTAGCTCTGATTTCCCAGAGGATCACGCTGAATTTAGTGATTTCTACCAAACCAACAGTTATAATCATTATTTCGAAAAACCTTTTGATATTGAAAAAGTGTTGAATTTTATCAAAAAACTTGTTCCCTCTGATAGTGATCGCGAATACAAGCCAGTTAAAATTGAAAGGTTCTTTAATCACAACCCAGTAAGTGTTGACGTGTATATCCGTCTGTCTGAGCAAAAGTATGTAAAATTAATTAAAGAAGGTGATGTCTTTATTAAAGGTCAGTTACAAAGATATATTGATGATGAGAAAATTAAGTTTTTTTATGTGAAGGCGGCGGAATTTAAACACTTTATAGATTCTTTTTCTGAGCAATTGGAGTCAATCTTAAGTCAAAAAGATCTAAAATTTGAAAATAGATTTGAGACTGAACTTGTCGGTGCAGCCTTTATTCATGATATTTGTAATGATCTTGGAATTAATGAAGTCACTATTGATACAGTGAACGCAATAACGAAATCGACAGTTTCAACGATTAAAAAAAGTAACCCTAAAGTTTTTAAAATGCTTTTAGAGATGATGACTAATGACGGATTTCTCTATTCTCACAGCTTAATGACCTCTTATATTAGTTGTGAAATCGCTCAAAAAATGGAGTGGAGTACATCTTCAATTTATAAAAAATTTAGTATTGCGTCTCTTTTGCATGATATAGGTCTTAGCGAAGCTTCCTCAAGGGTCAATATACTGACGAATGAGAGTTTAAGCGATAGTTTGAGCGCGGCTGAGCTTAACTTTTTAAAGGAGCATCCTCAGCTCAATTATGAACTCGTCCACGAGATAGAAAGTTTTCCCTCTGATGTTGGTACGTTAATCCTCACGCACCATGAAAGACCTGATGGATCTGGCTTTCCTAGAGGTTTGGGGTCTTTAAAAACGTCTCCACTGAGTTGTACTTTTAATTTGGCCCACGAATTTGTTCATCATTTTTTTGAACACAATTGTGATAGTTCTAAAGTAGAAGATATCTTGCAGATTTTAAAAACCGAGTTCAATGTTGGAAATTATAAGAAACCTTTTGAGGCGCTTGTTCAAATTGTCGGTAAATAAATTTCATATTTCACGAGCTCAATTATTTCTCAGTAGTTCTCCCGTCTTAAATTTTTCAATTCATTTTGGCTTCCATTTTGAGACCGCCATCCAATAATCTCTACTAAAGAGTCAAAGTGGGACTGTCACTGCGCACCTTGCGGCGCGGCAAGGGCCTGAATTTTTGTTCTTTATCACTGGCTTTTAAATTGCAGACTGAAATACACAAGTATTTAAAGAATTTAAAAGGAGTGCAATGAAAAGTTTAATCTGTATGGTTTTTATGTTTTCCCTGACAAGCTCTTTTGCCAGTTGTCTCTCTGATCTCAGTGGTTATTTTGGATCGAGTGAAGCGCAAAGAAGATGTCGTGGTGTAAGAGATTTTTGTTTTGATGACGCTAGAAGATCAATGGGACCTGGAAATAGTGCAAGCCACTGTCAGAGTGTTCATTCTGAATCTTGCTACGACGCTATGAGAAGATACTACGGACCTGGTCAATCGGCTAAAACGTGTAAACGTGTCTACAGCTCAGAGTGCTTTGAGACTTTAAATCGATACAAGGGACCAGTTGAGTCAGCTCAAACCTGTCAAAATGTAAGAGCGAGTTGCTTTAGTGAGCAGCGCCAAAGAGGCAAAGGCCCGGTAACTTCAGCAAATAATTGTAAACGATAATTTAGGAGAGAAAATGAAATATTTAATTATAGGTCTCGTATCCCTTATGAGTTTCGCAAGCTTCGCAGCTCGTGACTTTAATATTATAAATGGAGGGATTAATATCTCTCGAGTGCATGCCTTTGAAGGGAAGGAGCTGATGTTGTCAGAAATTCCAGCTGTTTTTTCTTATTCAAAAGACTTCACTTATTGTGGGCTTAAAGTGAATAAGACAATTCTCAAGTGTAGCTTTATTGATATGGCTTACATAATGCCAGGAATCCCTTTTATTAAGTTTGAAAAAGACGTAGCTTCAAACATCCTAAAACTGCAGGGTCTTATTGACTACCTTGATGATATCGTTGAAATCATGGCACCTCTTCCGGTAGATCCAAATGCGTCTATGCAGCGAGTGGGCTATCCCTTTCCTTCACCAGGAAGAGATACTGATGCAGGCTTTTTTTACTATAACGACCAAAGGGGAAGCTCTGTAAGAGAAAGCGGTGAATACTACTATCCGCTAAGATTGCAAACTTATGTGCCTGAAGAGTCTTTTCATATTGAGTTTGTACCGAGCAAGTAAAGGTTTATTGGCGGTCTTAAAATAGAAAATTGATGACTTGCATGACTAAATGTGAAGCTTAATACATATTCTGTTCAAGCTTTTAAGAGGTGTTACTCTTTTTGATATGTCATGTTGAAGTATGAAAAATAAGCAACTCTATTTTAAAATTTTTGTTTTTATACTTATTATCTTGGGTCTTGTGGTTACTTTTAATTCAAATCAGCAAAGTAATATTTCTCCTGAAAGTAACCCGCCAACCTTTTCTCAATAGATAAAAAAACCCTCGTCTATAAAAGACGAGGCTTAAAGCTTTTTTCGAATAGTTATCTATTCTGCCATTTCATCTTTGATATCTTTTCTTACGAAGATTGCATCCTTGACTTCGGTCACGCCCTTAGTCTCATTTGCGATCTCAAGTGCTCTGTCTTTTTGCTCTTGAGTCTTAACAAAACCTGCAAGAATTACGGTTCCCTTGTAAGACTCGACATCAATATTAGTAGCAGCTGTTAGGCTCGATGCAACTAATTTTGATTTAATCTTACCTGAAATCGCTGAATTACTTAAGTACTGAGATGTTGATTCTCTGTCTTGAGTACTACTACATGCTGCAATCCCTAGCATTAACATCATTGTCATAAAAATTTTCATATTAACTCCTTTGTTTGTTACGAAGAAGATTACGCTTGATCAAATTAAAATTCTTTTAAGTTATTTAGCTTAAATGTGTAGCTTTATATAAATAGAATCAAAGTCGTTTGGGCAATCTTTGAATTTGTTAAAGCTGTTCTTCCTTGCTATGTTGAGAAATTAACTTTTATCTAAAGGCAGGGGTATGGAGAATTCAGAATATATTAGAATTATTGCTACAGCGATAATTATTGTCGTCTACTTGATCATTCTTGTTCGAATTTGCGGTCTTAGAAGTTTTAGTAAAATGACGGGATTTGATTTTGCCATCACAATTGCAACAGGGACTTTAATGGCAAGTCCCATAATAAATTCTAAAATTTCTTTATTGCATGGCCTCGTTTCAGTGACAGCTCTTTTTGTCATACAGTGGACGGTAAGTAAGCTTAGAAAAAGAATCAAGTTTTTCTCTAAACTTATAGATAATGAACCTAAGCTTCTCTTTAAAAATGGAAAGTTTTTAGATGATAATCTGTCTAAATCAAGAGTCACAAAGGCTGACATCGTTGCCAAGATGAGAGAGGCCAATGCAACTGATCTTAGTAAGATCACTGCTGTAGTACTTGAATCGACTGGGGACATTAGTGTTTTACACGGTGATAAAGAGGTCGATAGTCTAATGCTTGAGGGTGTCAAATCCTAGTCTTTATTAGGAAGTGAGCTAGCGTGTCAAAGAATCACATCAATATCAAGGCGTGGAGTCCTTTTACTGTTTTGAGACAAAAACGAATCAAGTTTTACCAATATTTCCCATGACTCATTTTCTTTTAGCTGATACCTTGACTCTGTACCATAGTACGGAGTGTATAGTATGAGCATGAACGAAAAACTTACCATTGGAAAACTGGCCGAAGCCTCTGAAGTGGAGTGGAAACGATTCGTTTTTATGAACGAAAAGGATTTATCAAACAACCCAAGAAACAGGGATCATTTCGGTATTATTCCCCAGAATTAATTGATCGGATCAGGTTTATTAAAAGCTCACAGGAACTTGGATTTACTCTAAAAGAGGTAAAAGAGCTTTTAGATCTTAAAATTAAAAATCAGTCCAGGTGCAGTGATGTCCTAGAAAAAACCAATAAAAATTATTGAAATAAATGAAAAAATTAAAGACTTAAAGAAAATGAAAAAATCTCTTGAAGGTCTTGCTAAGTGTTGCAGATCTAGTGAAATGCCTTTAAGTGATTGTCCGATTCTTGAGTGTTTTTTGGAGAATAGATGAAAAATGTTTTATTTTTATGCACAGGAAATTCATGTCGATCTCAGATGGCGGAAGGTTGGGGAAAGAATCTCATGGGGAATAAGTTTAATTTCTATTCCGCTGGAACCAAAAAACATGGTCTAAATGAAAGAGCTGTAAAGGTTATGACGGAAGCAGACGTTGATATCTCAAGCATGAATCAAACACCACTAGTGAGCTACCAGAGTCACATATGGATTTTGTATTTACTGTTTGTTCTGATGCTCATGAGAATTGTCCCTTTTTTCCAGGAGGAAAAGTTATTCACGTTGGGTTTGATGATCCACCAAGACTTACAAAAGAGATGAGCGATGAAGAAGAAATTCTGAATGTTTACCGCAGAGTTCGAGATGAAATTAAAGAGGTTGTCACAAATATAGAAACATATATGGAGAAAAAATAATGGGCTTGTTTGAGCGTTATCTAAGTATTTGGGTTGCTCTGTGTATTGTCGGAGGGATCATTCTCGGGAAAATACTGGGAAGCTCTATTACTGTTTTAAGTGAGATGAATATTGCGACAGTAAATATTCCTGTAGCGATTTTAGTATGGCTTATGATTTTTCCTATGATGGTTCAGATTGACTTTAGCTCAATTAAAGATGTTGGGAGAAATCCCAAAGGCTTGCTTTAACACTAATTATAAATTGGATTATTAAACCATTTACAATGGCTTTTTTTGCATGGATCTTTTTTGATAAAATATTTTCGGCTTATCTAACACCAGAACTTGCGAGTGAGTATATAGCTGGAGCAATACTCTTAGGAGCAGCTCCATGTACGGCAATGGTTTTTGTATGGTCATACCTTACAAAAGGAGATCCAGAGTATACACTGGTTCAAGTCGCTATAAATGACTTAGTTCTTCTGATGGCATTTATTCCCATCGTTAAATTTCTACTAGGAGTAACAAATATTGTGATTCCTTATGACACTCTAATCACTCAGTTGTCATTTTTGTCGTTGTACCACTAGTTGCTGGATATATTTGCAATAAAGTTCTGATTAAATCATTCGGAGAAATGTGGTTTAAGACTGTTTTTATGGCAAAATTTAAACCTGTTTCAATTTTGGCGCTTTTATCAACTTTGTATTACTGTTTGCTTTTCAAGGCGAGAAAATTATTGCGACTCCATTTAATATTTTACTAATTGCGATTCCTTTAACTATTCAGACTTATTTTATCTTTTTTGTTGCTTGGGGAATTGGAAAGAAAATGAAACTTCCTCACTGTGTGCTCTCTCCAGGATCGATGATTGGAGCAAGTAACTTTTTTGAACTCGCAGTTGCTGTTGCGATTGCGCTATTTGGACTAAATTCTGGAGCGGCCTTGTTACTGTTGTAGGTGTTCTTATCGAAGTTCCTGTAATGTTAAGCTTGGTAAATTTCAAATAAGTGGAGATACTAGTGGAGTATTTAAAGAATGAACAATTTAACTTAATCCCTCATGGAATTGATGTCAGTGAACACAAACCTAGAATTTTAATTCTCTATGGCTCTCTTCGAGAAAGATCCTACTCAAAACTTCTTGCACAAGAAGCGGGAAGAATTCTAGAATTTATGGGAGCGAAGTTAAATTTTTTAATCCTGAAGGTCTGCCTCTCTTCGATAATGGTAAGTCGGATGATCATCCAAAAGTTCAAGAACTTAGAGAACTGAGCTTATGGTCTGAAGGGCAAGTTTGGTCATCTCCTGAGCTTCATGGAAACATATCAGGACTTATGAAAACGCAAATCGATTGGATTCCACTTACATTGGGGCTGTTAGACCAACTCAGGGAAGAACACTTAGCTGTTATGCAAGTAAGCGGAGGGTCTCAAAGTTTTAATGCTGTAAACAGATGAGACTTCTTGGACGATGGATGCGGATGATTACTATTCCCAACCAATCATCTGTGGCCAAGGCTTACTCAAGAATTTAATGAAGACGGTACAATGAAAGACTCGGCTTTTAGAGATAGAGTGGTTGATGTCATGGAAGAGCTTATTGCAGCTTTGATTCTTTTGTTAAAACCTACACATTTTTAAGAAGGGATGTTTATGTTTATCTTCTTAAATTCCTCTACATTTGAAGGTCAGAATACTTAATATAGAGGAGAGTTATATGAGTGATAAAGTTTTATTAATTACAGGTGCATCGAGTGGAATTGGTCGAGCAACGGCTTTTATGGCCGCTAAAAATGGATATAAACTCGCTTTGCTTGCCAGAAGAGAAGATAAATTAAACGAAATCGTAAGTGAAGTTGGTGAAGATAACGCCATCGCAATTGCCACTGATGTCACTAATATGCAACAGCTAGGGACAGCGATTCACAAAACGGTTGATAAATTTGGAAGAATCGATGCAGTCTTTGCTAATGCAGGTAAAGGTCTTAATAAAGCTGGAACAGAAAATGGCGATCCAGGAGAGTGGGATGAGATGATTGATCTAAATGTAAAATCTCTTCTATGGACGGCGAAGATGACATTGCCACATTTGAGAAAGACCAAAGGACATTTTCTTATAACGAGTTCGGTGGCCGGAAAGATTCATATGGCGGGCTCTGTTTACGGCGCTTCTAAATGGTTTGCTTCAGGCTTTGGGCATAATTTAGCAAGAGAGATGAAAGAGTGGGGTGGCAGGTGCACAACTATCTGTCCAGGAATGGTAGATACTGAATTCTTTGATGAACCAAAGTCAGATAAGTTAAAACCAAATGATATTGCAGACGCTGTGGTTTTTGCCTTAAATTCTCCTCCTCATACGACGATAAGAGAGATTGAAGTCATGCCAACTAATTAAACTTAAAGTTAACAGGTGAAGAGTTTTACTTATTAACGCTTTAGGCCTTAAAATAGTTCATGAATAAATTCCTCATCGCGCTTATCCTTCTCATTCCTTTGGCCCAAGCTGAGTTTAATATAAATTACGACTTAGATATCCAAAAGGTTTCAGGTGGAATAAAAGAAGGAATTGCAGCTCAAGGTAACTTATTTTTAATTTATGATCACGACGAGAAAAATCATAGGTGGAGAGGGTCAATAATTGGAACTCACGGAAATTCACCCGCCGATCTCGTAGGGGATTTGCAGACAACCTCTAATTTAGATATTGGTGGTATAAATACTCTAAAGGTTTTTGAGCTTTTTTATGATTTTAATGTCAATAAGCTAAAAGTTTTAGGTGGAATGTTTGATCTGGCCAGTGAGTTTAATGTGACTGATCCAGCATCTCTTTTTATTCATTCCTCTCCTGGTACTTCTGCCGGTCTGGCCAGTGCTGGAGAATTTGGAACTGCCTTTAATCCATTTTCAGCTTTAAGTGTGAGAGCGCATTACGATCTTTCTAGTAAATCATATTTAAAAAGTGCCACGACTGATGCAACTCCTTTTCATCCAGATAATCCTTTTGGAACTCAATTTTCAGTTAATGAAGATGAGGGGTACTTCTTTATTCATGAGTTTGGTTTTTTTAGTGAGGATAAATATAAATTTGCCATGGGCCTTTGGCACTTCTCTAAAAACGCAGAAAGAGGATACTATCTAAATCTAGACTATAAAGTCTCAAATGCCTTTCACCCTTTTTTACGGTATGGAAAAGTTAATGAGGATGCACAGGTCTTTGAATCCAATAGTGTTATCGGCTTTACCTCTATGAACTGGGGAGTGATGTATTCTAGTGTGAATTTAGCACCTGCGGTTAATTCCTCAAAAGTAGAAGAGGCACTGGAGATTAGTTCAAAAACTACCCGTTGAGACAGGGAATTTCTCTATATCCTTATATGCACAGCGAGTTCCTAGAAGTTCAGGAAGAGGCGCTTGCGCTTTTTAAAAGTCTGATGGGGATGAGAAGACGTTAAATTTTGAAAAAGCTCACCGTGATATTATTGAACGATTTGGAAGATACCCTCATCGCAATAAAATTCTTGGGCGAGTATCGTCCCAACAGGAATTAGACTTCTTAGCTCAACCGGGCGATCTTTTAGGCCAATTCGCTAAATACTACAGGGTCCTTTATTTTCCAAAGCCTTCGTGTTACTTGCATGCCCATGAAAACATTATCATTTTTATTTCTTCTGACTTTTAGTGCCTTTGGGCAAGCTTCTACTTTGGCCGATGATTTTTCCTCCTCAGAAATTGAGGTTATGGGGGGAAATTATATGAGTGAGCTGTATTTGTTTCTAGATGACGTTTACTGCGATAGTAGTGAAGTTCGTTTTGCTATTACTCGCGACTACTGCATTCAATCTTATCTAAAAGAGCTTCTTTTAATTAAGAAAAATAACTGGGCGGGCTACTTTATCAAAGAAGCCCCTGGGATTTACTCAAAGCTTGATATTATGCTGGAAGGGTCACCCATCTCGTGTGAAGTGACTCTTGAAGTTTTTGATTCAAAAAAACACCAGTTTAATATTTACTGCGATCACTAAGCCCATTCATCAGTATAATATTTACACCTTGCACTAGATAAGAGTCCTCATTTAGGGTACTTGATAGGGAAACTTCTTATTAAAGGTGCCTTTTTATGAAAATCTTTCTCGCAAGCTTATTGGTGATCTCTTTTGCTTTTGCTCAAGATAACTACCACGCCGAGCCGGCTCCATTTACTTGTTCTTTAGATGCTTGTTTAGTTGATTCTGAGGGATCTCAAATTGGCTTTTACCAAGTTGAAGATAGAGATGGATCCCCTTATCTAAAACTGAGCACAGAAAGCTCGATCTTTGATATCGATACTAATAGTTTATGTTTTACAGGAAACCCTTTGAAGGCTTCCAATATTTTAGATGGACTTATTGGTAATACAAATGCTGATTTTTATAATGGCGGTCATATCAATGTTCTATCGAGTACAGATGTTAAAGTGGACGCTCAAGTTGTGCAAAAACTTTTGGTCTTTGCTGATGACTATGAAACAGGTGATCAAGAAGAACTTGTCTCTGTTAAAAAATGTAAATAATTGGAGAATAGTATGAATAAAAAAGCCTTAACTTCTTTACTCGCACTTAGTTCTTTAAGCTCGTTTTCTGCGGACATTCAATCTCTTCAAAATAGAGAAAGAGATAGTTTTTTTAGCTATGCTGAAGTTTATGACTGCAGCGCTGTAACGACATCATTTTTTGGAACCGTAAGAGAGTATAGAGCTTCTCTAGATCTAGATGCAAAGAGCTTACTTGTGACTTATATAAAAGATGGCGTCGCAAAGAGAAAGAGCTTTGATGTTCAGATGGATATGACAACGAGTGATAACAAAGTTGCTATCGTAACAAAAATTGCAGGAACCAGTCTCTCAAACATCTCTTCAGTTGTTATGGGGGTCTTTAATAAAAGAGAAAATAAAATAGAGAAGCTAAACCTCACTCTTATTAATGGTAAGTACGCCACTATCGACCTTGATTGTAGAGACTAGATCTGAAAATATCCGACTTTCTTCCAAGTCATAGTCAAAAAGAGCAGTTCCTTTTAGAAGAAATAAAAGGGCTGCAAAAGAAAATCAAAAAAGACTTTTCTGATCAAGACCAACTTGTGCTTCTAAAATTAAAAGTTGGGTCTTCTCAAACACTCCTTCATGATAAAGAGGCACGGGCCTGTTGGATAAAAGCGGCTTCTTTTATAGAGGAGTCGGAAAATATCTTTAGAATCGATGAGATTTTAAAACTTCATTTGCTTTTAAATCAAGAAGCAGGATTTAGGCAGGTCGATGTAGAAGCTGGTTTTTCTCAGTTTCCAACTCCAGATAAGATTGAGCCTCTGTTTTCACAGTTTCTTGAACACTTAAAGACGATTGAATCAGATATATCTAAAGCCGCTTTTATTTATCAAGTCATCTGCAGTATTCATCCATTTGTAGATGCCAATGCGAGGATTGCTAGGTTAATGGCCAACTCGGTTTTGATAAAGACGGGAAATCTAGCGGTCATCTTTCCTGATCAAGCTTCAGGATTTGTTATTCCAAAAGATCATCATCAGGACTATCATGCAATGGCATTAAAAAGAGTCTTACAAAGCGCGAATTGGATTTATCAATTGTTTTCAAGACAGTAGTATAAAAATGGGTACAAATTTTACGGGGAAATAATATGTGGTTAACAATAGGAAAGACGGTCGTGGCAGCGCTACTTATTAGTTATGTTTCTTGGCTATCAGGAAAGAAAACGGGGTTAGCGGGTTTTCTCACAGCTTTACCACTAACAACCTTACTTGCTTTGGCGTTTTCTCAAATGGAGTGGGGTGATGGCAAGCAATCTGTTGAGTATGCCAAAAGTGTTTTTGTTGCCATACCGGTATCGTTATTATTTTTTATTCCATTTTTATTCGCACAGAAGCTCAATTTAGGCTTTTGGTCTTGTTATATCTCTGGTGTTGTTCTTTTGGGTGTTGGATATTTTATCCATTCTCAGATTACTAAGTTTATTGTCTGAGAGAAAGAAATGGATTCTTAATCGAAATATGTTCTCCGGTGGGAAGTTAAAGATAGGGTTAATATGTTATTATTTTTTGTCTCCATCGTAGCGGGTCTCATTCTTCTGGTGTGGAGCGCTGATAAGTTTGTAGATGGGGCATCAAATGTGGCCCGGCACTATGGAATGCCTCCACTGCTTGTGGGAATGGTCATTATTGGTTTTGGAACTTCTGCTCCGGAGATGGTTGTTTCAGCTTTGGCTTCTTTTCAAGGAAATCCTGGTATCGCTTTAGGTAATGCCTATGGATCAAATATTGCCAATATCGCTTTAATACTTGGGATTACAGCGCTTTTAAAACCTATATCAGTTCATTCTCAAGTCCTTAAAAAAGAACTTCCCATTTTAACGCTCATCACTTTTTTAACGGTCTTTCTTCTATGGGACTTAAGTCTTTCTGTCCTGGATGCTGGTCTCCTTCTCATCGTTTTTCTTGGCTTTATGGTATGGACGATAAAAACAGGTTTGAAAAATAAAGATGATGCTTTTGCACAGGGAGTGGAGTTAGAGACAAAGAACGAAGATATCTCGATGAAAAAGTCTTATGTTTTTCTGACCTTTGGCTTTTTACTTTTAATAGGAAGTTCTCGGTTACTTGTTTATGGAGCTGTTGGGGTTGCTTCGACGCTTGGAGTTTCAGATATTATTATAGGGTTAACTGTGGTTGCTGTTGGAACATCTCTTCCTGAACTTGCCTCATCTGTCATCGCCGCGCGAAAAGGTGAGTCAGATATTGCTTTAGGAAATATTCTTGGATCAAATTTATTCAATACCCTCGCGGTGGTTGGGATTGCGGGCGTTGTGAATCCAATCTCGATTGATAAAGAGATTTATTACCGCGACCTAACAACGATGACTGTTTTAACTCTTACTCTTTTTATCTTCGGTTACGGTTTTAAAAAACAAGGGCGGATCAATAGGCTTGAAGGAGGACTTCTCTTGACGGCTTATATTACTTATACTGGCTACCTGATTTTAAAAACCTTGCCATAGAAATTTTTTAATACGTATGCTTTAAACCCTTACTCAACTACCACGTCTAAATAAACTTTCTTATTTGGCTCATCGACTAAGGTGTAATGCCACCATTCTTTCGAGTAGTTTTTAAAACCAGCTAAGGCCATAATATCGACCAGGGTTTTTCTATTGTTAAGAGCTTCCTGAGAGATACTAGGATTAAGAGTATTAGATAAAGGGTCCAGATAATCATAAATCGTTCCCATATCTAGTGGGGATTTTTCTTTCTTATCATACAAAGTTAGATCCACAGTGCTTCCACGACTATGACCCGATTTAGTCGCTATATAGCCAAGTTTAAAGAGCTTATTCTTTTTTATATTGGGATAGTACTTTGACTTAGTTTTGAGATCTTTTGCTTTTTTAGACCAGGCGATAAAGTGATCAACTCCTCTTTGTGGACGATAACAGTCGTGAACAAGGAGGCTTAAGTTCTTCGCCTCTGCAAGTTTTTGAGCTTTCCCCAAGGCCATGGCTGCAGATCTTGTGAGAAGACATTTATTAGCTTTATAGCCGTTAACCACACTTCCAACAAAATTATCAGTTGTGAAGTATTTCATCTGCACTTTAATATTTGAATCAACTGACTTCACATCAATAAGCTTTATGTTCGGCTCTTTAGCAAAAAGGGAGAAGCAAAACAGACAGAGGACAAGTATTTTTGGCATGGGTGAATCCTAAGAGTGATGAAAGTTTAAAATCAAACCAATCATTATCATTTTGTTCAAGCTCACAGTCAAAGAAGGTGATTTTATTACTTTCGGTTAGCTTTATAATGAGCTCACCTCTTTTTATTTTTCTAAGCTCCACAGATAAAGCTGACGTTTGAAAGCTAAAGGTTTTTGAATCGATTTGCTCTAAAACGAGTTGATCGAGTTTATGGGCGGCTAAATTGAGTTTTACTTTGTTGGATCTTCTTAAATACTTCTTTATGCGCAGAGAGTTTTTAAGCTCGATTTGAGATAAAAGCCCAACTTGTTCACATTCATAGTTATCATTTGTAATGAACTTTCTACTGGTGTTGATCGCTTGGTTTTCGAACTTATCTTCTAGTTCATAATAGTCGCCAGAGGCAAGTACTGATCCCGATAGAACGAGAGCACAGAGAAGAATATTAAATTTCATGTTAATCCTTTGGTATTTCTATAGAAGCAGGATTTAACAAGTAAAGAGGGGGAATTCAAGGAAAAAGGTTGAGAGTGTGAAGGGATGACCCATGATTTATGCATGATGAGAGATATCCTCACCATGCATAATCTTAGAGCTATTTGTTAAAAGTTGAAGGTGAACCCATGATGGCATGTCTTGGTACTTCGAATCCCACTTCTGGAGATTCTACAACACTTGCAGTTGATCTCTCTGATGGCTTCGGTGACACTTTTTCACTGTGCTTTTCGCACTTTTGTCCGCTTTTTTTCATTTTACAAGCCTCTTTCTTAACACCAGAGCTAAAAGCAAAGGCACCTGTTGAGAAACTTGCGACAATCATAAAGGTTAAAAGACGTTTCATTAAATCTCCTTGGGTTATCATCGAAGTGTTATCACCCGGCAAACACACTGATTGATTTCTCAGCCATTGCCCTATCGATAGAAGACTTCTCGGATATATTTAAAATTTAGTTTAATAATTCTTTTGAAAGAGCCTAAGGCCATGTCTTTGAAATCTGGTTAAAAAAGTGAACTGTCTAATTGATGTGAAAAGGTTTAAAGCCTTGGGGAGCTACTTTCTGAATCTTAGCTTAAGCAAATCGAGAATCATTTGCATTCCGTCGCGAATAATACTTACGCGACTTCCGTCTTTTTGAACCCATTGGACGGGCATCTGCTTAATCTTATATTTGGGCTCAGCTTTTAATAGAATTTCCAAATCAAAACTAAAACCAAGAAAATGGAGATTGGAAAATAAATCTATCGCCACTTTTGTTTTAAAAAGCTTAAAGCCACACTGCGTGTCTTGTGTTTTAAAATTTACGATGGAGTGGACGATCGTATAGAAGACTTTTGAACTTAATCTTCTTTTTAAAGAACTGGTAACTTGGCTTTGAGAGTGAAAGCGATTGGCCACAACGAGATCGACATCTGTTTGAGTCATTTCTTCATAAAAATGATTAATACATTTCAAAGAAGTAGAAAGATCGAGGTCCATGATGAGAACCTGGTCAGTTTCAACTTGTTTTATACCTGCGGCAATGGCGCCACCTTTACCTGAATTCTGTGTTAAGGATATAACCTGAATATCGATGGGAAAGTCTTGCGCGAGGGCTTTGGTCTCATCTGTCGACCCATCATCGACGATGATGAATTTTACAGGAATGGATGAATTTGTCTCAGTCCAAGCTTTAAGTTGCAAAAGTGAACTAGGAAGTCGCTTCGCTTCATTGTAGCAAGGAATAAGCAAGGTAAGCGTTGGCTTCAATATGAGTCCTTTAAATCATTAATTATACACTTTTTATTTAAAGCAGCAAAACTTTGTTCTATAATGGGTTATGACCTTTAAAGAAATACTGCACAGAGACTGGTGCTATTTTTTATTTATCCCTCTTCTGATAGCGGCTTTTTCCTTCAAAGTTGGTAGTGGGTGGTACTTCCATAATGATGGAGTCTCTTTGGCTTGTTCAATGGAGTCATTTTCAGATTTAATACATCCAGGGAAATGGGCCGTAAAAGGTTGCACGTATGATCATCAACCTCTTTATTCTCTCTTTGTTAAAGTCGTAACTTTCGTTTTTGGATCAGATCTCAAGATCTTTCAGTGGATAAATGTCCTTTTTCATCTACTGGCTTGGTTCACTTTGACTAAAACTTTGGCCAAGAAATCAAATATCCTTTTTGCTGGTGCAGTCGTCTTTTTTTTCATGAGCTCTTTTTCCATTTTATACTGGATTCAAGAACTAAGAATGTACAGTCTGTATTTGTTGGGGTGTTTTTTTGTCGTGGCCGAGATTGAAAAAGTTGATCTCTCTCAAAGAATTTCGACAAAGAAAAAGGTACTTCATCTTTTAAGTTATTTTAATTTCTTTCTCTATTTGATCCCTTTGGGAGCTTACATCTTTACTCATATACGTCTTTATAAAAAGGCTGTCTCTCGCTCTTTTCTTTTTTTTGTAGGAGTTCTGTGCCTTTTTGTTTTTATTAAGCTGCCCTCAATGTATTGGTGGCGAGTCATTATGAGAAGCGGAGGGCAAAATGCGGCCTTTGAGGATGTCGTCAGTATTTTTGACAAGGGATTCTTTCAAGGGGGAAGTCTCTATATCATCTGTGCTTGTATCCTTACTCTCTTTAGTCTTTTATGGAGTCTTTTAAAAGATCGAAAAAATATTAAAACTCAAACTTACTATCTTTTGATTCTCGCCACTTTTACTGTGGCCTTTGTTACTTCAGTAGGACTTCAAATGCACGAGATAGAGCTGAGATATTTTCTCTACTTGTATCCCATTGTTATCGTTTTTTCTTTTAAAGCTTTGAGTCATATACTTTCAAATAAAGGGGCAAAGATATTTGTCTCAGTAGCATTAATGGCAATGGGGTTTTTCAACTCAACTCAGATGCATCGGAGAGGGGAGCTTAACGGCGGAGAGATAAAAGCCAGTGCACAGTTTGTCTCAAACCTTCTTGTGAACCAAGATGAAGTTTGGACAAATGATCCGTATTTTTATTTTAATTATTTAGGTGTTTATGCTGGCTTGATAAATAAAAAAACAACTCAAGTCAAAGATATAAAGAACTTAAAAAAAGTGGATAAAAAGTCTTATTTTATTACGGTTCTTTTAAATAAAAAAGAGCATATTAAAAGACTAGAGGATAAGAAAATTAATTATAAAATGATCTATCACAAAGAAAACTTTCTTGGATTCATGAGTATAGTGAGTGAAATTACTGGGGACAAGACTCAACAGTAACTTTCTCTACGTTGATCCCACTATTAGAACTCGACTTTGCTGTTACTATTACTTCCTTGAGCTTTTTTCGAAGTGAGAGAATAAGTTTGAGTTCAGAGTCAATCTTATCTTCAATTCGGCTTTCGTTATCGATTTCAATCATAAATTCTGAAGGTTCATTAGAATAGTTTTGAAGGTTAATGGTCACGCATTGACCTGGGACAAATTTTTGATTTATCTTTGTGAATTTAAGTGCAGCCCCTTTAGGTAATACAATCTCTTTTTTTAAATCACTATAGGGAATAGAGAATTGAGCTTGAGGAATATTTTTGAGAGAATTGCTGGCATCGATTTTCAAGTCAAACCCAATTAAATGGTATTGAAGCCCCTTTGCAAGAAGGAGGTGGTCTCCAAATCTTGTGCATTTTCCTTCTTCACCTAAACTAGTAGAAGCCCAAATATGGTCGGGCTTGTAGGTGTGCTGTTTTAGAATCGAGAGCATAGGAATCGTCCATCTGGGAGGAGACCATTTGTTTTCTTGTGAGGGCAAAATTCGACATCCGATAAAAGAGGTGTCGGGGATAGAGAAACTGGACCATATGACGAAAGCTTTTAAACTTAGAAGGACCAAGATAACGGGGCAAAAAAGCAGGTAGCCTTTTGGAATAATGAATGATGGTAAAAATCGAAAGAGGGCAAAGATGATGATCACTGTCGGCACGAGAAAGAGTCTGATGGAGAAGATATTTAAATAATAAGCCTCTGGCGTTCTCTTTAGCATCGCGATCGAAAGATAAAAAAGGACTGTTGCGGCAAGAATCTTCGCAAGCTTTGATTTTGAAGACAGCAGTAAGATTCCTGATACGAGAACGACACTCAATGAGAAACGACTAAAGAGATCATTTGAAAGACTTAAACTCGATATATAGGATTGATTGGCGACGAATAATTTATATTTGAAGGCGATAAATAAAAGGAGAAAGAAAAATTCAAACCCAAGAAACTTACGCATGGGAGAGTCTTTAACCTTTAATAAATAATGTCCAATAAGGCACAAAATAAAAAGGATGCCCAGGTCATGGCCAAAAAGAATAACGAGATGACAAAGGAGAAAGAGGACGATCTCCCAACTTTTGAGTCGATCTTTTAAAGCCAATCCTAAGGTCATGGTACCAAAGGTTACCGAGAGGTTTATAGTACCTATTGGGAACATTAAACCAAAAGGAATGACTAAAAAGAGCACGGCCCAGGCAAATTTCTTTGTGCGTGGCTCTTGAGATTTACTACTTGCAAAAAGGCCTAAAGAAATTAGCGGGATAAAGTATAAAGTTGCTTTAAAAACCCAATAAGAAAAGGGGCTTGGTCCAAAAACCTTTAAAGATAGGATGGTTGGGATTTGGAAGATAAAATCACTATAGCGATTCCATAAATGATCAATAAAGAAGCCCTTATTGACCAATTGATAGAGAAAATGAGTTCCATCATTCCAAAGAGCGGCATCGGTAAAGGTGAGAAGAAAAAAGAAGAGTAAATAGATTAAAAAGACTCGTCTTTCTTTGACATTTATAAGTTCCACGATTCTAATATAACAATGGAATCAAAAAAAGAATACTTTAAAGTTTTAGATGTCTTAAGGGTCTGGGCAATTGTTGAAATTGTTCTTCATCACGCTAGACTAGGAGACTTTTTTCATCTTAGAGCTTATATCTTTGCTGATTTCTTTTTTATTCTAAGTGGTTTTATTCTTTTTAAAAACGATTTTATAAAAGAAACGTTCTCTTTTGATGGCTTTGTTATAAAGCGCTTAATGAGACTTTATCCTCTTCACCTTGCAGCGACAATAGCTCTGTGTATCCACTTTCTGCTTTTGTCTCAAGGTATACCCGTTTTCAAAGATGGATCTCTTTACACTTTCTTTAACTATGTCTTTTTTTTACAGGGGCTAGGATTTAGAAAAATTTCAGATGGTGATTGGAATTATCCTTCCTGGGCCATCAGTGTAGAGTTTTGGTCAAATGTCATCTTTGCCTTGTTCTTAAGATATAAAAACAAAATAACATATTTGCTATTGGCCATGCTGGGCTACTTGGTCATTTATTCAATAGAGGGACATCTCAATACTTTTACTTACAACTACTTTGGCTTTTTAAATTCAGGTATGGTGCGAGGGCTTTCAGGGATGTGCCTTGGGGCATTTTTGGCCACACTCAATTTTCATAAAGAGAAAGAGGCGTCAGTCTATATATGGACTTTGGCTGAAGTTCTGTCCGTTGCTGGGATCGTTTTATTATTAAAGTCTTCTCAGGACGAAACTTCACTCTATTTTGATTTTTTGGCCATGCCAGTTTTTGCTCTTATGATTCTTTATTTCTCACAAGCTCAGGGACTTGTCTCTAAGCTTGTATTAAAGCTAAGAATTAATAAATTATCTATTTATGTTTTTGCTGCTTATCTTTTTCATATTCCAGCGTTGAAGATTATGTACGAAGGATTAAGGATTGGTGAAAAATACCAGGTTCCAACCTATATTGGACTGGTGGCCCTTTTAGCTGTGCTCTCTCATCACTTTGTTGAGAAGCCCTTTCGAAGGCTTGATCCAAATCAAGGAAAATTGAACTCATTCTGGGTTTTTAGTATTTTTGTTTTGCTCCTTATGGTTGTGGGGCTTATCGTAAAATTGATTGCTTAAAATAGTTTATGTTTTTAGACAACGAAGTCTTTTTGTAATACGGTTGTACTCATGATGCGCATCTTCCTTTTTCTATTACTCTTAAGCACTGTGTGCTTTTCCAAAGTAAAAATGTCTAAAAATGATTATAGCTATGCTCTTCTTGACCTAAGCACCAATAAGCTCAAAGTAAAACACAACCAAGATAAGCCTATGGTTCTAGCTTCAGTGAGTAAGCTCTTCACGATGCACTACGCTTTATCTCAGTTGGGTGGTGATTTTCAGTTCACCACAAATGTTTATTTCGATGGGAAAATTGATGGTGGAGTAGGCAGGGGAAAGTTGTATCTCGTGGGCTCTGGTGATCCCTATTTAGTAGTGCCAAATTTAATTTTCTTAATTCAACAATTAAAAAAAGCTGGAATAAAAAAGCTCGATGGTGAGTTCTTCTATGATGACAGCCAGTTGGCATTTACCAAGAGACTTTCAAGCTTAGGCTTAGAGGACCAGCCGGATAATCCATCAATGGGGGCTCTCAATATTGAATTTAATCGTTTTAAAATTTGGGGCAAAGGGGCATTGATTCACCCTCCACTTGAAAGCATAGAGCTTCAAAGTGCAGACAAAAGCTCCCATGGTCTAAAATTTGATTTTTTAGAAGATAAAAAAGTCGAGACGTGGCAAGTTCATAAAAAAGAAGACCTTCGCTATATTGAAGATCTTCCCATTCGAGATAGCTCTATTTTTACGGCGGAGTTTTTTCGCTTCCTGGGGAATCGTCATGGGCTAGAACTTCCTAAAGCTAAAACCGGGCTATGGGATAATAAAGGAGACCTCTTAGCTGTCCATTCAAGCTTGCCCTTGAGTAGACTTGCTTATTTAGGTCTGGAATACAGTAATAATCTCATCGCTGAAACACTGTTAAAAAGGGCCGCTAAAGAGCAGTCTAAAAAAACTCTCAATAGTGAAGAAGCCTCAAAGGTTATGTATAAATGGCTTAAAGAGAATTTTGGCAAAGTAGCTTGGAAGAATTCAAGTTTTAAAAATGGCTCTGGGTTAACGATTGATAATCAAGTAAGTGCCAAGACGATGGTGGAATATCTAAGAGACTTAGCAAATCACCAGTATGAGAAACAATCCTTTATGTCTCTTTTATCTATCAATTCTCATAGCGGAGGTTTGGCCAAAAGACTGCGCCATCCAAAGCATGCCTATAGAGTTTTTGGAAAAACAGGCTCTCTTTATTATGTTAGTAATTTAGCTGGCTATGTTATTGCTGACTCTGGTAAAAAGTACGCTTTTGCAATTATGATGACTGATAAAGATAAAAGAGATCAATTAAATACTAAAAATTCATCTCAAAATAATGAGCTTAGACAAAAAAATAAAAGCTGGTTCTCTTCTTCAATTGGTCGACAGGATAAATTACTACAAAGTTGGATAAGCAATTTTTAGGTCGTTTTTATTTTTACGTGAGGGATAGATGTCAGCCCTATATTGCAAGGGCTGACAGTGGTATTTTTAAATTTGTGTTTCAACTAAAATTTCATTTGGACTTTTGTGATTCGTGAGCTTTCCAGCCGTTTTGTCTAGAGACTTTAAAAGCTTCTGTCTCGCAGAGGTGATAGCTTTATGGATAGTATCAGACTCTGCACTTACACTTAGTGGCTTGTGGTTAGAAAGTCTTGCCTCTAAAAGGCATCTTTTGTCGTTTGGACCAGATTTGGCCGCATTCTCATCGCTTAGGTGAACTTCAATGCGAGTGAGGGCATTTTCGTATCTTTCAAAGGTAGAAGAAAAGCTCTCATTGATAAACTCGTTAAGTTCAGCGCTTCCTTTGATATTGTGTCCTGTGTTAACTTGAATCTTCATGCTATCTCCTTGTTGTTATTCATCCAGACTATTATAGCACCTTGATCGGGGCAATTAAGTGTGTAGATAATCTAGTTTATGAATAGAAATCGTAACATTTAGGCTCTAGGCCTGATACAGCTTGGACATAAAAGAGTCGTTTGTAATAATTTACACAGCTTCTGTTAGTCTCTTTAAAGTTATCGAGCTTTAAATTGGATAAAATTCACTATGATGACGTTTAACTATTTTATTTATTCACATCTTTTAAGCTCTTTTTTAGTCGTTGCTTTCTTTGGCTTTACTTTGAGATTTTGGCGTCCTGAATTAGATCGGGCCCAAAAACGCAGAGTCTTTCGCATTTCAACTTTTATCTATATTCCAGTGGCACTGCTTATCGCTTATCAAAAATCGGCTCATCTAAGCTATGATATTAATTTGATAACTGCTTTGCTGATCAGTTTAGCCTTTGGTGGTGCAATGACGTTAAAAAATAAAGACTGGGCTTTTTGTTCAACTTTAATAGGTATGTTTTTAGGGATGCATTTTATTTGGGTCAAATATGTCGGAGAGGTCCTTTTGAGCTTTAGTATCTTGAGATAGTCTCATGCTAAAAAGCTTGGCATCAACCAAGGAGATGTTAAGATCTATCAAGGAGAAATTGTATGCCCCATATAGTCATTCAACATGATAAAAAAATAAAAGATGAAGTTAATCTTCCTAGGTTAGCTCAAGACCTTCACGATAAACTCGCAGACCAAGAGACGATTAGTCTTGAAGCGATTAAGACGCGAACGATTCAGATCGAAAATGTTATCATCGCTGATGGGTCAAATAATAAAATGATCCATATTGAGGTTCAGCTTCTGGCCGGAAGATCTCATGATCTTAAAGAGCATATGGCCTTAGAGCTGTTTACTACGGCCCAAAAGTCCCTGGAAAATAATGATTGTGCTCTAACAGTGAATATTTCAGAACTTGGAGTTTATAAAAAGTAGATTTCTATTTCGTATAAACCCTTCTGTGAGCAATGATAAGTAAGACAAGAGCTGTTAAACCCACAGCGAATCCAATGGGTTTACTGACAGACTCAGAGAGCCCAAATCCAATTCCTGCGGTCATAATATATGAAGCTGTCACAGCTGTTCCAATAATGGCAGGGATGCTTGCAATCCAGTGAAATGTCTTTTTCACAAAGAGATACTTTACCGCAAGCCAAAGAACACTTGTCGATAAAAGCATATTTGAAAAAGCAAAGTAGCGCCAAATAAGAGAGAAATCAATCTTAGTCATAAAGTAGGCGATAATTAAAATAGGGATGGAGACAAGAAGTCTATTTTTTAAACTTTGAGAGATATTAAAAGCATCAATGATGGTAAGGCGTAAAGATCTAAAGGCGGTATCTCCAGAAGTAATAGGAAAAATCGCAACAGATAATATGGCCATCACTCCTCCAAAAACACCTAAATATGAAGTGGCCACTTGTTTGACAACGAGACCAGGTCCACCCAGATCGAGAACACTTTTTAATTCAGCATAGCCATCTGGAAAAGCTGCAATACCAGCAAGGGCCCAAACACAAGCGACGACACCTTCAGCGAGCATCGCTCCATAATAGACCGGACGAACATATTTCTCATTGGTCAGACAGCGCGCGATTATAGGAGCTTGAGTAGAGTGAAATCCACTGATGGCACCACAGGTGATGGTGACAAAAAGAAGAGGCCAAATTGGTGGTCCATCGGGAGCTCTGGTTAAAAGATCACTCGTGAGATGATTGTGGTCAAGGAAGCTAAAGATATTTTTTATCTCTGGAAGCGCAGGCGCATTGATTAATAAAGAGATTGCAATAGAGACTGTCATCAGCACCATGAGAAGTCCAAATGCGGGATAAAATTTAGTGATGATTTTATCAATAGGAAGAAGTGTAGCCAAAAAGTAGTAGGCCAAAATAAGGAGAACCCAAAAAGTATTATTTGAGAACATGGTATTACTAAAAATATCGAGATTACTAATCAGCCCTGCTGGAGACATGATAAAAACAACACCAACAAAAAATAAAAGCATCGCTGTAAAAAGCAGCATAATCGCTTTGAAATAGATATTAAAATAGTGCCCCGCAATTTCAGGTAAACTCTTACCGTCCTCTTTAATACTTAAGACACCGGAGAAAAAATCGTGAACCGACCCTCCAATAATATTTCCAAGAACAATCCACACAAGGGCCACTGGACCGTAGAGGGCTCCGAGAATCGGACCAAAGATTGGTCCGACACCTGCGATATTTAAAAATTGAATAAGAAAGGCTTTTAGGGGAGAGACGGGAACATAATCAACTCCATCTTCAAAACGAGAAAGGGGAGTCTGGGCTTTGGGATCAATTTTCGCCTGCTTTTCCACAAAGGGACTGTAGAACTTGTAGGCCAAGGCCAAAAGAGTAAGGCAGAGTATAAAGATCAGCATTATTTACATCCGTTATCAAAAGTTTTACTTTATTATAACGATAACAGAGTCGATTGTTCAAATGAAAGCTCAGGTTAAGAAAGTTTTAAAAGAGGACAATGATGTGTATCGCCTTCATTAAAAAATCTAAATTAAAAACCATTGTTCTTTTCAATAGGGATGAATCTTACCTTCGCCAAACAAGTCCTATGACCGTGGAGTCTTGTTATATTGCCGGAAGAGATATAAAAGCGGGGGGAACTTGGCTTGCTGTTGATAAGAAAAGCGGTAACTTTTCATTTGTAACAAATATAAGAGACAAGTCTTTGGTAAAAGATGATAAGAAATCCAGAGGAGAGATCCCTTTGTCTTTACTCTCAAAGGAAAATGTCTACGGAGAAGATTACAATCCTTTTAATGCTATTGTTGGAGATAAAGATTCCTTTTTTTATCAAAACTATCTGATGAATAAACCTGTCCCCTTAGTTATTGAAAAAGGGGGCTTTGGTATCTCCAATGAAATTCTTCCAAGTTTGTGGCCCAAGATAGAACTTGGAAAAAAGAAATTAGATGAACTTGATGAATATGACTCTAATGAAAACCTTATCCCAAAGCTTCTCGATTTAATGGGCAACTCTTTAACTTTTGATTTTACTCCTATAGGAACTGGCTTTTCAAAGGAGCAGGAGCATCTTTTATCTTCTATCTTTATCAAGTCTAGAGATTATGGAACGGTTTCTACGACTATTCTTATCTATGAAAAGAAAACTGTAGCAATTTTTGAGAAAGACTATATAAACAAGGTCGAGTTCTATCATCAGCTAAGACTTGAAGATTAGAAGTATTTTTCTTAACGCCTATTCTTGTTCCAAGAAATTCCTAATGTGAGAAGCTTTGAGATAAGCTCTTTGTATTTGAGTCCATGGGCTTCTGCCGCTTCAGGAAACTCATCTCCACATTGAATTCCAGGATTTGGATTGGCCTCTAGAAAATAGGGTTTCCCATTTTCGTGAAATCTAAAATCTAGTCTTGCATAACCGGACAGTCCCAGTGCTTTATAGACTTTTTTTGTGAGTTTCATTAATTGATCAATTTCTTCAGGAGTTAAGTTGGAAGCCTCAACGGATTGGATTCCATACTTTTCCCGGTAGTCATCATCCCACTTGACTTTTTCTGTCGCGAACTTCTTTGTGCCTTTAGGAAGTTTGGAAAATTCAAGTTCCCACACAGGAAAGGTCGTGACTCTTTGATTGCCCATGATTCCCACATAGAGCTCTCGTCCTTTAATATATTGCTCCGCTATCGCATCTGTTTCCACACTTTCATGAATAAAGGAGACTCGCTCTTTAAGAGCTTCAAAATTATTAACCACAGAAGCCTGTGCAATTCCTGTTGATGATTCGGCCGTGGTGGACTTTACAATAAGAGGATAGATGAGCTTTTTTGTGTCTCTTATTTTTTGGTTTTTAGGAAAAACAAAAAACTTAGGAACGGGAATCTTATGATAGGCCAAAATCTTTTTACTGAGCGCTTTATCTCTAGCAAGGGTAAGCCCACGAGGATTGCATCCTGTATAGGCTTGTTTTTTAAGTTCTAGGTAAGAGACTATATGCTGGTCGAAAGTGGGCTCACTATCAAATTCTTCCAGAAGATTGAAAACAATATGAGGCTTAAAGTCATTGAGTGCATTTCTTAGAAGCTCTAAATTTCCGATAAGACCCAAAGGCTCGACGGTATGACCTAACTCTGTAAGGGTCTGCATGACATCGTATTCTGTTTTCCAATCTGCACTAATATACTCTTTTTGCGTAAATTCTTTGGGAGGAATTAAATCTGTATGCATTAAAACCAAGACTTTTAACTTCGCCATTTCTTATCTCGCTATTCGGTGACTACCGTTGTGGATATATTCAATTGTAACGACTGATAACATTGATATAAATTGGTTTTTAGATTCCTCAGCAGGAAATCTTAATTTTAATCCAAGCTTGTCACATCTTGCGATAATTTGTTGGAGTATCTCGTTGATGGTGTACTGATAAGCACCCGTCCAAGGTGAGACACTTTTTCTAACATCTTTTTTAATTTTTCGAATAAATGTCGACGCTTTTGTCTTGAGACAAAGCTCCGGGTTATTGGTGAAAAGTTTTAAAAGGTGAACATCGTACACATCCTGGTAATCAAGTCCGTAGTGTTTCACCTTTTGGGCAAAGTGATCTTCCAGTTTAATTTTTAACGAAGACTGTGGGTCGATCTTTCTTTTGGTGCTGATAGCAGGTTTGACTTCAATCAGCTCGCTCATAAGCTCATCCATATAAAGGAGCTTTTGATAAGCTCCCTTCCAGTCTTTGTATTTTTTTTGCCACGCTGACCTTGGATTGAGCCATACCGCAAAAGTTTCAGCAAAGTCCTCATCGGGGTGACTTTGAGCGTACCAACCGTTGACGTGAGTCACATACTTTTTACTAAAAGGTTTTGGTGCATACGAGTCTTCATATTTATCGGTCGACTTTCCAAAAATTTGTTGGCGTTTTCTCTTTCTTCTTAACTTGAAAGCGTTATCTATAGCGTGACCACATTCGTGACGAAGAAGTTTCATAAAGGTTGCCGGAGATCCACCTTCGACATCAAAGAGAAATTTCTCTTGCAGTTTTGCTATTTTTTTATGGGAGAGATAAAAAGGGATCGCAATACCTGTATGTCCATCGGGAGTAAACCACTCATCTGAAAACCAAAAATAGGGTTTAAATTTATGAAGCCCTTTTGCATCGAGCTCTTCTTGAAGCTTCTCTAAATAGGGGGCAAGGCCTGTTTTTTCGACCGGGATATAGATGTCTTTTAAGCGAAGGCTTAGCAGTTCGCTACTGCTTTTCTTTGTCCAGGCCGGACTATTTTCAAGTTTCTTAAATAGACTCATAGTATTCCCCCGGCTGCGAAAGTTTATCAATTTAGTAGACCATAAATATTTAAGTCATTCAAGGAATTGGACTTTTGGGATCTTTGATTCATTAAAAAGAGCACAGATTTAAAATATTGGTTTAAACTTTATTATGGATCAAAATCAATTGATGAAACTGGCCAATACAACGATGCCTTTTGGAAAACATAAAGGGGAGATTCTCATTGATCTTCCTGAAAACTATATCGTTTGGTTCTACTCTCAAGGGCTTCCAGATGGGGAAATAGGTCAGCTTCTGGGGCTTTTGTACGAGATAAAGCTCAACGGCCTTGAGTATCTAGTGAAGCCTCTTAAGAGGTAGAAGGGATTTCTTTGTTGCGCTGCTTTAGAAAATAGACTGAATGAGTGATTAGTACTATAGTATAGTTTATTAGTTACGAAAAAGAGACGAAGGATAGAGATGAAAGATTTAGCCTCAAATTATAAAAAACATATTGAAACAAAGATGGCCAATGCCAGAATTATTATGGAGCGAGCTGGTCTTGATTCTCTAGTGATTCACTCCGGAGAGCTTAAATATTTATTTGAAGATGATATGACCTATCCCTTTAAGGCCAACCCTCTTTTTTTAGAATGGGTTCCCATTGTCGATAACCCAAATTGCTGGATTGTTATCGATAAGGCACAGAAGCCAAAACTTATCTTTTTTCAACCAGTAGATTTTTGGCATTCTGTGCCTGAGGATCCAACTGATTACTGGGTCGATTCATTTGATTTTGTAAAACTGGCCAGTAAAGATGATGTTGATGATCTTCTTCCTGGTGATAAATCAAAGTCGGTTTATTTAGGAGAGTTGACTGAGCTAGCGCAGTCTTTAGGTTTTACAAAAATCAACGACAAGAGTGTTCTCGATTTTCTCTATTTTCACAGAGCTTACAAGACAGACTATCAAATGGACTGTTTACGGGAAGCCAGTCGAATCGGAGTTCTAGGTCACCAAGCGGCGAAAAAGGCTTTTTTAAGTGGTTGTAGTGAATTTGAAATCCACCTCGAGTATCTAAGAGCTGTTGCTCAAACTCAAGAAGAGCTTCCTTACTCCCTTATTATGGGGATGAATAAAAATGCAGCCGTTCTTCATTATCATGGCTTTGATAGAAAAAAATATTCTAAAGAGAATACACATTCATTTCTAATTGATGCAGGAGCTCGTTTTAATGGTTTTGCCTCTGATATCACAAGAACCTATGCCTTTCGTGATGGAGAGTTTAAAGACTTAATAAAGAGAATGACGACTGATCAAATTGAATTAGTAAAAGCTTTAAAGCTTGGTGAAAGTTATGCTCAAGCCCATTATAAATCTTTAGAAGCGATTGCAAAAGTGTTGATCGATTTTGATTTTGTTCGTGCCTCGCAAGAAGAATTACTAGAGAAAGATTTAGTAAAACCATTTTATCCTCACGGACTTGGTCATCATCTTGGTATTCAAGTCCATGATCTTGGATCAAATCTTCAGGACGATAATGGAGTAAATGCTCCCAAGTCTGAAAAGTACCCCACTTTAAGGGCCACAAGAGTTCTCGAGCCTAGAATGGTGCACACAGTTGAGCCAGGACTTTATTTTATCGATAGTCTCCTTGATGAAGTCAAAAATAGTGATAACTCAAAGCTCTTTAATTGGTCTCGCATAGAAGAATTTAAAAAGTACGGCGGCATAAGAATTGAGGACGATGTTATTCTTCATTCTGACCGAATTGAGAATATGACAAGAGATCTTGGACTAGAGTAAAGGGCCACGATTACTTTTTAAATTTTCAATCACTAGTCAAAAGGCTCATCTGTGTCGATTAAACAATTCTCAAAGCTTTTTAAACTCAGTAGACAAGAGTGGCCTCTTTTAATAAAAGGACTCATCTTTTTAGCGATTAGTAGCGCGGCTCTTCTTTTTTATCCATCGACGATTAAAAATATTATCGATCAAGCACTATCTGATAAAAACCAGACTCAGTTAAATCATCTGGCCATTTTAGTTCTTGGTATCTTTATTATTCAATCAATTAGTTCCGCTCTCAGATACTACTTCTTCACCCTCGCTGGAGAAAAAACGGTGAAGAGACTTAGAGGGACTTTATTTGGTCAAATCTTAGATCAAGAGATGCCTTTTTTTGACAGACAAAAAACAGGGGAATTAATCGGTCGTCTCTCAAGTGATACAGCAGTTATTCAAAATGCATTGAGCGTAAATATTTCTATGCTGGTGAGAAGTTTCGTTCAAGCCATTGGGGCGCTTGGGATGCTTTTTGTTACCTCAAGTAAGCTTGCAGCTTTTATTCTTCTTTTGGTTCCACCGATGGCTTTTATAGCTGCTCGCTTTGGAAAAAAAGTAAAGGCCATATCCAAAAAGACTCAAGACCGCCTGGCCCAATCAACAGCCGTGGCAGAAGAGGGAATTTCTGGAATAAGAACAGTTAAGGCTTTTGCACAAGAAGACTTTGAAAAAAGTCGCTATGAAAGTAAACTTGAAGATTCTTTTCTTTTGTCAAAATCAAGAATCGTTGAAGTCGCAAAATTTAGTAATCTCGTCACTCTTTTGGGAATGACAGTTGTGGTTTTTATTATTTGGTATGGTGGAACACTCGTTTTAAAAGGTGAACTCAGTGTCGGGACGCTCACTTCGTTTATCCTTTATGTGATGACTTTGTCGATGTCTGTTGGGATGCTTGGGAGTTTGTGGACGGATTTTATGGCCGCACTTGGGGCCAGTAGTCGAATATTCGAGCTTCTTGAACTTCCTGTAAGCCCTATCATTAATAAAGATGGTCTTGATGTCATAAATGAAGGGAATATTGAATTTAAAGATGTCTTTTTTTCTTATCCAGGAAGAGCGGATATCTCGGTTTTAAAAGGCGTGAGTTTTTCGGTGAAGGCAAATGAGACGGTAGCAATTGTGGGATCTTCCGGCGGAGGAAAATCTACTATAGCACAGTTAATGATGAATTTTTATGAACTCAGCAGTGGAGAGATAACTATTGATCACCATCCTATAAAGAACTATAAAACCAAAGCTCTTAGGGAATCTGTTGGTCTGGTTTCTCAAGAGCCGATTCTTATTTCCGAGTCCATTTACGATAATATCTGCTATTCAAATCCCAAGGCTTCAGAGCAGGAAGTTGAATCAGCTGCCAAGCTGGCTTTTGCCCATGACTTTATCGTAAACTTCCCAGAAGGTTATAAGACCTTAGTAGGTGAGAAGGGAATTCAACTCTCTGGTGGGCAAAAACAAAGAATTGCTATTGCTAGGGCCATTTTAAAAGACCCTAAACTTCTTATTCTCGATGAAGCCACCAGTGCCCTGGATGCTGAAAGTGAATCGATTGTGCAAAAAGCACTGGATAATATTATGAGTCATCGCTCAACGGTCGTGATCGCCCATAGGCTCTCAACTGTTAAAAAAGCCCATCGAATCCTTGTTTTAGATCGGGGAGTTATCTCACAAGAAGGCACTCACGAAGAACTCTTACAAAGTCCTAATGGGTTTTATAAAAAATTAATTGAACATCAGTTTGAAAAATAAGGACTACAAAATGCAAAGAAAAGTTTTAGAACATGAAAGTATGAGTCAGCCGGCTCTTGATAAAATCTACTCTTTTCATTCCGATGTGGTGGAACAAGTTATAGAAGCCGTATTACAGCACAAAGTTGTGGTCGTTGGTATGAGTGTTAACCCGGTAGTAAAGAAGGCCAAAAACCTTCTCCATCAAAAGGGGATGGAATATAAATATCTTGAGTACGGAAGTTATCTTGTGGGGTGGCATAAGAGGCTAGCGATAAAATTGTGGTCGGGATGGCCAACTTATCCGCAAATTTTTATAGATGGAAAGCTTATTGGTGGATTTACGGAATTAAAAGACAAGCTCTCTGAGTAAGAGCTTTATCTTTTGACGACTTTCACACCTCGGGCCAAAAAGCTGTATTCAAAAGTAGAACTTGTTACAGCTTCTATCTGGGCTTTTGAGGCGCCTGCATCCTCAAGGTAGTGGCGAGTATCAGCAATAGAGACTTCTTTACGAGAGATCTCTCCATCTAGCCACACCGTTTTTCCAATAAGGCTTAGGGGAACAAAAAACTTATAGTCTTTAAACTTTACCCTTAAATCACCCTTGGCTCCTTTGAGTATCATCCAGCATCCTTTGGATGTGCAGACTTTATCGACTTGAGCTTCCATAACGAGATTTTTATTTTTGTATTTTGAAAATTCTGCAACGACTGACTCAACCTCAATCGCCTTTGGTGCAGTTATCTTCTCGCCGTAAAAAGGTTTCTCACTCACTGTGTTTTTGGCCACAGCATTAAACGACAAAAGGATTAGAAAAAGGTATTTCATTGTTTTCATTCTTTTTTTCCTACATTTGAGATTGGTAATAGTTTTGCTCACCAACTTTTTCAATAAGACCAAGCTGGATTTCAATCCACTTGATGTGATCTTCTTCAGTATCTTTTAAAAGAGTGAGAAGAATATTTCTTGTTTCATAATCTTTTTCTGTTTCACATAAACTTATGAGGTCTTTGAGCTGGGCACAGTTTTCAAGTTCATACTTTAAAGACTGCTCAAGCATCCCTTTGACACTCATGTCGACTTTGAATCCCTCTCTTGAAGCAACATCAGGTTGTCCTTCTAGAAATAAAATTCTTTTAATAACCATATCGGCATGCAGGCCTTCGTGATCTTTTTCACCATTAATATGAGCATATAGTTTTGTTAAACCCCAGTCTTCATAAATACGAGAATGTAAAAAGTAGATATCCACTGATGTTAATTCTTTGGTGAGAAGCTTATTTAAACCATCAATTATTTTTTTATTTCCCTGCATTTTGAATCCTTTCTTTTAAGTTTAACATTTTTATTTCAGATGGCATTAAGCTTTTCGATAACTTTGTATCTTTCTAAGGTATGTCTGCGGTGCATTTAAATAGTAAGCACCTGAATAGACGAGCCACTCATAGATTTTTGTTGGCGCGATATCAGGTTTTTTATCAATGACATCATAGGCAAAACAATGAAACTTTTGACCATTGTCGTCATAGGCGTCAATTTCAATTCTCTGGTAACCATTGTCATCGCACTCAATTTTATCTAAAAAGGCGAGGTCATAGTCGTCGATACTGATCACAAGGCCATAGACTTCATGGCCAGAAGCTTCATACATATCGGCCACGCCACCGCCTCGGATATCAGAATAGCGAGTATAGCGAATTTCTTTATCGAGCACTTTTGCCTTACAGATAAGTTCTGAACTTGGACAACGATTTTTTATTTGTGAAAGATCCATGTTTGAGCCAAAACCAAAAACAAGATTTTTTAAAATGGGTTTACTCTTTGCATATCCGCCGCCTCCAGGAGTGCTAATGAAGATAGCTTCATCCGTCAAAAAGTCCCTTTGAAAACTCTCTGGAAGTTCAATAAGTTTTCCCGCCTCTTCAATTTGATTAAGCCCTCTTTTTGCCATGCCTCCGCCTTTTATTCCATGAGGAGGAATTTCTCTGGCCTGAGTCAGCATGCTCACTTGCATAGGTTCTAAAAATCGTAGACGTCTGTATATTCCATCGCCACCGTTAAATTGTCCTGCACCACCACTTCCATGTCTAATCGCCATCAGCTCCAGTCTAACCGGATAGCGCATCTCTAAAACTTCAGGGTCTGTTAATAGGGAGTTGGTCATATTGACTTGAACAGCTGAGGCACCATGATTTGTTTGAGAGGCCCCACTTCCTCCGCCAATCGTTTCATAGTACTGATGGTTATCATTTCCAAAAGTTAAATTATTCATTGTCCCCTGACAGTGGGCTTTTATGTCGAGGACTTCAAAAATGACGTCACATAGGGCTTGAGATGTTTCTACATTCCCCGCCACGATGGCGCTATCAAGACTGGGGGACAGCAGGCTATCTTTAGGAATAAGAAGCTCCACGGCCTGCATGATTCCATTATTGAGGGGAATATTCTCATTGATCAAGCAGCGCAGACAAAAAAGTAATGTGGCTTTAACAACCGGTATAGGAGCATTAAAATTATTATCTTGAATAGGAGAGGTCCCATTGAAATCAAAGATAAACTTATCCTGTGACTTTTTAATCTCTAAAGTAATTTGTCTTTGGTCGGTGATATGTTTAGTAATTTTTTTGGGTTTAATATCTTTTAGCGCCAATTGAATTTTTTTAAAAGAGTAGGACAGAATCTCGTTAGACATTGTGTCGAGATAATCACTGCCATAGAGTTTCGCGAGATCTTTAATCTCTTGTGCCCCTTTTAAATTAGCAGAGAGCTTGGCCTGTATATCGTGCTTATTGAGTTGGTAGTTTCTAACGGGGTACTCAACTTGCGTGAGAATACTTTTTAATTTTTCTTTGTTTAGTTTTCCAAAATCAGAAATCAAAGTTGGGGCAATCACCACGCCCTCTTCGGAGAGTTTTTTGCTATCTCCTGGCATTGAGCCCGGAGTGGTTCCGCCAATATCAGCGTGATGTCCTCTTGAAGCCACCCACATAATGAGTTTATTGTTTTCAAAAATAGGGGTTATAATTGTAATATCTGGTAGGTGAGTTCCTCCATAATGGGGAGAGTTTGTAATAAAACTATCACCTTCTTTGAAAGAGAAATCTTTTATCAGTGACTTTACAGCATCTCCCATGGATCCCAAATGAACAGGGATATGAGGAGCATTGGCCACAAGTTCTCCCCCAGCAGTGAAAAGAGCGCAAGAGAAGTCCGCCCTCTCTTTTATATTAACGGAACGTGCGAGCTTTTGAAGACTTTGTCCCATCTGCTCTGCGATAAATTGAAAGCGCTGATAAAAAATTTCAAGCTCAACGGCTTTATCTCTTTTTTGCGCTTTATTTTTTGTTTCAATATTTTGTATTTTCCATGAACCGTCACTAAAGTTTTTCGCCTGCCAGCCGCGCTCCACAATAATGGAGGTGTTATTTTCGGCCAAGGAATGAAAACCATTTATTTCCTTTTCAGGATTGGATGGAAGATTTACAGGTTGAGTTACAGACTTTAAAATCCTGACACTAATTGTTTCGCACTCAACCTGTGTTGGCGCTTCAAGTCCGAAAGTTCTCTCATATTCTTTTTGAAAAAGAGTTTTTGCAGACTCTAAGTTTTCAGCTTTTATGGGGATTTCGTGATCACTTCCAATGGATTTAAGCATGAAAATATTTTCAAAACTAAATTCAGAAAAAGCAAAGGCGCCCTTCGCTCTCTCTCGAAGGACTTTATGTCCCACCTCAAGCTTATCGCTAAAGACCATTGCATGATCGGCCACGCCGATGCCATAAGCTGATAAAACGGCGCTGAAGGGGTGAGTGAAGACTTCTTTTATACTGAGGCTTTCAGCAACTTTTATCGCAAGTTGCCCACCGGCTCCACCAAAACTGACCAGACAGAAATCTTGGGGATCAAAGCCCGACTCAATAGAGACTTTCCTAATCGCGCGAGACATGGTCTCCACAGCAACATCTAAAAATCCCTGGGCAATATCTTTGGGATCCATTTGGGTGGTTAAAGAAAGCTCTTGGAATTTTTCTTCAACGATTTTTATATCTAATCCTTGATCTCTTTTTGGTCCAAAGACTTTTGGAAACTTTTCTGGATCAAGACGCTTTAAAAAAAGATTGGCATCAGTGACAGTAAGGGGACCACCATTTCTGTAACAAGCAGGTCCTGGGTAGGCACCGGCTGAATCAGGTCCCACGATAAAGCGTCCATGATCAATGGATAAAACGGATCCACCACCAGCGGCAACCGTATGAATGTCGGCCATCGGGGTGAGAAGTTTATGGCCGTAAAAATTTGGTTCAGAATTAATTTTTAAATCCCCATGATAGAGGGCCACATCAGTTGAGGTACCACCCATATCAAAAGTGATAATTTTATCTATTCCCTTATCTTTTGCCGCTTTGATAGCGCCAATTAATCCTCCAGCAGGACCAGACAAAAGAGCGCTGTAGCCTTTTAAGTCTTCACCTCGACAAAGACTTCCATCCGATTGCATATAGTAGATATTTTCAATTCCTAAAAGGTTAGATAGCTCACTGGTGTATTGCTGTAAAAAGGGAGTGAGATAACTATCGATCACGGTGGTCTCGGTGCGACTAATATATTTTGCTTTAGGACTAACCTCACAGGAGACACTGACAAAATCAAATCCCATCTCAGTGGCCAATTCTTTTAGCGCCATTTCATGTTGAGGATTTACTGTTGAGTGCATCAAAGAGATGGCCAGTGATTTTATCCCAAGGTCAAGAATTCTTTGAAACTCAAAACGAGCGATATCTAAATCTAGAGGAATAAGCACTTTACCATTAGCATCCATTCTTCCTTGAATATGTGTGACTTCTTTATAGAGAGGTTTTTTCTTTTTTATATCAATAGCAAAAAGATCATCTCTATTTTGTTGTTTAATCTCTAAAACATCTCGGTGACCTAAAGTGGTGACAAGCGCACAGTCGATCCCTTTTTTTTCTAAGAAGGCATTTGTTGCGATAGTCGTTCCAAGTCTGAGCTCTTTGATACTGTCTTTGAAGTTATTGTGTCCAAGGATATCTTCAATGCCCTGAGCGACGACTGATTTGTAGTGGGGGGATTTTGACAGGAGCTTATGCACCTTGTGCGCTCCAGCATTGTTTACCGCAATAATATCGGTGAAGGTTCCTCCGCAGTCAATCCAGAATGTCCATTGATCTTTCATGCAACTATCTTAAGGCCCAAAAGAGGGATTGTCTAAAATTTGGGGGGCTCTTTTACTGTGACCAGATATTTAAAAATCTAAAGATCTCGTCATAAACTGTCTGACTTGTTTCATTCATATTCTTTTTATTGATAGCAACAGAGATTGTGTGGAGGCCTAATTTAAAACTTGAAAACTCCTCATCTTGCACCATCATCCCTTTGGCCACACTTTGATAGGCCACCTTGGTAGGAATAAGACCCACTCCTAAGCCTGAATTGATAAGACTTACGACTGTTTCAAGGTTTTCACAGATATGGTGATGAGGAAAACTTTTTAAGATGCTGGTGGTGTCTTGCTCAATACTTTGGGGAAAAAGAATAAGATGATCTTTAAATTGTGGTGCTAGTGACTTACTTCTGTAAAAAGAGAAGTGATCTTCATAGACAACTTTGGAGATGATATTTTTATCCGTTATTGCTCCTACGTAAACGGCTAAATCAATCTCCATCTTCTTTAACTTTTTTATAATCTGAGCACTTCTGGTGGTGTAGAGGGAGAGTTCAAGGTCAGAACTTAAAGTTTTTAAATATTTGATGAAGTCAGGGAAAAAGTATCTTGAGATACTATCGTAAGTTCCAACGCTAATTTGTCCTTTGAGGCTCGTTTGTTGTGACTTTAAGGTAAATTCAAACTTGTCTGTTTGATTGAGAAAATCCTTACTAAAGTCATAAACTCTCTGGCCTTCAGCGGTCATCTCAATCCCTTTTTGTGATCGAACAATGAGCTGGGTGCCAAGTATTTCTTCTAACTGTTTGATGACTTTAGTCATTTGAGGTTGGCCTATTTTAGCAGCTCGAGCACCTTGGCTAATGGAACCTTTTTCAATAGCTAAAACATAGTAGTTCAGTTTTTCAATATGATCTCTCAGTCTCACACAAGCCTTCTTTTTTGTATTCGTTAAAAGAATGTACCTGTATCACTTTTAAAAGAGCATTAGCAATAATAAAAAAAGATCGCTTAAATCTAAAACTTAGAGGCGATCATTTTTTTATCATTTAATTTTAAAACGTTTCGTGTTCGGTCACATCAGGTGTTTTAGAGCTGTGAATCGATTTTTTCACTTCCTCTTTAAAAGTTTCTTTGTCGACCTTCCTGTCCCAGTGTTCTCCATGATCAACTTTCATCTCAATAAGAGCAACATTTTCTTCATCTTCATACCAAGCACTGGCGTAATCGTTCCAAAGTTTCGAAGTCAAATTGCTATTGGAAACAAGTTTTGCTTCCCCAGACATGGAAACAAACGTTCCATCTTTTGGGCAAGAAAATGTAATATTGGCACTTTTATGATCGCTCAAAAGAGCTGCTTGAGATGATTTTTTATTGGTGAAAAACCAAAGCTTGTTGTCGTAATCATTTTGAATGATCTGCATGGGTCTTGTGTCTAGATGAGTCTTATCTTGAATGGTTAACATCCCCACACCGATTGGATTAATTAAGTTCCAGATTTTTTCTTTGTGAGCTTTTGTTCCCATTTTATTCTCCTTGGTTGTTTTAAGTTATTACAACCTTATAAGAGGACTGGGAGTGATTCAAGCCAACAGGTTAAATGTGTACAAAACTACGAAAGGTCTAAATTAAAGAAATATATCGATAGAGTTTTTATTGGGAGTCCAACCTAGGTCTACCTTTTTTCGTCGATCTTTTCTGTTGTCTAAGCTTCCACCGTCTAAACCTTGATTCACCTAATTCTTTTAAGAGAAATTTTTCAACCTCTCCTGGAGTAAGGTCAAAGAGTTTTTTTATCTCAAGAAAAGAGACTTTGTCTTCAATAGACATTTTGACAAGTTTTTCTTTCTCTTTAAGACCGAGGCTGTCGATTTTTAATTTTAACTCTTTTGATAAACCCATCCCTCAAATTAACATAGAGAAAGAGGCTTTGATATGGTGTCTAAGTTTTACTCAACAACGCACGGGCAAGTTTGTAGGAGCTGCAAAAAATAGCCCCTTTGTGATTCATAAAGGTTGAGTCCGCTCTATTTAAGTCTAAAGGTCTAAAATGGTAGTCGCTATTATGTCCGCCTGCTTCTGATTGGATGATGGAGCTGGCCGCAAAATCCCAAAGACTTCCACCGCCCAAAGTGCTCTTGGGGTGTTTGTAGTAAATTGCCGGTGCAAATTCAATTGTAGAGATGCCATTCATAACAGCGCCGCCCAGAGGATGGAGTTCTACTTGGTCTAGTCCGAAACTCTTCGCATTTTTTAAAAGCATCTGTCTTTGTTGTTCATAATTTGAAAGTTTTAAAAAGCTTTGATCAAATAATAACGTAAGTGTGTGAGACTTCTCTTTTACCCTAAAAGGGGATGAGTTTTTGAAAGCGCCTTGACCTTTTATCGCGTGATAAAGAGTCTCAGACCTAGGGTTGTAGACAACACCGATTACGGGCGTTCCATCTTTTGAAACCAAGGCAATAGATGTGCTGTACCCATCTTGGTTTTGGCTAAAGGCCAAAGTACCATCGAGGGGATCGATGCACCAAAAATAGTCTTTTGACAATCTTGAGTTATCATCTGTACTTTCTTCAGTTAAAAGCCCGATGTCATATTTTTTTAAGAGTTGGTGTGAGTCCCTCTAAAATCGTGTTTTGAGCTTTTATATCAGTTTCAGTAACGACACAAGAAGCTAAATTTTCACCCCCTTCTTTGGAATGCACTTGTACTTTTTGACCTTGCTTGAGACCTATAATCTTTCCAGCGTTAAGAGCCGCCGTTTTAGCGACTTCGCATAAAATAGTTAAATCATCATTTGATAAGATCATTTAAAACCTTCTCCTTCATTTTTTCAGAATATGCATTTATTTTAGCATGATGAGGTGACCATCCTTTGAGAAATCGGTAGAAGTCGCACCATGCATAGGGATAGAGTTCTCTCCACTGGTCCTCTAGTTGCTGGCCATCGAGATGGGGATGAAAAAAAGAGAGCGCAGTTTTTAATTCTTCAAAGTAGACTTTAAGACAATCTTGGTCGCGATCAAAAAGTTCTGTCTCATAGTAAATACTACTAAGGAAATAAGCGAGATCTTTTACACCCACTCCGGATCCGACGTATTGAAAATCGACAGCACTTACACTCGTTGATCCAAAGAGGAAGTTTGAAAGCTTTGCATCCCCGTGAACAATGGTCTGGTGTTTTGAGGATGAAAGTTTTTTATCAATTGAATAGGCGAGATCTTTGAGTTGTAAATCCTCCAGGACTTCTAACTCCTCAGGCCTTGTTTCAAGATGCCAGTAGGTTCCTGTGCTCCATAGATCATCATACTTTACTCCCATGTATTTTGCGTGAAAAGTGGCCAGCCATTTTAAACATAGCTTTACATCACTCCAGTCAAGAGAGTCTTTAGGGTGTTGATCACGATCTTTTAAATCTTCTAGGATCAAAAAATGAGAGTCATTAACTTCTCCCTTGCCGATTAACTGAGGGGAGTAGGCATGCTCAATAATCGTGTTGTGATTGGCGTACCAGTTCATCTCGACTTGGTAGGATTTGACCTTTCTTTGATGAGAGAGATTCGAATTCCAACCACGAGGATGATCGAGATGATTGGGAAATTTAATTAATTTTAAAATAACAGACCGATCATCAAGGGTAAGTCTTTGAACAGTGCCGTATCCACTCCAAAGATTTTGTATCAACTCTTGCTTTAAAATTTTTTGGCAACCAGTGAGTTTTAAGACCTCCGATTGAATATTTTTTTCCATGGCCCAGCTTAATAAACTAAAGAACCAAAGGCCACAGCAAGGGCATCTTCAACCTTAAGAAAAAAGTGGTTAAAGTCTTTTTCATTTTATGAAATTTTCTTAAGAAAACGCCTGTAACTACCGATAAGTAGGTATATTTAAAGCCAGATTTTAGGCCAAAATGGCCAGTTAACTTGGCACTATGGTGAGGACTTCTTAAGAACGTTACGCCAGCTTTAAATTAAGTTATGAATAAAATCAGATACTTATGATCTTTCTTAAGAAGAAAGACAAAAACTTAAGAAAACTAAAGGGAAGGGAGTTAAAATTAATTGAAATGATTAGAACCTTAATTTTTATCCATTTTCTTATAGCTTTTAGCTCCTGTTCGAGTCCTTCGACTGAAGGGGATGATGGACTTATCACCGGTGGTGATACCAATATGGGAACTATTTCTAAAATTGATGGGATCTATCTTTTAGAGCCACTTGTAAGTCCTGGTGCAGATCCAACTCCCTTAATTAATATCACAGGTGTCGCCTCTGGCGATACCGTTTCAGTTTTTAGCGATATTACATGTTCTACTTTGGTAACGTCTGAAATGGCGACGGGGGAGACGGTTGAAGTCTCTATTCCGACATTAACGATTGGAACGCATAGATTCTATGCCAAAAGAACAAAAGAGTCAGAGAGTAGAAGCTCAGACTGTTCCACTTTATTTTTAGACTACACTTTGGAAGGTATTTCAATTACCGGCGTAGAGGATGATCTTACAGCTGCCATGAGCAAAACCTTCACATGGGGTTGTGCAGGAACCGCTTCGTGTGAGTATCGATTTGCTGTGAATACCAGTGAAACTTTTGAGTTCTCAACTGAAAGCTTTGATGCCACTACAACCACGACATACTCAAGTGGCTCCGGAGATTTTTATATTCATCTTCAAGCCCGCGACTCAAGTGACAACACTATTGAAAGTGGAGTTTATAGTTATCAATTTGTTTTGGATAATACCTCTCCAGTCGTTACAGCGAACACTATTGCAGCTGGTACTTATGGAGTTACAGATATGGTCGAAGTCAGTGTTAATTTTGACGAGAATATTCTCGTGACAGGAAGCCCTAGAATTCAATTAAATTTTGAAACTGAATCTGCTTCACCGACCTACGCCGTTTATGCAAGCGGTAGCGGATCACAGACACTTGTTTTTCAATACACTGTCGCTTTAGGTGACGAAGATACAAATAATATTTCAAGCCAAGCTTCAATTGATGTAAACGATGGGACTCTCACTGACGAATTAGGAAATGAACTCAACTATACTTTAGCGACAACAAGCTACAGTGATGCTTTTGTCGATGGAATCTCTCCAAGCATAATAAGTATAACAGTTCCGGCCAATACTTACTTCTTTGGGAGAAACGCTACCTATTACTGTGAATTACTCAGAAGCGGTTGTGGTTACTGGTGAACCAAGAATTGAATTAAACTTTGAATCACAGTCGAGTTCTCCCATTTTTGCCACATACGGGGCAGGCAGCGGAACAAGCTCTTTAACTTTTAATTATATTATCGCCAGTGGTGACTTTGATGCCAACGGAATTGATCTTGTCTCGACCATAGATTTAAACGGTGGCTCACTGGCTGATTCTGCTGGAAACAATGCGACGACAACCTTAACATCGACAAATTTCTCAAGTGTTTTAGTCGACTCACAAGCTCCCTACATAACCTCTTTTGTCGAGCCGGCCAATGGAACTTACGCCAATGGGGGAGAGCTTTTATTTCAAGTCAACTTCTCTGAAGCCGTCACTATTAGTGGAACTCCAAAAATTGGTATTAACCTTGGCGGATCAACTGTCTTTGCCACTTATCAATCGGGTTCAGGCAGTACGGGACTCGAGTTTAGCTATGCCATTGTTGCTGGAGACTCAGACAGTGATGGTATTACACTCATAAGCACTAGTGTCGACGTAAGCACAGGTTCAATAACGGCAGTGAGCGATTCTAATCCTTCGGCACTAGACTTTCAAGCTTACCTAAACTCCATGAGTGGAGTCCTTATTGATACAAGTGGTACTATTACCGCTCCCGATCAGGTTATGGGGGTAACAACAGCTCCGACAACTGATAGTAGTGAGCTGAGGGTTTCTTGGTTAAAAGCAAATGGAAATGGCTTTGATATTATTAATTATAGTGTTCAATATCGTGAACAGGGAACGAGTACGTGGAATAGTTTAAATCCTAATCCAGTAAATAACTCGGCGACCATTAGTGGGCTCTCCGCTGGTGTGATTTATCAGATCAGAGTCGCAGCAAATAACGGACTTCTCGGTGCATACTCAGCGATATCAAATGCTGAGATTTTTGATATTCTTCAACTCAATCCTATCGCCTGGTTAAGTGCTACAGATATAACTAATGGTGGGAGTGAACCTTTAAACGATGAAAAAATTGATCAGTGGGAAGACATTACGGGGGCTGCAAGTGCGGCAACAGAGACGAACCCAGCCAATCAGCCAGTTTACAAAACAAATGTTCAAAACGGTCTTCCAGGAGTTCGCTTTGATAATTTAGCGACGGGACTGCAGGGAACGTTTAATCGAAGTATAGGGACGGATTTAACTTTTGTTATCGTCGGTCAGTTCGATACAGGCTCAAATGATAAATGTCTTTTTGAGTTCAGTAACGGTGGAAATGCCAGAGGATTTTTTATCGACAGAAGATATGCTAGTAACAACATGTTTTCTCCGGCTTTAACTCGAGGTGAATTTAAACTTTGGAGAATTCAAGATACAGGAACCACAGCGAAGGTAACCGAAAATGGAGTTACCGAGCTCTTTTCTGGTGGCACAAACTTTAATACCGATTTCACTGGGACGGGTAGCTATACTCTTGGAGATGACCAAACAGGTGGAAATAGAATGAATGGCTTTATTGGAGAGTTTTTAATTTTCGACAAAGCTCTTTCAGCTTCAGAGATTTCAAAGCTTGAAACCTACCTAAAAAATAAGTGGGGCCTTTAGTGGTTGAGTTTAAAATACTGACTTGTCATCTCTTGTAGTTGGGGTGTCCACTGAGGTGAGAATCCATTCATAAGAGCTTTTTTTCTTAAGTCTACAATAATCGGTAACAGCTTTGTTTGAAGCTTTCTGTAGTACTTATTTTTAAACTGATTATTATAAGCAAAAAACTCCTCCATAATTTTACTTTCCCAAAGTTCAAAAAAGATAAGAGGAGACACACTGGTTGGCAGGTTTGAAAACAAGTGTTGGGTGTGTTCTGGAGAGTTGGAGTTGAGGAGGCTAGAAACCCACAGGGTTAGCTCTTCTCCTAGGCTTCGGGACTCTAAGTCAATTTTTGCTCTTTCAAATCTATCCGTAAGCTCATCTGTTTGGCCAAGCTTGAGAAGTTCATCAAGGATTAATTTGGCTTTAAGTTGTTTATTAATCTTAGCTTCTTTTATGAGCTTCAGTCTTGTTGTTTTAATTTCATTTTTTCGCATAAAGATCATGAGGTTTTTATAGTCGAGTCTATTTCGATACAGTCCAACGATCTTTAAAGTGTCGTTAAAAATATTACTGGGTTTTACAATATAATTTTCTTCATCCAAAGTGTATGAGATGTCATTACTTCCCTTCTTTAGTTTGAGCTCTTTTTTTACTTTTCTTTCTGAGTCTTTCCACTTTCTATAAAGGACTTTGTTGTTAAAAAGTCTTTTCATCTTTATTGTTTTTGCGATATTTTTAATACCAATGATTATAGCTGGTATTAGTATTCCCGGCTGTAAAACCTCATACAAAACGATGAGGACTGGAGAACCAATACTAACGGCCAAAGCTTTCATCGGAATTTCTGTGATCTCTATAGTCATAATAATAATAGAGATGGCCAATCCATTTTTCCGGCTAAGAATTTTAGCTTCTTCTTTTATATGGTGAACCATCTCTTTGACTTTTTCCCAGGCTGAGCTTTTTTGGTAATGAGAATTTGATTCTATGTCGGCCATAATTTTTTGGGCCAGGGAGTCGATGATAGCATCGTTATACTTTGGATCGATACTGTCTTCAATTCCTTTGATACTCTCGTATTGTTTATGAAGAATCTCGTTTTGAAGTTTTATTCTCTCAAGGCTCAAGAGGAGATCGTCATCAATTGGAGCATGAGAATAACTACCAGCAAAACTAGATGAGATAAGCGATAGGAATAAGGCCAACTTGATAAAAATATTTAACATAAAACAAATCTAATGCTTTGCGTTAAAATAGAGAAGCTATTTACCCTAGGCGTGTAAAAAGTACTGACTTCTGTTGCCCATTCAATAATGATTTTAAGGGGTTGTGTACATATAATAAAAAAATAGAGTATATACTTGGGGTTATGATGATCGAATGTGAAGCTTTTAATTCTAACAGGTGCAAATCTTGTGACCTTATAAAACTCCCCTATGAAAGTGGGCTCCAATCTAAAATAAAGGACTTGTCCTCGCTTTTTGAAGGTGTAGAGATTCTTGCTCCTATCAAATCCAGTATGCTCAAGGAGTACAGAAATAAAGCCAAGTTCGTTATTGGTGGAACCTTAGATGAACCTATAATTGGAATTCCAAGTCCCATCAATAAGAAGTCTATCTCAGCCCTTCTAGATTGTCCTTTGCACTCAAATAAAATGAATGAGATTGCCACTTTTATCAAAGAAAATATTAAAACTTTTGGACTCACTCCTTATGATATCCAACAAAGAGCGGGAGAGTTTAAGTATCTTTTTATTTCCGAAGGACATAAAACAGGACAGATAAGTTTGAGGTTTGGAATGAGAAGTATGGAGAGTTTTGAGAGAGTGAAAAAACTCTTTCACTCTTTGAAGACCAAGTACCCCAAAATTGAAGTATGCTCGTTTGAGATTCAACCTAAGCATGCGGCTCTTTTTGAAGGGGAGCAGAGGCTTCTTACAACTTCCAAATATATTCAACACGACCTAACACAGATGCAGCTTTCATCTTCAACCACCAATTTTTTCCAGGTTAACGCTCCAGTTGCTCAAAAACTTTATGAAACTGTTTTTACAAAATTTAAAGATGAGGGCATTAGTATAGGAGTTGATCTTTTTTGTGGTGTTGGCGGGTTTGCACAGCAAATTTCACGTTTTTGCAAAAAGGTATATGCTATAGAGATCAACCAAGTGGCCATTGACTGCGCTAGGTTTTCGTTAGAAATAAATAAGATTCAAAATATAGAGTTTATTTGTGACGATGCTAATAACTTCCAAGATCATATAAAAGATAAAGTTGACCTTCTTGTCGTTAATCCTCCTCGAAGAGGAGTGGGGAAAGACTTGTGCCAAACCATCATTAAAATAGATCCTCAATTTATCGTCTACTCTTCTTGTCACGCCAAAAATCTAGCGACAGATATTGAAACACTTAAAAACCATTACCAGATCGAGTCCCTCACTCCGGTCGATATGTTTCCTTTGACGAAGCATTTAGAGGTTTTATGTATTCTAAAAAGAAGATAAATCTCTCTTTTCGCCTTTAAAAGGCAAAATTTTCCCATCCTCATCCAAATAGAGTAGTAATTGCCGAATATGAAGAAAACTTAATTTCCAGTATTCTTATAGGGATAGGAAGTTAACATATGAAAAAAGTCCATTTTTTACTATTTTTATTATTTGTCGGATGTGGTCATGGCAAATTGGAATTTCAATCTTTTCCTGAGAAGGCTGATGTCTCTTTCGTAGAACGAGACGGGCAGGTTAAAAAGCTTGGTCAAACACCCTTAGACCTTAAGATGGAAGACGACTTCTTTAGAGACGGTGCGGTAAAGCTTATCTTTTCTAAAGTTGGTTATAGGGATGAAGTTGTTTATTTAACCAAGCCAGCTCTTCAGTCTAATGTGAAAATTTCCACAAAGATGCAAGAAGCCGGAAGTGCCAAAGAAATTATTTCAAATCAAAGGTTGGAGGAACTTTCAAATAAAATAGCTGAAGCTCAAAGATTTAGTTTTGGAAAAAACTATAAAAGAGCTGAGACGATTTTAATAAAAGTTATTGATGACTTTCCAGACGTCAGTGTTCCTTATGATCTTTTAGCAAATATTTACTATTTATCTAATCAGACTAATAAAGCTTTGTACTTTTATGAAAAGGCAAAGGGGATTGCTCCGGGCAACCCTCAAAGAGACTATTTAATTAATAAGCTGAAACGCGTTGATGGAAGCTTAGAGGACACGCAACTATGAAAATCATTTTAGGTTTTTTCATTATCTCAACCGGCTTTTATATAGCTTTGGATCACTTAAATCAAAGTATTGGTCAGTTTTGGGACGTCATTGCTTTTGCAATGGTTGTCTTTGGAACGGTAGCCGTTAGTGTTATGACGATGCCTTCTTTAAAGATTAGACATACCCTTAATATATTTCTCAAAGGTGTTGGAAATAACCACGGTCTCAGAGAAGACTGTATTCAAAACTCTTTAAATCTGATTAAAGGTCATGAGCCAAGTGGTGATATTAAGAGAATAGATCAAAAGATTTTAGTCGATGGTCTTGAACTTTTACGTTTGGGATTTTCAACTGAAAAAATTCAAGACATCCTCGTCGAAAGAATTGAAAAGTACACCGATGATAGCGTTACAGTGGCTCAGTGGATTAGAGGTTTATCAAAGTATCCACCAGCTTTTGGTCTTGCAGGAACGGTCATTGGGCTTATCCACCTTATGCAAGGTTTGAGTGAAGGTGCTGACCCAAAAGAGTCTGGTATAAGAATGGCCGTTGCGCTGGTCGCAACTTTCTATGGAATTGTCATGGCCAATATTTTGATCAACCCAGTTGGGGACAGAATGATGAGTAATATAAAAGAGGACCAAAACTTAGCAGAAATTTCTTTAAATGCGATTGTTATGATTAGTCAGAGAACAAACTATGTCGAGGCAATGGAGCAGATGAACAACCATGTACCAAACCAGCATAAGAAGCTTAGCTTCAATTATGGTGCACTTGAGGCTTCATAGATATGAGAAAAGCTAAGATAAAAAAAATTCAAGCGCACGAAACTGATACTGAGGGATCCTGGGCCATAAGCTATGGGGATATGATTACTCTTCTTCTTAGTTTCTTTGTTATCTTTTTCTCTTTTGACTTCAAAAAAGAAAAGGAAGATATCCTTGAAGAAAGTGCGATAAAGAATATTGCTGTGATGGATACATTTAAGGATAAAGAGACTGGTATTCATGAGAAACCATCAGAAACTATTGAAGAGCTTAACGAAATTACGACGATAGTAAAAAAAGAAAAAGATGGAAAGTTAGTTGTCTTTTTTAAAGGGGCAAACTTTTTTGACAGTGGTGACACTTCAGTTAATGAGTTTGGGCAAGTCTTGCTGACAAAATTTATTAAAAAATATACTCCTTACGCAGGTAAGTTTAGGGTGAAAATTCAAGCCTTCACTGATAGTCAGCCAGTTTCAAATCCAAGTCATCGCTATAAAGACAATGTCGAATTAAGTGCCTTGAGATCCATTTCAGTTATGAGATACCTTCAAAACAATGGAGTGCCTCTAAACCGAGTTGAGATTGGCGGAATGGGAATAATGTCAAAGAGAGCTTTAGCTGTGCTTGGACTTGAATCAAATAATGTTGAAGAAGTACGAAAAATGTCTAGAACAATAGCTTTAATATTGTTTCGCGAGGATGCATCATGATGAATAAATTTACAACCTTTGCCTTTTTATTACTGGCCACTTTTGGCATGAGTAGTGCGAAAGCGGATAATGCACGGGTTATTGAAATCCAAGAGAAAATTAAAAGTGATATTTCTAGTTTTCTAGAAAAATTCTCTCCTAACACAAAGTATTCTGTGCAGGTTAAGGTTAAGCCGTTGAGGCGTCGATTTGATAAGTCTTCGCAAAGTGATAGTCTCCCTTTTATGGAATACCAAGATGATCTGATTTTAGATGAATGGGACGACCCTAATACTAATATCTATTCACTTTACAGTCGTATTGCAGAAGCTCGTGTGTCAATCTTAATTGAAGACAAAGTTAAAATAGATAATAGAAGAAAGTTTAAAGAGGCGATCTTACAAGATGTGAATCTAATTCCAGGTAGAGATACTGTTGAGATTGAAGCCATTTCAACTCCTGTTTTAGAGAGCACTTTTAATTGGAAAGACCAAACTGAAATACTTCTCCTGGGTGTGATGCTTATTATTGCTGTGGTTTTAGGCGTAGGACTAAATTCCCTTTCAAAGAAGATCGTTCCCCAACAAGTAAGAAATGCTAGTGATAGTAAAGAATCAGCTCCATCATTTTCTGGAGCTGCTCCCGCTATGGCGTCAGCTCCTCAAAGTTCCGGGCCTAGTAAAAACAATTCTTTTGGTGAATTGAAAGGTGATCTCAATATTCAAGATCCCTCTAAAATAAATGAAGTCGTCGGAAAAAAGATTAACAAGTTATTAGAGTCAGAGGTTTTTCCTACGCTTGGAGATATGGTTATTCTTGAAGAGCTTTTAAAGAATGATCCTTCAAGTTTCAGTTACCTCGCTTTTGAATTCCCCCTAGAAGTTCAAAAGAGCATCTATCAGTTAGGACGAGGGGAGCAATGGTTTAAAGGTTTCTCTGAAGTAGGTTTCCCAAGTAAGGTGGTTTTAATTTCTCTAGATAAAATGTTAAGAAATCGAACTGTTCATCAAAGTGAAAACTTTGAAAGCTTGCTTATTCACTCTTGGAGATTAGCAGCAAATTTAACACCATTTATTAAGACGATGTCTAAGGAAGATGCATTTTCAATTCTTTATTTTCTTCCTAAAGATATATCAATACCTGTTGCTAGAGATTGCTTTCCTGGTTCGTGGGGAAGTATCTTTGAAGAAAGAGCAACAACAACTTTAAAAGATGGACAAAAAATTCAAAAACTTCTAACTGAAGCTCTTAAACTTCAGCCTTACTTAAACTACGATTCACTTCAGGTTTTTAAAAATAGAAAAGATCTTCTGTCCTATCTCGATACTGTTGAGCCACAAGATGAAAGAGACATCTATGCGGTCATGGGCGAACAAAATGATCTTTCCTCTATTCGACCACCATTTTATACTTTTTTCGAATTAGAAAAAGAAGTCAGACAAAAAGTGTACTCAAAATTCTCTATGCAGGAATGGGCCGTGGCTTGTTTTAATATTGGGAGGCACGATAAAGATAAACTTACAGATCTGATGGATGAAAAAGAAAAATATCTTTTTAGTCATATTCTGAAAAATATTGATCAAAATTCTCATCTTGCAGAAAACAAGGTTGAGATTAGGCATTCGATCGCCCATTTTGTTCATGAGAATCATTCACATAAAATGGTTGTGCCCGTTAAAGAAGTTGAAGGGATAGTCCAAGATGAACAAAATAATGTTGCCTAGTAAAAAGATCTTTCTTTTAGCCTTAAGTTTTTTAAGCTTAAGTGCGTTTGGTCAAAAGTTGTCACTTGGTGCTGGGGCTTATTCTTTAAGTGCAAAAGTTGGAGATAACGAAACATCCGTTTCAAATATAGGGGCTTATAGAATACAGTTCCATTCTAAAATCCAAGAGCAATTTGAATTTCTCCTTGGGTATAATATTCTTATAGAAAATATTTATAGTGGAGATAAAGCTTTCGGTCCATTTGTGGGCTTTAGCTACTATCCTTTTGGATCAGAGACTTCCTCTCATTCTTCTTTGTCTAATTTATCTATTTCGAGCATTAAACTTTTAAACCCTTATCTCTATACTGGTTTTAACCAGCGACAGTATCAATCGGTGAAGGCGACTTATTCTGGCTTCTCTTTTGGTGGTGGCGCAGAGATAGGTTTTAACAAAGAGGTGGCGTTCTTTGCAGATATGCAGTACGCGATGCTTGATGGGCCAAACGAGGGTGAGGCGACTGAGTTTATGGGGATCGCTGGAATTATGTATCACTACTAGTCTTTTAGAAGAGGCAATTGCCACGATAAAATGGCAATAAAAGAGATGGTTTAGAGGTCTAAACTCTCTAAATTGTTGATAACTTAAGAGAAACTTAATTCTAGCCGAAAGGTCTTATAATGAAAAATATGAAAATAATATCGTTACTCTTTTTTACTCTTTTCCTAACCGCTTCTTGTCAAGAAGGTGGGGATAAAGGGTTCTCAGGTCTTGAGGATTCTGTTGAAACAGTTGGTGACAGCACACCTACTGAGGTCGCAGTAGAAATTCGTTCGGTTTCACCAACGGTGAATCCCATCGTTCTAGTGGCCAACAACACTCAAACTTTTGCCGTTCAAGTCAACAGTGGAGCGGGAGAGGTGACTTATACTTTTAAATTAGATGGATCTCTTTTACAAAACTCTAATTCACCTTTCTATAATTTAGAAGCTTCTGGACTTACATCTGGTAGCCATACTCTTGAAGTGACAGCAACAAACTCTCTTTCTAGTGATTCTCATACTTTTAACTTGAGAAAAAATACGGCTCCAGTCATAAGTTTAGATTCAAATACTTCACAAACAATCAGTTGTGTTTCGGATTCATTTCAATTGGATATTACAGCAGCTGATGCTGATGGGGATAGTTTAAGTTATGACTTTTATCTCAATGGCTCTGCCGGAAGTTCTTATTTAACGACAAGTACGGGGTTGAGTTCGGCGACTTTAGTCTTTACTCCAAATTGTACTTTATCTGGCACAAGTAATGTCACTATTCGAGTGACAGACTCCCATGGAGAGTATGACGAATACACTATGGCCGTGACGGTTAGTAATCCAAATATCGCGACCGTTGATTCTTATTCTCCAAGTGCAGACCCCGTTCAAGTTTTAAGTTCGGCCAGTCAAACTTTTAGTATCAGTGCTTCAGGAAAAGCGCCTCTCACTTACCAGTGGGAGCTTGATGGAGTTATCATAGGAACTGCTTTGGGTGCCATTCATACCCTTGCCTCTGGAGATATTACGGCAGGTGCTCACACTTTAAAAGTAACGGTTAGTGATTCGGATAGTAGTGACTCCCATACTTTTAATATCGTTAAAAACGTGGCTCCAGTAATTTCTGGAGAGAGCCCCTCAGAGTCGTCAATAAAACAAAATTACGAAATTATAAAAACATTTTCGGTTGATGCAACTGATGCCAATAGCGATGCTCTAACCTTTACTTGGACCCTCAATGGTGGTTCGAGCTCGACAATTGCAACCAGTAGATCAGGCAATACATCGTCCGCGATTTTTACCCCCACGGAATTAATTATCGGGAACCATACTTTAGCCGTAACAGTTAGTGATGGACTTGAAACAGACACTCATTCTTGGACTATTGCTGTCAATAGGTTTAGTACAGCCTGTAATGAACTTTCTCAAGGTGAGGTTTGTACAGTGGTTGGGCCAGTTGGTTTTAATAGTGGGGGAAGCACCGAAACAGCAAAAGCTCTAAGAGGTATTCCTCGATACATGACGAAAGACTCATTTGATAATATGTATATTGCCGATACAGATAATCATGTCATTTGGTATTACAACTTCTCAATTGTGGACAGAACTGTTCATGGTATTGATGTGCCTGCTTATACAGCTAAAATTATCCTAGGAAATGGTGTTGCCGGACAAACGGTCGATGGAAGAAAAAATTCTGACTTTAAACTCAATAGCCCAAGAGACCTCGTTTATGATTCTGAGACTGATTCTCTCTTTGTTGCAGATTATTCAAATAACAGAGTTGTTCAACTTCTTTCGGATGGATCAGCAAGACAAGCCTTGTGTTACGGTGGAACGGCAAATAACGAAGCTTATAATGAAGATGGACTGGCGCTCACAAGATCTTGTTATGCTCCCATTGGTTTGGCATTAGATACGACTAATAGAAAAATTTATGTTGCCGTCTATGGCCACCATAATATTAAACAATTCGATATTAGTGATTCAGATTATACAAACTGGACCGGTGGTGTTTTGATTGGTCGAAAAAATGGCAATGGCTCTGTTGCAGCTGGATACGATGATAATGGAGTTGCCTTTGGTTATACGGCTGGTGGTGCTCGTACTCAAAATCCTTGGGACCTCGAGTTGAATGCGGATGGATCGCTCTTATTTTTCACTGAATATGCTGGAGATAGATTAAAGGTTGCCAACCTCTCAAACTCAACAAAAACCCTCATCAATGGGACTCTCAGTATTAGTGCTGGGCATATTAAAAAAGTAGTTGGAAATGGAGCCGGTGTTACCGAGGGAAATTATACTTCAGCGAAGATAGATCAGCCTATGGGGATAGCGCTGTTTGAAGATGCAGGAACTTTAAAAGGTATTTTTGTTGTCTCTTATAATAGACATGTTGTGAATTTCATCAACAACACGGCTTCAACTATCACCATCGGAGATACCGATGTCGCAGTAGAGCAACTTGGCTGGGTTTTTGGGGATAGAGGTGCCTATTATAATGGAGATGGAAATACTGGACGTCTCACAAGTATTTGGTCACCTCGCGGACTCGAAGTTATTGGAGACACATTGTATGTTTCAACTCTTTCAACGGCAATGGTGAGATCATTGGATATAAGTGTCAACGATGGAGATGTGGGGACAAAAGTTCACGCGGATGTTATTGAAGACTTTGTTAGTTCAAACAATCCAAATTCAGTTAGGCTTTTTAATCCAACTTATCTAGCTTCTCACCCAACAAATAAAGAAATTTTTTGGGGAGAGGAAGGCAGTGGAAAGATTAGAAAATTTAACACTCAAACCGGCACTGTTAATGAAGTATTAGGACTTGGGCGCTCTCATCAAGATCAAGATATGCAAACAGCTGATAATATTTATAATCAAGGAATCAAAGGTCTCTCATTTCACAATGGACAACTCCTTTATGTCGATAGAAATAATCCAACGGGAGTGGACCGTGCTTGTCGAGTGAGAGCTTTTAATCAATCTGGAAGCACTTCGACTTTCTTCGGTACTCCGATAGGGAATGGTTTAATTGGTATTGTTGCCGGAGACTGGACTAAAGGGTGTAATAATTGGGAAAATCTTGTTGGTGCCCAAGCGACAAGTGTTGCTATTAAATCACCCGAATCCATCGTTTCAGATGGAACAAATTTATATATTTCTAACCCTTATTCACATTGTATATTAAAAGTAGACTCTTCAGGTGTGATCTCTGAATTTTCAGGAGACTGTGATTCTGCTGGTGATGTTCCTGGAGCAATAGGATCTACCTCAGTTCGCTACAGTTATCCTTCAGGTCTGTTTATGGATCCTGAATATCCAGGAAACATGTTTGTCGTAGATAGATCAAATATTTTTAACAGCAGTTATCTTAAATATATAAATCAATCAGGCTCTGACATAACAATCGCGGGAACTACCGTGCCAGCAGGTGACGTTGCAACGATTTTTACGACCTCTGGTTTTACATCTACAGTGGCCGCTTACGGAAACTGGATTTGCTATAATTCAACCTATTTTCTAGGATATAACGACGCCCGCGCTAACGATAACGTCAATTGTTTTGATAGAACGAATAATTTAGGCGTTGTGGCTTTCAGAATTGGAAATAGCGACAGCGATACAATTAAAGGTGGAAGGCAGTTGTCGGACGAATACGAAGGGGCCAACTCCTTATCAGTGAGACTTGCTAAACCGCTGGGGCTAGCTTTTGACGCCGACGGAAACCTTTACATAACTGAAGTTATTGGAAACACCATCAAGATGGTTAAGCGCTGGTACTAAGGAGTCTTACTCTTTTGTAATTTAATAAAAAGGTTTTCAACTTTTGTTCTCGCCCAAGGAGTCTTACGCAAAAAGGTGAGACTTGATTTTATACTGGGGTCAGTTGTAAAACAGCGAATATCGATACGTGCTCCCAGCTGTTCAAAGCCATAATTTTCAACAAGCTGTTCGAGTATCATTTTTAACGTGACGCCATCTAAAAAATTATGTCTCTCAGAGTTTTTCATATCTCTATATAAGCCTTTAAATTGATTGTTCTGCATGAATTTATCGAATCTCACTAAGTTCTTCAAGTGAATTCTAATAACTCTGGCTCTTCTATAAGTCTCCTTCTTTCATTGCGTTGATCTGGCTTTTAACACAGAGAACACTTTAAACAATGAGCAGTTTCTTGTATAGTAATCTCAAGCGAAAAGGTGACCGTATGATTGATGAAAAGACAGTAAGTTTTGTAAAAGAAGTTCTCGAAAATATGCCAGCGGATTGGGTCAATCTGACAACGCATCGATTAGACATCTATAATGAAAAATTGGCCAAAGTGGAATTTCTCACTCAGTTTGAAAATTTACTGGGAAGCCAACAAGATGAGCTTAAAGCTCAGTTAGAAGAATTACCAACGGCTTTCGATTATATCAGATTAGGGCATCCACTTTCTTGTATTCTTGAATGGGTGATTGCTAAATCTCAAAAAGCGAATATTGAAAGTGTAATCTCCTTCTCTTCTCAAAGTATGCCCATACTGGCCATTTTAAGAAAAAATTCTTTGGAAAATACAAAAACTCGTATCCTCCATCAAGGTCATCTACCCCATCATTTTGACCATGAGCTTTTACAGAAGGTTTACGATTATAAGTTTGAACTGTCGAAAGTAGAGGGGCCACTAACTGAATTTGATGGTTCGACTATTTTGATAAAGAGCTTCGATGATTTAGATCAAACAAATATCCATGGAGATGTCGATTTCGTCGTGGCCCTTAATGATCAAGGTAGCATAACCATCGTTAACCGAGACAAAAATAAAGAGTATATCTCTGAAATTCAGCACGTAAGAAGAAGAGAGTCTATTGCGATGACTCCTCATGACTGCTTGTCCTTTCTTGAAAAGATTATAGGACAAAGTACTATGGTTAAAAGTCTTAACCCAGATAGGGAATCTTTAGTTAAAACCATTCAAAGTATTACGAATACATCCACCATGCCCTCTATTGGGTCATGTGGTTTATCAGTTCAGTATGCAATTATGATGGGTCTTATTCACCACTGCCTAGACACTCATCCAGGTAAAGCGATTAAGTTTTTAGTCCCACCAAACTGCTACGGAGGAACGAATGATCAAGCCAGACGAGTGGCCGCGGTTGTTCCGAATGTTGAGATCGTTGATCTTCCGGTTGATAGTGGCAATGACATGGTTCAAAGTCTTGATAGAGTATTAGGAGAAGTTGCCAAAGAAGATGCTCTGGCTTTTATTATTGCTGAGATTCCAACGAATCCCAGAGTTGAAGTTCCAGATCTTATTCAGCTAAAAGAGGTTTTAACACTCACTCGTAAGACTTCGACCGGGGCACAAGCCACTGCTCCCGTTTTTATTTTGGACCAAACCTTTTGTCCTAATGTTAAGTTTTTAGGAGAAGGGGATTTTCTCTCAAGCGTTGCCACTATTTCTTATGTTAGTGGATCAAAATTCCCAAGTGGTGGCCTTTGTACAGCGGGGTATAGTGTCGCAAACAAAAAAGCTGAGCATCTAGTGAATTATGTCGAGAGACATCTTAAGCTTTGTGATAACGTTGCGACAGATTTTCAGATCGATGTCTTATCAAAACAGATGCCATCGATGAATAAAAGAATAGAAGACGCTTACAAAAACACCAGAGAGTTTGTGGATTATATTCAATCAACTCTTCCTACGGCCAAGATTAATTTTGTTTCACGGCAGTTAGCTCAAGATGGTTTTACACCATCAGTTTTCTCTCTCGATCTTCCAACTATTGGTGATTCTCATGCGGAGCGAGAATTACATAAAAGAGATTTAAATTTAAAGCTTATTAAATTAATGATTAAGGAGATACCAACTGAGAGTAAATTCTGTGTGAGTTATGGTCAACTTCAAGGATGCTACTGGACTATACCTGCAACATCTACTCAGGGAACAACAAAAGAAGGAGATAAGGACTATATTGTCAGGGTCTCTCTTTCTCCAAAGCTAGATGTTAATAGGCACAAGGAAGTATTTTCACTTTTTTGTCGTCAATATATTAATTAAGGCTATTTAGAAATGAATATCATTTTTTTTATCTGTAGCTTTTTAATACTATGTACTTTGGTCTTTCCTCTTATAAGATCAACATTTTGGTTTATTAGAGCTTTTGACTTTCCACGATTTCAAATCGTGCTTTTGGTTCTGCTCTATCTTTTAACCACACCCTTTTATATTGAAAATAAAATTTATATAAGTATTGCAGTTGTCTTGAGTCTTTTAAGTCTTGTTCTTGATATTTACCGTGTTGGTCCGTATATTTCTCTATGGAAAATTGAATCGAAAATTAGTGGGAAAACACAAAAGCCTCAGATCAAAATTCTATCCGCCAACGTCTTTGTGAATAATACTAACTACGAAAGTCTTCTAAAAGCTGTCGAAAAGTCAGATCCAGATATCGTCCTGCTTCTTGAACCCGATAAAGAGTGGGAAAATGGTGTCAAAAAATTAGAGCAAACGTTTGAGCATGTGAAACTGGTACCTAAAGATAATACTTATGGAATGCTATTGTATTCAAAGTTTGAGCTAATTGATACCGAAGTAAAATACCTTATTGATGAAAAAGTTCCTTCAATATTTACCAAAGTGAAATTGGATAATGGGCAAAAGGTAGAACTCATTTGTGTTCATCCAAGACCGCCACGTCCAAGCGAGTCTTCAAGTTTACAAAGAGATGCAGAGCTTATCACCGTCGCGAATTATGTTAAAGAGAAAGAAGGTACGCCTATACTTATTTTGGGTGATCTTAATGATGTCGCCTGGTCCCATACGACAAGACTTTTCAAAAGAGTAAGTGGAACTCTTGATCCAAGAATCGGTCGTGGTTTTTACAATACATTTCCAGTTAAATGGCCTTTTTTACGGGTTCCACTTGATCATATCTTTCATACCCCAGTTCTAAGTATGAGAGAAATCAAAGTGCTCAAATCCATTGGCTCTGATCATTTCCCCATTACTGTCTCTTTTGATCTTAATAATAAAGACAGTGGAAAAGCTAATCCAGAAGATGAAAGTGATAGGGAAGAGTCTAAAGAAGTTTTAAATAAGGGCAAAAAGTATAAAGGACCCGACGAGGAAGTAAAGAAAGAGAATGAGTAGTCACGATTGCTAATATATCTAGTGTCCCTTCAACATGTATAGGCGTATCGACTCCTTTAAAATCCAAAGAGTGTTTAAAGACGAAAAGAGAGGAAGGAGCAGAAAGGTTCCTCTCTCATTATTTAAAAGGTGAGCAGTTACAGTCATTTAGAGATAAAAGAGCATTTATATTAATGGTTGTTGCTATTAACCCGATAAGTATGTACAGTAGTTATAGTTAAAGTATTTATTTTCGGTTTCAGTATCTTATCAAGTAATTAAAATCCAAAACAAATTCATCTTTATAACAAAAAATCTCGGGCTAGAACGATCTAGCAGGGAAGACAAAGCACTCGTTTCGCTTGGAGCGAATGGGGCTTTAGCACTCACTATATTCAAGGAGAATCAAATGAGTAATAAAATATATGTAGGTAATTTATCTTTTAATGTCTTAGACGAAGTTCTATCAGAGATGTTTGCAAAATTTGGAACTGTTTCATCGTGTAAAATTATTACCGATAGAGACAGCGGAAGAAGCAAAGGTTTTGGTTTTGTTGAGATGGCTACAGCTGCCGAAGCTCAAGAAGCTATTTCAAATCTTGATGGAAATGGTTTAGATGGAAGAAACCTAAAAGTGAATGAAGCTAAACCACAAGAAAAAAGAGAGAGTAACTGGTAGTCAATAGACTTTTCAGGTTACTGAGAGGAAATGTCTCTTGAGTCTTTTACCGTGATCGGGAATAGATGATCCTTGAGAGAAAGAGAGACTTTTTTTTTAACAAAAACAAATAAACTAAAAATATATCTCGCTCGTTTTAGTGAGATTCAAGTTGCCTTAAGAAAAGGCCAAAGGAATAAATATGCAAAATGGAACAGTTAAGTTTTTTAATGATGAGAAAGGATTTGGATTTATTACACCTGATAACGGAGGAGCTGATCTTTTTGTTCACGTTTCTGCGATTTCAAGAGGAACACTAAGTAGTGATGATAAAGTTTCTTTTGAAACAAGTGAAGGTCAAAAAGGACCTTGTGCTACAGACGTTCAAGTTCTTTAGTCCAATCCACTAAATTTCAAGGTAGATATTATAGGAATAACTATTAATGGCTACCTTTGAAATTTCACTTCTTTTGTGTTTCCGGAGTGAGACTCAAATGAACAAAACTACAATTTCTTAAATATCTCTACAAGCCTCACCATTTTTCCATTCAACAACATAGTCCGGTGTCGTGCAACTTGAAATAAAGTATAGACCTTGACTATCTTTTTGCATTTCTATTGTTGCGTAGTAATGATCAGATGCATCTGTGTAAGAGATACTGGCAACTTGAATTATGTCATTGATAGCACTTTTGAAATGCACTTGGACATGTTGTGAGTCAACATTAATAGCTTGATTGTCACTTGAGAAGACCACCGAGCCAAAGTCTTTGGCCATATCTATTAAACCAGTATTAGCAAATGATGATAGCGAGCAAAGCATAAAAATAAGTGCAATTGTTTTCATAAAAAAATCTCCAGTGCTGAAATATTAATGGATATCTAAAAATTCTGATAGGAGCGTTGAAACTTTTACCTGTTTGGATAGTTTAAGTTTTTGAAATAAATAGGCTTTTCAATAAAATGAGAGCTTAAATTGCTAATAATACGAAATTAAGGTAGATTTTAAGTATATGAAAATCGTTGTTACCGTTTTGCTCATATTTACAATCTTTAGTGATTTCACTTCATCTTCTTTTTTTGAGGAAGATTTAGGGCTTTGCGAGTCGAAATGTATAGGTTCAGATTCCCACACACAAAATGATGAGCACGGTCACTCTGAAGGCGATGAACACCATTGTCATCAAGGTCACACCCACACTTCCATTTTTGAGAAGGCACTTATAGTGACCTTCCATTATAAAAACGAATTCACCCTCTCATTTCTGGCTTTTCAAGTTGGAAACCCAAATAAATACCTCCACGATATTGTTCGACCTCCTATTGCTTAATTAACTGAGTTTTCTAAAGTTTAATTAAAAAATATTGAGGATCAAATATGAACAGCAAACTAGTGATAGTTCTGTTTCTTATTAGCTTTTTGAGTATGGCTCAAGAAGACTGTGAGATTAGTACCATCAAAAATTTTTACCATAGGGTCAAAGCCAAAGGGCCTCTACTGACCCAAGCTTATAAAAGAAAAGAGCAGATCTCTTCTGCGGTAGATTTGGCAAAACAGAGACCAAATCCAGAAATGGATATTCAGTATCTCCGAGGTGAACAATTTGGCCAAAACATAAATACTTACTCCCTTACGGCAAAGCATGTTATTGAACTTGGATCTAAAAGAGACAAAAGAATCGAGAAGGCTAAAAGTTATAAAAAATTGAAAGATTCTGAAATTGACCTTTCTCTTTTTGAGTCAAACCTTAAAGCCACAATTGGATATCAAAGAGTCGCTCAGCTAAATCAGACCATTTATACTGTCAAAGAGGCAATTCAAACCTTTGATAATATAATAAAAAAATTAACATCTCGAAAACGACTGAATCCCGAAGAAACTGTCTCTCTGTCGACTTTGAAACTTGCATCTAATCATTACAGTGCTCAACTTAACGATTTAGAAAATGAGAGAACTATTCTGCTTGGTAAGATTTCTTTTTTATCTCACTGCAAAGGACTTGATGTTAATTATGAATATATTAATTATAACAAGATTCAATTTCAGAAAAATAGTTTAAAAAATGTTGGATTAAAAAAACTTGAGGATCTCAAGGTTGATGTTGAAAGGGGCGAACTCGCTATTCAAGATTCAATTGGATATTCGAATCTTTCCATCGGCCCATCTTTTCAATACCAAGGACAAGATGGAGATGCATCCCTTGCAGCTGGTGTTGCATTGTCTTTCTCTCTCCCTCTCTTTCAAACAAACGATGGTGGGAAACTCAGTGCTTTGAAAGGGCTTGCTTCTCAGAAAACAGAAACTAGAAATAGAAAAGAGTTGCTCGAAATAGAAAGAGGGAACCTCATAGAGAAATTCAATAGGTCCTTAGGAATTCTTTCGAAAATGCCAAACTTAGCTAGTTTAGAAAGAGATCATAAGAAGGTCGAAAAACTTTTTGCCAGAGGCGTTGTTTCAATATCAATGACAATTGAATCCCATAGACAGCAGATTGAGTTTTTAAAATCAAGGTTTGAAACTGAGAATGATGTTTTGGATACTTATGGAAAAATAATATTAATAGATGGAAACATATCCGCTTTTGAGCAGTTGTTGTAAAAGGAATAAAAATGAAACTAATCTGTAGCTTTTTAGTTTGTCTGTTTTATTCAAACTTTATTTATGCAAAAGAAAATAAGCATATGAATTCGAATAATATTGAAAAACACGATGACCACGGAAAACACGATGATCATGGCGGTGGAAAGTCCATCGGAAAGGGAAAAGCAATTGAGGCTGTTGATGAAGTTCTTGGATTTCGACTCTCAAAAGAAGCAATTGCAACTCTTGATATCAAACTAGAGGCAATTTCAGCTAAAGATCTCTCTATTCATAAAGAGACGCTTGTCACATTTAAATCAGTTAAAGGGATTTATCGGTTTAGGGATGGATATTTCAAGTTCTTGCAAGTAGCCCTTGTTAAGAAAACTGGAGGGCGATTTCTGATAAGTATTCCAGATTTCGAATTTGGAGATCAAATTGTTACAAGTGGTGTTGATCTTTTAAGAATCTCAGACGTCTATTCAACAGATGAAACTGAATACGGACACTCTCATTAGGATTTTAAAATGATAAATAAAGTAATAGAATTCTCAGTTAAAAGTAGGATGTTTGTTTTTATAATGACACTGCTACTTATTGTTTTAGGATATCAATCTTTTCAAACACTCTCTATTGATGCGGTACCTGATATCACAAACACTCAGGTACAGATCAATACCCCAGTCAAAGGACTTGTTCCAGAAGAGATAGAGCGAATGGTGACATTCCCTATCGAATACTCAATGAATGGTATTCCTGGTGTTTTAACGATTCGGTCTATTTCAAGGTTTGGTATTTCTCAAGTGACGATTATTTTTAAAGAGGATATTGCAATCCTTACTGCTCGCCAGCTTGTCAGTGAAAAACTGCAAAACCTCGAACTTCCTCGGGGTGTGACTCCTGAGATGGGACCTATTAGCACTGGACTTGGCGAGATTTTTCATTACTCAATTTCAGCAAAAAAGGTAGAAGTCGATCCCGATAAACGATTAGTTCAGTTGATGGAGCTTAGGTCCTTACAAGACTGGTTTATAAAGCCAAGACTTCTTACGGTGAAAGGTGTAACAGAAGTCAACACTATCGGTGGCTACGAAAAACAGTTCTTTATTCAACCAAATATTAAAAAAATGACTAATTTGGGGGTTCATTTCGATGACATAGAAAATGCTATAGAACAAACTAATTTGAATGTTGGAGGCGGATATATACAGCAAACCGGTGAGCAACTCCTCATTCGAGGGGTAGGGCTATTAAAGAACTTTAGTGATATTGAAAATGTCGTTGTCAAAAGGCTTTCGGATTATAAAGTTATAAAAATCAAAGATATCGCTAAGGTAAAATTCGATAAGCAAATAAGAACTGGAGCCGCAACTGTAAATGGCGAGGAAAGTATTATAGGTACAGCCTTTATGCTTTTGGGTGAAAATAGTCGTACCGTTTCAAATGACGTTAACGAAAAACTAAAAGAGATTGGAAAGGACTTGCCCTCTTGGGTTGAACTTAATGTTCTTTATAATCGATCTGATATGGTTGATGCTACTTTAGGAACAGTTCAACACAATCTTTTTATGGGAGCAGGTCTGGTTATTCTATTTCTACTCTTACTTGTTGGAAATCTTAGGGCTGCCATCATAACGTCGATTATAATACCAATTTCACTTCTGATAACATTCATTTTGATGAAGTGGCAAAACGTATCAGGTAACCTTATGAGTCTAGGCGCTTTGGACTTTGGGATCATTGTTGATGGAGCTGTTATTGTTATTGAGAACTGTGTTCATAAACTACAAAAAGAAGGCAAGCGAGCGGGAAGAGAATTAACAAGGCATGAGGTTAAAAAATATGTTACTGAAGCGGCAATTGAGATTCGATCTGCTGCAGGCTTTGGTGAACTTATTGTTATTATCGTTTTTGTTCCCCTCTTCGCTCTCACAGGTGTAGAAGGGAAAATGTTCGGACCTATGGCCCAGACATTTATTATGGCTTTATGTTCAGCTCTTATCCTTTCTTTTACTCTCGTACCTGCTTTAGCTGCTACTTTTTTGAGTGGGAAGACAAGAGATAAAAAACCATATTTTATGAATTTAGCACAGAAAGTCTTTTCTCCAGTTTTGGCAAAAGCCTTGGCCTTCAAAAGGGTTGTTTTAGGAATTGGCGTTGCTTCTATCATTGGTGGAGTCGTTCTTTTTTGTCAAATGGGATCTGAGTTTATTCCGCAATTAGATGAAGGAGATTTTGCCCTTCAATTCATAAGACCAGCTAATGTGAGCACTGAAAATTCTGTTAAGCTACAAAAGCTCTCGGAGAAAATTATCAGAGAATTTCCTCAAGTAAAAAATGTGTTTGCCAGAACTGGTGCCGCAGAGGTCGCAACAGATCCCATGGGAGTTAATATTTCAGACTCTTATGTTATGTTGTTCCCAAAAAAGAATTGGCCGGTTGATGAAAGAATCAAAACAAAAAAAGACTTAATAAAAGCTATAAAAGAACGGATAGAGCTTCATGTTCCAGCACAAGTGCTTATGGTATCCCAACCTGTAGAACTTCGATTTAACGAACTTTTAGAGGGGACACGTGCCGATGTATCCGTAAAAATATTTGGAGATGATCTGGATCAAATAATAGCCTACTCTAAACAAGTTGCAAATATTGTCGCTCAGATAGATGGAGCTGGAGAAGTTGAGTCAGAGTCTAAAGGTAAGTCTCCATTGCTTCAGTATACTCCAAAAATTGAAGAACTAGCTCAACTTGGTGTTACCGCAAGACCTGTCTTGGATGCTATTAGTACGGCTATTGGGGGAAAAGAGATAGGGCATGTTTATGATGGTGTAAGAAGTTTTCCTATTGTCACAAGGCTATCTGAAGAAGAGAGAAAAGATGTCTTTACTATTAGTAAACTGCCAGTCGGAATTTCAAATGGATACACTGTTCCTATTGAACAAGTTGCTGACATAAGCTTTGTTGAAACCTTCACTGCGGTTGCTAGAGAAAATTCACAAAGACGAGTTGCCGTTTTAATAAATCCTGAAACAAGAGATATTGAGTCATTCGTCAACAAAGCAAAAGAGAAAGTTGAAAGCACAATTAAGTTTCCTGAAGGTTATTATATTGAGTGGGGTGGAAGTTTTAAAAATCTTCAAAGTGCAAAAGAGAGATTATTTATCCTTGTGCCACTTGCTATGCTTGTGATCATTGGGATGCTTTATGCTGCTTTCAAAAACTTTGCACAAGTCTTACTTATTTTTGCTTGTGCTCCTATGGCATTAATTGGAGGCGTCGTCTCTTTAAATCTTTTTGATATGCCATTTAGTATTTCTGCTGGAGTTGGGTTTATTGCTCTTTCCGGTATTAGTATTTTAAATGGGGTCGTACTCGTGACCTATTTTAACAGACTGATTGGAGATGGTAAGTCTCCAGATGATGTTGTTAAGGAGGGCGCCATGTCAAGATTAAGACCAGTTCTTATGACAGCACTCACGGATATATTTGGTTTTCTTCCCATGATGTTTTCTTCAGGACTTGGTGCTGAGGTTCAAAAGCCTCTGGCAACGGTAGTTGTTGGTGGTATCTTTACCGCAACAATTCTGACTTTAATTGTTATACCTAGTTTATATCGATTATTTATAAAATATATGCAACCTGATCTTGAGGAGATTAAAGAATGAAAAACTTAGTATTATTAATAGTTGGTATAATCTTAGGTGTCTCCTGCGCTCATCACCATAAAGAAGGAGCGCATCATCACCACAAGGCTTGCAAAGAAAGTTGTAAAGTGAACCATGCAAAGGTTGATATGTTTAGTCGGTATTGCGCCCAGTCTATTTTAGAGGGGAAGTTGCACGTCAAAGGTGAGGAAGAGCTAAGTCTTAAACACGGAGGGCAAATCTATTATTTTTCAACTGAAGAAAAACGAGATAAATTTAAGGAAAACTTAGAATTGAATGCTATAAATGCTACAAAAATTTGGCATGAGGGCTCAGCGAGAAGGTAAAAAATGGGACATGACCATTCACATCATCATCATCAAGATTCAAAAAATATACTGGTGGCTTTTGCTTTAAATGCCACATTTTCAATTATTGAATTGATTGGTGGATATTTAACCAATAGTGTCGCGATATATTCTGACGCTCTTCATGATTTTGGAGACAGTCTCTCTCTTTTGTTCGCATACTTTGCTGAAAAAATGAGTCATAAAAAGCCTGATGACAAATACACTTTCGGATATAGAAGGTTCTCTATTCTTTCAGCGCTTATTAATGGGATCATTTTGTTGGGTGGAAGTATCTTTGTCATTGTGGAAGCCGTTCAAAGAGTGATGAGTCCGGAGGTTGTGAAACCAGAAGGAATGCTCTGGTTGGCCATTCTTGGTATTGCCGTCAATGCCATTGCTGCTTATAGAATGTCAAAAAATACAGGGCTTAATACCAGAATGGTAATGTTACATCTTCTTGAAGACCTTTATGGATGGGTCGCGGTACTTGGAGTTAGTATTGTTATCATGTATAAGCCATGGTATTTTTTAGACTCTCTTTTATCCATTTTTATCTCAGTTTTTATACTTCGTGGAGTCTATAAAAATTTGATAAAGGTTGGAACAATTCTTTTGCAAAGATTCCCTGATGAAATAAAACTTGAATCTATTTTAGAGGAGATCTCACAATTTGAACTTGTTAATGATATCCACGCCGTCAAGGGCTGGTCATTAGACAATGAAACGTTCTACCTACGATTTCATGTAAAGGTTCCAGACGATACTGTTATCGGTGTTCTCGATGATCTAAAATTGAAAATCAAAAAGGTTTTAGTCTTTCATAGCGTGACGTTTTCAACAATTGAATTTGAAGCCGAGCACTGTGATCTGAAGTAGAAGGCTTATCCCTATTTACGAAATTTAGATTTTTAATCTCTTCATAAATTGTTCCTTCTGGGATAAAGTTTAAAGCTAGGAGCAAACATGAAAAGACTAACACTTATCAAGATCCATCTTTATTTTTCAGGCATAACTCTTATTTTTTTAGCACTAATGGCTCTTTCAGGTTCTCTGCATTTACTAACTGGTGATGAGTCTGAGGCGGTAAAGTGGATTAAGACGACCAAAGTTTCATCTCCTTTTGATAAGGAGGCTTTAACCAAATTATTTGAGTCCGAGTTAAAAAATATTGATTCTGAGTATCGCTATGATTATATTAAGGGGTCTAGTTCTTCCCAAACGAGTCGTCCGACAACCAGAAAGTATTACACAATAGATTTAAAAGACTCTACCGCAATTATCAAAGAGCATAGTCCTTCTCTAAATAAACGTTTAATGGAACTTCATAAAGGCCATGGACCACGCTCCTCTAGGAATGTCCTTGGTGTTTTGGGAATCTTTGTCATCGGTGCAGTTCTAAGTGGACTTTGGTTAGGTCTAAGTTCAAAGGCTTTTAGGAAAGTAACCTTGGCGACGATGTTAAGTGGGGCATTCGTTTACCTTTTGTTGTTTTATCTCTGATGAGTATGATTGTTTATAAAAACGAGCTTTCTAAAACTGATCTCATTGATGGTTTTTTCGTCGGGTGGCCTAATCCTCCGTCTGTGGAGATCTTCCAAAAAATTTTAGCCGGTAGTTATCACTATATTTTGGCGCTTGATGAAGATCGGGTCGTGGGGTTTATCACAGCTGTCTCTGATGGTGTTCTAAGTGCTTATATTCCACTTTTAGAGGTGCTCCCAGCATATCAATCCCAAGGAATAGGCAGAGAACTTTTCAGGAGAATGAAAGTACAGCTTGATCATCTCTATATGATCGATCTTCTTTGCGATCCAGATCTTATTTCATATTATGAGAAATTAGGAATGACAAAAGCCTTCGGTGTCATGGTGAGAAACTATGATCGACAAAATGGAGAGGCATATTGAGAATATATATCACTGGAGCTAGAGAAGACGCAACACCAGCTCTTAGTCTATCACTTTGCAAAAAATGAAATAATTTTTTCACTTGTCGTAACAAAAGATTGAAAAATTGAAAAGCCCCTCGGTAGAGAAGCTACTCACAAAGATATTTTAATGTTTTTAAAGCTGTAAGTCTTCAGTTGACCACTGGTTCTCTTTAAACTTAATATACGACAGTCTTAGCTTTAAAGATTTTTGAACCGTTGTAAGAAGAGTGATTCCACTTTTTAGAACATCAGTGATTTTCTGATTGTGTTTATATTTTTTCATACTGTGAGAGATGTACTCAATCGTTCTATGAGTATTTAAGTAAACCAGTTCTATATTCTTTTTGCTTTTGTTTAGATTTTTAAGCAAGTTTTTTCTCTTTTTTCTATCAGCATCACCCAGTTTGAAACCTTTTGTTGTATTTTCTTTAATCATATCTTTAAAAAGGACTTTCGTTCTAACCATTTTTGCTATTTCAGACATAAATTTAACATCTGAAGTTGCAGTCGTATCTTTTGCATACGAGTAATTACATAAAAGTGTGAAAAGAAGTAAAAAAGTGAATTTCATTGAGAATCCTTTACAGTGTCTAATCTTTCAACATTTTTATTGTTTAAAGTGCTGAAAATTCATTATGTTTTTGTTAGAGGTCTTGTCAGGGTGTGTTCTTAAAATCTCCAAGCAAGTATATGACTTATCTTTTGCCCATGGTTCATCTCAATTGTTCGGATCTCTACTTTTTCTTGATATTCAAGTTCTTTATAAAGAGCTTTTAAGTGAGCTTTATTTGAAACAAGACAGGTGAACCAATTACATTGTTCTTTGAATCTCTCACTTTCTTTAATCATTTTTTTGATTAAAGCGAGCTCACCGCCTTGGCACCATAGTTCGTCTTTGACTCCACCAAAGTTTGACAATTTCTTTTGATCCTCAGCATGTCCCTTTTTCTTTTTATTGATATTAAGGTTTTTAATCTTGCGGGCCGAGTTTCTTTTCGCTTCCTCTAGGGAGGAGTAAAAGGGAGGGTTGCAAATTGTAAAATCAAAGTATTCTTCAAACTTGATGATACCTTGAAAAAAATGATGATCAGAGTCCTGAAATCTGAGTTTGATATTTTTTTTATGAGTCGGATTAGAATCTAGAATTTTGTTGGCATGGTTGATTGAATGTGAGTTTATATCGCTTCCAACAAATTTCCATCCATAGATACTTTTTCCTAATATCGGATAAATACAGCTGGCTCCAGCTCCTATATCGAGCCCTTTTACTTTGGGTCCCACAGGAATATCTCCATCGTGTTCCTCTGATAAAAGGTCAGCAATATAGTGAATATAATCTGCTCTTCCCGGTACTGGAGGACAAAGGTTTCCGTTTGGTATACTCCAGTCTTTTATAGCGTACTGATGGATCAAAAGAGCTTGATTTAAACACAGTACAGCTTTAGGGTCGGAGTAGTCTATACTTTGAGTTTGATACTGGTTTTCTTTAACAAAGGTTGAGAGCTTAGGGTGTGAGGCCATAAGTTCTTTAAAGTCATAGTCTTCTTTATAAATATTTCTTGGGTGAAACCCCTTATCTTTTTCCATAATATTCTTCTTACCTCAGTTCACTTCAGAAGATAAGCTTTTTAGATTTTTAAATTGGAAAGAAGATTAAAAAGGGTTAATCTTTAATGAAGATGGCAGATTCAAATATTAAAATTCATGTGAAAAATAGTAAACAACCCTTTGCGCGTGATGTTTAATTCTTTTTAATGTCAAAGAGTTGGACAAAGGTCTTTTTGATCATCTATTTTGCTTTCATTTTGATAAATGTTTTATTTGGCTCAATTTACTTTCTCTTACCAAATTCCTTAACACTAGAAAACCCAAGTTGGTGGGATTGTTTCTTTTTCAGTATTCAAACTCTTTCAACTATAGGTTACGGGACGATCTCTCCGCTGAGTTTTGATGCCAACCTGGTAGTGAGTATTGAGTCGGGACTAGGTCTCATCTTTACCGCACTTGTTACGGGAATTGTTTTTTCAAAGTTTTCAAGGCCATCTGCAAAGATAACATTTTCAAAGCCAGTTCTTATCAATAATCATGATGGAAAGAGAGTGCTAACCTTTAGAGTGGGCAATATTCGAGGAAATGATATCGTTGATGCCTCTATCAAGGTTTCAGCTCTGATAGAAGAAAAGAGCGCCGAGGGCACAAAGCTTAGAAGAATAAGAGAGCTAAAACTAGAGAGATCTCATTCTCCATTTTTTTCGCTCTCTTGGGTTCTTTTTCATCCGATAGATGAACATTCACCTATTTTTGATCTCGTCGGTTCTGACTCCATTGATCCTAAACTCTTTTCTATCGCCTGCCTTTTGACGGGACACGATGGAAATTATTCCCAAACTATATATGCAAGACATTCATATTACGGTGAAGACTTTGTGTTTGATCGCTATTTTGCTGACGTTTTAACAAACCTACCTGATAGAGTCATTGAAATCGACTTTATGCATTTTGATGATCTTCGATAATTTGATTACCTTTTATTTGCATAGAGCTTAGATCGCTTTAGAATATTGTAGTAATTTCTGATTCGATTTACATAGAGGACAGGTTCAAGGCCTCTGGCATAGCCGTGGGGCAGTCTTTTATAAATTTTTCTAGAAGAGAGCAAAGGCAGAACCTTTTTTACTCCAGACCAACTGTTTGGATTTTTATTCTTCCAAGCCGCGACACCTCTTGCATCTCTGAGATGAGCAAAACCTACATTGTATGCTGCCAGTGTCATCCATTTTCGATTGGTGCCAGTGATATAACTAGGTATTCTTTTTTCAAGATGGTTTAGATATTTAGCCCCTCCCCAAATACTCTGTACTGGATCAAGTCGATTTTTGACACCCATATATTTTGCTGTGCTAAGAGTTAGCATCATAAAGCCCCTGACTCCTGTTGGGCTTATCGACTTAGGATCCCAGTGAGATTCTTGATAGGCAATGGCCGCTAAGAGCGTCCAGCTCCATCCAAACTGTGCTGCCGCTTTTTTAAGATGAACTTCGTATGCGGGAAGGCGAGTTTTAATTCTTTTTCTAAACTTCTTTAAATCATAGGAATCAAAATCTTTCACAAATGAGAAATAGTTTTCTTTTAGAGAAGGAAGTTTATTTTTTCTAATTGTTTTAAACCACGTCTGCATTTTCTCTTTGAGTTGGGTGGCTTCACTTGGCAATGCCCAGGCTATAGACTCTTCGCTTCCCAGTTTCATTGGAACATTGATATCCGGAAAGTAGCGCCTGTAAATTTGAACAATTTCCTCGTCGGCAACTGTACATTGATATTCGCCTTTCGCTACCGCTTGAATAAGCTCAGGGCCAGTTTTGCTTTGAACTTCCTCCCAACTAAGACCCTGATATTCTTCTTGTAGTTTTTTAAGTCTTTGAGCGTAGCTTGTCTGGGCCCCCACAACAATTTCATATTTTTGTAGTTCATTGAGGTTCTTTGGATTTATTGTTGGTCCACAAACTAAGTTTTGTTGCGTTTTGTGATATTCAGGTCCAAATAGAAAAACTTCCTCTCTCGACTTTGTGATAGAAATCCCAGCGGCGACGAAATCTCCTTTACCTAGTTTGAGATCATCCAAGGCTTGAGAGACAGAGTTTCTGACAATATATTTTACCTTGAGGTTTTCATGCTCGGCAAAGGATTGAACAAGATCATGTTCAAAACCTTTTATCGTTCCATCTCGATCCTCATAGCGAGTCGTTTCTGAATTGATAGTAATAACTTTTAAAGTTTTAGATTTTTTAATCTTCTCGAAGGAGCGCATTCCTGAGTCACAGCTAGTAATAAAAATAAAAAGAGTAATATAGATAAAATTTTTCATACTTGACCCTAGCAAATGTAGAGCCATAGTTAAAGCTCACTCTCTATACAATTTCTGAGCAAATAGGGGCACTTATAGATCCAGCTGCGATAGAGCTTTTAATGATTCGATCTTCTTTGCATTGTCAAAGATCGAAGTCACAACCATTAATTCATCTGCTTGAGTTTCATGAATAAACTCTTTTAACTCGCTTTCCACTTTTTCTTTAGTTCCGATAAAAGAGTATTTTAGCATATGCTCGGCCATCATTTTTTCACTTGGGTCCCAGTAACTATCGATATCTTTAAGAGGTGGCTGGAATTTCTTTTTCACACCTCTTCTTAAATTTGCAAAACTTTGTTTCTGACTGGTGGAAAGAAATTCAGCTTCTTCATTTGTTTTGGCTATGATGACATTAACACCGAGAGTGACATAAGGCTTTTTTTGTTGGAAAGAAGGCTTGAAGTTATTTCTATAAAGTTCAATGGCATCAAAAATCGAGTCAGGGGCAAAGTGTGACGCAAAGGCATACGGAAGGCCGTAAAAGGCTGCAAGTTGCGCTCCAAAGGTACTCGAGCCTAAAATCCAAAGGGGGACTTCTAGACCTGAACCGGGATGAGCTTGGATAGAAGAATCCTTATTCTCTTTTGAAAAATAATGTTGTAGCTCTTTCACGTCTTCTGGAAATCTATTTGAACTATCGATATCTGTTCTTAGGGCTTGTAGGGTTTTTCTATCGGTCCCTGGTGCTCTTCCAAGGCCCAAATCAATTCTTCCCGGATAAAGAGATTCTAGAGTTCCAAATTGTTCTGCAATGACAAGGGGCGAATGATTTGGCAACATGATGCCTCCAGCTCCAAGTCTTATTTTTTTTGTTCCCGCTGCGAGAAAACCAATAACGACACTGGTCGCAGCGCTAGCAATAGCTTGCATATTATGGTGTTCAGCGACCCATATTCTATTATAACCATACTCTTCAGCTTTAATCGCAGTCTTTAGACTATTATTTAAAGCATCAGTGGCGGTTTGACCTTCATTGACGAAGACAAGATCTAGAATGGATAGCTTTGTCATATATATAACCTTAAAGTTGATCTTCCTTTAATAATACAGCTTAGCTTAAAAGTATGTCTTTTGTCCAAATGCCAGGAATGTCTTTAATTTGTCACATAAACTAGTTTTTTCCTTGAAGAATAAAAACAAATACCAATCTTTTTTCTCCATGCACTTACGTTTTTTAAGTGCTATCTTTAGGAATGTTTCAAAGTCCAGTTACCCAGTGGGAAAAAATATTAAATAAGCCTCTAAAGAACCAGATAAAGTTTTTAAACAAGGTTTGTAGTGTTAATAAAAGAGATGATCTTATCATTAGAGAAGCTTTTTTTAATAATCTTAGCTTTGAGTTAATCAAAAGAATTTTCAGACTTGTTGAAGATGTTGTTCAAGCCGATGGTATTGACTATAGCTTTCAAGATATCATCTACGATAGACTTTTAAGGGTCACTGGAATCGCTCATCTTTATCCTGAAGATAAAGAAGCTGAAGATAATATTATTGAAGGTGAGGGCTATCATGTCTACTCTGCTGGATATCATGATCTCGATCTTCTTGTCGATTTTGTTCATCAGCATAAAGATATTCATTCTCTTTGTGACTTAGGCTCTGGCTCTGGCCGCGCTCTTTTATACCTTGCTCTTGAGATAGAAAGAGACATGAAGTATTTGGGTCTTGAGCTTGTCGATGAAAGAGTGGACTTTACAAACTCTATTGCCGACTATTTTTCACTAGAAAATGTCAGGTTTAAAGCGAGTGACTTTTTAGATACCCCTGAAGATTTTCTTGGTTATGATGCCTATTATCTTTACGATCCCGTGGGCACAGATGATGTTGATCTACTGGCTTCTTACTTCCAAAAAATGATTGATGATGGTGCAAAATTTTATATTTTGTTTATCTCTGGATGGGATGATTTAATGGTCAATGCCCTTGGCAAAATCAAAGGCCTTAAAATACTCAGCTCAGTAAAAAGTCATAAACAGCAGGGAAGAGTTGTCAATTTCTATAAAGCGACTTAAATTTATTTTATTTTGAGGAAGGTCTCGTCCAAGCTTTGGTGCTGCGTGAAAAGCTCTTAGCATAGTTAACTAAACTCACTTACTGCAAAAAATACGAGATGATGAGAAACATCTAATTAATAAAATATTTCCTATAATCATTATAGTTTTTTATTCGATTACCATAAGCTTTTTGAAAAGCATCATCAAAGTCTCCATCTTCTATTATTGTTAAACAAGAAGATGTTTCGGGAAGGAGTTCCTTTTTTAAGGAAGCCTTGATCTCTTCAGATGTTTTTATATACTTGTGTCGCAGTGTGGATCTATCTGAAACACCAATGTCTTCATTGATCTCCGTTGCATAAGGAAAGACTTTTCCGTGAGATCTAAACATCATAATATTCACATACTCTTTCATTCTCTCTTTTATACAGCTCTTTGCTGCGTCGTTTGAGTAACCAGCTTCTTCTGGTGTTGTCAGTTGAATCTTTTTTGAAAGATTATTTCTATCCAAAAAGTTCTCATAAGGCTTAATATATTTCGACTCCAAAGAGTTAGAGGTTGTTCTAAGATCTCTCTCATTTATGAATTGAGTAAGTTCATTCACAGGGAGACTATCAAAGTACTGACCGATATGGTCAAACTGAGATATATAGTATGGTTTTTCTCCATCGTAAAACTTCATAATATTTCTCGGAAGAGAGGTCTCTATTTCACCGTTACTGATAGTGTATTTGTAAACGGGATATTTTATCATTTTAAATCCCTCGTCAGAGACAAAGGAGTATACAATTTCATTTTCACCGTGGTTGTCTATGTCCCAGCGCTGCTTGGCAAAGTTCGTCTTGCCGCCAACTTGATGAAAGTAATGACCACGGGCTTCTTTGGGAAGATCTTTGTGATAGTAGAGCTCGTTAATGCACTTCATGTAAAGACTTGCCTCAAGATTTTGCGCTATATCTTGAATTTGCTCTATATTGCGTTCAGTTTCACTTTGAACCTCGGGTGGAGAACAGCTGCGAGATGAATCAGTTAGGAGTACTTGAGATGATACGATTGAGACTGTCTGTGGTTCCTTCTCTTTTACTTTTGTGTCGTGTTTAACAATAGCGTCTTCGACTTCTTCTTTGGGTTTAACAGTCGTTAAAATTTCAAGCTGGGCTTGGCAGCTCTTAAGATCTAAAGCTAAAGACTTTGATTTTCTTGACGACTGAATGGCGCCACAAAGTTTTGATGTGTAGTCTTTAGATTTTTCCATTGTTAGAGGATCTTTAAAAAGTCCAGTGAAGCTCTTATTGAAGTTTTCATCCTCAATCGCTTCAAGAACACTGCTGAAATTGAAATTTTGAGGATTTGTTTGAGAAACTTCTCGAAGGGCTTTTTTTGTTTTTTCGGAGAAGTTTTGCATTTTTTCTGGCGTAGCTAAACTCACGACCGACTGGTATGAACAGTGCTTTTATAGTTCAGATCCAAGGGCCGCAGAAACGCAAAAAGGTTTTGAGTCTGTGCTTCCAAAAACTTGGGGATTACAGGCGTATTTTCCCTTAGAACAGCTTCCTCTATATTCTTTCGCCCCATCGGCCAAAGACAGTCGACACATACCATTTTTGTACGTGCTTTGAAAGCCTAAGATTAAGCAGGGATCACCCTCTTTATAGGCATAGGCTTTTGAGAAGAGATTAAAAATTTCAGCGCTTTTATAGCTCCATTCCAAGTTGTACGGATAAAGAGTCTCAACATGAGTCACATAAGACATGAGAGACAATCTTTTTAAAGTGTTCTCTTTGTCTTTTGCATGAACAGTATGAAGGCATGCGGAAAATACTAGAAATAGGATTAGAGTTCTCATGCATTCTTATCGGATATTTCTTGAAATAATTAAGCCTTAACTTATAGTGTTCAGTCTAACTAATATTGAGGTGACCTTGTTGACATCTATCAACACTTTGCTCACTATATAGCCTAGTTATGTATATTCAGGATAATATAAATGAAAGAAGAGAAGCTTGCACAGGAAATGTTTGAGCGAATTCCTCCACTAATGAGCATGATGAGATCTGAAGTTCGAGCCTGTGCTCAGGGAAGTATTACGGTGCCACAATTTCGGGTGTTGGCCAATGTTCAAAGAGGTTTAAATCATGTTGTGGACATCGCCCAGCACCACGGTGTTAGTCAGCCATCGATGACAAAGCTTGTAAATAACCTGGTTTCTCGAGGCTTAATACGAAGAGAGCCGAGTGAATCTGACGGAAGAGTGATGAATCTCTTTTTAACACAAGAAGGCGACGACCTTTTTAAATGTATAAAGAAGCAAGCGTTTAAGAGTTTGGCTAAAAAACTTAAACTCTTAGAACCAAAACAAGTAGACGAGCTTCAATCGTTTATTTCATCGGTAGAAATATTTGTTAAGCATTTTTCGGTAGGTACAAAATGAAAGGTCTTATTAATTACTTCATAGGAAGGCCAGTTGTTGTTAACGCCCTTATGTTTGGACTTCTCTTTTCCTCCATCTTTCTTTGGCAAAAAATTGGAAAAGAAGAGATGCCAGAGTTTGAAATGGAGTCTGTTAGAATCACTGTTCGATACCCGGGGGCTTCTGCCGCTGATATTGAATCTTTCATTGCCAAACCAATTGAAGAAAAACTCAAAGGGATCACTTCTTTGGATGAAGTGACTGTTAGCTCGTCTTACGGAACATGTTCTATCAGAGTAAATTTTGAGCCTAATACAGGGAATCTTTCAGAAAAAATTCAAGAAGTTAAAGACGCGGTTGATTCAGTTCCTCTTCCAAAAGAGGTAGAAGACCCCGTTTATAGGCAGTACAAAAGTTCAGAGAAAGCTATTATCGATATAGGTATTTATTTAAAAGACGTCGAAATCTTATCTGTTTCAGATAGACAAATTCTTCAAAAGTATGCTCTTGGATTTAAGGATAAATTATTGTCCATTCCCGAAATCAGCGGCGTTGATATTTCCGGCTATTTACGACCGGAGTTGCAGGTAAAAGTTGATTCAGAAAGTCTTGAGAAGTTTGAAATCTCTATGAGTCAGGTTAAAAATCAAATCATAAGCCAAAATGTAAGAAAGCCCATCGGATCCATGAAGGATAAACGAGAGACTGAGCTTAGCATCGTCTCTGAACTCGATAGTATAGAGTCTCTTAAGGGAGTTATCGTTACTTCTGGTTATCAGGGTCAAAGACTTAAGCTAGATAAAATTGCAAAAATTGTGGAAGGCTTTGAAGAGTCGACTTCAATTAGCAAGGTTCAAGGGCGAGAGGGGATTATATTTAATATCCAAAAGAGTGCTTCGACAGATATTTTGACAGCTCAAAAAACGATTGTTGATTTTGTAAATAGTTTTAAAAAGAACAATAAAGATTCTCCTGTGGACTTCGTTCTTATTGACGATGAATCTTACGATGTAAAAAATAGATTGGAACTTATCGGTTCTAACGGAGTGATAGGTTTTGTTCTAATTGTCATCATTCTCTTTTTCTTTCTCGACTTTCGCTCGGGAATGTGGGTGGGAATGGGAATCCCATTTTCTTTGGCCTTTACGTTATTAGGCTCATACCTATTGGGCTACACCATCAACAATATGACCTTAGCTGCAATCATTATTGTCCTGGGAATTGTTGTCGATGATGCCATTATCGTTGCTGAAAATATTTCGAGAAATGCAAAAACTGGCGAAGTCGACAAAGCTATAAGTTCAGTTGCTGACGTCGGAGCGCCTGTTTTAGCGAGCGTTCTTACAACCTGCGCCGCTTTTGTTCCTCTTTATTTTTTTAGTGGGCGATTTGGACTTTTTGTAAAGTATATCCCGGCTGTTATTTTTCTCATGCTTTTGGCCAGTATCATTGAATCTTTCTTTTTTCTTCCTTCTCACATGATTCATGAGACAAAGTTTGAAAAATTTATGAAAGGGTTCTTTAAAAAGAGTAAGCTTCCAAAAACGAGAGAGAAGTTCGTATCCATGTTGGAGAGTAAGTATACATCTGTCTTGACGAAAATTTTAAAATTGAGAGTTCCTTTTCTTTGTGGGTTTGTCGGATTGCTTTTATTTTCAGGCTATCTTTTTCAAAATCACCTAAGCTATGTCATGTTTCCCAGAGAAGAGTCTCGGGACTTTAGGTTGAAGGTCGTTACACCCGATGGTTCAACAAGGCTAGAGACGGCAAAAATGGTAAGAGAGGTAGAGGATATCTTCTTAAATGATAGTCGTGGCATTGTGACATCTGTAAGAACGAGTGTTGGACAAAATAGAAGAGGTGGAGAAGTGAGGGAGAATGAAGCTTCGATGAGAGTTGAGATTGTTGCGCCTTCAGAAAGGAGTATCTCTTTGAATAAGTTGATTGAACAGTGGAGTGAGAAAATAGATAAAATTGATAAATTCCAAGAAGTTAAATTTCAAAAAAGTCGCTTCGGCTCAGATAGCGGCAGTCCCATTGCTATCGAAATTCAAGAAAACAATGATGCTACTCGTGGTCAGCTTGTTCAAGAATTAAGGACTGAACTTCAAGGGCTGGATTTCCTAACGAATGTAGAAGAGGAAAAACCGGTCACCAAGTATGAATACCGCTTGGAAATTAATAAAAGCGAAGCGAGTCGCCTTGGAGTCCAGTTCGATGAGCTTGGTAATACGCTACGAGCTTATATAGAAGGTGATATTCTTTATACCTTAAATAATGGAGAAGAAGAGGTTGATGTTCGTTTTACAAGTAATGACGACAGCAAAAAAGACGTTCAAAAACTTCTTGGACTCTTAGTCGCAAACTCAGACAATTACCTTGTACCAATAAATTCTTTAGTGACTTTAACCGAGCGTAAAAAGCCCTCTACAATTCAAAGAGTTAATTATAAAAGAGCAACAATGCTCTATGCCGATCTTGTGAAAGGAGCAAAGATAACCCCTCTAGAGATTGCAGAACTGGTTGAGAGGGAAGTCTTTCCGAAAGTTTTAAATGGAAAACCATCTGCAAATATTCATTTTAGAGGAGAGGTAGAGGATTCAAGAGAATCTCAATCCGATTTTGCTCTTTCTATCTTTTTAGTTTTAGGTATCATTTATCTTTTGCTTATTATTTTATTTGACTCATTTTTAACACCCCTTTTAATCGGAGCGATCATACCCTTTGGCGTTATTGGAACTGTAATAGCTTTTTGGGCCCATGGAATGGAGCAGTATGGATTCTTTGCTGTCATTGGAACCCTGGGAATGATAGGGGTTGTTATTAATGATTCAATTGTTCTCATTGATAGGCTAGGCAGCCAACTCGTTAGCACTGATAACCTCTTTTCTAATATTGCACAGATTGCATCGACGAGGCTTAGGGCAATCATCATCACGACAATTACCACCGTTGCTGGGCTTTTTCCGACGGCTTATGGTCTGGGTGGTTTTGATTCTATGCTTTCAGAAATGATGCTGGCGATGGGGTGGGGGTTATTAATTGGAATGTTTGTGACACTATTATTAGTTCCATGCATTTATTCTTTTTATGCGCAAATAAAATTAAAGAACAAGTCAAGTCTTGGAGAAGAGAAATGAAAGTTATTTTTGCCAACTCAATCCTTTTTATAAGTCTTTTTAAAAACGTCTATTCTTCTGAATTAAATCTAAAAAAACATATGACCTTATCGTTTAAAAATAATCCAACCTATATCGATATTTTGGCGGAAAGAAGGAAGTTAAAGTTTGTTGTTGATCAAGGTCTACCTTCAAGGCAGCTGTTGTTAAGCGTAGCAAGTGAAAATGGTTATAGTTCGGATAGTGATCAAAATACAAGTGTGACCAGTGGTGAATTATCCAAAGAAATAATTGAAACGGGAACAGATTTATCAGTTTCAAAGACCAAGACAGTCAGACCTGATCGAAATGAGGACGTTACGCAAATAAGAGTGGGACAATCTCTTTATAAAAATATGTTCGGACGTGATGTGAGGCTTATGAAAGAGTCACTTCAAGAGCAAAAGAGCTTAAGAGAGCTTGAAATAGAGGAATTAGAAGAGAACTTTTTGGCCACAACATTAAAGAACTATCTGGAATTAAGCAAATCGTATAGGGACTACACACTGTCAAAGCAGATTCATAGCGAAAGCTTGAGGCTTAAAAAGAATGTAGAATCAAAGTTTAAATCTAAAATCGCATCAGGCACAGACTTAAATCGAACAAAGCTTTTAGTTCTTATCCAACAAGAAGGTATCTTGGATAATAAAAATGTTTATGAATCTTTAAAAAAACAAATTGAAAAAACTATTTTGTATGAGTTTGAAAAGTTCGAAGAAAGTGACTCAACCAAACTTATAAGTTCCTTAGAGAAGATAAACCGAGAACTTTTAAATCCCGCATTTGAAAATACGCGAATGGCAAGAATAGCAGTCTATAGGGAAGCCTTTACGAAAAAAGATGTTGTCCTCCAAGATCGAGTCGATAGTCCCGATTTAAGCTTCGTTGTCGGTTATAATAAAGACGACTCTTCACGATTTTCAACTGTTATTAAAAGAGATGAAACAGTTTTTGGTCTTAAACTAGATATTCCCTTTGGAGATACAAAAGCTAAAGCGAACTATCAATTGGCAAATATTGAGCTGATCAAGTCTCAAAATCAAAGAATACAAGACGCATTAACTTTTAAAAATCAAAAAACACAAATTGAAAACCGACTAGTCCAAGCTAAAAATCAGATGTTGATTGATGATCAAAAAGTTAACCTCACCAAAATGATTATTAAAGACGAGGAGAAGAGGTTCTCTATAGGAAGAATTGACCTGGAGACACTTATTGAATTAAAGAGTGATTATGCTTCCTATCGCTCGCGTCAGAGTCAATCACGTCTAAGCTATGGAATGGCATTGATAGATTGGTTGGCATTAAATGACCGACTGGACAGGGAGCTGATCGCTCAGAAATTGTAATTTTTTAGTTAGTTCGTCTCGAGGTCTGAATTTACTTTATCTAAAAGATTCATCAGTGATTTGATCTCACTTGAAGACAGTGAAGTAATTTTACAGCTCATGGCACTGGGAATTTCTAAAGATTTTTCTTTAAGATTTTTTCCTTTTCTTGTTAGAACTATGCTTTTCATTCTTTTGTCTTGTTCCGAGTGTTCAATCTTTATGATCTTTTTTGACATCAATTTATTGAGGATTTGAGTCAGGGATCCGCCATCGATTTTAGTTCTACTCGTCACGTTATTAACAGGCACGTTATCTTTTTCCCATAAGGCCATGAGCACAACATACTGGGGATATGTTATATCTAATGCTTCAAGTAATGGTCTGTAAGCCCTGGTTATAGCATTGGCTGCAACGTAAAATCTGTGACAAAGCTGATTCTCTAATTTTAAATTATCATTTTTCATAAAGTCCTCATGCTTATATTACTTTGTGTGCAAAGTAATTGCAAGAATCATTCTTTTCTGTTATAGTTTGCGTGCAAAGTAATTAAACCAACTAATATCAGGAGAACACAATGAGTATTGCAAACATCGAATTTCAAAATGCTAAGGGCGAGTCTAAGACAATTAAGGACTTTGGGGCAAAAGCTTATCTCATTGTCAATACAGCATCAAAATGTGGACTGACACCACAGTACGATGGTCTTCAAGAGCTCTATAAAGAATATAAAGATCAAGGTCTTGAAATTCTAGGCTTTCCTGCAAATGAATTCCTCGCTCAAGAACCAGGTTCAGATGAAGAAATTCAAAGCTTTTGTAAGGTTAATTTTGGTGTTTCATTTCCCATCAATAAAAAAATTGTGGTTAAAGGTGAAGGCCAGCATCCTTTATATAAGGCTTTAACTGAAGGTAAAAAAAGTGCTGTTAAAAATGAAGATGGTGGTTTTGAGAAAAAACTCACGGATAAAGGACTTATCACTGGAGCTGATCACGATATTCATTGGAATTTTGAAAAATTTCTCGTTGATGCTCAAGGGAATATTGTTGAACGTTTTTTTCCTGATGTGACTCCTAAAGATAAAAAGATTGTTGATGAGATTGAAAAGATTTTAAAATAAAGGAAAGTTATTATGAATCAGACGGCAGATATAAATAGACAGATCACCTTAGTCTCAAGACCTAAGGGGGCTCCAGATGAGTCTAATTTTAAAACTGAAAAGAATCCTATTCCTAATCCAAGTGAAGGTGAGATGCTTTTGAGAACAGTTTTTCTGTCAATTGATCCCTACATGCGAGGAAGAATGAGTGATGCAGAGTCATATGCTGATCCCGTTGAACTTGGACAGGTGATGATTGGTGGTAGCGTCTGTCGTGTTGAAAAATCTCGTCACTCAGATTTTAAAGAGGGTGAGCTTGTTGTCGCTTTTGGTGGATGGCAAGACTACAGCATCTCAAATGGAGAGGGACTTTTAAAAGTAGATAAAGATTTGGATCATCCCTCTTATGCGCTTGGGATAATGGGGATGCCCGGACTGACGGCTTATATGGGACTTCTTGATATCGGTGAGCCAAAAGAGGGTGAGACTGTTGTCGTTGCTGGAGCGACCGGAGCTGTTGGTAGTATTGTGGCCCAGATTGCAAAGATCAAAGGGTGTAAAGTCGTTGGAGTTGCCGGTGGTGACGAGAAGTGTAAATACGCTGTTGAAACTTTAGGTCTTGATCATTGTATCGATCATAAAAGTGAAAACTTTGAAAAAGAATTAAAGGCTGCTTGTAGAGATGGAATAGATGTCTATTATGAAAATGTTGGTGGAAAGGTTTTTGATGCAGTGATGCCACTTCTAAACACCTGTGCAAGAATACCACTTTGTGGACTAATTTCTCAATATAACGCTACTGAACTACCCAGTGGTCCAGATCGCTTGTCTCAGCTTATGGGTTTAATTCTTAGAAAAAGAATGAAGGTTAAGGGATTTATAGTCTTTGATGACTACGGCCATAGATACGGTGAGTTCTCAAAGCAGATGGGAACTTGGCTAAAAGAGGGAAAAATTTCGTACAAGGAAGATATTGTCGAGGGGTTAGAGAATGCTGTCGAAGCGTTTAAAGGTCAACTCGTCGGTAAAAATTTTGGAAAGCTTGTCGTGCAAGTTGGTCCAATTGAAAGATAAAATATAGTCTTGGTTTTAGGTTCATTCTATCTCTGGGAATTATCACCCTTTCTTTTTTGTCTTGAAATTCAGGATATAGGTGATTCAACATCTTACATTTAAGAAATATTACGATTCATTATTGATGAATATAGAGTTTTTGTGAGAGACTATTCCTAACTTAAATAAAAGGAATATATGAGTATTTTTGGGCTGGTCTCTCTTATCTTAGTGCTCGTTGCACTGTTTTCTTATATCAATTTGAAAGTCTTCAAGTTACCAACAACGATTGGTGTTATGGTGATGGCACTTCTTTTCTCAACGAGTTTAATCGTTTTACATAATTTTGGTTTTAACTATGATGTTATGGCAAAAGAGATATTATCAAAAATAGACTTTCATCAAACACTGATGAACGGGATGCTAAGTTTCTTACTTTTTGCAGGAGCTTTGCATGTCAATTTAAGTGATTTAAGAAAACAACTTGCTCCTATTTCACTGTTGGCAACAGTAGGGGTGTTACTTTCGACTTTTCTAATCGGCTACCTGACTTATCTTATTATTACTCCTTTGAATCCAGGTATCGAATTTATTCACTGTCTTCTTTTTGGAGCTTTGATTTCGCCTACCGATCCAATAGCCGTTATTTCTCTTCTAAAAGAGGCAAATGCACCAAAAAGTTTAGAGACAAAAATTGCTGGAGAGTCCTTGTTTAATGACGGAGTCGGCGTTGTCATCTTTATTGTGATTCTTCAGCTTATAACCTCTAATGCTGAACTCTCAATTATCAATATCTCAACTTTGTTTTTTCAAGAAGCCGTTGGAGGGGCATTTTTTGGTCTTGCCATCGGAATGATTGGGTTTGTCGCTTTAAAGTCGATAGATCATTATAAAGTTGAAGTTATTATTACTCTCGCATTGGTGACAGGCGGTTATAGTTTGGCCCATTACTTTCATTTCTCAGGGCCAATCGCTATGGTTATCGCAGGTCTTCTCATCGGAAATCAAGGGCGAAAACATGCTATGAGCAAAACGACAGAAGAATACCTCGGTCTCTTTTGGGAACTTGTCGATGAGGTGTTAAATTTAAGTCTTTTTGTGTTGGTTGGACTTGAGATTATCGTTATCTCTTATAATCTTGAAATCTTTTACTACAGTTTGGCCATTATTCCTGCTGTGCTGTTTGGAAGATTTTTAGGCGTGTTGTTTCCTATTACCATCATAAAAAGATTTCGAACATTCATGAAGGGCGTCGTTCCGGTCATGACCTGGGGGGGCTTAAGAGGAGGGATCTCAATTGCCCTTGCTTTATCCATGCCAGATATTCCCGGGCGTAATATCTTTATTGGAATAACCTACTCCGTTGTCGTTTTTTCTGTTGTGGTCCAAGGACTAAGTTTTAAAAGAGTTTTAAAGTATTATATAAAATAAAAAGGAAAGCCAAATGGATTGGTCAATTTTTAGTGCAACTTTTATCACTATTTTCATTGCAGAAATTGGAGATAAAACCCAGTTTGCGGCAATGGCCGCTGCCTCTCAAACAAAGTCTACCATGTCAGTTCTTGTGGCGACTGTTCTGGCTTTGGCCATCGCTGGTGCCCTGGGGGTCGCTGCGGGGACTGTTCTTAGTCGATTTATAGACCCTGAAAAAATGAAGTACTTCTCTGGAAGTGCTTTTGTCTTAATGGGAATTTGGATTTTAGTAAAAAAATAGGATTCCCCATGCTTCAAAGATTGCTTAAAATTGGGTGCTGATATATAAGAAGGTATCGAAGCTTCTTTATTAAAGAATCCTAGACAAAATGTTAGGGGTATCTTTTGAAAATTAAAAATACAGTTTCTTCTGTTGGAATCAATAAAAAAGAGATGAATCTCGACTTGATGAATCTTTCTTTAGAGCAACAAAGCTGGTTTTTTCAAGATGGATTTCTCGATGCTGATCTATGTGATCGCATTTGTAGAACCTATATTGATGCGTTAAATCCTGAATGTTTTATCGAAGCTGAAGTCGGTAAAGGGCTTAGGAAAACGCAGAACAAAAAGATTAGAAAAAGCTCAATTCGTTGGATTACGGATTGGGAAGAAAATAGCTCTTTAAATGAACTCAATGATATTTTTTCCCAAATCTTAAAAAGCACGAAAGAATACTTTCGAATTCCCTTAAAGCGATTTGAGTCCCAAGTCGCCGTCTATAATAAAGGGGGATTCTATAGAACTCATCTTGATCAGCATCCTAAGACGAGACATAGGCAACTAAGTTGTTGTTTGTACCTCAATGATTGTGAAGCTGGAGGCGAGCTTGTTCTGTTCAAAAAAGGATCAAAAACTGAAGTTGAACAAATCGTGCGTCCCAAGAAAGGGACGATTGCTTTGTTTCTGTCAGCAGATATTTTTCATGAGGTTAGAATGGTTAATCAACCTAGATATTCTGTAACTACTTGGTTTCGTGATGATGAAATCGAACCCTTTATATAGAGACCTTGTAAAAACAACAAAATGCCCCCTTTTTGCTTACCTAAATTAATCCTTTTGGATAGTTAAAGGCCATGAAAATATCTATCTCTATAATACTTCTAATCTTAAGTTTCTCCTCTTTTGCGTACTCAGTTGATCGTGCCTTTAAAGATTTCTTTAATGACTCCGTTATAAGTTCGCGTCACTGCGGGAAAAACATCTATCACTTTCTCAATTATCTAGATGATAGAGGGATAAAGTATAAAGAAGGTTACGTCGTCTCCCTTCATGATCAAGTCGGCGCTCTTAATCACTTTGATGCTAGATGGGGGAGTCGAGAGTCCTACCAAGAGGGTGGAAACTACTATCGTTCAAATTGGTATTTTCATGTTTTTGCCATCATTGATGGAAAAGCTTACGACTTTTCGCAAAGAGATAGCAAGACATCTTCTATTAAAACATATCTTGAGCAGGCCTATCTCCCAGCTGGAACAACTGAAAGTATTATTTTTTTAGGTCGTCTCAACAAAGATAAAGCTTTGAAACACTACATGAAAATGTCGATGAAAATATACGATCTTAAGGACTATGCCAACAATTATGGACCTGTTCTATACGAAGGAAGTTTTGTAGAACTATTTAACTATCTAGACAATAGACCTTCCTTGTCTTATGGACCGAGGTTCTCGCAGGTAAAAGTTAATTTTGATTCTCAAAGAATGACTGAATACGGTACAACGTTTAGAAACCCTAAAGTCCAAAAAGATGGTGTTCTCTATCCTGTAAAGGCTGAACCTTTTCAGATATGTCGATCTTTGGGCTTCATGGGGGCTGTGAATTCCCTTTTGGAGTATGAGGTTAGTGATCAGGTTAAAATGTTAAGCCTCGGGTCTTATTTTTCCAAAGACACCAGTCGATTCATTTCAAGTAAAGACATCAAGGTGTCCTCAAGTTTCACAGAAACTGTTGGTGACATACCCAATCAGCCTTTAGTTCACTTTGCCACCTCAGTGACGTGCTCTGACTTTAATAGTTTTGGCTTTTAAAAGAGCGAAAAATACTATTTGAAGGCTTTTCCTTATAGTGTTAGATTTATAAGATGGATAAATATCTAACACTTCTTTTTCTTATCTCTACAAGTATATACGCAAATGAATCAGCTATTGTTTCCGGTGAGGTGTCGAGGTTTTATACCACGGATGATTTAAGTATTGAGAAGAAGAGTCTGAGAATTATGAATAACAGACGTAATCTTTTTTGGAATTACGAAGAGTCAGAAAAAAAGGCTTATGATATTGGAGCTGATGCGAGCACCTATAGTGGAGAGTACATTGGCGATAAATTTAACTCCTCAGCCGCACAAGTCATTCTTGGAAGAAAGTGGAATAGAAAAAACTACACCTCCTTCTCTTTTGGTGGCCACAATCTGAATTTTGAAGACGAATCTTTTTCAATTGGTACATACGAGCTTAAACACTCAATGATCTTTGGTAATATTAGAACAAGTCTCAGTCTTTCAAAAGATTTCCAGTTCATTCAACAACAAATTCCAGCTCCACTTTTCGATGGTTTGGTAAGAGATGAATTGGCACTCTATTGGGAATACTCACTTGGCGATCATTGGCGTTTGCCTATTAATATGAGCAAAATTTTTATCAGTGATGGGAATAATGCTGTTCAATACGATGTTGCCGCTTATTATGGGCGGGTGTATCCAACATGGTGGTGGGTTGGTTATGGGGTTAGCGGTTTTGATCATGAAACAAAAAAAGTAGGTTATTGGTCTCCAGAGAAGTTTACCTCTCATGGACCAAGAGCAGAAGTAGCTTATTCCTTTGATGATTATTGGCAAGCAATGGCCGGTTATAATTATAGCTTTATTAAAGAAGATGACTTTGAGGCAGGAACTTCTACCTACTCAAGTGTTGGAATCCAATACGGAAAAAGAGATGAAGGGTTAATCTCTTTGTCTTGGATTGAGATTCTCTCTGAGCAGCAGGCCAGTAGCTGGAACAGTAAAGGTTATTCTCTTCTGTTTGAAAAATCATTTTAAATACTTTCTATAAACTTCATCTATTGTCATGACATCAATTTTTGACTCCTTCAGATATTTACAAAAGATATCAAAGTTTTTTGGAGTGTACTGCAATTGCGTTTCAGGTTTATCTTTAAGATAGTGAAACATTAAGATCAGCCACTGATTTCCTTTTTTTGCTTTTTCAATCTCTTCTTTAATCTGTTCAGGTGTTGTTGAATCGAGAACATTATAAGTTCTCAATCGGTAAAGGTCAGCAGGAGGAAGAGTCTCAGTTCCGCCGCCGGCAAGTCTCGCTGTTTGAAAATGACTCTGCGTTTGTGCTACAACGGTATCGTTATGACGTCCTAGGGGGTAAGCCAAGTGTTGCGTCTGACTTTTTAAGTTTTGTTTGTTGAGGTACTCCAGACCGAAATCAAATTCTTTTTTTAGTTGATCTTCTTTTATTGTTGTAAGAGGGACGGCGTGATGAGATTGAATATCCCAGCCATAACTTTTTAAAAGAGTAATCTCTTTCGTCGTCATGAGTCCCGCTTCTCCTATATTTCGAGGCATAATATAAGCTGTGCCTTTTAAGTCGTATTTTTTTAAGCTTTCACCTGCCAGAAGCTGAGACTTATAGCCGTCATCAAAGGTAATGCTCACCACTCCAGAGCTTTTTTTCTCTTTCTTATCTATTTCTTTTAAGGAAAATTTCATGGGTTTATTTTTTGTAAATAAAAAGAAGCTTACATATTTAATCGTTTCAGCTGGTTTTTGTACTGAGATTAAGTTCGCCATTGAGATTCCATAACTTAACCATTTACCCTCTTTGTAAGTATTGAAATCGCCATCTGAAAAATAGGGTAGTGTGTAAGAGTAGTATGAATCTGAATTTTTTTTCGAAGAGAATCTAATTTCTAATCCGTGAAAATTTTCAATTTGGTCTATTTTAAAGTCAAAGTAAAAATTATCCTCACTTAAATCCAGATCCATCTCTTTAACATCTGCTATGATAAAATAGTTGTCGTCTGTAGATGTTTCAATCTGAACAGCACCAGAGACTTGATTTAATTTACCGTTTCCCCAGTACAGAGAGATATCATCTAAGTCGAGGCCGGACCAAACAGTGGAGACATAAAAGAGACTAGTAAGAGCTAAAAAAATTTTGAATTTCATACCACGCCTTTCTGTGATAGAGCTCGTAGCCAAGAGCATTTTTTTGATAAGTAAGCATCTTCTCTGGAGTTTCTGAGGTTTTTCTCCAAATATAGACACCGGAAAATTCTTTCAAATCTTTCAGTGCTGTGAGAGTTGCTTTGTAATTCATTGCTTGCCTTAATTCATTTGATTGACCTTTAAGTCTCCATTCAAATGGTTCTAAATGTCCTTTAGAGTGCCCAGTGAACCCAAGTTCTGTTAACATAATGGGTTTTCCTAGTGAACGTCCCAACCTTTGATAATGAAAAAAGTTCTTTTTTTGAAACTGTACAAGCTCTTTTTCTTTATAGGAATCAGGCAAAGGTTGATAGTGATCTATACCGATAAAGTCGAGATCTCTCCAAAAACCTACCTCTTTCCATTCATAAACACCTTCAACCTTGCCCCAGTTGGCTCCATAAGTGATATCTCCTTTAAAGTGTTTGCGCACTTCTGAGATTATATTTTTCCAAAAGGGTGTATATTTTTTTCTCGTCAAAGAGCAATACTCAGCTCCCAAATTGAAAAGCTCAAGTTTATGTTGCTCTGAAAATTTCGAAAAATAGATCAGAGTTTTTTTTAATTGCTTGAAGGTTTCAGCTTTATTTTTGGGGCTCCAATAACAGCGCCACTGATTATCTAAAAGATCAACGTAGACCCTTAGGCTGACAATAAAATTTCTTTCTCGCGCAAGCTTGATCGCTTCACTTAAACGATCTTTTCTGGGAGAGTCAAAAGAGTCGCAATCGATTTCACTATCATTTTTATCACTAACATGACAGGTATACAGAAATGAAGCCGTATTAGCACCAAGGGCTTCCAGCTCATTTAAATAAGTCTCGACAGAAGTTCTCGTGTAGCTATCACTTCCATACCCAGTCAGAACTAAAGAAGTAAGTTTTCTGTCCTTTATTAATTTTCTTGGAGTAACGGAAGTTGATGAACATGATTGAAGGACCAAGAGGATGATCAAAGACGTTAGTAAGGAAAAATTCGCCTCATATACTTTCATTAGGTAATCCTCCGATGGACATATTATAATTTGCTAAAAGATAAGTAAATAAACTTTAGGAGTAACCGTGGTAAATGCTTCGTTAAAAAAACTTCTCATTGTCGATAGCGATCTTGACTCTAAAGACTTAATGCTTGAAACCCTACAGAAGACGTACGAAGTCGTAGTGATAGATAACGCAGCGGACGCTATGGATTACAGCGAAAACTTTGTTCCCGACCTTATTTTACTCGATCTCGATATGCCGCAAATTGATGGGTTTGAGCTTCTCAATCGTTTAGATGAGCATCCCACTTTGTGTGATGTACCAGTTATAGCTATGAGTGATAGCAAAGATGAGCAATTTAGTCGGCGAGCTCATGACGAGGGTGCAAGTGGAATTATTTATAAACCCTTTAACATTGCTAATTTAACTCGAGACATTGAAGGTATTTTAAAACATACATCTAGTACTATTATTTCGACCAATGAGAGAATTACATACAATATAGAGTTTAGCGAAAAGACTAAGATAAAAAAAATAAAAGAAATTATAAACAATCAAGATTTTGAATCTGAACCTCTTATTCTCCTTAGCTGGAGTCGAGGAGAGGACCTCATAACCGATGTTGATGATATCGACTCAAAGATCAATAACGACAGCCTTATTTATCTCGAAATGAAGCCCTCACTTGTTAGTAAGTTTCCCTATCTGCAAGACGTAACTCCCGTCGTATTGGAAATTAAAAATTTTCTCAAAACAAATAGTCGTAAATATCATCTAGTTATTGAAGAGCCTGGACATCTGTTTAATATTAATCAACGAGAAAGAAGTATCTCGCAGGCCTACAATATAGCTCAACTCCTCCACAGTGACTTCAATAGAATCACCTACGTTAACTCTAGACCTCAGTCATCTGAGTCAGTTAAGTTTATCTCAAAAATTGGAAATATTCTCACAGGTGTTCGAAACTAGAGATGGAAAGTTTCGTGAGAAAAACATTTACCGTTTTCTTTCTTTTGCTTGTGATGGCGGGGCTTACAGTGACCTTTTATCTTTATTTTCCTGGCCACTGGCAAAAAGGAAACTCATGGGTTGAGTTCGCCACTACTGTTATGCTTTATTATCTTCTCTTTATTTTTGCTCGAACTATTTTTTTACTTTCACTCTCTTTTATAGAAAGCTTTTTTAGCAGAAAAATAAAACCCGTTGAAACATTCCCTTTAGTCTCAATTATTATCCCTTGTTTTAACGAAGAAGTTGGAATAAAAAAAGCGATTGAGTCGATTAAAGGAATTAACTATCCCAATATTGAAATTCTTGTTGTTGATGACGGATCAACAGATAAAACGTTCGAAATAGTAAAGGCCCTAGAGTCGGAATATTTGGTCAGGCTTGTTCATCAAAGCAATGCTGGAAAATCTCATGCTCTCAACAATGGTATTCAGCAAGCTCTTGGGGACTATTTTGTTTGTATGGATGCAGACAGTGTTCTTAGTGAAAACCTTTTGACCGATTCAATTCCCTACTTTGAGGCGGATCACAATCTAGCCGCTGTTGCTGGAGCTGTGGAGGTTGGGAACGACTCATCAATCATCACACGATTTCAAAAACTTGAGTATATAGTAGGACTAAATTTTCACAAAATGGCACAGAGTTGTCTCAATCTAGTTACGATCGTACCGGGGCCAATTGGTGTTTTTAAAAAGGACTTGGTTTTGTCAGTGGGAGGGTATCATACAGATACCTTTGCAGAGGACTGCGACTTAAGCATGCGTCTGTTAATGGCGGGGTACAATATAAAATATACGGGAAAAATCAAAGCCCGAACAGAGGCTCCCGATGGTTTTCAGGCTTTGATAACACAAAGATATCGTTGGTCCAGAGGAATGATTCAGGCCATCGTCAAATCCGTTCAAGATCTAACGAAAAGCTTTACCTTCAGAAGAGCATTTGTTGTCTTGTATATGTTTGTTGAAACAATTATGATTCCGCTCATCAATTTTACTTTTGTGATTATTACACTAGAATTTGCGCTGACCTACTCGACAGCGGAGCTAATGGGGCCCTTTTTCATCGGTCTCACCTTGCTCGATTTGACGCTTATTTTATACTCGATTATTATTGAACGAGAACTAGGAAGCCTCTTTTTCCTAGGAATTTTTAATAGATTAACTTACGGACTCTCTTTGGAGGTGGTTAGATTCTTCTCGATATTTGACGAGATATTTAGACTCCCTATGAAATGGGGACGATTGAAAAGAAAAGGTATGGATTAGAAATGGATGTTAAAAATGTTTTCAATATTATTCTTCTTGCGCTCTCTCTTACCACAATATTTATTACATTAATCAGCTATATTGTTTTTAAATTGAGACAAGCCTCAAGTATGGAGAGCTCTAATGATTTTCATAAATTAGAAGGAAGTTACTTTCGAAGATATGCTCCGCAGCTTGAAAAAATAAATGAGGAGAAAAGGGCCATCATTTTAGCAAAAGAAAAAAATCCTAAAAAATTCTACTTAAAAATTGCCTCGATGTTTGCTTTTGTTTTCCTTATAATCTTCACCGTTTTTTTGGTTGATGACTATTACCAAAGAAGGCTGAGTAATGATCCTTCAACTCCCCAAGTAGAGACGACTTTTGATTGAAAACTGAGTCGTTTTGTCGACTTCTGTTAATACTCCTTGAGATTGAAAAAAGTGATTTTATGAGAAGGTTTACTTTAACTTACAGAAATCGTTATGTTATTTTAAAAGAACAACATAAACTTGAGGACAAAAATTGAAAAAATTTTTTAAATACCGTGAGAATCCAAGCTTACCCAAAATGATTGTTTCTTTTATTCTTCTGTTGGGATTGATCTATCTCTTTGGCTTTACTGATAGCCTTGATCAATTAAAAGGGTATTATGGTCAACACGAATTTAGCTTTAAAGCCGGAAAGTACAAGTTAAGTTTACACGATATCGTCAAAGGAATTATCTTCACCGTCATCGTCTTTTGGGTGACATCTCTTACGTCAAAGTTTATAGAAAAAAGAATCTTCAAAATGACGCATTTGCGAGCGGGGACTAGGGACCTTGTGATTAAGCTTGTGCATATTGGGCTTTACTTTGTTGCCTTTCTTGTCGTCTTAAATTCCCTGGGAATTGATCTCACCGCTCTTACTGTTTTTAGTGGAGCAGCTGGTATCGGGTTGGGTTTTGGATTACAAAAAACGGCGTCAAATTTTATCAGTGGTATTATTCTGCTCTTTGAAAAAACGATAGAGCCAGGTAATCTTATTGAGCTCAATGATGGAACATTGGGCTTTGTAAAAAAGACAAAAGCTCGCTACACCCTTATTGAAACATTCGACACACGTGAAATTATTGTTCCAAATGAAGACTTGATGACGAATAAGGTGACCAACCTTACCATGACAAATTCGTCGGGAAGAATTGATATTGAAGTTGGTATCTCGTATAAGTCAGATGTCCATCTTGCGAAGAAAATAATTCTAGAAGCAGCTACAGAGCATCGCTTCTGCCTTAAAAAGCCCGAGCCCAACTGCTACCTTGTGAAATTTGGTGATAGCTCTGTTGAATTTCTATTACATTTTTGGATTGGAGACGTTGCTCCCGGACGATTCCTTCCAAAAAGTGAAGTCATGCTCTCCATTTGGGATAAGTTTAAAGAAAATAATATTGAGATTCCATTCCCTCAAAGAGACTTGCATATAAAGAGCTCTGAGATAGGTAAATTGAACGTTTGAAATTACCTTCTCGACGATACAGGTATTTAAACTTATAATTGCTTCTTAATACCAAGGCGGTCAAATGAGAAAAGTAGAAATAATAAAACCCGATAGTTTTGAACAAGAGGATCACTTTTATCCCAAAGCCCTTAATTCTCAACTCCATGCTATGGTAGGGCATTTTTTCAATCTCGATCATGACAGAATTGTAAAAAGATATAGCCATCTCAACCCACAGGTTAATAGCGAAAATTTAAAATCAATTCTCAAGTATCAGTCAAACCATTTCTTTTGGGGGGAGCTGACCTTTTCTATGTTGCAACAGAGCAAGGAAATAGAAAGATGGTGGTTCTCGAGACAAACTCTTGTCCTTCAGGTCAAAAGTCAATGCCTCCTCGTGGTGACTCAGATGAATTTCGAGGTTATAGATATTTAATTGAAAATTCTTTTATTCCTCAACTCAAAAAGAAAGACCTTCCCCCTGGTGCTCTCGCTGTTATTTATGACAAAAACTATATGGAAGTTTCCGGCTATGCTGCAACGATAGCTGAACTAACAGGTGAAGACGTCTATTTGATTCCGCACTTTAATGAAGAGAAACATTTTTTAAAGTTTGATGATGGAGTCTTGATCTATAAAGATGATCAGGGTGTCGATATTCCAATCCGTGCTGCTTTTAGATATGTGACTCAAAAGCCTTGGAATCGAATTCCCGTTGTCACAAAAACATTTATTTTCAATTCAACTCTCGTCTGTCTCTCAGGTGGACGCAATAAATTATTAGCAAATAAGGCGTATGAAATTTATAATAGTGAACTGATGGATAGTGGTCTGGAGATCATGATGCCTGAGACGATCAAAGATGTTTCTAAAATAGAAATTCCTCTTTGGGTTCAAAAATTTGGTGGAAAAGCTGTCATCAAAAACCCTTACTCAAATGCTGGTCAAGGAGTCTATACTGTTACCAGTGAAAAAGAGCTTGCCGCTTTTATGGAAGAGGATCATCCTTATGATCAGTTTATCGTTCAAAGTTTAATTGGTCATTATGACTGGAGTTCTAATAGTTCTCAGGGAAAGTTTTTTCATATCGGAACCGTTCCAAATAAGAAAGGAAATATCTACATAGCAGACCTTAGAGTGCTTGTTTATTCTTCACCGCAGGGATTTCTTCCCTGTGCAATATATGCAAGAAGAGCAAAGCTTCCAATGACTCCTACGATTGAATCAAACTCTTGGGAAGTTCTAGGGACAAATCTTTCTGAAAAGAAAGGAGAAAACGAGTGGACCTCCGATACAAGTAGACTCATGCTAATGGATAGAAAAGATTTTAACTCTCTAGGTGTAGGGATTGATGATTTGATTGAAGCTTATATTCAGACAGTTATGACAATTATTGCAATCGATAAAATGGCCACTAATCTTGTGGATAAAAACGGAGAGTTTGATCAAGAATTGTTTAAATCACTCGATAGCGATGAATCGCTCTTTAAGGAAATTTTGATATGAGTAAAGTTTTAACGATTAAAACAAAAGAAGAGCTGAGTATCGAGTCACTTGGAGCAGCAGAAGTTCATAGGATCCATCTTCATCTTTCTGATAATGCCCTTGGTGTGCCTTGGCGTCTTCCTTTAATTATTATTAAAGGAGCAAGTGAAGGTCCTACCGTTGGTATTACAGCGGCTCTTCATGGAAATGAACTGAACGGAATTTCTACTATCTTTAAACTGATTGAACTCGTTGACCCTACAAAGCTCAAAGGAAATTTAATTCTAGTTCCTATCACAAATGTCCCGGGTTACTTGATGGATCAAAGAAAATTTTCAGATGAAGTTGATCTAAATCGTATCATGCCAGGAAAGCCAGTGGGGTCGGCCAGTCAGATATATTGCCACAATCTTGTCACAAAAATTATAGGGAAGTTTGACTACCTTCTTGATCTGCATACTGCAAGTCCAGGTAGAGTAAACAGTCTTTATATTCGAGCAGATATTGAATCTGAGGTCACAAGAAACTTGGCCTACCTTCAGAATCCTCAAATTATCGTGAAGAAATTTGATGAGGAAGGGACGTTGAGATCTTGGGCGAATGACAATGGGATTCCCTCTATTACAATTGAGATCGGTAATCCAAACGCCTTTCAACATAGTCTTATCGATGAAACTCTTGAGGGCATCATGAATACACTTTATTACCTTGAGATGCTTGAAGGAGAGGTCAAGGACATGGTAACTGAACATGCCATTGTTTGTGACAGCTCTTACTGGATCTATTCAAAGAAGGGTGGCATTATTGATGTTATGCCAAAGCTTGCTGATGAGGTGAAAGAGGGGCAAATCATTGCAAAGATTTTCGATGTTTTTGGTCAAATTAAAGAACTTGTGAAAGCGGATAGATCGGGGATCGTCATCGGTAAAAATGTTAATCCAAGGTGCGATGCTGGGACGAGAGTTCTTCATTTGGGGGTAAGTATCTTCGAGCCTGAAACAGAAGATATTCCAGGCCATGAAGACTTTGAAGACTAGTTTACAAAATGAGGTCGATAGCACCGTTAATAATTGGTGCAATCTCTGCTCTTGAATATAACGTTATTAAAGGCATAGATCGACCAGCAACATAAAGCTTCTCAAATGAAAGCTCCGGGTTGTAGATCTGATCATTTTCTGAGGGCCTTGTAATAAAAAAGTTAAACGTTAATCTATTTTTATCAATATCACTCATTCTCAACCCGAGTTCCTGAGCTAAGGCTTGTCTGTCAATCTTTGTATCAAGATCAATTGTTACAAGTTTTGCGTGACATTTATTTATAGCAAGGTCAATATTCCCTTCGTACTTTCCATTTGTAAGAGTAATATACTTTTAAAAAAACTTGGGTGAACGATCTGAAAAAATGTCACCTGAGAATGTTGTACAAACTCTTGATGTGGATGTTGATTTATAAACTAACGATACTTTTGTATAAGTTAAAAACGATACTTTGCTAGATAAATCTAATTTTAGATCTACTGAACTTGCCAACGCTGATACGCTTAGCAATAGGGTTGTAAGAATTATTTTCATGATGATCTCCTTTTTATAAGTACTTATCATCACCGTTTCAAAAAACGCTGTTCAGACTGTAAAAAGTTCATAGGTAACCAAAAAAAATTAAGAGAAAAGTGAGGAAAGATAGAGTTAGGGAATATGATGTTGGGTGAGGCATTATGGGTTTCGATTCAATAATTCCACTCCATTCCCTCGTAGCTTTTAAAAAAAGTCACCGGAAGAAAAAGCAGTAGCGATCTTCCAGTGACTTTATAATGACTTTTTTTAACCTTTAAACAACAGTAATTCTTGCTGCTTGGCTTCCTGCTCTTCCGACAAAACCAGAAAGGATCAGTCCCATTAAAAGAACGCCAAATAAGACGGCTAATGTTGTCGCGATATCATTTTTAATCATATCAGCTTCCTGAACAATTTCCTCTTGAGCTTGTTGTACTTCGTTTCTCAGTCTTGGGATTGTTGTATCTAGTCTTTGAGAAATTTCATTTATTTCTCTCTCCCAATTTTTTGCCATGCGGTTGACCTGACTTTCAGACAGATCAGAATTTTTTTCAATAATATTTTTTATCTTATCTTCAGTTGCCAAGTTAGCTAGTCTGTCTTTAGAAGATTGTAATTGCATTTGAATTCTTTCTAATCCTCTTTCTACTCTGTTGGGATTAATTGCGGCAGCAATAACAACATCTCTAACAGTCGCTTTAATTTGAACGTACTCACTTCTCACGGCCTCTTTAACCTCAGGAGCTGCTATCTGCTCAATTGAGTTTTCAATTTGTCGGTAGCTCAAATCATCCATTCCGATTTGAACATCAAGGTTTTGAAAAGCTGAATAATTTGCTGGAACTAATGAAGCCACTGCGTTGGCTGATTTTGATGCCATAAAGCTTATTCCATTTGCTATCGAGCTAACAGTAAGAAGAGAAATAATTGACCAAACAACTAATCCACTTGCTACTCCAGAGAAAGATGTCACGCTTCCAGATAGCCTTGCAGCTGTATAGGCCCCAACTCCAACGGCGATTGAATAGGATGCGAAAAGCCAAATACCTGTGCTCCAAGTACTCGCTGTAAGACTAATTCCATTCTCAAAGTCCATAACGGCAATACCCACTACACTTGAGAGAAGAGTAAAGAGAAAGAAAAGCGCGAAAGCGATAAGCGTTCCACCCGCGATGGCCCCCCATGATATATGAGGCAAGATTAGATTTGACTGTGATTCATTGACGTTGATTTGTGATGACATTTGTTTCTCCTTTTTCTTAAGTTATAGTCAATCGAAATTGTAAGGGCTTCACAGACTGAAGTATTTAATGGAAGTTATATAGTTCTTGTTCAAATATACACATGAGACCTTTTTGAGGCTTTGAGGTGCAGTGTCCTTAAATGCGCTTAATTCCAGATGACAGTAAAGGCTTATTTTGCTAAGGTCGCGCTATGAAGCTTTTTCTGTCCTCTTTATTCATTTTATTATGTGTTACAACATCTTTAGGGAGTAAAGCTCATTTTCATGATCACGATTCAATAGAGGTTGAATGCCTCGATTGTCTTTTATCAGCAAGCCATAGTGCTTCTGATGCTTTAGAGTCACAACCAACAGCTGTTATCGATTCTGTAGTGCTCTACAGTACTGTCTTTACTGCTTTGCCAGTTTCTAGATATCTTTTTGATCCTTCTCTTTATAGGTACTCTCGAGGACCTCCCATTTCTTAAATTTAAATACGTTTTTTTACCTTTAAATTTAAAATCCCAAAATTGGGGAAGAGGAGCTCACTGTGAGATCATTTTATATCATTATTATTTTAGTCGTTTGTTCAAAGCTGTATGGGCAAAGCACCATGATCCAAAATAGAGGAAGTCAGTTTAATCCCGCAACAGGATTAAATGCGACAATGCTTATGCGAAAATCAGAAAACGATACCGAGCACGATGGCTTTATGCTCCAAGGGGTGGAGTTACAATTCAACTCTGATGTCGATGCCTACTTTAGGGCCCAAGTGGTTATTGGTGTTCATCCAGAGATTCATGAACATCATGACGAAGAAGAAGAAGAAGAACATGAAGAAGAAGAAGGTCATAACCAATACGAGATTCACCCCGAAGAGGCTTATGTCGAGACGATTGCAATTCCTTCGGTAACTCTAAAAGCGGGAAAGTTCCTTTCTCAATTTGGAAAGTATAATGCCATCCATCTTCACGCACTTCCCTTTGTTTATAGAGGAGTGGTTCAAAAAGAAGTTTTTGGAGGTGAGGGCTTTACGGCGCCAGGTGTCTCAGCTTCTTTTCTCTTACCAATAGGCTGGTATAGCGAGTTATCTCTAGAGGCGATGCAGTCTGACAATGAGACTTTATTTGTAAAATCATCTAATGCCACAGTTTACGTCGCTAAAATGAAAAACCTATGGGACTTAAACGACGAGACCACAATTGAGTGGGGTCTGTCTGGACTCAATTACGAAAGAGCAAGTTTTGGAGATAATGAAAAAGAGACCTCCAAACTTTTAGGAACCGATCTGACAATTAAATGGCGTCCTACCCAAAATGGAAGAAGCTCTTCTGCAATGTGGTCAACAGAATTTATTCAAAAGCAAAGGTCTGGAACAGTTAATTCTGAAAATGGTGGAATCACATCATTTATTAGGTATCAAATCAAACAAAGATGGTTCACCCAAGCCCAATATGAATTTTATGGAATTAATAAATCTGATGATGAGGAAAGTATACAGGCTTACACAGGGCTTATTGGATACATTCCCAGTGAGTTTTCGGCCATTAGATTACAGTTCGATAAAATAAGTTCACACGAAGATGACTCGAGAATATCTCTTCAGTTTAATATGAGTATTGGTGCCCATCCTGCACATAATTATTAAGGGGGAGAGAATGAAAATTTTATTGTTTCTCATCACACTAAACTGCTTTGCAACCTTAAAAGTCGTGACAACAACTTCAAATCTTAAAGCGCTCACTAAGACAATTGGTGGAGATAAGGTTGAGGTTCTGGGGCTTTGTAAAGGGGCTCAGGACCCTCACTTCTTAGAAGCAAAACCTAGCTATATTTTTAAACTATCCAAAGCTGATCTGTTGGTCAGTGTTGGCGCTGACTTAGAGATAGGGTGGCTTCCTCTTATTATCCAAGGCAGTAGGCAGCCTAAATTGAGAGTTGGGCAAAAAAATCATTTAGTCGCAGCTAATTCCGTAGAGCTTCTTGAGAAGATTGAGGGAAGAGTCTCAAGGGCGCAAGGTGATGTTCATCCCAATGGAAATCCTCACTTTATGCTCTCTCCTATGGAGTCAATTAACGTGGGAGAGGCTTTGGCGAATAAGCTCTCAACTGTCGATCCCCAAAATGCAACATTTTATAAAGAGAACCTTGAAGCTTATAGACAATCGATTCTAAAGAAGATGATTGAGTGGAAAAAAAGGGTTCCTAAAAACCAAAAGGTGGTCACTTATCATAGAACGCTATCTTACTTTTATAGGGACTTTGAGATAGAGAATATTGATGTTCTTGAGCCAAAGCCTGGTGTTCCACCAAGTGCCTCTCATATTATGAACCTCATAAAGAAAATGAAAAAAATGAAGACGAATATTATCATTGTAGAAAACTACTTTAACGATGCAGTCGCGAAGAGAATTCAAAGAGAAATACCTAATATCAAAGTTAGGACTGTTCCTGTAGCCGTGCAAGGCACAGAAGGTATAGAGAACCTTATTGATCTTTACTCATTCTTAGTTAAAAGCGTGGAGAATTAAAATGGAAGTCATAAACTTTCTTCTTGCTCCCTTTTTAATGTGTCTCGTTTTAGTTGGAATTCACTGCTACTTAGGTTTACACGTCTTAAGAAGAGAGGTGATCTTTATTGATCTCTCTTTAGCTCAAGTGGCAAGCCTTGGAAGTACAGTTGCTCTTTTATTTCATGTTGAGCATCACTCCAGTGGATCCTATTTTCTCTCACTTGGATTTACACTTTTAGCTGCGCTCTACTTTGCTTGGGCGAAAAAATTTGAGAAGAAAATTTCTCAAGAGGTTTTAATCGCTCTCGTTTATGCTTTTTCATCGGCAGCAGTTGTCCTTGTGGTCAATATGCTCGCCCACGGAGCTGAACATATTAAAGAAATACTCGTTGGTAAGATTCTTTGGGTTAGTCTTGACGAGGTTAAAGAGACCGCACTTATCTATCTAGGCGTCGCTATTGTTCATTACCTTTTTAGAAAGCAGATGTTTAAAGCGACCAACGGTGAAGTTGAGAATCATAAGTTTTGGTGGGATTTTTTGTTCTATGCCCTTTTTGGAGTGGTTATAACTTCTTCGGTAGGCATTGCTGGAATTCTTCTTGTCTTCTCTTTTCTTGTTGTTCCGGCGTTGATTAGTATGCAGTTGGTGAAGAGTATCAAAAGCCAGCTTCTTTTGGGTTGGCTAATAGGCAGTCTCTTGTCTTTGGTGGGAATGTTCTTGAGCTATCGTTATGATTTACCCTCAGGGGCCATCATCGTCGTGGTTTTCACCTTGGTGCCTTTAGTTGGGTTGATTTTAATGGGGATGATAAAGTTGAGAAAATGATCGAAACTTTAAATGTTGAATGTTCAACCGAGGTTGAATCTTTATGACAAAATTTCCTTTAGCTTTTTCTTCAAAAACCATCGTTCTTTTTTTGTCACGAATCTTCATTTTGAAGTTTCGATCATTTCCTATACCTAGGATATAGGAAATTTAGATTTTTATCTTCTAAGACTTTATAAGCTTAGGTAAACAAATGAATACAATTTAAGAGTTTGTATTAAAATCAATCTGAACTTGCTTAAAACGTCCGTCTCCAACAGATGTACTTTTAAAATCACCCTCTTTTTCTACGTATTGATGAATGATTCTTCTCTCTGCTGGATTGAGTTTTTTCGTTAGCACAGCTGCTTTTTTCTCTTTCACTTCGCTTATCACAGTCTGAGCGATTTTATGAAGTTGAGCTTCCATATTTGGGTTTTTCTCTCTTCTATTATTTGTTGGACGTTTACGGTCAGATTTTGGTTTGTCACCATCTTCTGTTCTCCAAGAGATTCTTGTGTTGCTGGCCATCGAAACTTTATTGCGAAGATACTGCATTGATACTTCTTTGATCGCGTTGTGAAGAGCAAACTTTCCTTTGGCCAACTCTTTAGCATCTGTTCCCGAGAAGGTTACCGAAACATTTGGTTCTCTATAGCTCACATCAACAAAGACTCTCAGGTCCATTTTCTTAAAAAGATTTATAAGAAAAGGAAGAAGAATTTTTCTGTAGATGGGTTGAACTTTAAATTTGTACTGAGTCTTGCTAGGTCCAAAGATAATGAATTTCTTTTTCCCTTTGCCAACAACTTCGTGCTCAAGAATTGATTCTTCATTAATATAAAAGTATTCAAGAGCTTTCTCTTTTGCTTCTTCTAAGGAATAAGTCGAAACATTGAAAAATCTTTCATAGATCTTAACTTCTTTCGCTGGAGAATCTTCTCTTTTTGCTTTGGTTTTCGTTTTTTCAGTTCTAGGTTTTTTATCCATACTTTTTTCTCTCGCTTTATCGTTTGTCTTTTTATTCTCATAAGGTTTGAGAGTTTTACTATCTATTCTTGGACGTTTTACAATATCAGTTGCAAAGTCTTCATCTTCTATATCTGCTTTTGGTATTTGCATACCGATGTACTGGGTAATGGCTTCAAAGTTTTCTGAGTCATCATAACCACAAAAACCGACAGCTAGTCCCGACTTTCCAGCACGCCCTGTTCGCCCGATTCTGTGGACATAGTTTGGTGCCTCATGCGGCATGTCCCAGTTGACGACCAAGTTAACATCTTTAATATCTAGGCCTCTCGCTGCAACATCAGTACAGACAAGAATATTTATTTTTTTATCTCTAAAGTCTTGAAGAAGACGAGTTCTTTTACTTTGAGGAAGTCGTCCAGAGATTGGCTCGACTTTAAAGTCCATCTGTCCCAACCAAATCGCAACAAGTGAAGTCATATACTGAGTATTACAGAAAATAATAGCGTAGTTGTCTTCATTTTTACGAAGAAGGTTAACCAAATAGGGCATCTTTTCTTCTTCACTTATCATCGCCACTTTTTGATTGATATTATCCACTGTCAAACTGTCTTCATTGAGTTTGACTTCCTCTGGAAGAGAGCCAAACTTATAAGCCGTTCTAAAAATTTCTTGATTATTTGTCGCCGAAACCATGATGAGTTGTCGTGACTCTTTTACTGATCTAAGAACAAATTCATTGTCTTTATTAAAGCCCATCTCAAAGAGTCGATCCGCTTCATCAAAGATGACGCAATTACAGTTTTTCGCTTTTATAACTTTTTGTTTGATGAGGTCACATATTCGCCCTGGAGTTCCAACGATAATGCGGGCCCCTTTTTCGATAAATTCTTTTTGTTTTTCTGCACTCTCTCCACCGATGACACTAACAGAGTGAATACCTAGAGGTTCACCAAAGTCTGAAAAGACTTTGTGAGTTTGCTGTGCAAGTTCACGTGTAGGACTTAAGACAATATAAATATCGTCATTATTTTTCCTAAGAATTTGTTCAAGAACTGGAATTGCAAAGGCTCCCGTTTTCCCACTACCTGTTTCTGCTTGTGCAAAAATATCTTTATCAGCAAGAATAATAGGTATGGTTAATTCTTGAATAGGAGAGGCGTTTTCAAAACCTAATGCTTTTAGGCTTCCAATAAGTTTTTCGTTTAAGTTAAATTCAGTAAAGGCTGCTGATGTTTCGATAGTTCTCTCGTTTGTGTTAATTATTAAAGGGTTACAGTAGCAAAAACTGAGTGATTTAGACAATGTTTTCTTCCATTGATTTTTGCTTCGCAACATCTAACCTTTGGACTAATCAAAGCGTACTTTTAAAGCTATTCTCAATGAATGTACAAATTAAGGGGCTATCAAAAAGATGCCGTGAGTCAGACAATTAAATACTTTCAAAAGAAAAGACAACCGGCTGTCATTGTTTTGCCAACAGGAGCTGGTAAGAGTTTAGTTATCGCAGAGCTTGCTAAGCTTGCTTTGGGACGAGTGCTTGTTTTGGCCCACGTCAAAGAGCTGGTAGAGCAAAACCATGCAAAATTTGAAAGCTATGGATTGAGTGCTGGTATTTATTCAGCAGGGCTGAATAAAAAAGAGAGCTCGCATAAGGTTATCTTTGGCAGTATTCAATCTGTTGCCCGAGCGCAGGAGGACTTTTTCGAAAACTTCAGTCTGCTCGTTATTGATGAGTGCCATCGGGTTGGCCTAGAGCCAGACACGCAGTATCGATCAGTGATTGATAAACTTAAAAAGCTAAACCCAGAACTTTGTGTTCTCGGACTCACCGCAACACCATATCGTTTAGGTCTTGGTTGGATTTTTAATTTTGATGCTGAGGGCTCAACTTTGACAAACGAGTCGCGCTTTTTTAGCCAGTGCATTTTTGAACTTCCCCTGGAATACATGATTGAAAATAAATTTCTCACTCCACCAATCAAAGTTGATATCCCGGTGACTTGTTATGACTTTTCAGAACTTGTGCAAGATGGTCAAAAGTTTAAAATTAAAGACATTGAGAGACTTCTCAAGGAGCAAAGAAGTTTAACTCCTCTTATCGTGAAAAATATTATCGACATAACGACTGTCTATAAGAGGCAAGGAGTGATGATCTTTTGCTCAACGATCAAGCACGCGAAAGAAATTGTTGATTGTCTTCCTAAAGGTGAGGCAAAACTTGTTATAGGAGATACAGATTCTAGTGAGAGGTATCAGATTATAGAGAGCTTCAAGCAAAGGCAATTTAAATACCTGGTGAATGTGTCTGTTCTCACAACAGGTTTTGATGCCCCTCATGTCGACGTCATAGCCATCTTGCGTCCAACGGAATCGGTGAGTTTGTATCAGCAGATTATTGGTCGAGGCCTAAGATTGTCAGCTTCGAAGAAGGACTGCTATGTTCTCGACTATGCAGGAATGGGACATAATATCTATAGACCAACTGTGAAAGATAAAAGACCCAAACCAGAATCAGTCAGAGTGCGAGTTAAATGTCCTCAGTGTTGTTTTATAAATACTTTTTGGGGAATTAAAAACCTTGATGGAGAAGTCGTTGAACACTTTGGAAGAACTTGTCGAGGGGGAACTAAAGATGCTCTGAGCTTCGAAGTTAAGCCTTGTGGGTACCGTTTTCGTTTTAAGATTTGTGATAAGTGTTTTCATCAAAATGATATGATGGCCAAAGAGTGTGAAAGTTGCCATCATGAACTCATCGACTCAGATGCCAAACTCAAACAAGCAAAACTTTCTAAAGACTCCCACGTCTTAACACCGGAGACATTTATTTTTGATCAAGGGGTGGATGATGAGGGGAGTGAGTACCTCGAAATTAGATACTACGATTTTAATGGTGATTTTTTAAAAGAAACTCACTACCTTCAAGAAGAAGTAGACAGGCAAAGGTTTGAGATTAATTTTTTGCGCTCACACAAAAAAATCCCTGAATTTAAGTTTCATTTTTTAAATCCTCAAGACGTCATAAAGAAACAAGGTCTTTTTCGACAGCCCTCTTTTATTATTGGGCGAAAGAAGGGGAAAGAGTGGAGAATTACAGAAAAGATTTTTGCAGAAGGACTAGGTAAGATTAAGCCCCAATTTGAATAACGCACTGTCTTTTGGGCGATTTATTTTGATTTAGTGGATGAGTAAATATATAAATTCTCTATGATAAAACTACTTTTAATTTTCTTAGTGAGCTTAAGCTCTTACGGTCAAGCTATTGACTACTCTCAAAGCTCTTCCGATATATCCTGGAAAACAATTTCAAATGACTTTGTAAAACTCATCTATCCAGATTACCTAAAGGATGATTCCGTTTATCTGGCTAACCTTATTGAACATTACTCAAAAGATGTTGGTCAAAGCTACCAAATAGAGAGGCCAGAACAGATTACTGTTATTATTAGACCAGAGACTTCTCAGCCAAATGGATTTGTGACTCTTGGGCCAAGGCGAAGTGAGTGGTTTTCAAGTTCAATGTACTCGCCATTTCTCGGTGGACTCGAATGGTATCAAGCTCTTTCCATTCACGAATATCGACATGTTCTCCAATACGACTATTCGAGAAAAGGTATTATTAAATTTTTAGATCTTGCCCTAGGGGACAGTGGCTATAGTGCGGGGTTATTCCTAGGACTTCCATCTTGGTTTTTTGAAGGTGATGCTGTTTGGGCCGAGACAAAGTATACCGATGCAGGACGAGGAAGGTCTCCTCGATTTTTAGCGCGTTTAAAATCATTGATTAAAGGTCATGATATTCCAAGCTATGACGAATTTCTTGGAGGCAGTTTTAATAGACCGCTTCCTAATCACTACGTCTACGGCTATATCTTAGTCTCAAGTGCCACAAAGAGGTTTGGTGATGACTTTTGGCAAAAGGTTATCAAGTACGTTGCCGATTTTCCTCATCCCTATAGAATCTACAGCGGAATAGAGAAATTTTCTGGGATGGAATTTGAAGACTTTTACAATGAGACAATGAATGAGCTCAAAGATGAGTGGCAAGGTTCTCAAAAGTCAGAAGATAAGAAGTATTCAGATATAAAGTTTCCCACCATGATTGATGGAGAGTTGATTTCTGTTGTTTATGATCTTGATCATTATTGGAGCCTTTACAGAGGAGACAAAAAATTAACTGAAATCCCTTTTTCAAATGATTTAACCCGAATGAGCTTCTCAAAAAAGAATGCCGTTTATAATCAGTATCTGCCTTCTCCAAGATTTGACTATAAAGAGAGTTCAGATCTTATCTTAGTCGATCTAAAAAGCGCAGAGACAAAAAAAATCACTGATGGCTTAAGACTTTATAATCCTTCTTTTAATCGATCTGGAGATAAAATTCTAGCAACTTTATTTGATGAAGAAAATAACTGGTCGATTGCCGAATTTAATCTCGAAGGTGAGAGGACTAAAAAGTGGTTTTTTAAAGATTTAAAAATTGCAGAGTCTCACTATATTGGAGATGAGTCGGCCGTCGCTGTTGTGATTAATAAAATTGGTGAAAAAAGTATTGTCAGATTTGACTTAAACTCTAAAAAGACAAATCTAGAAACACTTCTTCCATTTTCTCGAAACACAATTTTCAATCTTAATATTACCAAAGAAGAGGATATTTTGTTTGAAGCCCAAAAAAATGGTGTTGTTGATATCTTTAGATTTTCCCCCTCTGGCGTCCTTTCTCAGTGTACACAAGCAAGTATTATGGCGACAACGCCCTCTTCAGATGGAGAATTCCTTTATTTTAGTGACCAAGTTGAAAATGGATCTGTGGTGGGAAAGACTCTTCTTTCAAATTGTAAAGAAGTGAGTGTTAATGAAATTATAGATTATAAATATTTAGGAAAGAATAGTTCAGATGCTTACAATGACTTCAAGCTAGAGAAGTTTCCAAATTTTGCAGATCTTGTCACCCAAGACGATGATCGATATAAAGCTGAAGACTACGGCCATATTGACTCTAGACTTTTCGTTCCTCACTCTTGGAACTTTTTTGGGGGGAATGGTTTCCAGCTTTCAACTCAAACAGATAATTACCTAAGAACTTTATCTCTTGGAGCCACTATTGGAGAGGATGGATCTGAAAACGTTAATTACTCCGAGTTTACTTTGGCCTTTAAAAAATACTATCCTATCTTCGCTCTTTCTGCAGGTGCTCGAAATAGAAGTCTCAACCCAATAGGTTTTTCGAATTCTTTGTCATGGGAGGAGAAGTCTGCACAGCTCAATATAGTCATTCCATATATCTACTCTTTTGGACTTTTTAACTTTGGCTCTCAACTGGTCCTAAGCGGTGGGTATCTCGATGCTTCGGACTATAAGTATAATGATGAAAGTATTGAAAGAGAGTCAAGCTACTTTTACACGAGCTCTGTGACTGCTTCATTTAAGCTGTCTAAGAGTTTAAATGCTCGTTCTATTCAATCGCCACTGGAAGTTGGATACACGGTTAAATACGACGACCTTGACAGTCAAAAAGTAGAGGCGCACTCATCTTATAGACTCTTTCAAAACCTTGATGTAAAGGTGCCGGGATTTTTTCTCCATGATGGTTTCAAGTTAGAGTTACAAGAAGAGAGACATAAAGAGGATAGAGCTGCTTACCTCATTTCACCTTCTACAACAGATCCAACCGAGAATATTTTTTCAAGAGGTTATGGATATGAAAGTTTCGCTAAGTATTCTAAAGCTTCTTTGAATTATGTTTTTACACTTGGATATCCAGATTACAATCTTTGGAATTTCGCTTACACAAAAAGGGTTGTGACAAATCTCTTTTTTGATTCAACAAGACTCGATCTTATTGAGCGGGAAAAAACCTTAAACAGCTTGGGCTCAGAGGTAGAGTTTGAGACTATGTTTTTTAGATTAATTCAGCTCAATTGGGGAATAAGATACTCTTATCGACTCAGAGATAGTGAAAGCGTCGGTGAGCTCTATTTTGCTAGTGATCTCTCTTTTTAAAAGGGAGATAGGTTTTTACTATGGTTATAGCTTATATTTACCTTAATAAAAATTTAGGTTGTGTAACTCTTTCATATCAAGTGAATTGATTGTTACATATTTGGTTTTAACATATGTCTGCATCTTGATTTGTGAAACAACTATGGTATTTAATCATCTTAGATGAATTTAGAGGAGTCGGGATGAATACCACGGATGTTTTATTATCAAACCCAAGCACAAGAAAAATTGTCTTTTTCTTTGTCGAAAACTTACCCAAAAGAGTTGGGTCAATAAGGCTAGACCTTGAATCTGAGTCTAGAATTGAGTTGAGAAATCATGCCCATGAACTCAAGGGGACTGCCGCATCTTTTGGTTTTATGGATATTTCCGACCTTGCTTCTGAGTTAGAAACACAAGCCGAAAGTAGCTCTTATGAGTCTCTTGAAAAATACCTTCGTAAAATGGAACTTTTATCTATTGAAGTATGTAGTAGTTTTGAAAATAGGATTCATTAGAACAACCCCTTCGCTTTTAGACTTTTTGCTTTCAGGGCAATTAAGGAAATTTAACTTAATGCGGCGCCAAAGTTCCCTTTACGGAAGCTTTATCACTATGCTAATCTTTATCAAAGTTTATTGAAGTCGAATCTAGGCTGATGCGAAAACTAAACGAATATACGGTGCCCGGGCACAGGTATAAAGCTCTCGATAATTCTCAAAGCTTCTTTCCACTTTTTACACGATAAATATATAACGGCTTTTGGCTTAGGTTTGTAAAAATATGTCACAACGAGAAACTCATTCAAAAGATAATTTAAAGACTTCAACTCCTATTGTCGCCGTTGGTGCTTCTGCTGGTGGACTTGACGCTTTTCAAAAATTTCTGAGTCATTTACCTAGTGATTCAGGCATGGCTTTTGTTTTAATTCAACATTTAGATCCAAATCATAAAACCATGATGCCTGACATTCTTAGTAGCTCTACCAATATGAAGATTGAAGAGGTTAAAAGTAAGGTTGAGATTAAAAAAAATCATATTTATTTTATAGCGCCCAATTCAACTTTAACAATTGATGGAAAGTTTCTTGTTTCACAAAAGCCAAAACAGGCCCATGGCCACAGATTGCCCATTGATATTTTCTTTCAGTCTCTTGCCGAAAATAAAAAGTCAGATGCTATTGGTGTTATTTTATCAGGGACAGGTTCTGATGGTTCAATAGGTATAAAGGCTATTAAAGAGGCTGGGGGATTAACCTTTGCTCAGGATTTAGAGTCATCCAAATATGATAATATGCCTCGTTCCGCTGTTGCAACTGGGATGGTTGACTTTGTAATGGATATACAGTCTATGTCAGAGCATCTGGTTGATTATGTTAATCATAAACTGAACTCTGATCATGAAAGATCAACTCCCTCTGATGAGGCAAAGGTGATCCTTCATGATGTTTGTCGACATCTTCATCGCCACCTCAATCACGACTTTTCAAAATATAAAGAAAACACATTGTTGAGACGGATCCATCGTCGAATGCAAATGCGCCAGCTAGATTCTGGAGCGGACTATTTAGCAGTAGTAAAACAAAATAAAGAAGAAGCAAAAGCACTGTTGAATGATTTTTTAATAGGTGTTACCTATTTTTTTAGAGATGCAGAAGTTTTTAAATATCTTAAATCGGATGTCATTCCGGAAATTTTGAAAAAGAACAAAGATCTCGTGAGACTTTGGGTTCCAGGCTGTGCCTCTGGTGAAGAAGCTTATAGTCTTGCTATTTTACTTAAAGAAGTAATGGATGAGTTAGATGTTGATCCCAAAAGTACAGATTTTTGGAACAGATCTTGATGAAAGAAGTGTTGCGACGGCCAGAGCCGGACTTTATAGTGAAGGAATTGCCGAGCATGTAAGTCCAAAAAGACTAAAGCGTTTTTTTGATAGAGTCGGAAATAATTATGAAGTGGGTAAGTCACTCAGAGAAATGTGTCTCTTTTCAAAGCACGACCTCCTGCAAGATCCTCCCTTTGCAAAAATTGATTTAGTTTCATGTCGAAACCTTTTGATTTATTTTGGACCAGAGTTACAAGTCAATGTTATGGCTTTGTTCACATACTCGGTCAAAAATAATGGATTCTTACTTTTAGGCCCGACAGAATCTATGAGGGGCGAGAACAGTCAGTTTGAATGCATAAATAAAGAATACAAGGTTTTCAAAAACTTGAACTCTTACTATCTACCAAAAATTAATTTCCCTTTGAAGTTTACGGGTATTACAAAGACAGATTCTGTAACCAGTAACTCTCAAGAGCCAAATCAATTTAGACAGCACAATAGTTTCAGTCAGCAAGTCGACAATCTTATTTTAAGAAAACATATCCCGGCTCATGTTATTATTGATAAAAACTTTGATGTTCAATTCTTTTCACATAATCTAGAAGGCTTGATCATTCCTTCAAAAGGTGTTCCTTCAAATAATCTTGTCCAAGTTATCGAGCCTTCTTTACGAGTGGAGCTTAGGTCGCTTCTGTCAAAGGCCTCTCGAGAGTCGAAACCCGTTAAGAAAGAGAGAATCCTATTTAGAGATGGTGAAAAACACTTCCACTTAACGATTACAATAGAGCTACTTTCTGAAGAGGAAGGACTCGAAAATTTTTTTCTCGTTGTTTTTGACAAGGTGAAGGTTAAGAAAAAAACTGTGGAGACAGGAAACTCTTTGGTCACAAGTGGCGATGTAGACTCAAAAGAAGTTGAGCATTTACAGGCTGAAATAAGAAGTATGAAGGAGCAACTACGCTCAACAGTAGAAGACTTAGAGCATGCCAACGAAGATTTAAAAAGTTCAAATGAAGAACTCTTATCTCTTAATGAAGAGATGCAATCGGGAAATGAAGAGTTACAAACCTCCCACGAAGAAATGCAGTCAGTGAATGAGGAGTTGGAAACTGTTAATATGGAACTTTCCACAAAGGTTGTTCAGTTAGATGCTGCTAATAGTGACTTAGAAAACTTATTTAGAAGCACTGAAATTGCAACCATATTCTTAGATAATAATTTGAGAATAAAAAGATATACTCCAAGAGCAAAAGCAATTTTCAATTTTATAGAAAGTGATCTTAATAGGCCCCTTACAGACCTAGCCTTTACTTTTGAAGGCTATGATATTGAAAAAGAACTATTTGAGGTCGTGAGACTACTTGTCTCAAAAGTTCAAACAGTGAAGATGAGTAAAACCAATAAATGGTTTAAACTTCAAATGCACCCCTATAAAACGATAAATAATGTTATTGAAGGTGCTATCATTTCTCTTCATGAAATAACTGAGCTCAAAGAGGCAGAAAAGGAATTAAGCGACAGACTGTCTCAGCAGGTTTCCGTAGCGGACTTTGGATTTAAAGCTCTCTCCAACGAAATGGAGCTTTCAAGACTTAAAAAGCACGCCGTTCGAATTCTCAAAGAGACATTGAGAGTTGACTTCACCAAGATATTAGAACTTTCTGATTCGGGGACCAGTTTACTGCTCGTAGAAGGTCTCGGCTGGAATTTTAATGAGGGCGATGAAGTCAGAGTAGGAGTTCAGCTCGAATCTCAAGCAGGTTATACTTTGCATTCTAAATACCCAGTTCTCGTTGATGATCTTTTAGTGGAGAAACGTTTCCAAGGCCCTCCACTTCTTACAGACCATGGAGTGCGAAGCGGAATTAGTGTCACGATTAAAGGTCAAAGTGGTAAAGCGTATGGTGTTTTGGGCGTACACTCTAGAACAGCCCATCATCTTTCTGAGCAAGATATTCAATACGTACAATCAATAGCCAATACTTTGGCCACTGCAATTGAGAGACATGACCTCATAGAGACTAAAACAAGACTTGCTCAAATCGTTAATGGATCTAAAGATATTATCTTTAGCTGTAATAGAGATGAAATAATTAACTCTTGGAACCCAGCTGCTGAGAAAGCATACGATATAAAGGCTAAGAATGTTTTAGGTAAAAGCGTCTCTGAATTTATTCTTGGTAAGTCCGATGTGTTAGGACTTGAAGCTTCTATTAGAAAAGTTCTTCAGGGAGAAAGTTCAGAAGAGATTAAGTGTGAGTTTTTCAATGGTATTGGAAACAGAGTGGTTCTCTCTCTTAACTTAACGGCAATTAAAAGTGGACGCGGCAAGATTGAAGGAGTCTCATTTGTTGGACGTGATATCTCTGAAGACTTAAACAATCAAAAACTTTTATTAAATGCAAAAAATGCTGCAGATGAAGCCAATGAACTCAAGAGTAGATTTATGGGAGTCCTTAGTCACGAGTTAAGAACCCCTCTTAGTTCAATTTTGGGTTATACCAATCTTTTGATAAAGGATGAAAATATAGCGGAGAAAGATAAAGGTGAATTTCTCGAAAAGGTTATAAAGAATGGTAACCTCTTGCACTCTCTTGTTAGCGATATTCTTGACGTTTCAAAAATTGAACAGGGCAAAGTCGACATAAAAAAATCATATTTTAAATTGAAAGACTATATTTCAGAACTGGTCTCTGCACTAAGTGCTTTGGCAGACAAGAAAGGTCTCTCACTTGAAGTTAATTATCTTGGTAAAATTCCAGACAAAATTAAGACTGATCCTTTAAGACTTAGGCAGGTAATTGAGAACTTAGTATCGAATGGAATAAAGTATACAAATAAAGGGCGAATAGAAGTTCGAATTACTGTTGAGTCCCAAGATGATGCAGGACATGCTCTTATCATTGAAGTTGAAGATACCGGCCGAGGGATGACAGAAGACAAGATGGCTAACTTATTTTCTCCCTTTTTTAGGGCCGAACCAGGTAAGGGAGCTCCAGGTGTTGGACTCGGACTTTATTTAGCAAAAAATTTGGCTTCTCAAATGGGAGGGCGCTTATCTCTTGTTGAGACAACTGAGTCAAAAGGCTCTACCTTTAAGCTCTTTGTTCCCGTTGATGTTTCCTCAAGCGATGAAGAAACTCCTAAAAAGGAAAACTCTTTCTCTGAAGTGATTTCAAGCACAAGCTTAAAGGATAAGACAATTCTCTTGGCTGAAGATTCAGAAGATCTTCGAGGACTCTTGACTGCTTACTTAGAGTTAGTTGGTGCCAAGGTGGATGCCTTTGAAAATGGTAAACTGGCTTTGGCAGCTCTAAAGAAAAATGTTTACGACCTGGCGATTCTTGATCTTTTTATGCCTGAAATGGATGGTAAAGAACTAGTTGGAGAGATGAAAAAACTCTCTTTAGATATTCCTGCTATAGTGGTTACGGCCCATGCAATGTCTAACGTGAGACAAGAGTGTCTTGATCTTGGATTTAAAGATTATGTTTCTAAACCAGTTACTCAAGAGAAACTGGTTGAAACTGTTTTAAAAAACTTAGTAAGTTTAGACTAAATTTAAGGACTATTCGGATTTAGAGAATTTTGAATCTAATGACTCCTTTAAAGACTCAGAAAGTTTTTCTCCCACTTTAGCTGCCTGGTCATGATCCATGAGGCCTTCGTTATAGAGAAGATCCTCTAACGTACTGTCTGTTTTAGACTTTTGAACTTTACCACCACGAGCTAAGAACTCTTCAACTGTTTCAGTTTTCATTAAACACCTTTTGATTGGGATACAGGGGATTTCTAACACAATGAAAAGATCCTTTAAAGTATTGCTTCACATTTTCCGATAAGTTTTGATATGATAAATTCTAATATGTTGAAATTGTTGCTCTTTGCTGTATTCACTTTAGGCACTCAAGTGTCTTTCTCTAAATCAAATTCGTCTTTTGATACCAAACTTTCTAATTTTGATACAAAGTCAGGTGTTGTTGAAAGAGGCCAAGGGCTTTTTCAGGCATTAAGAGGTGTTGGAGTTGAAGGCGCTACTGCGCTTGAGGTCATTAATGCTTTGAGGGATGAAGTTGAATTCTCCTCTTTAAAAGTAGGCGATGCCATTGAGGCAGATTTTAGCGATGGTAAGCTCTCTTCATTTTCCTTTTCTCAAAATCCAGCAGAATTCCACCTTTTAAAAAGGACAGGCACTGGTGATAAGTGGGTGTACACTTTTAAAGAAAAGCCCACGTTTTGGTATTCAAAAATTGTGGAAGGTTCTTTAAAGAAGGGATCAACACTCCAGGCAGACCTTATTTCTCAGGGACTTTCTAGGATCGTTACAGGCGAGGTTGTGAATATTCTTTTATGTAAAGTGAACTTTAGGCTCAATGCTAGAGAAGGCGATAAATTTAAAGTTTTAGTGAAAGAGAGAAAACTTGGCAATCAGATCATTGAGACCAAGGTGATGTATACTTCATACAGTGGGACTCGGGCTGGAAAAAATGAGGCTTTTTATTATGATGATGGAGTTAAAGGCTCAACCTTTACAGCTCATTATACCAAAGATGGCCAGGCTCTTATTCGCTCAGGGCTAAGATATCCACTCCCAAGGCTTCATATTAGATCTCACTATGGCAAGAGAACCCATCCGGTTACGGGAAGAAGGGCAATGCATAGGGGAGTTGACCTCAGAGGATACAACGGCCAGCCTGTGCGCTCTGTCGCAAGTGGTAAGGTTGTTGTTTCAAGCTATAATAAATTTGCTGGTAACAAAGTCGCAATAAGGCACAGAGATGGATCAACATCTTACTATCTTCATCTCAAAGGAAGAAGGGTGAGAGTTGGTCAGTGGGTTAGGTCGTATCAAGTTATAGGATCTGTGGGGGCAACTGGTAGAGTTACAGGACCGCATTTACACTTTGGTTTTAAAAAGCCAAACGGAAGATGGATGAATCCTATGAACAAGAGAATGATTGCAACTCCGAAACTCACTGGAGCAAGGCTAATGCAATTGGAAAAGCAGGTGCTTGTTTCTGAGTCTTTGATCGATAGTCTCGAAATTAGTCGAGTGGCAAAATACATTGTTAAAAAAATTCCAAACCAAAAAATAGAGTCTGTTTTTGATTATCTCAACTGGGATGAAAAGAAGCTTTTTAAGACATCTGCTAGATACCTTGCCCAAACAGAGACAGAGAACGTTTTAACTGTTGAAAAATAGATCTCCTTTGCTAATCTAAAGAGATGAAAAATCTCATTATACTTTTATTTTTAACTTTTGTAACAATCTCTTATAGTAGCGAGCGATCACAAAATAGCGGATGGGTTGGAATTTTTGCAAAAAAAGAACTAACAAAAGAATTCTCATGGTGGTCAGAAGCCCAACAACGCTACAGTTTTGATCAAGGTGGTGTGGGACAATTCCTCTATCGCACAGGTGGACTTTATCGTTTGAATGACAGTCATGGACTTGGACTTATTTATGGTTATATAACTACGGGAGACATTAAAGAGCATCGCTGGACGTTTCAACATACTCAGTCCTTTATGAGTTCTGAGTCATCAAAGCTGTCCAGCCGTACTAGATTAGAATACCGAAATAATGAAGATAGTGACGACGACTCTTGGCGCTTTAGATATTTATTGAGGTTTGATAAAAATGCTGGGGTTTTCTGGAATGAAGTCTTTCTAAATTTTACAGATGAAGAAGGTGCAGATCATCAAGCTTTCGAGAGAAACCGACTTTTTATAGGAAGAGGATTGGAGCTTTTTGATTCTAAAGTTGAATATGGTTACTTAAATCAATATGTCCCAAGACAGGATACTTCGATCATTGAACATATCGCTGTTGTCTATTTTTTCATGTAGAGGAGAATTAATATGGAAATGATTCCCGTTTTTATGATCGTAAATTTAGAAATTAATGATGCTGAAGAATATAAAATTTATGAAAAAGGCTTTTTTCCATTATTAAAGAAATATGGAGGATCCTTTGTCACTTATGACGATAACCCCATTCATATGGAGGGGGAGAGTCCAAGACCTGGGCGTATGATTATTTTTAAGTTTCCATCTGAGCAAGCTGGTAAAGATTGGTTTGCCGACAGTGATTATAAAAAATTGTCTGAACATCGAAGGGCTGGAACCAAAATGAATTTTTTAACTATGGTCCACGGTCTCCCACCTAGAAATTAGTAGCTAATAAGTATTTGAATGACTCTTACAATTAGAAAGATGGGAATCAAGAAAATAAAAATGCCAAGAAATCCAATGAAGAGATTATTGATCCAGCTTTTTGCAACAATACCTTTTTCTTTGCGTGAATATTCGCTAACTAATCTATAGTTCATCTCATTTGACTTCCAAACAAAATCAAAAATATCTCCAAAAATTGGAATCATTCCAATAAGCTGGTCAATGATGATATTGAGTGCCATGCGAATAATAATAATTTTAGGAATATTGAGATTTGTTGCGCGAATGAGTATATAGCTTCCAAGACCTGTCGTGATAAGATCACCAAATCCAGGTATAAGGCCAATAAGACCATCAAAACCAAACTTAATACCAAAAGGCCCTTGAAATTTTGTATCTAACCATTTTGAGATAATCTCTATGTCTTTGATATCATTTGATTTACTCATTACAAACCTCTTTCAATTTTAAATGCCCAAATTCATTGAGATTTTCCATTTAGATAAATAGCTTACTGTTAATATGCTATAATTGCCAAGTTAAAGGAGAGCTTATGATTGATCTTGTCGTTGGTCCGCCACTTTTAAATAATACATCAACTCAACATATCGAAGATATCTTTGAAGGGATCTCTCTTTTTGAAGCAAAGAAGTTCAACCTTATTGTCTTTAATTTAGCAGATGTTATTTTGAATGAAAGAGATGTCTCTCGACTCAAAAAATTAGTCAGTAGTCGCAAGTCAAATTGTATTTTTATCTCGACTCAAAAAGACGTTCAAAACTTTGATGAGATGGAATTTGTCCAAAGCTTTGCGCCAGAGCATATAGATTTATACATAGATGACTCTATTAAAGAACTTCAAAGAAGAAGTGACTTAAAAAATAAATACTTGGAGCAGTCTAAACAAAAACGGTCCATCCCTTTCTATATTCTTGGAACTTTACTGCTTATAGAGCCTCTTATCAAAGTTATCTTTTTGAAGATAGATACGGGCTTCAGCTTTGGGAAAGTTTTTGAAGTCGTCACAAGTATTGATGACCCTCTAAAGTTCATTGAGTTTTGGGTCCTCTTTCCCATGGCGGGATTAGCACTTTTAAAGCCTGCAGCTATAAGCTTATTTGTGTTCGCTACCGTTCAACTCTACTCGGTCTATAGTTATGTTAATTACGAAAAGTTTACGTGGCCTTTTGTACAGGAAAATCCTCATATTAGTAGTGCTCTTTTACTTTGCTTAAACCTTGGGATTTTGGCATTCTTTCTTATTCCAGAAAACAGGAAGCCTTATATCTTTAAGGCCAAAGAACTGTTTAGAAAAAATAAAAGAATCAACTGCCTTTTGCGTGCAACAGCCAAATTTGATGGAGGTCATTTGGAGGTTGAGGTTCTTAATCTTTCTGAGACCGGTCTGATGGCTTCAACAAAAAAGAAGGTTGGTCATGGCGAGAAAATAATTATTTGTATTGATGATGTAAAACTGCACGGAGAGATTGTAAGGGTCTCTAAAGCGGGTGATTTTTATCAATACGGTATTTTATTTAAAGGGAGAAATTCTGAGGCTGGAAAACTTATCAAAAAACTAGAACAGGGGCAGACAATCAATTCAGTCGCGTGATATAAATAGATATGACAAATAATGATGTGCTGCGAAGACTCAGATATACCCTCGATTACGGCGACCAACAGATGATGGAAGTCTTTTCTTTGGCCGACAAAGAAGTGTCGAGGGAATTACTTAGCAATTGGTTAAAGAAAGACGATCATGATGACTACCAAGCTCTCAAAGACGTGGATTTGGCCACTTTTCTCAATGGACTGATAAATGAGCTCAGAGGCTCTAAAGATGGTGAAAAGCCAGCTGCTGAAACCGAGTTAAATAATAATATTATTCTTAGAAAACTGATGATTGCCTTCACTTTAAAATCAGACGATGTCCTTAAAATTCTTGATATTGCCGATCTTAGGGTTAGCAAGCCCGAATTAAGTGCATTTTTTAGAAAGCCAGGTCATAAACACTATAGACCTTGCAAGGATCAAATCCTTCGAAATTTCCTGACAGGTTTACAATTAAAACTAAGAGATCAAGACGAAATCACTCCAAGTTAATTGACTGGGGATAAACGCCCTTGATATAACATATCTATGCAATCGATGAAATTAAATTCACTGGTTTTTGGTTGTTCTGGCCATCAGCTTTATAGCAATGCTTGGCAGTCTCTTTTTTAGTGAAGTTATGAGCTATACACCTTGTGTTTTGTGCTGGTATCAAAGAATCGCCTTATATCCACTGGTGTTTATCTTTTTAGTTGGATCTTTTCAAACGCCCCGCGCGACTTTTATGTTTTCCGCCCCACTTGTCTGTACCGGATGGATCATTGCCTTATATCATAATCTTCTTCACTACGGCATTGTCCCTGAGTCAGCTTCTCCTTGTGTCTCTGGTGTGCCCTGTTCGACAGTTTACATCAACTGGTTTGGCTTTATAACAATCCCACTACTGTCTCTTATCGCTTTTAGTCTTATAGGATTCTTACTCATTTTGTTAAATAGGAAATACACTTATGAAAAATAAAATTGCTATTTTTGGAGCTAGTGCTCTTGCACTCGTTATTCTATTCATCTTGGGGGCGCGAGCTTACAAAAAGGGACAAATGGAAGCTTATAGTTTCTTGGCCATTGGTAATTCTGAAGTTTTTGTCAGGGCTCATTCTCCGATCTATGGTCAAAAAGAGGCTAAAGTTTATATCACTGAGTTCTTGGATCCTGAGTGTGAGAGTTGTCGAAGGTTCTATCCAGAGGTGAAGGAGCTTTTAAATAAGTACCAAGGAAAAGTTCAGCTCGCGGTAAGATATGCAACCTTCCATAAAAACTCAGAGCTGGCAGTTCGTGCTTTAGAAGCCGCTAAGATGCAAGGAAAGTATTGGGAGTCTCTTAGTCTTCTCTTTGAAAAACAACCAGAGTGGGGCAATCATCAAAATCCAAAACCAGAGTTAATATTTGTTTATCTCAAGGAGTTAGGGCTAGATATTGAGCGCTTAAAAACGGATATGCAAAGAGACGAGATCAATAAAATTTTAATGATTGATGAGCAAGATATGATTAAGCTTGGAGTGCGTGGAACTCCAACATTTTTTGTCAACGGAAGGCCTCTTGAAAGTTTTGGTATGGAGTTCTTAGAAAAAGCCGTAAACGAAGAAATTGACAAGCTCTACTGAGAAGGTAAAGCGGCAATCAGTTTCTTGGAGAGTGTATGAGAAAGCTATTCATTTTATTTTTTATTCTTGGTTTTAGTGGGGAGAGAGACTTAAAGAAAGGATCTAACCTTTTGATCGAAAATGACGAGATCTTGAGAGTTGATTGTCTCGATGAACTTTGTATTGATAAAAAAGAATCTCATTACACTGATATGCAAATTAATGATCTTTTGTTACGGCGATTCTCATTTGAAATTGAGTCTCTAGATAAATTGATTATAGATAATCCAAAGAATGAAACTCTGTTCCAAAAAAGAGAGAAGCTTCTAAAATACAAAGAGGCAAACCTGCCCAAAAGGGTTAGGGCTGAAATTTTAAATAAAGAAGATCTTGAGTTTAGAAGTTATATCTTTGCCGCGACAGATTCGCTAGATTAAGATGAGCTTCACAATGAGAGTCTTTATTCTTATGACAGGACTGATCTTTATGAGTAATAGTGAGCAACTTGAAAAATACCATTGGAAAAAGAGAATTATTCTTTTAACATATTCAGATGTATCGAATAAGAAAGTCCTTGAACAAAGAAAGATATTTGAGCAAACTCCTGGTGAAAATAAAGAGAGAAAGCTTATTCTCATTGAAAAAGTGAAAGAAGATATCGAGTTTAAATTAGATCTTATTGGGTTAGATGGTGGGGTGAAGAAGAGCTTCAAAAATATTGTTCCGATGAAAGATCTTTTTAAAATAATAGATTCCATGCCGATGAGGGCCAGTGAATTAAAAAAGCCCCGCTAATACGAGGCTCTTTGACTTTATTAATTTGTATTGATCTTAGTTTCCACCCATATAAATTTCTGGCTCATAAGTAGACTCAGAAACAAATAACCTATTGGCGATGTAAACAAATGCCACTGCACTAAGAAGAAATATTGAAGCATCTAAAACACCACTACCTGTTGTAAGGGAGAAGTTTGCACCTTCTCCAATAAGAGCTTCACTCATTAATTCTGGACTTGCCAAGAATAATTCAAGATCCTCTGGTGAAGACGTCTCTAAAACTCTCAAGTATGCTTCTCTCGTTTCTGACTGAGGTATTTGCTCAATAAGGATGTTGAAGCTCTTGATAAGCTCTTCAGTTGAGGAAGCCTCAACAACGGCACGAATCTCTTGCTTCATTTGAGCTAGAGTCTTCGCCTTAAACTGATCATCATGGGCCATTGGATGGCTCGTTAGCATATAGTCAAACTTCTCTAAGGTCTGGTTTAGGTTGAGGTCTGTATTTGCATATGGCTGTGCTAATGCACTTACAGAGAAAAATGCTGACAAAATAAATGATTTAACTGAACTGATCATAATTTTTCCTTCTATATTGATATTAAACTATTTCTTTTTTGATCTATAAGATGCAACACCAGTACAAGAACCTTCATTTCCTTGGACTGAGTTTCCATTTTGAGTCGTATAAGTGTAGCGCTCAAAGCTATAAAGGAATCCAAAGAATTCACATGTATCAGGTCTTGGGGATTCTGACTCGCATCTCATTTTTGCATCTGCTTTCATATTATTTCTCTCAGCAGAAGAAACATATTGGTTAAAAGTGTAATCCGCACAGTAAGGAACGTCCTGAATAGTAACAGGGTAACTAGCAAATCGAGGTCTATTTGATTTTACAATCGCATTAATCATGACAAAAAGAATAAGGCCCGTCATGATGATATAAGTAGCAACGATCAAGGGTTCATCTGTGATGAGAGCAAAGTTTGCACCCTCACCAGCTAAAGCGTCATTCATAAGTGCCGGGGCACTGATAAAAGCGAGGAGCTCTTCTTGAGTTGAGTTTTTTAGGACTTTTAAGTAGGCTTCTCTTTTAGAACGCTGAGGAATTTTTGCGATAATTTGTTCAAAACTCTCTTTTACTTCTTCTTCAGATGAACGAGATAAAGAGGCACTCAATTCCTCTTTATACTTTTTCAAATTTTCATTTTGAAAGCTATCTTCGTGTGCTTGAGGGTGAGCGGTAAGAATATAATCGTACTTCTTTACGATGGCACTCGGAGATAAATTTATCTGAGAGTAGGGTTGTGCTAACGCTGTAAAAGAGAAGGTTAGCATGAGTATTAGAGCTGAAAGAGATCTCATTGTAGTTCCTTTGTTAATAATTTTTTCAATTGATAACACAGAAAGTCATGTTTTGAGACCAAAGCTATAATTTTTGTAAAATCTATATCCCTCTATTATTGAGAAGAATACTTGTTTCAACTCCATATTCAGGAAAAAATTCCCAGAAAAGGGCCGGAAGACCTTCTCTTATATTCGTATCGACACTGAGACCTTTTCTCATTTCAAAAAGACGTTTTTGGACAAAGGTATCTCCTTCATACTTAGAGATATATCTTTCTACATCGTGAAGAACGGAAAGAACAAAGTCTGTACCGACTCCCAGTTTTGTATCGAGGTTGAGATCAAAGGCGATCTTATTGATTGCCGATCGTGACTTGGCAAGCTTTCCATAGTCTCCAAGTTCATGTGCAAGCTGATCGATACCACTTACTTTGGTCGCAAAGTAGTCGGCAAAGCCCTCAAGGATTGAACTATTAACCTCAGGTGCTACTGAATCGCTCATCGCATAGTGTGAGTATTCGTGGTACATGACTTCAGGTACAAATGAGGCATCGAAGTAGAACTCTTTGCCAAGGAAAAGGCTTGCGAGCTCTGGAACAGCAACCCTAATAAAGGAATCAATCAGAAAGTTTGTTAAAAGAGTTTTCCCTGAAGTCTCTAAAGATCCAGAGATATCACTTGAAACGGAAGCATTCAAAGCTGTGAAAATGAGAACATCAGTGTCTATATTTGATCTTCTTGGCAATGAGTCTCTAAGCATTTTCTTATATTTTTTTCTAAATTCTTTGGTAATTGCTATCTTTTTAACAGGTCTAAACCAAATTTCATTTCCCCATGGTTCAATCCCAAACATAGCATCCCCTGTACCTGCTGCAATAGTTGTAGCATTATTAAAGACAGGAGAGACCTGAGGGTTTTGGAAGTGAAATCTTTTATGATAAGCATTTTGGATATCAACTCTGATAATAAGTTGTTCCGTTTGAGGTTTTCCCAAAGTTTCAAAGTACTTTCTGGCAATATCAAGATGATATAAAATCGTCGCTGACTTTCGAAGAAGCTTTTCATCAGTTGTCTTTATCACCTCGTCAGTTGTTCCTTTAACGAGTTTAAAAAACGGAGTCTCAAAATAAAGATCTTCTTTAAGATTTTCTAATGTTACTTTCCTTGGGATAAGTTTATCTTTTTCTCCTCGAACAATAACCTGAGTTTCGAAGGAGAAGGCTGAAAATGAGAGGATGATTAAAAAAATTATTCTCATAACTTCTGCTCACAGTTTCCATAGAAAAGATCATGCTCAAATGAGGGATCTTTTACTTCTTTTTTATTAATTTTCCCATCGAGAATAGAAATTCCAATCGAGTAACCTATACCGACAACGGGACCAGCAACAGCTGCAACAAGAAAATCGAGTCTTTGAAGAAATGAGACAGACTTTTGCCAAAAGTTTTTCTTAACTGTTTTTTTCTCTAAGAGGCTTAATCCATTGAGCTCTTTTTCATCGACCTGGTTTGTTTGATAACCTAAAGTCATGAGGTCTCTATAGTCAAAGTTTGCACCTCTAAAGTAGTCTTTTTGTAACAGGAGGTTCTTCTCTTTTTTGTATAATTTTAGCGCGAGTCTTATCTGCTCTGTATGGGTGAGTTGAATCCTCTCATTAACAATACCTTCTTTTGCAGAAAAGATGAGTTCAGACTTATGAGAGTTAAAACGCATGGTCATTTTATTGAGGAGATTGTTCATCTCTTTGATTTGAATGAGTGAGAAGTTATTAAAAAGTTTATACCTTCTGCTTTTTTGACCTTTGTCTCTTTGTGCGAGATGAAAGCTTGTCACAGTGTCGTTCATTTCTAATTGATTCTCTAAAAGCCAAGCCCTTTTTTCCTGATAGTCTTTAACCTTTAAAAGAGACGACTCATTATCCGAGATGATTCTAACAGTCTCTATGAGATGGTATTCATTTTGAGAAATAAATCCCGATTCATAAGCGAACTGATTAAGCCTTTGATAGATATTTTCATCATCACCTTGGAGGACAATCTTCTCTTTAAACTCGACCCACTTATCAGACAGACAGCCATTAGAAAATATCGCTCTATAGTTTCTCTTTAATACATCTGTTCTTTGTATGGATAGTTTTGTCTCTCCTGCAAGCGCAGATCTCTTGAAGGCCTGTGCATAGGAATAGAAAATATCGGCTTCTACTTCGTCAATAAAACCTAATTTATGAGCTTTAATAACGGCAAAGGGGATGCTTTTTTTGTTGAGAGAGGAAAGGCTTGAGATGACATCAATCTCACAAGACTTCATGCCATGAGAGAAACTAGCTTTTAGACTCTCTGTTGAATAAATGTTTTCAACTTTGGTAAACTCTTTTTCTAGCTTTCGTTGTCGGAATTGTGTCTCCAACCAAACGGTTGGGGTATTGGCGAAAACACCAAAGCTCATGATTGAAAGAATTATAAAACAGCTAAATTTCATAAGACTATTCTATCTTTTAGGCGGAGAATTTACTCTTTCGTTGAAGAAGTTTCAATGGGGTGTATAAAGATTCGACAATTATGTCCTATCCTTATTTCCCAGCGAAAATGTCCTACTTAACGCATTAATATTACAATACTCAGGTAATCAAACCTGAGGTGTTAAATGGGAAAAATAAGCATGGATGCTAAACAAATGAAGCTTTATAGACTCGCCTGTGAAGTCTTAGCCGGAAAAATTTCTATTAAAGAATTTTCCATCATATCTAAAAAGTCATATCGCCAGTCTCAACGTATTATTAAGAATGTTGAGACTCATGACTTCATAGGAGTCATACATAAAAATTCTGGTGTTGCTCCAGTAAATAAAACTTCTGAAAGACTAGAAGCTTTGATCGTAGATCTTCTAACTTATAAGTATGTTGGATTTAATCTCACTCACTTTAACGAAATGTTAATTAAAAATGAAAACATTAAAATTTCAAAGTCTTCACTTCATCGAATTGCAACTAAACACAATCTTGTAAAAGCTCCAAGAAGAGCGAAGAGAAGATCTTTCAAGCCTAGAGCCAGAGTCCCTCAAGAAGGTATGCTCGTGCAGTTCGATGGAAGCCATCACCCTTGGTTTGGTAATCACAAATCGGACTTAATTGCAGCAATCGACGATGCAACCGGAAAGATTTTAGCAGCAGAGTTTTTTTACGGAGAGAAGTCGATGCATTCGATGAAAGTTATCAAGGAAGTAATTGATAAAAATGGAATTCCAGAAGCCTTCTACATGGATCAAGCAGGGATTTATGGAAAGGTAGATCGAGACTGGGAATCTCAGATCTCAAGAGCCTTTGATCAGGTTAATATTAACTTAATTCTTGCAAGCTCTCCACAAGCTAAAGGACGAGTAGAGCGTCTCTTTAGGACTCTACAAGATCGACTGGTAGCGGAGCTTTCGTTTTATAAAATAGAAACTTTGGAAGAGGCAAATGACTATTTGAGAACAACTTTTATAGAAGCTTTTAATAAGCAGTTCTCGGTAGAGTCGCAAAGCTTCGATACAGCTTACAGGAAAAATGTTTTTGGAAATTTAGACAGAGTTTTTTGTAAAAAAGAGAGAAGAAAAATTGGAGTTGGAAACGTATTTTCTTTCGAAGCAATTACTTGGTTGATAGACGAAAAGTTTTGCTATCGAGGTCGCGAAGTGAATATAAATACCCATCTTGATGGCAGTCAGAGCTTTGATATTATGGGTAAAGAAATATATCCAATAGTGTTCAACACAAAGAGGATTTATGACTATAAAAAGCGAGCAATATGACACACAAGGTAGGACATAATCGCTGGGATATTAACCGGACATAGTCGCTGGGATTCAACAGAAGTTTCAATGGGGTGTCTATTTTTTAGACACTTTACTTTTCACTGGGCTCGTAGCGATTTTCAACACTTGGCCTCACCCTTAGGCTTGCTAGAAAGGGGACTTGAAAAGTTAGGCTCAGTCTGTCTCGATGATCTATTTGTTTTAGGGCCAGATCCCAGGGTGATGTAAAATCAATGGCTCTAGATGTTTTAATTCCCTTTCTAAAATGAAGTTCAAAGCTACTCTCTAGTTCTAAGCTGGCCAAGAAGATATCAAATTCGGTCCCAACTGATAGACCAAATCGAACCTCATTGAGCTTAAATAAACCCCTGTTTTGTTCTGCACGGTCTGCTGTTTTAAGAATGCTTAAAAATGGGATCGTTAACGAACTCATATTGAGTTTTTTAAGAATATCAGCTTTACGTGTCTTCGTATATTCTACTAAAAAACCCGAGCCTGCAGATAAGGAGGCAAATTTGATATCTCCGCTGATATTTAGATCAAAAGAGGCTCTTAGACGATAGAGGTTATAGCCGGTTTCCCTTTTAATTTCATTTTCATCGACTTTGGAAATCTTTTTAAATAGTTTATCTACAAGCTCACTTTGTCTCGAGGATTCCTTCTCCTTTGAAGGTGTAATTTTAAATCTAAACCTAATTCTTTTGTCGTAGCCCACTTTTAAAAAATCTAATATTCCAAGATCAAAAGAGAAATAATAGTTTCTCCAAAAGCTATTTATCTGCCACCCATTGGGCGGGGTGATGGAGCTCATTGTTTTAGCAAAAGTACTTATTTTTTTGGCATCTTTGTGGAGAGTTTTTAAAATTTTTCTTCTCACTGACGGTTTTATTGAATTCCAATCAACTTGAGATTTCAACTGCTCGACCAGATCCAATTTAAGTTTCTGTTGTTCATCCTGAGTTACGGATAGGGTTTTCATGGTCTTCGGAGTATCTGTTTCTTTTCTCCAAATGAACTCAACTGATTTTGAAAATCCAGTTGAGAAAATGCCAATGCCACCTTGGCCACTTATTCCAATAGAGGCATCAATCCGTTCAAGGTTGTCGTATTTTCTATTTGCCTTGTCGATAATCCCCTCGTAAGCCTTAATGATAGACTCGATTTTCTCAGGGGCATAGACTTGAGAATCCTCTTTTAATAAGGTCTTTTTTCCAATCCAAGATAAAGGAATATCTTGGGCGTGAAGACAAAAAGAAAAGGCGAGGAGACTTAAAATGAAGAGATTTTTCATTTGTCATTCTCCGGATAAAAACGAAATTCTATCGCAGTTTCAATGCCTTTATTCCAGCTCCAAAGTCCCGCTTTGGTATCAATACTTAAACCAATGATCCTTTGAGAAAGGGAGAGTGAATTTTTAAGGGTGCTTTTTTGTCCAATGGATTCATCGAGTGAGTGAAGAATAAGGTTTTCAAAGTCCTGGCTTTCCACCTGTGTTTTAGGACCAATATAAAGGGTCTGCGCATGGAGCGCACTCGTCATGAGAAAAAAGGCGATAATAGACTTTTTCATGGGGAAATTTTATAGCTTTCATGATCCAAATCAATCAATTAAGAATAAAATGTAATTTTTTCAGATTAAATTCTGCTTAATTTGTCTGTGAACACAATCTTTAAATTTTTAAAAGCTTAAACGAGCTCTTCAACCTCTTTGAAATACTTAAATGTTGTACCGATGTTTGAGGCTATTTTAATATGTTCTTGGGAGTCCATTTTAGTGGTCCACCAAGACTTTCTTATGAGAATTTGATCAACAAGGTTTGGGTGGAGTTTAGATATTTCCAAATAAATTTCAGGATCTCTTTGGCCTTCATCACCGATGAGAATCAATTGACCTTTGTTAACGAGCTTCGAGATCTCTATAAGGTAGTCAAACTTTTGATGATGAGACTTTTTTGACTTTTGTTTGTCTCTTGTATTTTGAAGAAGGATTGGTCCGTTTGGAAAATCAAATTCAAGAATAAAATCTTTAATCATAGGATAGAGATCCCATGTCGAGCTTGAGACGTATATGATTTTATTTCCTGCTCTTTCTAAATTCTGATAAAATTCACTCGCTCCTTCAAAGGAGCTTCTTTTTTTTAAAGGTCTAAATAGAGTTCTCAGTATTAACTTGGTAAGATTGGTCGCTTGAGATTTTAAAATAGTATCATCGAGATCACTCACAACAAGTTTCGAATCTCGACTCAGAAAATCAATAGGTATGTCTTTGTAGTTCTCATGCCCTTTTATTTTAAATTTTAAAACTTTTGATTGGGTTTCTACTTGTAGAGTCTTTTCAATAAATCCTCTTTTTGATGTTTTAAGAATGTGTTTTCTTCCATCAATGAGAAGCTCTACCTCTGTTCTTTTCGAACTTCTCGACAAAAAGAGTCGAATAACTTTGAGGATATGGGATGGATGTGAATCCTTTTTAGAGAATTTGATATCGGAATTTGATCTTACGATTCTAAGCCTCAAAAAAAGATTTTCACCATTGCTAATACAGGCGTATGTAAGAACCCTTTTAGGTTCTTTTCCTTTGAAGATAGACAAAGTCTCTCTTAAAAAATGGAGTGCATGATTAAGCATTTTTACCTCTTTGTTGATTTGTCTTTTCTATCTTAACAAATACAGAGAGATATACCTTGTATTGATTTGCATCAGATGTGTATTTTTTTTCAATAAATACAATATATTTCTATGACGAGGTGCAAGCTATGAAAGTTGACTTTTCTACTGTCTTTTCTCTTCAAAGAAACAATAAGTTGTAGTGTTTTGTGTTGAATTATTCACAGTACCTTCATGGATTTATGAGATAAAAGGTAAATACCTCCCGTATTATTATTACAAGAGGAAGAGATCACATCTCTAAACCAGTCTAAGGACTAAACGGCCCGCCTCAAGTAGCTAAAAAATTTTAGCTACATTATCTAAAAAAAGTATTTATCAATACATTCTAGAATCTCTTCCTCTTAAGCTTTTTAAAGTTTAAATCTATCGCGCTAGTAGGTGAGTCTTTAGGTCGATTTTGAATAAATTTGGTTTCAATGACTTGTATATTTTTGTGTTTAATATTGCACAGAACCTTCATGGATTTATGAGATAAATTGTAAGCACCTCACGTACTATTATTACAAGAGGAAGAGATCACATCTCTAAACCAGTCTAAGGACTAAATGCCCCACCTCAAGTAGCTAAAAAATTTTAGCTACATTATCTAAAAAAAGTATTTATCAATACATTCTAGAATCTCTTCCTCTTAAGCTTTTACCAAGAGCCAATATTTTCCATGCTCTGCCATGGCTCGCATATTTTAAGAGAATCACCTTTTTGAAGCAGTTCTATAGAGATACCATCAGGAGATTTGATAAAGGCCATGTGTCCATCTCTTGGAGGTCTATTGAGAATAACACCTTGATCCATCAGGTTCTTGCAAAATTCATAAATATTATCTACTCTGTAGGCAAGATGACCAAAGTTTCTTCCACCTTGATAGTCCTCAGTGTCACCATTTTCATCAGGCCAGTTATAGGTTAGCTCGAGAAGGGGAGATTTACTTGTTTGAGCTTTTTCAAAATTTTCATCATCTGACAGAAAGATCAATGTAAAACGTCCTCTTTCATTCTCTGATCGACTGACTTCTTTGAGGCCAAGCTTATCACAGTAAAAGTCCAAACTTTTTGTTAGGTTTTTAATTCTTATCATCGTGTGAAGATATTGCATGAGAACTCCTATAAGTTTTTATATAAAATAAAGGATCCCATAATAATAAGAAAAATAGCAAATATCTTTTTTAATTTTGCTTGTGGAACTTTTGTATTAAGGATGGCACCTAGGAAAATACCAATAGTTGAGCAGATTGAAAAAAGGATCATGAGCTTCCAAGGTATATCGACTCTGCCAAGATAGGATAGGAAGCCAAAAATAGAATTAAAGCTAATAATGAAAAGTGATGTTCCCACAGCTTTTCTCATATCTATTCCGGTAAAGAACATAAGTGCCGGAACGATTAAGAACCCCCCCCCAACGCCGATAATTCCTGTCATGACTCCAACAAAAATGCCCGATACTGAGATGAGTGGGTAGTTGAGACCTCTGGGGTGGTCATCTATTTCAGCTCTTCCTCGAAACATAAATACTGCGGCAATTATCATAATGGCAGAAAAAATGAGAAGTTGTATCTGACCGGTTAAAAATTGACTTAGATAAGATCCAAGATAGGTTCCAGGTACGGCGAACCCTCCAAAGATAAAAGCAATTTTAAAACTTATGTTTTTATTTTTAAAGTGACCGTACATGCCCATTAAAGCTGTCCAACCAACAATCGCTAAGCTCATTGCAACGGAGACTTTAGGGTCTACATTAAAGATGTAGACAAGAATGGGGACGGTGAGAATAGATCCACCTCCACCAAGAAGGCCCATTGCCAAACCAGCAAATAAAGCTAAAGCATATCCCATAATCTTATTCCTTTTCTTTCTATACTAGCTTTTAACCAGCGGCATGTAATTGATAGAGATCAATGACCAAAGTTTTTTAAGTCTTCTTCACTCAAAATATCTATGGATCTTCCATTCTTCTCAATAATCTTGGCTTTTTCTAGTTTTGATATAACTCTTGCCACTGACTCTGGGGTTGTCGATGCGAAATCAGCGATGTCTTTACCTTTCCATTTAATTTCGGGATCTTTAATTTTCAAAAAAAGTAAGGCTTCGGCCACTCTCTTAGTTACTGTTTTATCCTGGACTGATGCTAAACGAATTTCAGTTTGCGCCAAGTCCCTTGCCAAGGTTTTCATAATCGTTTTTAAAATTTCTGGGCTTTCAGAGCAAAGTTGATCACATGCCTCTTTTGAAATGACTTTCACTTTTATATCTGTGAGAGCAAAAGCTGTAGCGTGATGGGGCTCTTGTGCAAAAAAAGAGCGATGACCCATATGATCATTTTCTTTGAAGATTCTGAGAAATGTGCTCTTTCCATTTTCTGTATTATAAGAGAGTCCAACAACACCATCAAGGAGATAGTAGACATGGTCTGGAGCATCACCCTCATGGTAAACAAAAGCGCCTTTAGTTAATACTTTTACTGGAAGAGATGTATCTAACTTGACGATATTACTTAGACTCAAGTGTTAATCCTTTTACAAAATTGATAGAGAACAATGTTTTAAATTTGATATTAATATATGATACTGAATGAAAGGACTATTAGGAAATATATTATGACTTTAAAAGTACAACATTTTTTCGACGAAAAGACTAAAACATTAAGTTATATCGTTTATGATGAAAAGACGTCAGACTGCGTCCTTATTGATCCCGTTTTAGATTATGATCAAGCCTCCTCAAAGATTTCAAATGAATCAATAAAGGCGGTTAAAAGTTTTATAGCAAAGAAGTCTCTAAAGGTGCATTATATTTTAGAGACTCATGCTCATGCGGATCACCTCTCAGGAGCTCAGGAATTATTAGAATCTTTTGATCATGCAAAGCTTGTGATTGGAAAAAACATCACAAAGGTTCAAGAAGTTTTTTCTAAAATATACAATTTAAAAAACCTAAACCTCAAAGGTGAACAGTTCGATATCTTAGTCGATGAAGACTCTGTTTTGAAAGCCGGAAGCTTTGAGATTAATGTCATCGAAACTCCTGGGCATACGCCAGCTTGCGTCTCTTATCATATAGAAAACCATCTCTTCACAGGAGATGCTCTTTTTATGCCTGACTATGGAACGGGAAGGTGTGACTTTCCAGCAGGAAGTGCAAAAGACCTTTACCATTCAATACACGAAAAGCTTTATAAACTACCAGATGAAACACAGTTCTACACCTGTCACGATTATCAACCCAACGGAAGACAGATGATATACACATCTTCAATCGGTGAGAGTAAAGCTCGTAATATTCAGTTGAAAGACTCTACAACACGTAGTGAGTACATAGAGTTCAGAGAGAAAAGAGATGCCACTTTGAGCGCACCAACTCTTTTACTTCCAAGTATACAAATAAATATTGATGGAGGCCGTCTTCCCAAAGAAGAAGACAACGGCACCTCTTATATAAAAATACCTTTAAACAGAGAGGACGAATATGAACGGTGAAATATTATTTCCTCTTATTGGAGGCATTTTAATTGGGTTGGCAGCTAGCCTTGTTCTTGTCGGTTTAGGAAAAATCACAGGTATAAGTGGTATTTTAGCATCAGCCGTTTTTAATCCAACTCTTAAAGAAAATGTCTGGAAGATTGTTTTTGTCTGTGGCTTGATTCTTGGTGGACTTTTAATGAGAAGGTTTTATCCCGAACTTTTTAACTATTCCATTTCAACCAATATTCCTCTTGTTATTGCGGCAGGTTTGTTGGTTGGATTCGGCACCAGGCTTGGAAGTGGATGCACCTCTGGGCACGGGGTTTGCGGTTTACCAAGACTGTCAAAAAGATCCTTAGTCGCGACCCTCACTTTCATGGGGAGCGGAATTATAACTGTTCTGATTAAAGGAGCTCTTTCATGAAAAATGTTCTGAGTTTATTTGCAGGGATGATATTTGCCATAGGTCTTGTCGTATCAGGAATGACAAATCCCGCAAGAGTCATCGGTTTTTTAGATATTTTTGGGCAGTGGGATTATTCCTTGGCCTTTGTCATGGGTGGAGCTGTTGTTGTTAACTTGGTTCTTTTTCGATGGATTTTAAAAAGAGATCCCATTTTTAATGGTAAACATGATCTTCCGACAAATAAGCTTATCGATAAAAAACTAATTATTGGATCAACTTTATTTGGTGTCGGTTGGGGACTTGTTGGAATTTGTCCAGGTCCAAGTATCGTTAATCTCGTCACTGGAAACGTCAGCGCAATCATCTTTTTTCTCGCAATGATTGCTGGTTTTTTCTTAGAAAAAAAGCTTAATTAAATTCGCCATTTTTCAATTTATCAAAATATCGTTTCGTTTGAACTTTAAGCTTAGGCAGTAAAAGCCAAATAGCAATGATATTTGGAAACACCATCATCCCGGTCATAATGTCCGAGAAGTCGAGAACTGCTTGAACTTTCCATACTGATCCCAGAAAAGCCACGATACAAAAGACAACTTTATAGGGGACGATACCTTTTTCTCCTGTCAGATAGTGAATCGCTGTCTCACCGTAATAAGACCAACTTATCAATGTAGAAAAAGCAAATAATGTTGCAGCAACTGGAATAAAGAAATGTCCAAAACCATCTATTACTGTGTCAAAAGCTAGTGCTGTTAAGGGGACACCAACTAAGTCTGAGCTTTCCCACACGCCTGTTGTGAGAATAACTAAAGCTGTAAGAGTACAGATTGTAACGGTATCGATAAAAGGTCCAAGGAGAGCGACAACACCCTCTCTAACTGGCTCTGTCGTTGATGCGGCAGAGTGTGCAATCGCCGCAGATCCCAAGCCCGCTTCATTCGAGAAGCATGCTCTTTTTACTCCTTGAAGGATGGCCATGTGCATCGTTGCAACAAGTCCTCCCGAGAGTCCTGTATTAGAAAAAGCACTTGTAATAATTAGAGAGATGAGACCAGGGATTTTTTCATAGTGAAAAGAGATGACAATAATGCATCCAATAATATAAGTGACGGCCATCACAGGAACAAGAAGACTGGTGACTTTGGCAATTCTGTTAATTCCACCAATAATTACAATACCACCTAGAATCATAATCGTTAGACCCGTCACTAGGTGTGGGACGCCAAAGCTTTGATTGAGGATGACCGCTGACTGATTTGTTTGAAACATATTGGCAATTCCAAAACTTCCGATAGCGATTGAAAGAGCGTAGAACTTTGCCATTGGCTTGAACTTTTTTCCAAGTCCCAGTTCCATATAGTACATTGGTCCACCACGAACAACGCCATTTGGCTCAATTTTTCTAAAGAGAATGGCGAGTGTGGATTCAGCATATTTTGTGGCCATCCCAATAACTCCAGCGACAATCATCCAAAATACAGCCCCAGGACCACCATACTTTATAATGATGGCAACGATTCCAATATTTCCTAGACCTATAGTGGCAGAAAGAGCGGTCATAAGTGCTTGAAAATGAGAAATCTGTCCTGGGTCATCATCTTTATCAAATTTTCCACGAATAACTTGAATCCCGTGGAGAAAGGCTTTTCTTTGAATACCTCCATAAATACCGCCAAGAATAACGGATAGAAGGAGTCCTGATAAAATTAAAACAATAATTGTAGGAAGTCCCCAAACATAGCTAACTGTAAGGGCCAAAAAGTTTTCGATAGAAGTCATCATAACTAATAGTGACGCAATAAATTTACATTGTAAAATAGCTAGAGGGCCTTGGCGATTCCGCTAGATATATCAAAGCAATTCCACTGTAGTATGTCGTTTTTTTGATTTTGGCAGTAGCAAGCGACTAACTGGTCTTTCTCCACTCTCTCACTTGCTGTAGAGCAGTTTTTATTTATATAGTTTTGAGACAGCTCAATTCCAGAAGATGGAGACATCGGTCCCGAACAAATAAGTTGTGCTAGATTTTTATTTTTTATCCACGTTCCATCAATACAAATTGATTCGTCTCCTTGGCAGTGTTTAACTTCGCCAATATATTCACTGTAGCATGATTCCCCAGAGGAGCGACTGATAGCATTATTAGTATCCTCAACTGAACACACGGCTCCAGAATTAGCCGGAGTGATATTATTTAACTGATCACTCATCTGAGCAACTTTACTAATAGGACTGTAGTCTTTTGTGTAGATACCGTCTTGAAAATCTCCGCTTAGGTACTGATCCATAGAGATAAAGTCAATGCCCAGGCACTTTCCCTTTTCGATCAACTCATCCATGACCGTCTTTTGAGTATTATATTTTGAAGGAAGAGAGTTTATCTCCCTGGTATCATGAAAAAGAGTCATGAAGTTTTTCACTGAACTTTTGCAAATCGATTTTAGTTGATCTTGAATATATTTGTCTTTATTAGATTCGCTATAGGTTGAACTGGCATCTTTAGAATCTAAGTTCCAGCCAATATGAGACAAATTAAATTCACTTGCCACACTCATAGCCGGACTATTGAGGCGATAGTATTTAAGTTTTTCCGCGTAACTCGCTCCTATAATTCTTCTGCCTTGTTCGTCGATCATTGTTTGAATTTCTTTTTTACTAGGGGATATTCCTCGACCGTAAGGGAAGCGTAAAAGCGTGTGCTTTTGTTTTTGAAATTTACCATCAGTAAAAGAATTTAAAAGAGAAACACTTTTACCAATTTGATCACGTCTTTGTTGATCAGAGTAGCCTACTTCAAGAGAATCACCAACGTAGCGAAGATCGTGACAATTATGATCGTGGACGTGGCTTGAGAGAGTATGCCCCGAATCTAGCATTGAATTTAAAATAAGTTTTTTTTGTTTAAGGTCACCCTTTTCAAGTTGATGAGTAGAAATAAAAAAAGTCGCTTTTACGTTTTGTCTTTTTAGTGTTTCGACAATCTTGGGTGTTGTCGTTGTGTTTGGCCCATCATCAAAAGTGAGATGAACTTTTTTATTATCACAACTCTTTATCTCAGAGATGTCGTTTTTATAAAGATCGCAGTTTTGAGCTGAAGCGATAGAGAAGGGAATAAGAGCAAGAAGAAAAAACATCTGTTTATTATATCAAGGAATTAAAGAGGTTTTCATGTGAGTAGTATTTGCCACTTGTTGAAAAAAATAAAGCCGAGGTTTTTACCCCGGCTTTTGATATTATTGATTTTGTACTGAGATATAGTCAAATAGGTTGCTATCATCGATATTGATTTCAGAAAATTTTGTTGATCCATAACTTGTTACTAAAGCTCCAATATTATTAGCTTCTGTTTCAGTATGTCTCATTAAAAGTTTTGTGGCTTTTCTATCATTAGCTATCTTGATACCAACTCCCGCAGATAGTATAGTTGATCTTTTTATAATCACTTCTTCAGCGTCATAAACATGGATTCCTTCAGCTGCATTTCCAAGAGTTGAATCTACTATTCTAACCAGTTTTGTATCGTAGATAAAAACCTGTGTTCCATCAATCTGTGCATTAGAAAGATCCATATCTTTAATGACAACTTTCTCAGTGGCCTTAAGGTTAAAACCATTCGCAGATCCATCAAAGATGCTATTGTGTTTTTCAAGAATTCTAATCTTTTTTGCAGAAAGGCTTAGAGCCACTTGTTTTGAATATGAAAAATCTGAATTGATAAATCTTGGAGAATAATCACAGCTTGGGGCATTGACTCGCGCACCATAAGTATTATGACTGAGATCACTATTTGAAACTCTTAATCTGTCACAAGATTGATCATCTTCAGAATAAAAATCAACTCCCATATACATATCAGTAGCGATAACTTTGTTGAGAATCAATTTCTTTACATTATAACCCTCAACCGCTTTGGCCGTTTCGCTTCCTTCTATCTTTACATTTCTTATTCTAATCGTGTCACCTTCAGCATAGATACCAACTGTCGTGTTTGGAGTGATAATTCTGTGACCATTTCCTTGTAAAATAGCTTCACCTCTCAAAGAGAGTGCTGAGTACCCTGAGTGAGCTGAACAATCTAGATCTTCAGTCATCTTTACTTCAGTTGTAATAGTGTCTCCGCAGTTAAGTGCGAATGCTGATAGTGAAATTAAATTAAGTGCCGTGATAGTAAGTAGTTTCATTTTTTCCCCTCTCTCAAAAGTTAAATTAAATGTCTTTGTTTCTTTAAGAGCTGCAAGGAGAGGGCCAAAAAGGAAGGTGGCTAATTAGTTGAATATTCTTTTATGAAGGAAGAGAAACTGTAAATTTTTTAGGAGCTGTATAGAAACTAGACGATTATGTCGTAACTGCTCAATAAAGTGTTCTTCAAATCTTTAAAAATATTTATTTTGAACTAATCATCAGAAATTGTTTGGCCATCCATCTCTTTTTTGTAAATATATCTCCATGGCATTTGATGAATTAAAAAACATGGCAATGGGATGGGTAAATACTTGGAATAAAGGCAAACTCAAAAGAAAGTTAAAAGAGACTGCTCAGCGTGCTGTAGACCTTACTATAGAAAATTCAGAGTTGGAAAAAAAGAATAGTGAACTCATAGATGAAGTTCGTCGTCTCAAAGGTGAAAAAGAAAAACCTAAAATAAAGCCAACAAATACTAGTGACCTAAATCCACCTCCGAAGAAAGAACATAAGAAAAAGTCTAAAAAGAAAGATATCGAAGTTGATGAAGAGATTGAAATTTCTCCAGATAAAAATGAACTCCCTAAAGACGCTAAATTCATCGGTTCTAGAGATGTTGTGGTCCAAGAAATAGTATTTAATCGCAGAAATATAAAATTCTCTATTAAGAGATATTACTCTGAAAGTCTTAGTAGAGTTATCGAAGGTGAGATACCTTCAGGTTTCAAGGGCCATCAGTTTGGTCCTAAACTTCGGGCCCACATTCTTTATTTGAATTACAAATTAAGAGTTCCCCACGAAAAGATTAGAGAAATGCTCTCTGAGCTAAAAATTGATATTAGTGCTGGAACTATAAATTCAATTCTAAATAACCTGACTGATGACTTTCAGGTTGATCTGGAATCCGCAAGACATGCAGGACTAAAAAGAGATTCGAAAGTTCATATCGATGATACTGGGGCGAAAGTTAATGGAGTAAAAGCTTACACATTTGGAGTAAGCCATAAGTACTTTACTAGCTTCACTACGAGTTTTGAAAAGAATCGTTGGGCATCGGTGGGAGCACTCTTTGGAGGTGAGCAAAGGTTTATTTTCGATAGAGCTGCAATTGATTTTATTGGTAAGAAACTAAAACGTCCCAAGGTTACAGTATTTTTTAACCTTCTAGAAAAGAAGATAAGTTTTAGTCGAGAAGAATTAGAGGTCTTTTTTGAAGATTCGACTTTCTCAGATGTAACTAAAAAACAAAAAGATATCGTTAGAACTGCTGGTGCACTTAGTTATGCGAACTCTAGAGCGAATGGACCACCAATAAGATTTTTAATCTCAGATGAAGGGACAAATTTTAATGGGCTTCATAGGAACCATCAGCTTTGTTGGGTGCATGAGATTCGTAAATATAAGCTATGTGAGGTTTTCAAAAGAATAGAGAGTGAAACCCTTGAGAAATTGGTTCGTCAGTGGAGAGCTTTTTATAAGCTCATGAAGAGGTACAGGAATAATCCTGACACCGTTAAGAGAATACAGATTCGATCAGAATTTGAGAGGATCACGTCTTTAAAAACATTAGTTAAACCACTGGATGCACAGCTTGGAAGAACAAGAAAGAATAGAGATAAACTTTTACTATTTTTGAAATACCCACAACTTCCTCTGGATAATAACCTTTGCGAAAGAGACCTTCGAGAACGAGTGATAAAAAGAAAAATCTCACTTCAAAACCGCTCATTGAAAGGAATGAAGTCTTGGGACTTGATGCTTTCACTGGCCTCAACTTGTAGAAAAATAAATTTGAGTTTTTGGCGATATTTAGAAGATCGAATCTCCCAACGAGAAGAAATTCCATACCTGGGCAAGCTAGTTCAAGCTATTTAAATCCTATAAATTTAAACACAATATTGAGCAGTTACATTATGTCCTATCCTTATTTCTCAGCGATTATGTCCTATTCAATAATATTTATGTACCCTGATTCCAATCAGTTATTAGGGGAATTGAATGGGAAAAGTCACTATGTCACAAAAAGAATTGAAGCAGTATCGCCTGGCCATGGATGTTATTGAAGGTAAGTTAACTATAATTTCCTTCTCTGAACAGATTGGAAAATCGTATCGACAATCTCAGAGAATTATCAATAAAGTTAAGGCCAAGGGTTCGATTGGTGTCTTACATGGAAACATTAATCGAACTCCTCACAATAAAACTCCATTCGAAGTTGAAGAAAAAATAGTCTCTCTTCTAAAAAATCAATATCGAAACTTTAATCTAACTCATTTTCGAGAAAAGATAGAAGAGTATGAGGAAATTAAAATCAAAAAAGATGCACTTCACTCAATTGCTAGGAAACATTGCCTTGTAAAACATCCTAAACGAAGAGGAAGACGGTGCCATAAACCAAGAGCAAGACTTCCAAAAGAAGGGATGATGATTCAGTTTGATGGAAGTGATCATACTTGGTTCGGTGATGAAAGAACTGATTTGATTGGAGGAATTGATGATGCTACCGGGATTGTTGTTGGTGCTGAATTTTTCTATGGAGAGACGTCAAATAACTCTCTGAAGGTGATTAGGGAGATCGTTGATAACTATGGATTGCCAGAAAGTTTCTATATGGACCAAGCAGGTATTTATGGTAAGAAAGAGCGCGAGTGGGAATCACAAATTTCGAGAGCATTTGATCAAACAGGAATTCAATTAATCTTAGCAGGTTCTTCTCAAGCAAAGGGAAGAATAGAGAGACTCTGGAGAACATTCCAAGACAGACTGGTAGCGGAGTTAGAATTTAATCACATAACAAATATTGAAGAAGCCAATTATTACTTAAAAGAGATTTTTATTCCTGCATACAATTTTCAATTCTCAGTCAAAGCCGAAGAAGAAGAAGAAAAAGCCTGGAGAAAAAATGTTTTTGGAGACCTAGATATTATATTTTGTAAAAAGATTAGGCGAAAAATTATGGTTGGAAATGTATTTAGTTGGGAGAATGTGACTTGGGTGTTGGATGAAAAAAGGTGTTTCTATGGACGAGAAATCAATATAAATATTCACCTTGATGGAAGCTACAGCTTCGATGTGATGGGCAGAAAAGTTCAATGTAAAGTTAGTAATAGGAAAAGATTAAGTGACTATGGTGATAAGTCGAAACACAGAAAAAGCGCTTAAAGTCTGATAGGACATAATCGCTCAGAAATTAACCGGACATAATTGCCCAGAAACAACAAATTTTTTAGGAGCTGTCTAAAGTTTAGACGATTCTAAGCAGTTGGGATCTATATCATCTCTTTTTTCAAAGCCGCTTTTATCTTTCTTTAATTGGTGAGAGTTTTCCCAGCTAAGACAGCTTATAGCTTTAGAGCGATCTGTATCAGATGGGCCTAAATTTCTAGGGACATCTTGGGTTTTAAAGAGGCATGTTTCAAAAATCATCGAGGCAATCTTAGTTGTCTTTGAGGTTTTACCAGCATGAGTGCCATGTGAGATTAAGTTTTCACTGTATCGACTTCCTGTGGGCATATCGGAAAAGTGAATAATCGGTTTAATGATCTCAGGTGAAAAGAAAAGGTATTCATCATTATCATCGATTTCAGTAAACAAAAGGGAAATTGTTTCATCTCGCTTAACCTTATATAAACCATGACGATCATTTTGTTCGCTGTATGATGCGTAAATTGGATCGTCATCGAAAGAATCAATAACAAGATCTTCATGCCTGAAATTTATTTTTTTACCAAAAAAATCTCTACGAGTTCCCGATTTACGAATGGTCTCCGGTTCATCGTCTTTTTGATTTTTTTCATAGATACAGCCTTTTATGTACTGAACGACTGCATACTTCTTTATCACATCTTTGGATGTCACTTCGTACTTTCCTTCAAGGAAGGTTGTCGCGTAATGAATGGGAGTTGATGAGATGGTGGTATCTGTTTCAAAATCTTTAAAGATTGTTATGGAGAAGCTCTTTAAATCACATGAGTTCGTGACTGAGCAGTCTTTATTAATAAATGACTTCGTTTCTTGCTCCATCGCTCCAGCAGAAAAAAGGGCGAGAAAGCTTAAAAAGATCAGTATAAAGTAATTTGTCATAGTTTATGCTATCAAGAGTTTGAAGAGCGTGTAGTTGGATTGGAAAAATTTCAGCCACTGTCAAATATTTAGACAGTGGCTGAGGGCTTTTATCTTAAATAATCAAAAGAGAATCCACCTATATAGTCTATTCCTGATAGGTTTTGCTCTAAAGAATCAGCCAGCGGAAGATGCCCAGATCTTTTATAAACATCTCCATAAAATTTAATTTGGTTTGTGCCTTTTAGATAAGTCCCTTTTATGATGATGGTCGATTTAAAAGATTGGAAACTTGTATTAAAGGCAGCGATAAAAATCGTTTGTCCGTTTTGGTTAAAAGATTTGAATTTTTTCGTTCTCCACTCAAAGTTTGTTCCTGATAGGACAACTTCACCCTGTCCTCTTGAAGGCACATCGAGGATAACCTGTCTTGTTGTCAGTTCCCCAGAAGGGAGTTTATAGTAAATCTCACCATCGACAGGTGCTGCAAATGAGTTCAGTGAAAAAGCGTAAGCAAAAAGTAGAATTAATGTTTTCATAATGGTCTCCTTGATAAGTTGGTTTAATAATGGAATGGGCATCACAAGTTTTCTATATAAAATTTCTTTGTTGACTAGATGTCTATTGGCGAGGTGCCCAAAAATCTGAAATTTAGCCATAAACAGCTTAAATGTGTACAGATCTACACTTTTAAAGGGATAATTTTTGATAGAATCTGGAAAATTATTAAAGGGGTAAGTATGAAAAGTTTAAATACTTTTAAAAGTAAAAAGAAAATTGAAGTTAGTGGTAAAAGTTATCAAATCTTCAGTTTAAAGCAAGCAGAAGAAAATGGTTTAAAAGACATCTCAAAGCTTCCAAAGTCACTTAAAGTCCTCACTGAAAATCTTTTAAGAAAAGAAGATGAAAAAACGGTAACGAAATCCGATATAACGGCCATGACGAGTTGGCTGGTAGATAAGAAGTCTAAAACAGAAATAAGCTTTTATCCTTCTCGAGTGATGATGCAAGATTTTACAGGTGTTCCTGCGGTCGTGGATCTAGCGGCAATGAGAGATGCCATGAAGAATCTAGGGGGAGATCCTCAGAAGATTAATCCTCAAGTTCCCGTTGACCTTGTCATTGATCATTCGGTTATGGTTGATAGCTATGGAGATAAAGATTCATTTCAACAAAATGTCGTTTTAGAATTTGAAAGAAATAAAGAGCGGTACGAGTTTTTAAAATGGGGACAAAATGCCTTTGAAAACTTTAAAGTTGTTCCTCCTGGCACAGGTATCATTCATCAAGTCAATTTAGAGTACACAGGTCAAGTTGTTTGGACCAAAGATGAAGACGGGGAGGAACTCGCTTATTGCGACTCCCTTGTTGGTACAGATTCTCATACGACAATGATTAACGGTCTTTCTATTCTAGGTTGGGGAGTCGGTGGTATTGAAGCCGAGGCTGCCATGCTTGGGCAAGCTATAACAATGCTTATTCCTGAAGTTGTAGGATTTAAAATATCGGGAAGACTTACCGAAGGAACAACGGCTACGGATCTGGTTTTAAGAGTTGTCGAAATGTTAAGACAAAAAAATGTTGTCGGAAAATTTGTTGAATTCTATGGTGACGGCCTTGCCAACTTAAGTCTTGCCGATAGAGCAACGATAGCAAATATGGCCCCAGAGTACGGTGCGACCATGGGATTTTTCCCCATCGATGAAGAGACTATTCGTTATTTAAAATTCACCAACAGAGATCCTCAAAGAGTTGCTCTTGTAGAAGCTTATGCAAAAGAGCAAGGCCTTTGGAGAAATAATGGAGATGAGCCTACATTTACCGACTAGTTTAGAATTAGACATGGCCACAGTGGAAGCATCAATTGCAGGACCAAAAAGACCTCAGGATAGAGTTCTTTTAAGTAGTGCCGCTGAAAAATTTAGTCATGATTTAGAAAAAACTTTTAAAGTCAAAGATATGAATGCAAAAGTACAAGTTGAAGGCGAAGACTTCTCAATGACTCAAGGTGATGTTGTCATAGCGGCGATTACAAGTTGCACCAACACATCGAATCCAAGTGTTATGATTGGTGCTGGCCTCCTCGCTAAAAAAGCGAGAAAACTTGGTTTGACAGTTAAGCCTTGGGTTAAAACATCATTAGCTCCAGGATCAAAAGTTGTGACAGACTACCTTGTTGAAAGTGGACTGCAAGAGGACTTAGATGCACTGGGCTTTAACTTAGTTGGGTATGGATGTACGACATGTATTGGAAACTCAGGACCTTTACTTCCAAAGTTTTCCCAGGCAATTCAAAAAGGTGATCTTGTGGTCAACGTCTGTTCTATCGGGAAATAGAAATTTTGAAGGACGAATCTCTCCAGATGTTAAAGCTAACTATCTCGCTTCACCTCCTTTGGTTGTGGCTTATGCCTTAGCTGGAAGTATGAAAATAGATATTACTAAAGATGCTCTTGGCAAAGACAAAGATGGTAATGATGTTTTTCTAAAAGACGTGTGGCCAACAGATTTAGAGATAAAAGAGACGGTGGCCAAAGCCTTAACTCCTGAAATGTTTCAAGCTCGTTATTCGAAATGTCTTTGAGGGAACCAAAGAGTGGCAAGACATAAAGACGAGTAACAGGACAAACTTATCAGTGGAATGAGAAGTCTACTTATATTCAAAACCCTCCATTTTTTGAAGGGATGAAAGCATCAGAAGAAAAAGTTAATGACATTCACGATGCTAAAGTTGTGGCCATCCTTGCTGACTCGACAACGACAGATCATATTTCGCCTGCTGGAAATATAGCGGCATCCTCTCCCGCTGGGATGTTTCTAAAAGAAAATGGTGTTGAGCCAAAAGACTTTAACTCTTACGGCTCGAGAAGAGGGAACGATAAAGTCATGACCCGAGGAACCTTTGCCAATATTAGAATTAAAAATGAAATGCTCGATGGAGTTGAAGGTGGCTACACTTTATTTGATGGCAAGCAGATGTCTATTTACGATGCAGCGATGAAACATAAAGAAAAAGGTAACGACTTAGTTGTTGTTGCTGGTAAAGAATATGGTACCGGCTCTTCGAGAGATTGGGCTGCAAAAGGGACAAGACTTCAGGGTATTAGTGCCGTCATCGTTGAAAGCTTTGAGAGAATCCATAGATCAAACCTCATTGGTATGGGTGTTCTTCCTTTAGAATTCACTAATGGGCAAAGTAGGAAAACTCTAAAACTAGATGGATCGGAGAGTTTTAGCATTTCAGGTCTGTCTTCTATGAAGCCTGGGGAGTTAGTCGATTGTAAAATTGAGTTTGCTAATGGTAAATCAGAAACGGTAAAACTCAAGTCTAGAATCGATACACAAACGGAACTCGAGTATTATAAAAATGGTGGAATACTTCACTACATGCTTAGAAACTTTATTAAGTAAGGATAAAAAAATGATTAAATTATTAGTGCTTTTGCTTGTGGCTTCTTGCGCCCATAAAAAAATGGATATCGAAACAACTGGAAAAACAGTTGAGCCTGGCTCGAGTGTTACTTTAGGTGGACAAGAAGTTAAGCTTTATAATGAAGGTGGAGTTATAAAAGTGAATAAACCCATCGCAAATTTTATTAAGCCTATTGCAGATCCAAAAACTTTTATCGGAAATGTGACTATTATTAATATCGTTCCATCAATCGATACAAAAGTGTGTGAGGAGCAGACCCATATCTTAGGGGAAAGTGACCTCATCTATAAAACGATTAAAAGAGTGACTATTAGTCGAGACCTTCCCATGGCCCAAAGTCGTTTTGCCAAAGAGGCTAGTCTAGAAAACATAGTGTACCTCTCCGACTTCAAGGACTCTTCTTTTGGTAAGAGTTCAGGTCTTTTAATGACTGAAAAAGGTCTTTTAGCCCGTGGCGTAATTGTCACTGACAGAAAAGGAATAATTCGCTATATGCAGGTTGTACCAGAGGTATCTATACTACCTGACATGAAACAAGCGATAAAATTCGCCAACGACCTTCTCTAGAAATTTAAAATCTGTTTGACGAGACAAACTTCTGAGTGCTAGGCTTAACAATTCTAGCATTTAGGAGTCATTTGAATCTTTTCTTTTTATCCCTCATCGTTTTTTCTTTTTATTCAAAAGTTTTGGCCAATCCTGTTGATCATTTACTGGGACGGTATATTAAAGATTTTATGCTTGCTCCACCTGCAACTGCGCCTATGGATGATCCTAAAAAATACAGGCTGGGAAAACTTCTTTTTAGTGAAAAAAAACTCTCATTAATGAATGATAGAAGTTGTCAGTCCTGTCATGACCCGACACTTGGAACAAGTGATGCCTTACCATTTTCTTTTGGTACCGATGGGATCACCAATAGAAATAGCCCACACCTGTATAATAAAGGTCATGAAAAGATCAAGCTTCTTTTTTGGGATGGAAGAGTGAGCTATAATTCCCGTACGAAAACCTATAAAACGCCTGAGCCCCATCTCAACGGAGCAAATCCAAAATATGATTTTATCACCAGTAAAATTGAAAATGTTTTGGCCATGCAAGCTCTTTTTCCCTTGGTAAATCCAATCGAGATGAGAGGGGAGGTCAACAGTAGTCTCACGAATCTAGAAGTTTGGAAAATGATTGAGATAAAAATTTCTAATGATCCAAAATATTCTTTTTGGGATCAAAAAATTGATATTGCCACTATTGCCAATGCTCTTTCCTATTTTCAAAAAATTGAGTTCCAAGTTAACGACACACCTTTTGATCGATACATTTTGGGTGACTTAAAAGCGTTGGGCCCAAAAGAGAAAAACGGAGCCCTTGTTTTTATGGAGCAAGGAAGATGCGTGCGTTGTCACTTTGGTCCTCTTTTGAGTAACCAATTTTTACAAAATATTGGCTCTCCTCAAACTGGAGAAGGTGCAAATACCGACCATGATGATGAAGGACAATTTGCTTTGACGAGAAATTCAAATCACAAATATGCTTTTCTCAATCAACCCCTTCGAAATGTTGCACTGTCAGCTCCATTTTTTCATAGTGGAGCTTTCACTTCTATTGAAGAAGTTATCAATCATTACGATGATCCCAAAAAGTCACTCGCCAACTACAATGGAATCACCATGCTAGATACTTATGAATCTTTATATCCAAGCCCAATATACGTTTTAAAGTCTAGAGTTCTCATTGAAGACAAGTCAAAATTTATCAATAATATTTTGCGCTTTCCACTGAACTTAACTGACGACCAAAAAAGAGATCTTGCCTGTTTTGTTAAAAAGTCTCTCACCCAACAGAAGTTTCACTCCAAGCTTGATTTACTTGAGTGTTTTTGATTTATTTTTGCTAAAAATTTAAACCGTGATAAAATTTGTTTATATCATGGAGGATAAATGAAAAGGATTTTCATTGCACTATTAATATGTGCTCACGGGGCATATGCATCTATGCCAAATCAATACACCCAGTTATTACCATTTGTTCAAGAGTCACCAGATCAAGGGGATGTTGCATCTTGTATGTTCATGGCCACGACAGGATCTATCGAGCTTTTGCTAAACCAAAAGTACGATATTCGCTATCCCACAAAAGGTGAGCTATTTGATATTTCTGAAAGGTTTACGATGAATATGAGTGGTACTCGAGGATCTTCTTGGCATCTTGGAGCTTTATCAAAGTTGAATCAAAATTGGGCCATTGCCGAAAGTGACTTACCCTTTTCAGCTTGGACCGAATCTGGACAGGTAGATAGATCAATGTGGAGAAGGCCAGCAGATTTTTATAAACTTCCTAGAATGAAAATTGATCACACTTTTAGTGCGAAAAGACTTTTTATTAGAGGAAAGAAATACGCCAAGTACGTTATTAAGCCCGGGGATATTGACCTTGTGAAAAAAGCATTGGTTGAAAATAACGCACCGGTATTAATTAATTATAACCATAATGGATGGTGGCATATGATTAATATCGTAGGATTCGATGATAATGCCAAAGGGGAGTGTACGCATACACCTGAACCTCAATGCACTCAAATGGGTGGCTTTTATGTAAGAGATTCACTGGGAAAGAGCGTTCATTTAAGATCTTATGACTGGTTTAGAGTTAACGTGAATGCCGCTTTTAGTGTCACTATGAATTAGTATAGTTATTTTCACATTAACTAAACGTTAAAGAAGTCTTTTATCTCTAGTTGTTTGATAGCTTAGAGAAATGAAAACTAAGCTATCATTTTTACTTTTACTTCTCTCTTTCGCCGGCTTTTCAGCACCAAAAAATAGTGAGATTTTAATCAATGGCTACTCTGAGTTGTATTCAAACTTTGAAACGATGACGATGTCAGATTTGATTATCACCTTTAAGTTTGAGTCAGATAAAGTCGAAAAGCTCAGTTCAAAAGTGACATCACTGGGTGAAAAAATGACGAAGGATCTTAAAGCTCTCAAAAAGAAATCTTCTTGGCTAAAGTTAAATGATGAGGGGCAATCCAAATTTTCAAAAAAAGTTTCTGAAGTTTCTAAAGAAAGAAGAGTGATGGGACTAATGCCACTGATAGGCAAAGATCAGAAAGCTTTCGAAAGAAGTCTTTTGTTTCTCTACGGCGTTCTTGCTCAGAGTAATATAGATAAAATAAAAGTTTTAAAACAATTGGAAACAGACCAGGACAGAATCCAATTCCTAACACTTGCAAATAAGAAACTTCAAGACTTAGACTCACAGGCAAGTACTATGCTTGAAAAATACTACTTTCAATAAGTCATTTCAGCACTATAACTGCTTAATATCATCATTGATTAGAATCATTCCTTCATGTAACCTTTTCTCTATAATAGAAGTATTAAGTTTTAAGGACAAATGGGATGGACCAAACACACCTAGTAAGACAGCGAGGATAGATGCAAAGCTTAGAGGCTTATTTCTCTTGTCAGCGGACGGTTGCGCCAAGTCTTATAGGAAGTTCTTAGAAGGTGTTCAAGAAATACTCTTGAAGTTCTACAGTAAGGGAAGCTTTAAGTTTTCTCCAAGCGATATCGAAGAATTGAGCCAAGAGGCACTTCTTAAGATTCATCGCTTTAAAGGGTCTTATGATATGAGCTACCCAATAACACCTTGGATATATGCTGTCGCAACAAATGTAGCAAATGATAGATTTAAAGAGATTAGTAAAGACTCCAATATAAAAATGTCCTTGAAGTTTGAGGAAGTTGTTGATTCTTTTGAAATTAATATTGCTTTAAAACAAGAGCTTGAGACTTTATTGGAGAAACTAACTGAGAACCAAAGATATGTTTTACAATTATCTAAAGGTCTAGGTTTTTCAAATAAAGAGGTCTCTTCTCAAACCGGCATGGGGATATCGGCAATAAAAGTTAGTATTCATAGATCTTTAAAGTTATTGCGTGGGAAAGGTAGAAAGAATGAAAAGTAATCTTGATTTTCTTGTTAAAGACGAAAGTCGTTTTAAACCCATGTTAAGGGAGAAGCTTTTCGTTTCAATCTATGTGATCCTCATTCTCGCGACTTACTTCTTATGTGTAACTCTGATTGATATTAGAAGAGATGATGATCTGACTGCTGGATACTTCTACTTTGAAACTTTTCTCCTCTTTGCTGTTGCTCTCTTTTCAAGTGTCTTAACTTATAGGCTACTGACTCCAGCAAAAAATATAGGCAACTTGGCAAAACTTTTTTCAGTGTCTTTATTGGCCTATCTTGGTTCACTCCTTTACAGAATTCCTAAGAGCGATATGCTAAGCCAATTTTATCTCGAAACTGATATGAGTAGAGGAGGTTGTGGGGTTCTTATAACTATTTTTTCACTATCAAGCTTCTTTGTTCTCTATCATTTTGTTCTTAAAAATGGGTATGTTTTCAAAAAAGCTTTATTTAGTTTATCTCTGGCCTGTGCAACTTGCTCAATAGGAGCTATTTCAATGCAGGTCATTTGTGAGCACGAATCAGTGGCACATGTTCTCGTTTATCATGCACCACCATTCATTGCTTTGGGTTTAATCTTTTTTATTTGGCAAAAACGAACCTCTTAGTTTTACCAAGGAAGTTCTTCTCCATTTGAGTGAAAGAAGTGACCAGAAACCTTATAGTCTAATGACTCCATAACCTTCATTATTCCTACAGCACTTTCTTTTGGTGTTAAATGACCTGATCCATTGGTCATGTCCGTTTGAACGTAGCCAGGATGGAGAACCGCGACGTTAATTCCATCGCTTTTAAGATCTATACTCAAACCTTTACCAGCACAATTGAGGGCACACTTACTCATTCTGTAAGAATATTTATCTCCACTTGTATTGTCTTCAATACTGCCCATTCGTGAACTCATAAGGCCTATTTTTGACCCCTTGGGAAGAAGGTGTCTAAAAGCATTTACTGTTTTTAGGGGAGCAATAGCATTAACTTCAAATGACTCTGTAAAGTGGTCCCAATTCACATCGGAAAACAAATTGTCATCTCTCCAAATTCCTGAAACGTGAAGAAGCATATCAAAACTTTGTCCTTTGAGTTGAGCGGCAATTTTTTCAAGGCTTGTCACATCACTAACATCGGCTCCTTCGATAACTGTAACATTATCAAGAGCATCGAGATCTTTTGACGATTTTCTGCATAGCGCTGTGACCTCATAATCTTTGGCATATTCTTTTGTAAGGGCCAGGCCAATTCCTCGATTGCTGCCTACGATCATTATTTTTTTCATATAAACTCCTTTGTTTGAACAATTCTAAACAATTTCTCTAATATTGTAAGTTTAGTTTTCGTCTTTAAGTATGTTAGTCTGTTCACATGAAAACTCTCGTTATTCTTATTCCAGGTAACCCAAGCGTCCCAGGGGTCTATGAACCTTTTATGAGTCAGCTGAGAGACGATTTCAATATCAGTGGAGAGATCGTTACGGAGATACTGCACCATTTAGGACAATGCAATACCAAAGGTGTGAAGTTACCAAAGATATCTCTAAACCAAGTAATAGAGGATCATAAAAGCTCTATTATTAGGCTTATAAATGAACACAAAGCGCAAAGGGTTTACTTAGTTTCTCATTCGCTTGGGAGTGCCGTCTCTATTAGTCTCAATGATTTTCTTAAAGAGAGCATTGATAAGTTTTTTATTCTTTGCCCGTTCATGGGACCAAGTGAGCAAAATATGTCTTATCTAAAGGTGTTTAAAAATCCAATCTCTCGATATGGAATGTCTTTGGGATCAAAAGCTATTCTTTCAAATAGTCATATCTCAAAAAAATTCTTTTCAAGGTGGTTGGGAGATAACGATCTGAATGATGTTATTATTAATGAAATAAAAAAACCAAACTATATCGATCACTTCTTCTCTTTAGTGTCGGGCTATTTTGAAGACTTCGAAAGACTCAATGTCAAAGAAGCTGTTCAAAAGCTTGACCCAGAGAAAACATTTTTCATTTTTGCAAAGAATGATTTTTGGGTACCAATTGAATATACAAAGCTAATTCCAAAGAATTCGAAGTACGAAGTGTTAGAAGATATCTCTCATGATTTTTGTCTCTTTGATGATCAGTATAAAAAGGTGTCTAAAGTTATTTCAAGTCAGATTTAGAAGTTAAGAAGTATGATTTAAAAGGTTGTTTCGTGGAAGATTTATTGCAAAGCCCTTGGCTGTTAGTTTCATTTATTTTTATTTTTCTTGAGCTTTTTTTCGCAAGAAGGATCTTGTTCTTTTTAGGTGTTGCTTGTCTAGGAGTCGCTCTCACGACTGAGTATTTACAACTAAAGAGCTTGGAAAGTGAAATTAAGGTTTTTATAGCCTATAGCCTTTTTTCTTTAGGAGTATTAAGGTATGTCACGAGAAAAATTTCACCGGTAACAATTATTGAGACGACCTTTAAAAAAGAGTCAAAGCTTTATGGTAAGTACGGCGTGGTGGTAGAAACGATAAAAGTCGCCAAAAAGGGAAGAGTTAAGATTGGTAAAAGAATTTTCTTAGCGAAAACAAAAGAAAAGTCTGATATCAAAATGGGTGAAGAAATAAAGATCTCCGGCAAAGATAAACGATGCTTTATTGTAGAGAGAAATGTCAATCGCGTCTTTATGTAGGGCGATCAGTCCTTAAGCTATCGCAGGGCTTCTTCTAAAGCCAAAGATGCATTACTTTTATCGTCCCTATATTTTATAATAATAGGGGTCGAGATTTGAAGTCCTAATTCTTTTCCAAATTTAGTCTTTACAGGCCTTGAACCAGGAACAACCACAGCATTTTCAGGTATATCAGCACCTCTTTCTAATATTTTCTCGTTAACACAATCATAAACAGCGACAGCTTTAGACAGTGTAACCCCCGGCGCGATCACTGCATTTTTTCGAACGACAATACCTTCAACAATAACAGAGCCAGCTCCTATAAAAACATTGTCTTCAATAATCACTGGTGCAAGGCCTATTGGCTCTAGCACACCACCTATTTGAACTCCTGCTGATAAATGAACATTCTTTCCTATTTGAGCACAACTTCCAACAAGGGCATGGCTATCCACCATGGAACCTTCATCGATAAAGGCACCAATATTAACATAAGCCGGCGGCATAATGATAACGCTTGCTTTGACACACGCACCTCTTCGGACACTTGATCCACCTGGTACCAGTCTCACACCATCTTCTATTTTGAATTCGCGAGCGGGTAGGTTGTGCTTATCAACAAAGCCTTTGTAGTTTCCAGTGCATCCAGTGTTATTACCATTTTTAAAAACCTCTAAAATACCTTTTTTGACATCAGTATTGGCACTCCAATTTCCTTCGTGATCTCTAATCGCTGAACGTTGTTCGCCGCTTTCAAGCCTATTGAGAAAATTTTCTATTTCAGTGCTCATAATATTTCCTTTTTATACCAGTTGAGAATATTTGTATCTGCCGTCTTTAATGGATCAGTATCTTTGGTTTCCAAAGACGTGAGAGGTAATCTAAGTGTTGGATGAGAAATAATTCCCTTCAAGTGGAGTAAAACTTTTGTCGGTATAGGATTCGATTGCATAAAGAGTGCATCTATCGCTGGCGCCCATACACTTTGGAGGCCTGTGTCTTCTTTATCAAGGGCCAGCTTTACATAATGGGAAGTTTCTTTTGGCCATATATTTCCAGCGACACTTACAAGTCCACTGATACCAATTTTGGCTTGATCGACAATTAGCCCATCTTCCCCTGAGAAAATTTTAACATTCCCACAAACGCTTTGGTAAAGTTTAAGCTCTTCCAAGCTGCCACTGGCTTCTTTTAAAGCCCAAAAGTTTTTGTGATCATTCAGCCTTCTCACCACTTCTTGATGCAGTTTAACTCCTGTTCTGGAGGGGACGTTGTATAGCATTGTTGGTCGATTAGTGTGATCCAGAAGTTCTTTGAACCAGAGGGTTTGACCCTCTACTCCAGGTTTTGAATAAAGGGGACAAGGCATTAAAAAAGACTTAACCTGTTCAAAGTTTTCACAGTAGGATATCCAAGATTTTTGTTCTTTAAGGTTTGCTCCACCAACACCTACCATGAGAGGTGATGTTAAGTTTTGTTGAGATGCAAACTCTACTATTTTTTCTCTATCTTCGACAGATAGTGCAAGGGCTTCCCCCGTACTTCCAAGAAGAACAATTCCGTTGCTGGCTTCTTCTTGTCTCAAAAGAACTTTTGAAAAAGATTGATAGTCTATTGATCCATCTTCTTTCATTGGGGTAATAATTGCTGTCCAAAGGTGCTTCTTAAACATTTCTATCCTTTAAATATTTATCAACGATACTTTCAAAACTATGGAGACCGAATTCCATCGGGACTTGTGAAACCATTTTTGCACACCAAATAGCTCCTTGGGCAAAAAGCTCTCTATCTTTCGCTTCGTGGATAATAGAAATTTTTTCATTAGTGGTTTCAATATGAGCTTCATGGGTGCCGACTATATCTGCGCGGCGAAAAGACTTTATTTCAGCTTTGTTCTCTAACCACTCATTCCATAAAAATGGGCCGTTCCACTTGGAGCATCTTTTTTATCGGTATGATGAGTCTCAGAAATTGTAATAGTTGGATCTTTCAAAAGGACTAAAAGAGAGTTTATTTGATTTATCGCTTTTCTCACCAGCAGCATTCCTAAAGAAAAGTTTGCGGCAAAAATCCATGTCTTTTTATTCTCTTTAATTTTCGTCCTCATCTGTTGGGTCCATTCGATACCAGTTGTACCAATAATAATCGGACAATTTAGAGTGAGAAGTAGATTAAAGTTTTCCAAAAAACCGCTGGCAGGAATGAAGACAATAAGTGCATCTAGAGGAGTTTTGTTTGTGGGAAGGTTTTGTGAATCATAGACCATTGTTGTGCCAAGCATCTCAATGACTTTTGCGCCCGTTTTACCTTTTCCAAATACACCTATGTTCATAAAAATTCCTTCGTCACTATTTTGCCTCAATGAGCGAGTAGCTGTAAAGGGTTTGTCTTAAGACATTTCTAAATGTGTAGATTTAATCATGAAAGCTAAATTGCTAAATGAATCTTTTATTGGGGATGTCCCGTCTAATAGTCACATATAAAGGAGAGTTATATGGATACAATTTTCGAGCCAATACAGATGAAAAGTTTAAACTTTAAAAACAAAGTGGTCATGGCACCAATGACAAGAAGTAGAGCGGATAAGTCGGGAAAACCAACAAGTATGATGGCCGATTACTATTCCCAGCGCTGTGGAGCTGGACTTATTATCAGTGAGGCAACGAATATCTCAAAAGAAGCCTATGGCTATGAGCTAACTCCTGGCATTTTCACCAGTGAGCAGATAGAAGGTTGGAAGGAAGTGACAAAAGCTGTGCACGAAAAAGAGGGAAAAATCTTTTGCCAATTATGGCATTGTGGAAGAATTTCTCATGATGAACTTCAACCAAACAATGATTTACCGGTGGCTCCAAGTGCCTTAAATCCAGATGCAGAAGCATTTGTTAATGGCGAAAAGAAAAAGACGCCAACTCCTCGCGCGCTTGAAACAGACGAGATTCCAAGAATTATTGAACAGTATGTTGCAGCTGCAAAAAACGCTATTGAAGCTGGGTTTGATGGAGTGGAAGTTCACTCAGCTAACGGCTATCTCCTTCATCAATTTATTTCAGACTCTTCAAACAAAAGAGAAGATCAATATGGAGGCTCAATCGAAAACCGAAGTCGTTTCACTTTGGATACGGTATCAGCAGTTGCTAAGGCCATTGGGGCGGAAAAAGTGGGAATTCGCCTTGCTCCAGTTTCTGATTTTAATAATGTGCAAACAAAAGAGCCCCAGAAGGTTTATGAGTATATAGTGGAGAAATTAAATGAATTAGAAATTGGCTATATCCATATTATAGAAGGAAGAACCCAAGGTGATAGAGATTATCTAGACTTTGATTATCAATCTTTAAAAAAGAAATTTAGTGGGCTCTATATCGGAAATAATAATTATGATCTAAAATTGGCCAAGAGTAGAATGAGTGAAGGTCGTATCGACATGGTCTGTTTTGGAAGACCTTTTATTGCGAACCCAGATCTTGTGACTCGATTTAAAGAAAATGCTTCTATGAATGAAGTTGATGAGGATACAATGTATGCTGGCGGAGAGGAAGGATATATTGATTATCCAAAAATGGGAGAAAGAAAATAATGGGACATTTAAAAAAGGGTTGGTGGCACAATGATGACGTTGCCACAAGTGATGAATCAGGTGCATTTAAAAGAGAAGAAAGTAGCTTTAGAAATTCTATAGAAAGTGATGGAACGTTCAAGCCAGAAAAGGATCGCTATCACTTATACGTTAGTTACGCTTGTCCATGGGCTCAGAGGACTCTTATTGCCCGAAAAATTAAAGGACTTGAAAGTATTATCGGAGTAGGCGTCGTTCACCCAGAAATGTTGGAAAATAGCTGGACTTTCAAGGACGACTTTGAAGGTGCGACAGGGGATGACCTCTATGGTTTAAAGTATCTTTATGAACTTTACCAAAAAGCAGAAGAAAATGTGACAACAAAAGTTACTGTACCCGTATTATGGGACAAGAAACTCAAAAAAATCGTAAATAACGAATCAAGTGAAATTATAAGAATCTTTAACTCTGGATTCGACTCTCTCGCCCAAGGTGATATAGATCTTTATCCGACTGATTATCAAAAAGAAATCGATGAAGTTAATGAGCTGGTCTACGAGAATATTAATAACGGAGTTTATAAAACCGGTTTTGCAAAAAATCAAAAAGCTTATGAGGAGTCGTTTAACTCATTATTCTCTGCACTCGATAAAATAGAAAGTCGCCTTGAAGGGGCTAATTATTTAGTGGGTGATAGACTTACTGAGGCTGATATCAGATTAGTAACAACACTTTTAAGGTTTGATATCGTCTACTTTGGTCATTTTAAATGTAATAAGAAAAGAATAACTGATTACAAAAATATTTCAAGTTACACTCGAAGACTTTTTGAAATGAATGAGATTAAAGAGACGACAAACTTTGAACATATAAAGAGACATTACTACTATTCTCACGACTTTATAAACCCTTATAGAATCGTTCCTCTTGGGCCTGAGAAGTTAATATAATTATTAATGATAAAAGCTGACAGAATAGAGACGATTCAAGAAAGAGAAATAAAAGATGAAACTCAATATGTCTTGTACATTATGGATAAAGCTCAACGTATACGTGGGAATCAAGCTCTCGCTTTTGCCGTTGATTTAGCAAATAAAGAAGAGAAGAAACTTATTGTTGTTCATTTTGTAAATTTGGAAAAATCCAACGTCCTACGAGATCGATTTTACTTAGAAGGGTTAAAGGAAGTTTCAGATGCTCTAGAGGAAAAAGGTATTAAATTTTTGACTTTCAATCAAGAATACGGAAAGTTAGAGAAGAAAATCAAACGTCGCACCGGCGCTATCGTAACTGATAAAGGATACCTAAAAGAAGATGTCAAAAAAAGACAGAGACTTTATAAAAACTGTGAAGTAAGTCTTTTCGAAGTAGAGACGTCTCTTGTTGTACCGCCAAAAGTTGCAACTGATAAAAGAGAATATGCAGCAAGAACGATTAGACCTAAATTAAAGAAAATATATCAGGGCCATCTCCATTTAGTAAAAATAAATAACGTTAATGCTAAATCTCTAAACGCCCAAGTTTCTGGTGACTTCGATGTGAGCTTAAAAACCGACAATCTTTTGAAAAAGGTTGGTTACAAAAATGAAGAGGTAAAGAAAAAGCCCTTGTTCACAGGAGGATACACACAAGCCTCCAGCCAATTAACCAGTTTTATAAGAAGCTCTCTCGATTCCTACGCTCAGGAGAGGCAAAATGTTTTATCTGATGATGGACAAAGCTTTTTATCCGCCTACCTCGCTTTTGGACAGATATCTCCTATAGAGGTGATTTCTAAAGTTGAAAATGCTAGAGCCGCGAACCATAAGGGAAGAAAAGCTTTTGTGGAGGAATTACTGACAAGAAGGGAGTTGGCTTTCAATTTTGTCTCTTTTGAATCGAACTACGACGATTTTAATTGCTTGCCAGATTGGTGCGTTAAAACATTGGACGAGCATAAAAGTGATAAGAGGGAGCCCAAGTACTCTAAAAATGAATTTGATAATGCACAGACTCATGATGACCTTTGGAATTATTGTATGATGAAAATCCAAAAGACAGGTTATCTGCACAATGCTCTTAGAATGTATTGGGGAAAAAAGGTCTTGGAATGGGGAAGCTCTCCTAGCTATTCATATAATATCTTAATCGAGCTTAATAATAAGTACTTTTTGGATGGAAATGATCCCAACTCCTATACAAATGTTCTCTGGTGCTTCGGTTTACACGATAGAGCTTGGGGAGAAAGAAAAATTTATGGTAAAGTTAGGTCGCATTCAAAAAAAAGCGCAATGAAAAAGATCGGAAAAGAAGAAGGTCTTGGAAAACTTCAGGAGAATCTATAATGAAAGTACTACTTTTAATAAGTCTTTTGTCAACGATGGCAGTGGCAAAAAGTAAAATTCAGTGGCTTGGTCAAGCAGCGACTTTGATCACCACAAATGAGGGTAAAACAATATTGATTGATCCTTTTATCTATAACAACCCAAAAACGCCAAAAAAGTTTAAGGATGATAAGCTGTATAAAAACATTGATATTGTTCTCATCACGCACGGTCATGGAGATCATCTTGGAAGTTTCAAAAAAATAATCGAACTCTCTCCAAAAGCTAAAATTAGCATGAATGCAGATCTTGCAAAAGTGATGATGGCAAAAAAACAGTTCGCAAGTGAACGATATATTCCTTTGAATAAATCAGGCAAAATGAATCCCTTCAATGATAAGACTGAGATATCTATGGTCAGAGCTGAACACAGTTCAGCAGTTGAGCTGGACGGTGGAGTTCACTACGGAGGGGAGCCCGTGGGCTATATTGTTAAGTTTTCAAATGGAAAGACTTTCTATCATGCAGGTGACACGGGAGTCTTTGGTGATATGAAACTAATTGGAGAGTACTACGACGTAGATACAGCTTTTATTCCAATCGGTGGTAGTTATACTATGGGACCAAAAGAGGCAGCATTTGCTGTGGATAGTCTGATTAAGCCAAAGAGAGTTGTTCCTATTCACTATGGAACCTTTCCTGCTCTAAAGGGAACCCCTGAGCAATTTAAATCATTTTTAAAATCAAAAAAGAAACTCAAGGTCATTGAGCCTGGTGAAAGTGTGAGGTTGTAATGAAAGAAGAACTACTAAGTGATCAAAAGAAAAAAGTCATTGATAAAATCATATCGGAGCTTAGTCAGTCAGACCCACAGCTTTACTACACTGATTCAAGTTCAGTTGCATCGATTGTCAAAGACTATATCGACGATAAAAAACTAGAGCGTGGGCATTACGAAATGGTCAAGGATATGAGTGCTCATGATATTCAAATGCTCATGAGCTTCAAATCAAACTGTTGCTAAATTCTTTCTCTTAAAATAACGAGACCACTTTCGATTTGAAAATAGTCCCAATGATCTAGTTCGAAAGCTGTCTCAAAGTATGCGCTAGAATCGTCAAGCGAATAATCTTTGTAGGTATTTGCGATAGTTGTTTGACCTTGCCTAAAATATCTAAATCCTTCACTCTCAGTGAAGTAGAAAATGTCCAAAGCATCAGTTGATGTCCCACAGTTTGGCCTGGATGGGATACTAACTTTACAACTCGTTGTAAGTTTAGTTTTATCAAGATCAATGCGAACATTACTTGATACATCGAGCTGGAAATAATCTTGAACACCCTTTTCGTCAGCTTTTACCCAGCTTGAAAAGTATCCATCAAAGCTATACAGGCTGACATCTTCTTTTGGATTGAGATTATTTAAATCTACTCCATCAAACAAGAAGTAATTTGTTTTCGAATCTAAATAATCTTCAATTAAAATATTTCCTTGTGTCTCATAAAGATCAAAGTAATTTGTAGATGTATAAACTTCTTCTAAAGAGCATCCATTGAGCTTATAAAGTGTTTGTCTTTCTCCTTGCTCGGATGATATTCCTATATAACCATTTGAAAGAATTTCATTGATATAGCTTACTTCCTCTACTTTTATTTTGCATGCTGTTGAGTTTGTAAAATTGAAGACGTTTAAATTCTCATTTTCATCAAGGTAGTAGAGACTATTACCTTTTCTCTTTGTCGTCACATACTGAGTTGATTCTATCTGGTGTATTTTTAGGACTCCGTTGTCAGTGTAGTATACGTTATAAAATAAACCCGATCTGTTTGAAAAAACAGAGTCTTCGTTCTTGGTGATTATATATTGACCGACATCAAGATCACTTCCATAACTAGATGATTGCCCTAAGTTAACTGTCTGGTCGAACTTGAGAGCAGTAACATCGTAGATATTGATCTCCGATTCATATGTATCTGTTGATTGATCAGTCAGTGCTAAGTGGGTTGAGCCGATAGAATTTAAGTTCATTGAACCGTATTTCAACGTGAGCTGATCCATTACTCCGCCGTACTTATTCATTAGGATGATGGTTTTCTTGTCTTGAACGATCACAAAGCCCAAAAGCCGATTAACCAAAAGGATTTTCATCTGAGGAGCAAGTGTTACTCTTTTGTTTGTCGTCATATCCACAAAAGACCTTTCAACTAGAAGATGATTTTTATCTATTTCAATGATCTTTTTTGCCTTAACCACTTTATCTTTTGTGAGATCTTGTACTTGCTCTCCGCTTCTCGATTCTAAATAAGGTGCAGAAAGAAAATAGGGAAGTTTCTTCATCTTTTGATTAAGTGCTTTATTACTAAAGTTAATGTTGAATTGCTCTTGTATATAGCTACTTGCTAAAAGGAGCTTGTGTCTATTTTGAGAATCAAATTTATAAGTATTAAAGTCTTTAAAGTTCTGTGTTCCCTCTGCGCAGTTTGAAGGAGTACAAAAATGACTTAAGGCTATCAGATCGTCTCTTTTACCAAGAAATGAAATAAAACGTTTCTCTAGTGAAGTTAGCATTGCAGCTCCACTCGTTGCCCATCTTTCTTCAATAGAGTCGTCGGGATGATTAGACAGAGTGTAGTGGTTAAACATCTGCTCATAAGTCTTTAGTGACTTTACAGTGCCTAAAACTTCAAACGTTTCACTAGATAAATTCTTCTCGAACAGACTTGGTAGGTGAGGGTCAAAACTTGATAAGTTTTGCGCCAAATCTCGTCCTGTTTTAAAAGCTGCTGTTATTCTTTTATCTCTTGTTGGAGTCGAATGCTCTTCATAGTTAAAAGTTCCTTCGCTACAGTCATTCACCTTACAAAAATTATGACCAAGATTGACGACTGCAATTCTTTGGTTCAACATATTTTTAATAGAAGAGATGGTTTTAATGACTAATCTTTTGGGATCAAAAGAGATGCCAAGCCTTTTTATAAGAGCAATTGTAAAGCTGTTCTCGCCGTCCAAAAATTCATCCTCATACTGTTCTAGAGAATAAAGTGGCATTTTATCTTTGTCGATAAGAGACCATTTCCCATTTTTAAAAACTGGCCACCTCATTCTGAAGAGTCCTCCATAGTCTCTACCTGTCATACTAGAATCAACCATGACTTCTTCAAAGAGCTTTCTTACTTTTGCAGGAACTGTCGAAGATAGTTTCCAGATTGGAGCCGCTTCTATTTGATTGTAGTCAATCTTACTAATAATCATCGTATGTCCACCATCAAGGTGAATGGTACCGACAAGAAAGGTCTCTTTTGAAAGCTCGATAGGGTATCCGTCAATGTTTAACGTGCCAGTGTAAACATGTTTCATGAGATAGTTGAGAGCTGTCGTAAAGAGCTCATCTTCATACCAATTATCCGCGCGTTTTAAATTTAACCATTCTTTTTTCATGGACTCATGAGAGAAAATAATATGAGATCCAGCGAGTGTATTGGCAACTGGCAGTGAATTGATTCTGGCATAAATCCATCGCAAGGCAAATGCCACATCGGCACAATCTGTGGAGAGGTTATATTTTATAAAGAAATCTTCGTTAAACTCCAGCTCAACCCATTTTGAAAATGCTTTTTCCCACTCTAGGTCCCATTCGTTTTTTGGAGTCCAAAGAACAGCCCTTTTGGTTTCTGATTCTACATTTTCAAATTGCTCTGACTTTAAATTTACAAAATGCTTTGATGAAATATAGGATTTTTTGAAAGTGTCTCGGTCTTTCTTGTTGAGAAATATTTTTCTTAAAATTAGGTTCTGTAATTCACCTTTTGGAACTTGAATATGATCGACAAAAAATGATCCATTTTCTTCGTAGCTCAAAATAATGTTTTGTGTTTTTACACCATTGAATTTTTGTATGGTTGATGAAAAAACGGGGAAGCAAAGCATTAGTGCAATTAAAATTTTCATAAGTCCTCGATGTCATTTAAAGAGGTCTTGTCTAATATTTTTAAATGCTTGTCTTGCTTCCCTGTATTATTTACTTTGTTAAGTAGTATTTAAGTTAGCGTTTTTACTTTAAGAGATTTGCTGTCAGATTAATTTCAGTTTTAAATAACTTACTGATAGGGCAGTTCTCCTTAGCTTTCGTTGCTAGCTCATGAAAGTTTTTCTCATCAATCTTACCAATTTTCGCATCAAGCTTTAGGTCTATTCTTGAAATACTAAAAGCATCGTCGATTTTTTCAAGGGTAACAGTGGCTTGTGTATTTAAATCGTCTGCAGTGAAGTCAGACTCAACTAAAATTTTAGAAAATGCCATTGTAAAACAGCTTGCGTGAGCTGCTCCAATTAACTCCTCTGGATTGGTTCCAGCTTTATCTTCGAATCTAGTATTAAACCCGTATGGTTGATTCTCAAAAGCTCCACTTTGAAGTGAGATCGTTCCTTTTCCTTCTTTTAACCCTCCTGTCCACTGGGCTTTTGCACTTTTTGTAATTTTCATCATTGCTCCTTGTTGATAGTTTTGATGGTCATTATCACAGATACCTTGGAAGAATCACTCTAGGTTTGATATAAAAACTGTGAAGTTATTTTTACAAAAGGAAATAAAGTGGAAAGACCTGAGTTTATAAAGAATGTTGAGAGCCTTGTGTCCAATAGCAGCTTCTCTTATCCTGGAGATAACGAGACATTTGGAACCGGAGCGGCCATCGGTTCACTGTTAGGACTAAAGAAGATCGCTATCAATTACGAAATCCTTCAACCTGGAGATAGGACTTCTTGGCCTCATGCCCATAGCGTTGAGGAGGAGTTTATTTACGTCTTAGAGGGGAAACCCGAGGCTTGGATTAACGGGGAGATATTCCCCTTAATAAGCGGTGATTGTGTTGCACTTCCAGCAGGAACTAATCTGGCCCATAGTGTCCTAAACAATTCACAAGAGGTGGTAAAGCTAATCGTCGTTGGTCAACAAAAAGTTCTGACCGATAAAATCTACTATCCTCTACATCCTGAGCGAAATCTCCAGATGAAAAAGGATGGGCATTTTTGGGACAATAGGCCAAAAGTGCAAATGGGATCTCATGACGGAATGACCAATTTAAAGAGAAAATAGAGGATATTTCTACCTAAAAGGGTCAAAAATTGCTGATACATGTCTTTGTAATTACGTATTTTTTGTTTATTTCCCTTCTTTTGGTATACTTCCAAGCAGAAAACCGTTACAACATAAGTATCAAATTAAAAGCATAGGTTGATTTATGCTAAACAAGGAAAATGAATGAACACAGGTAAAGTAAAGTTTTTTAATGAAACAAAAGGTTTCGGTTTTATTACTCCAGACAATGGTGACAAAGATCTATTTGTTCACATCTCAGCTGTAGAAAGCGGTGATCTTAGAGATGACGACAAAGTAGAATTTGAAATTGGTGAAGGTCAAAAAGGACCTTGTGCAGTTCAAGTTAGAAAAATATAATTAGTAAAATATATATTTTTTTGTAAGAGAAGGGAGTCTAAAGACTCCCTTTTTTTATGGGCAATTTTAAAGGTTTAATGGCGAGGAGAGCAAAGTAAAAATTTATGCCGTAGGTGGATCAGTAAGAGATAGACTTTTAGGCCACACTCCAATGGATAAAGATTTTGTTGTCGTGGACTCATCTCAAAAAGAGCTTGAGAGTTTGGGGTTTATGAAGGTTGGAAAATCCCACGATGTCTATTTGCACCCAAAAACAAAAGAAGAGTATACTCTTGCTGTTAATAACTCTCTTTATGAAGAATTACAAAGACGAGACCTAACAATAAACTCAATTGCTGTAGACCAAAAAACTGGTGAGTTCTTCGACCCTTTGGGTGGAAGAAAAGATATTAGCCTCAAGGTTCTACGTCACAATCCATTTTTCGATACTGACCCTGTAAGAGTTTTGCGTTTGATGAGATTTAAAGCAAGGCTTGAGGGTTTTAAGGTTGCAGCTCAGACGCAAATTTTTGTAGACGGCCTCTTAAAAAATAGCTCTTTATTTACTGGGATTTCTGAACAGAGAATTTCGAATGAGCTGATAAAGGGTTTTAATTCTAATGACACGAATAGTTTCATCTCTGAAATTGATAAAAGTCATGTTTTGGATCTTCTTTATCATGAAAAAGTGAATCTTTCATTAGTTCAAAGCCACTTAGAATTTTCTTTAAATGAAAAAGTGGCATTGTGCTTTTTTCATAATAGGCCTCGAACAATAGAAAACTTTCTTGAAAAATTCTTGTTCCCAAAAGAGTCTGTCTCACTTTGTTTAGATTTAAAGAGGGTCTTGGATCTAGATATAAAGGATAGTGAAGTAGAGCTTCTTTCACTTCTAGAAACGATGAGATGGAGTGAAAGTGATGGGCGTTTTGACCGAGTCCTCAGCTGTCTGGAGAAGATGGGGGAGTTGACAAAAGTCACCGAGCTTGAAAATGCGAGGAAAGCTTTAAAAGGTATCGATTATAAAGAAGTTATCCAAAATGACGTCCATAAAGATGCCAAAAAGGCTATTGAGATTGCTAAATTTCAAGCTCTTAGAAGACTTGTCTAGATAGATTTTCCAAACTTGATTTACATCTTTGGTTTTTGGACGTATCACTAGCAAATATTAATATTTAAGGAGATGTTTATGAAGTTTTTACTTATTGCTCTTAGCCTTGTTTCGACTTTTGCCTTTGCTAATGAGGGTAACTTGAATATGTATTACACAGGATTTGAAGGCGGAAATAGAGTTTTCCTTTCATGTGACTATGCAGAGGGACAAACAAGATTTGTTCTCGAAAAACTAGGTGCAAAAAATATTAGAACAAATTGTTTTGGTGGAATTCAGTTTGGGAGTATGAGTCCAGTTTCACTTAGAGCGACATATTCAACTGATGATTCAAGAGTTGGAGAGATTGTTGATCTTAAAAACTGGAATGGAAACTGCTTCTTTGAGACAGCTCTGGTAGAGGAGATCCTTAGAGACTTTCCAATTTCAGAACTTTTAAGAGAAAGAGGGCATTGTTTTAGAAATGACTCTTCGTATCATTACCAAATAAAATTATAGATATTCGCACGCCCCTGAAAAGGGGCTTGTGATTAATTTTTCTTAACATCTTTTCTCGTCGTCCTGTGCAAACTTTCACCTTGAATTTTTTATAAGACAAAGACTGTTTTTTACAATAAATTGTCTCCATGAAATATTTGTTATCTTTGCTAATTCCGTTTTTCTCCGCATGCTCGATTTTTGGCGTCAATGATACTGAACAGATTCCTTATGAAGTATTACTCTCTGAAGATAAAAAAGAGATAAGATTATATAAACCGTTTATTAAAGCTCAGGTAGAGCTTCCTGGAAAGATGAATGAATCTAGGGACGATAGTTTTAAAATACTAGCAGACTATATTTTTGGTAAAAATGAGCTTCAGTCAAAGATTTCTATGACAAGTCCAGTCGTTGTTAAAAGTGATGAACAGAAGAGCAAGAAGATCGCGATGACTTCTCCTGTGATCGTTAATGAGAGTAAGAATAAAACTCAGATGTTTTTTAAGATGCCAGCTAAGTATACTTTGGAGTCACTCCCAAGGCCAAAAGACAAGAGAATAGAGATCTCCACAGAAGAAGAAAAAATCTATGCTGTCATAACTTACTCTGGAAGTTGGGATGAGGATGACTTTCAGAAGAAAGAAGAAGAGCTCAAAAGCTGGGTTAATAGTCTTGGGGAGTATAAAGTAGATTCCGTCGCAAAGTATGCAGGTTACAATCCTCCATGGACACTTCCTTGGTTTAGAAAAAATGAAGTCCTTTTAGAAATATCAAAGTAAAATCTAGAAAAATCTGACATCTGTGTCCATTCGTCATCCTGCGTGATAGTAAATATATAATTACTATTGAGAGGTTGAATTTATGAAAATCGTTTTTATCTTTTTACTTGTTGCGAGTTCCTTAAACGCTAAGGCTGTATGTGAAAACTATCTAAACTGCTCTTATGAACTTCCTGTCAAAAATAAATTTTTTACCTATTTTAGTTCTCATTCTTTAACTACTTTAGATAGGAGGATTGACCGTCTTGTTATTGTTGTTCATGGTGCTGGTAGAAACGGAAATGACTATTTTAACGATACAGTCCAGGCAGCAAAAAAGATTGGTGTTGAGAAAAAGACAATCATTCTTGCTCCGACCTTTCGAAAAGTTACAGATCAGAAAAAGCCTAATGAGATATACTGGGGGAAGAATTGGTTTGAAAAGTGGAAGTACGGTTACCTCTCTCAAGACGAGACAAAAACGAGCTCTTTTACTATTATTGATTCGTTAGTTAAAAGTGTTGCTCTTTCAGGAACTTTTCCAAATCTTCGTGAGGTTGTGATCACTGGGCACTCCGCTGGAGGTCAGTTTACACAGAGATACGCTTTTGGAACAGAAATCGATTTAGTCATACCCCAAAAATTGACCATTATCCCTTCCAATCCATCTTCTTATTTATATCTTGATGATATCCGCTACACTTTTCAAAATGGAAATTTTGAAAGCTTAGATCAAAGTCAACTTTGTCATGGTTTTAATGAGTATATCTACGGCCCTAAAAATAGAGCCAAATATCTAGAGAAGTTTGACCTTGAAGCTTTGAGATTGAATTTTAAGCGCAAAAATCTGGTGTTCTTAATGTCAGAAGAGGATAAAGGTGAAGATAGCTTAGACAGAACATGTGAAGCCATGACACAAGGACAGAATAGGATAGAGAGAGCACAAAATTTTTACCACTATTCTAAAAAATTTCTTCCTTCAAAGTCCCATTTGTTTTCAAGTATTCCTCTTATTGGGCACGATCATGTTGCTGTTTATGAATCTGATCAGGCGAGAGAATTTGTCTTTGGTATCCCATCGGTTAAAGATAGCTCTTACTTATTAAATCGTTACGGATCGATACATGATTTTAACGTTACGACACAGACTATATTTACTCTCTTGGGCGGTGGAAAGAATGAAGCTATTGGCCTTTCAAATTTTATCGCTGCCGCTAGAGGCGGAGATCTTCTTATCGTCTCGGGCAAAGATAGGCTAGAGCACAGATACATATTTGATTTTAATCGTCTTGCACAACAGTCAAACCATAAACTAAATTCAATATCAGTCGTCTCGTTTTTAAATAGAACTGCCGCTGAGAAAAAAAATGTTCTCGCTCTCTTAGAAAAAGCTGATGCCATTTTCTTTACAGGCGGAGATCAGTCAAAATATATCGACAGAATCAAAGGATCATCTTTTCATAAAAAGCTTATCTCAAAGGTTCAAAGTGGTTTGCCAGTTTCTGGTACGAGTGCAGGCCTTGCTATTATGGGAGAGTTTATTTTTTCAGCTCAAAGGGGTGGGGTGAGTAGTCGCTATGTGTTGCAAAATCCATTGAGTGAAGCTATCTCAATCGAGCACGACTTCTTTTATCATCCATTTTTAAGCGGTATTATAACGGACACTCATTTTTCTGAAAGACAAAGAGAGGGAAGACTTCTGGGGTTTATGTATAAAACTCTTATGAATTTTAATTTGAAATCTATTTTGGGAATCGGGATTGACGAGCAAACAAGTCTGACGATAAACCCTGACAAAACAATTATTGCTTTCGGTAAGGGAGATGTTTTTGTCTACAAAGCTAATTCAAACTTGGTCTATCGCCCCAGTCCTCTGAATATGAATTCTATAAAAAGAAAAAGTCTTCAACGTGGAGATGCTTATTTGGATCTTCATTCTTTAAGTTATGATGATACTCTATCTGTTGTCGATGGCCGAATTAGTTCTCCGTAATTTTTTGGTATAGTCACCTTTATCTTCAACTCTAATAGGCGGCGCCTCACAACCAAAAGGTTCATTTGGGATCTCGTCTACACCCTGTCGATTTGCCTTTATATGCCCATTTTTTGAGCGTTTGAGACCTTTGTTCCTATTTAAACCTTTATTTACAAACTTTCGTATGATTCCTAGCATAGCAATTCCTCCTAATTAAGATTTTATAAAAGATATTACTAAAATCAATTAGATATAACCTGTATGTTTATATCTAGACGAGCTCTTAACGAGATATTTACATTTAAAATCTATTTTTCATAATAATTTAGGATATTTGAAGAGATTTCTGCCGATAAGATATAGAATAATATTTGAGGTAAAGATGAGTAAGTTAATAGATGAAAAGCTGCGCTTAGATCTAGTGCAAGAATATGCTATTTTTGAGTCCGGCAGAGACGAAAACTTAGATGAACTTGCAAAAACTGCGGCAATTATCTGTGACGCAAAATACGCCTTTATTAGTATCGTTGATGAAAATGTCATTCGTTTTATTTCAAAATTTGGCTTTAGTTTAAGCGAAGCTATTAGACTTGGTTCAGGCTGTGACCTTGTTATTAAGTCAAAAAAACCATTAATTATTGATGATGTTTCTAAAGTTAAAGCGGGAATGCTAAATGATCTTTATACAAAAGATTTAGGGCTTCTTTCTTATGCAGGTATACCTCTTATAACAAAAGAGGGCGTTGCGATTGGGACACTGAGTGTTGCCGATAGAAAGACGATGGAATTGAGTTCAAATCAAATATTGACACTCGAAACATTTGCCAAGCAGGTCATTCGAAACCTAGAAATTAAAAAATCCAATCTCGAGCTTCAGCGGATGCAAGGCCAATTTACGGATATTCAAAAAATTTGTAAAACAGGATATTGGGAGCTTGAAGTAGCAACGGGAAAAGTATTTTGGACAAAAGGTGTTTACGATATTTATGGAGTAAAAGAAGACCAATCATTTGATAAAGATGAGTCTATTGATTTTTATGCGCCCCATGAAAGAGACAAAATCAGCTCAATGGTTAGTCGCTCGATTGAAGAGGGAATTGAATTTGAAGATAATTTTGAGTTTCGAGATGCCAAGGGCGTTGATAAATGGGTGAGGTCTAAAGGTCATCCTGTAAAAAATGATTTAGGTGAAATTTTTAAGCTTGTGGGCGTCTTTCAAGATATTACCAGTATAGTCAATATGGAAGAGAGTCAAAAGTTTATTTTTGAAACGATGAAAGTTGGAACCTTCAATTGGGATATTAAAAAAAATATCCTCATCTGGGATGATAGTAATTACAATGTTTTCGATGTGAAAAAAGATGACTTCTCAGGTGCCTACGAAGCATGGGAGAGCAGACTTGATCCCCAGTGGAGGGAATTTGCGACTAATGATCTTCAAGAGGCTTTAGATGGTAAGAAGGAGTTCTTATCAACTTTTGGAATTGTGGATAGTGATGGAGTAACTCGGTATATTGGAGCTCGTGGGAATATAAAAAGAGATAGTAAAGGCAATCCAATTCATATGATCGGAATCAACTGGGATAAAACAGAGGAATACGAAATACTACAGGAACTTGAAAAACAAAAAAAGATTTCCTTTCACCAAGACAAGCTTGCTTCTTTGGGATCCCTAGCAGCTGGTGTTGGACATGAGATTAATAATCCGATGGCCATCATTAAGGGTTATTGCGACTTACTAAAATCACAACTTAACAAAAAGACTCTCAATGAGGATACTATTGACAAAAGCCTTGGTCATATTGATAACGCTATAGAGCGAGTAACATCAATTGTTAAGGGGCTAAAGAATATTTCTAGGCAAGATGGGCAAGGGATGGACGACTTTGATGTCAGTGAGCTCTTGCAGGAATCTGTTTTAGCCATTCGTGAAATTTTTGAAAAAGAGGGAATTGATCTAAGCCTAACAACACAGGGAAATCCTTTTATTTTGGGAGATAGAGGAAGAATTCAACAAGTCGTTATCAATCTCATAACGAATGCAAAAGATGCTATTGAAAAGAATGAAACAAAGAAAATAGAAGTTTCTCTTGAAGTTTCACCAATGGCTTCTGTTATCTTAAAAGTCAAAGACAACGGAAGTGGAATTCCAGATGATATTCAAAGTAAAGTCTTTGATCCCTTTTTCACATCTAAAGGTGTTAACAAAGGAACTGGTATTGGACTCTCTTTATGCCATCAGATTGTCTCTGATCATGAGGGCCAAATTAGTTTTGAAACAAACAGTAAAACCGGAACCATATTTAAAATAGAGTTGCCTTTATCCGAAAGAAGAGTTGTAAGGCAACAAGATTCTATCGATAAAAAACGAACCCGTGTAGATTCCACCTCTCAAGAAAAGCCCTCCGAGACAGAAAATAATATCAATGAGCAACGAAAAAAGATTCTTGTTGTTGAAGACGAAGTGGCCATTCAGCACATTCTCAAAGTATTGTTAGAGGACTTAGATTTTGAGGTCGTTCTTTCAGGTGATGGAAAGCAAGCTCTTGAAGAGATCGAAAACAATAGGGACTCCTATGATTTGGTTCTTTCAGATATTCAGATGCCAAATATGAATGGGATTGAGCTGTTTAAAAGGATACGCGATCTCTCAGGGGAAAGAATTCCTTATGTTTTAATGACGGGGGGAGTTTCGTTTGAAGATGAGTCTTTTGCCTCTCAGGTAGATGGACTTATCGCCAAACCTTTTAATAGCGAAACGATAAAAGATGTCCTTTATAAAGCTCTTGGTAAAAATGAAAAGTCTTGTGCTTCGTAAAAGTCTCTCTTTGATAGGAAATATTTGAAAACTGACCATTTAAAAAGATACCCCAACATTCTTGATGATAAGCTCTTGGCTTGGAATGCTGCAGATGAGCTTATGATCAATCATATTAATTCACTAGATCTTATTGATAAGAGAGTCCTCGTGCTCAACGATAATTTTGGAGCGATAGCTTGTAATATTGAAAGAGCGGAAATTGTTTTCTATTCAGACTCTTTTATCTCCCATCAAGCAGCAAAGAGTAATATTGATCGTTCGATTCACTACATCAACGATTTGTCTGAACTTCAAGGTCATTTCGATTTTATTTTTTTACACATTCCAAAAAATTATTCATTTTTAGAAGATATTTTATGCCAAGTCTCTGGGCATTTGACAAAAGAGTCTAAGCTAATTTGTTGCTCAATGATTAAGCACCTTGCTGGCGGAGCCTTTGATCTCATCAATAAGTACTTCGGTAATACAAGCACTAGTTTGGCCCGAAAAAAAGCGCGATTGATTTTCGCTGAATTCGAAAGGGAGCCAGTCCAGTCTCCATATCCTTTAGAGGTAAATCTTGATGGCTTCGATTTTCCTATTACAAACCATTCAAATGTCTTTAGTCGTGAAAAGCTCGATATAGGCACTCGCTTCTTTCTAGATTTTATCCCCCAAGGAATTGAAGGCTCAATTTTAGACTTAGGGTGTGGCAACGGCCTTGTAGGGATAAAGGCCAAGATCATAAATCCAAAAGCTCAAATTATCTTTTGTGATGAATCAAAAATGGCTTTACTGTCGGCGGCTAAGAACTTTAGTCATATTTCAAAAAATTCTGGTGAGTATATTTGGACCAATTGCTTTGAGGTCGATACCCCAAAAGAGCTTGATTTGGTTCTGTGTAATCCTCCGTTTCATCAAGGGCACACCATTGGAGACTTTGTTGCCAGACAAATGTTTAGGGATGCTAAGCGAGCTCTCAAGGCTGGAGGGAAGCTTAGAGTTATTGGCAATAATCATCTTGGGTACCATATTTCCCTAAAAAAGATTTTTGGCAATGTGTCTAAAATAGGTCAAAACAAAAAATTTGTCGTTTTGGAGTCCTCTAAAAGGTAAATGTGAAGAATAAAACACGGCCAAAAGGCTCGTAAGTATGTATGATGGTCGTGTTATTAACGGTAGCTTAAAGGTGCCATGAAGAAGTTATTCACTCTAATTTTTACCACCTGTTTTTTGACAGCGAACCTGGCTTTTGCACAAAACGAAGTTATTAGCCTCAGAGTTACAGGAGCGCTTGATCAAAAAGACTCTCAGTTTTGTTGGGTGTTCTCAACTCTTACAATTGTAGAGAGTATATTTCTTGAAAGTCATCCACAAGTGGACCCTAAAGAAATAAATCTTTCTCGCTGGTACTTTAAAGAGTCAACTGGCTCTGACAAAAATCAAGGGGCCATAATAGATGCCGCAAATTTTCATTCTAGAGAAATAGGTTTAGTTAGCGACGCTGATTACTCTAGGTCAGACTCAGGTCAGATAACTCAGACAATATTTTTAGGTGAAAAACTTAGTCCTTTTGAACTCAGAGAAAAGCTCTTTGGTGGACTCGAGTTTTGGTCTTACGCGATAAGTGATAAAATCTCAGGCTGGAGTGCTCATCCCGATCCTACTGCAAGGCCTGGAAATCAAGCTTATTTTGTATCTCGATCAGAAATACCAAGAATCATAAAAAACTCATTGGATCAAAGAGCACCAATTGGATACTGGTTTGAAAGTCATGTGGTCGTCATTTACGGCGCAGAATATGATCAAGAAGGAAAAGCGCTTAAATATCTTATCAAAGATAGTTATCCTCCTTACTTCTATGAAAAGGATGCGAATGTAGTGCATTCTATTATTAAAACTCTCTCTGGAATATCAAATCTTGAATCACTATGAAGAATAAACACGTAGCCATCATAGGAGCTTCGAGCGATCCAAAAAGGTTTTCCCATCAGGCACAAGTAAGTTTAAAGGATAACGGCTATAACTGTTTCTTAGTTAATCCTAATCAAAAGAAGATTGATGGTTTTAAGGTCTATTCAAGCTTTGAACATATACCATCCGACATAGATACGATCACAGTTTATATTAGCCCCTCAAAGCAGAGTTCACTTTTTGAAGACATTAAAAATAAAGGGTGTCGCCGAGTCATATTTAATCCCGGCACAGAGAATCCTCATCTCGCCTCACAGTTAAAAGAATTGGGTGTTGAGGTTGTAAATGCTTGCACACTTGTCATGCTTCAAAGTGGTTCATTTGAATAAAAGCTGGAGGCTTTACGGGCCCCCAGATTATCTAAGAGAGAGTCATGGTATCTTCTGAAAAGTTTGGTATAAGGAATCTGTCTTTTCTCCAAGCCAAAAGCTTCTTATCCATTTTTCGTTCAAGAAGTTTAAATACTGTCAGCGGATCCTTACCTCGGCCTTCAACTTGAAAAACTATATCAAAGCAGTTTATCAATAGTTTTGATTGGTAGTATTGCCCCTTTATCTTAAGTTGAAGAAGAGGCGTTGCGACTGAGGGACATCTGTCCATTAAATGTTCTAATTCTCTTTCAATCGCAAACGTAGTCTTTCTATCTAATAAAACCCCAAATTTGTTTTCTAGGATTTCATCTTTTACTTCACTTTTCACAACGACCTCCTTGTCCTTGGTATCAAGCATTATCTCTTGGCTTATGTTCTTGTTGTTTTTCTATTTGTTGTTTTCTATTATTGTGATTGATCGTTTGAGTCAGAGTAGTTTTACTAGGATCCTCTTTCTTCATGCCATTCATTTGGTTGACTTTTTTTGCAGCCTTGCCTTCGACATTTTTTGAACGATCCTCTGCTGTCCCTTGAGGGTACTTGTCAAAGCTGTCTCCACTGGATACACCTTGCTCACCGGCAATGGACTCAATCTTTTCTTGATCCTTATCTCCAAATCGCTTTTTCGAGAAGTTCTCTTTTGATCCCTCCTCGAGATGTTGTGAAGATTGATTGGATTTTCTCTCGTTTAGTCCTTTTTCATTATTATATTTTATAGTCATAAAAACCTCCTGATAAAATTATCAGTGAGGAGCTAAAAAAAATCTTGGGGAAAAAGTAGAGAATTTGTAAATAAATCTCGACACAAATGAAAGACGTAAAGAAATATCGTCTTGCCATTAATTGACAAAGTAGGCTCAGATTCCTAAGGGTTGTTAAGGAGATGTGTTTTTTTCTACACAAAGAGTTTGATTGGCCACTGCCTGTTCATTTAAAGCCTTTCTAATGCTATATTTAAACGAGAAGCATAGGGCGGTATGGACTTTTTAAACAATTCAAAAACAGCAAAATTGATTCGTGATAAGAATTGGAAAAAGCATCCTTTGGGGCAGCCTCATGATTGGCCTGTCGAGCTTAAAGTTCACCTCTCAAGTCTTTTGTGTCAATCCACACCGGGCGTTATTTATTTTAGCAAAGAAGCCTACTTCTTTTTTAACGATAATTTTTTAAGTTACCTCGGAGACGGAAGTCATAGTGAAAAAATAGGAATGTCAGGAAAGGAAGTATGGGGGCAGCTTTGGGATTCAACCACTGGTCATTATTTTGAGCAAGTTTTTTCCGGTGGGGAAAACGTCGACAGAGAAAATGAAAGTATCATGATGCCTAGAAATGGGAAGGTCGAATTAACTGATTGGAATTTTAGCTTTTCACCACTAAAGAGTTTGCATGGTTCTATTCTTGGGGTGATTGTTAGCTGCAATGAGATAACAACAGATATTTTAAATAAACAGAGATTTTCTAATGTCCTTGAAAGCTCATCCGATTTTATTGCAGCAGTTGATAAAGATTTAAAGTATCTTTTTTTTAATGAAGCTCATCAAGTAGAATACAGTCGATTTTTCAACGTTAACCTTGAGACTGGCTCTCATGTTCTTGAAAAGTTCGAAAGCTATCCAGAAGAAAAACTCAAGTTTGAAGGAATTTGGAAGAGAGCTTTAAGTGGTGAAATCTTTACTCTTACAGAAGAGTTTGATCTTCCAGACTCTGAGACCAAGTGTTATCAGTGTCTGGAAATTCAAATTCTTCCGTTACAGTAAAAACTTCACCATTTAAAGCTTTCTTCCAAATTACTTCAAATTAGATTTTCTTCTGGAAATTTTTCTAGTTTTCCAAGAACATGAGATCCAGTCTCAAAGTTAGCGTTAAATAATCGACTAAATTCATTTTGGTGAGCTTCATTAAAAAAAAGATACTTTAAATCTTTATCAACTGCGGCAATAAAATCGGATGAGCTTTCAAGGACATTAGAAAATCTCTGTTTATTTAAAATATCTGTTGTCACCTCATTGCAGCTAACAATCACCCCAAAATAGAACCCTGCAAACTCTTTAGTGGTGAAAAGCTAAAACTGAGATCAGTTAATTCGACCATCCCCATTTCTTGGCATCATAGCACTTTCATTCTCTATCCACGTTTTCCGCCGGAAAAAACTTGCTCAAAATAATGACCAGTGGTCGAATCCCAAAGCTGCCCCATACTTCTTTTCCTGAAAGTCCCATTTTTTCACTATGATTTCCCTCTCCGAGGTAGCTTAAAAAACTATCGTTAAAAAAGAAATAGGCTTCTTTGCTAAATCCTCGTGTGGATTGACTTAATCAACTCGAGAGGTGAACTTTAGCTCAACGGCCGACCCATGAGGCTGCCCTAAAGGATGCTTTTTCCAATTCTTATCACGAATAAATTTTGCTGTTTTTGAATTGTTTAAAAAGTCCATACCCGCCCCTATGCTTCTCGTTTAAATATAGCATTAGAAAGGTATTCAACAGGCAGTGGCCTATCAAACTCTTTGTGTAGAAAAAAACACATCTCCTTTAACAACCCTTAGGATGCTAAGAGGCCTACTTTGTCAATTAATGGCAAAACGATATTTCTTTTCCTTTCTTTCATTTGTGTCGAGATTTATTTACAAATTCTCTACTTTTCCCCAAGATTTTTTTTTGATAATTTTATCAGGAGGTTTTTATGACTATAAAATATAATAATGAAAAAGAGAACGAAGAAATCCAATCAATCTTCACAACATGTCTCGAGGAGGGATCAAAAGAGAACTTCTCGAAAAAGCGATTTGGAGATAAGGATCAAGAAAAGATTGAGTCCATTGCCGGTGAGCAAGGTGTATCCAGTGGAGACACTTTGACAAGTTACGGGACAGCAGAGGATCGTTCAAAAAATGTCGAACGCCTACAAAGAAGTTCAACCAAATGAATGGCATGAAGAAAGAAGATCCCAGTAAAACCACTCTGACTCAAACGATGAATCACAATAATAGAAAACAACGAATAGAAAAACAACATAAGCCAAGAGATAATACTTGATACGAGGACAAGGAGGTCGTTGTGAAAAGTGAAGTAAAAGATGAAATCCTAGAAAACAAATTTGGGGTTTTATTAGATAGAAAGACTACGTTTGCGATTGAAAGAGAATTAGAACATTTAATGGACGGATGTTCCCTCAGTCGGCAAGCGCCTTCTTCAACTTAAGATAAAAGGGCATTGCTTCTTACCAATCAAAACTATTGATAAACTGCTTTGATATAGTTTTTCAAGTTGAAGCCGAGTAAGGATCCGCTGACAGTATTTAAACTTCTTGAACGAAAAATGGATGAAGCTTTTGCACTTGGAGAAAAGACATTCCTTATACCAAACTTTTCAGAAGATACCATGACTCTCTCATAGATAATCTGGGGCCCGTAAAGCCTCCAGCTTTTATTCAAATCAACCACTTTGAAGCATGACAAGTGTGCAAGCATTTAAGAACCTCAACACCCAATTTGTGAGGCGAGATGAGGATTCTCTGTGCCGGGATTAAATATGACTCGGCGACACCTTATTTTTAATGTCTTCAAAAAGTGAACTCTGCTTTGAGGGGCTAATATAAACTGTGATCAATGTCGGATGGTATATGTTCAAAGCTTGAATAGACCTCAAAACCATCAATCTTCTTTTGATTAGATTAGGCTAAAAAAACAGTTATAGCCGTTATCCTTTAAACTTACTTGTGCCTGATGGAAAACCTTTTTGGATCGCTCGAAGCTCCTATGATGGCTACGTATGTTATTCTTCATAGTGATTCAAGATTTGATATTCCAGAGAGAGTTTTAATAATAGAATGCACTACATTCGCATCCTTTTCATAGAAGTAAGGAGGATAACTATCTTTGATAAGATATTTAAGCGCTTTTCCTTCTTGATCATATTCTGCGCATAAATGACGACCACATGACTTTCAAACCAGTATCCAATTGGTGTCTTTTAATCCAATCAGTTTTTTATGATTCTTCGTCTGATCGGGATACAAAATAAGCTTGGATTTCCAGGCCTTGTAGGATCGGGATGAGCACTCCAGGCCTGAGATTTTATCATCGCGTAGACCAAAACTCAGTCCACTAAAGAACTTTTCTCTAAGGAAAAAGGACTAGTTTTTCACCTAAAAATATTGTCTGAGTTATATGACCTGAGTCTGACCCAGTAATCAGCGTCGCTAACTAAACCTATTTCTCTAGAATGAAAATTTGGCCTGAGTTTTTGTCAGAGCCAGTTGACTCTTTAAAGTACCAGCGAAAAGATTTATTTCCTTAGGGTCCACTTGTGGATGACTTTCAAGAAATATACTCTCTACAATTGTAAGAGTTGAGAACACCCAACAAAACTGAGAGTCTTTTTGATCAAGCGCTCCTGTAACTCTGAGGCTAATAACTTCGTTTTGTGCAAAAGCCAGGTTCGCTGTCAAAAAACAGGTGGTAAAAATTAGAATGAATAACTTCTTCATAGCACCTTTAAGCTACCGTTAATAACACGACCATCATACATACTTACGAGCCTTTTGGCCGTGTTTTATTCTTCACATTTACCTTTTAGAGGACTCCAAAACGACAAATTTTTTGTTTTGACCTATTTTAGACACATTGCCAAAAATCTTTTTAGGGAAATATGGTACCCAAGTGATTATTGCCAAATAACTCTAAGCTTCCCTCCAGCCTTGAGAGCTCGCTTAGCATCCCTAAACATTGTTCTGGCAACAAAAGTGTCCAATGGTGTGCCCTTGATGAGAGACGAAAAGAGAAGCCAAATCGATTTTTTGGGGTATCGACCTCGTCGTTCAATATACTCACCCAGAATTTTTTGAAATATGACTAAATTTCTAGCCGCCGACAGTAAAGCCATTTTTGATTCATCACAAAAGATAATTTGAGCTTTTGGATTTATGATCTGCGCAGCTTTATCCCTACAAGGCCGTTGCCACACCCTAAAATTGAGCCTTCAATTCCTTGGGGGATAAAATGAGAAAAACGGGGGTCCTTATATCGAGCTTTTCACGACTAAAGACATTTGAATGGTTTGTAATAGGAAAATCGAAGGCATCAAGTACCTCTAAGGGATATGGAGACTGGACTGGTTCCTTTTCGAACTCAGCGAAAATCAATCCGCGCTTTTTTCGCAAAACTAGTCTTGTATTACCGAAGTACTTATTGATGAGATCAAAGGCTCCGCCAGCAAGGTGCTTAATCATTGAGCAACAAATTAGCTTGACTCTTTGTCAAATGTGCAGACTTGGCATAAAATATCTTCTAAAAATGAATAATTTTTTGGAATGTGTAAAAAAATAAAATCGAAATGACCTGAAGTTCAGACAAATCGTTGATGTAGTGAATCGAACGATCAATATTACTCTTTGCTGCTTGATGGGAGATAAAAGAGTCTGAATAGAAAACAATTTCCGCTGCTTTTCAATCTACAAGCTACCGCTCCCGAAATTATCGTTGAGCACGAGGACTCTCTTATCAATAAGATCTAGTGAATTAATATGATTGATCATGAGCTTAGTCTGCAGCATTCCAAGCCAAGAGCTTATCATCAAGAATGTTGGGGTATATTTTAAATGGTCGTTTTCAAATATTTCCTATCAAAGAGAGACTTTACGAAGCACAAGACTTTTCATTTTTACCAAGAGCTTTATAAGGACATCTTTTATCGTTTCGCTATTAAAAGGTTTGGCGATAAGTCCATCTACCTGAGAGGCAAAAGACTCATCTTCAAACGAAACTCCCCCCGTCATTAAAACATAAGGAATTCTTTCCCTGAGAGATCGCGTATATTTTAAACAGCTCAATCCATCCATATTTGGCATCTGAATATCTGAAAGAACCAAATCATAGGAGTCCCTATTGTTTTCGATCTCTTCAAGAGCTTGCTTTCCATCACCTGAAAGAACGACCTCAAAATCTAAGTCCTCTAACAATACTTTGAGAATGTGCTGAATAGCGACTTTCGTCTTCAACAACAAGAATCTTTTTTCGTTGCTCATTGATATTATTTTCTGCTCTCGGAGGGCTTTTCTTGAGAGGTGGAATCTGCACGGGTTCGTTTTATACGATAGAATCTTGTTGCCTTACAACTCTTCTTTCGGATAAAGGCAACTCTATTTTTAAATATGGTTCCGGTTTTACTGTTTGTTTCAAAACTAATTTGGCCAGTACATAATCAGAGACAATGCGTTTAAGGAACTCGCAACAAGTAAAAAGATAAAAACGATTTTCATAAATTCAACCTCTCAATAGTAATTATATATTTACTATCACGCAGGATGACGAATGGACACAGATGTCAGATTTTTCTAGATTTTACTTTGATATTTCTAAAAGGACTTCATTTTTTCTAAACCAAGGAAGTGTCCATGGAGGATTGTAACCTGCATACTTTGCGACGGAATCTACTTTATACTCCCCAAGACTATTAACCCAGCTTTTGAGCTCTTCTTCTTTCTTCTGAAAGCTCCTGGCATCTCAACTTCCAGAGTAAGTTATGACAGCATAGATTTTTTCTTCTTCTGTGGAGATCTCTATTCTCTTGTCTTTTGGCCTTGGGAGTGACTCCAAAGTATACTTAGCTGGCATCTTAAAAAACATCTGAGTTTATTCTTACTCTCATTAACGATCACAGGAGAAGTCATCGCGATCTTCTTGCTCTTCTGTTCATCACTTTTAACAACGACTGGACTTGTCATAGAAATCTTTGACTGAAGCTCATTTTTACCAGAAAATATAGTCTGCTAGTATTTTAAAACTATCGTCCCTAGATTCATTCATCTTTCCAGGAAGCTCTACCTGAGCTTTAATAAACGGTTTATATAATCTTATCTCTTTTTTATCTTCAGAGAGTAATACTTCATAAGGAATCTGTTCAGTATCATTGACGCCAAAAATCGAGCATGCGGAGAAAAACGGAATTAGCAGAAGAATAACAAATATTTCATGGAGACAATTTATTGTAAAAAACAGTCTTTGTCTTATAAAAAATTCAAGGTGAAAGTTTGCACAGGACGACGAGAAGATGTTAAGAAAAATTAATCACAAGCCCCTTTTCAGGGGCGTGCGAATATCTATAATTTTATTTGGTAATGATACGAAGAGTCATTTCTAAAACAATGCCCTCTTTCTCTTAAAAGTTCTGAAATTGGAAAGTCCTAAGGATCTCCTCTACCAGAGCTGTCTCAAAGAAGCAGTTTCCATTCCAGTTTTTAAGATCAACAATCTCTCCAACTCTTGAATCATCAGTTGAATATGTCGCTCTAAGTGAAACTGGACTCATACTCCCAAACTGAATTCCACCAAAACAATTTGTTCTAATATTTTTTGCACCTAGTTTTTCGAGAACAAATCTTGTTTGTCCCTCTGCATAGTCACATGAAAGGAAAACTCTATTTCCGCCTTCAAATCCTGTGTAATACATATTCAAGTTACCCTCATTAGCAAAGGCAAAAGTCGAAACAAGGCTAAGAGCAATAAGTAAAAACTTCATAAACATCTCCTTAAATATTAATATTTGCTAGTGATACGTCCAAAAACCAAAGATGTAAATCAAGTTTGGAAAATCTATCTAGACAAGTCTTCTAATAGTTTGTAAATGAGCACTTGAATAGCCTTTTTGGCATCTTTATGGACGTCATTTGAGTAACTTCTTTATAATCGATACCTTTTAAAGCTTTCCTCGCATTTTCAAGCTCGGTGACTTTTGTCAACTCCCCCATCTTCTCCAGACAGCTGAGGACTCGGTCAAAACGCCCATCACTTTCACTCCATCTCATCGTTTCTAGAAGTGAAAGAAGCTCTACTTCACTATCCTTTATATCTAGATCCAAGACCCTCTTTAAATCTAAACAAAGTGAGACAGACTCTTTTGGGAACAAGAATTTTTCAAGAAAGTTTTCTATTGCTCGCGGCCCATCGTGAAAAAAGCACAATGCCACTTTTTCATTTAAAGAAAATTCTAAGTGGCTTTGAACTAATGAAAGATTCACTTTTTCATGATAAAGAAGATCCAAAACATGACTTTTATCAATTTCAGAGATGAAACTATTCGTGTCATTAGAATTAAAACCCTTTATCAGCTCATTCGAAATTCTCTGTTCAGAAATCCCAGTAAATAAAGAGCTATTTTTTAAGAGGCCGTCTACAAAAATTTGCGTCTGAGCTGCAACTTTAAAACCCTCAAGCCTTGCTTTAAATCTCATCAAACGCAAAACTCTTACAGGGTCAGTATCGAAAAATGGATTGTGACGTAGAACCTTGAGGCTAATATCTTTTCTTCCACCCAAAGGGTCGAAGAACTCACCAGTTTTTTGGTCTACAGCAATTGAGTTTATTGTTAGGTCTCGCTGTAAATTTTCTACAATAGAATTATTAACAGCAAGAGTATACTCTTCTCTTGTTTTTGGGTGCAAATAGACATCGTGGGATTTTCCAACCTTCATAAACCCCAAACTCTCAAGCTCTTTTTGACACGAGTCCACGACAACAAAATCTTTATCCATTGGAGTGTCTGTGTAAAAGTCTATCTCTTACTGATCCACCTACGGCATAAATTTTTATTTTGCTCTCCTCGCCATTAAACCTTTAAAATTGACCA